>NZ_JAIZZN010000019.1 GCF_020443565.1 Clostridium sp. CS001
CTCAGTTCCAATGTGGCCGATCACCCTCTCAGGTCGGCTACGCATCGTCGCCTTGGTGAGCCGTTACCTCACCAACTAGCTAATGCGCCGCGGGTCCATCTCAAAGCGGATTACTCCTTTGATGTTAAAATCATGCGATTAAAACATATTATGCGGTATTAATCTTCCTTTCGGAAGGCTATTCCCCTCTTTGAGGCAGGTTACCCACGTGTTACTCACCCGTCCGCCGCTAATCCACCCCGAAGGGTTTCATCGCTCGACTTGCATGTGTTAGGCACGCCGCCAGCGTTCGTCCTGAGCCAGGATCAAACTCTCAATTTAAAAGTTTACACTTTTTAATTTGAAATGTTATAATCTGCGCCAACTGTTAGGCTGGTTAGCAAGCTCATTACAATTCTCTTAGTCTTGCAACTAAGAATTACTTTTTGCTAAAGTAATTAACTGGTTTAACGAAATATTATTTCGTTTCTTTACCTATTTCTCTGTTTAATTTTCAAAGACCAATTTGTTTTGTCATCATGTGACGACAAGGAGTATTGTACCAAATCTATTTGCTAACGTATTTTGAGAAAGCCTTATTTTTTATAGTTTAACCTTATATATCTAAGTATATCTTTATATTTCTCTTACTTACTGATAAAGATACACTAGGTTAGGTATATTAGATTCTTTAATATATAATTAGATTCAATTTTTAAAAAGGCACTTATTCGAAATTATTTCAAATAAGTGCCTTGATACTTTAATCTTCTATTTCATTGATTGTTTGATCTTCTATTTCATTTACTTCTTCATGTTGCAATTCGTTTATTGTTTCGTTAGTAGCCTCTAATTCATAAGTATCCTTTGAGCAATTTCCTTCAATGTCTTCTTGGATCAGGTTTTCATCCGCATTAATTTCATCACTACAATTTATTTTAGCTATAGCAACTATATTATCCCCTTCTCCACTCTTCATTAAGGTAACTCCCATGGTATTTCTACTTGTAGTAGATATCCCGGACACATTTAATCTTATAACAATACCATTACTGTTTATAAGTATTATTTCGTCTCCATCTCTTACTACTCTAGCACCTACAAGTTTACCAGTCTTCTCTGATACCTTATAAGTTATTACCCCCTTACCGCCTCTATATTGAAGTGAGTACTCTGAAACTAAAGTTCTTTTTCCAAAGCCATTTTCACTTATAACTAAAAGCTCTTCTTCAGGTGTAACAATATTCATAGAAACTACAATGTCTTCTTGTCTTAAGGTTAATGCCTTAACTCCAGTAGCTGTTCTTCCCATGCCACGTACATTCTTTTCACTAAATCTTATAGAGTAACCATTTCTTGTAACAAATAGCATTTCGCTATCTCCTGTAGTTATTGCTGCTCCAATTAATTCATCATCTTCTCTTAAGTTAATTGCATTTAATCCATTCTTCCTTATAGAAGAATACTTATCAAGTGATGTTTTCTTAACTAAACCCTGCTTTGTTCCCATGATAAGATAATTATCTTCAGTAAATTCTTTAAGAGATATAACTGCTTGAATTTTTTCATCATTTCCTATAGGTATTATATTTACTAAATTTGTACCCTTAGCTGTTCTTCCACCTTCAGGAATTTCATATGCTTTTAATCTAAATGCTTTTCCCTTATTAGTAAATAATAAAAGATTATTATGAGTAGAGGTTATAAAGATATGTTCTACAAAGTCATCCTCTTTTGTAGTAACACCTTGTATTCCCCTTCCCCCTCTTTTTTGAGCGCTGTAAGTATCAGCTGGAAGCCTCTTTATATATCCTGCATGAGTTAGAGTTATTACAACATCTTCCTCTTGGATTAAGTCTTCCTCATCTATGCTATATGGATTTTTTTCTATTGCTGTTCTTCTAGTATCTCCATATTTATTTCTAATTTCTATAAGTTCTTCAGTAATTATGCTAAGAAGTATTGACTCATCAGCTAGAATCCCTCTTAAATAATTAACTAATTTAATTATTTCGTTAAACTCTTCTTCAATTTTATCTCTTTCTAGTCCTGTAAGTCTTCCAAGTCTCATTTCAACAATAGCAGTAGCTTGTTTTTCTGACAAATTAAACCCATTCATTAAGTTCTCTTTAGCCTCACTAATACCTTTTGCTGCTCTTATTAAACGAATTACTTCATCAATGTGGTCTAATGCAATTTTTAGTCCTTCTAAGATATGAGCTCTAGCTAATGCTTTATCAAGATCAAATTGAGTTCTTCTTACCACTACCTCTTTCTGATGGTTCAAGTAGTGAACTAAACATTGTTTCAAGTTTAAGGTTTGAGGTTCTCCATTTACAAGGGCAATCATTATAACTCCAAAAGTGTCTTGCATCCTTGTATGTTTGAATAATCTATTTAATACTATATTAGAATTTGCATCTCTTTTTAATTCTATAACAATTCTCATACCTTCTCTATCTGATTCATCTCTAAGGTCTGATATTCCATCTATCTTCTTATCTTTTACTAACTCTGCAATACCCTCTATAAGTTTTGCCTTATTAACTTGGTAAGGCAGTTCTGTTACTATTATTGAATTTCTACCTTTATTTTCTTCTATATCTGTTTTAGCTCTTACAAGGATTCTTCCTCTTCCTGTTTCATAGGCACTTTTTATTCCTGCTCTTCCTAGAATAATTCCTGCTGTAGGAAAGTCTGGTCCTTTTATTTTTGTCATTAAATCACTTATAGTAACTTCAGGGTCTTCAATAACCATTAAAACCCCATCTATAACTTCTATCAAGTTGTGCGGAGGTATATTGGTTGCCATACCTACTGCAATACCTGTTGATCCATTAACTAAAAGATTGGGAAACCTTGATGGCAGTACTATAGGTTCTTTTTCTTCTCCATCAAAGTTAGGTTTGTAATCTACTGTTTCTTTATTGATGTCTCTAAGCATTTGTGTTGTAATTTTACTCATTTTAGCTTCTGTATATCTCATAGCAGCTGCGCCATCACCGTCTACAGAACCAAAATTACCATGACCATCAACCAAAGTACATCTTTGAGAAAAGTCTTGAGCCATTCTAACTAATGCTCCATATACTGCAGTATCACCATGTGGGTGATATTTACCTAAAACGTCACCGACAATTCTTGCACACTTTCTATATCCCTTTTCTGGTGTTAAACCTAATTCATGCATAGAATATAATATTCTTCTATGGACAGGTTTAAGTCCATCACGTACGTCCGGCAGCGCTCGACTTACGATAACACTCATTGCATAATCTATATATGATTTTTTCATTTCTTTTCTTATATCAATAGGTAAAATTCTTCCCTCATTACTCATCTGTTACACCTCTTTAAACAAAATATTTTAATTACATTTGGAAAGGTAATCCCACTATACTTCATAGGTGACGGTAATTGCTTTAATATCTTAACTAGATATCTAAGTTAAGCACCTTTTTAGCATTTTCATGTATAAACTCTCTTCGAGGTTCTACTTTATCACCCATAAGAATAGTAAATATTTCGTCTGCTGCCATTGCATCCTCTACATTTACCTGAAGGAGAGTTCGCTCCTCTGGATTCATTGTTGTATCCCAAAGTTGACGTGCATCCATTTCACCAAGACCTTTGTATCTTTGAATATCTGTGTTGTTATCTTTTCCACCTATTTCAAGTAGTACTTTTTCAAGTTCTTTATCATCATATGCATATTGCTCTTTCTTACCTTTAGAAACTTTATATAGTGGAGGTTGAGCTACATATACATGACCTTCTTCTATTAATTCTTTCATGTATCTGTAGAAGAATGTTAGTAGTAGTGTTCTAATATGTGCTCCATCTACATCCGCATCTGTCATTATGATAATACGATCATATCTAATTTTCTTTACATCAAAGTCTTTTCCTATGCCAGCACCAAAAGCAGTAATCATATTTCTAATTTCATCAGATGCTAGTATCTTGTCAATTCTTTGTTTTTCAACATTCATTATCTTTCCTTTAAGCGGAAGTATAGCCTGGAATCTTCTATCTCTACCTTGCTTTGCTGATCCGCCAGCTGAATCTCCCTCTACTAGGTATATTTCACATTCTAAAGGATCTTTTGAAGCACAATCTGCAAGCTTACCTGGAAGAGTAGTACTTTCTAGTATAGATTTTCGTCTTGTAAGTTCTCTTGCCTTTTTTGCTGCATCACGAGCTCTTGCTGCATTCAATGATTTTTCTATTATGTTTTTACCAAGTTGCGGGTCTTCTTCTAGAACATTGCTGATTGCTTCGCCAACTATACTATCAACTATTCCTCTTACTTCACTATTTCCAAGCTTTGTTTTTGTTTGACCTTCAAATTGAGGATCTGTAAGCTTTATAGATATTACAGCAGTAAGACCTTCACGTACATCTTCACCTGATAGGTTTTTATCATTCTCTTTTAAGAAACCAAACTTTTTAGCATAATCATTTACTACTCTTGTTAACGCTGTTTTAAAACCAACTAGATGTGTTCCACCTTCTATGGTATCTATGTTATTAGCAAAAGAAAATAAATTTTCCGTGTATGTATCATTGTATTGGAATGCTATTTCAACGATATAATCATCTTTACTTCCCTCAATGTATATCGGTTCATTATGAATCTTGCCTTTATTTCTATTTAAATAATCTACAAAGGATTTTATTCCTCCTTCGTAAAAAAACTCATCTTTCTTATCTTGTCTTTCATCTTCAATGGTTATTCTTATTCCTTTGTTTAAGAATGCCAATTCCCTAAGTCTTTGGGATAATATTTCATAATCAAAATCTATTTCCTCAAAAATTTCTGCATCAGGAATAAAGAATGTTTTTGTTCCATGTTCTTCTGTTTTTCCTATTTTCGTAAGCGTACTAGTAGTTTTACCCTTAGAAAAAGTCTGTTTCCATATGTCTCCACCAGTTTTAACTTCTACTTCACAAACATCGGACAAAGCATTAACTACAGATGCTCCAACCCCATGAAGGCCACCTGACACTTTATATGCTCCACCACCAAATTTACCGCCTGCATGAAGTACAGTCATTATAACTTCTACAGTAGGTATTTTCATTTTATGATGTATTCCCACTGGCATACCTCTACCATCATCTACAACTGTTATAGAGTTATCTTTGTGTATAAAAACATTAATATTACTACAGAAACCTGCCATTGCCTCATCTATACTATTATCTACAATCTCATAAACTAGATGATGAAGTCCTCTTATACTAGTGCTACCTATATACATACCAGGTCTTTTTCTTACTGCTTCTAATCCTTCAAGTACTTGTATTTGACTTTCGTCATAAACATTATTTATATCCATGTATATCCTCCTAAACTTACTCTAAAGCGCATAATATACAATTTCTGTTCTCTTGCATAATGTTGAAGATGATATTGGCGAAATATATATCTTACTTTTTTTATCTACCTCAGCAATAACAAATGATTTAGCAACATTTTTAGTTATTCTCTCTACAAAGCCATCTTCCTCAGCCATTCTTAAAAATTGTATGGTGTCCGAACCATACATAGTAGTTTCCATGTCAAATATACCTATAATATCGTTTATAGGTACTACTACATTTTCTCCTAAATGTAAAAACATATGGTATCCTCCTCTTTACTTCATCCTAAATTGATTAAACTTATGTAATTTCTTTTAATTCACCTGACATAACTTCGAATATCTTACTTTCAGAATTTAAATGTTTTCTTATATCATTAATCCCCGTACATGTAATCAACGTTTGAACTCCCTTTATAGAGCTTAATATATATTCTTGCCTTTTTGTATCTAACTCAGACAGGACATCATCAAGTAATAACACAGGATATTCACCTGTCAGCTCTTTTATTATTGCAAGCGCCGAAAATTTAATAGTTAAAACTGAAGTTCTCTGCTGGCCTTGAGATCCAAATATCCTAGCATCAATAGAATTTATATCTATAGAAAAATCATCTCTGTGTGGCCCTATTGATGTGATTTTTGTTTCTATGTCACGTTTTCTGTTTTTACACAAAAGGGAATATAAATTATCTTGTATATTATCTAAATCCTTTATAGGTGTTAGATATTTTATGTCTATAACTTCACTGTTAGAAGTTATCTCACCGTGTATTTTCTTACCTTTTTCATTTAACTTCTCTATATAAGTTATTCTGTCTTTTATTATAATTGCACCAAATTCACTAAGTTGTTTATCATATACCTCTATGATATCAATGTTTGTGTTCCATTTCTTTATTGCCAGGTTTCTCTCAAGGAGGATTTTCTTGTATTGAGTTAAACTATAGTAATAACGGCTGCTTAACTTACACAATTCTATATCTAAGAATTTCCGTCTGTATGATGGGGATTCCTTAACAATATTTAAATCTTCAGGAGAAAACATAATCACATTAAAACTTCCTACGAGTTCAGATAACTTTTGAACCTTTATAGAATTAATATTAATTCCTTTTTTACCTTCTTTAAAAATCTTTATTTCTATTTTTTTATCTAATCTAGTTTTACATACATAAACCTTAATGTACGCTTCTGTTCCATTCCAATTTATTAATTCCTTATCTCTATTTGTCCTGTGAGACTTAGCTAAGCTACAGTAGTAAATTGCCTCTAAAATATTTGTCTTTCCCTGTGCATTATCACCTACAAATACATTAGTACCTTTATTCAATTCTATAAGTAATTCATTATAATTTCTAAAATTCTTAAGCTGTAAATACTTTACATGCATATTATCACCTATTATGATTATAGCATATATATATTATTATATTATTTAATATATATATAAATAATTAATTGTACCTTTTATCATAGAATTCATATATACAGTTTATAATTTTATTTTTAAACTATCTTATAAAACTCATTGTTAAACTCAATGATGTCACCTTTAACTAATTTCTTACCTCTTTGAGTTTCTACTTCACCATTTAATTTAATATCCTCATTTTTGATATAAAATTTTGCTTCAGATCCTAAACTAGCTATACCAGCCCATTTTAGAAAAGAATCTAACTTTATTATATCTGTTTCTATCTTTATCTCATTCATTTTTAAAACCTTCTTTTTCAAATTATTATAAATAAATTATTTATTAATTATTCGTCGCTCTTATTCTTACTGGTAAAACCATATACGTACAATTATCTTTTTCTTTGTTTTTTACTACACAAGGATTAACTCCACTAGAAAACTCCATTATAATTTCTTCCTCTTCCATTATTTTAAGAAGTTCAATTAAGTACTTAGAGTTAAATGCAATTTGAAGAGGCTCTCCTTGCAAAATTATATTTAATTCCTCTCTAGACTTTCCCAATTGAGAATTGGATGTTATTACCATGGTATCTTCTTCTATATTAAATTTAACTAGATTGGTATTTCCCTCTTTTGCCATAAGGGAGGCTCTTTCTATGCAGTTTAATAATTCAGATCTTTTAGCTGTTATCTTTAAATTATATTCTTCTGGTATTATTGAATTATATTTTATAAATTCACCTTCTAGTAATCTTGAAACAACTTTTGTTTTTCCAAGGTTAAATAAAATATGATTCGGTGTAAATGTTATATTAACGAATTCATCAGTTTCTTCTAATATTTTTGATACTTCACTTAATGTTTTACCTGGAATTACAGCATTTATACTATAATCACTATCAACACTTTCACTTCTAAAAGCTACTCTATAACCATCTAGTGATACAAGATTAAGTTTTCTATCTTTAATTTCAAACAACACTCCTGTAAGAATTGGTCTTGTTTCATCTTGAGCAACTGCAAAGGTAGTACCTCTCATCATATTCTTCAATACCTTTTGAGATATTGAAAAAACCATATTTTCTATAATACTAGGTAGCTTAGGATAGTCATCGCTATTCATATGAATTATAGTAGCATTGGATTTCTCGCAAACTATTTTAATTGCATTATTTTCTGCTGAAGTTATCTCTATGGTGCTATTGGGTAGCTTTCTTATTATTTCACCAAAAAGTTTAGAGTCTAAAACAACGCTGCCCTCTTCTACAACTTCTGCCTTAATCTTAGCTTCAATACTTAAATCAGTGTCAGATCCTATAAGGGTAACCTCACCATTTTTAGCAACTATAAGTATTCCGAGTAATATAGACATAGTTGATTTTCCAGTAATTGCTTTTTGAACATTTGATATTGCTTCTTGTAATATATTTTTTTCACATATAAATTTCATATAAAAAAGACCTCCTTATCCACACGGGAAATTAATCAAAGATAGGTAAGATAATAATAAAAAATTAGTAGTAATAGTAGTAGGGCCTGTTGATATGTTAGTAACCTATCCTAGGCTTTAAGACGCAACAATGTTCCATGGCAATAAATGTGGATATGTATGCAAAAAAAAATCATAGTTATCCACAGTATCAACAGTCAAGTTTTATGTATTATTTTGTACACAGGACTATATATAAATAGTATCAACACTTGTTAGTAATGTTTTTTATTACTTCTGACTTATCTTTTTAGTTAGCTCTGCTATGGTATCTTGTAAGTTCTCATCTTCTTTAAGACTTGTAGATATTTTTTCACAGGCATGGATTACAGTGGTATGATCTCTACCCCCAAATTCTTCACCGATTTTTGGAAGGGACATATCCGTAAGTTTTCTGCATAAGTACATCGCGATTTGTCTTGGGAATGATATGTTTCTAGTTCTCCTTGAGGACTTAAAGTCTTCAATTTTTAAACTGAAATATCCAGAAACTATGTCTTGTATTAGCTCAATAGTTACTTGTTTTGAATTTCTGCTAGAAATAATATCTTTAAGTGCTTCAGAAGCTAGGTCTACGCTAATTTCTTTATTAGTTAGTGAAGAAAAAGCTACTATTCTAATAAGAGCACCTTCTAGTTCCCTTATATTAGATTTTATTTTGGTGGCAATATACACCATTACTTCATTTGGAATGTTTAAGTTTTCGACATCCGCCTTCTTCTTCAAAATAGCAATTCTTGTCTCAAAATCTGGTGGTTGAATATCGGCTATAAGACCCCATTCAAATCTAGAACGTAATCTATCTTCTAAAGTGTGTATTTCCTTAGGTGGTCTATCACTAGATAGAATAATTTGCTTATTTGCTTCGTGAAGATCATTAAATGTATGAAAAAATTCTTCTTGTGTACGTTCTTTACCGGCAATAAATTGAATATCATCAATTAGAAGTACATCTACATTTCTGTATTTGTTTCTGAACTCTACATTCTTATCATCTTTAATAGAATTAATAAGTTCATTTGTAAATTTTTCAGAGGAAACGTAAACAACCTTAGATTTTGGGTTGTTATTTAATATGTAATGACCTATAGCATGCATTAAATGTGTTTTTCCAAGACCAACTCCACCATAAATAAAGAGTGGATTGTATGCTTTTGCAGGTGATTCAGCTACAGCCAGAGAAGCAGCATGAGCGAACCTATTACTATTACCAATGACAAATGAATCAAAAGTATACTTTGGGTTTAAGGTTGTAGGCATTTCATCATTAGCTATTTGATTATTCCGCTGATTTTCTTTTTTAGCTTTTGGTGTTTCAATTTCAGCTACTTCCTCGGATAATATAAAAAACTCTATTTTGTAGGTTTTAGAAGTAAGAGATTTAACAGCATTCATTATTAAATCCTTATATCTATTTTCAAGAATGTCCTTTGTAAAATTATTAGGAACACCTAATTTAAAAGTATTATTATCTAAGACCATAGGTTCTATACTTTTAATCCAAGTATTAAAACTAACTTCGGTAAGTTCACCTTTTATTACGTTCAAGGTTTTTTCCCAGATATCTTTAATTTGGGTGTTCATGTGCTATCCTCCAGTTCAAATCAAAAAAATATTTTTTATGTAACAATAAACAATATATAAACAAAGTTATAAACAACAAATTAACACAATATAAACTGTTGACAAGTGACATTAAAAATATTCACATGTTTATAACTATGTTATTAGTTTTAAGATGGATTAAATTATTAACAGCATAAAAAAATAAGTTACTAACATATTATATACCAAATGAGTCTACTTATATAGCAAAACCTGTATAAGTAAATATAAGTTTTATACAATATGTCAATAGTTATTCACAGTTTTGTCCACAAGTTGTGAATAACTTTACTTATAACTAAGTTATTAACAGTTCTTTGTTCTATAATATCAAAAAACAACACAGTGTTCAAGAAGTTATCCACAAAAAAGAATATAAATATAAAATATATCAACAATATTAATAATAATGCTTATCTTGACATTAAAGAGATGTGAATATATAATCATATAGTAAAACTATAAATATGCGATTGTAAGATGATTGCTATAATGTAGAGATTAATAGAAGGGGGTGTAGTAGATATGTTTATGACTTACCAGCCTAAAAAGAGACAAAGAAAGAAAGAGCACGGGTTTAGAAAAAGAATGAAAAGTGCTTCTGGAAGAAATGTTCTTCAAAGAAGAAGACAAAAAGGTAGAAAAAGATTGACAGCATAAGGGCCGCTAATGTGGCCTTTTTCTGCAATTTGCGGAGAAGAGGGCGATTAAGGTGAATAAGTCAATTGATGTCAAGAAATATAGGATTAGAAAGAATACTGAATTTAGAACAGTATATAGAAGAGGGAAATCTTTTTCTAACGCATCATTAGTATTGTATATCTATAGAAATGGTAAGAATATTAATAGATGCGGAATTTCTGTAAGCAAAAAAGTAGGAAAGAGCGTAATTAGAAGCAGAGTTAAAAGATTGATAAGTGAAAGTTACAGGCTTAACAATGAGGGGTTAAAGAATGGATACGATCTGGTGTTTATTGCAAGAAACCCTTCTAATTCTAAAAACTATAAAGAAATAGAAAGCGCTTTAAAGAATTTGCTTAAAAAGGCAGGTTTAATTAATAATGAAAAAAATACTTATACTGGGAATCAAATCGTATAGAAGATATATATCACCGCTTAAAAGACCGTGTTGTATATTTTACCCTACATGTTCACAGTATACTTTAGAAGCAATAGAAAAGTATGGAGCTGTAAAAGGCTCCATTATGGGAATAAAGAGGATAGCTAGATGTCATCCTTATAATAAGGGTGGATTTGATCCTGTTAAATAACCACCTAGGAGGTTTTGTATTTGAATTTAAAGTTTTTAACGGCACCACTTGAAAAGTTGTTTTATATTATGCAAAATGGCATACATACAGTTATACCAAATATTGATATATCATTTGGATTAACAATAATTCTTTTTACAATCCTAATAAAATTAGTCTTGTTGCCTTTAAGTATTAAACAAACTAAGTCAACTGCTAAGATGGGTGCTATTCAACCAGAAATGAAGAAAGTTCAAGAAAAATATAAAAGTGATCCGCAAAAGGCTCAGCAAGAAGTAATGAAGCTTTATAAGGAAAATGGAGTAAATCCAATGGGTGGGTGTTTACCATTACTTATACAGATGCCTATTCTATTTGCTTTATATGCTGTTTTTCAAAATTTAGATATGCAAGGTGCAGGTTTTTTATGGATGAGTGATTTAGCAAAGCCTGATCCGTATTATATATTACCAGTATTATCTACTGTTACAACATACTTTTCATCTAAGCTTATGCAACCACCAGGAGACAGTGCTCAGTCTAAACAAACATCAACAATGAATACTGGGATGGCTATATTTATGGGATTTATGAGTCTTAAGTTTAAAGGGGCACTAGTATTCTATTGGGTAATAAATAACTTATTACAAGTGATTCAAACTTTAGTTATTAATAAATCAGAGTTTGCAAAAAAGAAAGTTTAATATAAGTGCCTAATTTTGATATTTAGAAAGGCGGGTGTCTTACTATATGAAGATTATAGAAATCATGGGGAAGACTGTGGAAGATGCAATTAGTAATGCATTGACAGAATTAAATGTTACAAGAGATAAAATAGAAGTTGAAACTATCGAAGAAGGAAGTAAAGGTTTTTTAAACCTTATAGGCGTGAAACCTGCTAAAATTAGAGTTACTCTTAAAAATAATTCTTTAGATGCAGCTAAAACATTCCTTACAGAAGTTTTGCAGTCCATGGATATGAAAGCAGAAGTAAAAATTAAAGAAGAAAACAATGAAATTAGGATTGATTTAATTGGAGCTAACATGGGGCTATTAATAGGATATAGAGGAGAAACTTTAGACTCACTTCAATACCTTGTAAGTTTAGTTGTAAATAAAGACCATAGTGAAGAGTATAGAAGAGTTATATTAGATACTGAAAATTATAGAGCAAAAAGGGAAGAAACCTTAAAGAGACTTGCATCAAAAATTGCCTATAAGGTAAGAGTTAGTGGTAGGGTATTGAAACTCGAACCTATGAACCCTTATGAAAGAAGAATAATACACTCTACACTTCAAAATGATTCATATATTTATACCTTTAGTGAAGGTGATGAACCCTATAGAAGAGTTGTAGTTGATTTAAAGAAAGCCTAAGGGCTTTTTTTTTAAGTTTACAGGGATGAATTAGATATAATATACTTAATACGGATATAATAATAAATACTCATAAAAATAGGAGGGCTTATTGAATGAAAGAATTTGATACCATTGCTGCAATAGCAACAAGTATAGGCGAAGGTGGCATATCTATAATCAGAGTATCTGGTGATAAATCTATAGATATAGTAGATAGTATATTTGTAGGTAAAAATAATAGAAAGCTTAATGATTTTAAATCGTATACCATGAGATATGGTCATATTGTTGATAAGAGTGGTAATAGGCTTGATGAGGTTATTATTTCATATATGAAAGGACCCAAAAGCTTTACTGCTGAAGATACAATTGAGATAAATTGTCATGGTGGAGTAGTTGGGACCAATAGGATACTACAAGAGATTATTAGAGCGGGGGCAAGAATAGCTGCGCCAGGCGAATTTACTAAAAGAGCATTTTTAAACGGTAGAATTGATTTAAGTCAAGCAGAAGCTGTTATAGATATAATAAGAGCAAAGACTGATCTTAGCATGAAGGCAGCACTTATGCAGTCGGAAGGTACGATTTCCAGGGAAATAAAAACTATAAGGAACAAATTACTTAGTGTGATTGCACATATAGAAGCAACTGTTGATTATCCTGAAGAGGATATGGAAGAAGTAACTGCACAAGAGGTCAGTGAAAATGTTACTAATATAATAGGTGAAATAGATACGCTTTTAAGTACTGCAGATGAAGGCAAGATTCTAAGGGAAGGATTAAGCACTGTTATAGTTGGGAAACCCAATGTAGGAAAATCATCACTGCTTAACGCTCTTGTAAAAGAAAAGAGAGCAATTGTCACTGATGTACCAGGAACAACAAGGGATGCCATAGAAGAGTATATAAGTATTGAAGGGATACCAGTTAAAATAGTGGATACTGCAGGTATTCGTGAAACTGATGACATAGTTGAAAAAATAGGAGTAGAAAAATCAAAAGAAAAGATAGATGAGGCTGATTTAGTTATATTAATGTTAGATTTAAGTAACAGATTAAGCAATGAAGATAGAGAAATTATTAAATATATTAAAGATAAAAGATACATTGTACTATTAAATAAAAGTGATTTAGATGGTAAAATGGAGAAGGAAGAATTGAAAGACTTAAAGTCAAAATATATAACTAATATCTCCGTAAAAACAGGCAAAGGATTAGATCAGGTTAAAGATCATATAAAAGACTTATTTTTTAATGGTGAGGTTAAAACAGAAGGGATATTTGTTACTAATAGTAGGCACAAGGAGTCATTAATAAGAGCAAAGGAAAACTTGGAAACGTCTCTAAATGCACTAGAATACACATCGGCTATAGATTTAGCTTCAATTGATATACGAAATGCATGGATGAGTTTAGGTGAGATTACAGGAGAGGCTTTAGAAGAAGATATTATACATAAGATATTTTCAGAATTTTGTTTAGGAAAGTAGGGGTAATATGAAGTACATTGCAGATAATTTTGATGTTGTAGTAATAGGTGCTGGTCATGCTGGTTGTGAGGCAGGTCTTGCAGCTGCAAGAATGGGTTTTAAAACTTTAATTTGTGCTATAAATTTAGATAGCGTGGCTTTAATGTCGTGTAACCCTAATATTGGTGGGACTGCCAAGGGGCACTTGGTAAGAGAAATAGATGCCCTTGGCGGAGAAATGGGAATAAATATTGATAATACATATATACAATCTAGGATGCTAAATACATCAAAGGGGCCAGCTGTGTTCTCACTGAGAGCTCAAGCTGACAAAAATGCATATGCACAAAGAATGAAGAGTGTATTAGAAAAACAAGAAAACTTATATTTAAGACAATTAGAAGTGGTGTCTATAGATGCTATAGATGGAGAGGTTAAGGGTGTTCTTACGAGAAATGGTGCATACTTTAATGCTAAAGCTGTTGTTATAGCTTCTGGTACATACTTAAAATCAAAAGTTATAATTGGAGATCTTACTTATGATGAGGGCCCTAGTGGATTAATGCCTGCAAATGAGCTTTCTAAATCCTTAAGTGAATTAGGGATAACACTTAGAAGGTTTAAAACAGGAACTCCAGCTAGAGTAAACAAGAGGTCTGTTGATTTTTCTAAAATGGAAGAGCAATGTGGAGATGAAGAGGTAGTTCCATTTTCCTTTATAAGTGGAGATGTTGATCGCCAGCAAGTAAATTGCTATCTAACGTATACAAATGAAGATACTCATAATGTTATTAGAGAAAATATCCATAGGTCTCCGTTATACAATGGATCAATTAAGAGTACGGGTCCTAGATATTGTCCATCTATTGAAGATAAAGTAATGAGGTTTGCAGATAAGGAAAGACATCAGATATTTATAGAGCCTGAAGGTGAGACTACAGATGAAATGTATGTTCAAGGTATGTCTAGTTCACTTCCAGAGGATATTCAAATGGCAGTGTTAAAAACAGTACCTGGACTTGAAAATGTTGAAATTATGAGGACGGCTTATGCCATAGAATATGATTGTATAGACTCAACTGAGTTAAAGCTCTCTTTGGAGTTTAAAAAAATCAAAGGTTTATTCTCAGCAGGACAAATAAATGGTAGTTCGGGATATGAAGAAGCAGCCTCGCAAGGTCTTATTGCAGGGATTAATGCTGCTCTTAGTATTCAAAATAAGGACCCTTTAATAATTGAAAGGTCTGATGGATATATAGGGGTATTAATCGATGATTTAGTTACTAAAGGAACCAATGAACCGTACAGGATGATGACTTCAAGGGCGGAGTATAGATTGCTATTAAGACAAGATAATGCCGATTTAAGGCTAACTGAAATTGGACATGGAATTGGTTTGGTTAATGAACATAGATACGAAATATTTAAGAAAAAGAAGCTACAACTTGAAGAGGAAATTGAGAGAATAAAGCATTTGCAAATTACAAACAAGAAAGAAGTTGAGGAATTTTTAATTTCTAAGAATTCTACACCACTTAAAAAACCAATTAGCTTATATGAACTTATAAAAAGATCCGAGCTCGATTATTATATAGTTGGAAAATTGGATCCAGATAGACCTGAGTTAAACAAATATATTCAGCAACAAATCAATATTATCTCAAAATATGAAGGTTATATCCAAAAACAATTAGAACAAATTCAACAATTTAAAAAGTTTGAGAAGAAGATTATCCCAATGGATATAAACTATGATAATATAAAAGGATTAAGAATAGAAGCTATGCAAAAATTAGGTAAAATAAAACCTGAAAGTATAGGTCAAGCTTCTAGAATATCGGGGGTATCACCCGCAGATATGACTGTTTTAATGATATATATTGAGCAACAAAATAGGCTTAATAAACAATAAAAAAAATTCATGGAAATTGTAAGATAGTGAAAGGAGGGCGAAATTTTGGAGTACTTTAATATATTAAACAAGGCCAGTAATAACGAAGGACTTGAATATAACGAAAAGAAACATGGGCAATTTATGAGATATAAAGATCTTATAAAGGAATGGAATGAAAAAGTAAATTTGACTGCCATAAAAGAGGACGAAGAAATAGTAAAAAAACACTTTATTGATTCTATGAAGGTATTTAAATTTGATAAGCTAAAGGATGCAAAAAACGTTATAGACATAGGTACTGGAGGAGGGTTTCCAGGTATTCCTATGAAGATAATGAAGCCTGAAATTAATATAGTTTTATTAGATTCACTAAACAAGAGAATTAAGTTTTTAAATGAAGTAATTAAAGAACTTAACCTAGAAGGTATCAAAGCTATTCACGGCAGAGCAGAAGATTTTGCTCAAGAAGTAGAGTATAGAGGGAGATTTGATGTAGCTGTTTCAAGAGCTGTTGCTAATTTAACAGTTCTTAGCGAATTTTGCATTCCATATGTTAAGGTTGGAGGTTACTTTGTTGCAATGAAAGGCCCTGCGGTTGAAGAGGAAATTAAACAATCAAAAAATGCAATTAAAATACTTGGTGGACGAGTAGAACATATTGAAAAGGTACAAATAGAAGATAGTGACTTAAATCATAACTTAGTGATAATAAAAAAGATATCTGAAACCAATAGAAAATATCCTAGAAAAGCTGGTATGGTTACTAAAAGTCCTTTATTGTAGTGTTATAATTTATAGTGATATAATTTGTCGCACGAAAAGATAAAGAAAAAGAAGGAAATAATATCAAAACAGAGAATTGTTAATAAAAGGTAAAATAAAGAACAGGAAAAAACTTGAGGGATGGTATATTATGCAAAATGATGTAAATTATGTATCCATAGAATTGATTTCTCCAAATGTTTATCAGCCTAGAAAGCACTTTAACGAAGAGGCAATTGAGGAACTATCTCAATCCATAAAAATTTATGGAATAATTCAGCCATTGACGGTTAGAAAAAGTGGTGAAAGTAGATATGAGTTAGTTGCAGGTGAGAGAAGATTAAGGGCGGCAAAAAAAATAGGGCTTCAGCAAGTTCCAGTAATTATTGTTGATATTACAGATAAGGATTCAGCAGCTATTGCCCTGCTAGAAAACCTTCAAAGAGAAGACTTAAATTTCTTAGAAGAAGCTTTAGCTTACTATAATCTTATACAGGATCATTCGTATACCCAAGAACAATTAGCACATACAATAGGCAAGAAACAATCTACTATTGCTAATAAGTTAAGGTTACTAAAATTAGATAAAGAAATTACAAATGTATTGGTGGAAAACAAACTTACAGAGAGACATGCTAGAGCTTTATTAAAGTTGCCAGATATGAAGTTGCAAAAGAAAGTACTTAAAGTAATAATTAATAAATCTTTAAATGTTAAAAACACAGAAGATCTTATTGAAAAAGAACTATTAAAATTACGTCGAGATGAAGTAGCAGTTGATGGAAAAAAGAAAATTAAAGGGATCTTCTCACCGAGGGTATACATAAACACCATAAAACAAGTTTTTGATAAGTATGGTATAAATGCAGAGTATAAGTCTAAGGAACTAGAAGATAGCATAGAGGTAACCATAAGAATACCTAAAAATTAATTATAAGAAGTATAATGTTTCACGTGAAACATTATGCTTCTTATTTTATATAAATTAATATATAATAAACTATATAACAAAGTTTAATTACATAAATATAAATAATATTATGAAGGGCAGGTGTAGTCATGAAAACCATATGTATTTTTAATCAAAAGGGTGGGGTAGGTAAAACAACTACTAATATAAACTTATGTTCTTATTTAGCTATGCAAGGAAAGAAAGTTTTAACCATAGATATTGATCCTCAAGGTAATACTACAAGTGGGTTAGGATTTGATAAGAAAAAAGTCAATTTATCAATATATGATTTACTAACATCAGATGTTTCTATTAGGGACACTATAAAAGAATGTGAGTTAGTAAATAACTTATATTTAGTACCTTCTACAATGGAACTTGCAGGTGCAGAGGTGGAACTCATTAACAAAAGTAACAGGGAAAATACATTGAAAGAAAAGCTTAAAGAAATTGAGGGTGAATTCGATTATATTTTCATAGATTGTCCACCTTCATTGGGAATTTTAACTATAAATGCTCTAACTGCTGCAAATAGTGTACTTACACCTATTCAATGTGAGTTTTATGCATTAGAGGGTGTAGGACAATTAGTAAATACTATACAACTAGTTAAAAAATCTTTAAATAAAAAATTAGAAATAGAGGGTATAATTTTAAGTATGTATGATAACAGAACAAAATTATGCAATGAAGTTGTATTAGAAGTTAAGAAATATTTCAACGATAAGGTTTACAATACAACTATACCTAGAAACATAAGATTAGCTGAAGCACCAAGTTTTGGACTTCCAATTATGTTGTATGATGATAAATGTAAGGGTGCAGAGGCCTATGAGGCATTAGCAAATGAATTTTTACATAGACAAGGAGATGATAAAATTTGAGTAAGAAGTTTGGATTAGGTAAAGGGTTAGGAGCGTTAATACCGGAAGAGGAAATTTTAGAGGAGAATTCTTCAGTTTTTAAAATACCTATGAATTTAATTAAAGCTAACAAAGAGCAGCCAAGGAAAAACTTTGACCCTGAAAAGATATCAGAGCTTGCTGAATCTATAAAAGAGCATGGTGTGATTCAACCCATTATACTGAATAAGGAAGAAGATATATATGTAGTTATAGCAGGCGAGAGAAGATTTAGAGCTGCTAGAAGTATTGGACTTTCTGAGATACCCGCTATTGTTATGAATATAAGTAATAAGGAAGTATTAGAAATATCATTAATAGAAAATATTCAAAGGGAAGACCTAAATCCTATTGAAGAAGCAATAGCATATAAGAAGCTATTGGTAGATTTTAATCTTACTCAGGAAGAAATAAGTAAAAAAGTTTCAAAATCAAGAACGGCAATAGCAAATTGTATGAGATTATTAAATCTAGATGAGAGAGTTCAAGATTACTTAATTGATGAAGTAATTTCTGAAGGTCATGGAAGAGCAATATTAGGTTTAAATGATAAACAACTTCAATATGAAATTGCCCAAATGGTAATAGATGATAGTCTCAATGTAAGGCAAACAGAAAGATTAGTAAAGAGCGTTGGAACAGAAAAAAAGGAAAAGGTACATAAGAATCAGAATGATGTATACTACAAAGATATAATGAACAAGTTAGAAAATTGCTTTGGAACTAAGGTTTTTATAAATTCAAAAAATAAAAATAAAGGTAAAATAGAAATTGAGTATTATTCAGAAGAAGACTTTGAAAGAATCTTAGAGGTTTTAAACATATAACGACATTTCAGAAGGAAGGCATTCGACTTCCTTTAAGTGGAAGTACATGCCATAGCAAAGACAAAACTTGAACGGGAGTATTAATCTCCTTCTGAAGTTGTTAATATTGCAGCATCGTAGATGATGAATAATGTTTCACGTGAAACATAGTAGAGAGGATGTAATTAATAATGCAGAGCATAACTAGCTTTATAAATAGCGCACAAGTATATATAATATTAGCACTTATAATCTTAGTAATCATATTACTTATAACAGTTATAATGAATCATATATCATTAAGTAAATTAGAAACTAAGTACAGAAAATTAATGAGAGGTGCAAATAATAAAAACTTAGAAGAGATGGTTATATCATACTTAGATAAAATTGATGAAGTTAAAGAAGATAATGAAAGTGTGAAAAGAATGTATGAGCAAATACATGAAAAATTGAATTTGTGTGTACAAAAAACTTCAATAATTAGATATAAGGCCTTTGAAGATGTTGGAAGCGATTTAAGTTTTTCAATAGCGTTGCTTGATGGAAAGCATGACGGTTTTATATTAACAAGTATCTATGGTAGAAATGAGAGTACTACTTATGCAAAACCAATAGACAAGGGGATATCCAGGTATGATTTGTCTGAGGAAGAAAAGAAAGTACTAGGACAGACAATAGGGTTAAAAAGATAAAGCTATAGGTAAAAGAGCACTAATAAGTAAAATTAAAATAATAAATAAGGTCAAAACAATAAAATAATATAGTAATGATGTAATAAAAAATCTCTTTTGTGGAAAACTAAAAACAAAGGAGGTTTTTTTATGGTAATATGTGTTTCACAAGAGCTTCAATGTCTGCAAGAGGAATTAGTTAAAAGAGGTTATACAGTTATAAATAACAGGGATAATAATGTTTATTGTGAGGCAATAATATGCAATCTTAAAAATGGTGGACTTGTAAATTTAAACATGCAAAACAATATAAAAAGGGAAGGGACTTTAATTATTGATAGTGGGAGCAAGACTATTGATGAAATAGAATATATATTATGTAACAGAGTTTATAGTTCAATATTTTAAAAATAGATATTTTATATAATATTGAGTTACTTAAATAATAGGTACAAACTATACAATATAACAGTAATAGTACATAAAAATCGGTAGGGTGTGAAATAAATAAAGACAGATATAGAAAAAAGTAAAAAATCCTAAGAAAAGCATAAGGCTAGCTTAGGATTTTTATTTAAGATATTAAATTATGCTTTTGCATCATTGATGCTCAGTTCATTATAAAGGGAATTAAGTTTCTTTCCGCCTACAGTTTTTAATATTGAATGATATAAACCATTTGAGATAGCGTCAGCAAGTACCATTACAGTATATAATCTTGTGTTTTGGAGAACCATAAACTCAAAGGCGCCAGATATGTTAACTACTCCAGTTATGCTTAGGTTACCTACTTTAGGTAAGTCTTTATTCATGGCAGCACCAGGGCTTAGTGGTTTTTCTTCAACTATGACTTTACCTACGTTTTGCAAACTTCCAAGGCAAGCATCAATTGCAATAATATAAGGGTCAGTGTAGGTATAATTAATTTCATCAATTGTTTCACATAAATTTTTAGCATGCACAGGGCATTCAAGGCTACCATAAATATGGACTTTATTTCTAGAGAGAAATTTTAACTTGTTTCCTACTAGTGGTCCTAAACTATCGCCAGTAGACCTGTCTGTTCCAATACATAATATAACAATTGGACGCGAGCATTTAGCTATGGGTAAGATGTATTCACTTATAATATCTCGTAACTTAAAAGTACAATCAAGGGACATTGAATCTAAAATAACTTTATCTACCATAAAAAAACCTCCTATTTGGATTTTATCCATGTAGGAGGTTTTTTATTCTATAAAACTTCAACTTTTTTCAATATGTTGTAAAAAACTAAGAAAAACATACAAAATAACATGCCTAGGATTCCATTAGCTTTAAGTCCTATGAATATAGAAGCAAGAACTGCTACTGGATGAATTCCTAGTGAGGTAGATACAATCTTAGGTTCTATGATTTGTCTTACAATGGTTATAATTATGTAAGATATTAAAAGCCCCAAAGCAGCTACATAATTACCAGATATAAAAAATATTATTATTGAAGGAATGTATATTGCGCCTATTCCTAAGATAGGCAACAAGTCAAAGAGACCACACAATATACTTAGTGTTACAGCATATTTGACTTTAAAAACGGAAAAAACAACTAATGTTTCTAAAAAGGTTATAGTAATTATAATTAGATAAGAAAGAAGATAGTTTTTAAGCATCTTTTTTGATTCATCATATATATAATGTACTCTATGTTCATTCTTTTCGGGAATTAAAGCAAAGATTTTGTTACTTGAAGAAGATAAGTCTTTTGTAAAAAAGTAAGTAGTAAGCAAAGTGAATAACAAAACCATTAAGGTATAAGGTATAACAGATACAAAACCTAAAGTTTGAGAAAATAGCTTTGTAGATATGTCCACACTAAGGTTTATGGTTTTTGTTATATAATTAGTGATATTTGATTCAATATTACTAATTATACTTGGGTCCAAATTTTTGTAATAATCCTGAAGATTGTTAAAAAAGCTAAGTATGTTATCTTTATTAGAAGATACATAGGATTGAGCACTTTTTGCCAGTTGTATTGATTCGGAAGTTATGGTAGTAATTATTATGATTAGTAGCACAACAATTGTAGTGAAGAATACAGTAGTTGTAAATAGTGAAGCTACAGTACTTTTAATTTTAAGTTTCTTCATCAAATAACTGGTTGGTATCTTAAGAAATAAGGCTAAAATAAGTGCAAATACAAAAGGTAACGTATAACCTATAGTTCCAAAGAATACTACAAATATAAAAGTATACAAAACAAAGAAGATAACTAGTTTATCAATTTTCCTTAGAATACTTTCCATTAAAAGATCACACCTTTCTAATAATAGTATTAAGAGAATTAATAGTATAATTAATGTCTTTAATATCGTTAAAAGGTCCAATTCCAAATCTTAGACTACCAGTAGGGTAAGTGCCAATGGTTTTATGAGCTAGTGGAGCACAGTGAAGGCCCGTTCTTGTTGTAATTCCATATTCACTATCTAGAATAAATCCTAATTCAGAGTTGTCGATTTTTGTAGAATTAACAGATAAAGTTGCTGTTCTTTTAGATACATCTGTTAAACCATAAACCTCAATAGAAGGTATATTTAATAATCCATCTATGAGCTGCTTACATAAATATTCTTCATGATCTCGAATTGAGTCTATGCCCTCTAAATTAATATAATTAATAGCTTCTAAGAGTCCTGCAACACCTGGAGCATTCAAGGTACCACTTTCGAATTTATCAGGTAGAAAGTCTGGTTGAATTATACTAGAGGAAAGGCTTCCGGTTCCCCCTTCTATAAATGCACTGCAGGCATTATTTAAAGCATCGTCAATTAAAAATCCACCAATACCTTGTGGACCTAACAGGCTTTTATGGCCTGTAAAAGCCAAGGCATTACAATTTAATTTATAGAAATCTAAAGGCAATACTCCCGCAGTTTGTGCAGCATCTATAATAAAATAAATGCCCTTTTCCTTGCATATTTTTCCTATGGATTCTAAGGGTTGAATACTCCCTATAATATTTGAAGCGTGAGACAGAACTACTAATTTTGTATTGGGTTTAATTGTATTAATAAAATCATCTATATTAATTAAGCCTTCTTTTGAACAAGGGACAATATCTAGTTCTATAATTCCTTTTTCAGCAAGTGAGTTTAGAGGTCTTATAGTAGCATTATGATCCATTGAAGAAGTTATTACATGCCATCCATTTTGCACAGTAGATTTAATAAGGGTATTTAATGAAGTAGTGATATTTGGTGTAAAAATCACATTTTCCACTTTATCAAAGTGAAAAAAGTCCATTAATGCATATCTGCAGTTCAAAACAACCTTGTTTCCTGCAAGAGAGGCGGTTGATGCACCTCTTCCTGGATTTGTGCCTATATTCATCATATAATTCATCATTGAAGTATAAACCTCAGGTGGTTTAGGGAATGTAGTAGCTGCATTGTCTAAATATATTTTCATAGTGACCTCCAATTTTACGCGATAGAATAATAGTATTGGTATATCCAATAGGTATAAAGCTATCTATTAGTATTATCTATAACAAGTTAAATTTTGATTTGATATAATTAAAACTATAAATAGCTTATAATAAGCTTATATAGTTTTTAGTTAAACAATAAAGTAATATTAAATTATAATAATCTTAAATAAAAAACAAGTTATTTATAAAGCTGTTGAAAAGACATGACTTATTCATTTAAGATAAGATAAAAGGCTAAAGAGTATTGTCTTTTAAAACTTCATTTTCAATTTAACACATATTACAATATTATAAGCTAAAGAATAGTAAATGTATATGGAATCTCAATCTTAAAATAGAAAGGGGAGTAGCTGTTATTAAGTTAATACTTAAGCATCGCAGATGATGATTTAATTAACGAAAGGCAGAAATAATATGGATAATATAATAGATTGCAAGGGATTACAATGCCCATTACCAGTAGTTAAGACAAAAAAATATTTTGATTCAATTGAGAGTGGTGAGGGTACAATCATTGTAGATAATTTGGTGGCTAAAAATAACGTAGTGAAACTTGCTAAGGGTAGTGGTAACGAGAGTACGGTAGAGGAAAAAGACGGGCTATATTTTATAAATATAACTAAAAAGCAAAATGCAGTAGTAAAGGATAAAGTAAAAGAGAATAAAAAGTTTACATTAGTTGTTTCTACTGATAAGTTAGGATCTGGAGATGATAAATTAGGAGATATGCTTATGAAAAGCTATATATTTGCATTGTCGGAAGCAGATATAGTACCTGATGATTTGCTTTTCATAAATGGTGGAATTAACCTAACTATAGAGACATCGCCCGTACTTGATAGCTTAGAAAAACTAGTAGAAAGAGGATCAAATATATTAGTTTGTGGAGCCTGTCTTGATTTCTATAACGTAAAGGATAAGCTTTCCATCGGAGAAATAACAAATATGTATACTATTGTAGAACTTATGAATAATGCAGACAAGACTATTAAAATATAAATTATGAAGTAGGGTGAAAAACATTGGATAAATATTATGTAGTAACATTTCAAAATACACATGAGGCTATGAAGGGTGAAAGAGAAGCTATAAAAAAACAAATCAAGGTAGTAGTTATTCCTACGCCTACATATATAACTAAAAGCTGCGGAATTAGCTTGAAAATAGATGAAGAAAATATTCAAAATATAGTTGAGCTTATAAAGTCAGAAACCATTAATGTTAAAGAGGTATTTGTGCGAGATGGAGAAAGTGTAAAAGTCATGACCATATAATTTAGAAATTAACTTAAGGTGGGATGTGCAATGAAGGTATTTAATTTAGGAGATATTGTTGAAATGAAAAAAACTCATCCATGTGGTAGTAAGAATTGGGAGATCGTTAGGATGGGCGCTGACATAAAAATAAAATGCATAGGTTGTGGAAGGCTAGTTATGCTACCACGAATTAAGTTTGATTCTGGAGTAAAGAAGGTTATAAAAGAAAATTTAGTAGAAAAAGAATAATATCTTGATTTTTATAGAAGTAAGTGATATAGTTTATAAGGTAATCCCTGCTGTGCAATGCATAGCCGTTAGTCCGAGGGGAGGAGGTGAAATTAATGAGAAAGTATGAAACTATATTCATATTACATCCATCATTAGACGAAGAAGCTGTTAAAGCTAACGTTGAAAAATTTAAAGGTGTAATAGAAAACAATGGTGGAGTTATTGAAAATATTGATGCATGGGGCAAGAGAAAGTTAGCTTATGAAATATCAAAAGTTGGTGAAGGTCACTATACATTAATCAATTTCAATGCAAGTCCTGAATTACCAAAAGAGTTAGATAGAATATTCAGAATCACTGACACTGTTATAAGACATATCATAATAAATCCAGAGAAATAGGTGGTGCCTTATGAATAAAGTTGTTTTAGTTGGTAGATTAACAAAAGATCCTGAGCTTAAATTTGCTCAAGGAACAGGAACAGCTGTGACCACTTTTACTGTAGCCGTTAATAGAAGATTTAAGCGTGAAGGTCAACCAGAAGCAGACTTTATACCAGTAGTGGTATTTGGAAAGACAGCAGAAGCTACCGCTAACTACATGAGTAAAGGTAAGCTTATAAGCGTTTCTGGAAACATTCAAACTAGAACTTATGACGCTAAAGATGGTACTAAAAGATATGTTACTGAAGTGATTGCTGATGAGGTTGACTTCCTTGAATGGGGAGACAAATCATCAGGAAAGAATAATACTAATCAAGGTGGATATAATGGCGAATCTAATGCTGGATCTAACGATTTTGGCAGCAGTAGCGATATAACACCAATTGATGATGGAGATATTCCATTCTAATATTAGGTAAGGAGGAAAGAATACTATGGCTATGAACGAGCGTAAAAGACCTAGCAGCGGCGGTGCTGCAGCTGGCGGAAATAGAAAAAGAATGAAAAGAAAAGTTTGTGCATTTTGTATGGATAAAGCAACTGCAATTGACTACAAAGACATAAACAAATTAAGAAAGTATGTTACAGAAAGAGGAAAGATTCTTCCTAGAAGAATTTCTGGAAACTGTGCAAAACATCAAAGAATGCTTACTGTATCTATAAAAAGAGCAAGAAACATAGCATTATTACCATTTACTACAGAGTAGTAAACATTTACTACAGAGTAGTAAATGACTGAAAGCAGCACCTTATGGTTGCTGCTTTTATTTTTCTTAAAATAAAAACAAAGAATTTTGTCAATAATCAAAATATAATTACAAAAGTATATATCCTATCATAGAATTTGTAGTATACTAATAGTGTAACCCATAAAATGTAAGCAGTCTAAACATAGGTGCCAAATTACAAAATACAGATAAAATAATAAACTTTAGTTGCATAAATTAGTAAAGATAACTAAAATAGAGTTATATGCATATGCCTACAAGGGAGATGATATTCTATGAAAAAGGATGATTTTAACATAATGTCTAATGTTAAGATAATTGAAAGTTTGAAGGCTGAGCTATTATGCATAATAGCTGATTTCTTCAAGTTATTAAGCAAGGGGAGTAATGTTGCTCAAGACGCTATACTAGATTGTATATCAGGTGCAATAATACTTTTATACATATTAGCTGAAAGACTCGGATATTCTAATGTAGCTGTAGATGAGAGTATGAAGAAAAAGCTGAAGATTGGAATAGTTGAAGAGGATAATATAGAAAAGGATGGAAAGGACTTAAGTAAGCTTTATACACACATAAAGGGAAGATAATTAATGGAGGAAAACATGGAGAATAAAAATTATACTACCAGAGGGATAATAGAAGCAGCTCTTATATCTATTATGATTTCAGTAATAATGATTATAACAGCATACATTCCAATTGTATCATTTTTAATAGGAATAATGATATTGCCAATACCTATAGCAATACTTTATATTAGGCATAACATTAAGATAACAATTACAGCTATATTTTTAAGTATAGTTATAACATCCTTAGTATATAATCCAGTAATGGCCATATATTCAGCCATAACTTATAGTATCATAGGATTTTCGCTTGGATATTGCGTTAGGAAGAACAAAAAGTCTTCAGTAACTTTGGTGTTTTTATCTATCGGATCTGCAATATCAAGTGTACTAACTCTAGCTTTTTCCTTGTTATTCATAGAGAAAGTAAGCTTCATGAATTTCATTTCTAGAAACTTAGAATTCTTTAAACAATCAATGAATGGATCTTTAGAGCAAGTAAAAGCTATTTATTTGCAAGGTGGAATGAATCCAAATCAATTAAAAATCTTAGAAGATAATTTTCAAATGATAAAAAGTATAGATGTTGCATTTGTTTTGGCATTAATACCTACGGCTATTTTTTTTGAAGCATTAATATCTGCTTGGCTCAATTATACAGTATCTAGAGCGATATTAAAGAAGTTAAATTATAAAATGCAGGATTCATTTCCTTTTAGTAGGGTTTATGTTAATAACATAATAGGAGCTGTATTAATAGGTACTGTATGTATAGGTATAATTCTTTCATCAAAGAAGATAATTGGTGGGGATTTTATACTAGATTCATCGCAGCTCCTTGCGCAGTTCATATTTGTGATAAATGGATTAGCAGCAAGTACATATTTTTTGAGGGTAAAAAGAAAGTTGTCTAAAACAGTAGTAATGATTTTTTTGGTTTTAACATTACTCTCGCCTCTAAGTAGCATTTACTTTTCAATAGGGCTCATGGAAATGGCTTTTGACTTTAGAAGGCTTGACCCATATAGGATCAAAAGAAAATGATTGGGGGCTAATTATGGATAATAAGTATAATTACTTTGAATTTAATAATAAAATATATATGGTTGCCATGGCCTTTTTTATAGGTATAATATTTTACTATGGACACTATGAAGTAGGAATGTTAGCATTAGGATTATATATAGTACTATTAGTATACAATACTTATAACTCAAAGATAAAAAAAAGTGAGTGGAAGAAGTTTATTGAAAATTTTTCATCTAAACTGGATATTGCAACTACAAGCACGCTGGTAAAGCTTCCCTTCCCATTAATAATAATAGGGTATACAGGGAATATTTTATGGTATAATCAAAGTGTAATCACTATGTTAGAGGGTGAGGATCTTTTAAATAAAAATATTAGGGATATAATTAAGGAAATAAACCTAAAACAAGTCTTAGAAGGTAAAAAGAATGTATTTTCTAATATTAAAATCAAGGATAATTACTATGAGATTTATACCAATATAGTGGATACAAATGAAAACACAAATGATAAAGATAAGATTATGCTTTTATATTTTTACGATATAACTGAGAAAACAAATCTTATAAAAGGAATTAATGGAAATAGAGAAAGTGTCATGTTAGTAGAGGTTGATAATCTTGATGATGTGATTAAAACTACAGATGAAGATAAGGCACCACTACTTATAGCGGATATTGAACGAACGATAAATAGCTACGCACAGGGATTAAATGCTGTGCTTAAAAAATATACATCAAACAAATATGTTATTGTAGTTCAAGATAAGTATATTGAAAAGGAAATAGAAAAGAAGTTTGATATATTAGATACAATCAGAGAAATAAGTAATGGAAACAAACTTGCTGTTACTTTAAGCGTAGGGGTAGGTAGGGGTGAAGATACACCGTTAAAGAATTATGAATTTGCTACTTCTGCTAAGGAACTTGCATTAGGACGTGGCGGAGACCAAGTAGTAGTAAAAAAAGGTGACAAAATATCTTTCTTTGGAGGAAAAACAAAGGAAGTTGAAAAAAGGACAAAGGTTCGTGCAAGGGTTATAGCTCATGCGTTAATGGATTTGGTAAAAGAAAGTAATACGGTGTTTATTATGGGACACAAAAATGCTGATGCTGATTGTTTAGGAGCTGCAATAGGTCTGTATAGTATTATTAAAAGCACAAACAAGGAATGTTATATTATTCAAGAGGCTGTAAGTAGTGGGACAAAAAGCATAATGGATGTGGTACTTGAAGAAGTGGAATACAAGAACACATTTATAACAGTTGAAAAGTTTAAAAGTGTAAAGAGTGCCAATAGTCTACTTATAATAGTAGATGCTCATAATGAAAGCCATGTGCTAAGCTTAGATATTGTTAAAGAAGTAGAAAAGGTAGTTATAATTGATCATCATAGAAAAGCACAAGATTTTATACAAGGAGCAGTGCTGAGTTATATAGAACCATATGCATCTTCAACCTCTGAATTAGTTACTGAAATGATTCAGTATATGGTAGATAAGCCTAAATTAAAGCACATTGAGGCAGTAAGTCTTTTGGCTGGAATATGTGTGGATACAAAGAATTTCTACTTTAAAACAGGAGTTAGAACTTTTGAAGCTGCAGCCTTTTTAAGAAGACATGGTGCAGATACTTTGGATATTAAAAAGATGTTCTCTGATGATTTAAATATATATTTAAAAAGAGCTGATATTATAAGGTCAGCCAAAGTAAGCAATGAAATTGCTATAGCGGTTTGCCCTGAAAATATAGAAGATACTGTATTAGCTGCCCAAGCAGCGGATGAACTTCTAAATATTACTGGTATCCAAGCATCATTTGTTATTGTTAAAATAGGAGACGAAGTATTTGTTAGTGGAAGGTCTCTTGGAAGAATAAATGTACAATTGATACTGGAGACGCTAGGTGGAGGGGGACACATGACTATGGCTGGTACGAAATTTACTTCACTAAAGCTTGAAGAAGTATTGGTGAAACTAAATAAAGCTATAGATAAATACTTAAGGGAAGGTGAAAAACAATGAAAGTTATATTATTAAAGGATATTAAAGGTGTAGGTAAAAAAGGTGATGTAGTGAATGCTGCTGATGGATATGCAAGAAATTTTTTATTTCCTAGGCAATTAGCTCAGGAAGCTTCAGATAACAATATGCATATATTAAATAAAAAAGCTGAAACAGAAAGAAAAAAGAAAACTGCAGAGATTGAAGAGGCACAAAAATTAGCTAGTGAGCTTAAAGATAAGGTTGTGAAAATTATTGGTAAAGCTGGGGAGAACAGAAAACTCTTTGGTGCAATTACAACAAAAGATATAGCAACAGCGTTAAATAAGCAATATAACTTAGATATTGATAAAAAGAAAATAGTAACAGACACAATAAAATTATTAGGAACTTATGATGTAGAGGTTAAAATATACCCAGAAATTTCTACAAAGATAAAAGTTCTTGTTTGTGAGCAATAATTATATAGAACGAAGGGAGGAAACGCTTTAATAGTAATTGATAGTTTTATTTATTAAAGCGGATCGAGTTTGAAGAGATTATTCGTTAATCAAGATTTAGATCCAGTTACAAATGATATGTTACCAATAGATACACAGGTGGATGTCTTATATGAACTAATGAGGAATGTAATAGATGAGCGTAGCTTTAAAGCTAAAACTGTAAAGTTTAAGCTTCAAAAATACATTAAAAGCGATGATGTGTATAAAAGATTATACGCTTTAAACAAAATAATTAGTAATGGTCAGGGCATAGAGATGGTGCCAACTCCTAAAAACGTGCATGAGGTGATAGATAGTACCAATGACTGGTTGACGGAGGAAGTAGCTAAGAGGTATATACAAAATAAGATTGAAGCTGAAGTAGAGCAAAATCTAATGGAAAAGCAAGATAAGTATATTGATGAAATAAAGCTTGGCATAATTAAGAAACAAAAAGGACCTGAAAATGCTAAGACACTTAAAAAATATGATGAGTTAGAGCTACTTGATAAGAAGAAACTCACTAAGAATATTCAGGCTATGTTAAGACCAGATAGCTTTAATGAAATAGTTGGTCAAGAAAGAGCTATAAAATCTTTATTGGCAAAAATGGCTTCACCATATCCTCAACATATAATTCTTTATGGGCCACCGGGAGTTGGTAAAACTACGGCAGCAAGACTAGCTCTTGAGGAAGCTAAAAAGTTAAGTTACACTATCTATGAAAAGGATGCTAAGTTTGTAGAAGTGGATGGAACAACACTAAGATGGGACCCAAGAGAAATAACAAATCCTCTTCTAGGATCTGTGCATGACCCAATATATCAGGGGAGTAAAAGAGATTTAGCTGAAATTGGAATTCCTGAACCTAAACCTGGTCTTGTTACTGAGGCTCACGGGGGGGTACTATTCATTGATGAAATAGGTGAACTTGACAATATTCTTCAAAATAAATTACTTAAAGTATTAGAAGATAAGAGAGTTGAGTTTTCATCGTCTTATTATGATCCTGAAGATGAGAACACACCTAAATATATAAAATATTTATTTGATAACGGTGCTCCGGCAGACTTTGTTTTAATAGGAGCTACAACAAGAGAACCATCAGAGATAAGCCCTGCATTAAGATCAAGATGTACTGAGGTTTATTTTGAGCCATTAACTGCTAAGGATATTGAAAACATAGTAGTTAACGCTGCAAATAAATTGAAAGTTGAAGTGGCACCTGGAGTTGCAGAAACTATTAGTAGATATACTATTGAAGGAAGAAAAGCTGTAAATATATTAGCGGATGCCTATGGATATGTACTGCATAATAGAGAGTCAATGAAAGATTCTGAGATTAAGATTGAACTTAAGGACTTGTTGGATGTTATATCAATTAGTAGATTAACTCCTTATGAAGAATTAGATAAAGAAGTTAAATTTGAAGTTGGCCACATATATGGACTTGGAGTATCAGGATATATAGGGTCAACGATAGAAATAGAAACATCAGTATTTGAAGCTCATAAAAAAGGTACAGGCCAGGTTAGATTTAATGATACTGCCGGAAGTATGGCTAAGGACTCAGTATTTAATGCTGCCTCTGTAATAAGAAAAATAACAAATAAAGATATTAAAGACTATGATGTACATGTAAATATAGTAGGCGGAGGTAAAATTGATGGACCTTCTGCAGGAGCAGCTATAACTATGTGTATAATTAGTTCACTTTTAGACAAACCTTTAAGACAGGATGTTGCTGTAACAGGGGAGATATCCCTTCGAGGTATTATAAAACCAGTAGGTGGAATATTTGAAAAGGTCTATGGTGCAAGAAGAAAAGGAATTAAGCTTGTTATACTTCCTAAGGAAAATGAAAAGGAAGTACCTATTGATCTTGTAGATATTGAAACAAAAGCAATATCTAATATTGAAGAATTAATGAAATTGGTTTTCGTATAAAACACAATTAACTATAATTGCCCTGTTAAATTATCAGCTTTGGTGCTGAACTTTTAGCAGGGCATAAAACATTACATTAGGAGAGATAAAACATGGAGACACCTCTTAGGAGCTTACCTTATAACTTAGAAGCAGAGCAATCAGTAATTGGATCAATGCTTATAGATAAAACTGCCATATCGAGAGCTGTGGAGGTTTTAAAAAGCGACGACTTTTACAGGGATTCTCATAAAGTTATATTTAACGCTATTTTTGATTTATATCAAAAGGACACACCTATTGATATGATTACTTTATTAGAACATTTAAGATCTGCTGAAAAGTTAGATGCTTCAGGGGGAGTTACCTATATCTCAGAGATTAGTAACTCAATACCTTCTACTGCTAATTTAAGTTCCTACATAAAAATTGTAGAGGATAAATCAATCCTAAGAAAGCTCATTAGAGCGTCTACTGAAATCATGGAGAATTGTTATAGTAAACAAGACGATGTAGAAGCAGTAATGGATCTCGCAGAGCAAAAAGTCTTTAATATAGCAGAAAGAAAAAACTCCAGTGAATTTGAAGCAATGAATACAGTACTAGAGAGAGGCTTTCTTGAAATAGAAAGAATCTTTAATAACAAAGGTGAGACAACTGGTGTCTCTAGTGGATTCCCAGAGCTCGACGCTATGACCTCGGGATTTCAAAAGGGAGATATGATTCTTATTGCTGCAAGGCCTTCTATGGGTAAAACTACCTTCGCACTTAACTTAGCTGAGTATGCAGCTTTGCGTGGAGGTAAAAATGTAGCGATATTTTCCCTTGAGATGTCTAAGGAGCAACTTGCTTACAAATTGCTTTGCTCTGAGGCAAATGTTGATATGACAAAGCTTAGAAATGGTAATTTAGAAGATAAGGATTGGGAGAATATAGCCAAGGCCTCAGGACCTCTAGCTGCTGCTAAGATATTTATAGATGATACGGCAGGAACGTCTGTTATGGATATGCGTTCGAAATGTAGAAAGCTAAAAATGGAACATGGTATAGACATGATAGTTATAGATTACCTACAACTTATGTCTGGTAGTAATCCAGAAAATAGACAACAAGAGGTATCAGAGATATCAAGATCTATTAAAGCCCTCGCGAAAGAGATGCAATGCCCAGTTATAGCATTATCACAGCTGTCACGTGCCCCAGAGCAAAGAGCTGACCATAGACCAATGCTATCTGACCTTAGAGAGTCAGGCTCTATTGAGCAGGATGCTGACGTTGTTATGTTCTTATATAGGGATGAGTACTACAACAAGGAAACAGATGATAAAAATGTAGCGGAGTGCATAATATCAAAACAAAGGAATGGTCCTGTGGGAACAGTAAAACTTGCATGGATAGGTCAATTCAGTAAGTTTGCAAGACTTGATGTAATACATAGAGATTAAGCAGAGATGGGATAATGTATAGATAAGAGTAAAGATTTTTCTTATAGGATGCTTTAACTAAAAGTATAGATTGCTGGAATGCTTTCACGTCGCTAAGAAATTCTAAAGTTTATTTTATTTGCAGTTGCTAAAAAACATAAACTCGCTTCGCTCAGAAATATGTTTTTCTTTACGCATCTTCAAATAAAATAAATTTTGAATTACTAAAGCTTGTTCAAATGCATTCTGCGCAATCTATACTTTTGTTAGCATCCTATAAGAAAAAAATTATGTCTTAAAAATTATGCATATATCATGCTGGGTAATATGTATTATTGATATTGCTTATAACTTATTTATAAGTTTAAAAATATTAAAGAGTATAGGAATAGATATAGTAGCAAATAATATATTAAAATCTGCCTTCTATCAAAAGAAATAGTATAGAGTGAGACTGCGAATTCACTTTGTACTATTTTTTATGTTCTACGTATTTACAATGTATGAAGGTAGTTGTAGTTTAATATAAACTCTTAATTTTAGATGAATCAAAATGCAATTATATGAAGAGGTTTCGAATATGACAGAGTTAAGAATTAGATATACCCTAATTCAAGCATTGTATTTTTAGATAAGGTAATTAACATTAATTTTATTTATAAAGAATCTTTTTGGAGATATTGAATACTTATAGTGGTAGTCGTTAAGAATTACGGATATAAAACTATTGGAGGGATTTATCATGAGGCCCATACTAAAAATAGGTGCCATTATAGCTATTTCTTTGGCTTTTTCATCCTGTTCCTATGGTGCAATTAATCAAGATACTAAAGAAAAAAACAAAAGTAACGAACAATTAGTTCAGGTTCAATCTCCTGTAAAAATTCCAACTATTGAAGAAACGGTTAATACTCTATGTTCAGATGAATTTGAAGGTAGATTAGTTGGCTCAAAAGGAAATGAGAAGGCTGGAGGATATATTAGCAATATTTTTGAAGATATTGGGCTAACTCCATTGTTTGAAGATAACTACTATGAGCCATATATACAAGAAGTATATAAAAAATATGGTTTAATTGATAAAGATGATAAACCAGAAAACAAAGAGGTTAATAATGTTGTAGGAGTTATAAAAGGTAAGGATAGTAAAAAAGCAGTAGTAATATCAGCTCACTTTGACCATTTAGGATATTTAGATGGAAAGATTATTAGAGGAGCATTAGATAACGCTTCTGGAGTAGCTGCTCTAATAGAAATAGCTCATATGTTAAATGGAAAATCAAAAGAACAGAGTTTTAATATTGATTTTGCAGATGTGGAGGTCAAAGGTTTGGGTGATCATTTGAGATTTGAAGGTGCAGGTATACCAAATGTTTTTATCGTACAAGAGAACGTAACCAAATTAGTTCATAAACCTACAGATATCCCAGATACTTTAGATTACGCTCAAATAGATGAAATTGCAAATGCTATAAGTGATTTTGTAGAAACAAATGATGGTATTACTTTCAATTAAAGTGGATAATAAATTAAGACGTAACATTCTTATCATGCATCATAAGGGTAAAATATTGTTTATCAAAACCTAAATTTGTGTTACTAAAGTGGTTATAGAAGATTAATAGGTATAATAAAGTCTAAAATTTTATTGAGTGAAAGGATAAATCATGGAATGGATTAAAATAGAAAGCGTAATTGTGAATACCTAACTATAGGATAACCTAATTAAATACTTGAGATACATATATTAAATCCCTGACACATATGATAAAATATAAATAGAATACTAAAAATAAGAAGAAAAGGGTGATTTAATGTTTTGTCCTAAGTGTGGATCTCAAAATGATGATGGGTCTAATTTTTGTAAAACTTGTGGTATTAATTTATTAATTCAGCCTGGTAATACTGGGGTACAGACTATTAGTAATAAGAACTGGCTAGTTACGTTATTACTCTGCATTTTTCTTGGAGGGTTTGGAATTCATAGATTTTATGTAGGCAAAACTGGTACGGGAATTTTAATGGTTTTGACTTTTGGTGGGTTTGGAATTTGGTCATTAATTGATCTTATTATGATTGCTACAAATGTATTTACAGATATAAATGGGCTACACCTAAATAAAAATATGTATAACTATTAAGCCTTTTTATGTATGCTGAAATAGCTCAGTTGGTAGAGTAACGCACTCGTAACGCGTAGGTCGAGGGTTCAACCCCCTTTTTCAGCTCCAAGATAATAGGATAAAGATAAAGCTGGAATTTTGGAATAAGGTGTACCTTGTAGGGAAACCTTATTTTAAACTTCAGCTTTTTTTATTATATGAGTTAAATTTGTACAAATGGAGTATAATTAATATATACTTTTATGATAAGAGGTGTATTTATGAATAATTTAAAAGATATTAGATGGAAACAGAGATTTGAGAATTTTAATAAAGCATATAAATTGATGGAGAAATATTCAAAACAACAAATAACTTCCGAACTAGAAAAAGCGGGAATAATTCAATTTTTTGAAATGACATTTGAATTAGCGTGGAAGGTATTAAAAGATTATTTAGAAGCAGAAGGATATGTTGTAAAGAGCCCAAGAGAAACCATTAAGCAAGCTTTTCAAATTGGGTTAATAGATAATGGCCATGTATGGATAGATGCATTAGCAAATAGAAATCTAACTACACATACTTATGATGAAGCATTAGCTGATAAAATGGCGAAAGAAATATTGGAGCTATATTTTCCAGAACTTAAAAAAATGTATGGTAGATTATCAGAGGAGTTATAATATGTTTGGATTGTTAAATAGAGATATTGAATATATTAAAGATGCAATATTAAAATTTGAAACTATAGAGAAGGTTATTATTTTTGGAAGTAGAGCTATGGGAAACTATAAAAAGGGATCAGATGTTGACATGGCTATCTTTGGTAAGGATATAACAAAGGAAGTTATTTTCCAGTTAGATGATTACTTAAATGAAGTTTTGCCTTTACCATACTTTTTTGACATACTTCATTATGAGAATATATCAAATGATAATTTAAAAAAGCATATAAATGATGAGGGTAGAATTCTATTTGAAAGAATGTCAGAAAAGTAATAATTAAAGAATAAATAATAATGCTCTGGGATAATCTCAGAGCTTTATTGTTGAATAAAGTTGCATTTGATTTCAAAAATTAAAAACCCTACTTAAGTGAAGGGTTTTTAATTTTAGATGGAAGTATAAACAAACAAGCTTAAATAAATAAATTTATCACCAGTAAAAACTTCTATGTTAGTAGGCATACCCTTATAAAGATATCTCCCCCAGATTCATCTGTTCCAAACAAATAATTAAGGGAAGGTTTAAGGTTTTTTATATAAACATTAGATCCATCATATTGATTGTGACTAAGGAGTGGGACCAAAATAAATGTTAAGATAATATTTATTTTTTGAATCAAGAATAACAAATTATATATTTAATACAGATTAATATAAATATCAAAATAAGTAAATACAAAGTGGTTATATATAAGAATATTAGGCAAGATTATAATAATATTGGATGAAAAACAATAATGATGTATAATTGAAGCATATATTTAAATATAGAAATATTAAGCATGGGTAGTAGCATAATGTATTATATAATAAGATTAGTGGATATAAGGAGATAGATTATGGAAATGAAGAAGATATGCGAAATAAAAAAAGGTGATAAAATTGAAGGGTTTTATTTAATAAAATCCGTAGATGTTAAGATTACAAATAATAGTAATACAAATAAATATTTAGATTTTAATTTGAGTGATGCTACAGGAGATATAAATGCAAAGCTTTGGGAAGCTAATGAAGAGTTAGAAAGAACACTTAAGCAAAGCGCCTTAGTAAAAGTTAGAGGCACTGTAAATGAGTGGAGAGGAAAACTTCAATTAAAAATTGAAATGATAAGGCTAGCGGATGAAAGTGATGAAGTTAGTATTTGTGATTTCGTTGCAGTGGCTCCATATTCACCAGAAGAGATGTATGATGATATTTTAAATTATTTATCTAAGATTGAAAATATAGATATTCAAAATATAGTTACCAATATCTTAAGTAATAATGAGGAAAAGTTAATGCATTATCCTGCTGCTAAGTCTAACCATCATGCTATAAGATCAGGGTTATTGTACCATACTACCACCATGCTAAAGGCGGGAGAAAAATTAAGCGAGATTTATACTTTTTTAAATAAGGATTTGCTATATGCAGGTATTATACTTCACGATATTGCTAAGATATATGAAATGGATGCTAGTGACCTCGGAATTGTAAGTGAGTATACAGTTGAAGGTCAACTGCTGGGACATATAGTTCAAGGAATTAAAATGATAGAAACGGCAAGTATAGAGGTCAAAGCAGACAAGGAAATATCAATATTATTACAACATATGGTGCTTTCTCATCACTATGAAGCTGAGTACGGAAGTCCTAAAAAGCCTATGATACCAGAAGCAGAAATGCTACATCATTTAGATGTGATTGATGCAAGAATGTATGATATGAATAAGGCATTAGGGGATACTGGGGAAGGTAAATTCTCAGAAAGAATATGGTCACTAGACAATGTAAGTGTTTATAAGAGCTTTATAAATAAGCAAGCAAAAAATCTTTAAGTAAGGGTGGGGCAAATGAAAGGTATAATAGATAGATTTGAAGGAAAGTATGCAGTGGTAGAAGTTGAAGGCGGAAGAATGATTGATGTAGATAAATCACAATTACCCCTTGGAGTAAAAGAGGGAATGGTTATACAAATAGCTGAAAGTATTACTATTGATATAGAAGAAACTAAAAAGAGAAAAAGGGAAATAGAAGAACTGACAAAGGATCTATGGGAAGAATAAAGGACACTTTTAAAGGATACACTTACTTAGTAACATCAAGTAAGTGTATCTTTTATTATATAGAAAGTATCTTGCGGAAGTGTATGCTGATAACATCTATACACTAGAGGTTGTCACTTTTGCCACTTGCCACGTGGGTGGCACTACACACGAACTATTACATGATGGAGATTATTAATATTCGTATTTTGTATTGACTGGCTTGTAAGGGTCTGATATTATTAAGTAGGTAGATTAATATTTATAATTAATATCTGCTAAAAGAGATGAAAATGAAATAGCAAGTAGCTATTGTTATTTACCAAAGAGGAATACGCAAGAGGTAACACTTATTAAGTGTTATCTGTTAAAGAGGAATACAGGAGGGTATATAATGAAAAATTTTTATGATGTAGTTATTGTTGGAGCAGGTCCAGCAGGTATATTTACAGCACTAGAAATTGCAAACAAAAAACCTGAACTTAGTGTACTTATAGTTGATAAGGGGAGAAGCATAGAGAAAAGAAAATGCCCAGCTAGAGCTAATGGTAAATGTGTTAAATGTAACCCTTGTGGCATCACATTTGGGTGGTCAGGAGCAGGAGCTTTTTCAGATGGCAAGCTTTCCCTAAGCCCAGAAGTAGGCGGAAGACTTCTTGAGTATTTCTCAGAGGACGAATCAAAAAAATTAATTAAGTATTGTGATGATATATATATAAAGTTTGGAGCAAATGACAAGGTATTTGGACTCAATAGTGATAAGGTTGATGAAATTAAATATGAGGCAAGTAAACACAACATTAGTCTTGTTGAATGTCCTGTAAGGCATTTAGGGACGGAACTTGCTTATGAAGTTTTAAAATCTATGTACCATCACTTAATGAATAATACAAATACAGAGTTTATGGAGCTTAGCGAAGTTGAGGAAATATTGGTAGAAGACAATAAAGCAAGTGGAGTATTGCTTAAAAATAAAGAGGGTAAATTTAAGATAGATGCAAAATATGTTGTAGTGGCACCAGGTAGAGGCGGAGCAGAATGGGCTGCAAATGAAGCTAAAAAACATAACATTGAGGTTACCAATAATGCAGTAGACATCGGAGTTCGCGTAGAGGTACCTAATGCTGTTATGGATCATCTAACTAAGGACTTATACGAAGCAAAGTTAGTTTATTATTCTGATACCTTCGACAATAAAGTTAGAACCTTCTGTATGAATCCTGGTGGAGTAGTGTCAGAAGAACACTATGATGATAATGAGATTGCAGTTGTTAATGGTCATAGTTACTCAGACAAAGATCTTAGAACAACTAATACTAATTTTGCAATGCTTGTATCCACAACATTTACAGAGCCATTTAATCAACCTATTAAGTATGGCAAGTACATAGCTCAATTAGGAAATATGCTAACTGGTGGAGGCATAATGGTTCAAAGACTTGGTGATTTATTAAAGGGAAGAAGAACAGATTATGACAGATTGAAGAAATCCACCACAGTTCCAACTTTAAAATCAGCGGTGCCAGGGGATCTAAGTTTTGTATTGCCACAAAGGCACCTAACATCCATAGTAGAGGCATTAAAAGCTTTTGATAAGATAGCACCAGGTATGTATAGCAAAAATACATTACTATATGGAGTAGAAGTTAAGTTTTATTCTAGCAAGTTTAGTACAAACGATAATTTCGAAACGTCTATTAGTAATTTGTACACCATAGGAGATGGAGCAGGAATAACTAGAGGACTAATGCAAGCATCTACAACTGGTGTAGTAGTAGCAAGGGATATTGCAAATAAGGAGCAATAAGGCAGTTATATAGGTTCTATTTGTATTAAATCATCACCTGCGGTGCTGCAATATTAACAACTTTGGAAGCAGATTTAGACTGCCACCAAAGTAACGTTTCTGGGCTAGGCAACTGCCACTTATAGAAGATGGCAGACTTGAAGCTTCCAAAATGTTGTTAAAACATTGGTTATATTATTATTAAAAGTGTATAATTTAATTATAAGGTAAACATAAGAGGCAATAAGATATTTAACTTTAATAGTTAATAAACTTTATTGCAAACTGAAAGAAAGCGAGGAATTTATATGTCAGCATTTATTATTTTAGGAGCCCAATGGGGAGATGAAGGTAAAGGTAAGATGACGGATTATCTTGCAGAAGGAGCCGATCTAGTAGTAAGGTTCCAAGGTGGAAACAATGCAGGTCATACTGTAGTAGTTGGAGATAAGGAATATAAACTTCACTTAATACCATCAGGAATATTATATAAAGAAAAGTTAAATGTTATAGGTAATGGCGTGGTTATAGACCCAGAAGCTTTATTTAAAGAAATTGATTACTTAGAAGCTTTAGGTGAGAACATAACTCCAGAAAGATTAATGATCAGTGATAGATCACAAGTTATAATGCCATACCACAAAGAGTTAGATAAGTTATATGAAATAGCTAGAGGTGCAAATGACATTGGAACTACGAAAAAAGGTATAGGACCTTGTTACACTGATAAGTTTGAAAGAAGTGGAATAAGGGTTTGTGACTTAATGAAAAAGGATGTTTTCAAAGAAAAACTTAAAACTAGCCTTTCTATGAAAAATGATATAATAACAAAAGTTTTGGGTGGAGAAGCATTAGATTTTGATACAATATACACTCAGTACTTAGAGTATGCAGAAAGAATGAGACCTTTCGTAAAAGATATATCAGTTAAAGTCTACGATGCAATAAAAGCAGGAAAAGATGTTTTATTTGAAGGAGCACAAGGAACTCTACTTGATATAGATTATGGTTCGTATCCTTTTGTAACTTCATCAAACACTATTGCAGGTGGAGTTTGTGTTGGAGCAGGAATAGGACCTACTATGATAACAAATGCAGTAGGAATTGCTAAAGCCTATACTACTAGAGTAGGAAAGGGACCATTTCCAACTGAACTTGATAATGAAGTAGGAGAATGGATTCGTGAAAAAGGCTTTGAATTTGGGGTAACAACAGGTAGAGCAAGAAGATGTGGATGGCTTGACCTTGTTATATTAAAATCTTCTGCAAGAATTTCAGGTCTTACTAGCTTTGCTGTAACTAAAATAGATACATTAGCAGGCCTTGAAAAAATTAAAGTCTGTGTAGGATATAAATTTGAAGGAAGCATCATAGATTACTTCCCAGCAAGCCTAGAAGACTTAGCTAAGTGCGAGCCAGTATATGAAGAGTTTGATGGTTGGGACGAAAGCATTGCTGATGCAAGAAGTTATGAAGAAATCCCTGAAAATGCAAAAATATACTTAAAGAGAATTGAAGAATTTACAGGAGTTAAGATTTCAATAGTATCAGTGGGACCTAAAAGAGATCAAACAATGGTATTAACTGAAATATAGTAAATAGACATACATATTACATAGAGTATATCTTTGTAGTATGTATGTTTTTTGTATTATAGGAAAGTATAAATAGTGTAGTTTGTATTTTTATTAAAGTATACAAAACAATACTAAAGATTAAAAAGGTGCGTACTTGTAAAGTTGAAACATAATAAGTATAATGAGAATGAGAATTAAAGTTAAACAAATATTTTTATTTGTTTACTTTCTAAACTCTGATATAATTATCTTAAATTAAATTAACATAAAGTGAGGTAGATAATATGAAAATAACTAAAGACATGACAATAGGCGAAGCAGTAAGACAATTTCCAGATTCAGTTGCAATATTAATGAGTTTTGGAATGGGTTGCGTTGGATGTCCTTCAGCACAAGCTGAAACAATTGAAGAAGCAGCAGCAGTTCATGGTCTTAATTTAGACGAATTAATGGCTAAATTAAACGCATAAGAAACAAAGACACTTAGCATTTGCTAGGTGTCTTATTTTTTCTTATCTTTAATATATTCTGATACTACTCACACATTTATCATCCTTAAATTCTATTTTAACTAGTCCAATATCAGCTAACGTAACCCTTGAAGGCTTGAATTTATCCACTGAAAAATTGAATACCTCCTTAAGTTTTTCATCGCTTAGCCCTATGGCTAATGTACAATGAGGGTTCCAACGCCCAGGTAAATAATAACGATCAGCGTTTTCATTGAAAGCTATAAAGTGTTCTTGATATTTACTGTGAAGAGTTAATAATTCTCCGGTTACAGTTGGCTTTATAAAACAAGTACCAGTCACAGGAAATGCCCCAAGAATATCAAAATAAGTATCAATAGGTTTAAAACTAGATTTAAAGGCACGTAATTTTTCAATAAATTTACCTTCGTTTATATCCTCATATACTGCCAAAGTTATATGTGGACATATTTCTTTAATGTCATTTAGGCTTGAATCTATATTTTTATTACTTAACGCTCCCCAAATACTCCTTACATATATATCGGCTTCTTTATTTAAAAACAATTCTACTGCATACATAAAAATACCTCCTTAAAATTCTGCATCAATTGACTTACTTGTTTTTTATATAGACTACATATATTTTATGTAGTCTATGCAAATTACTTAAACCTCTAGAGTTTTATTATCTATTTCACACTTAACCCTTGCAATAAATTCATTCAAGGAAGCGCTACCCTCATCGCCATTTTTTCTACTTCTTACAGTTATATTACCTTCTTGCTCTTCTTTTTCTCCTATGACTAAAATATATGGTACTCTCTCGTTTCTTGCTTCTCTAATTTTATAACCAATCTTTTCTACCCTACCATCAAGCTCTACTCTAATATTATTTTCATTAAGGCTGTTTACCACAGTCTTTGCATAATCAAGGTATTTTTCTGAAATGGATAACACTTTTACTTGAACAGGTGCAATCCAAGTTGGGAACTTACCTGCAAAATGCTCTATTAGAACTCCAATAAACCTTTCTAAACTTCCAAAAATTACGCGATGTATAACAATGGGTCTATGCTTTTCACTATCACTGCCAATATAATTCAAATCAAATCTTTGAGGAAGTTGGAGATCTAATTGTATTGTTCCGCACTGCCAGCTCCTACCAATGCTATCTTCTAAATGAAAATCAATTTTAGGACCATAAAAGGCTCCATCACCTTCATTTACTTTATACTTTATATTCATCTCGTCTAAAGCTCCTGCTAGGGATACTTCGGCTACTTCCCACTCTTCATCGCTTCCCATGGAGTTTTCTGGCCTTGTTGAAAGTTCAACACTATACTTGAAACCGAATCTTGAATATACTTCATCTATAAGGCTAATAACACCTTTTATTTCTTCTTTTATCTGATCCGGAAGCATGAATATATGAGCATCATCCTGAGTAAAAGCTCTTGCTCTCATAAGGCCTTGTATAGCGCCAGATAATTCATGTCTGTGCACTCTGCCTAGCTCTCCTACCCTTAGAGGTAGATCCCTATAGGAATGAGGTTCTGACTTATAAACAAGCATACCACCAGGGCAGTTCATTGGTTTAATTGCAAATTCTTCTTCATCAATATTAACTGTGTACATGTTTTCTTTATAGTGATCCCAATGACCAGAAGTTTCCCAAAGTTTTCTGTTTAGGATCATAGGAGTTTCAATTTCTACATAGCCAGATTTTTTATGAAGACCTCTCCAATATTCTATTAAGTTATTTTTTAAAACAACACCATTAGGTAGAAAGAATGGAAAACCTGGACCCTCCTCCATCAATGTAAATAGTTTTAACTCTTTTCCTAGTTTTCGATGGTCCCTCTTTTTTGCTTCCTCGAGCATATTAATGTAGGCATCTAATTCACTCTTTTTAGGAAATACTGTTCCGTATATTCTTTGAAGCATCTTATTTTTTTCATCACCTCGAAAGTAAGCTCCTGCAACAGATAAAAGCTTAAATGCTTTAATATATGAAGTGGATGGAACATGCGGCCCAGCGCATAGATCAACAAATTCTCCTTGCTTATAGAAAGATATAATCTCTCCTTCCGGTAAATTGTTAATTAATAGAACTTTATAGGGGTCGTCTTTTTCTAACATAAGGGTTATAGCCTCTTCTTTTGGAAGTACAGATTTTTCAAGCTTAAAACCTTCCTTTACTATCTTCTCCATTTCTTTTTCTACTTTATCTAAAATTTGTGGAGTAAATGTTTCTTCAGAGTCAAAATCATAGTAGAAACCATTTTCAATGGCAGGACCAATAGCAAGCTTAACATTTGGATATAATCTTTTTACAGCCTGGGCAAGAATATGAGCTGCAGTATGTCTTAAGGCTAATCTCCCCTCAACATCCTCAAATGTTAAAATCTCTATGGAGCAATCACAATTTACTTCTGTCATGAGATCCTTGATTTCACCGTTAATTTTTGAAACTAGAGCCTTTTTAGCTAGTGCTGGGCTAATCTTCATAGCAATGTCATAAATTCTTGCACCTTTTTCAACTTGAATAACATTTCCATCCTTTAACATAATGTTTAACATAAATATTTCCTCCCTTTATATAAATTATTTTAAAAAACAAAAAAACTCGTCCCTAAATAAGGGACGAGTATACTCGCGATTCCACCCAAATTATAGCAATCCACATAAAAATGTAGTGCTGTCACTCGATACCTTTAACGCTGGCTAGCGGATATACTTACCTAGGGCAAATTTAAATAACTAATAAGCAGTATGTTATTAATTATAATATACCTAAATTCAGTACTCAGCTCAGAGGTGGTTTTCAATAATACTTGTTTAGGAAACCTTTCAGCCGGTGAGTTTCCCTCTCTGTCAAAACAGTAAATTACCTAATCTTCCTCTTCAATGCTTTATAATATAATTCTAATAAAAACAAAAAAACTCGTCCCTAAATAAGGGACGAGTATACTCGCGATTCCACCCAAATTACAGCAACCCACATAAGAATGTAGTGCTATCACTCGAAACCTTTAACGCTGGCTAGCGGATATACTTACCTAGGGCACATTTAAATAACTAATAAGCAGTATGTTATTAATTATAATATACCTAAATTCAGTACACAACTCAGAGGTGGTTTTCAATAATACTTGTTTAAGAAACCTTTCAGCCGATGAGTTTCTCTCTCTTTTAACAGCAAATTACCTACTCTTCCTCTTCATAGTCTTTACTTTCTTGTTATTATATGCCTTTCGGATTTTAATGTCAATACTTATTTATAGGTATTTTAAAAAGCACAAACTCATCAAATTCTGAGTTTGTGCTTTCCTAATTTCATTTATTTTCTTATTTTTTTAATTGCCAGTATAACAGGTATTGTAATTATAACAGCTATAATGGCTTCAGGTACACCGTTCATAATAGCTATACCATATATGGTTTTAGCAACAGTGGAAGATGGTATGCCTTTAGCAGTAGCAAATTTAACTGCATATAAAATATATATCATTGTAAGTACTCCAAAGGTATTGGTTAAAGAACCAACAACTGTAGCGAGTCCAATTCTTAGGTTTTGGTTTTTAGTAAAGCTTAGTTTGTAAACATAGTAAGAAGTAAATCCAATAAGAACCCTTGGCAGCACAGATACTAAAGGGTTTATGAACGCAAAGGACAATAAGTTTGGAGCCATTATGTTTTGCATAATGCTAAAAATCCCAAATATTAATCCAATAGTCATTCCAACTATAGGTCCGCCTATTATTGATCCTACAATAACAGGAATGTGCATAATGGTAGCTTTAGCTCCTGGTAGTGGAATAAAGCCATAGCCTGTGAGTCCAAGTACCATACAAATTGCTGATAACATACCGATGGTTGTTAGATTTGACGTTTTTACTTTTCTGTTTTTAATAGAATTATTAATCATTTTTTAACCTCCGCTCTTATTCCATAAGGATATAAGTCGACTCTATTTACAGTCTTATTTATAGTTCGGTTTCATAAAGAATACCGACAATAATATTTTACCACCTATTTGATAAAAATTACATAGGTAGAGAAAATTTCATAAAAGTCAGAATATTATTACTAGTAAAATGCGAAACATAGGCAATACAAACCGGTAAAAGTGTTAATTATTTACAATTTAATGAATATATGTTATATTAGAGTAATAAAACAATAGGAGGTAACAACAGTTGCTTAAAGCTATAACATTTAGTGACATATATTAACAAGCACCGTATAAATTTCATTATATTATGCCATATTAATTCCAAGGAGTTGAGTTTTAAATGGGTAGATTAATTAGTATGGCTGAGAAAAGGGAAATCTTAGGGGTAACAACTAAAGCCTTAAAAATATGGACAAATGAAAATAAAGTAAAATGTTATAAGGTAGTAGGTGGAAATAGTGAAGGTAACAATTAAGGCAGTTCTTATTAACATTGATGAAGAAAAGATAAATATTATTAATAATTTGATGACTGTATTTTGTAGTGCTGTAAGATATTCATTTAAACGGATACTTAATAACATAAAAATTAGCGATATTGAAAAAGCTGTTGCTTTTAAATATGGATTAAACATTAGACAAAGTAAAGATGCGGTAGAAAATGCAAGGCAAACTATAGTAAGCCAGAAGGAACTTGTTAAACTAAACTATGAAAATTATCTTAAAAAAGTTAATGCTATTTTAAAATTTTTAAATGATACTAATAAAAGATTATCAGATAAGAAGAGAAATGCCTTGATGAATAAATTAGACAAGAGACAAAGAAAGTTGCAGTATTATAAACATTTTATTGATACGAATACTATTCCACCAGTTATTTTTGGCACAAAAGAAATGTTTTTAAAAAGATGCAAAGGGCTTATTAAAAAAGAGGAATGGCAAGAAATTAGAAGTAATAGAGTATATTCAAGAGGAGATAAAACTAAAAAGGGGAATCCTAATTTAAGGATTGTAACTAGAGAGAATAAGAATTTTCTTGAAGTCAGCACTTTAGATAAAACTGAAAGTAATAGAGCGGTAAAAGTAAACTTTGAAGTTTATTTACCACAAAAACTATCTACTACAACCGGAAAAGTTAATGGCAGAAACTATAAGCAAATGTTTCTTGATTATATGCAAACAGGAGAAGCTTATCAAGTGGAGCTCATACGGAAAAACGGAAAATATTACTGTCATATAACCTTTGAAGAATCTATAGTAACACCATATGAAAATCTTTATACAGGTCATAAAGGAATCATAGGAATAGATACCAATCCAAATGGATTTGCGCTTACAATGATAGATAATAAGGGTAATTATAAATGGCATACATATTTGAAAAGTAATGAATTAACCTATACAGGTAGCCATAGGCGCAAGAATTTATGCGGTGAACTTGTGAAAAAGGTTGCATTAATAGCCAAAGCACATGATGTAGGCATTGCAGTTGAAGATTTAAAGTTTCACAGTGATAAGGATGTGACTAAAAAATTCGCAAGAATAAAGTCCCAATTTATATACAGACAATTATTGACAATGCTTGAAAGTACCTGTAACCGCAACGGTATAGAAATAGTAAAAGTAAAACCTCAGTTTACAAGTAAAATAGGACTTTATAAGTATTGTCACCAATATGGTATGGTAGTTCATAATGGTGCTAGTATGGTTATAGGTAGAAGAAGTTATAAATTCAAAGAAAAAATACCAAAGCTTTTAAAACAAAAAATAGTAACTGATTTAGAGAAATTTGAAAAGAAGAATGAGTGGTCAAAGTGGAATGAAATTAATAAAAATATAAAGAGAAAGGTAGGTGAAAACCCTGCACTGTGGTTAATCAACAGGAAGAAAGTACTTGGAATAGTGTAACCCTATAACTTTAAGTATTAACCAAACTGCCAAAGTACACGCAGTGAAAGGCTTTGGCGGATAATGATATTTAAGGAGTGGCTAACAGTCACAATCTTGTAGAACTTTATTATCATATGGTAATGAAGGCTTGTCTTGAATGACATGCGAGGTTTATAGGCGAAAGTCTATATCCTAGTGGTAAAATCCTGTGATACTACCATTCTATTTAACGAATAGAGTGCTGAAATTGTTTTGTTATGATTTTAGGTAGCAGGTCGGGTAATGTCTCATATAGTAGGTAAGTCAGCATATGAAAGCTTGGAAGATAGAATAAATAGGTTTCCTCAAGGGGCACCTCCTTCAGAGACCTTGTATAAGATATTAGGGATTTTATTTAGTGAAAAGGAAGCAGCACTAGTAGCACAACTTCCTATAAAACCATTCACAGCAAAAACAGCAAGTAAGGTTTGGAAGATGGATGAAGTCGCTGCTCATAAAATATTAGATGAGCTTGCAAGTAGAGCTATACTTTTAGATCTGGATCATAATGGCACCCAAGAATATGTGCTTCCCCCTCCAATGGCAGGATTCTTTGAATTTTCTATGATGAGAACAAGGGGAGATATAGATCAAAAACTTCTTGCTGAGCTTTATTATCAATATCTAAATGTTGAAGAGGATTTTGTAAAGCAATTATTCTTTAGTACTGAGACTAGACTTGGAAGGGTGTTTGTTCAAGAAGAAGTTCTTTCTAATGATAATAAGGTACAAATACTAGATTTTCAAAGGTCGAGCCATATTATAAAGACAGCTTCACATATTGGCATAAGTACCTGTTATTGCAGACATAAAATGCATCATGTGGGAAAAGCTTGCGATGCACCTATGGATATTTGCATGACCTTTGGTGGAACAGCGGCTTCACTGATTAAGCATAAACATGCCAGGCCTGTTGAGATATCTGAAGCAATGGAGCTTCTCCATCAGGCTTATGAAAGTAATTTAGTCCAGTGTGGAGAAAATGTTAGGGAGGGAGTTTCTTTCATATGTAATTGTTGCGGATGCTGCTGTGAGGCAATGGTTGCAGCACGTAAGTTTGGAATGCTTCACCCTGTACAAACAACAGCCTTTATTCCTAAAATAAATAAAGAAAGTTGTAGTAGCTGTGGAAGATGCGTAATAGCTTGTCCTATTGGAGCCATAGAAAAGACTGATACAGGTGTGGTGATAAATGAAAGTATCTGCCTTGGATGTGGTGTTTGTGTAAGGTCATGTTTTAATAAAAGCATGCACTTAGAGAGCCGAAAGGAAAAGATTATAACTCCAGTAAATTCTGTACATAGGCTGGTACTTATGGCAATAGAAAAGGGAACTCTCCAAGATTTGATTTTTGATAATCAAGCTTTGGGAAGTCACAGGGCAATGGCTGCAGTGCTTTCTGCAATTTTAAAGCTTTCTCCAATTAAGCAGGCAATGGCAAGTAAACAGTTGAAATCAGTTTATTTAGAGAGACTTATTACTAAGTTTAAAATTTAAATATAGATTATTTCAAGCCTTTATATAGATAACAACATTTAATTTAATACTCTTAAATCAATAGCTGAGCCTGTGAGTAGAGTACGCATAGGCTTAGCTATTCACCTTTAATAATCAAGTGATATCTATGTAATATGAAACCATATTTAATATTCTAAAGTGATAATACAAAATAAATGTGAAGTTTTATATAACACTAGGCTATTAATGTTTACTGAATCAGTTTAGTTTGATATGATTTTAAGTATTAATAAACTTAAAAGATTCAAGTTTATTACGTATTCAAAGGAAGTAAAGGTGGGAGAATATGAACAGAATACCTGTAATTACAGATAGAAACTATAACATTCATTATTATGAAGTTGATATCCATAAAAAGGCCCTTATTACCACCATAATAAATTACCTTGGTGATATGGCAATGTATCAAAGTGAAGTGCTAGGAGTGGGAATAGACTATCTTAAAGAGAATAATATGGCTTGGATGTTGTATAAGTGGGATATAACAATGGACACCTATCCATTATTAAATGAAACTATAAAAGTGCAAACTTTTGCATACTCCTTTAAGAAATTTTATGGATATAGAAAACATGAAATTATGGATGCAGAAGGAAATGTAATAGGTCATGCTAATTCTGTATGGTTTTTAATAAATATGAATAGAAGAAGACCTATGAAGATTACAGAAGGCATGTATGAGGTCTATGGCATAGATGAAAATAATAACATAGATATGGAGATTGAGAATATAGCATCAATATCTGAAATCCACAGCGAGAAAAGTTTTAAGGTGAGATATAGCGATATTGACACAAATATGCACGTAAATAATGTGAAGTATGTTGCCTGGGCTTTAGAGACAGTGCCTAAAGATGTAGTGCTAAATTATCAACTAAAGAATATTAAAGTAACTTATGAAAAGGAAACAAGATATGGGGAAACAATCAAGGTAAGTACTGAAATTATAAGAGAAGAAGAAAAAGTAATATGTAGGCACCAAATAATAAATGAAGAGGGTACTACGTTAACCCTTTTGGAAAGTACCTGGATATAGCGAGCCAATATTTAACAAAATGAATAACACCTTTTTCCATATATTAGAAACGTGGGAACATCAATAGATTTCATTTACATAAATTTATTGATGTTCCCTAATGTCTTAAATTATGTTTATTTTCCTTATTTTAAAATCGCATTAACATAATAAAATTTTTGTCTTTGATTACTAATGGGTTTTAAATCACCATAAAAATATTCTGTATGTTTTACGAGTTCTATTTTAAAATTGACTAAGAGTTCTTTGATATCATTTAAATCAGCGAAGAAGTGAGGTATACCTTTTTCTAGTCCATCTCGGCATACTATAGTATTTTTATCTAATTTATTAGTTCTATTCTCAATAAATTCTGTGCTTTCTTTTGAGCAAAATGACAAATATACCTCTCCATTTGGTTTTAGTACCCTTTCAATTTCTGAAATTGTTTTTTTTAATCCAATTGAATCTGTATGGGAAATAACATGGTAAGCAAAAATACAATCAAAGGATTCATTAGAGTAATTCATACACGTCATGTCCCCGACACCTGCATTTATAATCTGATTTTCTTTTTCAGCCCATGTTTTTAGGTATTGAATAGCATAATCAGAAATATCCATTGCTGTTACATTGAAGTCCTGTTTTGAAAAATAAATAGCGTGACGACCAAGCCCTGTTCCTAAATCTAAAAGATCAATATAACCAGATTCTCTCCATTTAGTTGCTAAGTAAATACAAGTATCGAAAGGCTTAAGATGAGACGATGGGTCAATATTCCCCCAGTTAAGTCCTTTTAAATTTACAATTTGATCCTTATTGTAATCCATTTTAATATCCCCTTTTACTGTTAGTAGAAAAGTGATACGTGGAAATAGATTAAGAGTAACATCTTTTTTACGTGCTGCTGATGGTGTTATTCCGTGAATCTCTTTGAAAGCGCGGGTAAATGATTCTGGAGATTCATAACCATATTTCAAGGCTAAATCAATGACCTTTACATCAGTTGTTTGCAGTTCTATAGCAGCTAATGTCATACGTCTTCTGCGAATATAATCATATATGGATATATTCATAAATATAGAAAATGTACGCTGAAAACTAACTGTAGATTGACACATTATATTTGCAACCTTATCTAAATCAATGTTGTCGTCTAAGTGGCCTTCAATATAATCAAATGCTTCGTTGATTTGTTCATGCCAATTCAAAACGTATCCCCCCTCTCTAAAAACAGTATAGAAGATAAGTAAATAAAGTTCCTTGCACTTTTGGATTCACTTCTGTAAGGTTATTCATTACAATAAACAATTTTTCTATCGTATTAGTCAATTTTCAAAAATCATTGCACTTACTTTTAATTATAATTGCTACTTAGTCTAATAACAATTTAACATCATATCAACTACAAAATAGCAATTACTATCTTAGGAATGCTTTTCCCACCCATCCTTACCTCGTCGTTAACTCGCAGAATTATATATTTTTTCTTATATTATGCTAACAAAAGTATAGATTGCTAAGAATGCATTTGAACAAGCTTTAGTAATTCTTAACTAATTTTAGGGGAAGATACGTAAAGAAAAGTGCTTGTTTGAGCGTAGCGAGTTTGCACTTTTTAGTATCTTTCAATAAAATTAGTTTAGAATTACTTAGCGATGTGAAAGCATTCCCACAACATATACTTTTAGTTAAAGCGTAATATAAGAAAAAACTTTTTAAGCATGTATGCGACGATTAGCTATTTTGATGCATTCTTAGCTGCAATAGCACCAGAACTCCATGCCCATTGAAGGTTAAAACCACCACAATCGCCATCTACATCTAGTACCTCACCAGCAAAATATAAGTTTGGGGCAATGTTAGATTCTAGAGTTTCAGGGTTAACTTCTTGTGTATTAACGCCACCAGCAGTGACTTGAGCATTTGTAAAGGAATTAGTGCCTGAAACCTCAAATTTCCACTGTTTTAATAAAGCATATATAGCATTCTTTTCTTTCCAGTCTAAATTGAAACAAGGTTTATTGATATCTTCTATTTTTGCCTCTTTTAAGATTATTGGGATGATTTTTTTATTAATTATTCCAATAAAGGAATCATGTACACCACGACTTCCAAATACTGACCAATGATTTTCTAAAAACTCAGGCAGAGCTTCGGAAGAAATAGTTGGTAACATATCAATTGTTAAAGAAACTTTGTCATTCTTAGATAAACCATAAGATGCAGTTCTACTAAGAGAAAGAATTGGAGGTCCAGAAATACCGTAGTCAGTGAAGAGTATTTCTCCAAATTCCTTTTGAACAGCTTTATTATTTATAAAGATCTCTGCGTAACCATCAAACTTTACCCCAGATAGAGCCTTTAATCTATTATAGTCTAATTTAAGCTGTACAAGGGCTGGTACGGTGGGTATTATACTATGACCTAATTGTTTAGCTAACGTGTAACCAGAGCCATCAGAGCCTGTTTTAGGGGCAGATTTACCTCCTGTAGCAATAATCAACTTTTCGCACTGATATTTAGCATTATCTGTGCTATAAAGTTTAAAACCATTAGCTTCTTTAATAACTTCTTTAATTTTCGTGTTTATATACACAGGAATATTTTTTTCTTCTAAAGCGAAGCGAAGTATATCAATTACGGATGAAGCTTGCAATGACATTGGGAACATCTTACCAGAGTCTAAAGTTACCAAAGGCATACCTAAGTAGGTGAAGAAATCTACAGTATCCGTTGCACTAAAAGAAGCTAGTATATGCTTTGGGAAATATGAATCTTCACTATGATATCTGCTCACATCTATATTTTCATTACTAATGTTACATCTTCCGTTACCAGTGGTTAATATTTTTTTACCTACTCGGTCGGTGCCTTCAATTACGGCTACATCAATTCCCAAGTCCTTTGCCATTAAAGCTGCGGTTAAACCGGCGGCACCTCCGCCAATTATTATAAGAGAATGTTTCAAAAAAATCTCTCCCTTCGAGAAAAAGACTTATATTTACACTATAAAGTGTTTCGTCTAACTTACATATTATTTTACTCTAAAAAGCTTAGATTGAATATGAATTTGCTACAAATTTGCCTTGGTGAAAAAAAATAATAAAAAAAGTAAGAAATATGTTGACACTTGAACAAAAATTATGTATTATAGTCTATGTCGGGTTGCCAAGCGATGCTTCAACAATTAGCAAGGCGCAAGACAAGAAAAATGACGATTTCAATATGGCTCCTTGGTCAAGCGGTCAAGACACCACCCTTTCACGGTGGTATCAGGGGTTCGATTCCCCTAGGAGTCACCATAATGTGGGAGCATAGCTCAGCTGGGAGAGCATCTGCCTTACAAGCAGAGGGTCACAGGTTCGATCCCTGTTGTTCCCACCACATATGGCCCAGTGGCTCAGTTGGTTAGAGTGCCGCCCTGTCACGGCGGAGGTCGACGGTTCGAGTCCGTTCTGGGTCGCCATATTTTTATTTTACTGCTGGCATGGCTCAACGGTAGAGCAGCTGACTTGTAATCAGCAGGTTGTAGGTTCGATTCCTATTGCCAGCTCCAATAAAAATTTATAATTTAACAAGGCTCCTTGGTCAAGCGGTCAAGACACCACCCTTTCACGGTGGTATCAGGGGTTCGATTCCCCTAGGAGTCACCAATAAAACATATATGGGAGCATAGCTCAGCTGGGAGAGCATCTGCCTTACAAGCAGGGGGTCACAGGTTCGAACCCTGTTGTTCCCACCATATATGGCCCAGTGGCTCAGTTGGTTAGAGTGCCGCCCTGTCACGGCGGAGGTCGACGGTTCGAGTCCGTTCTGGGTCGCCATATGTCCGCTGGCATGGCTCAACGGTAGAGCAGCTGACTTGTAATCAGCAGGTTGTAGGTTCGATTCCTATTGCCAGCTCCAAAAAAAAGTCCTAAACATTTGTTTAGGACTTTTTTTATTATATAGACAGTAACTTGTGGATAATATCTATACGCTATAGGTTGTCACTTTTGCCACTTGCCACGTGGGTGGCACTATCTTTTACCATTTAACTGTTCGGCTATGATTCTTGATAAATACTTGCCAGTATTTTTTGCTTCATCAATAGTATTAGTATTTGAACCTACTTCAAACATTATAGCATTATCACTTCTATTCTGACTATAAAATCCAGACATACCGTACTCATAAGCATGTATTTGGTTGCTTCTTAAAAGACCTGGAAATAATTTGTTTGATGTTTCTATCATAGAATCTATTAATTCCTTCTGTTTTGGATATCTAGGATTTTTTGTTGTTACTACAAACATATATTTAGCAACACTTTCACCATTTATTTTAGTTGTTACTATGCTCTTATCTGTACTGTCCCTATGTAAATCTATAATTAATTTGAAATCGCCATATTCCTTTAAATATTTATCTAAAGTAACTCTAGATTTTTTATAGGATGCATCATAATCCCCCTTATCATGCACAGTCTTATCATGTATAACTGCAATCCCATAAACCTTTTCTAGTTCATCTGCTATAACATCACCTACAGCAACTACACCTCTTGTTTGATCCAAGCTGCTATTAGTTTTAAATGAATCTTTGTCTGAGGTGCGATAAGCTTCACAAGTGTGGGAGTGATATATAAGCACTTCTGGTTTGGCATTATTTAAAGTCTTTTTTAAATCAAGATTATACAGATTTGCTACTATGTCAGAGCCTACAACCTCAGCTTCAGACTTAGTAACTTGATTATTCCCTAAGTTAAATGGTGTAATAACAAGTGATTCTGGGGTTTCATCTTCTTTACCTAAATTATTTACATTAGTCATAACTTCATTTATATTCAAGTATGCAATTTCTTTTACTATTATTGAGATAGGATTTACAATATCCATTCCTAAAAGTGACAAGGCTGAAAACTTCATGGCATTTTCGCCATTTAGATTGTGTTCGTCTTTGTTTGAGCACTTAATTATGGGTAATACATTGTTAATTACGTTAATATAGAAGTAATTTGGATTTATTTCATTATTGTACGCATTAATACTTTTAGGTAAAGCAATACCCAATAAAAAGATAAGGAGCAATGTGAAGAGACTTAAAGACATTGCCTTACTGCTATTGGGTTTAATTTTGTGTTTTGAAAAGTTCATCTTTATCCCTCCGTTTATACAATGTATATGAGGTAAGATACAAAGATATTACTTTAATTGCTTTTTTAAAAGAGTACTTAAAAGTCATTTTTGTTAAGTTACATCTCCTGAGGTTTTGTAGCGCCGTCAGATACTTTTCCCTTGGTCCAATTTTTCTTTATTCGTATATCATCTCCAAAAAACTTGCAAGCTGTAAAGTTTCCAAATAGCCTAGAGGTTATTCTTTCAGCATAGACCTTAAGCAAACTGTCTAGGGATAAATTAGTGGATACGAGCATTTTCTTTTGCATTAACAACTTAGTGTTGAGTAGGTTAAATAGTTCTGTTTTAGAAAAATCTGAAATTTGCTCAGTACCCAAGTCATCTATGATAAGGAGGTCGCAATTTATTAGTAGCTCCTCTAAAGAAGAGTCGTTATTAAATCGAATTTCCTTTAAGGCCTTTATCAATTCTTCAGCAGTCTTGTATACTACAAAATAACCTTTGTCGATTAACTCCTTTGTAATGCAATGGGACAAGAAGGTCTTTCCTGTTCCAGAACTTCCAAAGAATAATAAATTTTCATCAGTACTATCAAAGTTCTTTAAAAAACTCATGGATTTAGATAAAATCTTTTCTATGTTCTTTTTTGGAGATGAAGATTCAGCCTCGCTTTTTCTAGAAGAATAGTGGTCCAATTTAAAGTTATCAAAATTATTGATTTTTAACAAGCTGCGAAGCTCGGACCCATCATAATAGACATCTACAACCTTTTGCTTAAAACAAGTACATTTAGCATTTCCAATAAAGCCTGTATCACGACATTTACTACATCTATAATGCAAATTTAAGTAATCCATATCAAAACCATTAGAAACTAATAGTTCAGATTTCTTCATTCGAAGATCCATTATATTTTCTCTAAGAGTACTTAGGTATGCTTCTCTATTATCTATGTTTTTTAAAGCACTAATAGATAATTGTATACATAGCCTACCTATTTTCTGATCTAGTTCAATGATTTCAGGATGAGTCTTTTCTATATGAATTTTTCTGTTTCTAAAGTCTGACTCTTCATCTTGTCTTATTTTATCGTATAAAGCTAATATTTTAGTTTGATATCCCTTAATCATTATTATCCCATCCTAGTAATTTTTTTTCTAGTTCATCAAAGTCATAGGCCCTTTGTTCATAATCATTAAAGGTTCCTTTAGCAGGTTTACTACCAGCAGTATTAGGTTTGTTAGTTAATAAACGTTTTTTATCCTTTTTCTCAATATCCTCTAAAGAATTAATTCCATCCTTAAACCAGCTATTAAGGATTCCATCGATATATTTAAAGTCAGCTCGGTTAAGTCTATCAAAACAGATGTCACAAGCTTTAAAAATAATTTCCAGAGAAAACTTATAAACATTAAGCCACTTATCTAATATTTGTTCTTGAGGCTTCATTATTTCTGGAGCTTTTATTCCCAAATAATTTAATATCTTTCTTATATTTATCCATTTATCTTCATGTTTTCTTATAAAGGACTGGGCATCTTCTATGTTTTTAATATTACCATCATGCCATGCAATTGCAATGGTTTCAATGTATCTATAATCAACTTTACCTTTTGACACACAATACTGAATTAGTAGAAGTATCAGCTCAGGCGCAAAGCCATAATCCTTTTGCCAGCTTAGGTACATAGTCATTTCTTTTGGTGATAGAGGTCTTGCTAGTAGCTTTTCAATATCCTGAAGCATTCCTTTTATAGAGGCATTAGCCAGTTCCTCAATTAAGTTTATATTTTGGGCAATTTCACTAGGGGCATCTAATAAATCCAAAAATTCAATATTAAAGTTACCCATATTATCAATAGGAGTCATCTTAATTAGACTCTCATCATTCCAGTAATTCCATGCGTTAACAACGTCTGTTTCTAAAAGGCCTAGGGTATTTGCGATAACTGAAGAAGTGGCACCTATTTCACCTGATGCACAATATTTCAAACCAAGAAGGTAAACTTTAACAAACTCTCCCCTAGCTCTAGGCATAAACTTATCTATAAAAATATTACTCACAGGAGTATATTTATAATTTTCATTCTTAAACATAAAAGTGCTCATAAAGTCACTACCTTTCTTTCTATATTTAATTTCTATAGTTTATAGAAATTTTATTATTCAACTTATAGTATACCATATAGTTAAACATAGAAATAAAAAAATATATTTCAATAATGTTTATTATTAGATATAAAGGGCATATTAAGTAAGTGCCATAGGAGGTATGAAATTGAATGCTTTAAAACGAAACAGAAACAATATATGTGTAATACTTATAACATTACTGTTTACTGCTACTATGTTTATGACAGATGATAATTTTAAAAAAGAAATATTAAAAAGGTTTAATATAACAGTTGATGCATTTCTAATGAAATCAGATAATAAAAAATTGGCATATGTAGTTAGTGAAAAACAAGGGAAAGAAGTTTTAAATTCTATAAAAGATTATTATTCTCAAAATGCAAAACTAAATACTATTACAGAAATAAATATAGATAATAAAATTACATATGAATTTGCAAAGATTAGAATAGGTAATTTATATGAAAATGATGAAATTACTCAGTCAATAATAAAATACAATAGTAAGGCACAAAAGCCAATTATAACTGTTAGGGTAGTTGGCAATACAATTAAAGATCAAGTGGTTAAGTATACCACAATAATGAAATCCTCTGATAAATTAATGAGTGGAGCAAGCAAGGTTCAATTAAGCGGTGTAGATGGAATAAAGAAGGTGACCAATGAAGTAATATTTCTTAACAATAACTTGGCATCAGAAAAGCCTTTAAAGTCAGAAATAGTGACACCAATGCAAAGTAAAGAAATATTAATTGGAACTAATAAACCGGTAATCCTTGATGTTGCCTATATGAATACCCCTTCAAGGGGTAGCATAAGTTCAAGCTTTGGTGTGCGCTGGGGAAAGATGCATAAGGGAATTGATATAGCAGCGAATCTTGGTGCTACAATAAGTGCTGCATTAGATGGAACAGTTACATATGCAGGTTGGCAGGATGGCTATGGTAATGTAATAAAGATGGATCATGGAGATAAGGTAGAAACTACATATGCGCACTGTAGTGCCATTACTGTGAAAAAAGGAGAAGTTGTAAATCAAGGTGAGAAAATAGGAGAAGTGGGAAGTACGGGGAATAGTACAGGACCCCATTTGCATTTTGAGGTAAGGAAAAATGGAGAACCTATAAATCCTGAAAATTATATAAAGTAAAAAATATATATGAATAAAATTTTTTTAAAAGTAAAAAATACTTTATAAAGGAGTGATTTTATGCCATATAAAGAAATGAAAACACCAGCAAAAGAAAAAAACAATAAACCTAAAAAGCCAGAGATAATAGAAGACTCTGAAATGAAGAAGGCAAAACGTAAATCAGCAATAAGATTTGAGGAATAACTAAGTTGGTTTATTTAAGTTTAAATAGAGAGAGCATTAGTGCTCTTTTTATTTTAACAACATTTTGGAAGCTTCAAGTCTGCCATCTCCTATAAGTGGCAGTTGCGTAGCCCAGAAAAGTTACTTTGGTGGCAGGATAACAATTGAGAATTGTTATCTACCCCAGAGGCCTACCCAGAGGTAAATCTGCTTCCAAAGTTGTTAATATTGCAGCACCGCAGGTGATGATTTAATGATATTTAAAAAGAAGGGTCCATATAAGATATTACTAAAATAATAATTAACTTATAGTAATAACTTATATGGTAACATAAGTTACTGATACATTAGGTAAAATGCATTATTATTAATATATAGATTAAAGATAATAAATAGATATTGGAGGAATAATAATGAGCGCTTTTTTAGCACCTATTCACACATGGTTATTTAATAAGATTATATTGGCAGAGGAATTAGAAAAAAGCTTACAAGAAGCTTATATAGATAAATATAATGATATTGCAAAGAATGTTGTAGAAGAGTCACTAGCTTTTGGAACACCTATAGACACAACTAAAAAAATCGAAGATATAATTGATACATCAAATATACATGGATGGTTACAGGATAAAATTACTAAAGTTGAAACTAGAACAGCCTATATAATAACACAAATGGCTAAGAGATATGAGAAAGAAGCAGAAGTCATTGCTGAGCAATGCTTTATAACTCAGGGGAAAGTTATTGGAGAAAGTTCAAAGGAAAAAGGAATATTAGAAACACCAGAAGAATTATTTAATACCCTTAATAATTATTTATTAGAAGGTATGCCTTGTGATAGAGTAACAAGAATTATAAAGTCCGAAAGTGACATCTTTGAATGGGAAACTACAAGTTGCATTCATAAAGCTTATTGGGAAAATGTAAGTGGAGATGTAAATGTATTTTATAATCTTAGACATATATGGATAAAAGCATATATTGAGAATCTTAATGATAAATTTACTTATAATTTTATTGAAGGTTTAGAGCATAGTGGTATAATAGGAGTAAATCAAATTAAAAAAGTAAATTAAAATAAATGTAGTATGGAAGATAATTATTGGTTATTATCCTTCCATGGAATAGGAGGAGATTTTATGGAACCTAAATTTGCTGTGCTTCAAAAGGTGCGAGATGGAAAAAGAACTTATGGTGTAACACCTCATATTCCAGGAGGATTTATAACCTCAAAACAACTTACAAAAATAGCTGAAGTAGCTCAAAAATATAAGGGAATCTTAAAGATGACCTCAGGGCAGAGAATTGCAATACTAGGGTTAGAACCTGAAGATGTTGCAAAGGTATGGGAAGAGCTAGGCATGGAGCCTGCGGTTAAATCAGTAAACTCAGTAAAAAATATTCACATGTGTCCCGCAGCTTTTTGTAAAAGAGCAAAACAAAATTCCTTAAAAATTGGTATGTTTTTCGATAAGCGCTATCATGGAATGGAAATGCCTTGCAGAACAAAAATTGGAGTAGCAGGATGCAGAAATGCTTGTACCGGTGTTTATGCTAGGGATATAGGCGTAATCGGAGACAAAGAAGGATACCTTGTAGTTGCAGGTGGTAGTGGAGGGTACAATCCGAGAGTTGCTGATATTATTGCAGAGAAATTAACGGAGGAACAAGTACTTATTGTAGTTGACACCTTAATAGAATATTACAAGGCAAATGGAGATATGGGAGAAAAACTCGGGGATTTTATTGAGAGAATAGGGATAGAACGATTTAAACAGGACATACTTAGCAAAGCTATTAAGTAAAAAGAATTTCACTATAATAAGACAGCATTAAGAATATTTTTTAATATTCTTAATGCTGTTTCTTTTTATATACATTAAATGGGAAAAAACATTAAATAATAAAATAAATATATGAAAATAAATGGGATTAATGGTATAATGTTTACAGAAACCATAAAGTATCTATTAAAGTTGATAATAAAGAACTTAAAAAGACAAATGAGTATAAATTTTTAATTTATTAATATTGGGGGGCTAAAATCAATGGAATTAGACATGAAGGTCACATTTATTGAGTACGAACAGTTACCTATTCCAATAATATGTTTTGATAAACATATTAAAATTAATTATTTAAACAATGAGGCAAAGTCAATAATAAAAAGACTTAAGCCCATTAAAGACAGTTATGCTAATAATGAAAGTGAATTCGCCATACCAATATGGCTTAGTATAAAAACTCAAGAGTTCTATTTAAGTAATCATAATGAGCAAGTTTATTTAAAAGCAATTCAAAGCGACGAAGAAGGTTGCTTTCTTGAATTAATATTTAAGAAAATTCTTAATGAGGACAATTATTGTAACGGAATTAGGTTAATTATTAAAGATGTAAGCGGTTACGTAAGGGCAAAAAATGAAATGCAAAAGGAACTAGAGGAAATAAAAAGTTTTTCTGAAGAGCAATTAGTAAAACTTGAAAAAATAAACTCTTTAAGTATTCTTGCAGCAGGTATTGCTCATGATTTCAATAATATATTAACTATAATACTAGGAAATATATATATTATTAAAAGGTATCTTAATATAATTACTAATAAAGTTAACAATAAGTTCTCGCAAATTGAAAAGTTAATAGCACAAGCACAAGATCTTAACCAACAATTAATGAGTTTTTCAAAGGATGAATTGCCAATTAAGAAAACAATAAATATAAAGGGTTTAATTAAGAAGACTGCTGCTATGGTATTAAGTGGGTCTAGTAATAGGTGTATTTTCTCTATTGCCCAGGATTTATGGCCTGTGGAAGTAGACGAAAGCCAAATTCGGGAAGTTATTAATAACTTACTAATAAATGCAGGACAAGCTATGCCAAAGGGTGGGATTATTCAAGTAAACGCTACTAATGTATATGTAGAGGGAGGTAATAAAAGGAATATTAAGCAAGGAAAATATATAATGCTAGAAATAAGAGATAAGGGAATGGGTATTTCTAAGGAGGATATGGATAGAATATTTAAGCCTTACTTTACTACGAAGACTAACGGTACAGGGTTAGGACTTGCAGCTAGTTATTCAATAATTGCTAAACACAATGGATATATTCATGTAGAATCCGAGATATCAGTGGGGACAAGTTTTTATATTTATTTAAGAGCATCTGAGCAAGAGGTTATAAATGATAAAGTTAAACGTGAAAAGGTAATATTAGGTACAGGAAAAGTATTAGTAATGGATGATGATAAGAATATTAGAGAAATTAATAGACTTATGCTCATGGAAATAGGATATGAAGTAGAACTAGTAAAAAACGGCGAGGAGGCTATTAAAGCCTATAAAGATTCAATAATACAAAATAATGTTTTCGATGCAGTAATGATAGATTTAACAATACGCGGAGGTATGGGTGGAAAAGAAACCATTGCAGAGCTTTTAGAACTAGATAAAGAAGTAAATGCTATAGTAGTAAGCGGGTATAGTAGCGACGCGGCAATGAATGATTGCAAAGCTTATGGATTTAAAGGATGTATTAAAAAACCTTATAATTTAGAACAATTAGCTAATGTACTTAATAAGGTTGTAAGCAAAACAAAACAGTTCATATAAAATTTAAAGTATAGTAGCCTCTCCATATGGATAGCATAATATCTAAAAGGAGAGATGAAAATTGAGACGAATGAAGGGAAGAGAAATTGGTAGCGAAGAGCTTGAAGAGCTAAAGAATGGATTAGATAGGTATATTAAAGTTGACGGAATAGACAGCAAGCTTGTAAACATACCAACTATAGTTACTGGTCTTAATAAGGATGGAACCATAAGGGAAGAAGCAATTGATTCTTATGCCTATGAAGTAATTGAGCAAAATGAAACGATTATTGATTAGTATTTAAGGGATTTAAAAAGCATATGACTATAGGTGTATCTTATAAGCTATAGTTATACGCTTTATTTTATATTTTAAATTTATTAATGATTTTACACAAAATTAAATTATTTTTCTCGTGGCGTAAATTTATCACAAGGTAACCCAGTTGATTGTTTTACTAGTATGTAAGGCAAGTTCATAGATTTAAAACCATAAAGTTTACAACCCTTTGGAAATGACGGGTCCCAGGTTACGTAGAAATATATACACTTTTGACAGTTTATTTTCTCATTAGCCATAAATATCCCCTTTAAAATAAAATTGACATTATAAAAATATAATATTTGGACTTGAATATAATAAAGTTTAATAAATATCAAGTTTAATTTAATAATAACATCTTTTAGTCCATAAAAAAATAGATATAGTTTTATTTTAAAACATATATCCATTAAATCATCATCTGCGATGCTGCAATATTAATAACTTTGGAAGTAGATTTAGATTAACACCAAAGTAACCCTAACCACCAAAGTAACCCTAACCACCAAAGTAACCCTAACCACCAAGGGTTACATCTTGCTCATTATACCAATCTAGAGCACTTAATAACTGGTCAGGTTTAAAGTCTGGCCAGAAATCATCTATAACGTAAAAGTCAGAGTATATAGATTGTAAGGGTAAAAATCCACTAAGACGTCGTCTTCCACCCCAACGAATAATTAAATCTACTCTGGAGATATCATTTGTTTTTATACAGTTAAATATATTTTTTCTGTTGCTACTTTTATTTTGATCAAGATTACTTAAGTCCCATTCCCAACCATAATTCACAAGGAAGTTTAGTTTTATGCCACCCTTGCCGAAGGTTTTTCTTGTGGTGTAAGGAAGAAGTTCTTTAGGAAACATAGGTGAGTCACTGTTTCCTACAACTAGTAAATCGGCATCTTGGGTACTTAATAGCTTTACTGCATCAACACAAGCCTTAACAAAGGCTTCTCTCTGAAAAGATGGCCTTTTTGTATTATCAGTAGTGAAGCCATAGTAGGTTATTTCCTTTACTCCCATGCCCTTGCAAATTTTATACAAAGCCAAACCAGGATCTAGCCCAAAGGTATATCCTTTATCTTTTGATAGTCCATTGTCAACAGACCATCTTCTATTTCCATCAGGGATAACGCCGATATGAGTAGGTATTCGCATGTTAGCACCTCTATTTGTAAATTTTTTTAAGGTATAAATTATAGTATCCCCAATATTGATATATTAATCCACGCTGTTCATAAAATGTATGGATAATTAACAAAACTAAAGGAATATTCTACATAATGTATAAAAGTGCTTTCATTTTCCAGTAATATAGTATATCATTATTTAAAACTTCTCTAGTACGTGGATGACTTTAGTGGTAAAATAAATTTCTTAATTAATTGGGGTGAAGTAATGAACAAAACAAAAAGAGCTATATTTCAATCGGCAATTAAAATCTTTTCTGTTAACGGATATGATGGAGCTACTATGGATGAGATTTCAGCAAGTGCTGGAGTAGCTAAAGGCACCGTCTATTATTACTTTAAAAGTAAGGATGAGGTTTTTAAATACATAATTACTGAAGGAGTAAATTTGCTTACAGAGCAAATAGAAATTATAGTTGGGGGCAATGGTGATTATACTTTTAAGTTAAGAGAATTAACCAAAGCGCAGTTAAAATTGGTATATGAAAATAAAGATTTATTTAAGGTTGTAATTAGTCAAGCGTGGGGTGGAAAGATTAGGCATTCTGAGTTGAGGGAACTATTAAATGGATACATGAAGGATATCGAGGAGTTTTTAGTGATGGCTATGGATGATGGAGCTATAAAAAGATGTGAATCTTCTCTTTTGACGTATATGTATTTTGGAACATTGGTTTCGGTGGCAGCGTATAATGTCATCAAAAATGATAGAATGAAATTGGATGAAGTTACGGATAGTTTTATGCAGCATCTGTTAAATGGAATAAAGTAAAAATAAGCAGTAAGATAATTCTAGGCAATAGAATTTCTCGCTGTTTTTATTTTTTTGAAAAAAATATTGACTTTATTATAAAAAAGCGTAGAATATAAATGTTGACTGACTGGTCAGTCGACAAAACACCATTAATAAAACTGTTACAAAAATAATTTTATATAAAGGATGAGGTGATAATATGAATTTTTTAAAGGTAGCTGGGAGAGATATTTCAAGCATATTTAAAAATAGATTCATACGAGTATCAGTAATAGCAATTATTATAGTTCCACTTTTGTATAGTTTACTTTACCTTAATGCCTTTTGGGATCCATATGCTAGGATTAAAGATATGCCTGTAGCTGTGGTAAACCAAGATAAGGGAAGTATAAAAGATGGTGAAAAGGTTAACTTTGGGCAAGACTTTGTAGACAATCTCAAAGAAAAGCAATCAGTAGGTTGGAGATTTGTTTCAAGAGAGCAAGCGGAAGAGGGACTTAATGGCAAGAAGTATTATGCAATGCTGGTTATTCCAGAAACCTTCTCGGAAAACGCACTAAGCGCTACTAAAGGAAAACCAAAGCAAGCTACAATACTATACAGCGCAAATGAAAAAAGAAATTTTTTAGCAGCACAGATTAATGGTAAGGTACTAGATCAACTTAAGTCAGAATTAACTAAAAGTATGTCAAAGGAATATACAATTGAAGTATTTGATAGTTTGTATGAAGTTAAAGATGGTATGAAAAAAGCTTCTGATGGAAGTAAAGAGTTATCTGATGGATTAGTTACTGCAAAAGATGGGACTAGCAAGTTAAAAGATGGAGTAGGACAACTTAATAGTAACATTCCAGAGATGGTAGATGGAGTAGGTAAGTTACTGGTAGGTTCTAATACATTAACTAGTAAGCTAGGAGAACTTAATTCTCAGGTGCCTACTATGGCAAGTGGTATAAATCAACTTTATGGTGGTGCAGGTCAATTAAACAATGGTATATCACAACTTAATGACCAAGTGCCAACAATGGCAACTGGGGTACAAAAACTTAATGATGCATATAAAACTCAAATTGTACCCTCAACTGGAAAACTTAAGGAGGGAGCATCACAACTTGCATTGGGCCTTGGGGCAGCTAAAGAAGGAGCGACTCAGCTGTCTGGTGCAGCAACAAAACTTAATGATGGCGGTGCACTTCTTACAGAAGGTTCAGCAAAACTTAATGCAGGATATGGACAAATGGAAAAGGGTATAGGGGCTCTTAAGGATGGAAGTTTAAAAGTTTCCACAGGAGTAGATGCTTTATTAGATAATAATAAAAAATCTCAAGCAGCACTTGCGCAGGCTTTAGATAAACAGCTTGGAGAGTATTTAAAAGCTCATCCAGAGGCTAAGCAAGATGTTAATATGCAAAACTTTTTAGCTACGATAAGCTCATTAAATAAGGCTTCAACAGATGAGAAAAACTTAGCAATGATGAATGAACTTCAAACTGGTGCCCATAAAGTATCAGAAGGGTCAGCACAATTACAACAAGGATCATCAGCTTTTGTAGCTGGATCAAAAGAATTTGCGCAAAGTACTGTTACCTTTGCAAAAGGTGCCGATGAGTTTTCAAAAGGAGCTGGTAGCTTTGCAGAAAAAACAGGTACAGCAATAGGAGCGGCAACACAAATTAGTGGAGGACTTGATACCCTTTATGCTGCTATGAATGGTGAATTTGGAAATGGACTTTCACAGCTTAATAATAAGATTCCAGATCTAACTGCTGGTGTAGAAAAGCTAGCTGGTGGTTCAATGGCTTTATCAGGAGGGCTAACACAGCTACATGAAAAAATGCCAGCGCTAGTAGAGGGAACCTCAAAACTAAGTGCAGGGTCAGCTGAGATTACATCAGGAATCAGTACTTTAACTGGAAAGTTACCTGAGCTCAAAGATGGGGTAACTAAATTATACGATGGAGCTAACAAGTTAGACGATGGTATGATAAAGCTTACAGATGGTTCTAAAGAACTTAATGAAAAGCTTACAGATGGATATAGTGATCTTAATAGCAGTTTGAAAAACGACAGTAAAACTATGGGAGCTACATTCTCTGAACCAGTAGTTGTAAATCAAGAGGCAGTGAATCCTGTTAAAACCTATGGCGAAGGGTTTACTCCATACTTCATTCCACTATCCTTATGGGTAGGAGCGTTGATGATGTTCTTTGTAATCACTGATAAGGTAGATGACGATATTAATGCAAGTCCAGCATCTGTAGTTGCAGGTAAGTTTTTGTCTTACGGAGCTATAGGATTTATGCAGGCAGTACTTGCAAGTGGAGCTGTAATGTTATTAGGTCTTAGACCAAACAATGTAATATTATATTTCCTATTTAATATATTCTTGTCCTGTGTATTTATAGCCATTATTCAATGTATGGTATTCTTACTTGGACAAGTGGGAAGATTAATATCAATTATATTATTAATACTTCAACTTACTTCTTGTGCAGGTACATTCCCATTAGAAGTTGTGCCTACATTATTTAAGGTTTTAAATCCCTTTATGCCATTTACTTATGCAGTATCTGGGTTAAGGGAAGTAATATCAGGTGTTGACTATGGTGTACTTACAAAAGATATAATAGTACTTGGAGCAATGTTATTTGTATTCTTATTCATATCAATATTGATGAAGGGACATGCAGACAAAGTGCAAAAGTTAATACAAGATAGAAAAGATGAAGCAGAAGTTATAAGAGCATAGTATTAAATCATCACCTTCGGTGCTGCAATATTAACAACTTTGGAAGCAGATTTAGACTGCCACCAAAGTAACTTTTCTGGGCTAGGCAACTGCCACTTATAGAAGATAGCAGACTTGAAGCTTTCAAAATGTTGTTAAAAAGATAAGGTGATATACAAAAGACCACAGGCTAATTTATTTAAATTAGCCTGTGGTCTTTTAATTTAAGATGTTCCTGTTATTCTTGATTAAATTTTGTTCTGTAGCCACACTTTCTGCACAATTCCTCAACGGCTTCTCTCCTAGAAAAACCATTAAAAATGTTATTTGCTCTTTCACTTTCAACTATTTGAGAGAAGTGAGATTTATGGATATTACCTAGATTTATAACGCCTTCTCCATCAAGGCAACAAGGCACTACTGTTCCATCTACTAAGATAGCCACTTGATTTCTAAGACCATAACAAAAACCAGGACTATTGTCTTCCGTAACCTTTAAATCCGGCCACTGAAATTCATGATCTTGATTCAGATAGACCTTATCACAAAGTTTAATGCCTCTACCTGGATGTATTTCTTCTTCAATTTTATAAGGAAGGTTGAAGGCCTCTTCAATTGTCAAAAGCAAGGTACTATTTTTTTTGGCTAAAGCATTTGTAACATTGTCTTTATCAAGATTCCATAATCTTAGAGAAAATAGAGTATCAGTGATAGCTATTGATTCCTTTACAAAGGCGATAATGTTATTGATATAGTCATCTTTATTTGATGCGCCTTCATTACCATCAAAGCTATGCAAGGAAAAATTAACTTGTCTTAGTGAAGGTTTTGAGATTATTTTGTCCCAAACTTCGCGAATTAAAGTTCCGTTGGTGGTTATGTTAACTTTGAAACCTTTTTTATAGCTTAAATCCAAAAACTCACCTAAATTGGGGTGAAGTAGAGGCTCTCCTTTAACATGAAAATATATATAGTCTGTGTGAGGTTTTATTTGATCTAATATTTTACTAAAGGTCTTTATTTCCATAAATTCAGGAGATCTACAGGTTTGAGGACAAAAATTGCAGGAAAGGTTACATACATTTGTAATTTCTATATAAAACTTTTTAAATTTCTTCATTAAATAACTCCAATCATAAATAGACGTTAGGAAGGGACCATCAGAAACTATTGCATTTTTGGGTGCTCCAATATGATGAGCACCTAAATGGTAAGGTGATTCTTTTATAATAACATTCATATAGATTGTAGCATAAAAAGAGTATAAACTATGATGGATTATAAAAAAATATCTTAAAATACTAAGTTGATATATATAATAGAAAATGTTAATCTCTCCTAGAATTATAAATGAATAATAACTAAGTATTAAGCTAAATATATATTTAAAATGGAAAAGGAGAAGGGTGTTATGGCGTTATTAGGAAATCCATTCGTTGCAAACGTACCAAGACAAATGTCAAATGAAGAACTAGCTCAAGCCATTCGTGTGGACATAACCGGTGAATATGAAGCTATCATAGGTTATGAAGCACATGCAATGTCTACAGCAGATGACAGAGTTAAGAAGGTTCTATATCACATTGCAGATGAGGAAAGAAGACATGTTGGGGAACTTGAAGAAGTTTTAGGTATGTTATCTCCAAAGGACACTCAATTTATTGAAGAAGGCAAGCAGAAAATTAAGGATCAGAAGTCTCAAAACTTCCAGCAACCAATGCAGTAATCAAGAGCTCGGTTAAAGTTAAATTGTGTACTTGGGTAAGTAGCAATATAATTACTGCCATAAGAATAATAAGACCCTGCGGTCTTATTATTTTTATGGCAGTAATTTATATCATTGAGAGTTATCATTTAGATTCAGCAGTATTTTCTAAGATTAAATCAATGCTAACCACACCAATTAATTTTTTATCCTTATAGACTGCCTTAGCTACAGCTACTATTTTATTAGTAGTTGAAAGGTCTGTAAAGGAATCAGAGATATAGGCCCCATTTTCCTTTGCATTTTTATACCATACTCGTTCTCTAGCATCATAGTCAGCTGGTAAGGTTACTTCGGGAAATAAGTAGAAATTACCTAGTTCATCACCGAAATATACAGATAGCATATTAAGACCAGATTTTTCTTTAAAGTCGTTTAAGTGTTGTAAAATAGCATCTTTATTATTATCTTTGGCTAATTCTTTCTCTAGGGCAGCTAGTTTGTCCTTAATATTTGCAAGATCTGTTGATGATATATTTATAGTAGTATCACCTAAATTTTTGTCTACTGTAGTGTTAATATTTGAATTGTTATTTGATGCTTGAATGTTAACCTTTAGCCCGCATCCTGAAAGTAAAAATACTAGGAATATGCATATTATAAACTTTAATTTTCTCAAGTTGTTCCCTCCTTATATTAGATAGTAAGTTCTATAAATTATATATTAAGTATTAAATAAATATTTATAACCATCATTTGTGGAGAAGTGTTCAACTTTCCAACTATTTTCCCGTAGGTATCTATATCATTCTTATCAATTGTGTAATACGTGTTCACGTATTTCTTTATATATATTCTAAAATGCTATGCAAAATAAGCAATAAACGAAAGGTTATGGTTTAACCTATGACAAGGTGATTTTTTCCATCTCTTCATAAACAAATTCAGTGTAGTTAATATCTCCAATCCTTTTTCCAATATCATAAAAATGAAGATAGATTAATACTTTGCAATAATTAAAGTCATTTAAGTTAAATGAGCATTGGGTTTCATAGCCTTCTAAAAAAGAAATTTGTTCCTCTTTTGTTTTTAAAAAATTTTGTGAGGGGCGTAAAATTAGTGACCAAGCTATGTCAAATTCTTTCCAACCTATTCCACAAAGTTCCCAATCTAGTACAGCTGCTATTTTATCATTATTCCATAACAAATTAGCGTAATGGTGATCACCGTGAATAAACACTTTTTCTTTTTCTTTTGGATCATTGTTATTTAACCAATTAGCTATTTTTAAAATTCTATCTTCTGTTATCTTTTCCAGTGGTAAACATCCGTGAAACCTTCTCATTTTTGCTTGTTTCCACTGGATATTTAGGGAATGTATTTTACCTAAACCTTCTCCGAATTTCTTCATGTACATTAATGATTTTTTAAGGCTATTACATGAATCTTCTTTGGATAGTATAGTAGATAATCTGTCACCTATTATTGTTTCTGTAGCTATAAATGAACAATCTCTATTAATATTAAAATCTAATATTTTTGGAACAGGGATTAATGAGTTTTGCAATTTTTTTATTATCTCGACCTCGTTGTTTATATCAGCATCCTCTTGTCTTTCAACTTTTAAATAGAATGTTAAAGGTTCTTCATTATAAAAACCATTGCATTCAAACACATCATTGCCAGCATGAGGGTATCCTTCTATTGATTTTAGCTTTAATTTATTTGAAAAAGCAATGTTAAAAGGGTCTATTAAAGGTTCTCTCCATTTAGGTGTTCTTATCATGATAAAAGCACTCCTCCTGATTATTAAAATGAAACTAAGTACCACTTTTACTTAGTAGACTTCGTTTGCTATTATAATGCTTATAGTACTTGTTTTATTAATTTAACACATTTTCTTTATAAAATAATCATCATAAATCACGAGTTTTTTGTTTAGTAGTAAATAACCTTCCCTATTTAATGATGCAATGCGCTCTTTTGCATCTGGAATAGCTTTTGTAAGAATAAACTTAACATCAAAAGCTTTTGGAAGATGTTCATTAGCGATTTGCAGAATATTATCAATGTAGTTTTGACTTTCATATTTACTTTGTAAGTCTATTCGCAATACGCCATAGTGATTAAATTCATCATCTGCGATTCGGTGGAACATTTCAATGGTGCCAATGATTTCATTTGTATCATTTGCAATAATAGTCCATCGCACAAAATACTTGTTTTTATAGGAATAATCCCAAAAGTCAATTGCCTGTTTCATTCTTTCGATTGAGGTATAATGGAAGTCATCACCGTGGCAATTATCAGCGTTGAAAAAAGGCACAGCTTGTTCATCAGAATAACACTTTAGCAGCTGATATATGTCCTCAGAGGTGGTCTGTCTTAGTGTAATGAGGTCTTTTATATATAGTGGGCATTCGTCGTAAATATTTTTTAGCATTGGTAATCTCCTTTCAAGCCATGGAAGATAGAGGATTTTCTTGAAATAATCTTTTTTCCATTTAATAATAAAAATCTTTATTATTCTAATTAACGTTTTTACTCAATGATTTATAAAAAGTTTCAAGAAACTTTAAATCAAATTTACCATCTATAACTCTATAAGTTGACCATCTTCCATATTTATCGATAATCGAAAGGTGGCCACTTCCTCTTGTTGCAATTCTCAAAAGCTCATTTTTATCACTTTTGATTGATATACTATAGACATCCATATCGTCAAACTTTTGGTAGTTTACATAGGCCATTTTTACATATCTATGTGATTTAAGAAATCTTACTATTTCTTTAGCATCATTTGAGTTATAGCTATCAACAGTAGTTCCACCCTCTAAAATAGATTGTCTATAGATTATTTTTAAATTCGTATTAATATCTACATTTATTTCTTTACCAGTAATTTGAGTTAATTCTCGTGGATAAAACATAACGATGCTAAAGATAATGGTTACTAAAATAATAAAAGCATAAGGAAGTATCTTTTTCATTACGATGTTCATCTCCTCTTTAGGCAATGTAATTATATGCTGTCAATATAGTAGTAACAATATTCATGGACCAATCTCTATATTTTTCAAAATACTCCTTTTTCTCAAAATCCGCTACTAGTTTTAATCTATCATACTCAACATATTGCCTTGATGTTGTAATGTTGCCTTGCAAAAGATCTAATATAATATATTGTGCTCTGGGATCGCCATTAAATGGCATTCCTACAGAACTAGGACATATAAACCTCTTTCCATTGACTTCTTCATCCATGAACAAATGATAATGTCCAAAAATACAAACATCACTTTCCATGCTATTAGCAATATCAGCAAGTGATCTCATATTAGGAATATTGTTTTCTCTTTTTAAATCATCAACTACTGTAAAGACTTCTGTTTCTGACGGATTATGGCACAAATATATAGAGATTCCTTCCTCTTTTATTAGAATATTTGATGGGAGAGACTTCAAGAATGATACGCGTTCTGTTCCTAATTCATTGTATATTTGTTTATTTACTGGATATATCCAATGGGCATTTTCTTCTATGGGAGCTATTAACTCATCAATATTACCTGATATAATTAAATGTTTTTGGCTTTGATTTTTGTAATGCATTAATAAATCAACAACTTCATTTGAACCGTAACCTCCAAAAATATAATCACCGAGAAAAAAAATCATGTCTATATCTTTATTATTTATGTCCTTCAATACTCCTTCAAAAGCAACAATATTACTATGTATATCAGCGACGACTGCAATTCTCATAAAATAGTTACCCTCCTCCTGTTGATAAAGATTAATTTATCTATATCCTTGTTGTAACTTTTTCCACTTTCGTATTTTCGTTCTAAAGGACTTGAACGGTGCAACAGTATTGATGTGAATCCATTTCCATATAGGCCAATTAGAGGCAGTTGATGATGACCACTTTCTTCCGCCTTGCTGAAATAATTCGAAATCTGTGTAACTGTTAATCAGTTCTATAATTTGCTGTTCTGCCTTTATAAACATAGTGCATAACTCTTTGAGAGTATATCCCTCATGTTGCTTATAAAAAGCTTCATATAAACCACCGAGGTTATTCCATTTGTAGCCTGTAGTTGGAGTGATAACGATATGTCCTTGCTGTTCTTGCTTATCCCAATCAAGAATCAGATTCAGCCAACCCAATTGATAAGCAATCATTTGAGCAGGTGTTCTATCAACTCCATCAATTAACCTATCTTTATCTTTTTCATCAATACCGTTAAATTCCTCTATAAATAATTTTCCGCGATTTGAAATTTCTAAAATCAATTCTTGTTTGTTTTGGTATTCTGTCACTTTTACACCCCGTTTTCAAATTTACATTATAACCAATTTCACCTAGAGTTACTAATTCTCACCCCCCCTATATGATTCGATGTTTGATTATATAAATATTTTTTAATTTCAACAATCTAGCCTATATATAGATTATAAGTAATAAACTTACACATTGCTATATAAAAATAGTCCACCGGCTAAGATGGACTATAAAAATTTGTTAGTTGATGTGGCATGTTTTCACTAAACTTTCGTCGGCAACAAATACTAACCACTTGAAAATTATCATTAATAATTATTTATTTGCTTGTTCCATTTATCCACATACTCACCAGTTGACCATTGGTTAAGAATAATACTTTCATTACTATCAACATCAATACTCAAGGCTGGTTTGTCAATACTATTTTTAGGATTAGAATAAATCAACAATTTATTTGGAGTTAAAACTGCTAAAACATCATTATTAGGTGAAGATACTGCATCTTTAGCTTGAGGAATTTCTTGCTTTATCCTGTCCCAGCTAATACATAAATCATCATAGGATATTATTGTTTTTGGCAGCTTGGATAGATTATAATAAATTGTACAGTAAACATTCGATCATGATATAATAGATAAAAAGGAGTGTGTAAAATATCATGGCAGGAAAAACAAAAAATTATACAGAGGAATTTAAAAAGCAAATAGTAGCTCTTAAGCAAAATGGTAAATCAACCTCAGATATAGCAAGAGAATATCAAATCGCAAAATCTACAATAATTAAGTGGTTAAATGATTATAGCGAATCTGGGTCTTTCAAGGCTAAAGATAATCGAACCATGGAAGAGAATGAACTACTACGTCTTCGTAAAGAAAATAAGCAATTGCTGATGGAAAATGATATTTTAAAGCAAGCAGCGCTGATAATGGGACGAAAA
>NZ_JAIZZN010000020.1 GCF_020443565.1 Clostridium sp. CS001
TCAGTATTTTAAATTTATTACAGTAGCTTTTTAACAATTGAATATTTCTTCTGAAAATTTCTGCATCATGTAGGCTTGTTTGCTATGCCTATTTTTCTCCCCAACTGCTCTTCGAGCATAAAACCTAGGACACTATAATTACTTTATAGAAACTCAAGTTTTTCATATTAGTTTCCGTGACTACTCAAAATGTGATAAATAATAATTATTATGTTCTTATCTGCTGGTTTGAAAAGCTACTTCGTTGCCCTCTAAAGATTCTATTATGGCCAATGATTCTACCCTAACACCCTCCTTTTCAATAAAGCTTCTTCCATTTTGAAATGCCTTTTCAATAACAATTCCAACACCAACTACTTCTGCCTTTGCCTGTCTTACAATTTCAATAAGCCCCAGTGCTGCATTTCCATTTGCTAAAAAGTCATCGATTATCAAAATTTTATCTTTAGAATTTATGTACTTTTTACTAGTTCTTACTTTGTAAGTCTTATTTTTTGTAAATGAGAATACATCTGCCTCATATGTATCGCTATCTAAATTAGTGGCCTCATGTTTTTTCGCAAAAACTACTGGAATGTTGTCAAAGTATTGTGCAACAATGCACGCTATTCCTATACCAGATGCTTCAACTGTCAATATTCTTGTAATCTCTTGATTTGCAAATCTTTCTTTAAACTCTTTTCCTATTTCATTAAAAAGCTTTATATCAATTTGATGATTCAAAAAACTATCAACCTTTAAGATTTCCCCACGAATTACTGTACCTTCTGCTATTATTTTATCTTTTAATGCCTTCATAAACTTTCTCCTTTGTTACTTCATATTCATACGCATATATGAGATTGCACCATTATTCTTAACTCTAATGTAAATTAATGTAATTGCATGTTATAATAATATTACAACACTTTCAGTGTAAAATCAAACAATATTTTAAAAATTTTTGTAATATTCAATTAACTTTTTAAATTGTATATAAAATAAAAAACACCCCCTATTTAACTAGGAGGTATACAATAAAAATCATCAATAAAAATAATTGATTCTACAATTATTTCAATATAATTATTATAACCACCCATAGTCAAGTATTTTACGGTTACTTGGTAGAAACGCTTAGTCCATATTTCTAAGCATATATGAGTTTGCGAATATTCGGTTTTGTTTTGCATTCATCGTTCGTATTTAGTTTGCTATAAGTATATAGTACAACATTTTTCTTATTAAATCAACCCGTATTAAAAAATGTTGTGCTAAATAATTAATTAGCACAACATCTTTCGCATAATTATAATTTAATATTAACCCCTTGAACTCCCCATATTTCCTTAGCATATTGTTTTATTGTATTATCACTAGAAAACATACCGGATTTTGCAATGTTTACAATAGACATTTCCTGCCATTTAGATTTTTGCCTATATAACATATCAATTTCACACTGAGCCTTTACATATGAATCAAAATCTTTAAGTACGAAATATTCATCATTTTGTACTAGCAAGCTATCATATATACTCTTAAATTCCATTTTATCAGTTTCTAAAAATCCATCTATCATTTGATTTACTATGGTGCTTAATCTTTTATCATTGCTATATACATCAAAAGCATTATAATCTTTATTCTTGTAATGCTCTATCACTTCTTGCGCCGTTAACCCAAACAATATAATGTTTTCTTTTCCCACTGCATCAAATATTTCTACGTTAGCTCCATCTAATGTTGCTATAGTTATAGCACCATTCATCATAAATTTCATATTACCTGTCCCCGAAGCTTCTTTAGATGCAGTAGATATTTGCTGACTTACATCTGCACAAGGAATAATCTTTTCAGCCAGGGACACCCCATAGTTATGAAGGAATACTATCTTGATTTTATCTCTAACTATAGGATCATTGTTTATCTTAGTGGCCAAAGTATTTATAAGTTTAATCGTTTGTTTTGCAATATAATAACTTGGAGAAGCTTTTGCACCAAATATAAAAGTTCTTGGAACTATATCTAAATTCGGATTTTCTCGAAGTTGATTATACAAATGCATGATGTTAAATACATTTAAAAGTTGCCTTTTATAAGAATGCATTCTTTTTACATGAACATCAAATATGGAATTTGGATCAACTGATATACCTGAACTTGTCAACAAATAATTCGAAAAATTTATCTTGTTATTTATCTTTATATTTTGTGTTTTCTCTTGGAAAGTACTATCCTTTGCATAATCCATTAATTTAACAAGCTCATCTGGAGCCTTTATCCACTTGTCACCTATTGTTTCTGTTATAAGCTTTGCTAATTTTTCGTTAGAGTTGAGTAACCACCTTCTATGCGTTATCCCGTTAGTTTTATTATTAAATTTGTCTTTAAAGAATTCGTAAAAATCCGCTAATTCTTGATGTTTTAACAATTCGGTGTGCAATTTTGCAACTCCATTAACAGAATGACTCCCTACAATAGCAAGATAAGCCATCCTTATATATCTATCATAAATAATAGACATTTTATTTACTTTATTCCAATCACCATTATATCTATGATACACTTCATTGCAAAAACGCTTGTTTATTTCTTCAATAATCATATAAATACGTGGAAGTAATTTTTGAAACATTTCTACAGGCCACTTTTCCAGCGCTTCTGCCATAATTGTGTGATTAGTATATGCCATAGTATTAGTTGTAATCATAAAAGCCATGTCCCAAGATAACCCTTCCTCGTCAATTAAAATCCTCATTAACTCGGCTACAGCAACTGCTGGATGAGTATCATTTATTTGAATAGCGACATACTTGTGAAAATCTTCTAGTGGTTTTTGGGTTTTTTTATAGCTTCTTAAAATGCTTTGTATTCCTGCGCTTACGAAAAAATACTCTTGTTTTAATCGTAGAAGTCTCCCTTTTTCATAACTGTCATCGGGATATAATATTTGCGAAATAGCCTCCACTGAATATTTATCTTCACCTGCTTGTGCATAGTCTCCTTTGCTAAAGGATGAAAAATCAAAATCTTCTTCCATTGTTTCTGCGCTCCAAAGTCTTAAGGTGTTTACCATATTGTTTTTATACCCTTTTATAGGAGTATCATATGGTACTGCTTTTACAGAGGAGTAATTTTCATGAACAACTTTCATCTTACCATATTCCTCTGAAAAATAGACTTCTCCGCCAAACCTTACTTCCACTGACTTGTTTTCTTTTCTAATTTCCCAGACATCTCCACCTTTTAACCAATTGTCGGGAACTTCCACCTGGTACCCATTCTCTATTTTTTGTTTGAATAATCCGTACTTATATCTTATACCACAACCATGTCCAGGTATATTTGTAGACGCCATAGAATCTAAGAAACATGCTGCTAATCTTCCAAGTCCACCATTACCAAGGCCCGCATCTAATTCTATTTCCTCTAGGTCTTTCAAACTAATTCCCAGCTCAAGGAGTGCTTCACTACATACACTTTTTATACCTAAGTTAACTAAATTGCTATTTAACAACTTCCCAACCAAGAATTCCATAGAAAAATAATAAACTTGTTTTACATTATTTTTAGAATATTCTTTATTAGTTTCTATCCAAGGTTTGGAGCAGTAATCTTTTATTAATGCACCTAAAGCAAAATATTTATGTATCATAGACGCATCCATTGCATCTTCAGCAAACATTGTTTGTAATTTTTCTGTATAGTCAAGTTTAAATATTTCTTTATCTATTACCACATTATCCACCACCTTGTAATCTTTAGTTTTATAAGCTATTATATAAATCCATGTAGTTTTTAGCTGAATTTTCCCAGCTATTATTTAAAAGCATAGCATTTTCAACTAACTTATCCCAAGCTATCTTGTCATTATATAAGTCTAGAGCTCTATTTATGGTATCTAATAATTCTTCACTACTATAGTTTTCAAAGGAAAATCCATTTCCATCACCAGTGTATTTATTATAAGGTATAATAGTGTCTTTTAATCCTCCAGTTTCGTGAACTATTGGTATACTTCCATATCTTAAGGCTATAAGCTGGCCTATTCCACAAGGTTCAAACAATGACGGCATCAAAAACATATCTGAAGCAGCATATATTTGTTGTGCTAAAGACTCATCATAAGTAATATTTGTTGATATACGACTAGGATAAATGGAGTTATAATATTGAAAAATATCTTCATAATATCCATCTCCATTACCAAGCAATACTATCTGAATAGGAAGACTTAGTAGTTCTTGAAGTCTATCCACAATTAAATCTAACCCCTTTTGTTTCACTAATCTAGTTACAATGCCTATCATTGGTATGGTTTCATTTACTGCCAAATTTAGTGTTTGCTGAAGCTTTAATTTATTTTTTACCTTTTGATCTCTATTGTTCACATCATAATTATAAAATATCTTTTTATCTACTTTAGGATTGTATAATTCATAATCTATACCATTTACAATTCCATGTAAAGTTTCAGATTTTAAGCGTAGCAACCCATCTAAACCTTCTCCATAAAAAGGAGTTTGTATTTCTTTTGCATAGCTATTGCTAACCGTAGTCACTGCATCTGCAAAAACAATTCCCCCCTTCATAAAGGACACATCATTATAAAATTTAAGTTCCTCATCATTAAAGTACTTTTCATTTAAATTTAATAACTCTCCAAGTATTTCTTTCGAAAATACCCCTTGATATTTTAAATTATGTATAGTGAATATACTTTTTATATTGCTGTATTTCTCATCTTCACTATAGTGTTCTTTGAGTAAAACTGGTACAACTGCTGAGTGCCAATCGTTACAATGAATTATATCTGGTACGAAATCCCCCATATGCTTTATTGATTCAAGTACTGCTTTTGAAAAATAAGAAAACCTCTCTCCATCATCGTAACATCCATATATTTCAGTCCTATTATAATAGTATTCATTATCTACAAAATAATATGGTAGGTCATCATAAGTTAAATATTGCAATCCACAATATTGATTTCTCCATCCAACAGTAACGTTGAACTCCGCTATATCTTCCATACAACTTTTAAAAGAGGATGGGATTCCACTGTACTTTGGCATAATTACTCTTGCATCTATGCCTAGCTTTCTTAAAGCTTTAGGTAGTGCATATGCAACATCTCCAAGCCCTCCTGTTTTTATAAAAGGGTATGCTTCAGAAGCAACAAATAATACTTTCATAATAACACTCCTTCCTCTCTATATTATAAATTACTCTTTTATTGATTTTAATATCGTTCTGATCGATTCTTTTTCTCTACTACAACCGGGAACTCCTCATCCCCTTTTAGAACTGTATTTTCTTTTACAATAGTATTTTTGTCAATTATAACATTGGTAAGCTTACAACCTTTTTTAATTTCACAATTCTCAAATATTATACAATTTTTAACCTCTGCACCCTCTTGCACAATTACCCTTCTAGAAATTATACTATTTTCTATGCTTCCCTTTAAAATACATCCATTTGAAATCAAAGCATTATTAACTTTTGCCCCATTAAAGTATTTAGTTGGTGCTTCATCTTTACTCTTTGTATAGACTAACCCATTGTTAAAAAATAACTCCTTGGTTATTTTAGCATTTAGCATATCCATACTAGTTTTATAATAACTTTTCACAGAGTCTACACATTGGAGGTAACCCTTAAATTCATATGCATTTACATTTAACTCGGAAGAACTGTTATAAATTGCTTCTTTTATAGAATTATGATATCCGGTCTGAATGCTTTTATTTATAATTTTTATAAGAGTGCTTTTTTTCATTATAAACATTTCCATTGATATATTTAGTTTGTCATATGTTCCTACGTTTTTGCCAATGCTCAAAACTTTATTTTCTTCATTAATGTTTAAAGTGCTACAATTTATATAATGTTTTTTTGCATTATTTGTTTTCTTGTACAATAAAGTTATATCAGCACCTGATGTTTCATGATATTTAGCAGCTTCATTGTAATTAATGTTGCATATCATATATGAAGAAGATATTATTACATAATCCTGCTTTGTTCTATGAATATACTCCATATTATTGCTAAGCACATCTATATCTCTTAATTGAGCTCTTTCTGAAGCAAAGTTAAATAAAAATAAACCATTTGTTTTCCTATCTAAATCCCAGGGTTTACCTGAACCTAAGTGATCCACTAAGGATCTAGATTTTGTGCTAGTGAATACTCCTATATTATAAATGCCAGAATTAATCATATTTGAAAGTACAAAATCAATGATTCTATATCTCCCACCTATAGGTATGGATGCTATAGGTCTTGATTTCGTAAGACTTTTAATACCATCTTCTTTCTCATTCAACATTAATATTCCTATATAATTTTTAAGCATACTATCACCTCACAAATTTATAATTTAGTTGATATATTTGAATCAGCTTTAATTTCCTTACCTTCTTCTATAACAATAATATCTCGACCATTACCAATACACGCATTTCGTCTTATGGTAGCATTGCTTCCTATGATAGCTTTATCTATAACTACATTATTTCCTATTTTGGTATTAGCTAGAACTACTGAATTTGTTATTTTTGTATTTTTACCAACATGTACTCCTTGGAAAAGCACGGAATTGCTTACTTCTCCAAAAACAGTACAACCTTCATTTAACATTGCATTATTAATCTTTGCCTCAGGCCCTATATATTGTGGTGGCAACATGGCATTTACTGAATATATTTTCCACTTGCCATCATGTATATTTAATTCATTATCATCAGATAGCAAGTCCATATTCGCTTCCCAAAAGCTTTCAATAGTACCAACATCTCTCCAATATCCTTTGAAGGGATATGCATATAATTTTTGCTTATTATTTAACATTTTAGGTATTATGTTTTTACCAAAATCATTACTAGAGGTTTTATCAAGGCTATCCGCTTTTAGTAGCTGTTTAAGAGTCCCCCAATTAAAAATATAAACTCCCATAGATGCTAAATTGCTTTTAGGATTCTCTGGCTTTTCCTCAAATTCATATATACTATCATCTTCCCTGGTATTCATTATTCCGAATCTACTAGCTTCCTCTAGGGATACTTCTAGTACTGCAATAGTAACATCCGCAGCTTTTTCTTTGTGATACGTTAACATTTCCGAATAATCCATTTTATAAATATGGTCTCCTGATAAGATAAGCACATATTCTGGGTCAAAGCTATCAATGTAATTTGTATTTTGGTATATAGCATCTGCTGTACCCTTGTACCAATTACCACCATCCTCACTTTGATAAGGTGGAAGCAAACTAACTCCTCCATTTCTTCTGTCTAAATCCCATGGTGCACCTATTCCTATATGTGAGTTTAAAACCAATGGTTGATATTGAGTAAGAACCCCCACAGTGTCTATATTAGAATTAGAACAATTACTTAAAGAAAAGTCTATAATTCTATACTTTCCTCCAAAAGGAACTGCAGGTTTTGCTATCATCTTTGTTAATTGTTTTAGTCTTGACCCTTGACCCCCTGCAAGGATCATAGCTATTACTTCCTTTTTTATCATGCTACCTTCCTCCTTTCCAATCTGCAATATTACTCGTGATATGATGTAAAATAAAGTTACACACTGGCTTTGTAGTTATTTTTAACTTGTTTTATATTCTCATCAGGCTTTATGAAAACTATAGATAATGGCGCAAGCTTAATATCTATACAATAAGGTTTATCATTCCATTTTTTTAATATAGGTTTAATATTAGTTTTATCATACTTATTGCTTTCATTATAACTATTAAATACCTCTGTATAACCTACAAACATTGGAACACCAACTTTATAACTTTCATAATTAACCTTTGTAAAGTTACATACTATAATTAAAAAGTCACTATCAGCTTTGCCTTTTCGTATAAACGAAATCACGCTTTGATTAAAATTCCCATGTTCAATCCATTCAAACCCTTCACTAGTATGATCTAGTTGCCATAGTGCTTTCTGATTTTTATAGAATTCATTTAAGGCTTTAGTATACTGTTGAAGATTTTTATGCATAGGGTACTCTAAAAGAAGCCAATCTAACTGATTATCATTATTCCATTCAATAAATTGACCAAACTCACCACCCATAAATAACAGTTTTTTGCCTGGATGCGCCATCATATATCCATAAAATAATCTTAGGCTTGCAAATTTATCCTCATATTCTCCAAACATCTTGTTTAATAGAGACTTTTTTCCATGAACTACTTCGTCATGTGAAAGTGGTAAAATAAAATTTTCAGAAAAAGCGTACATTAATGAAAATGTAATTAATTTATGTTGAGTCTTTTTTTCTTCTCTGCTGAGTTGCATATATTTTAGCATGTCATTCATCCATCCCATGTTCCACTTGTAGTTAAACCCAAGCCCCCCTACATCAGTAGGCGCTGTTACTTTACTCCAGGCCGTAGATTCCTCTGCAATTATTAATACATTAGGATAATCTTTAAATATAACTTCATTTAACTTTTTTATAAATGATATGGCCTCCAGGTTTTCATTTGTACCTTTAGCATTTCTAAGAGCTTCACTACTCCTTTTTCCATAATCCAAATATAGCATGTTAGAAACAGCATCAACTCTTAATCCGTCAATATGATATACATCAAACCAGAACCTTGCATTTGAAATCAGGAAATTTTGAACCTCATTTTTCCCTAAATCAAAGTTAGCAGTGCCCCAATCATAATTTTCACCCATTAAAGGATTTTCATATTCATACAAGTGTGTTCCATCAAAATTATAGAGACCATGATTATCTTTACAAAAGTGTCCTGGTACCCAATCTAAGATTACCCCAATATTATTTTCATGGAACTTATCTACAAGATACATAAAGTCTTTGGGATTTCCATAGCGACTAGTTGCAGAAAAATATCCAGTGGCTTGATATCCCCATGAAGCATCTAGAGGATGCTCCGTAAGAGGTAGTATCTCTATGTGTGTATACCCCATGTAAAGTACATAATGAAGGAGTTTATCTGCAATTTCCCTATAAGAATAAAATTTATTATTTTCATCCCTTACCCATGAACCCAAGTGAACTTCATATATATTTAGGGGTAAATCATAAGGTGGATTTTCTGCTCTATTTCTTATCCAAGACTCATCGTTCCAATAAAACTCTTCTAAATTTGTTACCACGGATGCTGTATTTGGTCTAAGCTGTGAAAGATAGGCGTAGGGATCAGCCTTTAATATCGACATCCCCTGCTCTGTTATTATTTCATACTTGTATATCTGTCCTTCACTAATATCAGGTATAAAGATATTCCAGAAACCTGAATTTTTTATATTTTTCATTAAATGGTTATGACCATTCCAAGAATTAAAATCACCAACTACCTTCACCTCTTTAGCATTTGGTGCCCATACCGAAAACTCAGCACCTTTTTCGCCATTTTGTCTTGATAGTTTGCAACCCATAAATTTGTATCTATTGAAATTATGATTATTAAAAATTAAAGCTTCCACATTATTCATAAATACCTCCGCTTTAAATATATGCAAGATATAAGCCATTAACTACAATTTATAACATATACATATAAAAAATTAATACTCTAGCTACTGATTTTGCTAAAGATGACCCATACTTCTACGTGTATTTCATTTGCCAGAATATTATAATATCTTGCTTGTGATTATACCACAAAAGTGCTATAAGGACAAAAATACGCGAAAATAGTTATTGTTTGAAAGTACTGTCTTTAAAAACCTAACTTATGTAGCTTATTCAAAATTCAAAATTCAAAATTCAAAATTCAAAAGGGATAACAATGTATTATTGTTATCCCTTTTGAATTCATATTTATTAATACTTACCAATACATTTTAATGATAAATATAAGTTTTTAAGTTATATTTTAAGTAATTAAGCATTTGAAATATCCATACCATAAAATATCTCTACCATTTCTTTATCTAATTTTCGTATAATGTCACATTTTTCCTCTTCATTTAAATCTTCTTCTTTAATTTCAAATAAATAGTTGTCCAGTTCAAAACTATTCAATTTCATTTTTGTATGAAATATATTGGATTGATATATATTCATATCAATTAAGTTGTACCTATTTATGGTTTCTTTAGCGATATAGTTTTGTATAGAGCTAATTTCATGATCTATAAAATGCTTTTCGCCGTCTATATCTCTAGTAAAACCTCTAACCCTATAATCAATAGTAATGATGTCTGAATCAAAACTATCTATTAAGTAGTTTAGAGCTTTTAATGGAGAGATAGTTCCACAGGTTGCTACATCTATATCTACTCTAAAAGTACTTATATTATTTTGAGGATGACTTTCAGGATAAGTGTGCACTGTTACATGGCTTTTATCTAAATGCCCCACAATATTTTCACGAATAGGAGTCAAAATCCCTCTATTGCAAGAAGGATCCACAACGTATAATGGAATTTCTTCTTCTGAAATAAGTAAGGTTACACTTGCTCCTTGAGGGTCGTAATCCTGCTTTGCAACGTTTAGTACACAAGCACCTATTATTTCTGTAACATCAGTAAGAATTTTTGTTAGCCTCTCAGCATTATATTGTTCATCGATATACTCTATATATTTCTTTCGATCTTCTTCTGTTTTTGTATAACAAATATCATAAATATTAAAACTTAATGATTTTGTTAAGTTATTGAATCCATATAGTTTTATCTTATTTTTATCATTCTTAGCCAACTTCATTCCCCATTTCTCTTAGACTTCTTCTAAAAAAATTATATAACTTATAGCTTCAATGTCAAGATATAATTTTTTTATATACAATCATTTATATAATCATTTTATATAATTATTCACTTGAAGTATATAGTTTTTAGCATTATAATTACTTGTGATATTACACTTTTTATAAGTTTTATATTTATTAAAACTATTAACTTTATAACACTCTATGAATATATATATAAGTATATCATTTATATATTCATAAATATGTATATCAATAAAATTACTTGAATTATTCGAATCATTGGAATCGGAGGGATTAATGCAATGGATAAAAAGTTAAAAGTTGGACTACTTGGTGGAACCGGTTTTGTTGGTCAGCGTCTTATTACTTTACTTAGCAATCACCCTTATTTTGAGATAGTTGTTATTGCTGCTAGTGAGAACTCTGTAGGTAAAACCTATTATGAAGCAGTTAGTAAAAGATGGAAATTAAACTTACCTATGCCAAATAGCGTTAAAGATATGATAATAAAAAATATAGATGAAGTTGATGAAATTAGCAGTATGGTTGACTTTGTATTTTGCGCAGTTAATATGCCCGCAAAGGAAACTCGTGAAATTGAAGAGCGATATGCAAAAGCTGAAACTCCTGTAGTTTCAAACAATTCTGCACATCGTAGCACTCCTGATGTGCCTATGGTTATTCCAGAAATTAATCCTGATCACTTAGAATTAATTCACGCTCAACGTAAGCGCTTAGGCACTAAAAGAGGCTTTATTGTGGTTAAACCTAACTGCTCAATTCAAAGTTATGTTCCTGCTATAAGTGCACTCATGGAATTTAAACCCAAAAAAATATTAGCCTGCACTTATCAAGCTATATCTGGTTCCGGAAAAATATTTTCAGACTGGCCAGAAATAAGCGATAATGTTATCCCTTATATAGGTGGAGAAGAAGAAAAGAGTGAACACGAACCCTTGAAAATATGGGGTAAGATGTCCAATGATAAAATAGTTGATGCCTGCGAACCTATAATCTCAACTCAGTGCATACGTGTACCTGTTTCAGATGGTCATTTAGCTGCTGTATATGTTTCCTTTGAAACTAAACCTTCAAAAGAAGCTATCTTAGAAAATTGGGCAAATTTTAAAGGAAAGCTACAACTTCTTGGGCTGCCAAACGCTCCGGAGCAATTCTTAACTTACTTTGAAGAAAATGACAGACCTCAAACCAAGCTAGATAGAGATATTGAAAAAGGTATGGGTATATCCCTAGGAAGGCTACGCGAAGATAACCTATTTGACTATAAATTTGTCTGCCTATCCCATAACACTTTGCGTGGTGCAGCTGGTGGTGCTGTGCTTACTGCTGAGCTTTTAGTATCGCAAGGATTTCTTTAGGGACGGTTCACAACTAAACGTAGTTTAGTTGTGAACCTTTTTTACCACTTACTATAAATATGGGATTGTTACCCATTAACATGTAACTTTGACCTTTTGTCTTACTTACCTGAAGTTGTACACATTCCACCTCGTAATTCAAGGATTTTAAGGCTTCCATTGCCTTATACAAATTGTTTATAGTAATAAAGTTTAAAACGATATTTTTATCTTTTTTAAGTTTGCTCCCATAAGTTATGATAATTTCAGCTATATTCCCGCCACTTCCACCTACAAATATTGCATCAAACTCACCTGTTATGTCAGATTCTATCTCCATGGCTTCTGCACTTATTATTTCTAAATTATTAGCTTTAAATTTTTCTTTGTTTTGTTTTATAATCTCCAACGCTTCCTCATCTTTTTCTATTGCTATTACTTCACCCTTTTCGCATATCTTAGCCATCTGAATACTTACTGACCCAGTTCCTGCTCCAATATCTAAAACTCTATACTCTTCTTCAAGCTCTAGTTTTGCTATACTTAATATTCTTACTTCTTCTTTTGTCATAGGGCAATTGCCTCTTATAAATTCATGATCTTTAATAAATCTCATATTTTGAACACCTCCAATTAGTGGGGACGGTTAACAACTTTTTAAATAATTAATTAGGCTTGTACTAACAAACTTTTATATATAATCTTTAATTTAAATCACATAAATTAAGCCCTTTTATTTATCTAGAATAAATCTATTAATTTTAAAAAATGCTTGTCCAATTTCAATAGTATTATTATATAGGAATATTGTATCAGAAAGTTTTTTAATTAATTTTTGAAACAAATCAACAATGTTATTGATTTCTTTTTTAAAATTAACAATAACTCAACAAATTTTAGACTTAATAAAGTCTTCAATAATATTTGTATGTTTATTACCTTCTCCAATTAGTTCTATACCAATTGTGCTTAGCTTTGATACTCTAGACTGAGTGATGTTTCCAAGTATATTACATATATCACTAGATTTAAAGTTGCACAGACTTCTCATCATAACCACTATAAGTGCCTTTACATGTACAATATTTCTACTATACTTCATATGAATCATAACCTTTGGTATATTCATCTTTGAAGATACAAATTTTATTATATCCTCTGGTTTAGATTCCCTTATAATTATTTTCCTTTGACTTCTATAATCTGTTTCTTCATCTTTAAATTCCATTTCTTCTTTTAATTTTTCTTCATTACACTTAAAAACTTTATTATAATATTTCTTTCTGGCAGCTTTCAGGTTTTTTCCGAAAAAACTCATAATGAAATCATAATCAACTATGTTTAAATAATCTCGTGCCTTTCCTATATATATTCCTAAACTAGAAAAGGCATATTTTTCTGGACATTCTTTAAATTCTGCAATAGATATAGGATTATTATGTATATACAACGATACAGTCTTCAAATATTTTTCATTATCCACTATTTTGCTCATAAATCTATCTTTAAAAAGATGCCCCTCACGCATATACTTCTTATTATAATATATTGCATAAGAAAGGTTTATTCCATGCATAACTTTTGATATATCTGCTCCATTTGCATCAATCAATAAGTGTATATGGTTATTCATAAGACAGTATCCATAAATTTTAACTTTATAAATTGTCTTATATTTCTTTATAATTAATAAATATTTTTCTTTATCCTCATCATCCTTGAATAACTTAACCTCGCTTATACATTTAGACATAATATGAAATATAGATTCTATTGTCTTTTGTCTTGCCTTTCTTGCCATAAAAACTACCTCTCTTCATAGACTTTTCTTCGAATTCTTGCCTATGCATTGAGTTAATATTCAAGTTTTAAAAATATTAGGGGACGGTTAACAACTTTTAAAACTTTAGTTTTTTTAAAAGTTGTTAACCGTCCCTAACTATCTATAGGTTACTGTCAAAGTTTGCAAATGCCTTCAAAAACTTTTCAATATCCTCTTCTGTATGTTTAACACATAAGAATATTGCCTCAAATTGAGAAGGAGCAATATTTATTCCATTTCTGATCATATGTTCAAAATATCTTGCAAATAGCAACGTATCACAGGTTTTGGCATCTTCATATGTCTTAACTTGCTTCGTTTGTGTAAAGAAAGCTGTAAGCATTGAACCGCATCTATTAACTACCATAGGTATTCCTTTTTCTTTTGCAATCTCTAGTAAGCCCTTTTGAAGCTTATCTCCCAGCTTATCCATGTGTTCATACAATCCAGGGTTATTATAAAGCTTAGTTAATGTTTCATAACCTGCTGCCATTACTACAGGGTTTCCAGACATTGTTCCTGCTTGATAAACTGGTCCCATAGGTGCTAACAACTCCATAATTTCTCTTTTCCCGCCATAAGCACCACAAGGAAGTCCTCCGCCCATTATCTTAGCATAAGTTATTAGATCAGGAGATACTCCATAAAGACTTTGCGCCCCTTTATATGCTACTCTAAAGCCGCTCATTACTTCATCAAAGATAAGTAAACTTTTATATTTATCACATAAATTTCTAAGTTCCAATAGAAACTCTTTTTCAGCAGGTATAACTCCCATATTACCAGCTACTGGCTCAATGATTATACCGGCTATATCTTCACCATATTTCTCAAATAATATTTTCACACTGTCTATATCATTGTAATTTGCTATTAATGTGTTCATAATGCTTTCTTTTGGAACTCCTGCCGAGCCAGCTATACCCTCTGTCATAACTCCTGAACCAGCCTCTACAAGAAACCCTTCGAAATGTCCATGGTAACAGCCTGCAAATTTTATTATTTTACTTTTTCCTGTGTACCCTCTTGCAAGCTTAACTGCACTCATTGTAGCTTCCGTACCCGAGTTAACCATTCTAACCATATCTACATTATCTAATGTAGTGCAAATATGCTTGGCTACTTTTAACTCTAATTCTGTAGGTGCACCAAAGGCAATTGAATCTGCACATGTGTTTTGTATAGCTCTTACTACATCTTCATCACTATGGCCAAGTATCATGGGTCCCCAAGCACATACGAAATCTACATATTCATTTCCCTCTTCATCATATATGTAAGCCCCTTTACCCTTTTTAATAATTGGAGGAGTTACAGTTACATCTTTAAAAGCTCTAACCGGGCTATTAACTCCACCAGGCATATATTGTTTTGATTCATTAAAAATATTTAAATTTCTCACAGTAATTTCCTCTCTTCTTAATATTATTTTTGAAGCCTACCCTCTTATCCACCTACATAAATCAAGTGCATAATAAGTAATTATCATATCTGCTCCTGCTCTTTTCATTGAAACATGCATCTCCATAGCTACAGCTCTTTCATCAATTAAGCCAAGCTTTGCAGCTGATTTTACCATAGCAAACTCTCCACTAACACTATAGGCTGCTACAGGCACATCATGTCTATCTCTGGCCCATCTTACTACATCTAAATATGATAGTGCTGGTTTTACCATTATGATGTCTGCTCCCTCTTCAATATCGCACTCTATTTCTCTCATTGCTTCTCTAATATTTGCCGGGTCCATTTGATAAGTTTTTCTATCACCAAATTGTGGCGCAGAATCTGCTGCTTCTCTAAATGGGCCATAAAATGCTGAAGAATATTTTGCACTATAAGCCATTATAGATATATGTTTAAAGTTATTTTCATCTAAAATCTTTCTTATTGCATATACACGCCCATCCATCATATCTGAGGGTGCTATCATGTCTGCTCCTGCTAGTGCATGAGATAGTGCTATTTCAGCAATATATTTTAAACTTTTATCATTATCAACCTTTGAACCTTCCAATACTCCACAATGACCATGACTTGTATATTGGCACATGCATACATCAGTTATTATAAATAAATCCTTTGATAATTCCCTTACTTTTTTAATTGCCTTTTGAACGACACCACCATTATCATAAGCTCCACAGCCAACTTCATCTTTATGATCCGGCAATCCAAATAGCATTATTCCACGTACGCCTACTTCTTCAACTTCACTAATAATTTCATGAAGTCTATCTATTGAAAAGTGATAGTTCCCTGGCATAGAAGATATTTCTTCTTTGATATTTTCACCTTCTACCACAAATATAGGGAATATAAAGTCCGCTGAAGTTAATACTGTTTCTCTCACTAAATCTCTTATATTTCTTGTTTCTCTTAATCTTCTATTTCTTTTAAACATAGTTATCCACTCCTAATTAAATAAATTATGATTTTATCCACAAGTTGTTATTAAATAGTCCTCTAAGTGTTATTAAATCATCATCTGCCATGCTACAATATTAACAACTCGCTATAATCTTATATCTCCATAAGTTTGCGCAGAATACCTTCACTACTGTATTCGTCGCACATAATAGCTTCTACACCTTGCTCTGAAAGTGCCTTTGCAGTAATAGAGCCTATTGCTAATGCTGTTTTTGATTTTATAGTTTCAATACCTACCATGGTAATCATATTTTTTACTATAGAAGGTGAAGTAAAGACTATAGCATCTACATCCTTTATTTCGTCTTCATACCTTGATTTGCCACATAGTGTTTCATAGGTAAAAACCTCATCCACATTACATTTAATTTCTCTTAATTGCTCCACCAAATAAGGTCTTGCATCTTTAGACCTTGGTACTAAAATTTTATCCCCTGCTTTTACATGAGTCTTCATTTCCTCAAATAAACTTTCAGCAACAAAATGTTTTGCAACTATTTCAGGTACAATTCCTCTATCTCTTATAGCCTCTGCAGTAGCTGGGCCTATGGCTGCAATTTTGGCTTTCAATTTTCTAATATCAAATTCCATGTCCTTTAGATAATTAAAAAATATATTTACTCCATTTACACTTGTTAAAGCTACAAAATCATATTCAGTAAACTTTGTCTTGTAAGCATCTAAGTTACAGCAGGTATTCGTAAATTCAATGGAATTTATCTCAAGCACTTCTGCTCCCAGGTCTAATAAACTTTCTCTAAGTTCCTTTGATTGAGCCTTTGAACGTGTTATACAAATATTCTTTCCGAATAAAGGTTTTTTCTCATACCAATTGAACTGTTCGTTAAATTTAATCACTTCCCCAACTACAATAATGCAAGGGGATGATATTTCTGACCTTTGTACTTTGACCAAAATATCTTCTAAATTCCCTACTACCTTCTTTTGTTTTGAGGTAGTTCCCCTCATTATTACTGCACAGGGGGTATTTTTACTTTTTCCATTAGATATAAGACTTTCTGTAATCTTTTCTAGGTTTTTAAATCCCATCATGAAAACCAAGGTTCCTTCTAGCCTTGCCACTGCATCCCAGTCAATATTAAGCTTTTCTGCGGTCATGGCAGTGAATATGTGAAAGCTTTGCGCTATACCTCTGTGTGTGATAGGTATCCCAGCATAATTTAGCACAGCTATCGGTGAGGTTATTCCAGGTATAACTTCAAATTCAATATTTTCCTCTATAAGTGCTAAAGCTTCCTCTCCACCACGCCCAAATACAAAGGGGTCTCCACCCTTTACTCTTCCAACAACATGACCCTTTTTAGCTAAATCTACTAGCATGTCATTTATTTCTTCTTGAGTTTTGTAGTGACATCCTGGCTCTTTTCCACAATAGTATATTTCACAATCTTCGCTTAAATATTTAAGTACGCTTGTACTTGCTAACCTATCATACATAACTGCAGTACACTTCTCTAACATTCTAATAGCCTTTAAGGTTATTAGTTCCTCATCTCCCGGGCCCACTCCCATTAAATATACCTTTCCCATTGGTTTCTCCCCTCTATCTTTCAGCTAGACACCTTCAAATAAATAACAAGTCAAAGATGCTAACATATTTATTAATCGCAACTTATCTTTTATTTAATTATTTTCTAAAATCTTTTTAGCTAAAGCAATGCCGAGTTCTATATAATTATTCTTTTGTCCTGAAAGTTGCTTTTTAATAATTTCTCCTTGGACTTCATATATTCCAAGCATATGCATAGTTTCGCCTTCAAGATACGCATATGCCCCTATGCAAGAATGACAATCTCCATGAAGCGTTGCCATGAAGCTTCTTTCTGCATCTACGCAAATTCTAGCCTCATTACAATCTAACTTTTTAATCATATCTATTTGTGGATGATTTTTAACCATCTCAATACCTAATGCACCTTGCGCTACTGCTGGTACCATATCAGTTGGTTCAAAATAATTAGTAATTATATTCTCCATATCTAGCCTTTTTAGTCCTGCTGCTGCTAATATTATACCATCTAGATTTTCCGTTTCTATTTTCATTATCCTAGTCTGTACATTCCCTCTTATAGGTACAATTTCTACATCTGGTCTTAGTATCTTAACCTGCGCACCACGTCTTATACTACTAGTACCTATTCTTGCACCCTTAGGTAAGTCGTAGAAGCTAATGTTATTAAAGGCAATAAAAGCATCCCTAACATCTTCTCTAACTGGAATTGCCACTATTTCAAACTCCTCTGGTATATCATATGGTACATCTTTCATGCTATGCACTGCAATATCAGCTCTTTGCTCTAGCATTGCAATCTCAATTTCCTTTACAAAAAGTCCCTTACCTCCTATTTTATCTAATGTAACATCTAATATCTTATCTCCCTTAGTTTCAATAAGTACCTTTTCACCATCAAAGTTAAGCTTTTCTTTAATCATGTCAATAACAGTATTTGCTTGTACTTGGGCAAGCTGACTTCTCCTAGTTCCTATATTAATTTTCAAATCCTATTCCCCCTTAACTCTCAACTATTTCAATTTCAGATCCATAAAACATTTCCAAAATAATATTTTGTACTCCCTTAGTATAAAAAAAGTAGAAATCCTCACTGCATATAAAATTCATAATTGCTTTCTTACTCTCCAACTTCTTTACAATATTTCTTATACCAGAAGTATACTCTATAAAATCATTGTATTCTAGTAGCTTATCTTCTATAATCTTTGACATAAATAGCGCTGTTTTAGGGCTACTACTTTTAGTATGTAATGCAAATTTCATATTAGGCGTGTGCTTTTGAACTGGCGTTACAAATAATCCTTCTTTATAATTAGCACAGTAAATATACAGCTTGCTTTTTTTATCACAGTGTAATTTTATAGCATTATTGGTTTCTTCATTATCTGTAGCAATAATGACAATATGGTTATGCTCTATATAACTTTCATCATATTCACCTTTTATTAACCGTATGTTACAGATTTCTTTTAAAGGTGCAAAAACAATAGAGAAGTCCTTTGATACCACTGTAACATTACAGCCTTCTTTGGAAAATGTTTTGCACTTTATAAAAGCCGCTTCTCCTCCGCCAACAATAAGTACATTTATCTTACTGGATATTAATGAAATCATAGTGTAATTTATATCTGGAAAATCCTGCTTATTATATCCACACATTCTTTAGACCTCCCTTTTAAATGTTCCTCCTTTAATACCTTAATAGCTTTATTTACATAGGCATCTGAAGTACTTTTTAGAAGTAGCTCTGCTAACTTTTCATTGTCCACAGTTTCTTTCTTGTGCTTAAAGGTTTCTAGTCTTTCTTTGTAAACATCGTCTCCATTGATTTTCATCTTTTTTATAAATGGAGATATTTCTTTTACAGCTTTCCAATCTATATATTCTTTTATTGCTTTATCCACAATGTTCCTGTTTTCCTTCATTGAAGCTTTTCTTCTTTTGTAGTTATCATCATGGATGTTACGTAACATATCTATGTCATATACTTCATACAAAGAATTTTTGCTTATAATTTCTTCAATATCTCTTGGCACTGCTAAATCAAATAATAATAAGTTCTTGTTTGGTAACTCATTTAGATGAACCACAATATGAGGCGCTGATGTGCATGATATAACACAATCTACTTTTTCATAATATTTATGTCTATCTACAAATGGTATTATTTTTACTCTTGGATCCTCTATATTCAACTTTTGAGTATTTCTTACTGCTATGTATAGTACCTCTATTTTGCCTTCTAGCAAGTATTTTGAGGTTAGTTCCCCTACACTTCCATACCCTAGAAGCATGAAGTTTTTGTGCCCCCTGTCTATTGCCTGCTTAGCTACCATGGAGGAGGATGAAACTGGTATATCACTTATCTTAGATTTAGTTCTAAACTCTTTGCCACAAGCAATGGCATTTTCGAAAAGCCTCTGTAATTCTTTTTTAATTACATTTGATCCTTTTGCACTCTTTGTGGCTTCATAAGCATCCCTAACTTGACCTAATATCTGGTCTTCGCCAAGCAATATAGAATCAAAGCCACAAACCACCTCCATTAAGTGTTGTATTGCTTTTTCTTCCTTATAGTTGAATATATATTTCATTAAGTTCTTATCCCAATTTAGAACACTAAAAATCTTCTCCACTATATCTTCATCCTTAGATTTAAAGTATATTTCTACCCTGTTGCAAGTACTTAAAATAACCGCCTCTTCACAAATATTTAAAAGAGCTTCTAGGCACCTTTCTTGATGCTTTGGTATAATAGAGAATTTTTCTCTAATTCCTATCTCCACATCATGCTTTAGTCCTATAAGTTGTATCATCTTATCATCTCCAAAAACTTATAACTATTACTCATACATACGCATATTGCAAATAGCATTAATAAATAAAACATTGCACAATACATCAGTTTTATTGTAGCTATTATATGTTCTTCATCTAATTCTTTTAATTTGTTGCCTATTGTTGGTTTGTATACTTTCTCTCCAAAATACACATTTTCACCGCCTAATTGAACTTCCATGGCTCCTGCTGCTGCGCCTTCTGGATAAGCACAATTAGGACTTTTATGATTTTTTCTATCCCTTATCATTACCTTTATGCTTTCCTTAATGCTCCCACCAACTAGTGGCGCTGAAAGGCAAATTAAAAATCCTGTTATTCTTGCTGGTATAAAGTTAAATATATCATCTGTTTTCGCTGGGAAAAATCCAATATCTTTATATTTTTCATTCATATATCCAAGCATAGAATCCATAGTATTTATCCCCTTATACATCATAGCTAGGGGTGCTCCCCCAAGTATTGCATAGAGAATGGGTGCTATAACTCCATCTGCTGTATTTTCTGCTATAGTCTCCACATCTGCCCTTATTATCTCATCTTCGCTAAGATCTTTTGTCTCTCTTCCCACAATGTATGATAATTTAACCCTTGCATCCTCAATATCATTTTTAGCTAAGGAATCATATACCTTTTTACCTTCTTTATGAAGACATCTAGCAGCAATTGTTGTCCAAAGCAATATTATATTGATAATATGATATAACCAAAAAATATCCTTGCAAGCTTGTAGAATTATGAAAGGAACTAAAAAACTAGAAAGTGCTATTATAACTACAATAATTCCTCCAAAAGCTTTAATTTGCTTATTTGTTTTACATAGCTTTCTGCCCAACTTATCTAACTTTGAAATAAACTTTCCTATATATATCACTGGATGCGGAAACCAATTCGGGTCTCCAATTAATAAGTCTAACATAACCGCTAATATTAAATCTATTAAGTTCATCACATTTAGTATTGCCATATTAATTCCTCTCAATCTTGTGCTATCTTGATTTACCATATTATTCCTATTGGTCCTATAGTCATGAACCGTCCCCAATCTTTTCAACCCCTCAGCCAAAAGTTGTGAACCGTCCCCACCCTTTTATCTTTTAATCCCCATAATCTTATAAATCTCATTCATATCTATACTAGACCTTACTATGTCTGCTAGCTTGTCTAGTTCTTTTTCTCTAAGACTTTCATATACATCAGATTTTCTAGGTTCCATAGCTTTTTTTATTCTTAAAGTGTTAACAATGTATTCTCTAAACTCAACGCCATCAAAAATCCCATGAATATATGTACCCATAATATTTCCTGTAGCATTAATTGCTCCATCATGACAAGAAGCATTACCTCCATTCTTATTATATATTTCAAAAAGTGGTTTTGCACTTTGTCCATATTTACAGATCCCCATATGTATTTCATAGCCATAGACTTCAACATTGGTGCTACTAGAACTTATGAATTTATCTTTGTTACTTAGGGAGCTATCTAAATTAAAAGGTTTCATATTAGTGCTACGAGCATTTACTCTTGTAGTTATCTTTTCTTCTTCAAATACTGTATCTATATCTAAGAGCCCCATGCCACCTATATTTTTGGAATTTGTTTCTACTGCATAAGGGTCACTTAAGCTATTTCCTAGTATTTGAAAGCCTCCGCAAATACCTAATATATTGCCTTCTATACTATATTTCACTATAGCTTCTTCAAGACCTGAATCTCTTAAAGCAATTAAATCATCAATGGTATTTTTAGTTCCTGGTATAATAAGTAGGTCAGGAGTACCTAGTTCTTCTTTAGTTGTTACAAATCTAACTGACACATCTTGTTCAATCTTTAAAGCGTCAAAATCTGTAAAGTTGGACATATGTGGTAGCTTTATCACTGCAATGTCAATATCTGCAGTAATCTTTTTATTGAATTCTACTGCGCCATCTTCATCTTCTAAATCTAGTCTAAAGTAAGGTACAACACCTGCACATGGAACATGTATAATATCCTCTAGCATTGTAAGCCCTGGCTTTAAGATTTCAATATCGCCTCTGAATTTATTTATAATAGTAGCTTTAATTCTTTTTTTCTCTTCTTCCTTCAGTAAAAGCAAAGTCCCTGCAAGTGATGCAAATACTCCGCCCTTATCGATATCTCCTGCTAATATTACTGGAGCATCTATAAGCTCTGCCATTCCCATATTTACTATATCTCTATCTCTTAAGTTAATTTCTGCTGGGCTTCCTGCTCCTTCAAGTACTATAATGTCAAACTTTTTTTCTAATTCTTCAAACTGTTCTTTTAACATATCTTTAAATTCAAGTTTCATATTATGATATTCCATAGCAGTGCTATTTCCAAAAACCTTCCCATTAACAATGATTTGACACTTTTTATCTGATGTAGGTTTTAATAATATTGGATTCATAAATACCTCTGGTTCAAGTCCAGCTGCATAAGCTTGAAGTACCTGTGCGCGACCCATTTCTTTTCCATCCAATGTAATATAAGAGTTAAGTGACATGTTCTGTGACTTAAAGGGACATACAGAAAATCCATCTTGTTTAAAAATCCTGCAAAGTGCCGTTACTAATATACTTTTCCCCACTGATGAGGCAGTTCCTTGGACCATTATCTTTGCCATTACTATTTCCCCCTTCTTTATCTCTATATGAATTCTTGATACAAAGTAAAAATTCCCTTTAACAAAGCGTTAAAGGGAAATAATAATAAATATGCTCACTCTTATAAAACTATCAAATAAGTCTATATTATAACGCCCTCTCTATTACTCGTAGAGTTATGGTGCAAAATATAGGCAGGTCTTCTGACTTAAGAATCATTATTTAAGTACGCCTTCCCTGTTTCCAAGTGACATATTGTACATAAATTCATCTAATACAGCTACGAGATAGTTCAGGATTTCAACCTAATTCCCTTTAATCAAATTTGATTAAACCTATATCTTATTATTAAATTTTATTATGGATATTTAACCTTTTAATCATATCATTATCTGATTAATATATCAATGATTATAAATATACTCATTACTTAGTTTATCTATCTTTTCTAATCTATTTACTTTAATAACTGGAATTATCACAGATTCTCCACTTTTAGTATCTTTGTATTCTCGCTCTCCTAATATACCTTCTATACTTATAAATTCACCCTCATTAAGTACAACTTCTCCTTTATAATCACACAAAAGTCCTACTATCTGAACATCTGCCATACAACAGCTTACAAGTATTCTGGATAATATAAACTCTTCTTCCATTAGCCCCTTTTGTTTATATATGAAACCTTTCATATTAATTGCTCTGTCAACATACTTACACGAATTCCCATATATATCTTCGTAATTACTTATAAAGTCCTCATTAGTCATAATAACAGTTTCACCTTTTGATAATTGTGAACTTTTTAAGACATTATTTTGAGGAGTATTAGATTCATAATCACCATGATTATGTTTTTCATCATGCTCGCATTGCTCTGTACCATCTGTTAAAGTTGTATGTTTATGCTTTAAATTATTAATCTTAAGTTGAGATGTTAATGAAAATCCTTTATTTATTACAGTAGTAGCACTGATTTCTTCAGTTCTTACGAATATCCCTAGAGCAATTGGAATCAAGAACATAAAACATCCAAGCTTAAATGATTTCGGTTTTTTATCACTAAATATATTTTTTATTTGAAATATAGCCAATATAACAAAAAAGACTACTGAAAACTTTACGTATTTAACCATTTTAGGATGGACAAACAAGGTTATTTTACCTGTGCTTAAATTCATGTAAAAGTAATAAGTAAACGCTATTAGTATTAAAAACCATATTAATTCATTTAAATCTAACTTTTTTTTCACGTATTATTCCCCCTTTAAGATTTCTGTAGTTAGATAAATAGTGGTTTTAGCAGATATCTTCACTAAATAGTATTTATAAAGCTAAAATATTGTTTAGCTTATCAAGGGGAACCAGGTTTGCTATTACAGCTAAAATAAAACAAATAGTAATTATTAGAAAAATTAGTTTAACTACAAAACTTGATTTAAAACTACCACAAAGCATAATTGTATTTTTTATATCTATCATAGGTCCCAATATTAAAAATCCTAAAATGGAGCCAGTAGTAAACTGTCCTAAGAAACTTCTAGCTACAAAGGCATCTGTTTCTGAACAAATTGATAAAACAAAAGCCAGTATCATCATTACTATTATTGAAGATAAAACTCCACCACCCATAGATAGTATAAATTCTTTAGGTACGAAAACTTGCATACATGTTGATAAGAACACTCCTATAATAAAATATCTACCTATGTCATATAACTCCGCACTAGTATGTGCTATTATTTCTTCTATGCTTCTTATAACTTTATTTTTGTGAGTGCTACTATTATTGCAGTGTCCACAAGAACAATCTCCACCATTTACATTTGAATGACTATGACTGTGTTTAATCGCATTAGCACTTTTGTGACTGAGTATATTATGATTTTTAAAATTATTTTTTCCCTTACCTATGATCCCTATAGGGCTTTTTATCTTTTCCGTCTTAAATGGACTATCCTTATGTAATGCTCCTATAAGAAAACCTATTGATATTGCACCAACCATACCAAACATTGCTCTTGCTATTACCATATATGGCATGCCCATGAATGCATAATGTGTTGATAATAAAACTACAGGATTCATTATTGGCACTGATAACATAAATGTAGTAGCAATATTTAGAGGAACTCCTTTCTTAACAAGTCGCCTAGTTATGGGAACAATAGCACACTCACAAACTGGAAAAACAAGGCCAACCACTGATGCAATCAAAACTCCAATAAATTGGTTTTTAGGAATAATTCTCGCAATAATTTCCTCAGACACAAATATTTGAATTACAGATGAAACTAGTGCTCCAATCAAAATAAAGGGAATTCCTTCAAACACTATACTAAGAAAAATCGTAGAGAAATCATTAATAACCCTAGAATCCAATTTAATAATATTAGTGCCATTCACGAAATATATTCCCAGTAGTAATATTATGATGAGACTTAAAATCTTTATTAATGTAATCTCACTACTATAATTTTCTTCATTATCATAAGTCAAGTTATCAACCCCTTGCCATAAATATTTATACATTCTTAACTAATATATTATCAAAAGTTACATACTATGCTATAAGGGTTAACATCTTACTATATTGTAATTTTATAATAATAATTTGAATTTTATTAAAGCTATATTTATAGTGCACATATATATTTGTTAACAATTTGTCAATTTCTATTGATTTTAGTAATAATTTATTCTATCATATTAATATGTAGGTAAATTCAACATGAAACAATCCTTGTGGCATTAGCCCTTATATAAATTAGAAAAGGAGTAATCAAAATGAAATTTAAAAAATTAAAATCAAAGAACACTAATTCGAAATCGTTTTCAAGTATAAAGTCCAAAAAATTTAAGTTAAATAGCATTCGTACTAAATTAGTTGCTGGCATGATAGCAATCTGCGTAATTCCATTGATTATTTTAGGAGTTGGTTCTTATAATCAATCAAAGTCAGTCCTTGATGATAAACTAAATCTTACAAGCACACAAACACTTACAGAGATAAACCTAGGCCTTGTTGATTATCTTAATGGATTTTCTAACATTGTTTCATTTATGTCAAATAATATTATTTTTGTAAATGCTGACACTGCTGATAACTTAAAATACGTGCCCCCTCTGTTGGCCGATGCAAAAAAAAGCGACGGAGTTATACTTTCTGTCTATTATGCAACTGCTTCTGGTAAATTCGCTACATATCCCCCTGAAGAAATATCCGCTGACTATATTGCAACTGAAAGACCTTGGTACAAACAAGCATTAGAAAGTAAGGGACAAGTAATAATTACCCCTGCGTATAAAGATGCTGTAAGCGATAATAATCTTGTTACTCTTGCACAAACAGTAGAAAAAAATGGACAAGTAGTTGGTGTAATAGGAATGGATTGTGTTCTAACTACACTAGCAGAACGAATAGCTACAAAAACGGTAGGTAAATCAGGCTATATTTTTCTTGCTGATGCATCAGGCAATATTTTAGCACATCCAAACACAAAACTTATTAACACAAAAGAGGCTTCAAAATTATCCTTTTGGGATAAAGCAAAGGTAGAAAGTGCTGGATTTGTTAAGTACTCAGATAATGATAAAAATATGTTTGGCGCCTTTCAAACCAATTCACTAACAGGTTGGAAATTAATAGCTACCTTAGATGAAAAGGAATTATCCGCTGATACAAATTCTATATTGAAAACGACTTCACTAATAATATTTATAATGGGCTTAATTGCAGTGATTGTATCTTTATTCTTAAGTAAGGGAATTTATCATAACATACAAAAATTAAATGCGGCATTTGCTAAAGCTTCAAATGGTGATTTAACCGTATCTATAACAGCTTCAACAAAAGACGAATTTAAGGATTTATCTATATCCTTTAACTCAATGCTACATAATATATCAGAACTTATGAATGATGTGACTTTGTCATCTAACACTGTGCTAGAAACCTCAACAAATCTTGCTAGTATGTCACAAGAGGTAACAACTTCTATACATCAAGTGGCAAGTGCAATAGGTGACGTTTCCATAGGGGCAACTGAGCAAGCTCAAAATGCTCAAAATGGTGCTACCCAAATGGAAGACCTATCTAACAGATTAGATAAAATTAGTGTTAACTCAAATGAAATGAATAAAATCTCAAGGGTCACTAAAGACTTAGGCTCAAAAGGACTATCCATGATAAACACCTTAATTGAGAAATCAAACAAAACTAAGACGGCTACTGCAGAGGTTAATCTTTTAGTTCAAGATATGAGCGAAAGTACTAAGCAAATAAACGCTATTTCTCAAACCATTGCTGACATAACAGAACAAACTAACCTTTTATCCTTAAATGCAAGCATTGAATCTGCACGTGCAGGTGAAGCCGGCAGAGGATTTGCTGTAGTTGCAGAAGAAATAAGAAAACTTGCTGATCAGTCAAAGACTTCAACTGAAGAAATAAAAGTAATAATCGCAAGTATACAACAAAAATCTGAAGTAGCAGTAAACGCTATTGCTTCAACTGAATCTATAGTAACGGAGCAGGATTTGGCTGTAAATCAGACGCAGGATATATTCAGTGAAATTCTTAGTTCAATTGAAGTAATGATTAATAAAGTTGAAGAAGTTAAACTATCCATTCTTGATATAAACGAGAAAAAAAGTTCTACAGTATCAGAAATTGAAAATATTTCATCTATATCTGAAGAAACAGCAGCTGCTTCAGAAGAAGTTACCGCTTCAACAGAGGAAATAACAGCTACTATGGAGGAGTTTGCTAAACACTCAAAGGAACTCCAAACGTTAGCAGAACACTTAGAATCCGAACTGAATAAATTTAAAACTAACTAGAAAAATATCCACACTAATGTCGATTTCTATGACTTTAGTGTGGATATTTATGTTTATAACCTTATCTATACTTTCAAAAAATAAACTGTTATCTATAATAATTTAGCTTGTAAAAACATAGTTTTCATACCTAGCCCAGTGAATTTAGCTTCATATTCTGTGACTACATTTTTTTTAAAATCACTATGATGTAAATCATAAGTTGAAAATAATATTTCAAAACCACATTCTTTGAAATACTCCAAAGAATGATTAAATAACTCTGTATCATCTGTTTTGAACCAAACTTCTGATCCACTTTTTAAGAACTCTTTATAGTTAGTTAAAAACTTACTATGAGTTAATCTTCTTTTGTTATGTCTTTCTTTTGGCCAAGGATTACAAAAGTTTATATAAATTCTGCTTATCTCATCTTTTTCAAATACATCATCAATAAGAGCTATATTTAATGGCATAAGCCTTACATTTATATTTTGTTCCTTTTCTACTTTCCTTACTTCTATTACTTTCCTAAGGGCTACCACTAGCACTTCATCTTTTAAATCTATACCTACAAAATTAATATTAAGGTTTTGCTTAGACTTTTCTGCTATAAATCCACCTCTACCGCAGCCTAATTCTAAGTGTATTTCATTATTATTTTTAAATTCCTCATTCCATTTTCCCTTATGATCGTACTGATCCGTTATTACAATATGACTAGCTTCCATCTCTGGCCTAGCCCAATATTTTTTTCTTAGGCGCATATATTTCTCTCCTTATACTAATACATCATTTTATAAAATTTACTTTTTTATTATATCACAGTAACCTTACTAAACAAGCTTTATAAATCGAAAAAATAAATTAAATATGTTGGATTAAAGCCTACGAAGTTCAATTAATCATGAACCGTCCCCAACTTTTCGCAACCTTACTAAACAAGCTTTATGTTTATAAAGACCGATTCCATATTCCACTTAAATAATTCCTATAATTCCTAGCATGTTTGTAAAGAAATAAAATAAATAGTTAGCTGGTATTCCAACTATATAAGTAAAAATTGATTGTTGATTGGGTAATATCGGAAATATTAATGCCATAAATATTAGAAATTGATATCTATAAATTGAATCTGATATACTATAGAAAAACTTGGGAAATAAGTCCCTTACTATGTGAAAACCATCAAATCCAGGTATTGGAACCAAGTTAAGAAAAAACAACACGCAGTTTAGTTGTCCGGTAATAAATATTATACTTCCAATAATATCATTTAGAGTACCTTGCAATGGTGAAAATCTTGTAAATAGTACATATAAAATTGTAAATATGAAACCCATACCTAAGTTTGCCAATGGACCTGCTATAGAAACTTTCAAATCATCTTTATAGTAATTTTTATAAGCACTTGGGTTTGTCTGAACAGGCTTTGCCCATCCAAATCCCATTATTAGGATAAGTATAAATCCCATAGGATCTATATGTGCCATTGGGTTTAGTGTTAGCCTTCCTTGAAATCTCGGAGTTTTATCTCCTAACCTATCTGCTGTAATAGCATGTGCATACTCATGAAAAGTGAATGCTAATAAAATTGCTGGTATCATCAAAATCTTATATAATATTTGTCCTGTTCCCAAGTTTATCACTCCTTATATTCCTAATTTATTGGTATCAACTACCACTTATTCTTTTTCAAATCTGCAATATATCTATTATAACAAAGTTTCTTCCTATTTCAAATTTATTATTATTAAACCCAACAGATCAAGGCATAAATATTTTCTTGCTCAAATTATAGATATATAATTAAAAGTACCGTGTAGACAGTATTTTACTATACTGTCTACACGGTATCTCATTGTGAAATTCTTTTTTAAGCGGCAGTTGCTACTTTTGAAGTAGTAACTTTTGTGTACTCCTTGTAAATGTAACCTACCTTGCCATTGTAATTAATTTTATACCAAGAACCAACCTCTCCAACAACTTTAACTACTGTGCCTTGGCTAAATACTCCAAGTTTCTTTGAAGATGCTGAAGCTGTTTCTCTGATGTTTAATCCACTTTTAGCAGTAATCATAACATACTGTTCCTTAATAGGTAACGCTGGTACTTTTACTACCGGTGGTGTTACCACTGGTGGTGTTACTACTGGTGCTCCTATTACTGGCGCAGCACCTGAAACAAGATTATTCTTGTTTACAACCGATATACTCTTAACCACTTTTAATTCTTTTACTAATGCTTCTCTTATTGGAACCATAGTATCTACTACCTTTGTTGCACCTTTGAAGTCAAACTTATCTCCGCCTGTAGCCATAAAATCGTTAGTTACTACAGAATAAGTTTTACCCATTTCAACTGGTGTTCCATCTTCTAAAATCATAGCTGTAATTTTGTTACCAAATTCAGCTTTTGAATCATAGTATACTTTAACTCCACCGATTTGAACCCAACCAATTTCTTTATTATCTATTCCATTTTCAATTACTCTCTTTAAATCAGAACCTTTAAGTTCCATTGTAACTAATGTATTATCAAATGGCATAACTTCATACATGTTACCCATTGTAATATTCCCAGCAGCTACTGGAACTCTTAATCCACCGCCATTAGTTATACCAATTTGTGTACCTGCCACTTTTCTCATAACATCAGTTGTCCATTGTCCAAGAAGTGAAGTGCCTGGAACGTTTCTATCATGAGGTAGTTCCTTATCTGTTGTTCCTAAAACTTCTCCAAGTACAGGTTTTAAATCTTTAGAATATTTATCAGCAATTGCTTTTACAGCAGCATCTTCTACTAAAGTAGTTGGTCTATTATATAATTTATCCAATGATGCTACTATACCTGCTAACTTTCCATTTTCATCAACCTTAATAGTTAATCTACCCAAATCTCTTCCTGAGTAATATGCCTCAACTATTGGAGTATTGTTAACTGTTCCACATACTTCCATATGTGTGTGAGCTGCAATAACTGCATCTATGTTTGCAACGCCACAAAGGTCAGTAGCCTCTCCAGTAATTTTACCCTCTTTATCTTGTGAAGCTCCTAAATGAGTTAATGCAATAACTACATCTGCTCCATTATCTTTTGCAACTTTAGCCCATTCTTTTGCTGAAGCTACTGGATCCTTAAATTCTAAGTTTTTAACATTCTCTGGACTAGTTTTGTAAGCTGTTTCTGGTGTTGCAAGTCCAACAAGCCCTATTTTAAATCCACCTTTTTCAACTATCATATATGGCTCAGCCCATGTTACTGGCTTGCCAGTAGTTTTATCATAGATATTTGAAGCCAGGAATTTATATCCTCCATCTTGTGCCCATTTAGCTATCTTATCAGTACCCCAATCAAATTCATGATTTCCTACTGCTGATGCTACTACACCAACTGCTTTCATCATTTCGTTTACAGGTGCTCCATAAGTTAAGTTAGACATTGCACTTCCTTGGAATAAATCCCCTGCTGCCACAACTATAGTATTAGGATTTTGTGCTTTAACTTTGTTTATTTCTCCTGCAAATTTAGCTATACCAGAGTTCTTATCTGTTGCTGATGATTGCAATACTGCGCCATGGAAGTCATTAAATGTAAGAATGTTAATTCCATTAGCAGCTAATACATCATCATAAGTAACCGATTTCACATTTGGCGTTCTTCCATCTGCTGACCTTGGTAATTGTAATTTACCACTATTGATTAACTTTACTGCAAATGCTGCTTTAGTAGCATCCACTTCATTGCCGATTATTTTCCAGTTGTTATCTAGCTCTGGAGTTATAACTCCACCCTTTTCATCAACAATATAATCTCTTATTAAATCTCTTATTCTTCCAGCATCACCCATTGTTTTCGCTGAGTCATATACTACTTCTACACCTTCACCCTTAAATAAACCTGATGTTTCATTAAGTAGTGTTGTACTAGCTCTGTAATTATTAACTGCTAAAGTTAATACATCTGTATCTTTTATTGTTGTTCCGTTAGTTCTAGTTAAATTAACTATTCTTTTTCCTGGTTCTTTTGATATGTCTACATCATATTTAACTCCTGAAAGCATATCATAGTTGTAATCTCTTATTTTTTCATTAAAGGAAACTGTTAAATCTCCTGGTTTAAAAGTATTGTAATAGCTAGCTGACCACTCCATATATCTCTTTAATTGCTCACCATTTACTTTTAGTGTCATTAAAGTATTATCAAATTTGTATATATCAGCTGTACCAGCTTTAATTATTTTACCTTCTTTGATATTTGCATCACTTTTAAATGCAGCTGCTGAGGATATTTCAGCTTTACCATAGAACATTTGAACTTTGTTAATTAGATCTATCATTGCAGTATCTTGAACTTGTGCTGTTGGAATTCCCTTAATTGCGCTTGCTGGAACTAAATCTCCGCCTTTAAGTTCTCCAATAACAATTTTAGCATCTGCAATAGCTCTATCACTATATGGTTGTAATTTAGCTGAAAGCTCTGCATCTGCAACCGCTGTCTTACCACCTACAGGTGTTACAAGAACTACAGCTGATTTAGCTTCTGTAACAGAATACTTACCATCAGCATTTTTAGTTACTTTAATATCAATTTTTGATAATTGAGATCCACCATTTTTAGGTTCAGTAATAATAACATTTCCTTCTTTAACCTGAGCAATAGATGAATGTGCATGTCCAGCTACAATAGCAGTTAGTTCTGGGCAAGCTTTAGCTAATTCTCTAGCACTGTCGCCATTTCCATACTCTTCATTTTCGCCTGCATGAAGTGCCACTACCATTACATCAACTTTGCCTTTAAGCTCAGCTACTACTTTTTTAGTTTCTTCGACTGGATTTGTTACTGTATAGCCTACTAAGTTAGGCCCGTCCCATTTTGTTATATGTGGAGTTACCATACCGATAATAGCAATCTTTACTCCATCTTTTTCTATAATCGTATATGATTTTCCTAATGATTTGCCATCTTTATCAAAAACATTACCATTAAGAGCTGTTCCTTTGAATTTTGATGCAATCTTTTGTAATGTTGGAATTCCATAGTTAAATTCATGGTTTCCGAAAGACCAAGCATCATATTTCATTTCATTCATGGCAAGTACCATTGGATGAATTTCATCATTATTAAATAGTGATGATGAATTATCTTGAATAGTATCACCATTATCTACCAAAATGGTATTTGGATTTGCTACTCTTAAATCTTTAATAATTGTTTGTAATTGAGCCATACTTCCTGTTAGGTCTGGTGCATTAACAGCGTAGTCATAAGGTACAAATCTACCATGCAAATCACTAGTTGCAAGTATTTGTAGATTTACTTCATTGCCTGTTGCTGCATGAACATTAACTGGTTGAACAAAAGTTAAAACCATCATTAATGTTAATAACCATGCTGTAAGTTTTTTCCCCTTAAAATTAATAAACAAATAAACCCCTCCATTCAATAAATATGAGACCTACCCTACATTTTCATATATAACTACATTATTCATCTACATGAAAATTTTAGGTTAAGTCAGTATCAATATTATAATACTTAAAAAACATTTTGTAAACAACAAAAAAAACTATGCAATGGCATAGTTTGAAGTTATTGGATATATATAAACCTATCTAAATACTGACTTGTTATTTTCTTAATATGCATTTACTACTTAAAAGAAACAAAGGACACTTTATTATTTACTAACGATACTATTCCCTTTGTATATATTTGCAGTAGTTTACCTTGGTAGCTAGTTTGAGTTCCAGAATTAACATCTTTTATTATGCCTCTTAGTAAATCATTTTGATATACTTTTCCTAAAGATGATACAAATAAATCTTTCTTTTCAGAAGGCACTTGCAAGTTAATTTCTTTCCACTCACTAGTTTTTTGTGAAGTTTTACCGTAATAGATCTTGCTTATGAGCTTATCTTTCAATTCACCAACGTACACATTATCATTATCATCTGTACCAATTAATGTAAGTCTCTCCACCCCTTCTATACTTAAAGCTTGATCATTCCCTGTGACATATATTGAATTATAAACTTGACCCTCATAAACTAATTCATCTTCATGACGCACTAGCGCAATATTACTAACAAAGTTAGGCACAGTATCAACTTTATTTATATCTCCCATTCTGTCAATTCTGTATATCCCACCTTTATCACCTCTGTTTGCAACCTTTACATAAATAACTCCTGTTAAAATGGATAATTGAATATCTTGTACCTCGGATTTTGAATCACCCCAGCTTAAATCTGTAATCTTTGCTTTTTCACCTTTTGATACATCGTAGGAATGTAATGTCAGCTTACTAGATTCATCATTGTCTTTTTTTTCAACTAAAAGCAGTCTATTCCTATCTGGAAGCCATTCATAAAAAGAAATTTTTGTTCCTTCATCTACATCGATACTTTTAACACTTCCATCCTTACAATTAATAATTTTTAATGTTTCACTTTCATAGTAAGATAAATACTTAGCATCATATGACACTAATATCTTTTCTGCTCCTACTGGAAGCTGAATATCAACTTTTTTTATTTGCTCAACCTTCTCTTCTTCAACTTTTTTAGTAACTACCTTTGAATCATTTGCTAAAAAATAGTGATCTATGTAAAAGAGACCTAAACATTGCAATGATAAAGATACTGCTATCCATATACTTATTCTTTTCATCCATTTCATAAAGCTTTCTCCTTTAACTTTAAATATCTTATAGTAAGATTTTAATTTGTTATCTACTTTCTACGTATATGATTGAAGGCACAGTTCTCTCACCCAAGCTATCACAAGGATTGTTTATAACCTCATCATTATAAAATAATGTAGAAGAAGAACCTCCATCTAAATTAGTAGCATTAACAGCTCCATAATCATATAGTAAGTCTTGTACCTCTCTTAAACTAGCTCCTATACTATTTATCTGCCTACCGTCAATAACTAATAATATTATTGCCCCATCCTTCCTTTGTGCAATGGCTGTCCTAGGTGCTATTCCCCATTCTCCATTTCCATTTTTTATAGTTTTCTTTCCATTAACTATAAGTGCCGGTCCAAAAGATACTGCTTCAGTTACATCAAGTTTTCTCATTTCTTTAACTGTATGCATACCAACTAATAGATTGCCTGATTTAGTTAATGCTACAACTTGTGTTTCCTGATTTTCACTTTTTATATCATTATGAATCTCTTTTCCATTAGACATTATAATTCCCGCTGGTTTTGCACCGGTACCTACATAAGCCTCATCCGTAAATCCTCCACCATTAACCGCTGCAATGGCATTATTATATTTTGCAATTTCACTTGTCAATTGTCCTTCTGTGCCTAACTTACTGCTATACCCTACTTTTACCCTGGTTGGGTCTTTAATTACTAGAATATAACCTTTGTACTTTTTCCCAGTTACATCATATCTTTCTATGCTATTATCATTTTTATTTTCTATCTTTACACCTGAATCCTTGTTATTTGAGTCCTCCTGAACTATAACCTCTCCCTTTTGTTCATTCATAATTTCTTGTATTTTCTCATCTGATAAAAATGATGTTGCTAACCATTGTAATGTAAGAGTAGTCATGGCAGAGCCAACTACTGTAGTCTTAACATTTTTAAAAGGACCATAATAGACCATAAATGGCCCTGTAATTGACGTAAAAACCAATTCAAATATTATAAATAATAACACAATAGTGCTTGTACTTCTTTTTACAATTTTACCTTTTTTTGTTTTTCTCATGTTTCCCATCCTTTTTTTTATTAGATACTATCATATTGTACAATAAAATCTAACATTTTAAAATAGAATTTAAATGTAATTTTTGTGAACATAATTATTAATGTTATAATTTCATGAAAAAGAGAACATAAATTCTTATGCTCTCTTTTTCACACTCAACGTATCTATAGCTTTTTTGATCCTTCATATGCTAATGGCGACCTCTCACATTCATCATATTTTAAAGTTACTTGATAGCACAAATGGCTGCCCTTCATTTTCTCAGAGGCATAACATAATCCATTTGATCTTGAATCAAGAAACGGATGATCTATTTGCTCTGGGTCCCCTATGAGAATAAGCTTAGTTCCCTCGCCAACCCTCGTTATTATGGTTTTAACCTGCTTTGGTGATAAATTTTGAGCCTCATCTATAATTACCCAATTCTTAACAATAGATCTCCCTCTTAGATACGCCACAGCTTCAGTAGTTATTATTCTCCTATCAAATAGATCTTTTATCTTATCTAACAGTTCTTTCTCATTTTTGTAACGCTCTTTTTCGTCAGAATCCACTAGTATTTCTAAGTTATCAAATATTGGTCGCATAAAGGGTGATATCTTTTCTTGCTCTGTACCAGGCAAGAATCCTATGTCCTCATCCATAGTAACATTTGGCCTGCAAATTAAAATTCTTCTGTATTTATCACTATTTTCTTTTAATATCTTTTCTAGGCCAACTGCTAATGAAAATAGTGTTTTAGCTGTTCCTGCCGGCCCTTTAATAATTACTAGTGGCGCTTTTATTGCATCGATACTTAAGGCTTCTAACATAAACCTTTGGCCAACATTTCTTGGTACTACCCCTAAAGGTTTACTGTCCTTGCTATACAGTGGCACTACATTTTTGCCATCGTATCTCCCTAGTGCAGTTTGTTTGGGATTTTCCATTGAATGAATTATTAAAAATTGATTTGTAAATATATTAGGACTTACATACTCTACTAGATCCTCATCATATTTAATCAAATCGCTAGTTTCTAGAACTTTTTTACTATAGAACTCTTGAAGTTTTTCCGGTCGTACAAATACCTCCATCCTTCCTGTATATTGATTATCATATTCTGGTACAAATCTTTCATGGTAATCTTCTACATTAATATCTACAGAATCTGCTTTTATTCTTTGAAATATATCTTTTGTTATTAGCCATACATCTTCACCTTGTTCTTTTAATGCTTTGCACACCTGTATTATTCTGTTATCAGCTTTTCCTTTATTCCAAGATGTAGGCATTTTGGTATCATCATGATTCATTTCTACTCTAAGCTTTCCACCACTTGCTAGTTCTATACCCTCATTTAGTTTTCCTTGTTTTCTAAGTTTATCAATAAGTCTAGCTGCATATCTAGCATTCGCTCCTAGATCACTTTTATCTTTCTTAAAACCATCCAATTCCTCTAATACTACTTCGGGTATTATTACGTCATTATCCCCAAAAGACAATATTGCACTGGGTGAATATAGAATAACATTAGTATCTAATACATAGGTTTTTTTCAAAATAATAGCTCCCCCCTTCTCTATTACTAATATATGTTTGTAATGTCATAAATAAATTAAAAATATAATAAAACTTAAAAAATCTATTTTCATTTAGCTTATATATGAATTTTTAATTGTTTTGACAAATGATAACTTCTATTATATAATAAATTTAATCACATTTTAGGATGGTGCATATGAACAACATTACAACTATTTTCAAGGAAAAAAAACTCAAACTTACTCCCCAACGTATTGCAGTTTATAAATACTTACAATCAACAAATGAACATCCTTCTGCGGAAGTAATTTATAAGTCACTACAGCCAACATATCCTACTATGAGTTTAGCTACAGTTTATAAAGCACTTAAGACTCTTGTAGAGGTTGAATTGGTAATAGAACTTAATGTTGGAGAAGGTAATTTTAGATATGATGGTAATACTTGCCCGCATCCTCACATACAATGTATAAGTTGTGGCATCGTTGATGACATAGAAGGTATAACTCTTTTAAATATAAATGAAGATGTAAAACCATTTACTAGCTATGAAGTTTTAGCAAGTAAAATATATTTTTATGGTTTATGTGAAAGCTGCAAATAATACTTAAATAATAAGAAAGTATAAGGTTAAATTTATACTTTTTTTATTTATATTAGCACAAAAAAAACAACTAACATACTTGCTAGTTGTTTTTTAGGTGACGATCTTATTTATAAGATTGCTTTATAACTTCCTCCCACTCTTTAGAATTATAGCCTCCCTCCAAAATTCTTTTCATTGCTATAAGTATATTGTTTTTGATCTTATCAGGTAAATCATAAAATATAAGGATACTATTATCATTAGCTTTGTGCATATGCTGAACCATTGTTTTAGAAATTCCAGTCATTTTGTTATTTGCATTCTTATTTCCGCTTATAATACCTTTCTCCGCAATTCTTGCTTGAACTTCATCGCTATATATATATTTAATAAAAACGTTAGCATTATCTTGATTTTTTGCATTTAAAGGAACACTTACTAGTGAGCTCACAATAATGGGGACGTTAGATCCATATTTAGAATTATCATTATTGCCTTCAATTATACCAATATCACTTCCATCTAGCTTTGAATTAGAATAAGAAGTACCTATAAGTAATGGATACTCTCCACTAATAAAACTATTAATGCTCTGTTCATTTCCAAATTCAAATGAATTTTTTGTAATTTCTTTACTCTTTACTAATGTGTTAATTTCATCAAATATTTTTTGTACCCCTTTAATCTTTTTATAACCTTCCTCACCGCTATCATAACTTTCTTCGATTTCATGAATGTTTACGATTTTACTAGCCATTAAAGAAAATAAAAAACCATTAACATCAATATCTTCTGTTATTACTACTGGAGTTTTTATTCCCTTACCATTTACTTGCTTTAAAACATCTAACCATCCATCTAGATTATTAGGGTTAGGTATTTTTAGTTTTTCTAAATAACTTTTATTATATAGTAATTCAATAGAATATGGCACAACTCCTATACCATAGTATTTGTCTCCTACTCTACCATAAGAAGCCATAATATCATAGAACCTATTGCCAATACCCTCTTTTTCATAAAAAGTTTGCATATCTCCCAAAACTCCATTTTTACTGAGCTTTATCAGTGTGTTTCTATTTGTGAAAATTACATCTATTTCCGTTCCCAAATTAATTGTCTCCATAATATCACTTTTATTACCAAGAACATCATTTAATTTTATTTCAAAGTTTTGATTATTTTTCTTAAAATCATCAATTAAAAACTTTATTACATTTGAGGAGTAAATATCTGTGGTATCTAAAAATATATTTATCTTTTTTGATTTTTCATCTTTTTCTTTTTTACTAGATTTGCAAGCTGAAAGATTAAACATCATGGTTAAAACTATAAAAATACTACATATGTTTTTTAAAACCTTAAATGATTTTTTCATAAGTTCACCTCTATCTATTAATAAATATGATTGTATAGACTTTATTTTATTTAAATTAATTAATTAAATATATTATTCTAACATATAATTTAAGGGGGGTGGAATATATGAAATTACAGGTAATATTTCTTAAGAAGAAATTTATTTATTATTCTTTAGCAATCATCCTGATTGTGATAACATTTGTGGCATTCTTGTGTTTTGGAAAAGCCTCAATAACTACATTTAATATTATTGATGAAAGTAAAATGATACAGACTGACCTAACGGGGAATGGTACTAAAGATATTCTCTACATAAAAACAGAGAAAGACAAATATTATGTTCAAATAAACGCCGGAGATAAAAGTTATTATCTAGAACCTTCTAAACAGACTAACACTGTAGGTAATTATTGCATCCAGTGGCCAATGCGACTAACTTTAATGGATGTATCTAAAGATAATATACCTGAAATATTTACTCAAGCTTCTTTAGGGGATACCACATCAATACAAAATAAGGCTATTTCACATGTATTCCTTTGGAATGGTGAAAAATTTGATGATATACTTTGTAACACAAACAATATTCTAGGTTTTGTAGATAGCAAAAATAATAAAACACCTAAAGTTATATCTGGAAATATTAAAGATGGTAAAGCAACCCTTGTGAGCTATATTTTCATTAAAAATAATTTGAAAGCCTTTGACTATAATTATGTGGATAATTATATGGGAAAGGACACCATATTGGGTTTCGTAAATCTCATGTCTAGTTTTCCAATAGCAGAATTAAATATATCAAGAGAGCTTTTCTCACCTGATTTGAATGGCAATGCCCTTTCACTTTTAAATGATTTATCAAAAGAAAAATTATCCTTCCACTTCCAAGATGCTGTCTTTAAAGACTATAAATGGGACAAAGACGGCAATGCCAATGAAGTTCTATGGACCTTAAGTTTTAAAGGAACTAATATGACTGCTTCAAAAGAAATAAAAAACTATACTATAGAATTAATTCTTAAGCTTACCCCTATGGATAACCAACTTTCTACATTTAAAATTAGTTCCATAAAAATTAAGTAACGTAAAAAAATTTAATCTTGTATACTTATCTTTTACAATACCTATTTTTTTATACAATTACAAAAGGGACCGTATTATCGGTCCCAAGGGGGATGGGGGGGTTCCGCATAAAATAATTAATTTTATGCTAATGGAGATTTTAACTCCGATTACATTTATAATATTAACCTTTTTGCTTAATTTTATTCACTATAAAAGATAATTTAAATATATATGTTTCAACTTTAAAACTACATTTAAATTACTGATAAATGTTCGTTCAGAACGTAAAGTAATTGTACAAATATTATTGAAACATATATATATTATTTCTATAAACTAATTAGTTAGAGTTTTCTTCTACGATTTTATTAATCATTTCAAGTTTTTTTTCATCTACTAAATGAGCTAATATATATATTAGTTGTCCTGTATCTTCATCCTCTAAATTTTTCAATATACTATGTGTTCTTTCTTTAGGACTAGTATGTTTAAATTCAACGTCATTACTTTCAAAAGAGTTATTATTTGATATAGAATTTACAATATCGCTAATATTTGAATTATTTAAATCTAAGTTATTAAAATCTATTCCGGATAACATATTCGAAATTTGACTTAAATCTATACCACCTACACCCCCGAATAGACTTGACAAAGGATTAACCTGCTCATCTTCATCAGAATTATAATTGTCATTTGATATGTCAGTATTTTCATGTAAATCACTATTTTTATTGTTTTTTACAATTCCAGGTTTTGGATTTGTGTTGGTTGTTAAATTATTTGCTGAATTTGAACTTCCAAAGTTTGAATTATTCATTAAACTTCCTAGGATATCACTTCCCTGACCATTTAAATTACCCAACAGGTTCCCGAGTACATTATTGTCTTTACCTCCTAAGCTGCTCATCAGATTTCCTAGCATATTATTATCTTGGCCCCCTGACCCCGTGAGACTTCCCAACATGTTATTGTTTTGACCAGAAAGTCCAGAAAGTAAACCTTCAAGCATATTATTACTACCACCATTGTTACCTAGAAGAAAGGTAGAAAGTAATCCCATAAGTGGATTTGCAGAGCTCCCATTAAGCATTTGCGCAAATGGATTATTGTCAGTATTATTGTTTTCATTACTGTTATTATTGTTGCTATTACTGTTACTGTTACTGTTATTGTTGTTATTGTTATTGTTGTTTTCATTGCTCACATTATTTCTACGGTGTTTATGGTGTTTTGACACATTTATCACCTCATTTATAAATGGGAGAGCTTAAGCTCTCCCTTGTTTTTGAAACTAACAGCATGTTCTTGGTCTATTAGCAACTGATCCAACATTTCCGCCTTTGCAACAACAACAAGCTATAAATATTAATATTAATAAAAATGCGTTATTGTTTTCAAGTAGACATGTTTTTTGAAGTATAATTAAGAGTATCACCGCACAAACTGGATTTGAACAGAAATTTGCAGCTGTACTTACTGGTAACTCTTCACGACATCTTCTTTTTGACATATAAAACCCCCCTTTCTGGGCCATGTTTTAATGTGAAATAAATTTTAACTTAAGATAATTTATATTTAGCTTATCTAATTGTGCACCTATAATCCTTTGTCTAAGTTATTCTTCATCACAGTTATCTAAGTTGATAATATTGTTTGTGCATCCTTTGTTTTGTCTGTTGCCACCACATGTGAATAAAAGTAATAATATTATTATCCACCAGCATCCAGATCCAGATCCTGAACCTAACCCAAATCCTGAACCAAACCCAAATCCACCGCCGTTACTTGAGCCACATCTACATAATTCTTTGCAGTGTTTCTTCTCGCATCCACATACAGTTCCTCCACCTTGTCCCTGACCGAATCCTCCACCGCAGAAACATAATAGGAGTATAATCCATATTATTGAATTGTTTCCACCACCGAAGCCTCCCAAACCACCGTTACCACCATTACCGCAATTACATTGCTTGGTATTACAAGATGAATTGTTTCTTGAATTTCCGAGTCCACTTAATAAGTCATTCATATCCACTTTACTTCCCTCCTTTTAGTTGTTTTAGTTAAATAACAATTAATAATTGTTTTCTTCTTTTGTTTAACTCTTAATCTTTAAAGCCTTTATCTTTTGTTTTCTAATATATACTATTCTGCTTGAAATAAATTGACACTGGTTTTTTAATTTATAAAAAAAAATACTTCAACTTTGCTTATTTAATTGGCAAAAAAATAGACCTTATTACTTTGTGCGCTAAATACTAGTCTGCACATCATAACACAAGTCTATTTTCCTGATTTTTAAATATTATTATCTTATCCTTTATTATTTAACAATTTCACCATCTTGAAATTTCTCTTCTTCTGTTTCAGTATTTGGGAACATATTAGCTAGAAGTTCCTCTACTCCTATTTTCTTCAAAGATGAAAAGTTAATAATTTCCTCAGAATCATCAAGACATAAAGTTTCTCTTATTACCTTATTACTTTTTACTAATTCTGCTCTGTTTAACTTATCCCTTTTAGTTGCAACTATTACAACTTCATATCCAAAATGTTTAATCCATTGATGCATCATAATATCATCTTGGGTTGGCTTATGTCTAACATCCACTAGTAGTGCTACTTTTTGAAGCTGAGGTCTACTAATAAGATAGTCTTCTATCATTCTTCCCCATTTAGCTTTCTCAACTTTAGCTACTTTTGCATACCCATACCCTGGTAAATCTACAAAATAAAATCCATTGTTTATCAAAAAGAAATTTATAAGTCTAGTTTTTCCAGGTGTCCCACTGACCTTAACTAATTTACGCCTATTTGTTAAAGTATTTATTAAAGAGGATTTGCCTACATTTGATTTGCCAACGAAAGCATACTCTACTCTGTGATCCGTTGGGTACTGAGCAGGTTTTACTGCTGAAATTATGAACTCAGATTGTTTAATCTCCATTACTTATCTCTCCAATTAATGCGTTTTCAAGTACATCTTCTACTTTACTTGCAATTATAAATTTTAGTTTATTTTTAATGCTCTTTGGTATCTCTTGTATATCTTTTTCATTGTCCTTAGGAATTATAATTGTGTCAATACCTGCTCTATAGGCTGCTAAGGATTTTTCCTTGAGGCCTCCAATAGGTAATACTCTTCCTGTAAGGGTAATCTCTCCTGTCATGGCTACATTATGTCTTACTTTCTTGTTGGTTAATGCTGATACCATAGCAGTTATCATAGTTACTCCTGCAGATGGTCCATCCTTAGGCACTGCACCTTCTGGTACATGAATATGAATGTCTTTGTTTTTATAAAAGTCTTTATCAATATTATATTTTACCGCATTAGATCTAACATAACTATATCCGGCTTTAGCAGATTCCTTCATGACATCTCCTAATTGGCCTGTAAGTTCAAGTTTACCAGTTCCCTCCATTACACTAACTTCTACTGGCAAAGTATCTCCACCATATCCAGTCCATGCTAGTCCAGTCACAACACCCACTCTATCATGTTCTTCAGCCCTATCATAAGTATATAAAACTACCCCTAAATATCTTTTAACATGTGCAGTCGTAACATTAGTAGTCGCTTTATCTTTTTCTACCATCTCTGTTATAGCTTTTCTAATAACTGATGAAATCTTTCTTTCAAGATTTCTAACACCTGATTCCCTAGTATAACTTTCTATAATACAACTTATTGATGAATCTGAAAAAATTATTTTATTACTTTCCATATTATGCTCTTTTAACATCTTTGGAATAAGGTGATTTTTCGCAATGTGGAATTTTTCTTCTGAGGTATATCCTGATATCTCAATAATCTCCATTCTGTCTAACAACGGTCTTGGAATTGTGTCTAACCTATTTGCAGTAGTTATAAATAGTACCTTTGATAAATCAAAGTCCAGTTCTAAATAATGATCTCTAAAAGTTGTATTTTGCTCACTATCTAAAACTTCTAAAAGTGCTCCTGCAGGGTCACCCTTAAAATCAGAACTCATTTTATCAATTTCATCTAATAAGAACAATGGATTTTTATATCCAGCTTGTTTCATTGCATATATTATTCTACCTGGAATTGCACCCACGTAAGTTTTTCTATGTCCTCTTATTTCAGCCTCATCTTTTACTCCACCTAATGACATTCTAACAAAATTTCTATTTAAAGCATGAGCCACTGATTTAGCTATAGATGTTTTTCCAACTCCCGGCGGTCCTACCAAACAAATTATTGGCCCCTTAAGTGTCCTGCTGATCTTCTTCACCGCTAAATATTCAATTATTCTTTCCTTAACATCCAAAAGGCCATAATGTTCTGCTTCAAAAACTTCTCTAGCCTTTTTAATGTCAATATTATCTTTAGTGAATTTATTCCAAGGCAAATCTAAAATCCAATCTAAATACGCCTTTATTACTCCACTCTCAGCAGAATAACCCCCTAAACTCTTTAATCTATTTAGCTCGTAAGTTGCTTTTTCTTTTGCATCTTTAGGAAGCTTTGCCTTATTTATTTTGCTTTCAAACTCTTCTATTTCTCTTTTGTTTTCGTCATCTTCTCCTAATTCTTCTTGCATTACTTTTATCTGTTCGCGCAGATAATATTCCTTTTGAACTTTATCGATTCTACTTCTAACTTTTGTTCCAATTTTCTTTTCCATTTTTAATACTTCAATCTCATTTTTCAATATAAATAATAACTTTTCTAATCTTTTATTCACTTCTAAGGTTTCAAGAAGTTCTTGTTTTATGTCTGGCTTTAATACTAAATATGAACTTACAATATCACAATATCTTCCTGGCTCCTCTGTTTCCTCTATACTAAGTAAAGCATCTGGGAAGTTATTGACTGTTAGGTTTATGTATTCTTCAAATGACTTATCTATAACTCTAACTAATGCAATACATTTTTTATTATTTTCACAAACTTCATCTTCAATGATTTCCACCTCTGCCTGTGTGAAAGTTCCACTATCTTTATACTGAGAAATCTTACCTCTTTTGACTCCTTCAACTAGAACCCTAATTGTATCTCCTGGCAACTTTAATATTTGTTTTATATTACAAACAGTACCAATACTATATATATCCTTTTCCTCCGGTTGCTCAACTTTTGCTACCCTTTGTGAAACCAAAAAAACTTCTTGATTGTTTAGCATAGCATCTTCTAATGCAAGAATAGATCTTTCTCTGCCAATATCAAAGTGCAGCACCATGAATGGAAATATATTCATACCCCTTAGTGGAATTAGCGGAAGAATTTTTATACCCTTTTCCATTTTTCTCCCTCTTTTCTATATTAATTTAATATTTTTCTAAATAGTCTATTATAGTATACCCATAATTCAATGATTTTTCAATACTTGAGATTTTAAAGTGAAATTTAATAAAGTAACCTCCACAATTAAATAGAGATTACCTTTATTTATTCATATTAAATCAATCAATATCATCCACTTACTGCTTCAGCTGCAATAACTGCCACCTCTGGTTCAAACATAATTGAAATGCTTTTAGGACTCTCTTTTATCAATGCTTCGTGAATAACCTGAGTAATATTACTCACTGGTATAACCTCAATATCTTTAATATCTTCAAAGCTATCTTTCCAATTTTCCTTAGGAATAATTACCCTTGTTACTCCTGCTTTTCTTGCAGCTTCAATTTTAGCACTTACTCCTCCTATTGGCTTCACATTACCATGAATTGATATCTCTCCTGTCATTGCAATGGTGTTATTAACTGGTATTTCTTTTATTGCGCTATATATTGCAGTTGCTATGCTTATTCCTGCCGACGGACCATCTACAGGTGACCCACCTGGGAAATTTACATGAATATCATAATCATCACAATCTAAATTAAAATAGTTCTCTAATACGGTAACTACATTTTCAACTGATGAGCTTGCAGTACTTTTTCTTTTTAGTCTCTTATTTGCACTATTTATTTCTTCTTCTTCAATAATTCCCGTAACTTTAAGGGTACCTTTCCTGAGTTTTACCTTTTTCGCACTAGCCTCAATTTCCATTAATGCACCCATATTAGCTCCGTATACTGCTAAGCCATTTACATACCCAATTTGCGGTTTATCAGATATCTTAGTTTCTGACCTTGGAGAGTATTGACCATTTTCTATAACCCACTCAATATCCTCAATACTTACCTCATCTCTTTCATCATTAATAGCAATACCACTAGCTAACTGAATTAAGTTAACGGTGTCTCGCCCATTGCTAGCATATTTGCCTATAAGCTTTAAAGCTCTATCACAAATTTTAAGCCCAATTTTCTTAATTGAGTTTTCAGCAATTATTTCTAATTCTTCTTGGAGTAATGGTCTAAAGAATATTTCTACACATCTTGATCTAATTGCTGGCACTATTTCTTCTGGGCTTCTTGTAGTTGCACCTATTAGCCTAAAATCAGCTGGAAGCCCTTCATCAAATACTTCTTTTATGTAAAGCGGTATATTCGGATCTTCTCCATTGTAATAAGCACTATCTAAAAACACTTTTCTATCTTCTAATACTTTAAGTAACTTATTCATTTCTGTAGGATGAAGCTCCCCAATTTCATCAATAAATAAAATCCCTCCATGTGCTTTTGTAACTGCACCTGGTTTGGGCTGCGGTACTCCAGCTATTCCAAGCGGCCCTGCCCCTTGATATATCGGGTCGTGAACAGATCCAATAAGCGGATCTGCAATGCCCCTTTCATCAAACCTAACAGTAGTTGCATCTATTTCTATAAACTTGGATTCTTCATTAAATGGAGACCTTTCCCTTTTCTTAGCATCTTCAAGTACTAATCTAGCAGCTGCTGTTTTTCCAATTCCAGGCGGTCCATAAATTATAACATGTTGGGGATTTGGTCCACATATGGCTGCTTGCAATGCCTTAATTCCTTTTTCTTGCCCGATAACATCTTCAAATCTTGCAGGCCTACTTTTTTCTGTAAGAGGCTCAGTAAGTCTCACACTTTTCATCTTTCTTAACTTTTCCATTTCTTTTTTGTTTTCATTATTTACAATCACCTTGCTACTTTGATGACCTTTTAATGCATTAAAAACATATATTCCAATAACTATTGTAGTAAAAAGCTGTATAATCATAATAATTTGAGTAGTCATATTACTTAAAGTTTAATATTAATTCTATTAAACTATTCCTCCTTTCACATGATAAATTATTAGGTTTTAGTAGATATTATATCCTTTGATATTATGCTCAAGTAAAGTCTAATATATTCTTTTTTTCCATCTATTAAATTTATTTTAAAAAACAAAAAAGGCAGATATATTTTAATATATACCCTGCCTTTTATAATATCTTAATCACATTTATTATGCTGTTTCTGGACCCTTTTTACCCTTGATTTTCTTAGTAAGTTTTAGTTTTTCTCTTGTTCCACTTTCAGCTAAGATTAGTTGTGGGGTTCTTGTTTTAATAGTATCTTCATTAATTATTACCTTGGATACTTGTTCATTTGATGGAATATCAAACATAATTTCCTTCATTGTATCCTCTATAATAGATCTAAGTCCTCTTGCCCCTGTGTTTCTTTTAATAGCTTCTTTGGCTATAGCGTTTAATGCTTCTTGTGCAAACTCTAATTCTACGTTATCCATTTCAAATAATTTCTTGTATTGCTTAACTAACGCATTTCTAGGCTCACTAAGAATTTTAACTAAAGCTTCTTCGTCTAAAGCTTCAAGAGTAACTACTATAGGAAGCCTGCCTACAAACTCTGGGATTAAACCAAACTTCAGTAAGTCTCCCGGCATTATAGATTTTAGTAGCTCCCCTACATTTTTTTCTTGTTTAGATTGTATTTCAGCTCCAAAACCAACGGAAGTAGTTCTAGTTCTTTTTTCTATGATTTTATCAAGTCCATCAAAAGCTCCTCCACAGATAAATAAAATATTAGCTGTATTTATCTGAATAAACTCTTGGTGAGGGTGCTTTCTTCCTCCTTGTGGTGGAACTGATGCTGTTGTACCTTCTAATATTTTAAGTAATGCTTGTTGAACACCTTCTCCTGATACATCTCTAGTTATAGAAGGATTTTCAGATTTTCTAGCAATCTTATCTATTTCATCTATATAAATAATACCCTTTTCTGCCTTTTCTACATCATAGTCGGCATTTTGTATTAATTTAAGCAAGATATTTTCTACATCTTCCCCTACATAACCCGCTTCAGTAAGAGTAGTTGCATCTGCTATAGCAAAAGGTACGTTTAAATATTTTGCTAAGGTTTGAGCTAATAATGTTTTACCGCAACCTGTAGGTCCAAGTAGTAATATGTTGCTCTTTTGAAGTTCAACATCACTTTCATTGACATTTGAATTTACTCTTTTATAGTGGTTATATACTGCTACAGCCAAAGATTTTTTAGCTTGATTTTGTCCAACTACATAGTCATCTATATATTTTTTTATATCTGCAGGTTTCGGTAATGCCCCTAGGTCTAGCTCAACATCTCCCTGAAATTCATCTACAATTATCTCAGAACATAGTTCTATACACTCATCGCAGATATACACTCCTGGTCCTGCAATTAATCTTCTAACTTGGTCTTGATTTTTACCACAGAAAGAACATTTAAGTTGTTTTTTATCATCATACTTTGGCATATTTTCACCTCAATTAATGTTATTTCTTATTAGTTATAACTTCATCTATTAATCCATACTCCATAGCCTCTTGCGAGCTCATGAAATAGTCTCTTTCAACATCATGTTGAATTTTCTCTATTGATTGACCAGTTCTTTCACTTAATATCTTATTTAATGTATCTTTGGTTCTAAGAATTCGTTTTGCATGGATATCTATATCAGTTGCTTGACCTTGAAATCCTCCTAATGGCTGGTGTATCATAACTTCACTATTGGGTAGTGCAAATCTTTTTCCTTTTTGTCCAGCTGCTAATAAAAAAGCTCCCATAGATGCTGCCATACCAACGCAAGTAGTTGAAACTTGTGGCTTTACCAATTGCATTGTGTCAAAAATAGCCATACCTGCTGTGATTGATCCACCTGGACTATTTATATATAAATAAATATCTTTATCAGGGTCCTCAGACTCTAAATACAATAATTGAGCAACAATTAAGCTAGCAGTTACATCATTTACCTCTTCTCCTAAGAAAATTATTCTTTCTTTCAATAATCTTGAATAAATATCATAAGATCTTTCTCCCCTGTTGGTTTGTTCAACAACCATTGGCACTAAGCTCATATAATTCCCTCCTCTACTCTAATAACAGAACTACTTTAATAGGTACTTTATTCTTACTACTTAATTCTATCCTAAATGATTATTTTCTAACCCTATAATTCTATCCTATATTTAAAATTAATTGCCAGATAAATATCTGGCAATCATTTTTTGTATATATTATGCAGTAACTTTAGCGCTATCAACTAACATTTTTATTACTTTTTCATTTACAACGTCAATCATTAGATATTGTTTTTGTGCCTGCATGATTAATTCTGCAGTTTTGTCTAAATCTTTGTCTCCATACTGCTTAGCAACTTCTCTAGCTTTTTCTAATAATTCTTCTTCAGTAGCTTCAATTTTCTCTATTTTAGCTATTTCTGTTATTACTAAATCAGTTTTAACTCTTTTTTCAGCAGCTTCTTTCATGAATTCTCTAACTTTTTCTTCAGTATTATTTGTATACTGATAATATGCTTCAAGGTCTAATCCTTGATATTTTAATTTCATTTCTAAATCTTTTAGCATAATATCTGTTTCTCTTTTTATCATAACCTCTGGAATGTCCATTGCAACATTAGCGCAAAGAGCTTCAATTACAGCTTCTTCTAATTCTTTCTTTTCTCTATCTCTACATGATTTTTCAAGTGCTACTTTAATATCATTTCTTAATTCTTCTAAAGTTTCAAATTCTGATACTTCTTTAGCAAATTCATCATCAATAGCCGGTAATTCTTTTTCTTTCATGCTTTTAACAGATACATTGAAAGTTGCTTGTTTTCCATTTAAATCGTCTCTGCCATATTGCTCTGGGAACATTACGTTAACTTCTTTAGATTCTCCAGCTTTTAAACCAATTAGCTGATCTTCAAAAGTATCTATAAATGATCCTGAACCAATTTCAAGTTCGAAATCTGTTCCTTCTCCACCTTCAAAAGCTACATCTTCAATAAACCCTTTGAAGTCTATTGTAGCTATATCACCCATTGCAACAGTTCCATCTATCTTTTCTTCAATTCTAGCATTCTTTTCTTGTAATCCTTTTAATTGATTTTCAATTTCTTCATCTGTTACATTATATTCAACTTTCTTAGCTTCAAGACCTTTGTAATCTCCAACTTGAACTTCTGGAACTACTGATACAGATGCAGTATAAATAAATTCTTTACCTTCACCTATTTCAAGAATTTCAATTTGAGGATAGTCCAATGGATTTATATCATATTGTTTTAAAGCTTCTGGATATGTATCATCACAACAGAAATTTATAGCATCTTCAAAGAAAACACCTTCGCCATAAAACTTTTTAATTATATTCATTGGTGCTTTACCTTTTCTAAAACCAGGTATGTTCATAGTTTTTGAATTTTTTGCACAAGACTTCTTCAAAGCCTCATTAAACCTCTTAGCTTCTACAGTTATTTCTAATTTAACAATATTCTTTTCTAATTTTTCCATTTTAACGTTCATTATATTACTCCTCCTAATTACCACAAATGCTTATTAACTACAACATTATAACATAGTTAGTAATGTTCTTACAAATATTATTAAGCACTTTTACTTTTTTACTCTAATATTACTGATTATAACCAAACCATTTATAATTTACAACATAATTTTAGCATTATTAAAATTTGTTAACACTTTTCACCAATAATTATTAAAATAATTTTTGGAAGCTTTCCTTTTGTTTATTGGATTACTTCTCCCATTGAGGTTACAAATACTTCATTTCCGTCTACAACTGTACCTAGTCCCTTTGGGTCTATATTTTTAAAAGTAATACTTTTTCCAGATGCAGGTTTTGCTTGTATATGTGTATTATCTTTTAAATTTACCTTCCATATAAATTGAACTGCATTTTCATTTATCCATGGCAGCTCACTTACGTAAGCAATATTATCTTCATCAATAAACTTAGGTGTAATTGACCAAACATAATTGGGGTGCTTTTCAAGTTGTTGGTCCTTTGAAAAGACCTGCCCTTTTGTTGATGTGTGTACCTTTCTTGTAATGTCTTTACTAACTCTATTTGAATCAAGATATATCATATCCTGATTCCTTACACTCTGGATAACTACTGCTTTTTTACTTGGACTTATATCATATGATATGTTGCTACCGACTGATACACCCTTTATTGTTTTTTCAGTTCCAGATATGGTATATTCAATATTGATTTTTTGCCCATCAGATAATGAAATCGGAAAAATTTCATTGTTTGTTACAGCTTCCTGTGTCACCTTAGGGGCTTCAGCACCGGGCTGTGGTTTTATAGATTCCTCTATTTTTTTTGGTGCTTCCGCTACCTTGCTCTTTTCATCCTTTGTATCATCTTTTGATTTATTTAATAGGATACTGTTTTTTATACTTATTCCTTTACTTAATAAACCATTAAAGCCTGTAGTTAAAAATATGGTAAGCCCTATTATAGGTACAATAATTAATAAAAATATGTTTCTTTTTCGCCTTTTCATTTCTTTAGCGTAATCCTTACTAAATATGCTAGGTTTACTCACATTAAGAACCTCCATTTAATTAATTTAACATTTATCTTAACCCATCCAATATTCATTATACCCCATTATGCAGTAAAACAATAATACTTTTTTGTAAAATATATATTTCAGATAATTGCAACTCTTGTTCATAATTATATCTTTCACTACTAAAAATAATATTACACATTAAGGTTGTTTCATTTTTTTTATTTGCTCTGTTTTATTTGAAATTTTAAACTTTTTTTATATCCACGCCCCTCTTATATCAGTGTTTAATAACCTATTTGAATTTTCTAAATATTACAACTTCTATGTAACTACTTGTACTGTTTCATTTTTAATATTACAATATATCCTATAAGCAAGTTATGCTTAAGCTGATATATTTAATGTTAATTTCTTATGAACTTAGCTTGCGTAACAACCAACGAGAAAATATATTCTATGATATATTAAAATAATATTTATTACCTTTTACCTACTATTATTAATATATATATCAATAATTTATATATGTAAAAGAATTCACAATTACGTAGAGATTAATATATAAAAGGAGGAATAAAAAATGTTTAAACAATGGGAAGACTTCAAAGGTGAACTTTGGAAAGAACAAATAGATGTAAGAGATTTTATTCAAAAAAATTATACTTTATATGAGGGTGATGATAGTTTTTTAGTAGAAAAGACTGACAAAACCATTAAGGTTTGGGATAAAGCTCATTCACTTATTATAGAAGAAATTAAAAAAGGTGTTATAGATGTAGAAACTAGCGAAATTTCAGGTATAGATAATTTTGGTCCTGGATATATAGATAGAGAGAATGAAGTAATTGTTGGACTACAAACAGATGCACCACTAAAAAGAATAGTAAACCCATTTGGTGGTTTTAGAATGGTAGAACAATCTTTAGAAGCTTATGGTTTTAAATTAGATAAGGATATAGCAGAGTATTTCCCTAAATATAGAAAAACACACAATCAAGGAGTTTTTGATGCTTATTCTGATGAGACAAAAGTAGCTAGAAATGTTGGTCTTTTAACTGGACTTCCTGATGCTTATGGAAGAGGAAGAATAATAGGTGACTATAGAAGAATAGCACTTTATGGCATGGATTTTTTAATAGAAAAAAAGAAGGAAGATCTTAAAGCTCTAACTGGTCATGCTAGTGAAAAATTAATTAGAAGCCGTGAAGAATTAAACGAGCAACTAAGAGCTATGACAAGCATTAAAAACATGGCTATGTCATACGGAATTGATATTTCAAAACCTGCTGCCAATGCTACCGAAGCTGTTCAATTCGTATACTTTGGATACCTTGCTGCTATAAAAGAAAATAATGGTGCTGCAATGTCTTTAGGAAGAGTTACAACTTTCCTAGATTGCTATATGGATAGAGATTTAAGAAATGGCACTATAACCGAAGCACAGTCTCAAGAAATTATAGATCAATTTGTAATTAAGTTAAGACTTGCAAGACACTTAAGAACTCCTGAATACAATGATTTATTTGCTGGAGATCCTAACTGGATAACAGAGTGTCTTGGTGGTATTAGTACTAACGGAAAACCATTAGTAACTAAAACAACTTTTAGATTCCTACACACACTAACTACCCTAGATCCTTCACCAGAACCAAATATGACTGTTTTATGGTCTGAAAAATTACCAGAAAACTTCAAGAAATATTGTGCTAAAATGTCAATATTAACGGACTCTATCCAATACGAAAATGACGATATAATGGAACCTATATATGGAGATGACTACGGTATTGCTTGTTGTGTATCCGCTATGGAGCTTGGAAAAAGAATGCAATTCTTTGGAGCCCGTGCAAACCTTGCGAAATCACTATTATATGCTGTTAATGGGGGAACCGATGAGCTTAAGTCCAAATTAGTGGTTCCAAATATAGCTAAAATGGAAGATGAAGTACTTGACTATAAAAAAGTTAAAGATAGTTTCTGGAAAGTAATGGAGTATGTTGCAACTGTATATGTTGACACTATGAATACTATCCATTACATGCATGATAAATATGCTTATGAAGCTGGTCAGATGTCTCTTCATGATACAGAAGTAAAAAGATTTATGGCCTTTGGTATCGCAGGATTATCTGTGGTTGCAGACTCATTAAGTGCTATAAAGTATGCAAAAGTTAAACCAATAAGAAACAATGAAGGTATAACTATTGACTTTGAAATTCAAGGAGATTTCCCGAAATACGGAAACGATGATGATAGAGTTGATGATATAGCTGTTGAAGTAGTTAAAAAATTCTCAAATGAACTTAAAAAACATGAAGCTTATAGAGATGCAGAGCATACTTTGTCTGTATTAACAATAACTTCAAACGTAGTATATGGTAAAAAAACAGGCGCTACTCCTGATGGAAGAAAAACTGGTGAACCATTAGCACCAGGTGCTAATCCAATGCACGGAAGAGATGAAAATGGTGCTTTAGCATCACTAAACTCCGTAGCTAAAATACCATACAGAGAATATTGTCAAGATGGTGTTTCTAACACATTTTCAATAGTGCCTGATGCTCTTGGAAAAGATGAAGAAACAAGAATAACTAACCTCGTATCCATAATGGATGGATACTTTGCTCAAAGTGCCTTCCACTTAAATGTAAATGTACTCAGCAGAGAAACATTATTAGATGCAATGGAGAATCCAGATAAATATCCTACATTAACTATTAGAGTATCTGGTTATGCCGTTAACTTTAATAGATTAACAAAAACTCAACAACTTGAAGTTATTAGCAGAACCTTCCACGAGAGAATGTAACTTCTAAAAACTTATATAAAGATTAGTTTAAAATTTTTGTGGTCGCCACAAAGGAGGAGTATATATGGTAAAGGGTAATATTCATTCTATAGAAAGCATGGGACTAGTTGATGGTCCAGGAGTAAGGACAGTGGTTTTCTTTCAAGGTTGCAAATTAAGATGTGCATATTGTCATAATCCAGATACTTGGAAACTAAGTGGCGGTACAGAAATGACTCCAGAAGAACTTGTTTCAAAAATCATTAGATTTAAACCTTATTTTAAAAACTCTGGCGGAGGCGTTACTTTCTCCGGTGGAGACCCACTAGTCCAGCCTGAATTTTTACTTGAGTGTTTGAAATTATGTAAGCAAAATGGTATTCATACTGCTATTGATACAGCTGGTTTTGGCAAAGGTGATTATACTGATATATTAAAATATACAGATCTAGTACTTTTAGATATAAAACATTCAAATAGCAAAGGTTATGTTACTTTAACTGGTAAAGATACTAAAGATGTCAATTTATTTTTACATGCATTAAGGAAATCAAAAACTAGAGTTTGGGTAAGGCACGTTATTGTACCTGGGTATACAGATTCTAAAGAGCACCTAACTAGTATTGCTGAAATTATTAGTGAAGAAATTCCTAATGTAGATAAAATTGAACTTCTTCCTTATCATGTTCTAGGGGTAAATAAATATGAATCTCTATCCATTCCTTATAAGTTAAAGGGTGTAGAACCAATGGATAAAGATAAAACTAGAGAGCTTCAAACATTCTTAGAAGATCTACTTAACATTAAAGAAAAATCAAAATCTTTAATAGCATAGTTAAATCATCACCTGCGGTGCTGCAATATTATAGCTCAAAATACACAAAGACCTTCTAGTTTTTAAGCTAGAGGTCTTTGCCTATTTTATGGATTTAAACTTTATTTTATCTCTCTACTACCTGGTTTCACATAAGCTTCTCCTGCCTTACAATGTGGACATTCTGACACATCGTAGCTTTGAATTTCTAAGTTTATGCAGCTATAAATAGGATAATCAATAGTGCTACTTCCTCTATCTACAATGCAACATATTCCAACTACCTCTGCTCCAAGTTCCTTTAATGATTCAATGGTTTCTAAAGAGGATTTTCCAGTAGTCACTACATCCTCTGCAATTAAAACCTTCTGTCCTTTAACAATTTCAAATCCACGACGAAGTTCCATTTTTCCATTAACTCTTTCAGTAAATATGGCAGGCTTTGCTGTTTGTCTACCTACTTCATAGGCTACTATTATTCCACCCATAGCAGGACCAACTACTACATCAAACTCTATATCTTTTATCTTTTGCACAACTACACTTAGTACTTTATCCGCCTTATCAGGATACTGAAGTAGTCTTGCACATTGGCAATACCTGTCGCTATGTCTTCCCGAGGACAGTAAGAAGTGACCCTGAAGTAACGCACCTGATTCTTTTAATATATCTAAAACATTTATATTCATAATAACCCCTCCTAAATAATTCCTCTAATCTCACTTAAATTAGAAATACCTTCTTTTAACATATACTTCTCTATTCCTTCTATTATATCCTTACAGATATCAGGCTTTATAAAATTAGCAGTTCCAACTTGTACTGCTTGTGCCCCTACCATTATAAACTCTATTGCATCTTCGTGGCAGCATATACCACCCATACCTACAACTGGTATATTTACAGCTTTGCATACCTCGTGAACCATTCTAAGAGCCATGGGTTTTATAGCCGGTCCTGATACTCCTGCATAAATATTATTAAATATTGCTCTGCGTCCATAAATATCTATTGCCATACCTTTAAAAGTATTCACTAGGGATAATGCATCCGCCCCAGCATCACAACACTTGTATGCCATATCCACTATGTCCTCTGCATTTGGTGAGAGCTTAACCATTAGAGGCTTTTTGCAAATATTTTTCACCTCGCGAACGACATCATAAGCTACCTTTGAATTAATACCAAAGGCCATCCCACCACATTTTACGTTAGGACAAGATATGTTTAATTCAAGTATGTCTATAGCCTCATTATTTAATTTTTCTATAGCCGCTATGTATTCTTCTATAGTGTTTCCTCCAACATTGGCAATTATAGCTGTGTTATACTTTTGCATCTTCGGAAGTTCTATATTTATAAATTTATCTATACCTGGATTTTGAAGACCTACACTATTTAGCATTCCACCACGAGTTTCATACACACGTATACCATCATTACCTTGTTTTTCATTAATCGTAAGACCCTTAGAAGCTATTCCCCCCAGCATAGACGTATCAAAATACTGTTTATATTCTTCGCCAAAGCCGAAGGTACCCGATGCAGCTATAACAGGGTTTTTTAAACTTATACCACACAATTCTATGTTAGTCATTAAAAATCAAATCCTTCCCATTAAAAACTGGACCATCCTTACAAGTTCTTTTATTTCCATCCTTAGTTTTACAAGTACATACAAGGCATGCACCTATTCCACAAGCCATATGAGTTTCCATTGACGCATATACATTTACCTTTGCATCATTGCACATACTTACAACTTTTTTCATCATAATCTCCGGTCCACAACATATAATTGTTTGATATTCTTGTGGATTAATTATATCAGTTATGTATCCTTTATGACCGATTTTACCATTTTCTGTGGATAAGTAAATTCTATTTACATTTTCTTCCACAGTATCCACAGAATAGTCCACAGTTCTGAATCCTGCATACAAATCTATTTCGCAATTTGTTAGGCTTTTGATTAAATAAACAAGCGGTGCTATTCCAATTCCTCCAGATACTACAGCAATCTTTCCCTTTATCTTTTCTACATCAAATCCGTTTCCTAGCGGTCCCATTATCTGAACTGCATCATTTTCCTTTAGCTTACTAAGAAGTTTTGTACCTTTTCCAACTATTTGATATAAAAAACTTATTTTCTCTGAGGTTACATCATGCACACTTATCGGTCTTGGTAATAATGGTTCATCTTCCCCTACCTTTAGCATGAAAAATTGACCAGGTTTTACATTGAACTTGCCTTTTATAGAAAGCTTATACACACCTTCACTTATTTCAACATTTTCATATGTTTTCTCCACTGAACATATCAAATAAACCCCTCCAGTATTTTAATAAAACTTAATGCTAAAAGACTACTTTTTTGCAGCTTTTCTTATTTCATCTCTCATTCTTATTGCCTCTTCCCTAGCACATCTTTCGAAATTGTTTTCCCCATTTTCAACTTTCTTATACGCAAGTAAAATACTTCTAGATGCATTTACTACTCCACCATTTCCATTTTTTAAATATATGGCTACATCATCAGCTGCACCGCCTTGTGCTCCATAACCCGGTATTAAGAAAAACATTTTTTGAAGGGTTTCTCTCATCTTTAATCCTTCATCTATATGTGTACATCCAACAACTCCACCTATTGAGCTATACGAACATTCTCCCATAAAATTACTTCCAATATTTAATAGCTTTTCGCCTACAATATCATAAACCTTTTTTCCTTCTTTATTTTCTATGTATTCTATATCCTCTGCACCCTTATTGGATGTTCTTATCAGTGAAAACAATCCTTTTCCTCTATTTTTTACATAAGGAAGATACGGCTCAATACTATCCATTCCCATGTAAGGGTTTATAGTTATGAAATCACTTTCAAAATCCCCTTCAAAATGTGCCTTTGCATACATTTCTGCTGTTTTTGCAATATCCCCTCTTTTAATATCTGCAATTACTATTCCACCCTTGTTTTTTATATAATTTATAGTATCTGCATATACTTTCATTCCTTTTAGTCCTAGCGCTTCATAATAGGCTATTTGTACCTTATAACAAGCAGATACATCAAAGGTAGCATCTATTATTTGCTGATTAAATCTTAATAATGCATGTTCTTCATGTGCAAACTTATTTCTGAAAATTGTAGGTAGATATTCTAAATCTGTATCAAGGCCTATACATACATGACCATTTTTCTCTACACTTTTAAATAACTTATCTATAATCACTTTTATTCCACCTTTTGTTTTATATTTGTAAATTTATTAGTTATTTTCATATTCTTCTGATTTATAAACTATACTTCCTGACTTAATTGTACACATAACCTTACCCATTACAGTACTTCCATCAAAAGGAGAGTTTTTTCCTTTTGATGAAAACTTTGAAGCATCAATAATATACTTATATTTAGTATCTAGTAATACCAAATCTCCCTCATATCCTATCTTTACCTCACCCTTATTTAATTTCATTATCTTCGCTGGGTTTTTAGACATAATTTCCGAAAGTTTATTTAGGGTAATATGCCCTTCGCCTACCAATTTAGTGAAACACACAGAAAATGAGGTTTCAAGTCCCGTCATTCCAGGTGCGCCTTTGATCTTATCTTCGGGGCTATGTGGCGCATGATCTGTAGCTATAGCATCTACAAACCCATCCTTTATTGCTTTAATTAGGAAATTAACATCTTCAGTTTCCCTAATAGGTGGATTTACTCTATATTCAGTTTCTGAAGTTAATGCTAAATGATGCGGTGTAACTTCACAGGTTATTTGAGCTCCCTGCAGCTTACCTTCTATTATGTCTTTCATTGCTTCTTTTGTGCTAACATGAGCTAAATGAAGTTTGCAACCTGTAAATTTTGAAAGGGTTATATCTCTCCAGGTCATCATGTTTTCAGCAAGTCTTGTATCAACGTCTACTAGTTCCTCGTTTTCCGCATGAGATATTATCGTAAGATTCTTCTCTTTAGCTTTTAGCATGGCTTCGAGCATTATTCGACTATTAGAAACTCCTCTGCCATCATCAGATATAAACTTTACTGCATTTGTTAGCTCACATAAGTGCTTTATAGATTCTCCCTTTAGATCCTGTGTGATAGATGCACATTGATGAATATCCACTAGGTTTATCTCCCTAGCCCTCTCTAACACTGTCTCTATTATTTCCATTGAACTACATACCGGATTTGTGTTTGCCATAAGATTTACTGCAGTATATCCACCCCTTACTGCCGCCATACTTCCAGATAATAAATCTTCTTTGTAGGTATATCCCGGCTCTCTAAAATGACTGTGAAGATCTATAAAGGAGGGAGCTAAAATATAACCTTCTCCATTTATTGTCTCACAGTCTTTCTTTAAATTTTTTCCTAGCTCATATATTATTCCTTTATTTATATAAACATCACCAACAAAGTCCTGTGACGAATCAATTATTCTTGCATTTTTAATTAACAATTCCATAGTTCTATCATCCTTTCACACTGAATTAAGATTTATTTAAAGGGTTCAAAGTTTAGTTTGAACCGCTTAAATCTTTCCCTATAGCCTAAAAGCCTAGAGAATTTTCAACTTTAATTTTGTGTTTTACTTTGATTTACTAGTAGGGTTATTAACTTCATCGCAATACATACATCTATATTCGCCTTTTTCCCTATCCGACAGGTAAAAGCTATGCAGAATTTCTTGTTCTACAGATGTTATACATCTTGGATTGTTGCACTTTATGACATTCTCAATTTTATCTGGTAATTTTAATTTAACTTTACGTTCGATATCTTCTCCAGATATTATGTTTATCGTTATGTTAGGATCTATAAATCCAAGCACTGTAAAATCTATATCGATTTCATTCTCTATTTTAATTATATCTTTTTTGCCAAGTTTCGAACTAGGTGCATTCATAATAAGAGCCACTGTAAAATCAGCATTATCAAGACCTAAATAATTAAATATTTTTATTCCAACACCTGCTTTAATATGATCTATTACTATTCCTCTTTTTATACTATTTATTGTTACCATTATTTATCCACCCCCAAAAGTTTAGCAATAAGTGCCATCCTTGCATACATACCATACTTCGCCTGTTTAAAATAACAAGCCCTTGGGTCAGAATCTACTTCCACTGCTATCTCATTAACCCTAGGAAGTGGGTGCAGAACTATCATATCTTTCTTAGCCATTTCCATCTTTTCTTTATCAAGAATGTAGCTATCTTTAAGCCTTACATAATCCTCTTCATTAAAAAATCTTTCCTTTTGGACCCTAGTCATATATAAGATATCCAGTTCTTGAATAACCTCTTCTAATCTTTCAACTTCAAGGAACTCTATTTTGTTCTTTTCCAATACTTCTACTTTAAGATATTTAGGAATTGTTAATTCACTTGGTGAAATTAGTATAAACTTAATGTTTTCATATCTTGACATGGCTGTTATTAATGAGTGAACTGTTCTTCCAAACTTTAAATCACCACAAATCCCTATGGTTAAGTTGGATAATGTTCCTTTAATGTTTCTTATGGTTAACAGATCTGTTAGTGTTTGAGTTGGATGTTGATGTCCACCATCACCTGCATTTATTACTGGCATTATAGAATTCATAGATGCAACTTTAGGAGCTCCTTCTTTTGGATGTCTCATTGCTGCAATATCTGCATAACATTCTACTGTTCTTATAGTATCTGCTACACTTTCCCCTTTTGCCGCTGAACTTGAGGTTGCTTCTGAAAAACCCAAAACACTGCCTCCAAGTCTTAACATAGCAGCTTCAAAGCTTAGTCTTGTTCTTGTGCTTGGTTCATAAAATAACGTTGCTAAGATCTTTCCATCGCATTTATGAGAGTAATCTCCAGGGCTTTTGATTATTTCATCTGCATAATCAAAAATCTCCTCCAGCTCTAGTAATGTAAAATCCATTGGATCAATTAGGTGTCTTCCTTTTAACATATTATATCCACTCCTTCTTAGCCTCTCCGGACTAAATTTAAAGGTACTACTGTACTTTTAATATTAATTTTATTGTGCTACCTCTTAGGCAAAAAACAAAACGCCATCTCTATTATGAGAAGGCGTAGTAATACCACTATAAAACATCTACTTCCTTCTCAATCTCTCGGATTAAATTAAAGGTAATTTATTATTTATTGTTTGTTCTTTTTTTAGTTTACTATATATTCAAATCACTGTCAACATAACTTGACAAACATTTTTTTGTGTTTTATTTACTTATGTAAGCATTTATGAGATAATAATTTAAAATATTAATACTTTTGAGGGGGCCATAAACATGAAACAAAATGCTAAATTATTTCAACAGTTTATAAATGAAAATAAACTACCTATGGTTACTGGTGAGAATATTGAAGGATTTACAACCTTCGCTATTCCTGAAGAACAAATTATTAAAGGCACTAAAGTAAGAATGGTAGTAGCTATAACAAATGACGATTGCTACGCTGATATGTACATATATGATATAGCTAACGTTATTAATGATGATACTGTAAAAGCAAGATTATATGCGCTTTTAAATGACCTTAATAGTTCTTACAAATTCATATCTTTTTATGAAGTTAGTAATGTAGTAAATGCTAAATGTTGCATCCCATTTGGTAACAACTTTGATGCACAATTAGTTTTTAATATACTTTCAGTTTTATCAGGTGCCGTAGAAGATGAATTTGATAAAATCGTAAATACACTGTGGGATAAATAAATAGTGCCACTCACGTGGCAAGTGGCAAAAGTGACAACCTCTAGCATCTAGATGTTATCCACATCCACTTCCACAAGCTGTTTCCTATATAATAAAAAACGTCACAAACAAAAATTGTTTGTGACGTTTTTTAATTTATTTAATTGGTAATTCTTGAGGTGATAACTTCATAATATCAAAATAGTTAAATGAATTAGTTGAATTCACCTTTGGCATTAAAACATTAACTTCTTCATTAATATTAGTTATATCGGTATTAAAGTTAATTCCTATAGTATATATACCTGTTGGGTCACTTGGAGAACTAACACTTCCAGATAATTTAATTATACTAGGTAAATCAATAATAAATTCTGCATTTCCCTTTTCATTTATAATATATCCATCATTGTCAATTGTATAATTAATTGTTATTCCATTTTCACCAAGGATTTTTAAGTTTTCAATAGAATCCAATGCTTTGTTTAAAGCTAAAATTTGTTTTGGTAGTTCAGTTGTTAGATTATCCATTGCCTTTTTCATTTCGTCTTGAATAGTCTTGTCGCTGGTGTCAGCTACAGGATAAAGTGAGGTTACAGCTACCATGTATTCTTTGATAAAGCTTATTGCATCTTTGTTTTCAGCAAGATTGTTCAAAGTGTAATGCATCAAATCTTTAAATGACTTATCAGTTAATTTTAGTTCATAAGTCTCTGCAGATTGCATCTTGTCATTTTGAAAAAATCTTTGGCTCCCTACATGTTTAATATAACTTGTAGTTGGATTAAATTGTTTTGCATACTTAGAAACAAAATCAAGAAGCTTAGGTTGAAACTCTTTACTAAAAGACATAACCTTTTCAAGATCAGGTTGACTCATACCTGGAGTACTTGGCATATCAGATAAATTCATTACCATATACTCTTTGCCCTGTAATTCTTTTGGAAGTTGCGCTGATAATAACTTAGGAATTGAAAACATTTCATTAATTACAGGCTTTTCTGTAGTTGTATCAGCATCAACCCATACACTCATGTCTACAGACTCAGGCATTTGCGGTATTTTCAAAGAAATATCACTTTGCATTTTAGCAATTGTTTTATCTTTATTCTGATTAGTTTTAGTTAATATAGAAACTTTCGTTCCATTTATAATAGGTAAGATTGAGTTCATCATTTGTTCTTCCTGATCTGACATTTTAGAACCAGAAACCTTTATTGAAATATCTGTTTTACTTTGCATAGAATTTATTGATTGTGATTTTCCGAAAGCATTCATAAGTGCTATTCCATCAGTTGAACAGCCAGTGAATAACGATGCGGTCATAATCAAACCAACACTTAATGCCACCAATTTCTTTGTTTTTTTCATTTTTACTCCCCCATAAATATTAATTTGAACTTTTTTAATTTTAACTAATGTATTTCGCCATCTCCTAAACCTATTTCATAAGTTTAGATCATTTTCAAATATATTCTTCAAATGTAGCTTTTTATGCCTAGCATAAATTTTACCACTATGTTATAGAAAAGTAAAGACTCTATTTGATATAAAAATAACAATAAATAACTTTATAACAATCTACTATATTAACCTCTCCTACATTATAATAAAACTTATAATTATCATTAACACATTTCCTTACCACTGAATATATTAATAATATAAAATATGTATTATCTATATTGATAAAATAGATGATATCATTTTTATATATTACATTTAACTCATTAAAAGTCTAATTGTAAATTTATAAAAAGGGCATTACAGGATATTGTTCACATCTATAAGTACATATATCAATTTATAAAATTTTGCTTACAATATACCAAATATATTGTAGTGATATATGTAACCATAAAATAATCTACATTTTATAATCAATATCATTAAGTATTGCCTTACTAAAAATTTATAAAAAAAGGAGCTAATAAAATGAGTAAATGTGAAAAAGAAAATATAGAAGTGAACACAGAAATTAAACGCGGTCTTTGTTGTCCAGGAGAATTATGCAGCACAGCTAATGCAGAAACAGATTTGGAACGACATGGTGCCAAACTATTAACCGTAAGAGCAGTAGTAAACAATGTAGAAGCAAACAGAAGAGTAGCAGTAGCAGTTATTCTAATGGATCCTCAAGGTAGAATACTTGCTTTTAGAGGCTTTACAACAACAGCTCCTAGAGGCAGTGAATGTGATAAATGTAAATGTGTTACTATCAGACGTAAAGTAGTATTTGTACTTCCAGACGATATCATAGATGATGTTTCTGATTTAGAAATTCGTGTAGTAGCTAATTATATTTACCCTTGTGAATAAAATAATTAGATAAATGCAAAAGGAGATAATGAATTTTTCATTATCTCCTTTCCATTACTCATTTATTGAAAAGCATGAAGGAAAAAGCTGCTACAAAGCTAAATAATTTATATAGTTATATGGGTTCAAAATAGCCCTCATTTTTTATAAATGTATATAGGAGAAATTAAAAACTTTTTCAAAAAAAAATAAAATCCTCCGCATAAGAGGACTTTTAATATTATTTAACTGCTTTTAATTTTGCTATATCAGCATAGTTGTTTGCAGTAACTATCTCAACAGTTGAAATGTCTTTTCTAAGTGCTTCAACATCACCTTTGATGTGAGTTATATCGTTAGCCATTTTATCATGTTCCACTTTGTTGACTTCAGCTTTATGTTCCAATGCTTTTAGAATTTGATGATCTTCCTGCTGTTGCACTTGAATTTCATCAACCTTTGTTTCTAATCGTTTTAATATTTCCAATACTTCCTTATCCATAAAAACACCTCCCGTAATTATAGTATATCACTTTTTACTTAAATGAAACAATAGGATAAAAATATTTTTAGGGTAAAATAAAAACCTTACAAACTTAATGTTTGCAAGGCCTTGATGGTGCACCCAGGGGGAGTCGAACCCTCGACCTTCAGATTCGAAGTCTGCAACTCTATCCAACTGAGCTATGGGTGCAAAATATAAATAATTTTTAAAAAAGTCTTTAGTATAAATACTAAAGACTTTATTTGGAGCGGGTAGAGGGAATCGAACCCTCGTAACTAGCTTGGAAGGCTAGCACTCTACCATTAAGTAATACCCGCATGTTTGGAGCGGAAGACGAGATTCGAACTCGCGACGTTCACCTTGGCAAGGTGACGCTCTACCACTGAGCCACTCCCGCATACCTTTTTTGTGGTAAATTATATGATATTCTTTACTTATAAATAGTAATGGTGCAGGTGAAGGGAGTCGAACCCATACACCGTAAGGCGCTAGATCCTAAGTCTAGTGCGTCTGCCAATTCCGCCACACCTGCATATTATATTACTATTTTGGTGGCTTACCGGGGAATCGAACCCCGGACACCATGATTAAAAGTCATGTGCTCTACCAACTGAGCTAGTAAACCATATTGGCTGGGAAGGCAGGATTTGAACCTACGAATGCCAGAGTCAAAGTCTGGTGCCTTACCGCTTGGCGACATCCCAATATTTAATGGGGTGAACGATGGGGCTCGAACCCACGACAACCAGAATCACAATCTGGCGCTCTACCAACTGAACTACGTCCACCATATGGTGCGTCTTAAGGGATTCGAACCCCTGGCCCACGCCTTAGAAGGGCGTTGCTCTATCCAACTGAGCTAAAAACGCTTATGTACTTACATTAATATGCAAAGCATATTTGGAGCGGGTAGAGGGAATCGAACCCTCGTAACTAGCTTGGAAGGCTAGCACTCTACCATTAAGTAATACCCGCATGTTAATTAAAATGGTCGGGGTGACAGGGATTGAACCTGCGACCTCATGGTCCCAAACCACGCGCGCTCCCAGCTGCGCTACACCCCGAATTTGTAATGGTGCGACATTAGGGAATCGAACCCTAGACACCCTGATTAAGAGTCAGGTGCTCTACCAACTGAGCTAATGTCACATAAATGGTGCGTCTTAAGGGATTCGAACCCCTGGCCCACGCCTTAGAAGGGCGTTGCTCTATCCAACTGAGCTAAAAACGCTTATACACTTGTATTAATATGCCTTCGCATATTTGGAGCGGGTAGAGGGAATCGAACCCTCGTAACTAGCTTGGAAGGCTAGCACTCTACCATTAAGTAATACCCGCATGTTTGGAGCGGAAGACGAGATTCGAACTCGCGACGTTCACCTTGGCAAGGTGACGCTCTACCACTGAGCCACTCCCGCATACCTTTTTTGTGGTAAATTATATGATATTCTTTACTTATAAATAGTAATGGTGCAGGTGAAGGGAGTCGAACCCATACACCGTAAGGCGCTAGATCCTAAGTCTAGTGCGTCTGCCAATTCCGCCACACCTGCATATTATATTACTATTTTGGTGGCTTACCGGGGAATCGAACCCCGGACACCATGATTAAAAGTCATGTGCTCTACCAACTGAGCTAGTAAACCATATTGGCTGGGAAGGCAGGATTTGAACCTACGAATGCCAGAGTCAAAGTCTGGTGCCTTACCGCTTGGCGACATCCCAATATTTAATGGGGTGAACGATGGGGCTCGAACCCACGACAACCAGAATCACAATCTGGCGCTCTACCAACTGAACTACGTCCACCATATGGTGCGTCTTAAGGGATTCGAACCCCTGGCCCACGCCTTAGAAGGGCGTTGCTCTATCCAACTGAGCTAAAAACGCTTATGTACTTAAACTAATATGCACTAGCATATTTGGAGCGGGTAGAGGGAATCGAACCCTCGTAACTAGCTTGGAAGGCTAGCACTCTACCATTAAGTAATACCCGCATGTTAATTAAAATGGTCGGGGTGACAGGGATTGAACCTGCGACCTCATGGTCCCAAACCACGCGCGCTCCCAGCTGCGCTACACCCCGATAATTAATTTAACCTACGTATAAATCCATTTGACGTCCTAACACACCTCTTGCATTGCAACAACTTGATTTAGTGTTTTTTACCGACGACATGGATTATTTTACACCATTTATTCTAATACGTCAATAGCTTTTTAAAACTTTTACCATTAAATATTTAAATAAATTGTAGAAAAGCATTTTTCTTTGTTTTTTTCTGTTTTAGCCTTACATAAACTAAAATCTTATTAAACTTGGTTCTATGCTTTCTTCGTGAATATTTATAATAGCAAAGCTCCTACCTACATCTCTAGGTTGCGCTACGCTACCAGGGTTTATATACCATATTCCCCCCTCAAAATCTATCTTCCCAATGTGAGTATGTCCATACAAAACTATAGAAGCCCCCACTTCTAAAGCTTTATATCTTAACTTTAATAAATTATCTTTGACATCATATCTATGCCCATGAGTTAAAAACACCCTTTTTCCACAAATCTCTTCTACCCGGTCATTAGGCGCGCCTTTTAAAAAATCACAATTACCTCTTACATTAACAATAAGTCCATTATAATACCTTTTTATAATAGCTATATCCTCTACATTATCACCTAGGTGGACTAGCATATCTAATTCACCTATTTTACTTCCTAGTTGCTGTATACTGCTTTTATCCCTATGTGTATCGCTTATAACACCTATATGCATTTCAAGTCACCTTCTTCATCAATAGTACTATTGATTATATATCCTATACTAACTTTTCCAACTCACCTTTTAGTTTTTCTAGTGCCCTACCCCTATGACTAATGGCATTCTTTTCATCTGAACTCATCTGAGCGAAGGTTTTATTGTATTCTTCAACGAAAAATAGCGGGTCATATCCAAAACCTTCTTCTTCCCTAAATTCAGCTGTAATTACTCCCTCTGATTCTCCTTGTACTTTTACTATTTTATCTTTGTTAACTATAAGAACCATAGCACAAATGAATTTAGCCCTTCGCTGCTCCTCAGGTCTACCATCTAAAAGTCCTAGTAATTTTTCGTTATTTGCTTTATCATTTCCATGTTCGCCTGCAAACCTGGCTGAAAAAATACCCGGAGCACCATCTAATGAATCTACTGATAAACCCGAATCATCTGCAAGTACCATGTTGCCATCAGTTATTTTAAAAATCTCATTAGCCTTTAAATATGCATTCTCAATAAATGTAGTTCCTGTTTCTTCTACATCAATATTTATATTAGCTTCCGCCAAAGATAAGACTTCAAAGGGAAACTGTGATAATATTTGCTTTATCTCAATGATTTTATGATTGTTATTACTTGCAACTATTAATTTTTTCATTGTTTATTCCTCCTGTTATTTAAAGTAGCCACTAATCAACAATTGTATCTACCTTTATCGTTCTATAAACTATATACTAAATAACTCATCTCTACTAGGCGGCAAAACATCTTTGCAAATTTCATCCGTTACTAATATCCCTCTATCTTTTGTCATGTTTCCTATTATCGAAGCTTGTATCCCCTTGCTACTTAACTTTTCTACAAGTTCTTTTCCATTAGTAGCAGTTATCAGCATACTTCCTGAAGATATAAATTTCAAGGGGTCAATATTAAGTTTTTCACACATCTTGTATGTGATCGAACTGATAGGCATCTTATCCTTATATACTTTAAACCCTAAATTACTAGCCTCTGCAACTTCCCAGAGCGCTCCAAGTACTCCACCTTCAGTTATATCATGCATAGAATTAACGCCAAACTCTCCTGCAATGCGACCTTCATTAACTACACTAATATTATTAATATAGTCTTTTGCTATTTCTACTTCTTCACTAGTTAAAATATCCTGCACCCTATCTAAATAATCATTTGCTATAATTGAAGTTCCTTCCATACAAAGTAATTTAGTTACAACAATATCATCTCCTAGTCTTGCTCCTGAGGTTGCAACTGCATCTTGTGCTTTCCCCTTACCTATAGCAGTGCAAGAAACTACTATTCTATTAACAGCTTCTGTAACTTCTGTATGTCCACCTAATATCTCCACATTGAGTTTTTTTGTTTCTTCATCAATTTCCTTCATAATATTTTTTATATCATCTAGTGTGGATGTTGGCGGTACAAGTATTGTAACTAAAATACCTATAGGTTCAACTCCACAAGCAGCTATATCATTGCAATTTATATGTACGGCTAATTTACCTATGTTCTTGTCTGCTCCTGTTATTGGATCTGTAGAAACTATACATTCATATTCGCCAAAGTTTATAACACTACAGTCCTCTCCAATTCCACTTCTAATTCTTACGTCGTCTCGGACAACACTTTTATTATTATCAATTATCTGTTTTAAATCATCCCAATTAAGCTTTCCAACTTTCATATCAATTCTTCCTTTCTTATTTTATAAAACTAGCACATTTTAACAAATCAAATCATATTATTTATATAAGGATTAATATATGGTGGTGTTATATTGAAATTTATAGGACCTTTTTTAAGAATCAATACATTAGACAAAAATAACATAAAAAATCAATTCTTCTACTTAGCAAAAGAATCATTAAAGGATATAGTTTTTGACTCTAAATGTGGAATCTATATTCCTATGCGTGACTTAAAATCCAAATCTTTTCCTAAGATTGATATTACCACAATTAGTTTAAATTCTCCACTTTTATGTATCTACAAAAAAGCAGATGCAAAATTAAAATCAGGAGAAGGAAAACTAATTTGGAATGAAAACAAAGTAAAGAAAGAAATAACCATTAACAGTAATGCGTTTATGACTTTGGCTCTACTTGAACTGGTGGACTATTATAGTAGCTTTAAGGACATCGATGATACTAAATATGTTCTACGCACCTTGTATCTTAAGCTATGTAAAGAACAGTTAGAATTTTATGCTTTGCACTTTCGAAACAAAGATGGGCTTTTTGTTGATAAAAACGACCTAACTGACCCTATGAGTCAAGAACTTAATTTTGAGGATAAAAACAATAAATTTAAATTCTCTGATCAAGCTTTAATGATGGCCGCTTACTACAAATATTCTTCTTATGGCAATGGTAAACAAGAGGAGGAGTATAAGAAATTTGCTGTGGATATCCTAAATATGTTTGTACAATATAAAGAACAAATTTATAATGTCTCTTTTGAGGAGCTCAATAAGATATGTCTGGCACTAAATATATTTTACAAGTACTCTGGCTCATGCGAATGCGAGAATTTATTACTAGATTTTTCAGACCTTCTTATAGAGCAATATCATACTAAACCCTCTATAATTATTAATGCTAAATTGGACTACTCCTGTATGCTTTTTATAAACTGTATGCTTATATATAATAATACTTTCATGCTTAAGTTTAAAGATACAAGCGACGACTTATATGAAAAGCTTACAAAATTATATGAAAATACTAAAGGTATTTTATTAAAAGAAAGCACTGATAAAGAGATTCCTTATACTTGTGATGAGCTATTACTATACATGTATGGCCTAATGATATATTCCGATTTTAATAATATAGAAGATGATTCTTATATGCTTCAAGATATATTTAAGCATCAAATTTTAGATTCTGGAATAGTCTTAAGCTGGCCCGACTCCCCCGCTTTAGATAATACCGAGCATTACAGAAACTTTTCACTAAAATCAGAGGATTTGCTTAAAGATGAAGATTTCAGAATGGCTACCATGCCGACACCTGAAAATAATGAACTAGCTTCAATCTTTATTAAAAATGTGGTGTACAACAAAAAAAAAGATAGCTTTAAGCAAAGTAAATCTTCTTTTGATAGCAGTAAAAATATGTTTATATTCTTCTTATCAATATTTTTTAGAAATCAATAGTGATTCTATTAGAGTCTAAGTGCTTTTTCTCATATTATGCTTTAAGAAAAGTATAGTTTGCTGGAATGCTTTCACGTGCCTAAGTAATTCTAAAATTTATTTTATTTACAGCTGCTAAAAAATGCAAACTCGCTTCGCTCAAACATGCATTTTTCTTTACGCATCTACAAATAAAATAAATTAAGAATTGCTAATGCACGTTCAAATGCATTCTTTGCAATCTATACTTTTCTTAGCATAATACAAGAAAAAGTGTCTATAGTATCAGAATATCTTTATAGTTTAATAATATCTAAATATCTTTCAATACAATTACTACATTTGTGACGTGGTTTTCGAAAACTATGAACTACACTAATTTAAAATGATACTTATAATCTTACTTTTCTTTTATTAAAATAATAGCCAATTGTAAAAATGATTATCATCAGTATAAGTCCTAATATCTGTATAATTGTGTTAGTTGAATGACCAACAACATTTCTTTCGGGTTGAATTAAAATTGCAATCCTTACTATATACATCCCTGTAGAAGCACTGAACATTTGCGATAATCCTGCTAAAGTTAAACTTCTGTGTGCTTCAGATACCAAACCGAATTGCCACAAATAAACGATTAAAGATACAATTCCTATTGAATTACCAACTAAAATTGAAGGAAGGACCTTTATGTTCATTTGAGCAAACTTTCCTCCAACCCAAAACCATAAGAAAAACATAAAAATCGGTAAAATATAAAATAAGAAACTTGCCAATGTAGGTGTAAATAAAATGTTGTAAAAATATCCGATGGTTGTTGGTATAAACATAAAAATAATTACACTTAATTTTTTTGACATATTAACTTTTACCTCCTATAAAACTAGATAAATTAAGACGTATTTTTTAACCATGTAGAATTAATCGTATCTTTAGAATGTACTAAACATTTTGGGAAAACATGACACCTCTATCTACATAATATTAAATAACTTCCTTACTATTAAAATCTCAATAAAAATGGTTATAATACAAAATAATATAAGCCCACTCAATTTAGCCTCAGAAAATTTATCTTTAAAGTATTCGCCTTTAAACAGTGAAAAAATATCTGGTGTTAAAGTATACTTTACAGAATTCTGAAAGTCGTCTTTATCATTAAAAATATATCTGTAATAAATTTTAAATAGGTGCATATCTAACCATATTAATGAAGGAATAATAACTATTAGAAGCAAGATATACTTCCCCCTTTTATTTGTATTTAAAACCACTATAATATAACAATTAACCTTTCTAATATTATCATAATATAGTAATAACTTCAATCATCATACATGCTAGCTAGCTCAATATGAAAGTAATCACTTATACTGCTGTACCATAATCGAGTAGGAGCTGAATAATTAATTTATTCAGCGACCTCTCACACCACCAAGCATACCGTTCGGTACTTGGCGGTTCAATAAGATTTACCTAATCATAAATATTTTTC
>NZ_JAIZZN010000021.1 GCF_020443565.1 Clostridium sp. CS001
ATTCTAGAGACTTGTCAAGTGTTTTATGCAAAAAAAGTGGGGGAAACAACAAAAATCAATGAAATTAAAAATGAGTAATCACAGGGGCTAAGGAGTTTCCGTGAACGCTCAATATATACCAAGGGGGTTTCTTTTTTAAATAATGAAATTCTGAGAATGAGCGAGATATCGAGAGTAATTTATAATATAGAGAGGAAGGGATTATACATGAAGGATATAAAAGTACTAAGAGATGAAATGGTTAAAATGAAAAAGTGGGCATTAATTGGAGCATCACCAGATGAAAGTAAGTTTGGATATAAGATATTGATGCAACTTAAAGAAAAAGGTTATACAGTCTATGGTATAAATCCAAAATATGATGAAATAAATGGACTTAAGATTTATCATTCATTAAAAGAATTGCCAGAGAAGGTTGATGCGGTAAATATTATAGTAAACCCTACGGTAGCATTAAATGCTCTAGATGAAATTGTGGAATGTAAAATAGAAAATGTATGGTTTCAACCAGGAACTTATAATCCAGAGGTTTTAAATAAGGGTAAAAAGAATGAACTGAATATGGTTTTCCATGAATGTTTATACGTAGAACTGGGCAAGATTTAAAATAGTATTTTTAAGTGTTATAGAGTGATGTATAAAATAGCTAAAGATTTTAATCTGCAGCTATTTTTTTCGTTAATGGCATTTGACAATAATAAAAAAGAGGCGTAATATAAAAATAGAAAATGGCAAATGCTGATACATATATGGGAGATGATTTCATGTCAGAGTGTAGTACGTGTCCATCAAATGATGGATGTTCAAAGGATAAGGAAACTTGTATGATTGAAAATAATCCTTTAAACAATGTGAAAAAGATTATAGGAGTTATGAGTGGAAAAGGTGGAGTAGGAAAATCTTCAATTTCTGTTCTTATTGCAAAACATTTAAAACAGCTTGGATATAGCGTGGGAGTATTAGATGCAGACATAACAGGACCAAGCATTCCAAGACTTCTTGGTTTAAAAGGTAAAAGGGCAATGAGCAATGAGTACGGAATTATGCCCGTTGAAAGTTGTCATGGCATAAAAGTTATGTCACTAAATTTCTTAACGGAGAATGAGGAGGACCCTGTAATTTGGAGGGGGCCTGTAATTTCAAATTTAGTTAAGCAATTTTGGACAGATGTTCTTTGGGAAGAGCTTGATTACTTAGTAATTGATATGCCACCAGGAACAAGTGATGTTGCACTAACAGTAATGCAGTCTATACCAATTGATGGAATAGTAATGGTGTCAGTACCACAGGATCTTGTTTCTATGATAGTATCAAAAGCTGTGAAAATGGCTAGGAAAATGAATATTAACGTGTTAGGTGTTATTGAAAATATGAGCTATATAACGTGTCCTGATTGCGATAAAGTAATAAAGCTTTTTAATAGTAAAGGTACAGATGATTTTTTAAAGGAAATGGATTTAAAACTTTTAGCAGAGCTTCCTATGTTAAATAGTATAAGCAATTTATCAGAGGATGGGTGTGAAGGCTTAAATGAGAGTCTTGAATTAATTCTAAGTCCTATAGTAAACGATATAATAAAAGACTTAGATAGATAATATAAAGATATTATAGCCGGTAGATGTAAGAAACAACACAAGATGTATTAAATACAGCTCGTGTTGTTATTTTTTTATATTTAGTACTTTATATAAATAATTCGGGTTCCCTCCTATAAGTGAAATCAACTTCTAATTCATGCTTATGCCTTAAATAATCTTCGTCATCATAATATTTTGCATTCATTGGACACTTTTTAATGCAAGCTCCACATTTAATACAAATTCCATTTAATTTAGATACATCTTGAAAATCAATTGAGCCCATAGGACATATATGTGCACAGAGTTTACAATCATTACAATTGCTGTTTGTCTTTGGAGTAACCTTTCTAATATCAACAGGAATACCAGCGTTGTTTTTAGGAATATAGTGTTTTCTATAAGGAATAGTTCCATTTACAACTACAGTTTGAACTTTATTTTGAGTTGTTATTTTTGTATATATTTGATTTGCAAAGGTCTCTGCAATATCTATATCATCTTCATCAGGTCTGTTTTTGGCAAGAGTTTTAGAAAAGGAATGCTCGCCTATAAAGGCACCCCCTCCAATAACTTTAAAACCATTTAGTTCAAGGATATCCTTCAGTTCAATTAATGCATCATCATAATTTCTGTTGCCATATACAACCACAGGAACTGCTAATGCGCCATTGCCCGTAATGGTGTTTAAATATTTTAATAAAACATTAGGAACTCTGCCTGCATAGACTGGAACTCCTATAATAAGAAGATCTTGATTGGTAAATGATACTGCTTTTCCACGAGTTTTTGCTAATGTAAAATCAATGTTATTTATGGATATATCTTTATCAATATTTTGTGAAACTATTTCTCCAATAGTGCATACCACTTTTTTAGTTGTATCTGTAGCACTAAAATACATTGCACTAACTTTTTTAATAACCATAGGTATTCCCCCTTTAGACACGCTGCCTTGTAAAAAAATCATTATCGCCTCGTCATGGGTATTTTCATGCTAATATAGAAATTTACCCATATAATATTCTATCATAGTTAGTCCTATTTAAACTTATTATAATGGAAGAAATAACAAAGTGTTATACAAAGTAGTATATTTACATATCTCTGTAGTATAAAAAAATAAAAGATACACACAATAAATCATAAGATAACAAAGGCTGTTATCCAGCATTACAACATATTATAAAGAACATAAAATAAATAATAAAGGAAGGGTTAGGATTATGAACATAACTTTATCACAAAAGGAAAGAATGTTACTAGAGGATCAAAAAAGTCATGAGCAGCTTTGCATTGAGAAGTATAGTAATTATGGGTGCCAAGCTAAAGATGCTCAATTAAAAGAAATATGTAAGGCTAACGAAAATTCGGAAAGAAGTCACCTTAATAGTATAAATCAATTGTTAAGTGGAACCATTCCTGATATGAATCAGCAGCAACAGCAAAATCAAAATTCAACTCAAAATATGAATAGCACACAATCATCTGGAGCTAGTTTATCTGATAAAGATATGTGTACAGATTTATTAATGACAGAAAAATATGTTTCAGGAGCATATAATACAACTATTTTTGAATTTAGAGATACTGCAGTGAGAGATGTACTAAATCATATACAAAAGGAAGAGCAAAAACACGGAGAAGCAATATTCAAGTATATGGAAAGCAAAGGAATGTATAACGTACAATAATATCTTATTTATATAAAAGAAAACTGCTGAAGCACGCTCAGCAGTTTTTTGTGGTTGTTAATATTGCAGCATCGCAGATGATGATTTAACACATAACTATAATTTTATATGGAGTAGTTTGAGCGGGTATACTTCTGGTGGTAGCTCCATAAATAACAATTAGATTACGATTTGCAGGGTTATTAGTAAAGCTTTGACCATTTTCTAGTACTGTAGGAGTTTGGGGGTCAGTATTTAACTTTAATTGATTATCACTACTAACCAGCTCACTGTTAAAAAAGTCTACTTTTACATTTTGATATGGCGAATTTTTTGTCATAACAATTGCTCTAAATTGTGGCGGAAAAATCAAAGGAACAGGTGCATTTGCATCATAAAATCCAGTTACCAGATCTCCTACTCTAAGCATTACGTGATCTACAAAATAAGTCGTTGGTGCCACTACGAAATTTACTACTGATCCATAGCTATCCTCTAAAGATATTATTTTATAACATCCTAAGTTTTCCTCATCTGAATTTGTCCAAAAATCATCAATACTTGTAATAAAACCTTGCATCGACATAAACCTCATTTTTGTGCCTCCATTCCTATTTTAGAAACATTGGAAACTATCAATTTGTCTCAAATCCATTCCGAAATATCTCCATCTATTTCCACTCCATTTAAAACCAGCTACAGATCTAGGGCCAACAAATGTTAACCATGCCCAGAATCCCCTACCCCTCCTTGGCCAAATATATACGAATCTAAAGGTGCAAGGTCTAATTGCTCCTGAGTCTATGAACTTGGCACTAGGACCAGATTGTTGTGATTTAGGCTGCTGTGGTGTAAAGCTTGGAGGTGGCTGAGATGGTCCACCTTGGGAGCCTTGTGATCCTTTGGAACCTTGTGGCCCTTGTGATCCTGGGAAATTTGGAGGTCCTTGCTTAGGGCCTTGTGGTCCACCGGGGAAGAATGGGAAAGGATTCATTTGTCTATAGGGACATTCCAATGGGATATCATCAAAGTCTACTCCATCCATATATGTTGGGTCATAAAATCTAATATAGTCATCATCAATAAACATAAAATTAACTCCTTAAAGTATTTATAATACAGTATATGGCTCGCTGAAGATTTGTGCTATTTAAATTTATCTAAAACATTAGCTTGCTTTTATATAATATATAAGTTTTGGATATACTAAACATTAATATTATACTTGGCAAATTTAAAACTGGAGGTTGAAAATGAAGGATTCAAAATTATATAATCTAGATGTTTTTTCTAGTATTCATGAACCCTATTGGATTGCATCTACGAAGAAAGAAGACTATCCTGCTTTAGAGGAGGATATAGATGTTGATGTTGCTATTGTTGGAGGCGGTATAGTAGGTATAACCACAGCATTTTTATTAAAAGAGAAAGGATTAAAAGTAGCTATAATAGAAGCTAATAAAATTACCCATGGGACCTCAGGCTATACTACTGCCAAAATAACTTCGCAGCATGGTTTAATTTACAAGAAAATCATATCCAAATTTGGAGAAGAAAAAGCAAGACAATATGCAGATGCTAATGAATCATCTATTGATTTCATTGCAGATTTAGCTAGGAAAAAGGGTATTGACTGTGATTTTTGCTATAAGTCTGCATATATTTATACTCAATCTGAAGACTATATAGAAAAAATTGAAGATGAGGTAAAGGCTGCATGTAGTCTTGGTATTCAGGCATCTTATGAAAAAACAATTGAACTCCCCTTTGATGTAAAGGCTGCTATAAAATTTGATAATCAAGCTCAGTTTCATCCTCTTAAATATTTGTTGTCAATAGCTAAAGATATACCTGGTAACGGAAGCTACATTTTTGAGGCAACTAAGGTGGTTGATATTGAAGATGGAGAAAATTGCACAGTTATAACCGGCAATGGAAGAAAAGTAACAGCATCTAAAGTTGTTATTGCTTCTCACTTTCCTTGTTATGACGGTATGGGAATGTATTTTGCAAGGATGTATGCAGAAAAATCCTACTTACTGGGAGTTAAAATTAAAGATAAGTTTCCAGAAGGTATGTTTATAAATGCAGAAGACCCAGGTCGTTCACTACGTTCTCAAAAACATGAAGATGGTGAAATTGTTCTAGTAGGTGGTGAACACCACAAAACAGGTAGTGAAGAACATACAAATATACACTATGAGAATTTATGTGAGTTTGCAAAGACAACCTTTAATTTGCAGGATGTGTTATATAGATGGTCCACACAGGACTATAGTACTGTAGATGAAGTTCCTTATGTAGGTTATCTTACATCCAAAACCGACAACATATTGGTAGCCACAGGTTTTAAGAAGTGGGGAATGACTAATGGCACAGCTGCTGCAAGAATATTAACGGATTTAATTATAACGGGAGAAAGTTGTTGGGCTCCTGTATATAATCCATCTAGATTTGATATCATTGCATCAGGTGCAAAATTAGCATCTGTAAATCTGGAAGTAGCGGGGGCACTCATAGTGGGTAAAATTACCCCAGCTCCTAGTGATGTAGATATTAAAAATGGTGGGGCAAAGGTAATTAATATAGATGGCGAAAAAGTTGGGGCATACCGTGATGAACAAGGTCAGCTACACATAGTAGATATAACTTGCACTCACTTAGGTTGTGAACTGGTTTGGAATGAGGCAGAAAAAACCTGGGATTGTCCTTGTCATGGATCTAGATTTAGCTATGATGGTGACAATGTTGAAGGTCCTGCATTTAAACCTTTAAAGCATTTAGGAGAAGGAAAGAATAAGCTAGATGCCAATATATTTTAATGGGTGGGCATAACTTTACTATAACTGAGATAAAGAATCTATTTTAAATATAATAATTTTAGTCGCTTTAGGTGAACTTCATCTTCAGTGGCTTTTTTATTGTAACTCACTTAAGGCAGGAGTATAATTGTTATTGAATCTATAATTTGCCAATAGAGGTGACTACTAATGAACTCAATATTAAAGGACATACAAGAAGCAGTAACAAAATATGCAAATATTTTATCACAGATACTTCAAGTAGAGGTTGAAATAGTAGATGATAATTTAATTAGAGTAGCAGGTACAGGCATTTATAAAGATAAAATAGGTGTAGATATATCAGAGGAAGGAAATGCTTATAAAAGCGTCCTAAAGTTTGGTAGGTCACAGATTATATACGAACCAGGAAAAGATGAACTTTGTATACATTGTCCCAAGAAAGGGCTTTGTGGAGAAAAGTTTGAAATGAGTACACCTATTAAACTTAAGGAAGAAACTATAGGGGTTATTGGGCTAGTATGTAGTAACGATAATCAGAAGGAACATTTAATGGCTAACTTTGATGTGTATATGGCTTTCCTTCAGCAGATATCTGAGTTTATAAGTAGCACTGCTTATGAAAAAAGAGAAAAGGTAAAAATACAATCATTGTTACAACTTCTCAATTTTGTTGTTGATAAAACAGAGCAAGGGGTAATTATACTAAATAAAAACAATTGCATTACTCATATAAATGAAAATGGATTAAAGGAACTAAATTTATCGGGAAATTATACAAATCACAAAGTGCAAATTAAGATAAGCGGTGATAGTGTTTTTAACCTTCAGGAATACAAACTAATGATAGATAAAGGGGTTTTCTTTGTTATTGGGAATATATACCCTATAAGATTTAATGAATCAGAATATGATAGTATGTTTTTCTTTCAAGATTCAAGAAAGTTTAAAGAAAAGTTATCAAGTTTTACTGATTTTAATAAAGCGATAAAAAGCAAGGATATTTTTGGTATATCTACGCAAATTCAAAAGTTAAAACAAGATGTTAAGAAAATTGCGAAATCAACTTCTACAGTGCTTATAACTGGAGAAAGTGGTACTGGAAAGGAGATGTTTGCAAGAGCTATACATGATGAAAGCGACAGGAAGGACAAGCCTTTTATTGCTATAAATTGTGGAGCTATTCCAGATATGCTTCTGGAAAGTGAACTTTTTGGATATGTAAAAGGAGCTTTTACAGGTGCAGACCCTATGGGGAAAATGGGCAAGTTTGAATTTGCAAATAAAGGGACCATATTGCTAGATGAGATAGGGGATATGCCTCTATATCTTCAGGCTAAACTTTTAAGAGTGCTTCAAGAACGAAGTATTACAAGAATAGGTTCTAATACAACTATTGATATTGATGTCAGGGTAGTTGCAGCAACAAATAAGGATTTAGTAAAAGCCATAAAAGAAAACAGATTCAGAGAAGATTTATACTATAGATTAAATGTAATACCTCTTGAAATACCTCCACTTAGGGAAAGAAAGGAAGATATAAAGTTACTTATAGAAACCTTCATTGAGAAATACTGTAACTTATTTAATAAAAAATTTTCAGATATAAAGATAGGAGAGAAAATATGGCAGATACTTAATAACTATGAATGGCCTGGCAATGTACGCGAACTTGAGAATGCTATAGAATATATTATTAATATGATGGGTACAGATGGAATAATAACAAAAGAAATTTTACCTAAAAGTATTGTATATAATAAAATGAATGTTATTAATAATGAGGATGAAACATATACACTAAAGTATCTTGAAAAAAATGCAATAAACAATGCTTTGCAAAAATATGGTACAAGCACCCAAGAAAAAAAAGTTGTTGCAATGAAGCTTGGCATAGGCATAGCGACTTTATATAGAAAAATTGAAGAATACAATTTATCAAAATGATAAATTGTTAATGATTAAGGCTCTTAAGTACTTGAAAAGCACATGAAGGCTCTATTATCATAATGATAAAAATTATCATTATGATAATAGAGCCTTTATATTTTAAGGTAAATAAACTACCAAGGTATTGATACCACACGGTTATAGGTACATGAACTTTGGCACGATTATTGCTTTTAATAATAGTAAAAGCAAGCACATTATTACAATGTATTCATTAATTTCAATAATATATATAAATAAAAAAGAGGTGAGGTTATGAAAAAAATTAAGCACTTAAAATGTTCCAAATGTGGCAGTGTTGTAGGTGAAGAGGTTATGTATAATTGCCCACACTGTGGCACAGAAGGTACTCTTGATGTTATTTATAACATGGATATTGTTAAAGAGGAATTGACTAAAGAATACTTAAAAGAAAATAAAGATAACAATATATGGAGGTACCTTCCAATTCTTCCCTTGGAGGGATTAACAGGAGCAGCACCCCTTCAAATAGGGATGTCGCCTTTGTATAAGTCTAGCAGGCTAGAGGAACTTCTAAATATAAAAAATGTGTATGTTAAAGATGAAGGGAGAAATCCTACTGCTTCTTTTAAGGATAGAGCTTCAGCTATTGGTGTTGCAAAAGCTATAGAACTTAAAAAGAATGTAATATGCGCTGCCTCTACAGGGAATGCAGCATCTTCAGTATCTGGTTTTGCGGCCTGTATGGGTATTGAAAATTATATTTTTGTCCCTGAGACAATACCAGAAGGAAAGCTTGCTCAACTTTTAGTATTTGGAAGCAAAGTAATTTTAGTTGATGGAGATTATGATACAGCATTTGATTTCTGCTTAAAAGCTGTAAATCACTTTGGCTGGTATAACCGGAGTTGTGCTATTAATCCTTATTTGGTTGAGGGTAAAAAAACAGCAGCTTTTGAAATATGTGAACAACTTGATTTTAAAGTGCCTGATAAGGTAATTATGTCCGTTGGGGATGGGTGTTCTATTGCAGGAGTATGGAAGGGCTTTAAGGAGTTCTATGAACTTGGATTAATAGACAAGCTACCAGTAATGGTATCAGTACAAGCAGAGGGATCAAATCCTGTGAATAGAGCCTTTAGAAGTAATAAAAAGGAATTTGATTATATTCCTCCAAGAACAATAGCAGATAGCATTTCCGTTGGAATACCAAGGAATGGGTACAAGGCTCTTAATGCGTTAAATGAAAGTAATGGAATTGCAGTAGATGTAAGCGATGAAGAAATATTAAATGCCATGACAGTTCTTGCAAGACATACTGGAGTATTTGGTGAACCAGCTGGCGTAACAGCATTTGCAGGACTTATGAAACTTGCAAGTGGAGGAACTATCAGGCGAGATGAAAGTGTGGCTTTTGTGGTTTCAGGTAGCGGACTTAAGGATGTAAAATCAGCTCAAATGGCTGTTTCAAAACCGCAAAAAATTAAACCAGACCTAGATGTACTTATTGATTATTTAGAAGAGAATAAATAAAATTCATATATTAAGAGGAGGGTTTTAAATGAAGAATTTAATAGATTTAACTATCAATGAGGAACAACTTAAAAAAACCGTAGAAAGTGCTAAGGAAAGAAATGTTATTATCCCAACACTAGCTCAAATGAAAGATCCTAGTAAGATACCAGCAGAAATCAAAGAGAAACTTGAAAAAACAGGTTTATGGGATGTTGACCCAGTTAATTTGTTCAGAATCTCTTGGAAGAACCAACCTGTAAAAGAAGGAGGATTGTACAATGACCTTCCAAATTATATAGAAATTCCTTCATCAATATCAGGGGTTAAAGCAAGGATATTTGCTATGGTTGGAAAGTACTTCCCAGTGGGATGTCATAAGGTTGGGGCAAGTTTTGCATGTCTAGTTCCAAAACTAGTTACTGGACAATTTGATCCTACTTTTCATGAAGCAGTTTGGCCATCAACAGGCAACTATTGCCGTGGTGGAGCATATAACTCTGCATTACTTGGATGCAAAGCAGTTGCCATATTACCTGAAAATATGAGTAAAGAGCGTTTTGACTGGTTATCAAAAGTTGCTGGAGAAGTTATTGCAACTCCTGGTTGTGAAAGTAATGTAAAAGAAATTTATGACAAAACGTGGGAACTAAGAAGAACTAGAGATAATGTTGTGATATTTAACCAATTTGGTGAACTTGGTAATCATTTATGGCATTATGAAGTAACTGGAAATGCAATGAATGACATTATAAAAGCTGAAGCTGGTGAAAATGGAAGACTAGCTGGTGTATGTTTAACTTCAGGTTCTGCAGGTACACTTGGAAGTGGAGACTTCTTAAAAGATCAATATCCAAATGCTAAAATTGCAGTTGGTGAAGCGCTTCAATGCCCAACAATGCTTAACAATGGTTTTGGTGATCATAGAATTGAAGGTATTGGCGATAAACATATTCCTTGGATTCATAATGTAAAAAATACAGATATGGTTATGGCTATAGATGACAATGATGCTTTGGCTATGTTTAGACTCTTTAATGAACCATCAGGTCAGGAGTACTTAAAGGAGCAAGGTATTTCAGAAGAGTTAATTTCTAAACTTGCATATGTGGGTATATCTGGTGCAGCAAATATTCTAATGTGCATTAAATTTGCGAAGTATTATGAGTTAACTGAAAATGATATGGTAATGACTGTTCTTACGGATTCTGCTGAGATGTATGGATCAAGAATGGAAGAGATGGAAGTAGAAAGAGGAAGAAAATATAGCGCATTTGATTCAGCTATAGATCATAATAGAAGTGTTTTAGGTCTTAGAACAGATAGTATGGAAGAACTAACATACCAAGGTAAAAAAAGAATTCATAACCTTAAGTATTACACTTGGATTGAACAACAACAATATGAGTTGGATGAACTAAATGCACAATGGTATGATTATGATAACTATTGGGGGAAATTACACCAGATGGGACCAGAACTAGATAAACTTATCGAACAATTTAATGAAAGAACTGGATTATTAAAGTAAAATAATATTCAAAATACCTGTGATTAATTTAATCACAGGTATTTTTTATGAAGTGTCATCCACGTGGCAAGTGGCATGTTAAACATGCCACTTGCCACGTGGATGGCACTAATAGTGCAATAAAATAACCATAGTACAAAGATTTTAAAAAAACCACAGACATAATGCGACAAAATGACGTACTTTGTGCCATAAAAAAGCCCTTTGTTCATGTATTATTAACATTAAGTGAATCTGAAAGACTTTATTTGAATAAGGTCTTTTAGCAAAATAACAAAAATAATGGAGGTAATATTATGTCAGAAGCAGTAGCTAATTCCACTGCAGTAGCAGCTAAAAAAAAGTTATTATCAGGATTTTTTAGAAAAGGAATTACAATTGGTTTATTTTCAGGATTTTCATATGGATTATTTTCAGCATTTTTAGCATTAGCTATGACAAAGGGGATTTGGGGAGATTGGTTTGGTGCAAATACAACTGGTTTATCTTCATTTGCCCTTGTATACGTTATTGGTGCTCTTGGCTGTGGTGTAAATGATACTTGTAGTGCAGTTTGGGCACTAATTATGGCAGGAGTTCGAGGTAAACTAGGAGATTTCTTTAGAACTCTTAATACTAAACCAGGCCGCATGATTATGTTAGCTGCACTTATGGGTGGCCCTATTGCCAATTCAGCTTATGTTATTGGTCTTGCGTCAGCTGGTTCAATTATTGTTCCGATTTCTGCCCTTTGCCCAGCTATTGGTGCTATTTTAGGTAGAATTTTATACAAACAAGAATTAACAAAACGTATGATTTTAGGTATTGTTATTTGTGTTTCTGCAAGTGCTTTAATTGGTATCTCAAGTATTACTGGTGGTGCACAAAAGGGTGCAGTAGTAGGCATTATAGCTGCTATTATAGCTGCTATTGGCTGGGGTATTGAAGGTTGTATAGCTGGCTATAGTACATCAATGGTAGATTCAGAGATTGGTATTACTATTCGTCAGACAACATCAGGACTTTCAAATTTAATTATATTTATTCCTATTATAGCTATGGTAGGTGGCAACGTAGGTCTTTCATTCCAAGTTATTGGACAAGCATTTACAAGTGGTAGTGCTATGATTTGGTTTGCTGTTAGTGGTCTTTGTGCTTATCTTTCATATATGGCTTGGTACAAAGGTTCTAGTATGACTGGTGTTGCGCTTGGTATGGCAACAAACGGAACTTACTCTTTCTTTGGTCCATTCTGCTGTTGGTTAATACTTGGTGTTGGTTTTGGTATAGAAGGTTGGACATTATCTCCTATATCTTGGTTCTGTGCTGTATTAATGGCAATTGGTATTTTAATAATCTCAATGAATCCAATGGATTTATTTAAAAAAAAGGAGGCGTAATTCTATGAAACCACTTAATTATGCTATTTTAAAACATTTTACAAAAGTTGAATCAGCATGTGCAGACGACGTGATGGAAGCTTTAAAAGGTCAATATGCTACCTTCAAAGCCTTTAATAAAAAGGATATTATTGCAGCTTTAATGACAGCAGAAGCCAATGGACTTCTTGAAGAAAAAAGCTTTGATATGGATAAGTCAGGTAATCTAAGGATGTACTATCATGCAAATGATGAAGGTGCAGCTACAATTAACAATTACATTAAGGATTAATAATTGAATTAAGGATTAGTGATTTATGCTACTTTAACTGGGGAGTTTGTACTATTAGTGCAAGAAAGTACCGATAGTACAAAAACATCAAAAAAATGGTGGATATAATACTGTAAAATACCGTACTTTATGCCATTAAAGATTGTCCCGTTAAGTTATTATTAACATAAAATCAGATAGTATTTTGATTGTAACAGATTGCTATAGAAAACGTTTTACAAGAAAATCATAAAGACAATATAAAAGGAGGAATATTTAGTGAGGTATTATGGAGAAGAGGCATTAGGGGTTATTGAAACATTAGGGATGGTTCCCGCAATTGAGGCGGCGGATCAAATGCTCAAGGCTGCGAATGTTGACCTAGTAGCATATGAAAACATAGGTTCCACTCTTGTAACAATTATGGTAAAGGGTGATGTTGGTGCCGTTAAAGCATCTGTAGAAGCAGGAGCAACTGCAGCAGCTGCAATAGGTACATTAACAGCACAAAATGTTATGCCTCGTCCAATTAAAGATATTGGAGACATTGTTTCAGTATATCAACTGGCTGATACAGAGGAAACATCATCGAAGGGTAAATATAGAGCTTTAGGTTTAATAGAAACATTTGGTATAGTTTTCGCTTTAGAGGCTGCAGATGCAATGTGTAAAGCTGCAGATGTTGAATTGATTGGTTTTGAAAACGTAGCTTCTGGATATATTTCTGTGTTAGTTCGTGGAGATGTAGGGGCATGTAAAGCATCTGTAGATTCTGGTATAAAAGCTGTAACAGATATGGGCGCAGAAGTTTATAGCTCAGTTGTTATTGCAAGTCCGCATCAAGACCTTGAAAAGATCATTGGACTTTATTCACTTGAAACTTTAAATCCTTAAGATATGGCTGAAATAACAGCACTTAGTTAATGAAAATGAAAAGGGGAGTCAGAAATGAATATTATTGACAATGATTTGCTCTCCATACAAGAATCTCGAATTATTTCCGAAAATGCCAGTGAAGCGCAAAAACTGTTAGCAACTTTTCCACAGGAAAAACTAGATGAGATTGTTGAATGCATGGCAGAAGAAATCGGAAAGTATGCCCGTGAACTTGCCATTATGTCATTTGATGAAACTGAGTATGGTAAATGGCAGGATAAATATATTAAAAATCGATTTGCTTGTGAGCATTTACCCAGCGTACTTCGAGGAATGCGTTGTGTAGGCATTATTAGCGAGAACACCCAAAGCAAAACCATGGACATAGGTGTACCAATGGGTGTAATTATTGCTTTATGTCCTGCAACCAGTCCTGTTTCAACTACCATCTACAAGACGTTAATTGCAATCAAGTCCGGAAATGCCATTATCTTTTCTCCCCATCCTAGAGCGAAGAAGTCAATTTGCAAGGCACTTGATATTATGATTAGCGTAGCGGAAAGATCTGGACTTCCAGAAGGAGCACTTTCATATTTACATACTGTGACACCTTCTGGGACAATCCAGTTAATGAATCATAAGTCAACTTCCTTGATTATGAATACAGGTGTGCCTGGAATGCTTAAAGCAGCATATAAATCTGGAAAGCCTGTGATTTATGGTGGAACTGGTAATGGGCCAGCATTTATTGAACGTACAGCTGACATTAAGCAAGCTGCTATGGATATTATTGCTAGTAAAACCTTTGATAATGGGATTGTATCAGGAGCGGAACAATCTATTGTTGTAGATGGATGTATTGAAGCTGATGTAAAACGTGAACTACAAAGTAATGGTGCATATTTTATGACAGAGGAAGAAGCAGAAAAGCTTGGTTCTCTCTTTTACCTTTCTGATGGAAGTTTGGACTCAGAAATGGTGGGAAAATCCGCCCAGGAATTGGCCAAAAGAGCAAGTTTTTCTGTTCCTAGCAGCACAGTACTTCTGATTTCTCAGCAGAAATATGTTTCTGAGACTAATCCTTATTCTAAGGAAAAGCTTTGCCCAGTATTGGCTTATTACATTGAAGAGGATTGGATGCATGCTTGCGAAAAGTGCATTGAGCTACTGTTAAGTGAGAGGCACGGACACACCCTTGTTATGCATTCAAAAGATGAAGATGTAATTCGCATGTTTGCATTAAAGAAACCTGTTGGTAGGGTGCTTGTTAATACACCTGCTTCCTTTGGTAGCATGGGTGCTACAACTGATTTATTTCCTGCTTTAACTTTGGGAAGTGGATCGGCGGGACAAGGCATGACATCTGATAATGTTTCCCCAATGAACCTTATTTATATACGTAAAGTAGGATATGGTATTCGGAAGATAGAGGATATTATTGATGGAGTAAACTCAGGAGAAAAAACTCCATTGGCAACCACAAAAGAGCAACCCAAGTATAATTCAGAGGACATACAGATGTTGCAGGAGATTTTAAAAAAAGCTCTCCAAGAGATTAAATAGCATATTGATGTGTATATAGAATGATAAATAATAGATGTAAATTTTGAAAAACAAATATTAAATACAAAATCTAAAATAATTATGAAAGAATGAGGGGTAAGAATTATGGATATTCGTGAATTTTCAAGTAAATTTGCAGAAGCCACTAAAAGTATGTCTGCAGAAGAACGAGCATCTTTAATGAAGATGTTTGAAGGAGTTTCAAAAGAAATTACAAAAAAAGATGAAGTAGATGCTGGAACTTATGTAGCAGCTTCTGATAATGATGGAAAAGTTCCAAATGGAATTACAGAGCGTCTTCAAAGACTGAAAGATAACTATATGACATGGACACCTACAATCACAACTCATCGTGCTCGTGCCATTACTAAGATTGCAAAAGAAAATCCTGGAATGCCTAAAAGTATATTCCGTGGTAAAAGCTTCAAATATTCTTGCGAAACAGCACCTTTAGTAATTCAAGATGATGAACTAATTGTAGGAGCACCTTGTGGAGCACCTCGTGCTGGAGCTTGTTCACCTGATATTGCATGGAGATGGATGGAAGATGAACTTGATACTATTGGAACACGTGCTCAAGATCCTTTTTATATATCTGAAGAGGATAAAAAGTTTATGCGTGAAGAACTTTTCCCTTTCTGGAAAGGAAAATCTATTGATGAGTACTGTGAAGATCAGTATCGTGAAGCAGGCCTTTGGGAACTATCTGGTGAATCTTATGTTTCAGATTGCTCTTACCATGCAATAAATGGTGGTGGGGATTCAAACCCTGGATATGATGTAATCCTTATGCAAAAAGGAATGCTTGATGTTCAGCAGGAAGCAAAAGATCATTTGGCAAAATTAGATTACCAAAATCCTGAAGATATCGAGAAAATCTATTTCTATAAATCTGTTATTGATACTACTGAAGGAGTTATGATTTATGCTAAGCGTTTATCTGATCATGCAGCACAGTTAGCTGCAAAGGAAACAAACCCTAAGCGTAAAGCAGAATTACTGAAGATATCCGAAATAAATGCATGGGTTCCTGCACATAAGCCTCGTACTTTCTGGGAAGCAATTCAATCCGTTTGGACTATTGAATCACTGCTTCTAGTTGAGGAGAACCAAACAGGTATGTCTATCGGTCGTGTTGATCAATATATGTATCCATTCTACAAGGCAGATATAGAGCAAGGCCGTATGAGTGAGTTTGAAGCATTTGAATTAGCTGGTAGCATGCTTATTAAAATGTCTGAGATGATGTGGGTTACAAGTGAAGGTGGTTCTAAGTTCTTTGCAGGGTATCAGCCATTTGTAAATATGTGTGTTGGCGGAGTTACTCGTGATGGCCTTGATGCAACAAACGACCTGACTTACCTATTAATGGATGCTGTTCGTCATGTTAAGATTTATCAACCATCTTTGGCTACACGTATTCACAACAAGTCACCTAAGAAGTATTTGAAGAAAATTGTTGATGTTGTTCGTGCTGGTATGGGATTCCCTGCTTGTCATTTTGACGATGCTCATATAAAGATGATGTTATCAAAAGGCGTTTCTATAGAAGATGCTCGTGACTATTGTCTTATGGGTTGTGTTGAACCTCAGAAATCAGGTAGGTTGTATCAGTGGACTTCAACTGCTTATACTCAATGGCCTATATGTATAGAATTGGTTCTAAACCACGGAGTTCCTCTATGGTATAAAAAGCAAGTTTGTCCTGATATGGGAGACTTGGATAATTTCAAAACTTATGAACAGTTTGACAATGCAGTTAAGGAACAAATCAAATATATTACAAAATGGTCAAGTGTAGCTACTGTTATTTCTCAACGTGTACACAGAGATCTAGCTCCAAAGCCTCTAATGTCTATTATGTATGAGGGTACAATGGAAAGTGGCAAGGATGTTTCTGCCGGTGGCGCTATGTACAACTTCGGACCTGGTGTAATATGGTCTGGACTAGCTACTCATACAGACTCTATGGCTGCTATCAAGAAGTTAGTATTTGATGATAAAAAGTATACTTTGAAGCAACTTAATGAAGGATTAAAAGCTGAATTTGTGGGATATGAGCAAATGAAAAGTGATTGCCTAAAAGCTCCTAAGTACGGTAATGACGATGATTATGTAGATTTGATCGCTTCTGATTTGATTAACTTTACAGAGAGAGAACACAGAAAGTACAAGACTCTTTATTCAGTTCTAAGTCATGGTACTTTATCTATTTCAAACAATACACCTTTTGGTCAGTTACTTGGTGCATCTGCTAATGGCCGTGATGCTTGGACACCATTATCCGATGGTATTAGCCCAACTCAAGGTGCAGATTTCAAAGGACCAACTGCTATCATAAAATCTGTTTCTAAGATGGCTTGTGACACTATGAACATAGGTATGGTTCACAACTTTAAGCTTATGGCTGGACTACTTGATACACCAGAAGGCGAAGAGGGTATTCTTACATTACTTCGTACTGCCTGCGTTTTTGGAAATGGAGAAATGCAGTTTAATTATCTTGATAATGATACATTAATTGCAGCACAAAAGAATCCACAGCAGTATCGTGACCTGATTGTTCGTGTAGCAGGTTATAGTGCATTCTTCGTTGAACTTTGCAAGGATGTTCAAGACGAAATTATCAGCAGAACTATGCTGACACATTTCTAATTAGACTATTCTATTGGCTTTAAAATGATTTATCTGGCGCCCGATTCTCCTATGATATAAGGTGTGTTAGAGAATCGGGCGCTGTTAAACTATTTATTTGAACGGGAGATTAGATGTTATGAGCAATTCGAATGTAGCTACAATTGAAAGAAAAGCATTGATTTTCAATGTGCAAAAATACAATATGTATGATGGACCGGGAGTAAGGACATTGGTGTTCTTTAAAGGATGCCCACTACGTTGTAAGTGGTGTGCCAATCCTGAAGGACTTGAACGAAAATATCAGGTTATGTTCAAAAGAGACTCTTGTACTGATTGTGGTGCTTGTGCTACTGTTTGCCCAGTATCTATCCATACTATGTCAAAAGGGCTAAAACATGAGGTTATGAATAGCATTGATTGTATAGGTTGCCGTAAATGTGAGGAGATTTGTACTGAGTCTGCATTATCCATTGTGGGTCAGGTAAAAACTGTTTCTGAGCTTATGGAGATTATTGAAGAGGACATTGCATTTTATGATACTTCAGGTGGTGGCGTTACATTAGGTGGCGGTGAGGTACTGATGCAACCTGAGTTCGCTGCAAATTTACTTATGGCATGCAAGCAAGAAGGAATTAATACTGCTATTGAAACATGTGGCTATGCAAAATTAGAAGCAGTGCTTAAGGTTGCTGAGTTCACTGATTTATTCCTTTTTGATATTAAACACATTGATGCCCAAAGGCACTACCAGTTGACGGGAGTGCACAATGAGCGAATACTAGAAAACTTGAAGGAACTTCTTCGAAAGCGTTATAACGTTAAGGTAAGAATGCCCCTTTTAAAAGGGATAAATGATAGTCAGGATGAAATTGAAAGGGTAATTAACTTTTTAATGCCTTTCCGTGATTACAAAAATTTTAAAGGTATAGATTTGCTTCCTTATCACAAATTAGGTGTAAATAAGTACACACAATTACAAATGGATTACCCAATACAGGGAGATCCAAGCTTAAGTAGCAATGAATTAGACATCATTGAGAGTTGGATTAAAAAATATGATTTTCCAGTTATGGTTATCAAACACTGATATATGATTGTTAGAATAGAAAATAGATTGAGAGGTAACTTTTATGGGAACAGTTGATGGAAAAGCTGTGCAACGTGTCATAGAAGAATCAGTACCTGGAAAACAGGTTACAATCGCTCATGTAATTGCTTCACCCATGCCGGATATTTATGAGCGCTTGGGTATAGACGATAAAGGTGCAATTGGAATTTTAACTATAACGCCATATGAAGTAGCTATTATTGCAGCTGATGTTGCAACAAAAGCGGCGGATGTTGAAATTGGATTTTTAGATCGTTTTACTGGATCTTTAATTATTACTGGTGATGTTCAGAGCGTTGAAACAGCACTAAGAGCAGTAAATGATACATTGAAAAATTTGTTGGACTTTACCATAGCTCCTATTACAAGAACATGAGAAAGAAGCGTGTAATGGTAATAGGACCCACAAATTGCGGTAAGACCACATTGATTAATATACTTAATGATTATCATGGACCACTGAGGAAAACACAGGATATGATTTATGGAAAAAATACTATAGATGTTCCAGGTTCTTATATTGAAAATCCATGGATGTACAAACATTTAATTGCAGCTGCACAGGATGCATCACATGTTTTAATTTTAGTTGATCAATCAAGGTGCGGTAACATCTATTCCCCTGGTTTTGCCAAGGCATTTAGGTGCCCTGTAGTTGGTGTAATAACGAAAATTGATTTAATGCCAGAAAATGAGGATTTATGCTTAAGGCAGCTTAGGAACATAGGAGCATCAGAGCCTTATTATAAAATTAGTGTTCCTACTGGGGTAGGCATAGATGCTTTGAAAGAATATTTATTTACTTTTGAAAAAAGAGTAAAGGGGGACTAAGATGAAATTTATCACCGAAAATGATTTACGGGATTTAAATAGAAAAGAACCTTTTACAACTTATGAGATAGAACCAGGAGCAAGGCTTACGCCCGGAGCACGTCAGTTTCTATCAGATCATAGGATTAATATGCTAGATAATGGTTCTGCTGCAAAGGAAAGTACTGTAAATAAAGAGCCAGCAGCGGAATTACTAGGGAGAAAGAACAATTGGAAAAAGAAGAAACTTCAAAGTAAGATGAAGTCCACGGAAGCATTGTTTCTTATTTCAGCAGAAGAGCTTTTAAGTGGGGATGTTTCTTTGGCACAGAGTCTTATTAATTTAGATAAACAGTTCTCCTTAATTAGGAATTATATAGATGATAAAGGCTTAGTTGAAAACCTTAGCTTAGAGGAATGCGCAGGGATAAATGCAGAAAATTTTTCTGAAGATTTGGATGACTGCTTTGAAATCACTGAGGCTCATATGCAACTTAAACAGGGAAGAAAGATTATAATTTTACACAGGTTACGCTGTGATCTTCGCGAAATTGAACCAATTGTTTTAGAACTATATGAGGGCAGTGATGAGCAGCTATGCACAGAAGTTATTGGGAAGGTTAATCAAATTATTAATACTTTGTCGCAAATGATTTGTTCGGTTTTAGGAGGTAAAGAATGTCAGGGAAAAAGTTAAATTTTGAATGCTGTGATCAACTTGTTCGGGATTTTGAGAATGTAGTGAAAAACCCCATTGTGGGTAAATCTTCTGTTTACTATACAGGAGTCGACCTAGGTACGGCATGTGTTGTATTAGCAGTTTTGGATGAAAACTACAAACCTGTGGCAGGTGCTTATAGATATGCAGACGTAGTTCGAGATGGTATGGTTGTGGATTATATCGGTGCAATTAAAATTGTTAAAGAACTTAAACAGGAAATTGAACACAAAATAGGAGTAGAACTCATATATGCAGCGGCTGCAATTCCGCCAGGTACAGATGCTTTGGATTCAGGAGCAGTTAAGAATGTGGTTCAGGCTGCTGGTTTTGAAATAACAAATGTGCTTGATGAATCTACTGCTGCCAATAATGTCCTCAAAATTCAAGAGGGTGCAGTTGTGGATGTTGGCGGTGGAACAACTGGAATTTCAATTCTAAAGAATGGAGAAGTTATTTATGTTGCAGATGAGCCAACAGGCGGTACTCATTTCTCCTTAGTTGTTTCTGGTGCATATAAAATTGACTTTGCAGAGGCAGAAATTTACAAGCGTAATCCTGAAAATCACAGGGAGATGTTACCGGTACTTAAGCCAGTAGTTGAAAAGATTGCATCAATAATTAATCAGCATATTAAAGGTTATGATGTTAAGGAAATATGTTTGGTTGGTGGAACATGTTGCCTAACTGGTATTGAAAAAATTATAGAAAAGCAAACAGGAATTTATACTCATAAGCCACAAAATCCTATGTTTGTAACTCCCTTGGGAATTGCACTTAGTTGTACACAGGAAAGTATAAGTTAGGAGGGATGATTGAATATGGAGTTTAGAATTATTAAATCCCCTACAGCAGGTACTATAGATATTCTAATGAGGCGCATGGGAGCAGGTGTTAACAAAGAGGCAATTTGTTTTGATGCAGTTGGGCTTGTGCAAGGAAGAATGATAGAGATGATTTGTGCGGCGGATATTGCTGAAAAAGCTGTTGGTGTCACAGTAGAAGATATTAGAGGAAGCTGTCCTCAAAACATGATAATGATTGCGATTTTTGGTGATACTTCATCTGTTGAATCTGCCATTGAGGAGATTAAACACAGCATGAAAAAGGAGAAAGAATTATGCTAATAGCGAAACTGATTGATAGTGTATGGGCAACAAGAAAAGCAGAATCACTCAATGGGCTAAAGTTTATGCTTGCAGAAGTAATCGGTGGCACAAGTGCTGGCCAGCGTTTGATTGTTGTAGATATCATCAGTGCCGGTATTGGAGATAGGGTTATTGTATGCACAGGCTCATCGGCTCGCCGAATGCTTGGAGATGATGATATCCCAGTTGATGCAGTTGTTATCGGAATCATTGATGACGATTGCGATGTCGAATAAATTTTATGTGTTTCAGTGATCTATTGGAGGCGTAAGAATTAATAATTCTTATGTACCTCATAGAACTACAGGAGGCAAAACAATTGATAATTGTTTTGTACCCCAGAGAACTACAGGAGGGGTTAGAATGAGTCTTCTTGATATAGTTAGGGAAGGCGGTGTTATTGGTGCAGGGGGTGCAGGGTTTCCTACTCATGTAAAACTAGCATCGAAACCAGAATATATACTTCTTAACGGAGCTGAATGTGAACCACTACTTAGGGTGGATCAGCAGTTGATGGAACTATTTCCAGAGGAGATAATTAAAGGCTTTGTATTAGCTGGAAAGTTTGTCGGCGCAAGTAAAGCTCTTATAGGGGTTAAAGGAAAGCATAAAGAAGTTATTTCTATTTTGAGAGATCGAATTGAGATATTGCAGCTAAGTGATTTTGTTGAAGTGAAAGAGCTTCCGGATATTTATCCTGTAGGTGATGAACAAGTTTTAGTTTATGAACTTACAGGCAGAGTTGTTCCTGAAATGGGTATACCAATTCAGGTTGGATGTGTAGTAGTAAATACAGAAACTGCATTAAATATTTACAATGCTTCTTTGGGTCAGTCAGTCACAGAAAAATATATCACAGTTGCAGGAGATATACCTAAAAGCCTTACCATTAAGGTTCCTGTAGGCACGCCTATTATAGATGTGTTAAAGCAGAGCGGTATAGAAAATTTTGATGACTATGCAGTTATTGATGGTGGGCCTATGATGGGTCCTGTTATGAGTGATATCTATGGATATATTACAAAGAAAAATAAGGGATTTATAATTTTGAAAAAACAGCATTCTCTTATTCGTAAGAAATCTATGAATATAGAACAGGCAAGAAAAGTTAATAGAGCTTCCTGTGAGCAGTGCCGCATGTGTACGGATATGTGTCCGCGCTATCTCCTTGGACACAATGTGCAACCACACAAGATGATGACAGCTTTAAATTACGCATTAACAGATGTTGAAGGTCAAAAAAGTGCACAGCTATGTTGTCAGTGTAATTTATGTGAATTATTCTCTTGTCCAGTAGGACTTTATCCGAAATCTGCAAACCTCTATTTTAAAGAGAAATTGGCAAAGCAGAATATAAGGTATAAGACAATGCAGTCAGACTTCACTCCTAGCAAAAACCGTGGATATCGATTGGTTCCAAGTAAGCGTCTTGTGGCTAGACTGGGACTACGTGATTTTGACAAACCGGCTCCTATGACGGAAGTTGAAATAAAACCTGAATTAGTACATATTTCAACAAGGCAACATGTAGGAGCACCTGCAGTGTCAGTTGTTAATATTGGTGATCATGTGCAATTGGGACAGTTAATAGGCAAAATTCCTGAAGATAGTTTGGGTGCTGCAATTCATGCAAGTATTAGAGGGACGGTTGTGGAAAGTGGAAATGATTTTATTGCAATAAGGAGGGACTGATATGTCAATAGCAATAGGAATGCTTGAATTTACAAGTATTGCCCGTGGTATATATGCAGCAGATCAGATGTTAAAAATTGCTGATGTAGAAATAGTTACAGCCAGTTCTGTTTGCCCCGGAAAGTATATAGTTATTGTTCAGGGTGATGTTTCATCAGTTCAAGATTCAGTTAGTCTTGGTGAAAAATTGGCAGAAGAATTTTTGGTTGATTCCATTGTTATACCAAATGTCAGCCCAGCAGTATTTCCAGCAATCACAGGTACAACAATGCCAGATGAAATTCAGGCACTAGGAATTATGGAATCTTTCTCTTTGGCAACTATGGTTATAGCTGCTGATGCAATCTTAAAAGCTGCTGACTTACAGCCGCTAGAACTCCGATTGGGAAATGGACTAGGTGGTAAGTCATTCTTTACTTTTACTGGTGATGTGGGTGCAGTTTCAACTGGTATTGAAATAGGAAAGGCTATTGCAGAAGAAAAAGGTCTGTTGGTAAATGCAGAGATTATAGCTTCCCCATCTGACAGACTATTGTCATCTTTGTTTTAATATAAAAAGATGTTTTTAATGACTATAGCAATAAATAAAAGGATGTGAAGTAATGAAAAGATTGATTAGTGTAAAAGATATTGAAAATGCAGAAAAGCAAGGGCAAAAGGTGTTATATATTGATAGTGATACAATTATTACTCCGTCAGCGAAAGATGCAGCTAGCGCTTGTGGAATAGAGTTTTCTACAGATGACCCTGTATCCAAAGCAAAGGATTGTTGTGAAGAAAAAGCTTGTGAACCTTTAAAGGTTTGTGAGGAAAAGAATTCTTGTGAAGGAATTGCTTCTGATCTTGCAAAAGCTTGTGAGGGTGGAATCGACGCTGATATGATTTATAAAGTATTTAAAGCTATGATGGACAAAGGACTCTTAACTGGAATTCTTGATTCTGTTTCTGACAAGCCTTATATTGCTGAAATTGATGACTGTGGTTTAAAGATAGTTCGTGGTAATTCAGTAAAAATGGAAGTTCTTGATACTGGAAATCCAAACGATAAGGTATTCTACCAAGAAATTATAAATGCCAACGATGGTTGCTCAATGAATGCAGGATTTATTACAATTGAAGATTGTACTTTCGACTGGGAAACTACTTGCGAAGAAATATACTGTGTTGCTGAAGGTACACTTACAGTAACAGTAAATGGAAAGATTTATGTTGCAAATCCTGGAGATTCAGTATTCTTCCCTAAGGCAACTAAATTAGCATTTGGTTCACCTAACAAAATGAAAGCATTCTATGTTACACATTAGAACTGTTGATGAAAGTTAAGGAGGTTAGGCAATGCAGGCACTTGGGTTAATCGAAACAAAAGGACTCATTGCAGCTATTGAGAGTGCAGATGCTATGCTCAAGGCGGCAGATGTTAATCTCTTGGAAAAGACATATGTAGGCGGAGGTCTTGTTTCTATTGTTGTAACTGGAGATGTTGGTGCAGTGAAAGCAGCTGTAGAGGCTGGTGAAGCAGCAGTTAGAAAGATAAATAGCGAATTACTTGTTTCGCAACATATTATTCCGAGGCCACATGAAGACTTGGACAAGATAATTTTATCAGCAGTACCGCTGAAAAATGAAGATATATTAACTATTCAGCCAGTAGAAACGAAAACAGAAGAGAAGCAGGAAATTGAAATCAGTGAAGAAGTCAATAAAGAAGTTCCTGTGGAAGTTGAAGTTGAAGATACTTTTTTAGAAACTGATTTGCATGAATTCTATAATAAGGAAGCTGTAGATAAGATAGTATCTGAATATGGTTTGGAAGAGGCTATTAAGATTTTAAGCAAGTTTAAAGTTATAGAACTTCGAAATTTAGCTCGTCAATATAAAAACTTTGGTATAGCAGGAAGAAGAGTTTCTAAAGCTAATAAAATGCTTCTACTTACAGAGTTTAGAAAATATTACGGAAATAATTAACGCAGTTATAAAACTTTATGAGAAAAAGAATGGAGGAGAATTAATTGGAGAATTTTGATAAGGATTTACGCTCAGTACAAGAAGCAAGAAATCTTGCACGATTAGGAAAGATCGCAGCTAATCAGATGGCTGACTATACGCAAGAACAAGTAGATAAGATTCTATGTAACATGGTTAAAGTAGCGGAGGAAAATGCGGTGTGCCTAGCTAAGATGGCTGTTGAGGAAACTGGGTTTGGAAAAGCTGAGGATAAGACTTATAAAAACCATATGGCGTCTACTAGTGTGTATAATGCCATTAAAGATATGAAAACTATTGGTGTGATTCGCGAAGATGAAGTTGAAAAGGTAATTGATATTGCGGAGCCAGTTGGACTTATAATGGGTATTGTACCTTCTACAAATCCAACATCTACTGCTATTTTCAAAGCTATAATTGCAATTAAATCACGTAATGCAATTGTATTTTCGCCACATCCTGCTGCATTAAAATGTACAGTTAAGGCTATAAACCTTATGAATGAAGCAGCGGTAGCGGCAGGAGCTCCTGCCAATATAATTGGAACTATTTCTATACCAACTATACAAGCTACAAATGAGTTAATGAAATGTAGTGAGGTTGCTTTGATTATTGCAACTGGCGGCCCTGGAATGGTAAAGGCTGCTTATAGTTCAGGAAAACCTGCATTGGGTGTTGGTGCTGGTAACTCTCCAGCTTATATTGAAAGAACAGCTAAAGTTGAGCAAGCAGTTAAGAATATTATTGCAAGCAAGACTTTTGACTATGGGACTATTTGTGCATCAGAACAGTCTATAATTGTTGAAGAATGCAACCATGACGTTGTAGTGGCTGAATTCAAGAAGCAAGGCGGATATTTTATGACCTTAGAAGAAACTGAAAAAGTTTGTGAGTTACTGTTTAAGAATGATGGACACACTATGAGTGCAAAATTTGTAGGTAGATCCCCTCAAGTTATTGCATCTGCTGCAGGGATTTCAATTCCAGAAGGAACGAAGGTTCTTATAGGTAGGCAGGAAGGTGTTGGGGCTGGTTACCCACTATCTTACGAAAAATTGACAACAGTACTTGCTTTCTATACAGCTAAAGATTGGCATGAGGCATGTGATCTAAGTATTCAATTGCTTCAGAATGGTATAGGACACACTATGAGTCTTCATACAGAAGATAGAGATATGGTAATGAAGTTTGCTAAAAAACCAGCATCTCGTATTTTGGTTAATACTGGTGGGAGTCAAGGTGGTACTGGTGCAAGCACAGGACTTATACCTTCATTTACACTAGGTTGTGGTACATGGGGAGGAAGTTCTGTTTCAGAAAATGTTAGTCCAATGCATTTGATTAATATAAAGAGAGTTGCATACGGCACTAAGGATTGCAGTACATTAGCTTCATCTGATCCAACTTTCAATCATACTGAACTTTCTGGTAACTGTGAAGTTCAAAAGGGAGCAGGATGCTATTCTATAAGTCCTGACTCATATGCAGCAGCATCTGTATCTGCTTGTACATCTGAAGTTGAGAATGATTGTACTGATAATGAAAAGCTTCTAAAACTGGTAAGCGAACTAGTAAGCGCAATGAAGGGAGCCAACTAAAATGGAAAAGTATGATGCTGTCCTAAAGCTTTTACTGGAGGCGGCTCAATCAAACTTGAATTCAGTAGAAGGGAAAGAGAATATGTACGAAATTCCAGTTGGGGTATCCAATCGCCACATTCACCTATCACAGGCGGATTTGAATAGTTTGTTTGGAGAAGGATATCAAATGACAAAATTTAAAGATTTGTCACAGCCAGGACAGTATGCATGTAAAGAAATGGTAACAATATGTGGCCCAAAGGGAGCAATAGAAAAGGTTCGAATTCTTGGCCCAATACGTAACAAGACACAGGTGGAAGTTCTCACAGGAGATTCCTTTAAGCTAGGAGTAGCTTCACAACCTAAGCTATCAGGAGATTTAAGTGGAACACCTGGAATCACATTAATTGGACCAAAGGGATCTGTTCAGACTACGGAAGGTCTAATTGTTGCTCAAAGGCATATTCATATGACAATTAAAGATGCACAAAACATTGGCGTGCATGATGGACAGATGGTATCTATTCAATTTGAAGGACCACGCGGAGGCATTTACAATAATGTGGCCGTTAGAGCAAATGATGCGTCTGCTTTAGAATGTCACATAGACACAGAAGAAGCAAATGCTATGAATATTAATTCATTATCAAAAGCTATAATTGTAAAATAAAAATTTAGGAGGAATAAAAAATGAAACAAGATGCATTAGGAATGATAGAAACAAAAGGGTTAGTTGGAGCTATAGAAGCTGCAGATGCAATGGTTAAAGCAGCAAATGTTTACCTAGTTGGTAAAGAATTTGTTGGTGGTGGTTTAGTAACTGTAATGGTAAGAGGTGACGTAGGTGCTGTAAAGGCAGCAACTGATGCTGGTGCTGCTGCAGCACAACGTGTTGGAGAACTTATTTCTGTTCATGTTATCCCTCGTCCACATGTTGAAGTTGAAGGTATTCTTCCAAGAACAACAAAGAAGGAAGAAGAACTAATATAGTATCTGCTAGCAAATGATATTTTGGAATTAGAATGTCATATTGAGAAAAAAGAAACAAATACTATGAATCTCGTTATTTACAATTAAATTATAATTATAAAATAAAAATTTAGGAGGAATAAAAATGAAACAAGATGCATTAGGAATGATAGAAACAAAAGGGTTAGTTGGGGCTATTGAAGCAGCAGATGCAATGGTTAAAGCAGCAAATGTTTATTTAGTAGGTAAAGAATTTGTTGGTGGTGGTTTAGTAACAGTAATGGTAAGAGGTGACGTGGGTGCTGTAAAGGCAGCAACTGATGCTGGTGCTGCTGCAGCTCAACGCGTTGGAGAACTTATTTCTGTTCATGTTATCCCTCGTCCACATGTTGAAGTTGAAGGTATTCTTCCTAAAACAACAATTAAATAATAAAATATAAAGTAAATTGAAGTTTGTCATTTAAACTACATTATTAAGATAATGCTTGTTTAAATAATGCTTGTTTAGAAAATTTAGGACTGTTCTGCACAAATAAAGAGTATTTAGGGTGTAACAGTCCTATTTTTGTATAATTATCGTAAGCGTAAAAGAATTGACGGCTAGGTAGCTGAATATATTATGGAAGGTATTTACATGAAGTGAATCTTGAAAGTACCCAAGTTTTTACAGGAGGAATATTATGATACAGAAAAACTCATATCTACCTGAACGACTTCAGCTTCTGAAAGAAGCATATTTAAATGTCAAACCAAGTATTACCATTAATCGTGCCTTGGCATATACCGAAATTGCAAAAAAATACCCGGACCTTCCAAGAAACGTGCTTAGGGCCAAAGGATTCAGGCTAGCATGCGAAACTGCACCAATGCTTATACAAGAACATGAACTTATAGTCGGACACCCTTGCGGCAAACCGCGTGCCGGTGCATTTTCTCCAGATACCGCATGGAAGTGGGTTCGTGATGAACTTGACACCATCAGCACAAGATCACAGGATCCTTACTTCATCAGTGAAGAAGACAAGAAGACTATGCGGGAGGAATTGTTCCCCTTTTGGGAAGGTAAATCTCTAGCGGAGGAATGTGAAAAAGCTTTTCGCACCGAAGATTTGTGGGAATTCGGTGCCGAAGCGTGCATAAGTGATTTGACCTATCATATTACCAGCGGTGGTGGGGATACAAGTCCAGGTTATGATATTATTCTTTTCAAAAAGGGCATTTACGGAGTTAAAGCTGAAGCTGAAACTTGTCTTGCCGGCTTATCCGTTGACAAAATTGAGGACAAGGATAAAATTGACTTTTATCAAGCGGCAATAGAAACCTGTGAGGGAATTCTTACATATGCCGCTCGTCTTTCAGCCTTTGCACGGGAAATGTCTGAAAAGGAACAAGATCCAAAGCGCAAATCAGAGCTTGAAAAGATCGCAGAGGTAAATGCCCGAGTGCCAGGTAATCCACCGGAAACATTTCACGAAGCATTGCAGGCCATTTGGACAATACAGTCACTATTTTTGATGGAAGAGAATCAATGTAGTACATCACTTGGACGTATTGACCAGTATGTGTTACCTTGCTATGATTCAGATATTGAAACCGGAGGACTTAACCAGCAGCAGGCTTTTGAATTGATGGGTTGTTTCATGATCAAATGCTCAGAAATGATTTGGTATACACCGGGAGCGACTGCGAAATACTTTGCGGGATATATGCCTTTTATCAACATGTGTGTAGGTGGACAAAAACGTGAGGGTGGAGATGGCACCAATGAATTAACATATCTGGTTATGGATGCTGTGGAAAAAGTTAAGGTTTACCAGCCATCACTTGCCTGCCGTATTCACAATCAGTCTCCACAGCGTTATTTAGAAAAAATTGTAGATGTTATCAAGTCCGGCGCAGGTATGCCTGCATGCCATTTTGATGATGCACATATCAAAATGATGCTTAGGAAAGGCTTTGATTTTGAAGATGCTCGTGACTATTCCCTTATGGGTTGTGTGGAACCGCAAAAATCCGGACGTATCCACCAGTGGACAGCCGGTGGATTTACACAATGGCCTATTACCATTGAAATGGTGTTCAATCGTGGCAGTCTTAAGTCTTACGGAGACAAACAGTGGTTAGACACCGGAAAGCTTGCGGAATTGACAACTTATGAACAATTTGATGCTGCTGTGAAGCAGCAGCTCAACTATCTGCTAGATATGAATTCTAGAGGCACAGTTCTGACGCAGCAAGTTTTCAGAGATGTTACGCCTTCTCCTTATATGTCACTGTTTGTTGACGGTTGCATGCAAACAGGCAAAGATGTAACAGCTGGTGGAGCTGTTCTTTATGAAGGACCAGGAACAATATTCGCAGGACTGGGTACCTATGTGGACAGCATGGCTGCGATTAAAAAACTCGTTTATGATGATAAAAAATATACGCTTGCAGATATTAAAAAAGCCCTTGACGCTAACTGGGAAGGGTACGAACAAATACAGCGTGACTGCATTGAGGCACCTAAATATGGTAATGACGTGGACTATGCAGATCTCATTGCCAAGGACATTATCGATTATACAGAACAAAGAATTAATCAGCATAAGTCACTTTATGCAAGACAAATCCATGGCACTCTGTCCCAGTCATTTAATACGCCTTTGGGAGGCATGATTGGAGCAACACCCAATGGTCGCCTTTCAGGTGTAGCACTTTCTGATGCAATGAGCCCTTCTCAAGGTGCTGATAAAAAAGGAGCCACTGCAGTCATAAAGTCTGTATCCAAGATTAATGTTGAATCAATGAGTCTTGGCATGGCTCATAACTTTAAAATAACTAGTAATTCTTTAGATACTTCCGAGGGTAGGTTGGGACTTATTACCCTGTTGCGTACTGGCTCCATTCTGGGCAATGCTCAGATGCAATTCAATTGTGTGGATACCAAGACATTACTACAAGCCCAATCACACCCAGAAGAATATCGAGACCTTATTGTACGAGTTGCTGGATATTGTGCTTTTTTTGTTGAACTTTGCAAGGAAGTACAAGATGAAATCATTAGTCGTACAGTAATAGAGTAAATATATGATACAACTAATAGTTAAATAAGGTAAAAAGAGACTACACAAATATTGTTGTGTAGTCTCTTTTTATAGGTGAAGGAAATGTTGTAACGCCTAAGTCCAAACCATTCAATCTTTCAGTTTTGCTGTATACGAATATTTTCTATAAATGTTTGGAGTCATATTCATCTTGGCGGAGAATACCCTGTTAAAATAAGAGGGATCTGAGAAGCCACATTCAATTGAAATACGGTAAGCAGGATAATTGGTTGTCTCCAGTAACCTACAGGCATATTGAATTTTCAAATTAATTACATACTCTGTAAAGGAGGTTCCAATCTCCTTTTTAAAAACATGACTGAAATATTTAGGATTCATAAACACTTTAGATGCCACCATTTCCAAAGTTAATCTTTCTTTGAATTGCTCTTTAATATATTTTACAGAGTCCTCAATAAAGTTATGCTGATATTCAGTTTGTTCTATGAAGGTATTTTCAGACTTTTCCTCCAAGGGAACAGAATATTCGGTTACAGAGTCCAGCATTCTATGAAAAACTTCTTTGAAGACTTTGGGCTTTATAGGCTTTAACTGATACTCAAAAACTCCAAGTTTAATGGCTTTCTGTGCATTTGGAAAGTCTGCATAGGCGGATAAAATTGTGATACAAACACTCGGAAGAAATTTTCGAATCTCCTGAATAGCACTTAGACCATCCATTTCAGGAATCATCACATCCATTATGATAATATTCGGTCGATATTGCTTTGCTAGTTTTACGGCTTGAACTCCGCTTTCGCAGGTCAGCAGAGTATCCTCTGGAGAAAGATCCTCAAGTACAATTGTTTTGAGAAAATCTTGTTCTAGTATTTCATCTTCTACAATCAAAACTACATTCATGGTAATAACCCCGCAATAGGTTGGATGGGAATGGTGATAGTAACGGTACTTCCGCTATAATCAGACTTTACTATTTTAAGTCCATATTGTTCTCCGTAATACCGTTTTAAACGTTTATTTGTATTTCCAAACCCTAGACCCGATTTATTTTCGAATTTTTGTATGTCTTGCAAAACATCCTTTGGGAAACCATTTCCATTATCAATAATGGAAATAACAATTTCATTTTTATATTCTTCCGCATAAATGCTAATTTTGCCTCCGTCCCGTTTTGGTGTTATGCCGTGAATAACAGCGTTTTCAACAAGTGGCTGTATCACCATGTTGGGGATTCTATAAGCATTTATATTCTCAGGGATGATGCAGTCATATACCAAACGGTTTTTAAATCTTACCTTCTGGATAAATAAATATTTTTTAATGTTGTCAATTTCAGCACCGATGGTGTGAAGCTGATTATTTTGCTTTAAATTGTAACGTAGCAAATCGGAAAGGCAATATATAAGTTCCTCTGTTTGGGAATTCTCAAAATACGCTATACGCGCAATACAATTTAAGGTATTAAATAGGAAATGGGGGTTGATGGTAAGAGCCATGTTTTTCCCCTCTAAATCTATGATTTTTTTCTCTAACATTTCCTTTTCAATGGATAACCTTATGGCATCTGAATCTTCATGACTAATGCTTTCGGACAAGTCAAGGGCAATATTTTTGGCAATGTGGCCACACAATTGCTCATGTATTTTAACTTTATTTGATTCCACTGTTTTAAGAGATAAAATAGATTTTGCAATAAATTCTGGACTTATATCTTTTTTTAAGGATTGAACTTCAATCATGTGCTTCTGATATTCATTTTCCTCTAAATATGACTGTACTCCAACTATATAACCCAAAATTTCACCTTGAAATATGATGGGGAACAGTATGTTTTCAAGACCATAATGGCAGACAAATCTATTCTGCCCACTGGAATTTAGTCTGCATTTGTAATCGGGGCATACTTGACCCTTATTTTCCTGACATACATATGTACAAAAGTCAGGGGAAGGAATAAACTCAAACAAAATATCCCCATTTGTATCTACTAAAAATAAAGGTAGATCGGACAGAGATAAAATACTCATATATCGTGTATATAAAATATTAGAGGCTATTAATTTTTTCAGCAGATTATTAGTTTTATTCATGCTTTTAATTCACCTTTTCCGCCATGTAATTTATATTCAAAAGAAAGCAATAGCCGAAGTTCTATGGACTATAATTATCTTTCGAATCTGTGCATGGCTTGTATTCTATTATAATGTATAAAGGTACAATAGTAAACAATCTATATTATGGTTTGATAGGGATTTTGACCAAAAACAGCCTAAAACACAGGTTTTTGGTTTTAGCCTTTCTTGGGATTTATGCAATCTAAATAAAACAAATAAAGACCTAGAAAATCTAGGTCTCATTAGTAGAACAAAATATTATTTTGAAACTTATTAATAGCACTTTTGATAAATACCAATTAGGTCTTCATTAGAAGGCTTTCTTGGATTAGTTGGAGTACAACGATCTAATATGGCTGTCTCAGACATAGGCTTCAAAGCATTTTCAAATTCCTTCTGATCAACTCCAAGCGCACGAATATTTGTTTCAACTCCTAGAACTTTCTTTAGTCTGTCCACAGCCTGTATGAAATTCACAGTTCCTTCACGAGGTGTACGGGCTGGAAGTTGCAGAATGGTTGCTAGTTTTGCATATCTTTGAGCAGCATAACTGTTGGCGCTTCCCCTTAAGTCGGAGTTGTATTCCATCACAGCACTAAGTAAAATTGCATTGGAGCGACCATGGGAAATGTGAAAAGTAGCTCCTAAGGCATGTGCCAAGCTGTGATTGATACCAAGACTTGTATTTGTAAATGCCATTCCAGCCATGCAGGAAGCATTTTGAACACGATCTCTGGCATTTGGATCTTTAGGGTCCTTGTAAAGCGTCTCAATATTTTCGAAGATTAGCTTGACTGCTTTTTCTGCAAGAGCATCTGTAAAGTCCGTTGCACTTGTGGAAACATAGGCTTCGATAGCGTGAACTAGAACATCTATACCTGTATCTACAACCACACGATGGGGAACATGCTGAATACATGTAGAGTCAAGTATCGCAATATCTGGTGCAATAAATTCATCTACTATTACCACCTTTGAACCCTCAGAAGTAATAACGGTAAAATCTGTTACTTCTGAACCTGTTCCACTTGTGGATGGAATTGCAATAAACAGTGGCTTTTTAACTTCGTCACCAGCTGCACTTTTTAACTTCCAAGAAAAATACAAAATTCCCTTTGCTGTATCGATGGCAGAACCCCCCCCAAGTGCAACAAGTACATCTGCATCACTTTTCTCGTATAGCTTTAGACCCTCTGTAATTACGTTAACATCCGGATCAGGGCGTACCCCAGAAAAAACAATGGAGCTTATTCCTGCTTTGGTTAGGTAATCTACTGCAGTTTGAAGATATCCTAGCTTTTCCATTATAGAATCCGAGACAATGAATGCTCGGGAACCTTTAATCTGTTCTAAAAGTTGCATAGATTCCTTATTAAAATAGACAGTTGACTTCAATTTAAACTTATCTTCCATTATGTATACCTCCTATTCTTTGATGCTACAGTAAAGCTCATAATACATGATATCATGTAGAACAATTAGTTTATTGCAGATTTAATATATAGTTTTAGCACTATTGTATTAAGTTAAAATTTGAAATTGTACAATATTGTTTTTCTTGAACTATGGCTACTTTAAAACTATAGTTTTCTAATTTTTTTCTTCTTTAAAATAAAAATATGCTATAATATCAATATATTTAATAGTTCTTAAAGGAAAATATACTTTACAATTAGGAATCAGTGTGATAGACTATCGATACTTAATATTAATCGATACTTAATATTAAAGAACCATGGTAGGAAATGAGATAAACGCTTAAAGTAAAGTGAACTTCAGAATTAAAGAAAGTAATAGATTGGAATATGTGTGGTGGAATTATTGATGAAAATAGAAGAATTAGTACAAGAAAAATTGCGTATGGTTTTTAATGATAATAGTGTTGTATTCGATAAATCAAGGTTTGCAGGTGGACTTACAAATTATAATTACCTTATAGATATTAAAGGTACAGATTATGTTGTTCGTCAACCGGGCGGAATGACAGAACTTATGATCGACAGAAAAGTTGAAAAAGAGAACAATCGCATCGCCTCGGAGTTTGGTATGAATTCCAAGTGCGTTTATTTTGATGAAATTAGTGGAATAAAAATCAGTGTGTATATTAAAAACAGCAAAAATATTGCTCAGACAGATCCAAGCTCTCTCACAAATTTGAGGGCTGTTTCTGGTCTAATGAAAAGAACTCATTCTAGTCTAAAAGACTTCCCCAATTCATTCCATTGGGAAAAGGAACTTGATAAATATGAAAAGATTATTCAAAAGCTTAAGGGCGGTTTTTTCTTTGATTATGCTGCATTAAAGGATCAATTAATTGATTTTATGAAAGAGAATATAAAAGATATAATTTCTGTTCCCTGTCATAATGACACAGTGCCCGAAAACTTTGTAACTGATGATAATGGAAGGACCTACCTTATAGACTGGGAATATTCTGGAATGAATGACCCAAGTTGGGATGTAGCTTCGTATATTCTTGAATCCAGATTGAGCAAAGAAGCAATTGAATATCTTCTTTTAGATTACTATGAGCAAGCGCCCTCACCCGAGGAAATATTAAAAATAAAATGCTATATGATGGCACAGGATTTGCTTTGGATGGTATGGGCCATGGTTAGACACTATAGTGGTGATGATTTTCTGGACTACTGCAGTGTTAGATACGAGCGTTTTCAAAAAAATGTAAAGGCAATCACTGTTTCATCAGAGTATTCTATTTTTGATATGGTAAAAGATTAGGTAGCTATATAACTGGCCATGTAGAAAATGTGGTTTTATATTTTAGACACACCCCATTGAATGGAAATAACTATTTTAGTTATTTTCATTCAATGGGGTGTGTTTTTTATGCTTAAAAATGAAGTGAGAATAGTGCTGTATCATTTGAAACAAGCTATTGTGCAATAAAGTAACGATAGTACAAAAACTTCAAAAGAGTGTCGGATATAATGCAGTAAAAAGTTGCATTTTATGCCATGAAAAAGCGCCTCATTAAGTTATATTTATAATAGGTGAAATTGTAAGTTAAAGGTAAGAATTATTTGGGAAAACGGTTTCTCATTCCTTTCTCCACAAAGTTAAATCCTAAGAATTAAAGGTACGTAAGGTCATGAAAGAAAATTTCTAATGGCCATGTTAGAAACATGGTTATTATAAATTATAATTTAAAGCTAATACATTAAAAAAATTCAAAGAGGGGGATTTTGTTTATGAGTAAAGAGGCGATAGCAGTTAGTGCTTCGGCAGTTACTGCTAAAAAGAAGTTATCATCACAATTTTACAAAAAGGGTATCTCAATTGCTTTATTTTCAGGACTTATGTATGGATTTTATTCAGCATTTTTGACACTAGGTATGACTAAGGGAGTTTGGGGTGACTGGTATGGTATTAATACAGCTGGGTTATCTGCTTTTGCTGTTACATATTTACTAGGAGCAATTGGCAGTGCGGTAAATGATACTTGTAGCGCTGTTTGGGCATTACTTTATGCAGCAATTAAAGGTAAGCTTTCAGATTTCTTTAGATGCATTAATACTACTCCAGGTCGTGTAATGATTTTAGCTGCTCTTATAGGAGGCCCTATTTCCAGCACAGCCTATGTTGTTGGTCTTCAAATGGCTGGTTCCATAGTTATTCCTATTACTGCTCTTTGTCCGGCTATTGGTGCTATTTTAGGTAGATTATTATATAAACAAAAATTAACTAAACGTATGATGTTTGGTATTGCTATTTGTGTTGTTGCTAGTTTTATGATTGGTAGTACAAGCATTGGTGGAGATGCACCAAAAGGCATGTTCCTTGGTGTTTGTATCGCTTTCATAGCTGCTCTTGGTTGGGGTTTTGAGGGTTGCGTAGCTGGTTACGGAACATCTATGATTGACTCTGAAATCGGCATTACTATACGTCAGACAATATCAGGTCTTTCAAACTTAATTATTTTAATTCCTATCTTTGGTATGATGGCAGGCGGTATTAATATTTCAACTGATCTTGTTGTAAAGGCATTTACAAGTGGCCCTTCTATGATTTGGTTTGCCATAGCTGGTCTTTGCGCATTCGTTTCGTATATGAGCTGGTATAAGGGTAACAGTATGTGTGGTGCCGCTTTGGGTATGGCATGTAATGGTACTTACTCCTTTTGGGGACCATTCTGTTGCTGGATAATACTTGGTGTATTTAGCGGTATAGAAGGTTGGTCATTACCTCCTATTGCTTGGGTAGCTGCTATATTAATGGTATTTGGTATCTTAGTAATTTCTATGAATCCAATGGATTTGTTTAGAAAGAAGGAGGTAAATAAGTATGAAAGCGCTTAACTATGCAATTTTAAAACATTTTACAAAAGTTAAAGAAGCTTGTGCAGAAGATGTTATAGAAGCTTTAAAGGGTGAATATGGTAAATTTAAAGCCCTTAACAGAAATGATGTAATCGCAGCTTTAATGACTGCCGAAGCTAATGGTCTTCTAGAAGAGACAAGATTTGAAATGGATAAGGCAGATGTCTTAAAAGTTTACTATCATGCAAACGGAGACGGTGCAGCTACAATTAATAAATACATTAAAGATTAATCTACTAGTGCCACCCACGTGGCAAGTGACATGTTAGTAACATGCACTTGCCATGTGGGTGGCACTTTTTTTAAATTTTTAAAGGGATTTCAACTAATTTATAGAACTATAATATAACAAATTAATTGAACTTTATGTTACCTTTTTAGAATTAACGTAGAAGAATATTTTGGAGTGTGATAATATTGAAGAATTTTACAAGAACTTTCTTATTTGTTTTAATTATACTATTTTCTTCTAAAAATTTTACATTCTCCACTTCAAATAACACGGTATCATTGACTAGTGAAGAACAACAGTGGATAACTAAAAATAAAAAAAGGATTTTAATTCTGGGCATTGACCCATATTCTGGAGATGAATATTTTAAAGATAATGGTAAAGAAAAGGGTTATTTAATTCCTTTAATAAAAACTATCAATGAAAACTTAGGGATAAACATAAGGTTAGAAGCATCAAAGACTTGGGGTGAGGTTTATTTAGGGCTTCAAGATGGCAGTGTGGATATTCTTTTTGGAGCAAACCAAACCACTGAAAGAGAAAAAATCATGACCTTTACAATACCTGTAAGTAAAGTACCTTATGCACTTATATCTAAAAAAGATGGAGATATACATACAATAGGTGACATTGATAAAAGAGCAGTAGGGTTTCTTAAAAATGATATTGTGATGGAACTGTTGCCTGAAGTCTATAAAAATATAAAGTATGAAGAGAAAGCGTATAACTCTGAAGAAGATCTAATTTCGGCATTAAGAAGCAATGAAATTGATGCATTTATAGTATCAGGTGGCGATGTGGTATATAGTTTTATTTATGATTTTCCTAATTTGAAATATACATTTAAGATAGAAAAAATAACCTCTGATAGAACCTTTTCTACAAGGAAAGAAGATAAGATTCTTGCGGAAATATTAGACAAGCAGCTTAATAATTTGTTAAATGGAACTCTGCCAAAGCTCATGGACCAAAGCAAAATTGAATATACCATGAAGATTATGAATCTTTCAGAGCGTGAAAGAAACTGGATTAAGAATAAAGGTGAAGCAACCATAGGTATTACAAAGGATTATCTTCCCTTTGATTATTATAAGGATGGTATTTATGGAGGCATAAGTGGGGAAATTATAAAAGAGATATCGGCTAAAACCGGCATAAAGTTTAAGTATGTTTATGATGACTTTGATATACTCTCTGAAAAGCTTGTAAAAGGCGAAATAGACGTTTTAAATATTGCCAAAACTGAGGAAAGAGTAAAAAATATATTATACCCAAGGCCTTACAGTACAGAAAGAGATATAATTGCGGGTAAAGTAGGAGTCAAAGATGTTAAAGATGTTTTTGGGCTTGAAGGGGAAAAGGTTGCTATTATAAAAGGGTTCTGGCATGAGGAATATCTGAGAAAAAACCTCACTAGTGTAGACATTATAGAAACTAACAATATTCAAGAGGCATTAACGTTAGTTAGCACTGGAAAAGCTGATTATCTTATAGAAAATCCAAGTGTACTTCGTTTTTATTTTGAAGATATGCAGTTATATGATATTGTTCAAAAGGGTACTACAAGCACAGATTCCTATTTATATTATGGAATTTCAAAGAAAAGCCCTGAACTTGCAAGTATAATGGATAAGATTATACCTCTTATGGATATAGATGAGTTATTTAATGTAGGGTACGCTGGAATACCCCATAAGAGAACCAACCAGAATTATAGAAATCTTATTTTTATAATTCTAGGGTTAGCTATCTTAATACTCATTATAATAGTATTTGCAATTAAGGTATTTAGAGATTTAACAAGAGAAAAGACTAAAACATCAACTTTGAGGGAGAGGGAGAATCTTTTATATACAGATGCATTAACAAATGTTTATAATAGAAACTACTATAATGATAAGGTTAAGGATAAACTAGATACTTGGAAATACCCTCAAACAATAATTGTTTCTGATGTAAATGATTTAAAGAAAGTTAACGATAATTATGGACATATTATTGGTGATAAATTATTAAAATGTTTTGCAGACACTCTTAAAGAAGCTTTTCCTAAATGTAACCTGGTTTTGAGAATGGGTGGAGATGAATTCCATATAATATTAGAAAGCACAAATGAGGAGCAGATGGTAGAGAATATATTAAAGGTTAAAGGAATTATTGAAAAGAAAAGCATAGAGGTTGGTGAAAATAAAAGTATTAAAATGTCTGCAGCTTTCGGTTATGCTACAAGAAACTGTTCGAAGGAAGATATTGATGATATAATTGCCCTTGCTGACAAAAGAATGTATGAGGATAAAAGTAGGATCAAAGGCAGAATGAACACATTATAAGATAGGGTTTAAAGCAGAAGGAGATGACCAAATGATAAAAGAAAATTTAAAGGATTATAAATTAAGCAGCGAGTTATTAAAGGCGATTAGTATGTTGAATTTTAAAGATTTTACAAAGGTTCAGAAACAAGTTATACCTGTTGTACTTAAGCAAAAGGATGTAGTGGTTAAGTCTCAAACTGGAAGTGGGAAGACAGCAGCATTTGCAATTCCTATTTGCCAGCTTGTAGATTGGGAAGAAAATAAACCTCAAGCATTGGTACTTACACCAACAAGGGAGCTTGCTATCCAAGTCAAAGAAGATATTTTTAACATAGGGAGATTTAAAAGACTTAAAGTGTCTGCAGTTTATGGAAAGTCACCTTTCTATAATGAAAAAAAGGAGCTTAAACAAAAAACACATGTAGTGGTTGGAACTCCTGGTCGTGTTATAGATCATATTGATAAAGGCACATTTGATACATCAAACATAAAGTACCTTGTAATAGATGAAGCTGATGAAATGCTTAATATGGGATTTGTAGACCAAATAGAAACAATAATAAATAGCTTACCTAAAGAGCGGGTAACCATATTATTGTCAGCTACCATGCCAAAGGATATAGAGACTTTACGTAATAGGTACATGAAAGACCCTATACATATTGAAATAGAGGAAGAAAATAAAGCAGCAGATAACATATGCCAAGAAAGATATGACGTAGATGAACGGGATAAAATGAAGCTTTTAAGAGATATAACCATAATAGAAAACCCAGATAGCTGCATTATATTTTGCAATACAAAACAAAAGGTAGACGAGGTTTATGGCGAGCTGTCTAAGCTTCAGTACACTTGTAGAAAAATACATGGTGGAATGGAACAAGATGATAGACTTAGAATAATGAACGGGTTTAAGAAAGGGTATTTTAGATATTTAGTAGCTACAGATGTTGCAGCTAGAGGCATAGATATAGATAACATTACCCTTGTAATTAACTATGATATACCAGAAGACAAGGAAAGCTATGTTCATAGAATAGGAAGAACAGGGCGTATAGGAAAGTTAGGTCATGCAGTTACTTTTGTAACACAAAGGGAAAATAGATTTTTAAATGATATACATGACTACATCGGCAAAGAGATTGTTTTAAAGGAAGCACCAAAGGTGGAAATCGTAAATGATGCTAAAGAAGAATTTGAGGACAAAATGAATACAAGACCTGAAGTTAAAGAAGCAAAAGGTGCTGAGCTAAGTAAAGAAATTATGAAATTGCATATAAATGCAGGTAAGAAAACAAAGATGAGGGCAGCAGATATTGTAGGTGCGCTTTGCAATATTAAAGATATGACAAAAGATGATATAGGAATCATCAATATAGTTGATATATCTACATTTGTAGAAATATTAAACAATAAAGGCGAGATGGTGTTTAAGGAGTTACAAAACACACCTATTAAGGGTAGGGTGCGTACGGTAAGTAAAGTGGATATATAAATGTAATAAATAAAAAAGTAGCAAGTAGAGACAGAGTTTCTACTTGCTACTTAGGATAAGCATTACTTTAGTATATTTAAAACTTGATTAATTACATTCTCGTTATTACATAACTCCGAATGCTCTTCGCTCACAAAAAAAGTTTTTTTTGGATTAGTTCTTCCGCCAACATTTGCACTATATACTGGAACAGTACCATCTCCCTGAGAATTAGATGAAATAATACAATTCTTAAATTTAGGTATAGAATTCTTCATTTCAAATTTTTCTTCTATTCTTTCTATAGTACCTGCTTGGCCATTTCCTATGATAAAGTATGAATCTATACAATCTAATGCATATTTATCTTTAAACAGAATTGTCTCTAAAGATTTATGAAAATCTTCAGCTTTCTTTAAATGATCTTTACTATGCGGTGAAAATTTTCTATAGATTATAAAATTTTCAGTTTCACTAAAGGATTTTATAAGTAATTTAGTACTTTCCTTTGAAGATTTTGTATTAGTAATTATATTTGTACTAATATAATAATTATTTTTATTATCAAAATATTGCTTTGTAGGAAGCAATTGATATAAAGGTTGCATATTTGAAATTTCATATTTTATAGTTTTATTTAAGATTTTGCTACTAAAACCATCAACATCTCCTGTTTCTAACATGTAGAATGCCTTTGGTGCGCCTAAATAGGGTACTCCTATAGAAATATATTTATTAATTTTCTCAGTATTACCATTGGCAATATATTTTGCTGTAACAAGTCCACCCATGCTGTAGGCTATGATTGATACTTTTTGGTCATTAGCTGTATTGATATCAATAAATTCTTTTAATCTATCTGCGTTAATACTATTATCAATTCTCCAATCATACCCAAACAAAAGGACCTTATATTTATCGGTATTCTCAAGTGTTTCTTTTAATAGAGTTGAAGAATCAGCTAAAGGCGAGCCTATTTGGACATCCGTTAGCAATGGAGTTCCATCTTTATCACAAATTAAGGAGGCAGAACCTTTTAAAATAGACTTTAGGGACTTAGTGCTTGGTAGCCACACTTTTTCTGAGTCATAATAAAGTTCTGTACCCATTATGCCGGGTATAAAGATTACAACTTCTTTATCATTAGGTTTGTATAATTCATTTGCAAAAGTATTCTTAATTTGGAAATTAAGAAGAACTGTATTAAGTAGAAAAACAAAGCATAATAAGTTACATAATTTTCTTTTCAAGAAAGGTCACCTCATAATTATATAGTATTTCTTTATGGAGCAGTTTGTTCCATATGATAAGTATACCATTTACTAATTAATATCTTAAAAGAAGCAGCAACAGGTACAGCAATTAGCATACCTATAAGTCCACCTAAATTTCCACCTATAATAATTGCAAGCATAGTGAATACAGGATGAAGCCCCACGCTATCTCCAACAATTTTAGGTGCTAAAAAGTTATTATCAATTTGTTGAACTACAATCATTCCAATGGTTGCCCATAAAGCTGTGATAGGTTGTCCACTCAGTAGAGACATAATTATTGCAAGAACAGTTCCTACAACAGGTCCGATATAGGGAATCATATTGCAAATACCAGCAATAATTCCTATTATTAAAGCATAATCTATTCCTATAAAATACAATACAGCACCTGATAGTACTCCAACAATACAAGCTTCAAGTAATTGACCTTTAATATATTTATGAAACGTATCATCTACAGTATGTAATATTTCGGTCAATCTATTTCCTGTTGAGCTTGTTCTAAATATAAGATTAAAGATTTTACTCCATAGATCAGCAAAGTACTCAGAGTCCTGCATTAAATAAATACTTAATACTATAGCTATAAAGAATGTAACTATATTACCACTTATTGATACAATGGAATTTGTCATTGCACCAACACTTGCAGAAAAGTACGACTGGATATAGCTTACAACTTGAGCAATCTTATCATTTAAGTTTCCTAGAATAGAGAGATTTGAACCTTGCAACTTTTCGCTAATAAAGCTAACTGAAAGTGTTGAGTTTTTTAAATATTGGGTAAGGTACTCTGTCATATTAGCTATAGTTACATTGTTAGAAAGTTTTCCACCAATCATAATATATATTCCACTAATAACAGCTATAAAAATAGCGATTACCAGTGCATACACTCCTAAAATACCAAATGCTCTTCTGGTAGATGCTTTTTTAAATATTCTTTTATTTTCTAATAAGTTTTCAATACTTTTCACACCTGGCTTCAATAAGTATACAATCACAAGTGCTATAATAAGTGGTTTCATAAGTGTAAGAGTTTTTTCTATTATACTTGATAATAAAGAAAAAATGGCACCTATATTATTAAAGATTATTATGCCCATGTAAATCAGAAGAACGGTTCCAGTTGCATACAAGCAGTATTTCAATAAAGGTTTATCTATTCTCATATTACTATCCCTTCGCAATTAGTTTGCTTTTAAATTTATTTTTAATATGTTATTCAATATTTTAATATACCTTTAATTTACCACGTATTTGGGAATAGAGTCAATATAAGTCGTGATTTTTTGGTTATTAGGAAGATTTATATTATAATATATATAAACTACTTAAAAAAGTAGAATAACAAATAGAGAGCGGTGTAATTATGATTAGGTTAAAGAAGTTAATTTATATATTGGTAGGAGTAATATCATTTATATTAGGTACTATAGGAATAGTATTACCAATACTGCCAACTACTCCGTTCTATCTTTTAGCATCCTTTTGTTTTGTTCGAGGATCTGAAAGATTTGACAAATGGTTTAAAGGAACGAAATTATATAAGAATAACCTGAAATCATTTATAGACAATAGATCTATGCCTTTAAGAAAAAAAATTTCAGTACTAGTTTTTGCAGACATTATGTTACTGTTTCCATTAATTATTTTAGACTCTAAATATGTAAAGATATTTATTATAATTCTAATAGCATATAAGTATTACTATTTTATATACAAGATAAAAACAAGTTAAATATTTTAAATACATTTTCATATTCCTCTTTTTTAATATATTGGGTATATGCTGTAGGGCATGCTGAAAGCAAACAGCCTAATTTGTATAATAGATAGATTAGTACTATAATTAATATGTTAGGTTCATTAAAGTTAAAAGCAAGGAGGAAATATGAAACTATTATTTTTAATATTAAACAAAACAGAGAAATTAGATGAAGTTTTAACTGAGTTTGCACGAAGAAACATTAGTGGTGCCACTGTTATAGAAAGTATAGGGATGGCTAGACTATTAAGCCACGAACATGATGAAGATGAAATTCCATTTTTGGGGTCGCTTAGAGCATTTTTAAATCCTGAAAGAGAAAAAAGCAAAATAGTACTTACTGTTATCCATGAATGGCAACTAGAGGAAGCAGTCAGCGCTATTGAATCTGTTGTTGGTGACCTTACGCTAAAGGATACTGGTATAGTTTTTAGCGTACCAATTGATTTTACAAAGGGGATTAGAAAAATTGGAAAGTAAAATAATCATTGAAGTTGCCATAATACTATTTGCTGGAATAATTTTTGGAAGGCTTGCCAAACTTGTAAGGCTTCCAAATGTAACAGGTTATCTAATTGCTGGCCTCTTATTGGGTCCATCTTTTTTTAACTTTATTCCTGTAAATATTGTTAACGGATTTTCTGTTATATCGAATATAGCGTTAGGGTTTATAGCGTTTTCAATAGGAAGTGAGTTTAATTTAACCTACTTTAAAAAAGTAGGAATCGCACCTATTATAATAGCTATTGCAGAATCTGTTGGAGCCATTATATGTGTAACTGTAACTTTAATTATTTTTGGCTTCGATACAAAGCTTTCAATATTGTTAGGAGCAATCGCAGCAGCTACTGCTCCAGCTCAAACTATAATGGTTATAAATCAATACAAAGCTAAAGGACCATTAACTTCAATGGTAATGAGTGTCGTTGCTATTGATGATGCTGTTGCTCTTATAGGGTTTGGATTTGCAACCACTATAGTGAAGATGATGTCATCAAGTCTCAGCACTAATATTGTTTTATCAATATTAACGCCTGTATATGGAGTAGTAATATCTTTTATTTTGGGTGGAGTATTAAGTATTATTATGAAGTTGACATTTAGATGGTTTAAAAAATCATCAAATAGACTTTGTCTTATTATTGCATTCATCTTAATTACTTATTGGTTAGCTGAATTCTTTTATGGTTCTCCATTACTAGCCTGCATGGCACTTGGTGGCGTGTTTGTAAACATATATGATGATATTGAAAGTATTGTTAAAATTACAGATTCATTTTCTCCACCGGTTTTCATGATATTTTTTGTTATTTCAGGAGCTGGCTTTGAAATATCAGCTCTTAGTGGAATCGGTGTGATTGGACTTTTGTATGTTGTTATGCGCGTTGTTGGGAAGATAGCTGGAGCCTTTATTGGCGGAAGGGTTACTAAGCAAGAAGAAAAAATATGTAAATACTTGGGACCAACACTTATGCCTCAAGCAGGGGTTGCCTTAGGACTGATTGTAGTTGCCGGAAATATTATACCAGAGTATGCATTGCAACTTCGTGTTATTATATTATGCTCTACATTTATATATTCAATAATCGGACCTGTTGTTGCAAAAAACGCATTAGAAAGATCTGGTGAAATCGTAACTTTAAAGAAGTAAATTATAAAATTAATTAAGAGCCTGACACTATGATTTCGGCGATAAAAATCATAAATGAACATAATAAGGATTAAATAAGGAATATACTTATTTAATCCTTATTTTATTGGTGATGATTGCGAACTATATTTTTAAACTTGCCACTTGCCACCTGGGTGGCACTATATATTAAATTTGTATTGAATAAATATATAACTTGGATATAATTGAATTATATGTATAAGTATCATGTTAAAGAAAAACAACATAAAATTTTTTTTAGAGGGTTATGGGGGTAAAAGTTATGAATAAAGGCAATTTTATAGAAGTAGGAAGTGATGGGAACGTTGACCTATATGAATGTACAAATACTTATTGCAAGGAGCTTTTAAAAATTAATCATTCAATAATACTTGTTATTGATCCGGAAACAGGGGAGATAGTAGATGCAAATGAAGTTGCTTGTACTTTTTATCAATATGACTATGAACAAATTATAAAATTAAAAGTTTGTGACATTAATGGACTTTCAGTAGATGAACTTGCTATGGAAATGAAATTCGCCGCTAGAAAGCAAAAGGACTGCTTTTACTTTAAACATCGAAGAGCAAATGGTGAAATCCGAGATGTAGAAGTTCACAGTGGACCCATAATTCATAATGGTAGGCAATTATTATATTCTATTATTCATGATGTAACTGATAGGAAGAAAATAGAAGAAGATATAGTTAAAAGAAATAATGAACTAGAAGAAAAGAATAAAGCTAATATGAAAAAGTTGGAAGAAATTAATGTTACCCTTGAAAAAGAGATAAGTGAAGGTAAGAAAATCCTGGAGGAGCTAAAAGTAAATGAAGAACGGCTGACCTTTGCACTGGAGGGCAGTGGGTATGGTGTTTGGGATTGGAAAGCAAGAACCAATGAAATGATTTGTTCCAAGGAATGGATGGGAATGCTTGGTTATAAGGAAACTGAGATTCAAAATTCATTTAGCGAATGGGACAATCTACTTCATCCCGATGATAAGGAGGCTGCTTACCAAAAGTTAAACATGTATTTAGACGGATTAGTTCCAGTTTACGAGAGTGAATATAGACTTCTTGCAAAAGATGGATTTTATAAATGGATACTTAGTAAGGGCAAAATTATAAGTTGGACCGAAGATGGAAAGCCTCTAAGATTAACCGGTACACATTCTGATATTAATTCTCGTAAGCTAATGGAACAGGAACTAAGAGAATCTAAAGAACGATTTTCTAATGTTCTAGAACATTCTCAGGATGCATTTTATAGAAGAAATCTTGTAAGTGATACATATGATTATATTAGCCCTGCCATTGAAAGATTAACAGGGTATACTCTTGAGGAGTATAAAGTAATGAGCGAGGACAATGTCCTTAGTCTGATTCATCCAGAGGATTTTAATAATGTGTTTAAGTGTATAAAAGGAGCAGACGCAAGAAATTATGCCGCAAAAGAAATAGAGTACCGATTTTTGTGCAAAAATGGTGAGTATAAATGGTTTCTTAATAGATTTACATCAGTAAAAGGGAATTTGTTAGAACCATCTTTTCGTTATGGAGTGCTTCAAGATATTACTTCCCGAAAAAAAATTAAAGAAGAGCTAAAAAAAGCAAAAGAAATTGCAGAAAAAGCTAATCTTAATAAGAGTGAGTTTATTGCTAATATGTCACATGAACTTAGAACCCCTATTAACGTAACATTGGCAGGGGTCCAACTCTTTGAGCTATATCTTAAAAATGATATTTATTTAGATAAAGAAAAAAGTTCAAAGCATTTAAAGGCTATGAAACGAAATTGTATGAGGTTGTTAAGATTGGTTAATAATTTAATTGATACAACAAAAGTTGATGCCGGGTTTTATGAACCCAAATTTAGCGAGCAAGATATTGTAAGTCTAATAAAGACAATTTCAATGTCAGTATCGGATTATGCAAAGCAAAAGAACATTAACTTGTCATTTTCCACAGATGTAGAAGAAATGCCAATAATATGTGATGTGGATATGATTGAGAGGATAATGCTAAACGTCATATCAAATGCTATAAAATTTACTGGAGATTCTGTTCATATAAATATTTATAATATGATGTTTACTGTTGTAATTTCCATTAAAGATAATGGTATTGGAATTGAAGAAGAAAATCAGGATATAATATTTCAAAGATATAAACAAGTTTCAAAACTATTTACCAGAGAGAATGAGGGGAGTGGAATTGGTTTATCCTTAACGAAATCCCTTGTTGAGATGCATGGTGGGAGTATTAATGTGATAAGTGAATATGGCAAGGGCTCAGAATTTATTATTGAACTTCCAGTTAAATATGATACAAGTGAAGAATGTATATTATATAATGTTAATGAAGATGAGCATAAGGATAGATTTATTGGAAAGATGAATGTGGAGTTTTCAGATATTTATGATTAAAAGAGTACATACAAAATGCCGGCTAAACGTGTGACCTAATCACCTTAACCGGCATTTTTCTATATTGTTCACTTTTATCTTATTTTATAATTATACGTTAACAATTTCATAAGCTGCATCAAAACCAACAGTTATTTGCTCACCAGTTGACATGTTTTTTATTGTAACAGTTTTATCTTGAGCTTCTCTTTCACCTATTAAAATTGCAAAAGGAATACCTAGTTTATCTGCATATCCAAGTTTCTTTACCATTTTACTGTCCTCAAGATAGATTTCTGTGATTACGCCTTTATCCCTTAAAGCTTTTGCAAGAGAAATTCCATAATCAATATTATTATCTAGTGGTATTACAAGCACTTTTGTTATAGAAGTACTAGCATCACTTTTAAAGAAGCCAGCTTCATTTAATTGATAGAATAATCTAGTGAGTCCAATTGATATTCCTACTCCTGGTAGTTTTTGCTTTGTATAATACTCTGCTAAATTGTCATATCGTCCACCAGAGCAGACAGAACCAATAGAAGGGTATTCATTTAAAAATGTTTCATAAACGGTTCCAGTATAATAATCAAGACCCCTGGATATTTTTAAATCTATTTTTAAATTATCATCAGGAACACCAAATAATTTTACGTATTTAGTAACGATTGAAAGTTCACTTAGACCCTCTTCAAAGTTTGTGTTTAAAATGTTTAAATTCTTCAACTGCAATAAGATATCTTCATTGCTTCCACTGATATTAATAAATTCAAGAATCTTATCCACAACTTCTCTGCTAAGGCCACTGCTAAGTAATTCATCAATGGCTGCTGTTACTCCAATTTTATCTATCTTATCAATAATAATTAAAACTTCTGATTTACCTTGAACTTCTAAAGCTTCAAAGAACCCATTTAAAAGTTTTCTATTGTTTATTTTTATGGTAAAATCCTCAAAGCCAAGGTTGTGGAATATTGAATAAATAATGCTAGGAATCTCTGCATCATTTAAAATGCTTAAACTATTATTTCCAACAATATCAATATCACATTGATAAAATTCACGAAAACGACCCTTTTGATTTCTCTCTCCTCTATATACCTTACCAATTTGGTATCTTCTAAAGGGGAAAGTTAAAGAACTGACATTTTGAGCTACGTACCTTGCTAAGGGTACAGTTAAATCAAATCTTAGGGACAAATCAGTACTACCCTTTAAAAATCTATAAATTTGCTTTTCAGTATCCCCGCCACCCTTTGCTAGTAGAATTTCTGATTTCTCTATTATGGGTGTATCAATGGGCATAAATCCAAAGCTTTCATAAGTTTTTCTTATTGCATCTGATAACTTATTAAATTGAATTTGATCCGCTGGCAATAATTCCATAAAGCCAGGTAAAATTGATGGTTTTACAATTTGATTGTTCATTTTTAATTCCTCCTCTAAATATAAAAAACACGTAAGTGATGTACCTACGTGAGTGATAGTCGGCGTTACTTTCCATCATCATAGATACAGTTACTTTAAATAGCAACAGGCTTGCATCTATGGTATTTTTTCAAACCATAAACCAAACCTTAAAGATGATGATGGTACATTAAATTGTTTGATTTATTAAAAGTATTCATAGTATTCCTCCAAAGTGTTTTCACAATTATACTACATATAAATAAATACTTCAAGACATTAAAGTGATAAAATGTACAACAGCTCTTGCCAATATGCGAAGCACAAGACCTTTGAATTAACGATATTCAACTTTTGTGTAATGTTAATATTGTAGCATTGCAGATAATTATTTAAAAGTATTAGTTAATAGGTGCTACTCAAAGAATTATTTTTGGGGTATAATAGATTGATAAAACAACACACTATAAATTAAAAGAATTAGCTATGAATATTAACTTATAAGTTACAAATCTTTTAAGAAGATGTGAAAATAAAGAAAGAGAAGGTAAAAATATGAAAAGTGATGTAAGCAAAAACATGGAACTAATGAAAAAAGTAATTGAAGAAAAGAAAGCAAAATCTGCAAATCAAAAAAACACTAAGAGAGCACCAAGTCACGGAAATCAAAGTGCATCATCAGGTGGCCAAGGACTATATGGTAAGTATGCACAGTAATAAAGTAGATGGTATCTTCACAAAAACGATAACCAGAAGTGCCAATATTGGGAGTAGATTTAGACTTTGTCATAAGTCATCTACTCCCCCAAATTTTATTGTAATCTTTCAAGTGTCGCCAATCTAAACTGATTAAAAAGGAGTGGTTCTATTTCCGATGCAGGCATAGGTTTATAAAAGTAGAAGCCTTGGATCTCATCACACTTATGCTTTTTAAAAAACTCAAACTGTGCGTCTGTTTCAACTCCTTCGGCGATTACATTAAGTTTTAAATTTTTAGCAAGTTGGATAATAGTTTTTGCAATGGCTTCATCTTTATTGCCAACTGAAATTCCCCGTACAAATTGCATATCAATTTTCAATTGATCAATAGGCAATTCTTTTAGTCGACTTAAAGACGAATATGCAGTTCCAAAATCATCAATGGAAATAAGTATGCCTAGATCTTTTAGTGCATGCAGCATCTCAATGATATAGTCTTCTCCCTCTATCGCAGTGCTTTCAGTGATCTCTAGTTCCATATATTTAGTCTCTAGTCCGGTTTCACTTAGTATTTTCCTAACAATACTAATTAGCTTTCGATCTCTGAATTGTTCAGTAGACACGTTCACCGACATTCGCAAAGGTGGTAGACCCATTCCTTGCCATGTCTTACTCTGATGAAATGCTGTCTCAAGTACCCATTGTCCAATTGGTTTTATTAACCCAGTTTTCTCTGCTAATGGGATAAAGGTGGCTGGTGAAATCATTCCAAGCTCTGGATTATTCCAACGAAGTAAGGCTTCAAATCCAATGATTTTTTTAGTCAAAATGCTCACCTGTGGCTGATAGTACAAAACAAACTCATTTCTTTCCAGTGCCCTGTATAGTTTGTTTGTCAGCATCATTTCTTTCAAAGAATCCTCTTTCATATCTGGGGAACATAATCTGTACTGATTTTTACCATTATCCTTTGCAGCATACATCGCCAAATCGGCATTTTTTATCAATGATTCAAAATCTTCACCATCTCTAGGAAATACAGCAACACCTATACTGGCAGTAATAAAGAATTCCTGATCGTTAACATTCATAGGCTTTGCAAGGGACTTTATAATTTTAACCGCAATCTTTTGAATATCCTCCACTTTGTAAATTTGAGTAACCTGAACTAAAAATTCATCACCACTAAACCGAGAAACTGTATCATAGCTCCGCAAACACCCAGATAACCTGCGGGCTACTTGCTTTAATATCTCATCACCACCAAAGTGTCCAATTGTGTCGTTTATTGTTTTAAAAGAATCTAAGTCAATAAAAATCACGCCAATAATTGTTTCACTGCGTTTGGCTAAATGGATTGATTGTTCTAAGTGATTTTCAAACAATTTACGATTGGGCAGTGTTGTTAATGAATCATAATAAGCCATATAGCTAATTTCTTTTTCAGCTTTCACTTTTATCAGTGCATCTGACAATAAATTTCCTAATATTTTCATTAATTCCGTATAGTCTTCCCTAAAGGGTATAGTATCCCCAATTGATGTAAAAAATAAAAAACCTAGGTTTTGATCTTCCCTATTTATAGGAAAAATTATTAGTGACTTAACATTAAGAGATTTTAAGAATGATTTCTCTTCACTAGCTTCTAGTGTTATCATTTCCACATCTGGTACGTACATTACTTCACTGTTTTTAAGATGCTTTACCCACAATGGAAATTTATCTTTCACCATAGATTCAATAATATCAATCTCAGGTTTGATACCCTCATTACACCACTCCAGGGTTTTTAATTCCTGGGATAAACTAACGTAATAAGTTCGATCCATGTGAAAATGCTCTCCACTCATTTTTAACAAATAATTGATTTTTTTATTCAAATTGGATTCATTCACTGTAACAAAATTAGCCGAAATTTTTGAAACCATCTCTTGAAACTTAAATTGATTCTCATTTTCTTCAAGCCGCTGGATGTAAATTCGATTAACAAAGTAAGCAAGCCATAGGGTTATGCTTAAGATACCAATTCTGCCAATATAATCTGAACCGTCAATCTGAACCATTACAGATGGTAACCTCACCCAGATATAAACTTGCATAGATAGAATTGAGATACCCATCCCAAAAAACATAAGCCTTTTATTGAGAAGAACGGATAGCATAATAATAACGAAAGGTGTCGCCCACATGGTAATGCTTGCAGTTTGAATATAATTAATAGTGATTATCAGTATTGATATTACCACAATAGTAATAAAAAAGACCTCTTGAAAATCTGCTTTGATAGGTATTAGGTGAATAAATTGTAGAGCTATCCCTATAATAAAAAAGAAAGTACTAGATAATAAAATAGAATTAAGGCTGGGATGTGTCAGACAGAAAAAATACTGTGATGCAAAATTAAGCATTCCACCAATAATAAATACTAAAGACATAATCTTAATAAATTTCCCCATGCTGACCTTACTCAATATCTTTCCTGGTATAGCTTTATCAATTTTCTCATGATTCATTAGTCCATACCTTTTAATTGCATAAAAAATAGCTGTTACAGGTATCAGAATAATAATAGGTGCCATTTGAGGAATTCTGAATGACATATATGCATTCACGATCATGTCTGAAATTGTTCCTAATATCAAAGCGATGGCAAAGGCAGAGATAAGCAGGTAAGCCTGCTTTTTCTTTACTAGTTCTTTCGACATTTTTCCCCAATTCCAGAGGAGCCATAATCCCAAGGTGGAGAAGCTTACATAATATAGGTTAAAATACAAATTCCACTGAGTGCTTATTGGAACGTTAATCCAACCTGCAGTAGTATTAATTATGGAGAACTGTTCATTTGCTATAGCACTAAAACCAAAAACAAAAATGTTTACTACTACCGGAAGATACAGTAGAACATAAAGTAATTTATTCTTTAATATTTTTTTTCTTTCTGTTAGAATGAGAAAAAAATGCAGTAAGATGCTATATAAAGTGCCCCAACCAAGAGAAGTCAGCCTACGCCAAAATATAGCAGTCTCATAATTTTGTGCTGAATTGACAATAGAAAAACAAAATGACCATATGCAAAGAGATAAACATGCTGCAAAAAAAAGTCGATTTAATATGCTTTTCGCATTGATTGATAGTATGTATATACCAAAAATAAAATAGATTGCAAATGCAATGAAAAATACTAAAGAAAAAATGTATGATAAAGACATTGTTAACCACCTTCTTTCTACTAGGAATAAAATATTATTTCTAAAGTAGAATAATCAATAAAATTTTTGTTGAATTAATGTTTTAATAGGTATATTTTATCACATCACGCATATATAGGCACTAGCCAATAATTTAATAAGTAAATTCTTCCTGAGTTAAATATATACAGAATGCAAAACTTATAAGATATAGAATAAATTTAAAAAGTTATATGGAATAATTATGAGAGCATATGTGATAAATTATACTTTATATAACAATATTACATTAATGCTTGTATTTAACATATAAATTTTGTACAATATAGATATAAGATTTTGTTGGTGAAACATTTTTAAAGTTTAATAATTGATAGACTAAGTTGTCGTTTTTAAGCGTACAACAAAATGTTTTTATTTTTCAAAATTAATAGGGAGGGAAAAAAATGAAAAAAACATTAGTAACAGTTGCCTATGCATTAACAGTGATAATGACACTTTCATTTGTAGTAGTCAATACAAGTCAGGCAGGTTTTGGTGTGGATGTTGTTTCGGCAGCTACAGCCGTAGCACCTGCAGTACCAACAGCACCAACAAAACCAGTACCAGCAACACCAACACCAGTAAAGATATCCACATCTAGTGTGCCTGTAACTTCATTAAATATAACTCGCATGCTTGCATTTGGATCATATGGGGATGATGTTAAACATATACAGAATGCGCTTAATACTGTTGGATACAAGCTTAATGTTGATGGTAGCTTTGGAAAGCTTACTGTCGCTGCCGTAAAGAATTATCAAGAACAAAATAGTCTTAGGAGTGATGGAGTAGTAGGTCCAAGTACTGTAGCAAGTTTAAATGCAAAAATAGCTACACTAACAAAAGCAGTTAAGCCAACAACTACAACAACTGCATCAGCTTTGAAGGTTTATCAAGGATTAGGACATAATGTGGCATTTAGAAACGGTCCAGGTGCTGATAGTGAAAAGGTACCAGTTTATAGTTTTACCATTAGTATGGCAGATGTTGGATTTGATGCAGATGGAAGAATTCTAAGTGCTTATGTGGATGCTTACGAAGTTTCCACTCCAAATTATGATGGGGCATCAATGCCGCATTTTTCAGGATGGCCTGATAAAGAAGGATACAATGTAACAGACCATGATACAGGGAAAGTATCGGGTATATCTAAAAATACAAAGGAATCAGTAGCAGCTGAAGTTAATGGATGGCAAACTAAGCGTCAACGTGGAGACAGTTATGGTATGAATCCAGCTAATGAGTGGTATAAGCAAATGGATTTCTTCCAAACATTTTTTGTTGGTAAAACTATCCCTGAATTAGAAGCGTGGTTTGCAAAAAATACAACTGCAGCTGGCCGTCCAATAAAAGCTACCACAACGAATCAAGATGATCTCGATAAATTAGCTAAACTTACTGACAAAGAAAAGGCTGAGCTTGCAGATGTGGTTTCCGGTGCTACTATGTCACTTAGAGATCCTCATGGAGATTTCTTAGGTGCGATTCAAGATGCCTTTAAGAATCGTGTTGAAGTAGTTATACCAGTTAAATAAGTCTTTATAAAATTATACTTTTAGATATATAGTAAGTAGATTAATAAGCCCTCATCTTCTCTTTCTTTGTACATACAAGGAAAGAGGGAGATGGGGGTTGATTTCTTTACAATTAACATAGAACAAATCTTAATGAAGAGAAAATTATATTAATTTAATATTTGTTATTTACCAGTAAAAATAGCCATGCCATTATCTCCACTGTAAGGAGGAGCTCCTTTAATTGTTACGTAACAAATTATTAGCATATACTCTGATCCGCTAGGAATAGGTCGATTGAAAGTTAATATAAATGTTTTTGCTGAGCTATTCTTTGGCTCTATTCTAACCAGGCTGCTTGTAAGTGAATTTCCAGCATTCACACTATCATTGCTACCAAGAGTAGCTATACCTTTGGGGCTAGCATTCATTGTATCTTTGACCCAGTAATTAGTTGGCTTCATTCCGAGCCTTACATCGACATCTCTATCGTAACTAATTTGAATTTGATTAGGTGAGAGTTGTTCCAAGCTTACTAGCATTGGAATAGGAAATTGCCTCGCATAATCTTGCATAGACATAGACTTCATTTGACTCATTTCATTCGTATCCATCATAGGATGTATTCCTTGCATATTCATCATTTGGTACATGGCATGCATACTCATCATAAGGTACATACTTTGCATACTCATCAAATGATACATCATTTGCATATCCATCATCTGCGGCATTCCCATACCACTGATCATTGGACACATGCCTTGAATACTCTTCATCTGTGGCATACCTTGCATAGGGTTATCTAAATATGTTTTCAATAATTACACCTCATCAATAATATTTATTTACATAATATCGTATGTAGTGAACTAAAAATTGCTACAAATTATGATAATGAAGAGATTATTACTTTCAATAGACATTGAAGTTTGAATAATACAATAGAAAAAAATAATTTTGTGGTAGAGGAAAGTACAATGATATTTAACATAATTGTAATTATTTTAATATATTCAATTAATTATTAAGTTTAGCTAGAAAATTAAAACATCACTATAATTGCTACTTAATGTATGTTTTACTTTATTAGCCAGTTTAAATAAACTATATATGTAATATGTTTTAATTTGCTATGGGTATAGAGAAATAAAAAAATGCATTATTTAAATTTATTTACATAAAATATAAAAAGTGATATAATAAAGAAAAATGTTGAAGGTTGAAGGGGGAAAGTAAATTATGACACCAGCTAATTACTAATATTAATTTTAAATTAATATATATTTTATAATGAGTTTTAATTTGCCTAATTATATTTAGGTTTTATTGTTATGCTCTTTATGGAATGAGGTAGTTAGAAGGTAACTTACTTTACTGGAATTCAACATTATAATTTATAAGATATTTTAAGGGTTTTTTTTGTGTATATCTGATTTTAATAAATTATAGTAGTAATAGAGTATTTCAGACTGTAAGAAGAGAGGATCTTCTTATGGTTTTTTTATTTTTAAAATTACTTTGAAAAATTATAGTAGATAAGAGCTTTTTCTGCCTATCCATAAAGTGTTGAATTCTAAATATGGATGAAAGAAGGGATTTTTATGTTTGAATTATCGTTAAATGGTGTAAAAAAATATATGGATGCCACACTTGTTCTCAAAGATATAAGCTTTCAAATTTATTCAGGAGAAAAAGTTGGTATAGTAGGTGTAAATGGAAGTGGAAAGAGTACTATTCTTAAACTAATAGCGGGAATAGAACCAATGAATTACTATCCAGGTTACCCTCAAACCTCAAGCTATGGATATGATGAAGGGCTTATTAACATGCCAAGGGAAGCTACCAGTGCTTATCTTGAACAAATACCGCAGTATCATGAGAGGTTAAAGGTTATTGATGTTTTAAACTTAGCTTTTGAGGAAGTTCATATCATAGAGAGTAAAATGCGAAAATTAGAGGAAGAAATGAAGTTTTTAGAAGATAGTACTTTGGAAAAAGCTTTGAAACAGTATAGTGAATTGGTTCAATTATATGAAGTTAAAGGCGGATACGATACAGAAGAAAAATTAAGCAAGATTTGCACAGGACTGAAGCTTCATGATAGCTTTTTGAAGAAAGACTTTAGTTTATTAAGCGGTGGTGAAAAAACTACAGTAGTGCTTGGAAAGCTCTTAATTGATAATCCTGATATATTACTACTAGACGAACCTACAAATCATTTGGATATGGATTCAATTGAATGGCTTGAAGGCTATCTTAAAGCTTATAAGGGAATTGTAATTATTGTATCTCATGATAGGTATTTTCTTGATAACGTAGTAACAAAGATTGTAGAAGTAGAGGACATGGAAGCTATATCCTACAGGGGTAACTATTCTTCTTATGTCAGTCAAAAGGAAGAAAATATGCTTGAACAATTTCATCAATATAAGGAACAGCAAAAGCAGATTAAGACTATACAGAAGAATGTAAGGGAATTAAGGGATTGGGCAACTAGGGTGGATAATAATAAATTCTTTAAAAGAGCTGCCAGCCTACAAAAAAAACTTGATAAAATGAAAGGTAGTGACACTGAAAGTAATAAGTTCTATAGAACCAGAGGTCAATACGTAAGAACTGAAAAACCAATTTTTGAAAAACAGAATATGAAATTAAATTTTAAGGCGACGCAGCGATCAGGCAATGAGACAATCAAGGCAATAGAGCTCTCTAAAAGCTTTGAAGATAAAGTTATTTTTAAGGATGCAAATTTAATGATTAATTTTGGTGAAAGAGTATCGCTAATAGGTCCAAATGGTAGCGGGAAAACCACCTTCCTAAAACTGCTATTAGGTGAAGAGTGCCCAGATGATGGCACAGTGGAATTAGGTGCCAATGTAATGGCGGCATATTTGCCACAGAGAATTACGTTTAAAAACGAGGAACTAACAGTGCTGGATTGTTTCAGGGAAGATATTTTTCTTCCAGAGGGGAAAGCAAGAGAATATCTGTCCAAATTCATGTTTTATGGTAGTAGTGTCTTTAAAAAAGTAAGGCACTTATCTGGAGGCGAGAGAATAAGGCTTAGCCTAAGCAGATTGTTATATGAAGATGTAAATTTATTGATACTAGATGAGCCAACTAATCACCTGGATATTGATTCCATAGAAACTTTTGAGGAAGCTCTAGAAGAGTTTAAAGGAACTATATGCTTCATCTCTCACGACAGATATTTTATCAATAAAATTGGTGAAAGAATCATTGCAATTGAGGGAAATGCATTTAAAAGTTATCCTGGTAACTATGATTATTATAAAAATGTAAAAGATGAACTTACCCTTCAGGTCCTTAAAGAGCCGGTGGTGAAAAGTGAAAAAGTTAAGAAATCAAGAAATATTGATAAAAGTAAAAAGAAGGAAGAAGAAAAGGATAAAGCACTAAATAGGGCTCAGAATCTTGAAAATGAAATAAGAGAAATTGATTAGGAGGTCGTGAACTTTTATTAAAATTTTACTTATGCTTATTATTACAGGAATAAGCATCTTTATCAATAGCTCATGAAATATAGTAATTTGGGGTCTTTATTAAATAGTAAAGAAATATATTTAAATATAATAGTGAGGTGTATCTATAATGATAGCTAGTATATATATAACTATTTATTTAAATAAACCATTGATGCTTGATTCCTATTCTATACTATATAATGGATATATAGATAATAGGTCGATTAGATGTGTTGAAGATAAAAATGATAGTATAAAGCTACAAATATTATCCAAGAACCAAACATATGAAGGTGAAAAGATATCAAATAATGATAAGGAAAAGAATAAAGCAAATGATACCACTAGCACTAATAATAAAGATGTATTGGGGATTGTAGACGGTAGGAATATAAATAGAAATGAGATTACTATAAAGAAGATATACACAAGTTTTGATATTTTTAATAATTTGAGAAATGATATGTTTAATAAAGGAATCTGTAGGGTAATAGATGAAGATAACATTATTAGAAATGATATAGTCTGTGGAGAGCTTGTAGAACTAGAGGCAATCCTTATAGACTATTCCTTGAGCAATTATGTGAGCAATCTTATAGATGTAATAGAGAGTTATGATAGCAAGGAACTGGATAAGCTATTGAAAGATGTGACGTTACCAAACAGTATAACCAATTACACAATTATTTTAAAACAATTAAAAATACTAAAGACTTATCTAGAGAAAAATAGTACAGTAAATATGATAATGAAAATGGGAACATGCAACGTAGTTGCAAATGTGAATCTGAATTTTTTTCAAGATAAGAATTCCTATATATATGACAATGCTAATTTTAAATATAAGATTTTATGCAAAGTTGTTAAAAATGAAGGTCCAATAAACTTACTTTCAAAAACTGGAATGGATTATTACAATAAAGAATTTTTAATTTCAATAACTCCATATCTTGATATACTAAAACAGAACAATATAATTATTCCTGAGAAGGGTATAACAGAAATAGTTAAAAGAGTTATTCAGGTAATACCTATTGCTATATATATATAATTTTTTATTTAGTGTAACTTATTGCTTTCTCAAACGAATAACAAATGAAAAGACTAGGAGGACAAGGGTTTTATGGAAACAGATAAACTACTTTATCAACGTTTTTTAGATGGTGATGAATATGCATTTGAAGAGCTTGTTTTAAAAAACAAAGACAACCTGATATATTTCTTAAAAAGATATGTTTCAGACATTTTTATCTGTGAAGATATAGCACAAGATGTTTTTGCTTATATTTATGTGTATAAAGAGAAATATAATTTTAAAAATAGCTTTAAAACCTATATTTATGCAATTGGAAGAAACAAAGCGGTTGATTATATCCGCAAACATAGCAGAGAAGTTCTATTTAATGAAGAGAATTATCAGAAAACTGATGAGGAAGAATTAATTGAAAAGGTTGTAAAAGATGAAGAAGTAAAGCTTTTACATAGCACAATTAAAAAACTGAAAATTGATTATCAAAGGGCTATTCATTTAATTGATTTTGAGGAAATATCTTATAAAGAAGCTGGTGTAGTAATGGGAAAAACAGTGCCTCAGATTAAAATACTAATCTTTCGTGCAAGACGAACACTAAAAAATTTGCTAGAAAGGGAGGCTTATACTTATGAAAAGCGATAGAGAATTTTTAAATGGCGTCTATCATAAGAGTGAGGAATTGAAACAAATAGATTCGAAAAGACACCAATTTGCATTTACAAGAAAATACAAAGGACTTATTGTGGCAGCAGCACTGACATTAGTAATTGCACCAAGCCTTTATTTTAGTACATTGCCAACAATGAAAAATCAAATAGAAGATAATAATCAAATACCTCAGGTTGCAAGACTTCGAGATTTCGTGGATATAAGGGAAGCTATAAAGCAGGCGGATATTATAGTAAGAGCGAAGGTAACAGACATAGATAAAGGTGTATACGAAAATAATAATATTACCACTGCTGTAGAATTACACCCTAAAGAAATTTACAAAGGAACACTTGAAGACAAAACCATTCAGCTTATAGTAGATGGTGGATTTGACAACGCAACAAAAACTTATTTTGAGTATGAAGCAATCTTTAAAAGAAATGAAGATACCCTTCTATTTCTAACTAAAATAAACGATAAGTATATCCTAACCTTTTCTTCACAAGGGAAATATACATATCTGAAGACTTATGGCAAAGACAGAACGTATAAGAGCTCGGATGGCGAAATATTAACTATATCAGAATTAAAAAAACTTATTGAAAAGGGGAGATAATAATGAAAATCAAATCAATTATGGTATTAGCACTTGCTACAATATTATCACTATCTGTAATGGTTGGTTGCACACAAAAGGGAAGTGAAAATATCACACCTACTGGTCAATTACCAAAGGTTCACGAAGCTGTAAAGAAAGCTTTTGGGTCGAGTTATACTCCATCTATGCCATATGAGGCTCCGCAACTTGAGGAAATCTTTGGTGTAAAAATAGATTTAGTAAAAGAGTTTATTGCTGAAGGGCCAATGATGAACGTTCATGTTGACACTTTTATTGGCATTGAAGCACAAGAAGGTAAAGCTGAACAAGTTGAAGCAGCTTTAAAAGCTTATAAACAAAAACTAATTGATAGTTCAGTACAATACCCAATGAACTTACCTAAAACCAAAGAGTCAGCAGTTCAAAGAATGGATAATTATGTGTTTTTTATGATTCTTGGAGAAATACCTATGGATGCTGAAACAGAGGAAGCACAATTAGCAGCAGCTAAAGCTGAAACTAAAAAAGCAACTGATGCAGTGGAAAGTATTTTAAAAAAGTAATTGCTAGATAATAATGAGCTTTTCATACTAAAGGGGCGAATTGTATTCGCCCTTTATTTTGCTGGAGTTTATTAAAATTTATATAAAAGGAGGAGTGAAAAATGGTATTCAGCAGTCTTTTGTTTTTATTTGTATTTCTTCCCATTACATTACTCATCTATTTTATAGCGCCGAAGTCACTTCGTAATCTTGCACTTTTCGTAATGAGTTTGCTATTTTATGCATGGGGAGAACCAATATATATTCTTATTATGATATTTTCAACCCTTGTAGATTATACACATGGTCTACTGGTATCATGGTACAGGAAAAAAGGAGATATGAAAAAGGCCAAGCTAGTTGTGTTGTCCAGCATGGTTATAAACTTAACTTTACTTGTGTTTTTTAAGTATAGTGACTTTATTATCTCAAATATAAATGGGCTTTTTTCAACGAACATACCATTGTTAAACTTGGTACTTCCAATTGGCATTTCTTTTTATACATTCCAAACGATGTCCTATACCATTGATGTTTATAGGGGTGATGCGAAGGCACAAAAGAATATAATTTCCTTTGGTGCCTATGTTGCTTTGTTCCCACAGCTTATTGCAGGGCCAATAGTGCAGTATAAAACTATTGCTAGTCAACTAAATAATCGCAGAGAAAGTGTAGAAGGATTTGCTTATGGCGTGCAAAGATTTATGCTTGGCCTTGGGAAAAAGGTACTGTTAGCAAATAATATAGGATACCTATGGAACCAGATTAATGTAATGGATATTACAACTATTCCGGTATTAACAGCATGGATTGGTATTATGGCATTTGCATTTCAGATCTATTTTGACTTTAGCGGATATTCAGATATGGCAATCGGGCTAGGTCATATGTTTGGATTTTCTTTTCTAGAAAACTTTAATTATCCCTACATGTCCAAAAGTGTCACAGAGTTTTGGCGCAGATGGCATATTTCACTTGGTACTTGGTTTAAGGAATATGTTTATATACCACTTGGCGGAAATAAAAAAGGTTTCCCAAAACAAATAAGAAATATTCTTGTTGTGTGGCTTTTAACTGGTATATGGCATGGAGCAAGTTGGAATTTTCTAATATGGGGGGCATATTTCGGAGTCATACTTATTATTGAAAAGTTTATTCTGCTTAAGTGGCTGCAGAAATCATCACCATTTATTTCACATATATACACCTTATTACTTGTGTTGTTTAGTTGGGTAATATTTGCATTTGACGATTTCTCAAAGGTGATTCTTTATTTTAAAGCAATGTTAGGTCTTAATGGCATAGGGTTTATAAATTCAGAAAGCATTTATCTGCTGTATACTAACTTTTTCTTATTGATAATTTTAATCATTGCTAGTACAGACCTGCCTAAAAAATTAGCACAAAAGTGGTTCTTACGTCTAGAACATCATGAGTTTGCGTTGCAATGTGTGAAAAACTTAGTATTTATTTCAATATTTATACTATCTGTATCCTACCTTGTAGATGCATCCTTTAATCCTTTCTTATACTTTAGATTCTAAGTGAGGGTTTATAATTTAAAATTATTAAAGTAATTTCCAAAACAGGAGTTGATTTATTTGAAACAAAAGCTGATAAAAAGTATGACTGTAGTTATTTTTGCAGGCATGATATTTATAATGTCAATTATGAATTTTATAAAACCCGATAAAGTCTTTTCTGAAAGTGAAAATCGATTTCTTGCAAAGAGACCTGAATTTTCTTTTGAAACACTTTTTAATGGAAAATATACATCTGCTGTGGAGGAATACATCACTGACCAATTTATTTGGCGGGATGTTTTCGTTGGTATGAAGACGCAAACAGAGTATTTTACTGGTAGAAAAGATACCAATGGGGTATATTTCTGCAAGGATGGTTATTTGATTGAAAAGCATGATAATACAAAAGTTGAGAATGAACTATTAAATCGCAATATAGATAGGCTTCATGAGTTTATAAAAGCTACCTCAAATAAGCTTGGAGATGATAGGGTATCTGTTATGTTGGTACCAACTGCAAGCAATATTTTAAAGGATAAGTTACCAGCCTATGCAACGCAATTTGACCAGGATAGAATGATTGATAACATTAAACAAGGGATGAAACATGGCAAATTTATTGATCTTCCTTCTGCACTAGCGAAGCATTCAAATGAGTACATTTACTATAAAACTGACCATCACTGGACTACCCATGGCGCATACTATGCTTATGTGGCGTGGTGTGATGAAATGGGCATTGATATCATGAAAAAAGAAGAGTTTGATATTAAAATTGCAACCAATGAATTTTATGGAACAATCTATAGCAAAGCAAGACTTAGTAACACAAAGCCAGATGATATTTATACTTATATGCCAAAACAACCAATGACATATGAAGTAATTTATAATATGGGAAGTAAAAAAACCAATACGCTTTACGAAAAGGAATTTTTAAGTAAACGGGACAAATACTCTTTGTTTTTAGGTGGAAATAATCCAATTGTACAAATCAACAGTTCAAATAAAAATGGTAAGAAGCTATTGCTTATAAAAGACTCATTTGCACATTGTTTTGCTCCTTTTATTTCCAATGATTTCGAGCAGGTTCACATGCTTGATTTAAGGTATATAAATATGAGTGTTGAGTCCTATATGGCTCAAAATGGCATTACAGATGTTATGGTGTTATATAACACCATAAATTTTGCAACGGAGACAAATCTAATAAAATTGAATAAATAAAATTTAAAAGATTCAGCATAGAGAAAGTTAATTTTACACTTTTTTAACAGTATTAAAACATAAGTGTGTATTATAATCTTATATGTAAAAATATTGATACAACAAGCCTTTATTATGATACAATAATAGAGAACACATTAACATAACGAACGGTCGTTTTTTATAAAAGCTTGGGGGGTATAATAATGTTTTTATTTGAATCTATTCCTTTGTATTCATGGTTAGTTTGGATAGTTATTTTGGCAGGTCTTATGATTTTCAATGAAATAACCCGCTATAATATGCGAACAGGTATTGCTTTTTTTATTGTATTACCTATTTTACTTACAATTTTTGTTTGGCCAAAAACATCTGGGATAGGAACAGGATCTCAAACAGCAAATTGGTTTGCATGGGTCAAAGTTTATTCAGCATTAGTAGGATGTTATATCGGTTTGGGAATGCGTTTTTCTAAAAAAATGCAAAGTAAAAAATGGTGTTACATATTGCCACCTGCAATTCTTGCAATTAATATATTGGAAGCAGTTGTTCGTGAATTTCAAGTAATGGGTATGAACGGCGTAATAGACGGTATGTTCTTCAAGGGCGGGCCATGGAATGCTATGAATGGAATAGCAGGTATTATTAATATGTTAGCCCTCTGCGGTTGGTTTGGTATTATTATAACTAAGGACAATCATCACGATTTAGTATGGCCTGATATGATGTGGTTCTGGATTATAGCTTATGATCTTTGGAACTTTGCTTATGTTTACAACTGCCTAACGGATCGTGCATTTTATAGTGCGGCATTGCTTATATCCTGTACAATCCCTGCATTTGCAATCAAAAAAGGTGCTTGGGCGCAACATAGAGTTCATACATTAGCACTTTACATGATGCTTATGTTAACAATTCCAAACTTCTTTGTTTCTGGTAAATATGCAGTAGCTTCAACTCATAGCTCAACTGCTTATTATACAGTAAGTATTATAGCTTTAGTATTTAATGTTGGAGTTGGCATTTATCAAATTAGAACAATTGTTAGGAATAAGAAGAATCCTTTTAAAGACGAGTTGTATACAAATCATAGAGACTATCGAGTTATTAGGAATGAAAACTTTTAGTGGTAATGGAAAGATTAACATTTAAATAACAGGAACATGGTAAAATGATACTTCTTAAATATAAAAAACATGAGTAGTATATGATAATTAAAAAGTGATGCTACACTAATTTATGTAGCATCACTTTAATTATTTGATCGTTGGGAGGCTTAATTATTTTATTATTTTAATCTTTAACTCCTCTTTAATATGTCTTTTTTCTAAATACATTTTATCATCAGCATTTTTTATCAACAATTCAACCTCGGATTTCTCAAAATTATCATATTCAACAATTCCATGGCTAACGCTGATAATATATGCTCTGTCTTCATTTTCATTAATGACTTGATAACGATTATTGATTCTATCCCAAACCTTTTCAGAGACCTCTTCGTTTATGCCTTTAAAGACTATTAGAAATTCATCCCCACCCATTCTAATGATAAAGTCATCATTACGAATTTCTTGTTTGATACAGTCAATTGCACTTACAATTAACTCGTCACCAAACTTATGTCCTAACTGATCATTAACCATCTTTAATCCGTTTACATCAATAAAGCAGAGGCTCATTTCCAATCGTCTTCGATTATCATATTGGAGCATTTTACTTAATTTAGCCAGTCCAGAGCGTCTATTAAAAGTCTTTGTCAATTGATCATACATCATTTCATTAAAATACTGCGACATCTCAGATAGTTCATCTGTATTAATACTCTTTAGTTGTTTAGGAAGATCATCGTCAATAAGGGAAAGCTCTTTTAATTCATGCATTAGAGCCTTCATAGGCCTTTGAATTCGTCTGTTTGTAGATGTAAATGAGTACAAAGCAACTAGGATGATGAAAAATACCAAGGCACCATTTACAGCAAGTGCCTTAATTATTTTCCCCTTTGCATATACAGAATAAGACGTCACCATTTCGTTAATATCGTTAACATAAGAATCAATTTCATTATTAATTTGTGTGCATAATTCATCTGATGATTTATTTTCAAGGATTTTGAGATATGAAGGCTTGAACACCTTATCCCATTTATCGGCTACCCCTTGGAATCTTTCAACAGCCAGATTATAATTAAGATCCATGCTAGAATGATTTTTTTTATCACTAAGCATTACCAAGGTACTATCAAATTCATTAATTCTTTCTTGTAAACTACTCAAACTAGTATTATTGCTAGCATAATCATGATTATTTATTTGGTTTGATAACTGAGTCATGTTATAGCTTAAGGCTCTTAGTTTTCCCGACCGATTTATGAGAGATGCATCACTGTCCATTCCTTTGTAAGCAATCACATTAATTAAGACAATTACCAAAGAAAGAATAACTAAAAGTCCGTGTGTAAGTAATAGTTGATGTTTTATCCTCATAAAATCACTCCTATTTTTTAAAAGCCACCCTAGTGGTTGAGGCTGCTTTTATTATTTTCTATATTATACCTTAATAAGCAACAAAAAGCTTTATCAACAGTGGTAAAAGGCTAAAAAATTTAGGTGGTTTAGACTACATTTTACTTACAAGCCTAATGATGACATATAAGATAAGTAAGTAAGAGAATCGTTTTTGTTAAACGGTTCTTTTTTATAGTTATTGTAAAAGAATTGGTAAATTCAAAAGAAGTTTATACAAATTTCTGGAGTGAATCTGAAAAATAGAGAACCTTATATACAATATGAATATTATATATAAAGCGTATTGGAGAAAAACTACATAGATACTTAACAAATAATTTTATGAGGTGTTTTATGGATTTATTAATATTTGAAAAACGTAGGTTACTTAGATATAGCTTATTATTTCAGTTATACAGGGACTTCTTTACCTATGGATATGAAGTGTGCAGTAATATTAATTATGAAATTCCTAATGATTCTAGAATTGAAATAGTTGCAGCCCTTTACTTAATCTTCTATAAAAGATGGATTTTTTTTAACATAGAAAAGGACAAGACAGTTTCTGCTTTTATTTTAGGTCGTGGAATTGAGAAAGTGGAAAACTATTTTATTGACACCGGTAAATTTTTAGCTTCAAATGTATTTGAGGATTTGCTAATACCCGTTATAAATAAGGAATAAATTATTGGGGGATCAGTTAATGACACTTTTAAGTTAAACTTTATATGATAAAAAATCTAACATTGTTAAGGGTTATTAGAACATAGGTAGGTGTTTAATTTATGCTTCAGGTGGAAAAAGATTTAATTAGAATTCAAATCTTATTTGAGCTATATGAGGATTCCTTTTGTATTTGCACGTACGGAAATATTACAAAGCAAGAATATAAAATTTCAGGTGTAAAGAAATGCGAGATAATTGCAGCTCTATTTTATTTAAGTGACAGAGGATTTATTAATGTACGTACCACAAGTGAGGATGATATTCTTATTATCTATATTAGAGCTAGAGGTATTGATGAAATTGAAGTTAAGATAAAAAAAGCTACCACAATAGCCCTAACCTTCGGCTTTAATAGGTTACTTATTCCAAACTTCGATGATGTGCCTGATGACTGCTAAATACATCTTTTTATACAGAGTGTGTATCTATAGAAGGGGATGTGAATATATTGGGAACAGTTAATATAGTCTTTGAGAGTGGAAGAGATATTGCATTTATCCTTGATAATAATGAAAGGAGAAAGTTGATTTCCTGGTTGAATGATAGTGAAGATCCAAATAAAGTATATGTGTTAAAACAAAAAAGTGATAATATCGAAACATTTATAACATATACAATTTATAAAAGTAAAATAGAATATGCAGTATATTAAAATGATCACCCCAGGAGTGGAAGGATTAACTGGCGATGACTTAAGTTTATCAAACTAATTACGATGATATAAGGACATCATAATTAGGAGGAAAAATTTAATGAAATTTAAAACCATTCACAAAAAACTTGTTACAACATTTTTACTAATAATCATAGTTCCTATGTGTACTACGGCTATTGTCTCAAATGTAATACTATATAATAGTCTTAAAGACTCTTATATTAGTTCTATAGAAAAGTCTGTAACAGGTATAAACAATGCTATAGATGAAAATTATAATTCATATGAAGTGGCATTAGCTCAGTTATCAGAAAACTCCATAGCAAAGGCTGCCTTATCAAATCCAAATGCGGCTTTAGTGGAAAAAGAACTTAGTGGAATAATTAAAAGTAACCCCAAAATATTAAATGTTTATATTGCAACTGATAATAAAAGCATGCATATATTTCCTAAATCAGCTCTTCCGGAGGGGTATAATCCAACAGTAAAATCATGGTATAAAGATACCATAGCCAATGATAAAGTACTTTGGCAGGATGCCTATAAGGATATAGCATCTGGAAAGATGGTAGTAACAGCTACAAAAAGTATAGCAGATGACTCAGGTAAAAAAATTGGGGTTGCTGGTATAGACATTGATATAACAAATATTGCTGAGTTATTCAGTAATACTAAGATTGAAAAAACAGGCGAAATAATGCTATTAGATAGAACAGGAGTAATACTAGCCACTAAAAATAAAGATTTATTAGAAAAAAATCTAAATCCTGATAGAGTAAATACCAACGCTGATACAAAGGATCAAAAGATGGAGAATGTTTTTAAGGATAAAGCTGAAGTATCCTGGATGAAAGCAATAATGGATTCAAAAACTAACTCTACTCAAACAAAGTTTCTTGGTACAAATAAATTTATTTATTCCTTAAGCAACGAAAAATCTGGTTGGAAGCTAATTGGAATGCTGGATACCAGCGAGGTATATTCTAAAATTATTTCTTTAGTTCTAATACTGTCCGGCTTATTTCTTTTATTTATTGTAACCGCTTTATTTGTGGGGTTACGGGTTTCTAAAAATATAACAAGTCCGATTAATCAATTGAAAGAAGCCATGAAAAAAGGAGAAGCTGGTGACTTGACAGTAATAACAAATATTAAAAGCTCTGATGAGCTTGGAGAATTAGGAAAAAGATTTTCTAATATGCTTGATAGCTTTAAAAATTTAGTTTTATCAATTAAAGGATCTTCTGTTAATGTACTAAGTTTTTCTGAAAACCTTACAAGGCAGGCAGATGAAGTTGCTTCTTCTTCTGAAGAAATAGCAAGAGTTATGGATGAAATTTCAAGAGGTGTTCAACAACAAGCCTCTGAAACAGACAAAGCTTCTGAAATCGCAATTGAATTTAGTAATAGCTTATCCAAAATTAAAGAATATAATAGTGATATAAATATGGAAAGCCAAGAGATGGAAACTAGCAGCGAAAAGACAATGTATGCATTAAAGGAGCTAAAAACAAAAAATGAAAGCACTATAAATGGAGTTTCACAAATTGCTGAAAGTATTGGAGTTTTAGTAAAAGAAACTGAAGATATTGGGCAAATATTAAGTACAATATTAAATATTTCCACTCAAACTAATCTATTAGCATTAAATGCTGCTATAGAAGCTGCCAGAGCAGGAGAATCTGGAAAAGGCTTTGCTGTAGTTGCTGAAGAGGTTAGAAAACTTGCAGAGCAGTCTGGTTCCTCTGCTGAAAACATAGGAAATATAGTTACTAGAGTTATAGATACTACTAGGGCTGCAGCAGTAAATATGGATAATATTAAATTAAATGTTGAAAATCAAAGTTCGGCAGTGTCTCTTACGGAGCAGAGCTTTGTGAATTTAAATAAATCCATTGAAAGTATAGTAGAGAAAATTGTATCAATGAATGAGAGTATAGAAGAAATGTCAGTAAACAGTGATATACTTACTTCTAATATATACAATATTTCCACTGTGTCCGAGCAGTCAGCAGCTGCAACGGAGGAAGTTAATGCCAGTGCAGCTAACCAATTAAATGATATACAAAATGTAAAAGCACAAGCAAATGAGCTTTATAATTTAGCTCAGACCTTGGATACACTTATAGAAAAATTTAAGGTTTAACAACATTTTGGAAGCTTCAAGTCTGTTATCTTCTATAAGTGGCAGTTGCCTAGCCCAGAGAAGTTGCTTTGGTGGCAGTCTAAATCTGCTTCCAAAGGTTGGTAATAAAGTAATTGTTGCAAAACTTTCATTTTTAATTTATTATTTTACTTAGTAATGGTAACAATAATTATTATTGCTAAATAAAATGTAAAGAGAGGTAATTAGAATGGCTTTTATAAATATGAGTGACTTAGCCCTAACAGAATTTAAAGAGTTTCTTAAGGAAAACAATGTAACTTCCAATGAAATAAGAATTAATTTAACAGGTAATGGCTGAGGTGGCCCTGTGTTTAATCTTGTTCTGGATGAACAAAAGGAAGATGACAATGTTGAGAAATTTGGAGATATTAAATTAGTGGTAAAAAAGAGTGTTAATGATGAATTTGGAAGTTTAGTAATTAAATGTGGCGAGGAAAATGGGTTAGGTGGTTTTTCTATCGAACTAGAAAATAAACCAGAAGGTGAATGCGCTAGTTGTAGTAGCTGTAGCTAAAATTCAATTAGTTTTTAAATTTCAATGAAATAGTTGTAAGAATATCCCTATAGTGTATAATTGCACTATAGGGATATTTTTATTGTGCGCCCAGCATGGGCGCAATCTAAAGGGTGAAAGTCCCCAGCACGGGTTAATAGTGCCAAGTGCATAGCTTAAGACAAGGGTGTCCATGGTGACGTGGAATC
>NZ_JAIZZN010000022.1 GCF_020443565.1 Clostridium sp. CS001
TGGGATAAAATGGGATTAGGGTTGGAATGGGTGGGAGAGGTTGTGGGGAAAGGGATGAGGGGGTGTTGGAGGGGTGTTGGAGTTGGGACAGACTCTAATGTTTGTGTACAAAGTAGGAATTATAAGTCTTACGATCTATAATTAAAGTGTTACTTAGTTATACTTTAACTTAAATTTACAAATGTTAAAGGAAATAATAATCTTGTGTTGAATTTACACAGTAGATAGCAAATAATTATTAGAGCAAAAAAAAGAGGGGATAAAAATGATAAGCTTTATTTATGATGAACAATATACCACTTCTAATTTTAATGCGGATAAGAGAAAGGCAGAGGGAATAATTAAAAAATACTTTTTGGAAAACTTTGGGAATTACGCTGAACTTAATCTTAAATTAATATTTCTACCTAATAGTGAATTTGAAGTTCTTAGGTGTGTTGCTTCAGCTAATCCCTTTGAAATGAGTATTAAATTTAATTTTGATACATTTTGTATATATTTATTGAATTTGAAACCCCGACAGGGCAAGTTAATTATGGCTGACATAAAGAAAAAAAAGGATTTCCAATATTATATGTTTAATTGCTTACATCATGAAATGCAACATATCATAAATAATATAGAATACCATGAGGCGTTTGCTTATATTAATAGTATAGATAGTTGCGATTATGTAAAACTTGGTATATCGAATCTTCTTGATGAATACAAGGCATCATATTCTGCTCAAAAAAAGTTCTTTAATAAATCTGGGTATGCGGATGGTGGTTTAGAATGGTTATGTGGAAAAAACAATATGATAATTACAGCAAGTAGTGAAGCAGAAAAAATTACCTTGTACAATAATATTCGTGATGGGCTTTCTTATGCTATAGCTGAATGCAAGGTTCTAAGTGAAACAAAAGGTATAAATGATAAATTTGATAATATATTAGGAAATGAGAATGTTGCTGATTTTAAAGATATATTTGCAAATATAAGATTATTACTTGAAAATTTTAGTGCTAATAAATACAAAGAATATACGGTAGCTTGTGAAGATGAAATAAAGAAGTTTATAACAGTGTTACATATTGATATTGAGTCATTAAAAAAAATTCATAGTTAAACAAATAATAATTAAATACAAATATTATTTACTATGCCAAATCTCAATAATTTATTATACAATAGGCGTTAGTATATATGAATAGCATCCTTAACACTATCCATTCCCATCTTATAATAAAGTTCCCCAAACTCATAATAAAGTTCGGGAAAAATAGATGATGGACAGCCCTGTATTTAGCTTTTATCGGCTAAATGCAGGGCTTTTATTTTTGCCTATAATCTAACATCAGACCATCCCGAAAGCCCTCCATTATCCATTTCAAAGCATGAATAAAGCTCCTGATTTATACCCTACATCCTTTCATGTTTTTACCCCATAAATCGTAGATTAAAGGATAGAGCTTTTGCTTGAATAGTGATAAAAGTATAGAAGGGAGAAAGTGAGCCGAAGAGTTGGAAATGATAGGATTATGGGTGATATGGTGATTGATTTAAATGCGTGAAAAGGATTGAAAAAGAGAGAGAAAAAAAGAGGTGGAAGAGAGATGAAAGTGTGATAAAAGTGTGAAGGAGAGGGAGGATAAATGCGTGAAATTGGATAGATTAATTTATAGAAAATGAGAGATGAATTACGGAGAAAAAAGGTGAGAAAAGAGGTGAAAAAAGTGAGTGAGATTTAGTGCATATTTTTGGGGAACTTTATTATGATTTCTGGCTTTTATCTTGTTTCTAATCTGTGGATAAGTAGGGAAAAAGGGGTGATTTTTTGCGGGGGACTTTATTATGATACAGAAAAAGGAAAGAGGGTGTGAGGGGAGATGGGAGATGGGAGATGGGATTAGGGGTGGTCGTGGTGGTGGGGATCTTTTTTATGAGGGATCATAGATAGGGAAAATTCTAATGGATTTTCAAAGGTTAAGGTAAAAGTTAAAAAAGCAGTCATGTAAAATAATAAATTGAATTTCTTATTCTAAACTTATATAAGTATAAATAGTAAATTAAAAGTTGTATAATATTGTATATAATAAAGTATTATTGAGCTTGATGTAGAAAACTGGTAGATGATGTTTTTTAAATTTATATGTTGGCAAATAAGTCATTCACAAGTAAAGAAGGGATGTGATTATAATGAGGAACTTGAATGAATTGAATAAAACAAGATTAGATTTAACTGATATAGAAAAATTCTATAACATAAGCGAATATAGAGAATTAGTTCCACTAATAAATGAACTAATAGAAAAAGGTGTTATTATTCCAACAAAAAAGAGTAAAACAAATGGCAAAGACCCCTGGCTATTTACACGATATACTTTAGTTAAGGTTGAGGAGAATAACACAGACCATATAAATGAAATAAAAAACGAACTTTTTATAGGTTTAAATACATCATACTACCTATCCCATATTGATTTGTATAAGGCTGATAGAGAGTATGTAATAGAGTTAAGCAATTATCTAAGGAACAATAGACAAAGCCTCAGTGTGCCTGTTTCTATAAATGAGAGGTCTTTTGAAATTTGGGGAAAGGAAAAGTTTTTAAAAGATAGTAGAGGACAAACAATCATTAAGAATGTTGGTTTAAATATTGAAGATTTTAACTTTTATTATACACCAGAACCTTTTGTCTTTTTTTCTTTTACTAAATGTGAAAATCAAAGAGTTCTTATTATAGAGAATAAAGACACTTGGTATTCTATCCGAAAGCTAATGCTTGAAGGCGATAATAATATTTTAGGAACATACATTGATACTATTATATATGCGTCTGGTAAAGGCAGGTTCAAAGGGTTGTTAGAATACGACCTCATGGTAGAAAAGTATCTTAGAAACCCTAAAGAAGTTCTGTATTGGGGTGATATTGATTATGAAGGTATTGTTATATATGAAGGATTAAAGACTAAGTTTAAAGATATGTTTAATCTTCACATATTTAATGGAGCTTATAAAAAAATGATATTTAAATCGTTAGATAAAAAGCTACCCTCATTTAGTGAAGGACAAAATAAAAACATCACTGATTTATTCCTAAGCGAGTTAGATATGGAGGATAAAAACGAGGTCATTAAAATATTTGCAAATGGATTATATATACCACAAGAAATAATAACTTATAAAGATTTGAAGTACAGGGGGGATTGAATTGCAAGATTGTTTAAAAGATTTTGAAAAAAGAATGAAAAAATTATCGTATCCATTTTTAATAGATAGCCAAGTAATAAGTAAAAGAGAATGGGAAAAGTATGGACTAAAATTACAACAGATAATTAATCTGGTGTATACGGTATTATGTTTAATTATGGAGAATTCGTTAAAAGATGAAGAATGTACATATAAAGATATAAATAAATTTTTGTTGGAGTTACTAAGCCAATATTATGAAATAAATCTAAGTGAAGAACAGATTTATGAGTTGTCTAAATACATAGTTATGAAAGTTCTTAGAAATGAAGGGGCCATGTTTATATTTGAAGCCTATGACTATGAAAATGATTCTAAAAAAATATATCAATATCATTTGGTGAAACAGGAGAATTCAAAAGTAGACGCAACAAAGAGCACCTTTAATTTAACAGATGAAGGCTATAGACTTATGCTTAATAGTTTTGAAATAGACCAAAAGCTTAAAATAGAAATAGAAAGCATAATAGCCGAAGAAAGCATAAAAAGGAAAAACTATAAAGAGGGATTGATGGCTGTAAAGAACCTTGACAATTTAATCACAGCTCAAATATATTCTATTGAAACTTTCATATTAAAGGCTAAGGAAAATGTCCTTTATATAGAAGCCGAGGAATTTAACAATTCATATACCCAAAATTTAAGCGTAATTAGAGAACAAAATAAGAAATTTCGTAGTTTAAAGCAAATGATTATCAATGAGAAAACTAAGGTTGAGAGGCTTATTGAAAACCATATGGAGAAAGAACATATGGAGGCGTTGATTAATTTAGGGAATATAGAAAAAGGGCTTCAAAGAATAATTGAAAAAGCTACCAGACTTATAACGAGACACATGGATTTTAGTGAAGAGTATGTTAATGCTCTGGATAATTTAAGCTATCTATATAGCAATGATAAACTTGATATTAAAGAGAAATTTCTAAAGCCTATTGAAGACGATATTAGTAGAATAGATAATATGCATTTCTTTTTAAATTCTTTATTTTTAAAAAAAATTTCAAAGAAAATCAACTTAGATAAAATATTTGAGGAACAAAAGGTTGATAAAAAGGAAGATGTAGGTGAGGGAGTTATTATAGATAATTTCGATTACCAGGAGGATGACGAAGAAGAAAAGGAAAATGCTTTAGTTCAAGCTAAGTATGTAAAAATAGTAAGAAGTATTTTAAAATACATAGATAATAACAGGAATACGGAACTGAAAAATCTTATCGAGGATTATGAAAAAAAATCCTATCAAGAATATATAGAATTAGTACCTTCTATAAGGCTGTTTACAGAGATAATGGTTGAGTTTATAAGGATAGGTGAAATAGACGTGAGTGTATTCTTAAAAGAATACACTCAAACCTATGCAAATGATAAAATAAAATCTTTAGATATGAGAAATGTATTGTATGAAGTTATTAATAACGATAATAGCCTAAAAAACATAGAATTCATAAGATTTATAAAGAAAAACGATGAAGAAATTGTAGAAATTAAAGAGAGATGTTCGGAAGAAATAAATAGCTTAATACAGACTATGACCGCAAAATGCAACAACTTTTTATTGCAAATAGATTAAGGGGGCTAACGATGGCATATTCATTAGATGACGTAAAAAAAGCTACAGACATATATGTGTATCTTCTTGAAAATGGGGAGCTAAAAGCAGAGCCTAATAAAGAACTCTTTGACACATATGGAGAGGTAAATGTTAAGGAAGTATTAGAAGGTATGGCAGAGCGGTCTAATATCCATATAAGAAAGATAGTAGATGCCATATACCTTATCCCTAATATAGATAATGAGTTTTTAGGATATAAAAGAAGCGAATTAAAAGTAGCTATTTTAGGAAGGCAGTCTGAGTTCAAATTAGAGGATTATTATTTATCTATATATATAATTATTTTGATATTATCAGAATTCTATGGAGGTAAGGGTGCTACTATACAGTTAAAAGATTCTATAGAACTAACCTTTATTGAGAATACTGTTAGTGAAAGATTAGAGCCTCTTACAGAGAAAGACGTAACGGAATTAGAGGGAGAAACTAAACTGGCTATATCTGTTATAGCAAATCTGTGGTTTTCATCTGGAAATGATGATGATTATGCTAAGATTAGAACAAGAAGATGGTATGTAAAGAAAGTTTGTGAGTTTTTAAAGAAAGAAGGTCTTGTTAATATCCTTGATGATATTAATGTAACTCCTACAACGAAATTAAACAGGGTTGTATTAAACCACCTTTTAAATGCAGAAAGATTATACGAAATAAACTCATTGCTAAATCTTGAAGAAGTAGAGGTGGAAAACTAATGCCTAAAATAAGTAAAACTCGAATAATTAATGTTAAATACAATGATGATAGAAGAACTATAGATAATGCGATATTTGATTTCAAGGATGGTAAACATGCACTTTTTTCCATGGATAATGGAATAGGCAAGACTGTGCTAATTCAGTTTTTACTACAACCATTTATAAAAGATGGTTCATATAGAGAAATCGGTGATAGACCTTTCCAGGATTTTTTCAATTCAAACTCACCTACCGTAGTTATGCACGAATTAAAAATGGATGAAGGCGGGGAGTATCTGCTCATTGGAGTTCTTATAAAAACAGAGAAAGATGCCGAGGGTAAGAAAAAACTTAAGTTTTTAGCTTTCACCCACAATTATTCTTACAAAAACAGCTACGACATAGGAAGTATACCATTTGTAGTAAATGAAAATGGAAGAAAGAAAATATTGTCGTTTCAAGAATCGGAAGCTATGCTTAAAAAAGCACAAAAGGATGTAAAGGAATTTAAGGTATATAACTTTACTGACAAACCTCAAAAAGAAGAATATTTTAATAAGTTAGCTGAGTACAGGATAAGTTACAGAGAATATGAAACGTTGATTAGGAAAATTAATCAAAAAGAAGCGGGTTTAATTGCTTTATATGAAGGTATTAGAACCTCAGAGGAATTAGTTAAAAAGAATATTTTGCCTATTATTGAAAAAAAGATTAATAGCGGTAAAGATATTTTAAAAGAATTAAGAGATAGTTTGAATAAGTTTATTGTAAAGTATGTTGACCAAAAACATATATTAGATAAACTACAGCTATTTGATTCCTTTATTATAGATGCTCACACACTCACCCCTGAATTTGAAAAATATAAAATAGAGCATGAGGAATTTAAAAAAACAGAAAACACACTTGCTTATCTATGTAAATATATTTCCGATAAAATTGATGAAATCCAGTCAGAACTTACTGTATATGATGATTTAGTAAGAGAAGCAAATGAAAATATTGAAACCATTCAAATAGAAGAATTATCCTTTAAAATACATGATAAATTAATTAAATTAGATGGTTTAATTGAAAAAATGGAGATTGATAAAGAACAATCAACTGATTTAGAAGCAAAAAAGCATAGTTTAAGTAAAAATATATCTATACAAAGATGTGCAGATGAATATTCTAATCTTAGAAAGAAGAGAAATGAACTTACTGAGGTTATAGAAAGAATATCTAACTTGGGAAAAGGTGACAATGTAATACAACTGAACATAAAAAATTACAGGTTTACTCTAAGAGAATTATATAGTGTGAAAATCACTAAACTTGCAGAACGTATTGAGTTTATAATCAATGAGGTTGGATTATATGAAAATAAAATAATTGAATTAGAAACATCTTTAACAGCAGTAGGTGATACTAAAGTTAATATAAAATCAGAAACCAAAAATAACAATAATATAATATTAGACAATGAAAAGGCAGAGAGTATTTTCGTGAAAACATATAATGACTTCAAACTGCAAAAGAATTTGTTTGGCACATATGATGAAAGGGAGCTAATCTCTTATGAAAATAAACTAAAAAAAGAAATTGAAGAGTTAAAAACTAAATTAATTAAAGATAAACAAAGGCTTCCAGAATTAAAAGAAGAAATCAAATTATTAGAGGTCGAAAGAGGTAAAGCTGATAGTAATGTAAATGAATTAAATAAAAGGTTAAACTTAAAAACATATGAATTACAAAATTTCAACAAAGATACTAAAGAAATTAACTTGATATTTGAAAAACATGAAATAGCTAAAGATATAGTAAAAAACAAAGAGAAGCTCTTGGATAAACTCCAAAGTGATATAGAAACATATAAAGGTGACAGAGAAAACATACAAAAAAATAAATTCTCATTGGAGACTGAACTTTTAAGATTAGAGAGTTGTTCTTTGCTCGATATTCCTAAAAATTTTAAAAAAACATTAGAGGATAATGGGATTGATATTAAACAAGGCCTTCAAAGGTTAAAAGAAAGAAAAGATAGTTTTGAAGAGAAACTTGAGTTAATCGAAAAAAATCCTTTTCTTCCATATTCGTTACTTATGAGTAAGGAAGAAATGAAGACTCTGGCTGGTTTGAAAATTAACACATCAACACCAATACCTGTAATTGATGAAAATAACTTAAATTCACCATTAAACGCTGAAGTTTTAAATAACCTATATTCTGTTGGCTCAATGAACTTTTATATTTCATTTTCAGAGTATTTGCTTGATGATAATAAACGGGATGAAAAAATCAGAGAAATTAAGATTCTGATAACTATTGCTAAAGATGAAATGAAAGATATTGATAAAACAATAATTAATTTAAATTTAGAATTATCAAAAATTAATCAGTATAAATACAGAGGAAATGAAGATATTGTTCTTAATAGTGAAATAGAAACGACCAATATAGCAATTAATTTAGGAAAGTACAAATCATCTGCCATAAATGATTCAATGAAAAATAAAGGAACAGAAGTAGATTCATTAACGGAAGGAATATTAACAGATACAGGTAAAATGTCATCATTAGAGCAAAAGAATGATAAATTTTATGAATTAAAAGAAAAATATGAAAAACATTTGAAATCTAAAAGTGAAAATATAGTTCTTGGCAATAAACTTAAACTGCTTTTATCAGATGAAAAAAAGTTATTAGAGGAGTTGACTAATTTAAGAAATAAGAAGGAGTCCAGTAAAGTTAAGTTAAGCGAAGTTAAGACAAACAAGGGTTTTGCTGAAGATGAATCTTTAAAATATACAGATGCTATTGAAGGTATTATTGTAGATGGTGATATTGGTCAAATAGAGGGGTCTTTGAAAGCTTGCGAAGATAGTTATAACTCCGATTTAAAAAGAGATACAGGAATCCAGGAGGGACTCGAAGCGGATGTAAAAAAATCGAAGAAATTAATAGATAGAGAATCGGAAAACAAAGGTATTGTTTTAGAAGACTATTCTGATTTAAAATACGATGAAGAAACTTACAATCTTCTTAGGGAGGAATACTCCAAAGTTAAAACTCAAATTACAGAATTACAAGAATTATTTGTTAAAAACAAAATTGCTAAGGGCGGTCTTGAAAATAACTTAATTGAACTACGCAAAATATTGAGCGAGCATGGAGTAGAGTGCGAAATCCCGTTAGAAAAAATAAGAAATATGGATTTTCAAAAGAGTATTTGTGCAGAGAAAAAAAGAATAGAAGATTGTAGTGAGGAAACCAAGGACCTTAACAACCAAATTGTTTTATTTAAAATAGAAGCGGGTAAATTACAAAAATATGAAGATGTATCCTTTAGTGAAATAGAAATAGGAAAGTTAAATATCGTTGAAGTTGAAAAACTAATAAAGGAGACTTTATCCAAAGAAGATAAACAGACTTCCTCATTAGTAGTGCTTAGAAAAAATATTAAAACAAAATTAGAAATAATTAATAGGAATTATAGGGATAAACATGAAGTATTTAAACAGCATCTTAGTCATTTAATAATAGAGGATAATACTAATGTAATAGAGAAGGGAACTAATCTTCTAATTTGTATATTAGAAAGACAGATAAATGCTGAAAATATGATAAGACAAAATTTAAATGAATTAAGAAATAGTATTGTAGATGAAATAGAAACCTATGGATATGCAATATATGATGAACTCAATAGCATTGACAACAATTCAATTATAACTGTTAACAATGTTAAAAGAAAAATGCTTCAAATAAGTATGCCAACAAAAGAAAATCTAAACAAAGATGGAATAAGTGCTTATGTTAAAAGCGTTATAGAGCTGATAAGTTCAGATGTAACTCTAAAAAACATAGATGCAGAACTTGAATCACAGATAAATTCCGAACAGCTATTGTCTCAGCTTGTAGGTGGACTAAAGAGAATATCAGTTCAAATATACAAGGTGGAGAAGTATAATATAAAGTTAAAATACTGGGAAGAGTTAAATCACGAGAATTCTGGAGCAGAAAGGTTTGTATCTGTATTTGTTATATTTACTGCACTACTGTCATATGTTAGAAAGAGACCAGGGGATTACCAGAACTTTAAAGAAGGTATGATAATGATAATGGATAACCCTTTTGCAAATACTCAAGCTGAATACTTACTTGTGCCTATGTTTGATATAGCAGAAAAATACAACGTTCAACTAATCTGTTTCTCTGGAATCACTGGTAGCTCTATATTAAATAGATTTGATGTTATATATATGGCAAAAGTAATGAGGGATAAATACAGTCACAATGAAAAAGTGGATTTTTCAAATCTGCATGGCGATAATGGAATTAATGAAACACTTGAAATATCTTCAATAGCCATAGAACAAACAATGATATTCTAAGTCAAGAATATGGTTGAGCTAAGATAACTTTCACTTATTTCTAACTATGTAGAGAACAATTAATGATTTGAAAAATAAATAAAGTCTTGAAAATACAAATAAAGTTATGAACAGTATTGTCCACATTAGACCCTATAAACTGGGTTTTGATGTGGACAATTTTTCTTTCCTTCCATCCCTATCCAAATCCCACACCACCCCCACATAACATCAGTCATTGGAACGGTTTACCGTTCCTTTTCTTTTTTCTTCCCACGCACCAAGAGCCAGATAAAAAGATGGATTAAAGGATTGAAGTATTGATTGAAAAGATCGAATGGATGATAGATTAATTGATTGTGAACAGCCACAAAACTGATGAATGCTTTGATATGAGAGGGTTTAATGGGATAGGATAAGGGGACACGAGAGAATGATTGATAAGATACGGGAGAAAAAATGCCAGAGAATACTTGTGTAAAAGGAGCGAATGATTGATTTTTGAATTGATGGGATGGTCGGCAGACCTTTTGGGGAAAAAGGAGGAAAATAGGAGGAGTTTTTCAAGAGTTTATTAGTATTTTTTGAGGGTAAAAGAGAGGGGTGAGGGTGGAGGTTGGGTGAAATCGTTCAAGACTTTATTTGTATTGGGAGAAATCAGGGGACGTAGGAATGCGGGTTTGAGTGGTGTGTGATGAGTTGGGTTTTCAAATTTTTAATAATAGTCTACATAGTTAGAACGAAATTCTTAAAGAGAGTAGATCTAAGAATAGGAATGGGACAAAAAAAGAGCAATAAAGATGGCAATCCATTGATTGAATAAGATGGATTGGATTAAATATTTATAAGGTTTCTCAGTATGTAAGAGTTGGTCAGGATATGGATTGAAATATTTGAGTTAACAACAAAATGTCCTAAAAGCCACGATAATTAGTAGTTAACTATTGTATATGATGGTATAATTTATTTATTAAGTTATTTATTTATAATTGATAAGTATGAAGTAACTCTATACTATTGGTAAAGTGTCAATTTGGTCAAACACGAGTTTGGAATCATTGATTATCGTGTTTATATTTAGGTGATAACATCGATTTTTAAAAATGAGAAAAACCAGGTAAACCCAAATATTTTTTCAATGTTATTTAATTAGAAAAAAGATTATTCAGTATGCTTCCTTCTTAAAATGTGAATTAAGAAGAGTAATTTTGTACTTACCTAAAAATTTTAATATTACCAATGTTATCTTAAAACATTACATAAGGTAAACATAAACATAAAGTTAAAGAAGCTATTTATGGAGGGATGATATGGGATTATCAGATTTTTTACAACAGGTTAATGATGAAGTGAAAATCATCAATTCAAGTGACTTCAATATTGAAGTAATAGAAACTAAAACAGTTCCCACAAGAGAGGATAAAGAAATAACATACGAGAACATTGACACAAAAACAAAAAAATGTAAGTCTATTGAAACTTGTGTTCTTTATATAGATATTAGAAAATCAACAGAATTGAGTTTAACACACTATCCTAAGACTCTAAGCAAACTATATTCATCTTTTGTTAAAAGTATGTTAAGGGCTTCACGATATCATGGTGGACATGTTAGAAATATTATTGGGGATAGAGTTATGGTTGTATTCGACTCGGAAAATTGTATGACTAATGCTGTAAATACTGCCATTCTACTTAATACAGTTTCTTCAGGTATTATGAATAAGCATTTTAAGAATAATGAAGTGAAATGTGGAATAGGCATAGATTATGGCAAAATGCTTGTAACAAAAGTAGGCACAGTAAATCATGGAATTGAAAACATAGAGTATAAGTCATTAGTTTGGTTAGGTAAGCCCGCAAATATTGCATCTAAGCTAACTGATATTGCAAACAAGACACACAAAGGTAGAAACGAATTTATTAATGAAGGGCTCCACTACCCATTGACAGATGCTTGGTCATGGAGTAAATTATCTTATGGCGAATTTATAGATAATCTTGAGGCAAATTTCACAGTAAATTTAAAGTACAAAAACCCATATTTTAATGCCTTTATTAAGCATTCAGATGATATAACTACTAATGCTATTTTAATTACGGAAGTTGTTTATAATGAATTTAAGAAGAAAAATCCAAATGATGCTACGATAAAAAATAATTGGTGGATTAAGGAAGATATAAAAATACCTGAGTATGATGGGGTCATTTATGGTGGTAGTATCATATATAAAAATGCACTGGATAAAGTGAGGTAAAAATATGAAAGAAGATTTAAAAGCAACGTTGGCGAATATTAATGATTGGCTAAAATTTGCAGAGGCTAAAAATGCAATACTAATTACTTTAAATGGAGGAATGATTTTTGCATTTTTATCCTCTTTTAATGATAAAATGTCGTTTGCAAGTCACAATGTATTTTCATATAATTTTTTTCTAAGAATATATTATTGGGAATTTGTTATATTTGCCATATTAGGTTTAGTTATAGCATTAATTTCCTTTTATCCACAAATAAAAAGAGATATTTTTTGGTTTACTGTTAGAGCTAAGACTACAACGGATAATCTACAATTCTTCGGAGATATTGAAAAGTATACTGCTAATGAGTATTTAGAGTTAATTAAGTCAGATAGCAATTACTCATTTGAAAAACTTGAAAAAGATTACGCAAATCAGATTGTCATAAATTCCAGAATAACCTATCGTAAAAATAAATATGCTCAAGTAGCTGTATTCCTTACCTTGTCTGCAATTGGAACAATCTTTATGGGAATTATATTTAGTCTTATTCTAAATCCAAATGAATAATTATTTTTATTTTCAAAATCATAGGTAAATAAAAAAGAATATGAGAAAACCCCAAAAAGTGAATAGTAATAATAGTTAATTAACTATACATTACATTATGAAACGAAAAAAACATAAAATTTTTTTGTCTCAATTCAGCTATTACACCGTGTAATAAAAAGCTTATAGACTCAGCAGTAATATAGTTTTATGTAATAATCAAGAATTAAGAGGTATGAAAAATGAATAATGTATATCTAAATGTACTATATAATTCATTATAGATCTGCTTAATGTCTATCTAAAGTGTATTAAATATAGTATAAATAGTATTGGAAATGCACTTGTACAAGAACTAAAGTTCGCATATAATATTAAGTGAAGGAAAGTATTGGGAGGTGTAATTTGAAAGTTGTTGCAAAACAGATAGAGATGGTGGCATGGTTTAATATAAAGTTTTAAGTGCCAAAGTCTGATAGATGATGTACTTACGATGTTTGAAATTAAATATGAACTTAGTACTTGCAAGTGGATATTATTCAAGATATAGATATGTGATTATGGAATTCTGAAGATATATGTAAGTTAGTATTAATCCAAAGATTAATAATGGTAGAATTGAAATATACATATACATATACATATACATATATATGTACTTATACTATGCATAGCTTACTATCAAAAAAGATGGAGAGATAAAAATGAATGAAAATAAGTTAGAGAAATTGCGAGAAGAACTTCATAAATTAATTGAGCAGAATACATGTTTATATAATGATAATGTCGTTGAAGTTAGTGAAGAGTTAGACAAGTTAATAATAGAAGAGTATGCAAAGTGATTAATTGAAATATTGCTTAGTGAGATTGCTGTTAAGCATTAAAGTAAGTTTGTTGGTATAGGTGTGGAAAACAATAAAGGATATACAGAGTAAATGAAGGAGATGGAGGGGTAATCCCAGAACTTCTTCATTTTTTATTGAGTCTCACCTAAACCATATATTTATCATATACTCAGGAGCAAAGAGCATCAATAATTTCAGAAGTTATGTTTGATTTTATTGGAAAATTATAAAAATATTGAATATTACTATCTTTAATTTATGTCAGTTTAATGAGATAATTGTTGTATACAGGTTAAATGGGGGGGAGTATATATGCAAAAATGTAGATTGAATGGTGATGCTGTGTATGCTTTTAATGTTGTAGATTCTAATTACATAGTAAACCATGAATATGAGAAAAGCCTAAGACGGGCAAGTGAACGTGGAAATTTGAAATGTGAAGATTGTGGAGCAGATATAATATTTAAATATGGAAAGATAAAGATAGCTCACTTTGCACATAAGTTCGATATTTTAGGTGGTGGGTGTACATATTCAGCGGAATCAGAAGAACATATTGAGGGCAAAAAGTTAATCTTTGAATTAATGGTAAAACATTATTCAAATATAGAAGCTGAAATAAGACATAGATTTAATAATGGAAGATGGGCAGATTTATATTTTAAATTTGAAACTGGAGAAGAACTTGTAATTGAGTTTCAAAGAAATTTAAATAGTTTGTTAAAATTTGAGGATAAAAAGGAGTTTTATCAAAGCATTAATTTAAATAATGTATGGTTAGTAAGTGGCAGTGTAGATGAATTTCAAAGCATAGTTAGAGAATATGATTTTATTTTTTACCATAGGTTTATATTAAATGATAACAATAATAAGTTGTTAGTTTTAGATGTAGATAGGCAAAAGTTATTAATATCGTCTAAGGCAGTAGTCAAAGATAGTGTAAGTGATGAAATAATATTAGATAAGATAATTAGTAGGAGCTATAGTTTAAATGAAATTAAAATATTACCTAACGGGACTATAGAATGTAATTTTGATAGAGAATTTGAAAATGAAAAGAATGGATTTGTACAAGCATATTTAAAAGAAAAACAGTTGGAAAAAGATGAGCAGGAACGTACGGAAAAAGAAGCAAAGAATCGTAAGGAGAAATCAGAGGCACAGGAAAATATATTGAGAGAAAAAATTAAAAGTGAATATAAAGAAAATACTAATAGAACTTATGCATCAATCCCCAAAAAGGATTATCAAAGTTATGATAAAGATAATGAATATTACAAGGATAAAGTAAAAAAGGCAGTTTTGGGATATAGGTACGGGCAAGAAAATTTAATTAGAATATTAAAAAATTGTGGGTCAACTGAGTACAATTTAATAAGGAATCTATTTGAAGAAGAAATAAATAGTGGCAATGATAGAGCAAAAAGAATATATGATGAAATTATAAAATTAGCAGGCTTTAATTAACAAAACAGTTATTGAAGAATATTTAAGATATAATTCATTAGAGAATACAGTTACCTTTTGTAAGAAGTGTGTCTTTCTTTGGGATAAAAAAGGTATGAATTTATGTCCTATATGCAAAACCAGATATAAAAAGATAGACAATAGAACCTGTTATGAGTGTAAAGGATTGTAATATTACTAAATATTTGATTTAAATAATAAATGAGGGGGATTTATATGGATTCAATGTTATCTTTAGCTTATTCAATGTATTCAAATAAAGGTGTGTATGCACTATTACTTGGCTCAGGTATATCACGTTCAGCGGGGATACCTACTGGATGGGAAGTGGTTTTAGATTTAATAGAGGGCATTGCCAAAATAAAGGGTGAGGATATTGGTACTTCAGCAGAAGAATGGTATATAGAAACTTTTAGTAAAGAACCCGACTATAGTGAAATATTAAATGATATAGCTAAGACTGGAACAGAAAGAAGTCAAATTCTAAAGGGATATTTCGATCCAAATGACGAAGAATTTGAACAAGGCATAAAAGTACCGACCCAAGCACATAAAGCAATTGCCAGTTTAGTTAAGCATGGATTTTTAAAAGTCATAGTAACTACAAATTTTGATAGGCTTTTAGAAAGGGCTTTGGAGGAAATAGGAATTACCCCTACGGTTATAAGTAATGATGATAATATTGATGGAGCAATGCCTATTATACATTCCCAATGTACTGTAATAAAGGTGCATGGGGATTACTTAGATACCAGAATAATGAATACTAAATCTGAATTAGAGAGTTACTCAGAAAAAATGAATTCACTATTGGATAGAGTTTTTGATGACTTTGGGTTAATAACTTGTGGGTGGTCTGGTGACTGGGACTTAGCTTTACGTTCTTGTATTGAAAGATGTAAAAGTCATAGATTTACTACATACTGGACAAGTATCACTGAGCCAAGTCAAAAGGCCAAAGATTTAATTGATCTTAGAAGAGGTGAAAAAACCTTTATAAAGGACGCAGACAGCTTTTTTAAAGATTTAGAACAAAAGGTTTTAGCTTTAGATGATATTTACAAACCACATCCGTTGTCATCAAAGGTAGCAGTTTCAATACTAAAACGAAATATAGCTCTACATACTAATAAAATAATTGTGCATGATTTAGTTATGGAAGAAACTGATAGAGTTTGTAATGAAAACATTAAATTTATAATGAATGACACTATAAATGAGAAACTAATGTTAGATAGAATTAAGATATATGAGGCTAATATTGAAATACTATTAAATTTGTTTATAAGTGGCTGTTACTTTGGTGGAAAAGAATTTTCAGATATATGGATAAAGAGCATAGAGCAGGTTGCCAATACTGATAGTAGAAGAAGTGGAAACAGTGCTTTGCTTAATTTAAAGAACTATCCAACACTCTTATTACTATATGCAGGAGGTATAGCAAGTATTGCATCAAAGAACTATTATAATTTATATTCTATTGCTATTGAAGCAAAATGTGGAGATAATGCTCAATATAATAGACAGACTTCAATAGGAAAGAATATTTACAATTACTCTATTTTCGAGACAAAATCAATTGCAGGAAAAGTGCTTAATATGGATAACAATTATACTCCTATAAGTGATTATATACACGATTATTTAAGAGTATTTATGAAAGAAATAATTCCATTAGACTTAAATTACGATAGAGCATTTGATTACTTTGAGTATATGATAGGGCTTATTTATATAGATAGAAAGCATGATACTTTCAAAGAGGGCGAAGAAAGTATTTGGGGTCCTATTGGAAGGTTTCCTTGGAAATATATACATAACACAACAGAGTCGCCAGTAAAACTTGTTAGTTTAGAGCTTGATAAGCTTGGAGATGAATGGTTGCCTTTAAAACATGGATTATTTGATGGAAAAAAGGAAAGAGTAATTGAGATAAAAAAAAGGTATGATGAATATTTTAAAAAATTAGATTGGTATTAGATATGATACTATGGTAATGGAAGAAGGCGTAAGTGTACATCAACAATAAGCATTATATTCATATAATAAAGTCCATCACATTAAAAGAGTTCTTCTTCAAATAAACGCATGATTAAATTAAGATAAAATTCTGCTCCACAGGCGATTAGCTTTTTCCAGGGTATTCCCTAAAAATAAATCAAACCAAATGGTTCCTATTGGAAACTTAGATACTACGTTTTAACTACTTTTAAAGTTTTCTGACAAGATAATTGTTATATCAGATACCATTTGAGGGCTAATGATTAATGATTAATTCTATGAATAACTGAAAAAAAATAGTGAATAATGAGTTGAAGTCTTGATGTCGAAAGGGTTACTGGTGGATAAGACTAAGGCATAAAGTGGAGGTAAATACGGTTGTTGGGATTGAAGTGGAATTGATGATAGACAATGTTGGATATAATTCCAAAGGTGTAACTATATGATATAATAACGTGAAAGAAGAATTTTGTATTTAGGCGGAGGGGAAAATGAAGGAGAATGTAATAAAAATAGAATTAAAAGGTAGAGAAGTAGAAATATCTATATTTTATAGTTTTTGTTCATATAAGATATATCAGAAAATATTAAGTGAAACGAATGATTATAAAGAAGCTTTTTTTAATAGCATATATGAAATGATTTCTATTAATAAAGATAGCATTGAGGTTGATGATTTTAGGATTGAAGATGTGAAAGAGATAAAAGTAGAATATTTAGATATGATAGCAGAATATATTATTAATTCATCAGGACTTAGAGAGGAATTGAATGAAAATGGTGAATTTAACAATGGTGATTGTTTTAGAAAAATATATCTGATGAATAAAAAATTAGTTATAAATAATAGCACAAACCTATCAGAACGTGGGATATATTCGCAAACCGAATGTGCTGTAAATATATGTTCTCAATACTTAAATAGAGTAAATAAGTTTGAGGATTTAGTAAGTCCAGGAATGAAGTCTTTGATGGGATTATCTTCACAAATGGGAAAAATAATCAATCCGATTAATGCTGTTACAAAACTATCATTGGTAGGTGTTCAAAGGGATATAAGGCAATTAGCAGTAACTTCAAATGCCCTTAGTAATAGAAGCTTAAGGCCGCTTAAACCAGTTTTGCAGTCAGGGTTATTAAACATTCAAAGAAATGATTCAAAGAATGTTTTGGGAATAGGGGTTGCACATGTTGAAAGTGTTGGCAAAATTTACTCTCAATACTTAAATAGGCAAAATAAGATTGGGGATTTAATAAGCCCAAGCATGAAGTCCTTGGTAGGACTATCTGGACAAATGGAAAAAACTATGACTCCGATAAATGCTGTCACAAAACTGTCATTATCAGGTGTTCAAAGTGATATAAGACAATTAGCAGTAACTTCAAATGCTCTTATTAATAGAAGTTTTGGCGGAATAACAACGCAATTACAGAAACAGTTAGGACCGCTTGGAGCAGGCTCGCAGTTAGGACTATTAAATATTCAAAAGAATATTCCAAAGGTTGGTTTAGAAATAGGATTTGCTTCACAGGTCTTGAAATCACAAAATATTAGATACGATAAGATAATATCTAATATAAGTAGCACCAAAGAAGCGTTAATGAGCAGTAATATAGAGAGTATAAGGTCTGCTTTATTGGGGTCGCAGGTTGGTACCAGATTATTAGAAAGTCAATTAAAAGGAGTAAAAGAATCTTTAAGTTTAGTAACAAAATTTGATTATAGTGATAAATTAATATCTTTTGACAGTTTAAATAAGAGTATGATAAATGCGATTAGGCCTTTTATCACAGATTTTAATTCTCTAATATTATCACGCAATAATATTAGAGAAAGTATAAAAAGCAAAGCAATGTCATTGAATAATTTTGATTGGTGGCTTATATCATCGTTACCAATAATAAAAATCAATGAAATATATAGGAATAAAGAAAGTTTAAACATAGATGAAGTTGATAATATAATATGTGACTATTATAGTGATAATAATTTCAAAGAATTAGATAAGGTTACTGAGAAATGGGTAGATTTAGATTATTTTAACAATAGAATAGATATATTAAAGGAATCAATTGAAGTGCATAAGTTAGAAAAATATAGATTAACAGTTCCAACTTTAGTTCCTTTAATAGAAGGTGTTATAAGAGATTTTATGTTAGATAAATATAAAATATTGAATGAGAGTTTTAGCCCAACATATAAAATATTTAAAAGTAAGGTTAATGAATTAAGTAACTTTATTGTAAATTATGTTGTTATTTGTATAGATAAGCTATATTGCAGATTTAATCCTACCAAGCCGAATGAAGTTAGTGATTTTAGTAGGCACAAAATTTCACATGGGTTAGCCATAGAATATGGCTCAGAAGCAAACTCTTTAAAAGTAATATTATTTTTAGATGAAATATTTGAAATAATATCCTCTATTCAGGAAATGAAATTAATTGAGGTAAGTTAGGGGTATAAAAAGATATAGTGGAAGAAACATAATATAGGATAAAGTTACACATTAAAAAACAATAATTTTAATATAATTAAAATTATGAAATCCTTATTTGAAAGGAAGTATAGCACTTCTTATGAGTAAAAGATGAAAGTGGGTAAATGAGATGGTAGAGGGTTTTGAACCAATAATACATGAAAACTGTGAGATATTAATTTTAGGTACTATGCCAGGTGCGGAATCTCTAATACATCAAGAGTATTATGGAAATAGGCAGAATCAGTTTTGGAAGATAGTATTCTCATTATTTGGGGAAGAGATGATTGAAAGCTATGATGACAAGATGGATTTTTTATTAAAGAATCATATTGCTATTTACGATGTGCTAAAAAGTTGTGACAGAGTAGACAGTAGTGATTCTAACATTAAAAATCCAGTAGCAAATGATTTTAAGTCGCTATTTATTAAGTATCCTAACTTAAAAAGCATTTATTTTAATGGTAAAAAGGCAGAAGCTCTCTATAAAAAGTTAGTAGTTAAGAATGTAAATAAAGATGATTTAAATCTATTCAATTTACCATCCACAAGTCCTGCTAATGCAGTGAAATTAGAGGCTAAAGCAAATGAATGGAGACGAATACTGTTACCACTTAAGGGGTGGATTAACACCGATATTTTAATCATCAATGCTTGTGTGGGTGGATATGGTGGTGCATCCTATCAAGTAGATATAGATATACTTAATAGGGTAGCCAATTATAAATATATGGAATTTGGTTGTGAATTGACAGTTGAAAAAAAGATAAAACTTTTGCAAGATAAATTAATAGTGTTTATATCTGGATTAGAAAAGAATAAAGTATTTAAATGGAAAAACTCTTATGAACCTTTACATCCAGTTTGTGATGGGACAAGTTGGAGTGTACAAATGGTTACAAAGGAAAAGAACTATATTTTTGAAGGAAACAATGAATATCCTAAAGAATGGAGTAAATTTTGTAGGGACATAAGTTTATTAATTAGCGAAAAATTTTGTTAAAATATTATTTAAAATAAAACCAGTGGGATAAAAAATTAAAGGGTTCATTTTGAGGTGCAAACAGAACTAAACTTAACAAATTAACAAGCATTAAAGACTATGCTTTCACATAGTCTTCTTTTGTTGATATAATTATGTATCTGCACTATTTATTTAACTTTTCTTATACATAATATCACTGCTAATCAATAATATTCTGCTCAATACCATTAGCAAGATGAAGCCTAATGTAACACCTAAAACACTTCCTATTATATTCGTAATAAGATAAAGTTCATAGTGATTTAATGCAATTTTATATTGATAAAATGATATTAATACAAATGGAATAAACGACATAAATATGATATTTCGAACTTTTCTCATTTTGCTGAATAATATTGGGACAAAGTAACCTAATGGTAAGGATAAAAAAGTTGTCGCTATAAATGTGATTAGTAGATTGATAATAATAATATGATCAACTGGCATATTAAATGTACTTACTGGAGTATAAAAATCTACATAGTTAGGCGATGACGATGTCATTCCTATGCCTATTGGAGTAAAAAAACATAATATAAAACTTAACAAAGATAAAAACACACCTATTACTATCAATGGTACTCTTCGATAATTTAACATGGCATTAGCTATATTTTTTTTCAATTCTTTATCTTTTCCAAAACTTTCAATAGCTTTTTTAATAGCTTCATCCTCTACAAAACCACTATTAACATATTCTTGTTTAAGCATTTCCAAATGGTCATTAAATTCTTCAGTTATTTCGTCCTTTTGTTTCCTGCTTATTTTTAAGTCGTTTATTATTGAGTATATATAAGAATCGAACTGGTACATATTAATCCCTCCTTGCAAGATTTTATTAAATCGCTTAAAATATTCCATTGATTTAGTTTTTCGATTAATTCTTTTTTTCCATTTTCAGTAATTGTATAGTATTTACGTCTCCCGCCTGATTCTAAAGTTACCCAGTAAGATTTTATAAAGCTCTTTTTCTCCATTCTCTGAAGAGCAGGATATAAGGTACCTTCCCCCATACTGTATAAATCATTACTCTTTTCCTTTAACATTTTAGCAATTTCGTAACCATATAAGTCTTTCTTTTCGATAAGTGATAGAAGAAGAATTTCGGTACTTCCCTTCATTAATTCCTTATCCATATTTATCACCATCTTCCACTATATTGAATTTGATATTTTCAGTATACCACTATGCACATCGTAATACAATGTATATTAAAAGTTTATTTTTTATTAATAACCCCTTATTTTTATTGTTAATATTGATGTAATTTTACAAAAAATTTTTAATTTTATTAGAGTAATAGCATAAGTGTTTTTTTATTAAGAAAAAGCTTTTGCACCTCAAAGCGGAACCCGTTCATAAAAAATCTTACTGGTTTTTGTTATGTTTAATGCTTTATTAAAGGTTTTAAATAGCATATTATGATAATAATAAATTGAAAGGATGATGCAGTAATGTCATAGAAAGAACTTTTAATATAAAGAAAAGTATCTAAGTGACTACAGAGAAATGATATTTTAATAATAGATGTTTAAGTTTTGAAAATGAATTGATAAGTGGAGATATTGTAGTCTATTATAATCAGCTTAAAAAAGTATCAGAAATAAATGATTGGGTTTATTAGTAGGATTGGAAGGTGAATTCATAATGTATAAAAAATTAAGGTTATTAATATTATTGCTAATTTTTATAATTGTAGCCAGTAATACGAAACAAGCTTATGCGACATCACTTCCTGAAAGCTACAAACTTATAGAAGTAATTGAAAAGGACACTACAGGAAATAAGATTAATGACAAAATTAAAATCCTTGCAGATGAAAGAAATCAAGGTTACGTTGTTGAAATAGTACAACATAATGGAAAAGTATATAGGCTTAAACCCAATGTAAAAAATTATGGGTTTATAGCTCCTTATACTCCATTCTGGAAGTTAAATATGATAGTTGCGGATGTGAACAATGATAATATACCAGAAATAATAACCTGGGGAAGTGTGACACATGAAAATGATATATATTTTTATCAATGGAATGGTTCAGAATACAAAATAATATTTAGTGGATTTTATACGGGGTTTAGGTTCGAGGATATAACAGGAGATACGATACCAGAGGTAGTAATTGATAATAGTCTATATGGGTCGGGGTATGAACAAATATACTATCAATGGCAAGATAATCAGTACAAAAAGATTTATTATGAATTAGATGCAGGTATGGGGTTTGATAAAATAAAGATTTTGTTGAGTATGCTAAATAGTCAATCTCCAAAGGATCTTAGTACAACTGAAGTAAAATATTTAGATGCTATTTTCACAAGAGAATGGATTGCTGATAAACGCAATATTGAATTCTTGAATCATTTAAAATTAAATATATTATCAGCTCAGATAATAGAATATATTGATGATAAAGCAGAGTACAATAGCAAAATTACTACTAATGATGCAATTGCGGTTAAGTGGAGAATTAAGGTGCTAATTTTTAAAATAAATGGTACGACAATATTTCCAGAAGAAAAAACAATTGAAGTAAAAACAAAGCTTGTAAATATTGATGATAAAGAATATAAAATTGATGATATTAAAATTCAATAGCGTTCACTAATTCTATGTAAAATTAAATTAAATGAAGACCATGGCTAATGTGATTATTAGTCATGGTCTTTTCACGTTAGTAGATATTATATATAACTAAAATAACAAATAAGACTATTAAAAATTTAAAAATAAGTTTATAAAGTTGATAATTGTGACTTTTAAGTTGACATCTTAAAACAAATAGGATATTATGTTAATTATAGGGGGTGAATTTAATGGAAAACATAGAAAGAATAAACATAACAAGAGATGAATTGATAGAAAAGGTGTCTAAAACCTTTATTGATTTGAGGAAAGAGTCAAAACTAAGACAAGAAGATATGGCTAATATATTAGGAATATCTAAAAATACAATTGTTAATGTAGAGAACAGTGGTAAACATTATAACTGGTCAGTCGTAATGTGTATTGTATTATTATTTTCATCAACTTCCGCTATTAAAAACATTTTAGGCGAAGGCATTGCTATAGAGACAATAATGCAATGTGCATTTCTTGAAAATAATAAAGAAGATAATTCTAATAAAATGTTGTATGAACATTCATTGACTAATACAATAAGTACTACTGTTAAATTAGCTTCTTCATTAATACCACTTGCTTTAGGCGGAGGAGTATTAATAAAAAACTTTATAGATATATTAAATGATAAAAAGTGAAGATGAATTAGGTCTCATTAATAATTTCTATAAAGTATGAAATTTTAAGTGGTTATATTGGTTAGAGAAACAAGAAGTGATTATAAACTTAGGTTCATTTGAAAAGAAGTATGAGTTACCTTTTGGTACAGTCTGTAATAGAAATTTAACAGTTTGTATGAGAAGTGATAAAAAAATAGGAACAATGCGAAAAGATTTCTAAAAATAAGGGGTTAAATGTACAATGGCTAAGAATAAACTGGAAAATATTATATCATTAGAAGAACATAAAAGGAAAAAGGAGATTTATAATCAAGATGAATCATATATTGATGAGGTTGTTGAACAAGTTGTTGAGGAACAAGAAGAGCATATAGATGAACTAATAAAAAAAATATTAACCAAAAATAAAAAGAGATAAGGGGGAAATTATTATGGCAATACCAAAGAAAGTTATTGAAGTAGGAGCAAAGACAGTAGGTGAAATTGCAAGAAAGGCATATGGAGCAGGTTTTGGGAAGGGATTTGTTCAGGGTGCTAACTTTGTTGGAAAGCAGATTGGACATATAGGAGGGAAAATGATTAAAGCAACAATGAAAAATGGATTACCTAACAAAGAACTAAGGTCAGTAGGTTCAAATCTACTAAATATTTGTAAAAAAATCAAACATCTTTAATCATGTTTTTGCATTAGTAGTATAGCAAAACAAAGCTAATAAGACTGCCAAGTTAACGTCTTCATTAATACCTATTGCGTTAGGGGTATGAGCATTTATAAAATGAATTATGGATATATGGGATGATAAAAAGTAATATAAGGGGGTGAATAAAGTGATAAGAAAAACAAGAAGTGATTGTACTGTTGGAACATTTGAAAAGAAACATGGGTTACCTGAAGGTACAATCCGCAATGAAAATGGTAGAGATACAAGAAGTGATAAAACGATAGGAAAAATACGGCAAGAAGTAAAGAAATAGATTGGGGGTAAAAAATTATGGATAAAAGTAAAATTATACAAGTTGTATGCAATGGTACAAAAATAATCGCAGGAGCTATATGTTGGGCTATATTGGGAAGAGTTGCAGATGAAATAGCAGATGTTGTAGTAGAGAAGGGGAAGCAAGTAGCTCAAAAAACATTTGCTTAATTAAAAAGTAATGATTAAAGAGTGTAAAAAATAGTTGGATTTTAAACAGCAGTTGTGATTTTATCTCGTTGTGAAAATAATAAATTCAAATATAAGAAAATAATGTTGATATAAAAATCAATGCTATTTTAAATAATTTCATAATTTATTTGATACGAAATAAAAACACCGTAAATTCAGTTAGTTATGAATATTACGTTGTTTTATGGATTACTCGGTTTAAGTAGTTGTGACGCTTTATAAGAACATTACGAATTACCTCAACGATAAATTGAAATTTGCATTGCTACTTCTTTATAAGAATATTTAATCCACATTCTATCTATTATTCCATCTTTTTTTCTGCTCCAACCATGAAACAAAGATATCTTTTATAAGGACTGAAGCAAAAAAGAAAAATTGATTCGCAAGTTCTAATGAAAGTCGTTCAAACTCTTGCTTATCCTCATCTCTATTATTTCGACTTATAAACATTGTAATGTTATTTTTCTCTTGTGCTTTAGTAATACTATGAAAACTATCTGAAGAAAAATGGACAAAACCACAGACTTTCTGATATAAGTCATACACTGGTAAGTTTAGATAAGACCCCAACTTCTCGCAGAGATGCTTATCTGTAAGTTTATGGTTGTTCATATCTGTCAGCCTACTTATTCTTATATTATCTATAAGAATAGCCTTACAAAAATCCCCACTATCACTAACCATCGTAGTTGCGAATGACCTCATTGTACAATCCATTTGAACTCTCGTTAGGGTAGCAAGAACTGTAAGATTTCTTTTATCCAACGCAAACAGAAAAGACTCTATCAACTTGATTGATTTATCAATAACTGACATAAAAAATAAATCTTCCATGTATAGGCCTTTAATTTCTATAAGATATGAATTTGCTACTTTATCCAAATTGTTAATTTTCACTCGCAATTCATCTTCATTTTTTATAAATTGATATTTAAACTTACTCATATTATTATCTCCACAAATTATAATTTGTCTACTACACATTTTTTTACCAGTCGGACGTAACTTTTAAGTGAATTATGCCACTAAATACTATTTTACATACCTATAAACGTGACCATATGGGGTACCATACGCTACCCCATATGGTCACGTTACTGAAATCACAAATATTCATTTACATGTTCCTGGTCATAATCTTCCTCACCGTTCATCATATTAATTGCTTGACCAAGTCCTATATTTGAATGAGTATCTGATATTGCACAATCTGCACATATCGCACCTAAAACAAACTGTTCATCGTAATCAATCTCACCACCAAATTCTTCATTATATTCTTCTCTTGCATTTGATACATTAAATCTTTTTCCACACTCGCCACATTTCGCCATATTATCACCTCCTATGGAAATTATTATTTGTTAGATATTATCTTTACTTTGTCTTTTATAAAAATCTCGACTTAAACATATAAAAATTATAACATATTTCATATATATTTACATTAATTTGTTTAAATCTTATACAAAAATCTTTCACAATATCAATTACTCTTATAGTGTGTATTTAAGTATTTAAAACATTGATTTTATTGCCTCTAACTCATTATCCTAATTTGAAACATTTCACATCAAGAGATATAAAATTAACGTTATTTTTTACTTTAAAGTATTTAAACCAGAGAGTTTTATACAACCAGTCTATTATTGGACTATATAAATTATATGTATATCTTCAAAATTTATATTGACATCAGTTACATTTAATTGTACAATCATAACACATTTAGATATAGCTAAATGGAAAAAATATATAATATAAGCAATTGGCATATAGCTGGTTTGCTTAAGAAGTTTTAAAGGTAAGTAGATGATTTTGTCTACTTAACAATTCTAAGATACGCTCACAATAAGTGGGCACATTTTTAAGAATTGTTTTACCAAAACTTTTTAAGTAAGCCAGTTTTTGTTTTTTGAAAAATTAATAAGAGTCAACTTCCTGCGACTTAAGTGGCATTATTGGAATTTGAAAGTTTATAAATAATAGAATTAATTACAAAACATATAGGAAACTAATAAATTTAAAATAAGAGGAGAGATAATATATGGGAAATATAATTAAAATAAATAGTAAATATGCAGATATAGAATTAAATTATGAAAATATCGTTGAAACACATAAAACCTACTATAAGTATTCAAAAAAGGATGGGAAACTAATAAGCAATTTTATTATTAAGTTGAAAGAATTAATTCGAGCAGATGATAATTTGCTATTAAAATGTGAAATTGAGCGTGAGTATATTCAAAATACGGACATAACATTTAACATGATAGATTTTCTTAATTCGAGTAATTTTAAAAAAACATTAGCTTTAAACGATATTAGACTAATATTTACTGGTAATACTGAAGATTTGAACAATATTAAGGGGATTTTATTTCAAAGACTGTATAAGAAAACATCAGGTGTTAGTTATACTGGAGTATTTAATAATAACGGTGAGTATATTTTTGTTGGAAATGATAGTAGTATAAATAAATTGGGAAAGGTCATAAATGATGTAACCTACATTGGAAATAGTGAAATACAATCATCAATTACAAACGTACTACCAATATCAAAGGGTGAGTTAAAGAGAATATCAAAATATATCTTTAATTTTAATGAATTAGGAAACACTGCAACGGTCTTTGGCTTTTCTTCAAGCTGTTTCTTGAGAGAAAAACTGTACTTAGATAATGGAACAAAAAGTCCACATTTAATAATTTGTGGGGAAGCAGGATCAGGTAAATCAGAGACCCTTGAAAGTATTATAATGGAAGTTTTCAGCATGAATCAAAAAATGAGTGCTGACCAATGTACCAGATTTGTAAATGTTAACTATGCTGGTGGGAGTAATACTTTTCCATTTATAATCGAGGAGTACAAGCCTTCAAGATTGAGTAAAATGAGAAGAGATGAAATATCAGCTCTACTGAGAAATGCATATGATAGAACACCTGGATTTAGGGGAAATGCCCAGTAAGGTTTAAACAAATACAATGTTGTCACACCGATAATTCTTGTAGGAGAAATGGCGATTGAAGAAAGTGCTGGAGTAGAAAGAAGTATTTTAATGTACTTTTCAAAACAAAAAATTAGTAGAAAAGAAAATAAAAAAAGCTTTATATATTTAAAGAAGAATAAAGAAATAATTAATAAGTTAGGTAGAGGGTTGCTTGAACAAGCGTTAAATATGGACTCTCGTGTTCTAATAAATAGTTATGAGGAATTAAATGAGGAATATAGCTGTTTACCAAATAGGGTAAGGAATTCTGCTGTTACCTGTATGTTAGGTATACAGCTTATTAGGGACTTATTTGAAGCAAGAGGATTAAATTTTGAGAATTGTACGGGCTATGACTTTAATACACTAAAAGAGGCAATAAAAGAAAATATTGTGGACACCGTACTTGAAGGGAATTCCGAAGTAAAAGGAATAATAGAAAAGAGCATGGATGTTTTAAACGACATGGTAGAGACTGGAGAATTAATTAAAGGGGTAGACTATCAAGTTATTAATTCGGGTACAGAACTGGCATTAAATGTTAAGAAGCTATACCCCAAATTACTAAAATATATAACAAGCCATAATTTAAAAGAAAATGATAAATTGACTCAAAACGAGTTCACAAAACAATTAAAATATAAAGAATACTACATTGAATATAAGACGATAAGATTTGTGCAAAAGCATGAAATAAAAAATGGTAGAGCATTTGTTTTTGATATATCAAAATTAAAAACAAAGGCATGCATAGAGAATTTTTGCTCTTAGGTTATTAACGCCTTTTTAGTTAGGCGTTAATAATAAATAACAATATATTTTTTAAGATGTGTAAGAAATATTGATTGTAATAAAAACTGTAATAATTTATTTTATGATATGGTTGTTATAAATTAGTTATTTTAGTTATTATGAAGCTGATTTACAGCAATCTGAATCAACATATATAAATATTAATCTGAAGTAAGGACTTTTAAACAACTAAAATAACTAAAATAACTAAAATAACTAAAATATTGATAGGTATTAAAAAAATTAGTTGTGATTTAAATATTAATAATGAGAATTTTAGGAAAGTAAATCATTTGGTAATACTAAGTGATTTACTTTCTATTTTTTTGGTTAATAGCAATTATAAAAATATGTCCAAGTGTATATCATATATAAACAAAGAAAATGAAAGGAGTTATTTAATATAACTAATTTAGAAAGGAAGGATGATTAAAATGGAAAACACAGAAGAATCATTTGGTATGCTAATCAAAAAACTGAGAAAAGAGAGAAATTTGAGTTTGAAAGATTTATCCATGATTACAACGCTCAGTGACAGCTATATTTCGAGGATAGAAAATTTCGAGAGAAAAAACCCTTCAATTAATTCAATCAATTGTTTAAAACATGCTTTGAATATTGATATCAAATTAATTGAGAAACTATTTCCTTGCCAAGATCAAGAGGATAAGGAAGATGACAAGACAGAGGATAAAATAGAAGATTTGATATTAAACAATAGTTATCTTTTCTGCAATAAAGTAGCGGGTATCGAAGTTATGTTTGCACTAAGGGAACTGGTTAAGGAAGTTGAGAAATATTCAATGAAAGATATTTGTAATAGAGAAGATGAATCTAACATATTACAATTAGTGGATAATCTTAAAAAAGTGTCAATGGAAATATAAATTAAAAAGGTAGAATAATTTTTACTCCCATATTTTTTATATGGGAGTTATTTTAATATGGAGGGGATATTGTGAGCATTGATGGGAGCAGACCTGAGTATTTATATTCAATATATTTAAAGAAGAATCCAGGGGAATTATCAAGTAAAATTGGATCAATGTTAAATGAAGATGATATTATGCTGGAGCGAGTGTATAAAAATGTTAGGTATAGAAGAAAGGTAGATATAAGTGCAATTGATGGGAAAGGAAGAAGGGTATTTTGCGAAATACAATTATCGAAAGCTGATATGAGACACCACTTGCAAGTAGTAGAATTAATGGATTTAGCAAGTGAACATCACCAAACGGTTATAATATGGATATCATTTTCTTTAGAAAATGAGTATATTAACGAGTTAATTCATTTATTAGCTATTCATAATAAGAAAAACATTGAATTAATATTTTTAGGTTTAAATGAAAAAGTTAAGGAACTACTTACTGAAATAAATATATGTGACCAATATGATCAAATAGAATTGTTAAGTCATCTTAATAACATTGGAGAGCATTTTATATCAACTAAAGGCATAAAAAATTATAACAATAACATATTGATTAATACAAAGGATTTTAGCCTAAATGAAAATTTCTCATATAAGCAGAAAATTTTAATAAAAGTTATAAAAAGATTACGTGAAGACAGCATAGAATATGGAAATGTGTATCAATATAAAGATGTCACTGGAAATTTTTTTGGATTAGGAAGTGGGTATGGAGGGATGGATTTTAAAATCAATATAGATAAGAAGAATTGTATCGGAATTAGATTGTTGTTTAGTAATGTGAAGAGTAAGAAGGTTTACTATTACTTAAAACAAGATATGGAGAAAATAAATAATGAATTTGACTACATTTTAACATGGAATGATGAATATCAGCAGTTGAGCACCTTTCTTCCATTAGGGTGTTTTAGTGATAAAAACAAAATGATTTTAATTTTTTCAAGAATAGTAAAAAAATACTTGTATGGCTTTGACAAATATTTAAAGAAAGGATTAAATGCAATAATGAATAGTAATTCTTACTAAAATAATGGACACAGTGAAGTATAAGAGCGAAGATGATTATATAAATATTGAGTAGAGAAACTTTATTATGAGAGGTCCGTAGTCCTATTTTGCTTGCTGTAAGTTAATTAAGTTTAACAAGCTTAAAATCTTTCTAAAACCTCAAAAATAAGCTTCTTTACGCTATATTATACTTGTAGAAAAGATGGTTATTGTTTATTTATATAAATAACAATTCTAAAAATAAATCAAAAATGCGTTCTGGTAATTATCAGGGGGCATTTTGTTTTTTTGTTGATGTTGTGTTGTCAAAATTATACCTTGAAGGGATGTGAAAAAAAAGCGAAACATTAGCTATAATGCTTACTTATTTAAATGTTAGTATCAAAGCTTGAAGTGATTGGGATTAGTAGGAGATTGAAACTTCTACAGTATTAATTATGTGATCCTTAATGCTAAGAATGACTGCCAGATTACCATCTAATATTCTAAGAGGTGCTTTAGATGTAATTAAAATATGATCTCTTTCTAACTTGTGGTATACGGTATTTTCATTGAGTCTGAATTCTGGCAACACATCAGCTATAGCGGTAAGCACTTTAGTTAATACCCCATAATAAGTCGTACGATCGATATTATATATACTTGTGTTTGCAAATTCCTGTGTGAGTATGTATTGTAGCTTTTCTAATAGTGTCTGATCCATATATGGTTACTCCTTATACTTTTAATTTATTTCCTAATATAATTATATTGCTTAAATAAGATGATTGGAACCTTTTGGAGGTTCTACCATGTTCGAGTCTTTTGAATAAAAGTAAAATTATAGAATAATGCAAAAGATGGATTAAGGCAAAAGTAGATTACTAACTAAATTAGTGTGCAGAGGCATGGAGGAAAATATTAGAGACAATAAGGATAATAGAATTAAGGAATATATAAAAAGTAACATAATGTATAAGGGAATCTATTTAAAGGTTCAAAGAAAATAAATTTAAATTTAGGAGGTTAAGCGATGGAAGAATCCTATTGCTAATTAAAAAAGTGAAGCCTTAGCTTAACAATTATTGTGTTTTGAAGAACATATTAATTATTAGACATAAGGCTTTTATTTTAAAAGATATGAATGTAATTGTGTATATTAATGAATAAATATAAGGAGAATTTATAATGAACATCTTAAATTGTCAGAACATTCACAACTACCCCCGAATCATAATCCTATATACACGTAAAAAGATCCACATTTTATTTTTATAATATTTAAGAGCACGTATATAAAACAATTTAAAGTTAAGCATATTTACAAATAAGTTTATGTACTTAAAGCAAAAATGGGTTATAGATATATAAATTATAATTTATATTGGTACAACCATGTATTATTTATATATAATAGCTCTAAAAGTGATTTAATTGACGTTTAAACCTACAATGTGTATTAGAGTATAATTATCATCAAAGTATATATTGGATGGCGCCTGCATGCCAAATGGTGCATATTATGATGAGGGTGTATATATGTATATAGTATTATTGAATTATAGAGTAAATATATTGGGTAGTACAACTACTTTTGTTATAAGGGTTATTATAAACGCATATACTCACAGCCAGTGTTGTAGTGCAAGGGATTCAAGATGTGGAGTTATGTAATTTAGTGGTAGGAAGTAATATTTTATTGAAAGCCCTATTCAGCTTAACACTGTTGGAGTGGATTACATATTTCGGTGGAATCATATATTTTTTAACTTGTTTAATATATTTGTATAAAGACTCTAACTATGCAACATCTTAAATATTAGGGTTTTAACAAAAAGGTAATTTAGTTTAGTAAATATTATTTTGATAATTTATATATATAAGTATTTTATGCATAGTTATGCAATATGATAACGAAATCAGTCATTTCAATTATCTAAAATTGTAATAAGTTATATTAATAATAGCAAAATGAATTAAAAAAATACGAAGGTTAACCAACAAATGTAAGTTTAACGACAACTAATGTAAATTATTAAACAACTAATGTAAATAGAGAAACACAATATGCTATTGAGCATACCTTTATTTATAATTAAAAATACATTAGGTACGAACCTTATACAAATTGATTCAAATAAGTAATGAGTATGATAATAATAAATTCGTATTATTATGTATAGGATTTAAAGAGCTTATGCTCTTTATTGTTTTTTTGTAAAGGAATATTTGAAAACCACCTCATTTAACTTTGGACTTCATTTGAACTGCATAATTTATGATATTTATAAATAATCCACACCTGCAAATATAGAAAATTAACCCTATCAACTATGTAAATATAATTTTGATTATAAGATCATTAATCGAAAATTGAACAAGGAATTAATTAATAAAAATAAGTTGCCTGCTTTGTTGTATATATCTTTTTTTATATACTGCTTTTTATTTTTTGTATATATAATTCCATAATGCAAAGTTGAGGTTAACACTATGGAAAATTATATATAAATCAAAAATTTAATGAGTAGGTCATTAGTCAAAAATTGCCTAAGCAATTAAATAATAAAATGAGTGAACGTCGTTGTAGCATATATTTTTATGTATATAATGATTTTAATTTTTATAGATATGTAAATTAGTAGTATATAAAAGTTTTACTTTACTTAAGATTATTTATATCAAAAATTGATTAAGCAGTTCAATAATACTAAGCAAAATCAAATGAGAAATCAGTTTCTGTATTATAATTATGTTTTTTATATATATCATCTCTTATCTTTTGTAAAAATATAAACTTATAATAAATAGCAAATTTAATAATTGGTTGAAAACTGTAGTTTAGTATAATTTATTTTATATAAAGAACTGCGTAAGCAGTTCCATTAGTTTAAGCATTAAATGAGTTATCATCATCTTCTTAATAAAGATATTATTGTTAAATATAAAGCTAAAAATGAGGTATTCTTATGAATACCCTTAAAATAATAAGATTTCCTTAAAAGTCTAAAAGTACCACTATATAAAATAAAGCGTTAGCTTTATCAATTAAAAGGAAATAGTAGTACTCAAACCATATAGAACCTCCAAAGTATATGAACATAGAGTTTATTATTTTATAATTTAGGTATAGGGAGCTTACATTCCAATGGTTATCTTTTCTTATAATAATGCTAACGCATAATATTATTCTGAAATAGAAAATATTGAAGTTTGTATTAAGGTAACTAAAAACTAATTATGTATAGTAGTCAGACCCCTAAAAATTAAAATATACATTGGAGGAAGTAAATGGATTTAAGACAAGTGATATTTAGACTGAGCAATGATAAATTACATGCAGTAGATATAAACGATGATGAAAAAATACAGGAAGCTAAGAATAAGCTTTACGCTATAAAAAGACAGAATATACAAAGGGCGAAAGCATATATAGCTCCCGAAAATTCTTACAAGAAATACCTAAAAGAACACATGGATTATATAAAATCGAAGGTAGCATTAAATACTTCTGTAAAAACAACAGAGGAAGCAGTCAGTCTTTTAGTGGGCAAAGTTGACATGAGAGTGCTGTTTGGAATTAATGGTCAATATGCAGAAATATTTGAAAGCGAAGTATTTTTAAAGCAAGAATATTGTGAGGGCTTAGAGAATACCAGGGAAGAAGCAGAATGTGCAATGAGCAATATTATTAACTCCAAGGATGGATTTGTAAATATTGATTATTCCGTGGAAGAGAATATAGCATTAAAAATGTGGATATATAAAGTAGCAATTTATAAAGAAAAATTAAACGGATATACCCTATTTGACACTGCAACTAATAAGCAACTATATTTTCTAAAAACTAATGAAGATTCTAATGATTATAGTTATAGTACTTATTATGATTTGATAGAATTATATGAAATAATAAGCGGTACTTGTGCTAACAGGTATTCTGCAATTAAGGAATTGTGTAAATTATTGAATATAATAAATGAGTATGAGATAGCCCAAGAAAACAAGTATGAAAATAATTTAAAGTTATTACAGGGTGATTACTTAATTAATAATGGGTATTTGATACTTTACAATTGCTTGAAATACCATATCCGCTTACTTGAAGTTATTAATAGTGAGGGTAGGGAACATATTAACTACTCTTCTAATAACTATCGGGGAGAGAATATCGTCTCTTTTTCTAATGAATATATTGGTAGTAAAGCAGGTATTAGTAAAAAGGGAACTTCGAATCCAAAGATAAACCTTTTCTGTGCATTCGGATTGCTGATAAAAATCCCATTCGAGAAGTTGCCTAAATGGAAAAGATTTAAGACGATTGGCTATAACAAAGAGGAAAATTCTTATATAATACCGACTTATACAAAAGAGGTATTAGAGGAAGTGGAGAGACGAATTATTAAGCTGAGTGAGGCTAAAATTAAACCTACTAAACTAAGTGGGGAAAAATGCATGGAAACCTTTGGAGAGGAAGTTTACAGGAGTGTATACGGGAATTACTATAAGATTGGTGCGTAATAATATTAGGGTAAAGAAATATAGTGTATATTCTTATAGGGTACGGTATATGCATAGTAAATATTGACAATGATTAATAGCAGTGCTAATAATATGATAATTTTTAAGGGAAGCCATTTTGGGCTTCCCTTAATTCGTATTTTATGAAAAGTACGTCACTAACTCTATATAAAAAAAGTGTCGCTATAATTAAATAATGAGGCACTTATTTATAATTCTACATACAATTATTTAACTCTAACTTTTGTAATTAACCATGCTTGATATGATTTCCTGCAATTAGGTCTAAAATCCAGCAGATGTACCTGCATCGACAATTTGTTTCTTTTCCACGCTACTCCATGAATAGATTTTTGTTTTAGAAGTATCGTTTTTAAAAACAATAAATACTTGATAAGGAAGTACCCCACCTTTCATTGGGTCATAACGTACTTGTATTTTTTTTATTTCATTTTCAGTATACCCATCTTTAGATAATTTCCAAATAGTTGCATTTAATATTTCTTCTCTCTCAATTTGGTCTCCTAAAAAATATAATTTGCCTCCTAAAAACAAACTACAACAAATTGATATACTAAAAATTATAATCATTAAATATTTTTTCATTACATTATCTCCTTTAATTATAATTGTCTATCATTATGGATTAATTACCTATATTTTCTATACTACTATAATCAAAGTGTATTAATAAGATAACTAAAAGTATTAAGTTAACACCACTAAAACTATATTGTATGGAAATGAAATGCATTATTTTATTATAGGGTGAAAAATGGGCTTGTCCTGAAACAAGACCATTTTGACCATTATATAAATTATAGATATTACAAGTTAAACTGTGAGCTACAGTGCCATTAAGAAAAGCATAGCAATTGACCCTAATGCGATAATCAAAGGAATACTGGAAATTAGCATTAACCATTTCTTCTTTGTTGCTATTCCACCAATAAGCATTAATATTCCAATAATAAGTGTTATTATTATGCTTTGAAATGTCATACGACTTCACTCCTTTAATAAATTATTATATTAGTAAATAATTGTATTTATAATCTTTATTTTACCAATGAATCAGCACTAAAAAATAGTGCTAATTTATACTTGATTCGTCTAAAATTACTAATGCCTACTAACTAAAGAATTGATTTAGTATGTCTTTTATAAAAGTTGCGAACTTTTAAACAATTTTAATTTAAGTAAATTTAAATATATTCCCCATTACCGTAATAATAATTATTACTATACATAAGCCAAGAGTAATAACAATTGTTGAAATACCTCTTAAAAGTAATTTCCAATTGGTTGATGCAGATAGCCCAATTAATCCAAAAATAAAAGTTATAAATGATATTGTTAATACAATATATAGTGGGTGCGTATGCAATAAGTTAGTTACAGTATCTAATGTTTCTTTGGAAGATACTGATACAAAAAATAGTGCAATACAAATTAATGAAAATATAAATGACCAAAAATTGATTTTTAATTTCATACAGTCCCCCTTAAATATTTATAAGTATATTTTTACAGATTGTTTAATGTACAAAGTTTTACTGTTGCGATACAAAGTCATTATTTAATTATACCAATATTACTTTAATTTGGATATAAAAAATATAAATATTAAAATAACTATATGTTAATTATAGTCTGGTAGACAGTTAATCCCCTTCTCCGTTCAAACATAACAACCATAAATATTTTCTTGATATGTGGAAGTATATTACATGTATTCATATAATTCCAATAACTTAATAAAAAATTATCCAGTAATACTTTAGACTTCGCAAGAAGTTTTTTTTAGTGGGCAAGAATATTAAGAATCTGCATATTGCTGTACTCCAGGGGTCAAAGCAGTGTCCGACCGTTTAGCTCTATATTGTGGGTTGCATTTATAACATAATGGATATAGGGAGCTGATGCAAATGATAAATACAACAATTGATGAATTAGTGGGCGATATGAATAGAAGGTGCTACACGATTTATATAAATAAACTAATGAAGAATTTTAATAAATATAAAAGCCAAAGAGAACTACTAATTGTGATGTTTAGAAAAGCATATAATATTGAATTTGATGAGTTAGATAATTATTCGGATCTGAAAGATAGCTTGGGGAAAATAGCAGATGGTTATCCTGGATTGGTTAACATTGTTAAACAATTAAAGAGTAGATTGACAATTAAAGGGTTAAAAATAGGGCATAATGCTACAAGAAATGACCTATTTATAGTTGCTCAACTTTATGTTACTGTATTAAAAAAATATGAAGCTTATTCTAATTTATATAAGCAATTACAGATGAAACCTAATTTAGAAGAGGAAATAAGCGTAAAAAAGCGATTAAAGTTTGCAATTATTACATCAAAGAAAGATGAAAAAAACATAATTACATTACAGAATCCTACATTCAACGCACTGAATATTGAAGAGATTAAGGAGATATTAGGATTTGAAGACCACATTGAGTGCAAAACTGATGAAGAACTAATGGGGTTCATTAATAAAAATGAAAGGGTCTTTAGAGATGGCTTTTCTTCAAATTATTTAATAAAAGGAAATGTTATATACTACAATATTTTTCAAACCGAAATAGGTTTATAAAGGAGATCAAAAAATGCAAAAGATAAGATTTACTGTGGTTGCAATTAAACATGAAGATATAACAAATGACATCTGTAGAGCAAGTGTTAGGATAAAGGACGGTAATAAGGAAAGAATTGCTAATATTACTTATAAATACTCTAAATTGGATCAAAACAAAGAATATGAGGCTGTGGTTAGTGAAGAACTTAGAGACAAATCTTTCGGAGTTAGAGAAATAGCAGGGGTTCATAATGTAGCTACTTTTGCTAAAGAGTCTCTCATTGTTGATAAAAAAGTTAGTGAGGAAGTCTGTAAGAATATTATAGAAATAGTGGGGGAGCGATCCTTAGACATACTAATAAATGATATTGAACCTTTAATTGATTTAGATATAATGACCAAAGATGAGTCGAAATATATTTCAGCAAAAGCTAAAAAACATGCTGAGCTAATAAGGGTAAGAGAATACTGCAAATCCCATTGTATCGAGCCAACAACAGCAGACAAGATATATGACAGGTTAGGGGGAGATGCTATAGAGAAAATACAGGATAATCCTTACATGCTGTTAAGGTATGAAGTTAATTTAAGTACTGTAGATAAATTAGCCAATAATTTAGGATTTGATTATAATGACGAGAAACGAGTGAAATGTGGTGCTTTGGAATACTTAAAATACAGCTCTGATACTTATGGTCATGTATTTATAATACAAGAGGAGTTAATAGAAAACTTAAATGAGTACATGAATAAGTACGGGGGCTATTTAGGGAAGTTTACTATAAATAAAGATCTGATTATTGGAGCTATTGGTGAGTTGGAAAGAGATGAAGAAATTATTATATATGTAAATGTGGAAAATAAGAAGTGTGTATATCTAAAAGAGTTGTATGAATGTGAGTTTGGAATTGCAGAAATTATCTCAGGGATGATGTTGGAAAAAGTGGAAGTAAGTAAGGATATTACAAATAAGATAGATAACTTTGTTAGAAGTTATTCAGATGGAAACTTTAAATTAACAAAGGAGCAAGGGGAAGCAGTAAAAAATGCTATTACAGAGAGAATATCAATTTTACATGGATTCCCAGGGACAGGGAAAACTCAAAGTTTAACAGCTATAATACAGTGTATCAGGAGCATGTACATAGAATCCAAGATCGAGGTGGTAGCATTTACGGGAAAAGCTTGTAGTCGAATTAAAGAGATAATGCCAGAAGATATTGAACCAAAAACTATCCATAGGTTATTGGGGTTAGGAACAAATAAGAAAATTTTTGCAACTGCGATTGATGTAGATTTTTTGATTATAGATGAAGCAACATTGATAGATGCAAAATTATTTCACAATTTACTCAAATGTTGCATTAAAGAGAATACAAAAGTAGTGATTATAGGAGATCTGGATCAAATATCTATGGGCGTAGGAAAAATACTTTATGACTTGATTGGTTGTAATAAAATTAAAAAGGTGAAATTAACTAAGATATTTAGACAGGGGGAAGGCTCAGTTATTTTAAATAATATTCAGAAAATGACTAAGGGAATTGGATTTCAAGTGAATAAGGGACTAAAAATCAAAAAAGGAGAATTTGAATTCATAGAGATAAAAGGAGAAAGTGACTTCCAAAATAAAGTAGAGGGAATTATAAGTTCATTAATTAATGAAGGCGAATCCTTAATGAATATACAAATTCTAAGCCCTATAAAGGACGGAAAAGTCGGAACTAAGAAAATAAGCAAAATGATTCAAGAAAAGTTCAATTATAATTCCAGAAGGATGATCTATGATTTAGTCGTTGGTGATAAGGTTATGCAAAATGTTAATGATTCTAAGCGTCAAGTGTTTAATGGTGAGTCTGGTTTAATTGTAAGAAATGTGGATGACGGAATTAACAACAGAGTAGTAGTAAGATTTAGTAATAATAAGGTTGTAGAATATGCAGGTGATGTGATCAAGGATATAGAAAGCTCTTACTCAATAACTGTACATAAAAGTCAAGGAAGCCAATTTCCTATTGTAATACTTCCTGTTTTTAAAGAACATAGAATGAACTTAAACCTTTTATATACTGCATGTAGCAGGGCAGAGAGACAAGTTATTTTGATAGGGAATAAGGAAGCATTTGAGTCAGCGATAAAGACACCACAATTAATTAAGGACTCAAATCTGACAGAGCTGATAGAGGTTAGGATTAAGGATAGGCTTGGTAGAACGGCATAAGATAAGATTATCAGGTAAAACATATTACAAAGCAAAAGAGGAGACAGAACATATGAATAAATACGGAAAGATCTATTATGAGGATTTTAGAAAGAAATTTGCTTATGCAAAAACTCTTACATTAGTGGTAAAGATAAATGCACTTGTAGGAAGCCTCAATAATAGCAAGAATATGGTGATACAAAAGAAGGCTATAAAAATTGCTACAGAAACTGCACAAGCTGTTGGGAGTATATTATCTATGGAAAGAAGAGACTTTCATTATAAGGTAGCCATTCGATGCACTTATGAGGTTATGAAGGCTGTAGAAGATATGACTACAAATAATGAAGCCAAATATAGAAATGGTAAAGAAATTTTACACAATGCAGAGGAAATAATTAAGCTATTAAGAACTTATAGAAAAAATTTAAGACTAAAGGAGAGTGAGCTAATGAAAACTGTAGATTCTGGAGATAAATTAGATATAAAGAATATAGAAAAGGAATTAGATAGAATAAAAGATTTTAGGGATTTGAATGCCTATAAAATAATAATGGACTTCTTTAAGATATTATATCCCATACTTGCTAAGCTACCAGAATTTGAGCAAAACTCAGTATTTTCTCAAACACAAAGGTCCTCGGAGAGTATAATTTCTAACATGGCAGAGGGTAATGGACGTGGGGCACTCGGGTATACAAAAGTAGAAGCAAATTTCTACTCTATAAGTTTTGGATCTTGTACAGAGACACAATGTTGGTTGGATGTATTAAAGCTAAAGGGGTATATAGATGAGCAGGAGCATAATCAATTAGATAATATTCTGGAGCAGATAAAAAAGCTACTAATTTCTTATATAAAAAGACTTACAGTAGAAGTTGCATGATGGTGGGATAGCCATTTTTTTGTTTTAAATTATAGATATAACATTAGACTGATTAATTTATAAAAGTGCTGTACAATCTTTTGAAATAGTAGTTAGGATAAAATGAGAACATAAATATGGGAAGACAACAACATGGTATTCATTATGTATATGGTTATTAAAGCAACATTATCAATTGGGTCATTTAATGCTAATATTACAGAATAGAGGCATTCTTATTATGAAAGATGTATAAATCAATGTACTTAGTTGATAAATAGACAATAAGTAAGTTTTAGTTTATTTTAAATTTAGATTGATATTGCTTAGACATCCCCAAAGAACAATAGCATTTACAAAATATTGAAACATTTCATTGTCAAAAGTTTATTTATAAATAATTTATTGACAATATGACATGGGAATGATAAAATTTCAAGTACAAAGGAGTGGGTATTACAATGAAAAATGATTATATTGAGGATGTTAATAATGAAAGTTTATCCTTCGGATCGATACTTAAGAGGGAACGTAAAAAATTAGGCAAGACTCTTAAAGAAATCGAGAAGGAGCTAACAGTAGAGGTTGAAGAATTAGAAGATGGAGTTTTAGTTAAAAAAGATAAAGCATTAGTGACGGCCTCCTATATGAATCGTATAGAAAATGGCAATCGGGAAGGTGTGTCATTCTCTATTGCATGTATCCTAATAGAAAAATTCAACTTAGATTTTAATGAAGTTTTAAAGAGTTTTGGTCATGAAAATATTTTAAATGGTAATTCAAGACAAAGCAGTATTGAATCAATGATACGCATAAACGATATAGATATTTCAAAGAAAATAGAAAACAGCAATGAAAAGCAATTATTAAGTAGTACCGAAAAAGAAATACTAATTAGACTGTTAAATGATGTTAATGAATTCGCTACAGTAAATGAAGAGAATACAATGTATGTACTTAAAAAGATAATTGAGGAATTGGATGATTACAGGAAGAGTGTAAGGAAGTTAAAATAAAATATTGGTTGATAAGATACAACCTAATAAGGTGTGTCTTTTTTTTATGCAATTTGTTGACAATATAATATTTTTTAAAAATAAGTTGACAACCGGCAAAAATGTGCATATAATAAAGTCATGGTCAATAAATAAAAAGCAAATTGACAATATGCAATAAAATTAATTGGAGGTGATGTATATTAATAAATCAAAGGAATTTTAAATCGCATAGCAATGGGGTAGATGAAATGCTTGGGATAACATTGGAGTGTTACCCAAGATGCAAATTAAAATGTCTAAACAAATTACAAAACAAATTTTAAATAATATCAAATTTGATGTTGAAATAATTAAAGAAATAGTTCGGCAGAATTAAAATAATCCAGGTAAATTTAATGCTAAAGGAGTGGAGTTCAATGAAAACAACAAAAGAATTTATTGAAAATATAAGGGACAAGGTAATAACGATGGAAATGGTTGAGATGGCAGTTTATTCATTAAATAAAAGGGCTAAAAATTGTAGGGATAATAAGAATAAATATTATGATAAGGGAAAGCAAAGTAACTACAAGCGTTATTTTGACACTGTAGATAAGTACAAAGCTAAAGAACGAGAGTATTATAGCCTAAAGGATTTTCTTCTAAAGAAACTACTTAAACCAACCTGTATACATATGGAAAATCTCATTTATGAAAATGAGATATGTTATTACAGTTACGATGACCAATATGAGGAAATGGTGAAGAAGGCTATATACTGCGGAAGTTATTTTGATGAAGATAGAATGGAAATGGTGGATTTTATAGATGTAATTGAAGATGAAGAAATCAGTAATTATTATCTATTTTATGAAACTAATAATTATTCATTCCATATTCCCATTAATATAAGTGAAGCTAATAAGATGGTCGCAGAAAATAATATCAAAATAATTGAAATTGAGAACTTAGTTACAAAAGGAAAAGAAATAAATGATCTCATATCAGTTCAATTTATAAATAAAATTATTGAATTAATTAAAAGCGAAGATTACCAAGTTGGTTTATAAATAGTAGAAATATAATTTGAACGGAACTTAGAGAATAAAGACAATAATGGTCGAGTGCGATCTCTGAATTTACGGGTAAAAAAATAAATACTAAGGAGATGTTTCTAATGGAAAATACAAATGATAGTAAATTCGACGATGATTTTAATTGTGAAGGGGGTATAATCTGGGGGAAAAGCACACCTTCTTCTTTAATAAACAAGAAAAAGTATGATGTTTCTAATGAAGAGGAAGAAGATGAAATCTATTATGAACCTTATTTTGATAGTGAACAGGAAATACCAGATGGTTATGAGTGGGAATCGTACACGGAGATCCACTAAGAAGTGAATACAGTATAATTAATGAATCAAAAATATTTAATATATTAAAATACTAAAGTTCTTGATATCTCTATAATATAAGCGTTCAGAATATTCAGAACGGGATGATTGAATAAGATATTAGAAATGTAAGATTAAGGAGAAGTTTGATAATGAAAAAAGTTAACGTATTGTGTGAGGATAAGGTAAGAAAATTAGAGGGAAAATTAGCCTTTGAATATTAATCATATTTCTGATGTGCTGAAAAATAAATATTCATTACACTGCGAATGTGAAATTAGTAAAGAGAAATATGGTATTTTCATTGAAGATGAAGGTATTTCAATACATCAAGGTTGTAAAATAGAAGAATTAATAGAGCTTGATGTTGATCTGGAAATACGAATATTAAGAAGAGCATTCTGTATGTGTATTGGAAACGATGAATTTAAGAAGTATGAAGAACAGAGAAAATGAAATTAAATGATTGATGGAGTATAAAAATTTAAACTGTGCAGTGTTGCAGAACTTCATTGATAGCTTATTAAGTTATTAAAAATAGAGATACATACATAATGATTAGTAGGGATAAGAAATATTTCAGAGGAAAATATCAATATGGAATGGATTGTAAACTATAAAAAAACGGAGGAAATTAATTTATGAAGAAACTTAAGGTATTACAATTAACAGACGCAAAGGGATATGAACAAAATTACTATTCAGCACAGCTTGAAGCATTGATAGGGGAAATGTCCATTACCGAAACACTGTACTTCATAACAGAAGGTAATGTAGTAGTTGACGTAGATATGGATATAGATTCAAATAATGTAAATGTCAAGAAGGCTATTAAAATTGGTGCAAAACAGAAAAGAGTTTTTTATGTTAATGATACTAAATTTTTAAAGCATACTGATGGCTTTAATCCAAAGGGAGTTTGGAACTTTGTAGAACACGGAGTTTTGTTTGAAAAAGAAACAGACGCTAAAAAATATGAGAAATATATTGATAAACTTAACGACAGAGATAAATTTATAGAACAATTACAAAGTATTGAAGAAAGAAGTGAAATATTATACTGTAAGAAAATTGGAAAAGTAGTTGCACCAGAATTTACTCACTACTTGTCAACAGATGGTGATAATATACGTGAAATATGTGAATCAAAAATCAACAAAGTATATAAAACTGGTAACATTTGTCCCTTAGGAATGGGGTATTTAGTAGATAGATATGAGTGGCAATGGTTGGAGGAGAGTGATGAAAAAAACTTTGATACCATATATATAACCGTAGAGACATGCAAAGATGAGTTAGAGGAGTTATGCGATTATGCTATTGGTCGGGAGGATGTAGGTGGTAGGTGGGATAAAGAAGTATATATAAAGGAAATCATATAAATAGAAAGAACGCTGTAATACATCTTCATATTACAGCGTTCTTTCTATTTATATGCATATTATAATTTTTATCTTAGGAGTGTAGTATAAAAAAACAATCAGTATTAAATGCATTAAATTAGTTAATAAAATCTTTATTACAAATTCAAATTTTTAAAATAAGATTATATACCCTGCTATTATAAACTTATTCAAATATGTGGTAAAATTATAAAGACATTTGCTTTAATTGGATTAACACTAATGCCAGTAGTGAATAGTCAAATAAGTGTATTATATGATAGAATAGAGGGACCTAAAGTAAAAAAAAGATACAACATATTTGGTCAAGGATGTGAATATATTATGATAAAAAAACTTGAATATACTTCAACGTTAACCAGTGCTTCTTTCTCATACTATGAATTAAAGCAGGTATTGAAATTGAAGGTTGAAGGATTATCTGATAAAGAAATAAAAGACAAAGTTAATGAAGAAAACATATTTCAATATAAATCTAAGAGTAGTTCTAATAAAATAATGTCTGCAATAATTGTAAGGGTAAAAGTATTAGATGAGTATTTAATTAAGACTATAATAAGTGAGCCAATGGAAATAGGTAAGATAGTTAATTTATATATTATTATGAAAACTAATAGGCTCTTTTTTGAGTTTATGAATGAAGTGATTAGAGAAAGATTGGAATTTAATAATGATATTTTAGAGAAAAAAGATATAAATATTTTTTTTATAGCCAAAGCAGAACAAAGCGAAACAGTTGCCCAATGGTCTGAGGTGACTAATAGAAAGTTAAAACAAGTGATACTTAAGATATTGACAGAAGTAGGGATACTTGAAAATATCAAAACAGGAAAACTAAGTAGATTAATAATACCACCAGAGCTTAAAGACTATCTCATAAACATAGGAGATAGAGGGTATATTGAAGCAATGGGAGAATATATAAGATAAGGAAGTGAAGAATGTTGAATGATGTATATGATAGACTTCAAAAAATTGTAGATAAAGTTAAAACAGAAAAATTTATTCAGGGAAGAGGCCTTGGCAATGAAATTAGTTACTACATATTTGACTATGATCCAAAAGAAGAGTTAGTTGTTAGGCAATATGTTCAATATATAAAGAAGGAACTAAATAAAGTGGATTCTAATAGAAAAGTTATAGAGTTTGATTTATATAAAATTTTTATAGAGCTTTTGAAAGAAGAAGATATTTTTGAAAAGATTATTTATTTAGAGCAAGAAGAGGGTAAAGAATATGTGCTTAATGCGGTAACACCATTTATAACATCTGAGATGTTTGCTCAAAAAATAACTAAAGAATCAGAAGGCCATGACTTAATATTTTTAACTGGTATAGGAAAGTGTTATCCTTTTATGCGTTCTCATAACATCCTTAATAGTTTACAACAATTTCTAAGTAAGAAGCCATTGGTAGTATTTTATCCTGGCCATTTTAGTGGACAGGACTTAACGCTATTTAATTTATTTAAAGATGAAAATTATTATAGGGCATTTCCATTAATTACAGATAAATAATCTTACAAAAAAAAGTAGCTTACATATAAAGACAAGAGCGAGAAAACAATAATGTTCAAGTACAGAATGATGAATTTCAGGAGGGGTTAGCATGATTATTAGAGATATGTTTAGTAGAGATATAGAGCGTGAAATTAGTGGGGTTATAAAAGTAGGGCAAACAGATGAAAAAAAGATTTACCAAGAGTTAGATGAATATGTTGTTACTAAAGAAATATCTAAGCATTTATCAAAGTTCTATGAGAATTATAGTAAAGGTCTTAATGGAAATACAGATAAAATGGGAGTTTGGATTTCAGGTTTTTTTGGAAGTGGTAAATCACATTTCCTTAAAATATTATCATACTTATTAGACAATCAAAAAATTAAGGGCGAAGAGGCTATTGATTACTTTAAAGACAAAGTAGTAGACCCAATGATTTTTGCAGAAATGAAAAAGGGTGCTAATACTGATACAGAAACCATAATATTTAATATTGATTCTAAAAATCCAATTAACAATAAGAGCAAAGAAGACGCTATATTGAGGATATTTGTTAAAGTTTTTAATGAACATCGTGGTTTATGTGACGAAATACCAGGGGTAGCGTATATGGAGCAACAGCTTATAAAAGATGGTGTTTATGAGCAATTTAAACAAGAGTTTTATAGTATCAGTGGAAAGGAATGGATATATAGAAGAAATGGGTTCTTTTTAGATAAAGACTTTGTTGCAAAGGCTATATCTAAGGTTTTGAATACATCTATTGAAAGTGCAAATGAGTTTGTAACGAAAGGCGTTAGCGATTATGAGGTAAGTATTGAAAAGTTTGCAAAAGAAGTTAAAGAGTATATAGATACTAAAGGAAAAAACTTTCATCTCATATTCCTTATAGATGAAATAGGTCAATACATAGGAGATAATCCTACATTGATGCTAAATCTTCAAACTGTGGCTGAGGATTTAGGTACATATTGCAAAGGTAAAGTCTGGATAATGGTAACGTCTCAAGAAAGCATAGATTCCTTATTTAAAGTTAAAGGGAATGACTTTTCAAAAATACAAGGGAGATTTGACACAAGGTTAAGCCTATCATCAATATCCGTAGATGAAGTAATAAAGAAGCGTATTCTTGAAAAAGGACAGGATGCAGTATATCTTTTAAAGGATTTATACAAAGAAAAAAGTGCTATACTAAAGAATCTTATAAGCTTTGATAATGCAAGGAAGGACTTAATAGGATATGTTGATGATAAAGAATTTGCAGAAGTATATCCATTTGTTCCATATCAGTTTAAAATATTGCAAAATGTATTTGAGCAGGTAAGGAAGCATGGAAGTTCAGGAAAGCATTTATCTGAAGGTGAGAGGTCAATGATTTCTGCCTATAAAGAATCGGTTCTTAAATATGCTGATGATAAAGAAGGAATTTTAATTCCTTTTCATGCTTTTTATGATACCATAGAAGAATTTTTAAATCCTACCATTTCGCGAGTTATTGAAAGAGCTTCTGAAAATCCAGAACTTAAAGAGAATCCTATGAATTTAAAACTTTTAAAAGTGCTGTTTATGATTAAATATTTAAGCGATGAATTACCTGGAAACTTAGAAAATATTGCAACACTTATGGTTAATAGTATAGATGAAGATAAATTAGAACTAAAAGATAAAATTAAAGAGTCATTAAGAAAACTTCAATCTAATACTCTTATTCAAAAGAATGGCGAAACTTTCACTTTTTTAACTGACGAAGAACAAGATGTTAATAGAGAGATTAAGTTTGAAAAGATAGATGAAGATGTTATAAAGAAGGAATTATCAAATTATGTTTTTTCGGGTATATACGAGGATACAAAATTTAGACACACAAAAACATACTTATTCCCATTTAATAAAATGATGGATGAAAAGCCTTATGGTAATCAAACAAGTAATATAGGAATAAATATTCTTACCCCGTTATCAGATGATTATTATAAGAGTGATAATGAACTTATATCCAAGTCATTTTTAAATAAAGAAATGATTGTTAAGCTGGGTGGTAGTGAGGGGTATATTGAGGAATTAACTGAAGCAATGAAAATTGATTCATATATTAAAAAGAAGAATGTAAATTCTCTACCAGAAAACATACAAATTATTATTACAACAAAGCAGGGAGAAATGAGGTTAAGAAAATTAAGGGCTAAAGAGTTATTAGAAAGTGCAATATTGCAAGGGACATATTTTGTAAATGGGGAAAAGGTAGATATAAAAGGAGCAAGTTCTAAAGAAAAAATAAACTATGGATTTAGTATACTTGTTAATAGTATATTTAATAAACTTGGGTACATTAAATGCAATCTATCAACTGAAAGTGAAGTAGTATCACTTCTAAAAAACAATGTTGAGCAGTTAGGTTTTGACGCTGTAGAGCAATACAATAATGAACTGGCTGAAACTGAGGTATTTAATTTTATATGCCTTCAAGAAGATAATCTTCAGCAAATTAGAATGAAGATAGTATTAAACAGATTTAAAGATGCACCTTATGGTTGGAATGAAATAGATATTTCTGGAGTAGTAGCAAAGCTATTTAAACAACAGAAAATAAAATTAAGATTAAATGGAGAATTTTTAGAAATAGATAGTGCGAATAAAGTAGTCGATGCTTTAACAAAATCAACAGAAGTAGATAAAGTTATAATTAATAAGAAAGTAAAAGTAGATGAACCGCTTATAAGGGCTGTTAAAAATATAAGCTTAGAGGTATTTGGGAAAATTAATCTACCAGATGATGAAGACGGATTAGCGAGGGCTGTAAGAGATAAAATTATTACAAAAATTCATGATTTAAAGGAATATATAAACAGATTTGGAAGCAGGAAATATCCAGGGAAGAGCTTGTTTGAAAAAGGAGTAAATACCTTTAAAGAAATAATTGAAAATAAAGATAATTTAACTTTCTTTACATCATTAAAAGAGAAAGAGGATGAATTGCTTGACTGGGTAGATGATAGTGCCTATGCTGTTGCTTTTTTTGATAATCAAATTGATATATTTGATAAAGGATTAAATATTTCTAAGAAGTGTCAAGAGAATAAAGACTATTTAAATGAAGCACTTATTCAAGATATAAAAGACTTGGATGATATTTTACATGACCCAATCCCATATAAACGTATAAGAAATATTATTGACATTGCTCAAAATATAGAAAAAAAGTTTAATACTATAGTTGAAGAAAAAAAGATGAAATCCAAGGAAAAAATAAAAGAAGATTTTGATTATTGTTTGTTAAAATCAAATCAGTATGGCGTAAGTAGTGATACAGAAGAACTAATTAAGACTTATTATAATAGCTTAATTTCAAAAATAGATGAATATACTGATATATTCAAGATAGATGCTTCTATAACTCAAAGCAGTAACAAAAGAGAATATTTTGATCAATCAATTAATAAAGAAATTTCAGAGTATCAAAGGAAGAAAAAAGCAGAAGAGAATAAAGGGATAACAATTGCAGACCCTGCAATAGTACAACCAGAATTAATACCGAAGGAAGTTGAAAAGGTTAATGTTGCAAGGTTAGTAGAAATTAAATCATTAAAGACTGTAGATGACATCGAAGTGTATATTAGGGAACTAAAAAATAAACTCAGAAGCATTATAAATGATAATAAAGAAATAGAGATTGAATAATTAATGTTAGTGGGAGATTATATTTATCTCCTATTAATTTATCTAATAAACGGAGGTTTAAGATGAATAAGAATGCACTTAAGATTTTTGCAATTGAGTCCAGAAAAGAGTTAATAGAAAAAATAAAAATAAAAGCGATGCAATATGGAATAGAAAAGGATAAAATCAAAAATTCTCAGACAGTGAGTAGTGATTCTATTGTTATTAATGGAAAACCACTTAGTAAAGAAGAAAAACAACAAAGGGAAAAACTTATAGAGAAAATAAAGTCTATAAATGAAGAAGGCGGAGATGGTTACAAGCAAATTATCGAAGAGGTTGCTTATACTTGGTTTAATAGATTTACAGCTCTAAGATTTATGGAAGTAAATAACTATCTTCCAACAAAAGTAAGAGTGTTATCTTCTGCTACTGAAGGAAATGTCGAACCAGAATTAATTAAAGAAGCCAGTAACGTAGACCTACCTGTAGATAAGCATAAGATTTATGAAATGAAATTAAATAATGATATGGAAGGGCTATTTAAGTATATGATAATAGCTCAATGTAACTCTTTAAATAAAATCCTTCCATACATGTTTCAAGAAATAGGTCACTATACAGAATTACTACTTCCAAATGGTCTTTTAAATGAGGGGGCTTTTGTTAGAAGGCTTACAGACACTAAAACTATGGAAGAAAGCGATTGGGAAGATGTAGAGATTATTGGGTGGCTTTATCAGTATTATATTTCTGAAAAGAAAGATGAAGTTTTTGAAAATTTAAAGAAAAACATAAAGATTACTAAAGAAAATATACCATCAGCTACACAATTGTTTACACCAGATTGGATAGTTAAGTATATGGTGGAAAACTCATTAGGTAGATTGTGGATTGAGAGCCACCCTGATGAAGAGTTAAAGTCTAAATGGAAGTATTATTTAGAAGAGGCAGAGCAGGAGATAGACGTTCAAAAGCAATTAGAGGATATCAGGAATAAAAATATAAATCCAGAAGAAATAAAAGTTTTTGATTGTTGCATGGGCTCAGGGCATATTTTGGTGTATTTATTTGAAGTTTTATATGACATATATAAATCAGCAGGGTATACAGAGAGAGAAATTCCTAAACTCATACTTACAAAAAATCTTTATGGTTTGGATATAGACGATAGAGCTTCACAACTTGCTTATTTTGCTGTAATGATGAAGGCAAGAAGTTATAATAGTCGCATATTTAAGGAGCGAATTGATTTGAATATATGCTCTATTCAAGAGAGCAATGGGTTTCCAGAAGAAGCAATAGAATTTTTAGTTAATTCAAAGGAAACTGAAATTGAAAAGAGAATTCATAGAGATGATGTTGAATACTTAATTAATGTATTTAATGATGCGAAGGAATATGGTTCTATATTAGAAGTTAAAGAAATTGATTTTGATATAATTGGGAGACGAATAGAAGAAATTAGGAATGGAGATACAACTGACTTATTTGAATTACAGTATAAGAATATTATTTTGGAGAAGATACCTGGATTACTTAAACAGGGTAGGATAATGAGTAAAAAATATGATGTAGCTTGTACTAACCCGCCTTATATGGGAAACAAAGGAATGGGAAATAAGCTATCTAATTTTGTTAAAGAAAATTACCCTGATTCAAAATCAGATATGTTTTCTTGCTTTATTGAGAAAGCTTTAAACTTTGTGAAATCAGAAGGATATATTTCTATGATTACAATGGAGAGTTGGATGTTTTTATCGAGTTTTCAAAATCTTAGAGATAAGATAATTAAATTGAAGACCATTACCAATTTAGTCCATATGCCATATTTAGGTAAGGGTGGAACAAGCTTAGGTATTAGTTTTGGAACAAGTGCATTTATAATGCAGAACTCAAAAATTAAAAACTACAAAGCTCAATATTGTTGTATTAGATATTATGAAACAAATGAAGAGGGGGTCCCATTTGAGTTTCCTACAATTAATGAAAGGTATAAAGCAATAACATTAGAAAGTTTCTCTAAAATTGCTGGAATGTCTATTGCATATTGGGTTAGTGAAAATTTTATTAAATGCTTTGAAAATGGGAGATTACTTGGACAGATTGCAGAACCAAGATTGGGTATGGCTACTGCGGATAACAATAGATTTATTAGATATTGGTATGAAGTAAATATCAATAAATGTGACTTTGAATGTCAATCAAGGGAAGAGGCTAAGTGCAGTAATAAGAAGTGGTTTCCATATAATAAAGGGGGAGACTTTCGTAAGTGGTATGGCAATAATGAAATATTAGTAAATTGGGAAAACGATGGATATGAAATACAGAACTTTAAAGATAAGAAAACTGGAAAAATTCGTTCGCATAATTACAACTTAGATTATATTTTTAATGAAGGATTAACATGGACATTTATTAGTTCAGCAAATTTTGGAATAAGATATTTTCCTAAAGGATTTCTCTTTGATGTTGGTGGTTCGTCAATGTTTATGGACGCAGATAGGATTAAATATGTTTTGGGTTATCTAACTACAAATTTAGCTTTTGAAACATTGAAAGCTTCAAATCCAACATTGAACTTTCAACCTGGGAATTTATGTAATATGCCTATAATAATTTCGGATATTTATAAAACAAAAATAGAAAAAATTGTTGATTGTAATATAGCAATTTCAAAAGTAGATTGGGACAACTTTGAAATATCATGGGACTTTAAAACTCATCCGTTCTTGAAAAATTATGATAAGGATGTTAGAAACAATAAAATTGAAACAAAATACAATATATATGAGACGAAAACTGCAAATGAGTTTTCTCTACTCAAATCCAATGAAGAAGAATTAAACTACATATTTAGTAAGATTTATAATTTACAGGATGAAATGATGCCTGAAGTTCAAAAAAAAGATGTTACAATTCGAGAGGCTGATAAAATCCGTGATATAAAGAGTTTTATTTCTTATGCGGTAGGTTGCATGTTTGGACGCTATAGCCTTGACGTAGATGGCATTGTATATTCTGGCGGAGTATTTAATCCTTCAAAGTATACTACTTTTAAAGTATATGAAAATAATATTATTCCGATACTTTCAGAGAATTACTTTCAAGAGGATATGGTATCTAAATTTATAGAATTTGTAAATGCTACTTTTGGAGAAAAATATTTAATAGAAAACCTTAACTTTATAGCAGAAACTCTTGGAAAGAAGAGTAGTGAAACATCTAAAGAAACTGTAAGGAGATACTTCGTTAATGATTTCTTTAAAGAACATCTAAAAACATATAAGAAGAGACCTATTTATTGGATGTTTACATCAGGAAAACAAAAGGCCTTTAATTGTTTTATTTATATGCACAGATATGATAAGACTACATTATCAAGAATAAGAACTGACTATTTGCATGAACTTCAAGATAGATTAGATACGGAAAGAAAGTCATTGTTTGATGTAGTTGAAGGAGATTATACAACAAAAGAAAAGAGTGAATCTAAGAAGAAACTTACCCAACTTGATAAGCAGATAGATGAATTAAAGAAATATGATGAAGTTCTTCACCATATGGCTGATATGCAGATTGAAATTGATTTAGATGATGGTGTAGTTGTAAATTATGAGAAGTTTAATGGTTTATTAGCCAAAATTTAATATATAATTGTATAGTCCCTATTATAAACGTTATAATTATAATAGGGACTTATTTCTAATTGAATTACTTTATATTGTTCACATTAGAATGCAACGGTATGAATGAAACAATTTTACTTTAGGGAGATGAAGGAATGGCAAACATTGATGTAATAGATTCTCTTAGAAATGAATTTAATCTGCCTTTGAAAAATGGGGAAAAACGAAAGATTATCTTTTGGAATGATTATGAAAAAGAATTTGAGGATGTAATTGATGAGGTTAATATAGAGGGAGTTAGGATACATAAGCTAACATCTGAAAATAGTTTTTACAGTAAATATCTTATCGAGGAAGAAGATGTTGAATCTAATTTTTTAATATATAACACAGTTAAAATCCAAGATAATAAAGAAAACTGGCTATTAGATATAGTTGTATACTCAGAGCAATTCTATGCTGATAAAACTTCTTTAACAATGAAGGAACTTGAAATAGATATTTCCCTAAGGGAAAAATTTAGTGAATATAAAGAATTTTTTAATTCCATGGAAAGAAGAAATAAGTTTGATAAATTTGAAGAAAGTATTGATACACCAGAAAAATTAGAATTAGGCATTTTAGGAGCAGTATGTAATTCAAAGACTATAGAGTTTGAAGAAGTTCTAAAAATTGTTTTGATGGAATCATTAAATGAGCAGGACAATAAATATTATACTGCTTTTGAAAAGTACAACATAGAGAAAGTATTTTGGAATTATGCAAAAATAAAGTATGGATATGACAAAGCGAATAAAACTTTAAAAAAATTATTGGTACATATAATATCTACTGTGTTAGGTAGCTATATTAATGAGGATAAATTAAGCAGAATTAGTGAGTTTATCGGAAAAAATAAACCTAATTGTGTTGTTTTTATAGACCATTGGATGAATCATAAAGCGGATTATATTAAGTATGATTTGTTATCAGAAGAGTATGAGAAGGAAATTAATGCAGTACAACTTATAGAAAAATTAGATATTGAAGATTATAAAAATATAGATATATTAAAAATCTTTGATAGGGCAATAATTAGAAATATAGTGGATAGCTTGGAAAATAAAAGTGAAGATTATGATAAATTTATAGAACTTATAAGAGGAAGACGGACTAAACATTTCTATGAACAATATGAGGGGGTTTACGAGGCTCTACTAAATGTTGTTGAAATGCACAAGTTTTATAAAAAGTATAATATGGGTATTCCCCAAAAGAATAATGAAAAGTTATTTAAGGACTACGTTACAGAGTATTATAAAATGGATACTTATTATAGAAAAGTTTATTATTTTTATGACTTACAACCAGAGAGCAATGTAATTAATAGACTTAAATCATTAGCAGAAAATTTGTATGTGAATTGGTATTTATCTGAGATTGGAACTAATTGGAGTTCTGCTATAAATGAGGATATGAAAAAGGATTGGAGAATACCAGGAATAGTTAATCAAAGGGAATTTTATAGCACTTACGTTAATCCTTTGCTTTCTAATGGTGATAGAGTATTTGTAATTATATCGGATGCACTTAGGTATGAGGTAGGAGCAGAAATAGCTGAAAGGCTTAACGAACAAGTAATTAATTCAACGTCTATATATTCAATGTTATCTACTGTGCCATCAATAACTAAATTAGGAATGGCTTCATTGCTTCCACATGATAGTATAAGTATTAAAGATGATGGAAGAGTATTTGTAGATGGGAATGACAGTAGTGGAGTACAAAATCGAAGCAAAATATTAATCAAAAGCTTTGATAATAGCATAGCTGTTGATTATCAGAAATTACCTAAAAATAAAATAGAATTTATGGATTCTCTAAAGGGATATAAGCTCGTATATATCTATCACGATACTATAGATGCAACTTCAGATAAGGGATCAACAGAAATATATACTGTTGAAGCGGTGCAAAAGGCTGTAGATGAAATATTGGATTTAATTCATAAAATAACTGATTGGCTTGGCGGAATAAACGTTCTTGTTACAGCAGACCATGGATTTATATATCAGAGAAGCGATTTAGAAGAGAGTGACAAGATAGGTAAAGAAGCTGTTGAAGTCATTGATAAGAACAGAAGAAGTTTCATTACAAAAGAAAATAGAGAAATTGATAATCTTCTAAAAATAGATATGAAGTATCTATTAAATGAAAATGATGTATTTGCTTATATGCCAAAATCAAATATTAGGTTTAAAGTTCAGGGCGAAGGTAGTAAATTTGTACATGGTGGAGCTACTCTTCAAGAGTTAGTTGTTCCAGTAGTTTCATTTAAGAATATAAGAAGTTCATATAAAAATAGCATTAAGGCTGAAAAGGTGAAAGTTAAACTAACAAATGAGGTTAGAAAGATTACCAATAGTATATTTAAGCTTAATTTTTTTCAAACAGAAAAAATAAATAAAAAGATAACTTCATCAACGTTAGAAGTATATATGATGGATACTGAAAAGAATATTGTTTCTAATATTGAAACCATGATAGCTGATTCAAATAATGATAGACCAGAGGAACGAGTTTTCAAAATTAAGTTAACATTAAAAGCCATGAATTATGATAGAAATAAGAAATATTATCTTACTATTAAAGATAAAGAAACAGGAATTGTATTAGAAGAAATACCATTCGTCATCAATTTAGGAATAGCAAGCGATTTTGATTTTTAAGAAAGGTTTGGGGAGGATATAAATGGAGAACGATGGAATTAGTTTAGATTTAGATAAGAAGCTCAATAAATATTTTTCTGGTAGGGTAGTTAGAAAAGACCTTACGAAATCCATTAAAGAAGGGGCAAACGTACCAGTTTATGTACTTGAATATCTTTTAGGAATGTATTGTGCTACTGATGATGAAGATACTATAAATGAAGGTGTGGCACGGGTAAAGGATATTCTTTCTCAAAACTTTGTACGACCAGATGAGGCGGAGAAAATAAAATCTAAAGTTAGAGAACTCGGACAATTTACCATAATAGATAAACTTACAGTAAAGCTAAATGAAAAAATGGATAGGTATGAGGCAGAGTTTTCTAACCTTGGACTAAAAGGTGTGACTATATCTCCGAGCTATGTTAAAGAATTTGATAAGCTACTTCAAGGTGGTATATGGTGTATTTTAAAGATGGATTATTTCTTTGATGAAGAGATAAAAAATTCAAATCCATTTAGTATATCAAGTTTAAAGCCAATTCAAATGCCTAATATGGACATTACAGAAATATTTGAGGGAAGAAAAAACTTCACAAAGGAAGAATGGATAGATATTATTGTCCGTTCAACTGGGATGGAATGCACCCAACTTGAAGATAAAGTTAAGTGGCATTTACTTGAGAGACTTGTACCGTTAGTCGAGAATAATTATAACGTATGTGAACTTGGACCAAGAGGTACAGGTAAATCACATGTTTATAAAGAAATTTCACCTAATAGTATATTAGTTTCAGGAGGTCAAAGTACCGTTGCTAATCTTTTTTATAATATGTCTACCAGAAAAGTTGGATTAGTTGGTATGTGGGATGCGGTTGCGTTTGATGAAGTTGCTGGGATTAGTTTCAAAGATAAAGATGGAATACAGATTATGAAGGATTATATGGCCTCTGGTTCTTTTTCAAGAGGAAAAGAAGAGAAAACTGCTTCTGCATCCATGGTTTTTGTAGGAAATATTAATCAAAGTTTAGATTCACTGATAAAAACTTCTCATTTATTTGCTCCATTCCCAGAAGAAATGGCTAATGATTGTGCTTTCTTTGACAGGATGCACTTTTATATACCTGGTTGGGAGATTCCTAAAATGAGACCTGAGTTTTTAACAGATAATTATGGATTTATTGTTGATTACATGGCTGAGTTTTTTAGAGAAATGAGAAAACGTTCATTCTCTGATGCTATAGATAGATACTTCAAACTTGGTAATAATCTAAATCAAAGGGATGTTATAGCTGTTAGAAAGACTGTTTCAGGACTTCTAAAACTAATACACCCTAATGGAGAATTTACTAAAGAAGATTTAGAAGAGGTATTAAAGTATGCCCTTGTAGGAAGGCGAAGAGTAAAGGAACAGCTCAAGAAGATAGGTGGAATGGAATTTTATGATGTTCATTTCTCTTATATAGATAAGGAAAGCTTAAATGAAGAGTTTGTTTCAGTTCCAGAACAAGGTGGAGGAAAGCTTATACCAGAAGGACTTGGAAAGCCAGGACATGTGTATGTTGTTGGACATGGAGATTCTGGAATGATTGGTGTATATAAAATTGAAAACCAAGTAGTAAGTGGAAATGGAAAATTTGAAAAGTCTGGAGCAGGTTCAAACAGGGATGTAAAAGAATCCTTAGATACTGCCTTTAGGTATTTTACATCAAATTCGAAGAGCATTAGTAATTCTATAAGCACAAAAACAAAGGATTTTTTGATGCACATTAGTGATATGCAAGGAATAGGATTAACTGCAGAATTGGGTATTGGCGAACTCATAGGACTTTGTTCAGGTGCTTTAGAGAAGCCTGTTCAAGAAAGTCTTGCTGTATTAGGCAATATGACTGTTGGAGGAACTATAAGTAAGATAGAAGGCTTTGCTAACTGTTTACAGGTTTGTGTTGATGCGGGAGCTAAGAAAGTTTTAATACCTGCTTCAGCAGTTGCTGATTTTCAAACTGTTCCACCAGAGTTGCTTATTAAGGTTCAACCAATATTCTATTCAGATCCTATTGATGCTGTGTATAAGGGGTTGGGAGTAAGTTAAGTTTAACTGATAATTATTTTTCAATTGTTAAATTAATGGGAATAAATAATTGAGAACTGAAAGAAATGATAAGGTTTAGATTTTAGACAATGTTTATTATAGTAGAGTAAAATCACAAATCTCTTACTATTAGAAACCTGTGTGAAGATATTATTTTAGACAGTAATAGAATTGGACAAATATAAACTAAGTAGGATTTCAACTAATAGGGGGGAGATTAGATATGAGGGGTAGAGAATTAAGTCATGGTTTTTCCAGTGGGGTAAACAATATAACAATAACTAAGATTTTAAAATGGCAGAATAGTGGAGACATTTGGTGGAAGGCATTTCTCTGGTATATTGCTGATTTCGCTACAATTGTTGATTTTGGCGAGAATTGGTTTAAGGTTAATATTGTTTCCGATAAGCAATTAAATTTTTTCTATAGTAAGGTTATCCAATATCAATCTAATATATGCGAAAATAATTATGAGGTAGATATTCAGAATGAACTTTGGAAAGACCATAAAATAGGTACAGAAAGGAATCTGAAAATTCTTCTTAAACTCTCAGAATAAACAGAAACAAAATTTATAATATCACTTTTATTAAAATTTATCTTAATATTGTACAAGCTAATGCTGTAATAGCTGAAAATCCATATAATTTTATGATAAGCAAGCCTTAAGTCTATTTTGAGAGGAGTATTAATATGAATATAGATGAATTTTTTGATAGTGCAATTTATAAAAACTCAGATTTTAAAGTGCAGGAACTACTACAAGATTTAATTGAAAAATTAGGCAATATGAATTATGTGATAATAGAAAGAAACGAACCTGTACTTGTACTAAAGGTTAGGGGGATGTATGAAAATAATCCGAGGTCTCAAGCTAATATTGCAACAATTAGATTAAAGAAAGGGTACATAACAATAGGACCATACAAAAGCAAAGATGAAAATATAGTAGTGTGTACTTGTAAAGCAGATATTAGTCAGAAGCTCATAGAAGATATAAGAAGTATTTATATAGAAAAATTGTAGTGGATTTATTAGATGTCATTACATAAAAAACAAACTAATTGCAACAATATATGCAATTAGTTTGTTTTAAGTTATATTAGAAAAGATTCATAATTAAATCGACATCTTCACTCGTAGGGGCATTTTCATCATTTTCAATCATGTTATCGGAATTATAAGATAACTGCTTGTTCTTTAATAGTTTCTCAAATATCGCTTCTACTTTAGACTCAAAATCACTAATTTCGTTAGATACACCTAAATCCAGTCTTATTAATTCACATATGTAAGAACTAATATTATGCTTGGTTTTAAGAAATGCATATATATCTAAGTACTCCTTCGAGAAGCTAATAGATACTTTATTTTTTGCCATTATACTTTATCTCCAATACACTAAAATAGCTAAGGACGTTAGCATACTGAGGGTCTTTTTCAAATATAGCATTTGGATATACTTCAATTATGTATTTTTTCAACAGAATAGTACCTCCGCCACTAAATAATACAGTGGTATTATTGAAACTTATACCTCTACTCTTAGCGTAGTTAAATATTTCGAGAACATGCTCTCTTATCAGACCTTCAACAATTGATTTACTTTCTTCTATCTTAACTCCATCTACATATAAATACCCACTTTTGAGGACTTGTTCTGTGTCGTCATTTGAAACCAATGTCCCGCAAACGGTGGTTAACCTCTCAGCTATTGTAGACCGTAGAACATTAATACCAGAGTTAGCTATTACCATACTTTCTAATTGTGGAACTAAGCTATTAAACGTGCAATAACTTGTATTTAATGAGCCACAATCTATAATAGTAGCTTTCTTATCTCTAAATTCAGCAATATTTGAATATATTGATGCTACAGCTTCGGGGAGTGGTAATACTAAATTGATTTTAAATACGAATGACCTACCGTTTACTTTCATTGGAATTACTTGACCTTCTCGTTGTATTAGTTCAGTGTACTCCTGTTTAAGTGTTTTGTTCTTATAGATATTTATAGGTACATTTAACGCTAAATACACATTGGGAACCCCAAAAGCCATTGCACCACTTTTATCAATCATATTACATATAGCTAAGTATATACAGAGTTGATGGTTTATTGAACTTTTGCTGATATTATAATCACATTTATCTTCACTTAGCATATCTCCTATCAAATATGATTTCCCTCCAAATTCGATATTATAAGAGTTATTGGAAAGTTCTGCTCCAAGATTGCTGATTTCTTGTACTTTTGTTCTGAATATGTCCTTTACGATAACACCATTTATTTTAGCTATGCTTTTCGTACTATATTTTCCAGTATCCGAACCAATTAATATATTTGTCATGATTTCTTTATTCCTCCATTATTGTATTTTTTATATGATAAGCATTTAAGGTCGGACTTATTCTCACTATATGGTCTTACAAAAGTAGGATTAAGCACGAAACGGTGCGACTAAGATAGAAATACAATATATTCAAGTTAACTCAACTTTCCCAGGCGAATTAGTGATATAATAACTCTATTAAGATTAAGAGTAAGCTTAATAAAGTTTTAGGAGGCAATCATGGGTATTATGATTAAAACTCTAAGTATTCCATTAGGAATACCAGAAAAACATTTTAATAAAAAACTAAATATGTATAGATATAAAGACCGCACAGATAGCAGGAATTATTAAAAGCTATCGTGTGGTCTTTTTTAATAATGTTACTAAGGCAACATCATACATAATAAGGTTAAATATGAATAAAAAAAGAGGGGATGTATTATCTTATGGAAAAGGTAAAACAGCTAAACTAAGTAATAATTGGCGTTTGAGCAAATTGGAAAAGTTATAGAAAAAGGAGATATGTAAAATGGCGATTAATAGAAATAAGAATAAAACAAGTGATACTATACTAACAAGGACGAAGACCACAATACCTCAAGAACTTTTTGAAACTGAAGGTGTAAGAAGGAACAAAGAACTGTTGGAACTACTGTTAGAAGGTAGGTTGTTTAACAAAAGGGAATCTGTAATCCTAACAATTACCTCCTTTTACAAAGACAAAGAGAGTTGCTACAAGAGTAATTTTAAAGAAAGGGAATTTTACAATCAAAATTATAAATTGATTGCTAAATATACAGATAATCCAAATAGTTTCAGTGCTTTTGTAGAAGGATATTTAAAAGCATTATATGATAATAAAATTAAATATGTAATAAATGAAGATGTGTTTGTGGATTAGATATAGATACTAACATACCTAAGACTCTTTAAGGGATACTACCAAATCTATTATTAGGAGTAAGTGGTAGCAAGATTGAAAGGAGAATTTAAAAATATGGATGAAAATAGTATTTATGATGTTTGGAATTATAACAACCAGAACAGCAACAATTTGCAAAATCAAATGTCGAAAGTAATGGAAATGGTTAACGATAATTTTACAGATATAATTACAAGTTCTTTTAAGAATGGTTTTGAAGAGGGTGAAAAGTACGGTAGGAATGATGAGAACCTTAGTTTAAAGGCGAAAATATGCAGTAAGCTGTTTTCTAATACTGATTTTACAGATGAAGATATATTTAAAATTGTAGGATTTGGAGAAGAAAAATGGAAAGTTTATATATTAGATTTTAGAGAGAAATTTGAGGAGGGTAAAAGAGCTGTTCCAAAAGGACAAAATTAAGAGATAGTAATAATGTAGAAGAATTCGAAATGGTCAATGTAAATATAATTAGTGATCAGTTAGGTGTTAGAAGGTTAATTAGCAAATATGATACATAATAAGAGTTGTAAGGAGATTTTTATGGAGGAAAAACTAAGGAAATTAGTTAAGAATATGTGTAGAATATTATTTGTTATGAGTAATATTGGCTTGCTTGCCTGCTGTATTTTTATATTCGTGAATATTATGCAGAACCAAAAAGATATGGTTATATTAGGTATTCAAATGTTTGTGTTATTTATATTTTCACTTCATTTTTGTAATTATTTTAAAGATTACTTAGATTAATAAGAAGTAAGAAAAAACTGTTCGACAAGAGTGTTGTATTCTAAACGGCATAAAAAGTTTGAGAGCTAAGCTCTGGAGTATTCCAGAGCTTTTGTATATTCTTTTATATTAGAGAAATCAGTTGCTACGAATAGTAAATATAAAGTTATATGTAAATATGGAGCTTAAATGTAATAAATGGTATAATAATGTAAAGTGGGAAAGTTTATATAAATGTGAAAGTTAATAAAGATGAATTATATAAGTTATCGGCAATAGAAATTTTATAAAATGGTTTTGACTAAAGATATTAGAAAGTTTGTAAATAGACTTTTGTAGAGACCAAAAGTTGAACAAAATGCAGGAGAAGTTATTAAATATTTAATTACAGATATACTGGGGTGGAATGATGTTGATGTTAATGAAAAATGGTGTGGTAATATTGATCCATCATATCGTCAAAATGGATTTGCCTATGAATTGATTAAACAAGCGAAAAGTATGATATAGGCATTAGGCTGTATGAAATGTTGATAATATAGGTGTAAAAAAATGAAAAATGTGATTTTGCAATTTCATGTTCAGCGTAATTAATGATGAGTTAAAGAGGAGTTAAAGAGGAGTGGAGATATTATGAATTATCCAGTACATATTGTTTCAGTTGGAGGATTAATAGAAAATAATGAAGGGAAAATACTGATGGTTAAAAGCCCAGATAGAGGATGGGAGATTCCAGGTGGACAAGTAGAGGCAGGAGAACCTCTTACTGACGCATTAAAGAGGGAGATAAAAGAAGAAACTGGGATAGATATTGAGATTGGTAATTTGAGGACAGTGCATTCAAATATAGAAAGCAGAGTTCAGCCTGATGGAGTTAGCCCTATTGGCTCAATTGTAAACTTTGGATTTACTGGTAAGGCAATTTCAGGTGAACTAACCACAAGCGAAGAAAGTCTTGAAGTGGATTGGTTTGATAGAGAACAAATATTAGAATTAATTGGTGAAGATTTTATGAGAGATAGGGTAAAGTGTATGCTCAATGATGATGGAAGAGTTACTTATGCTATATTCTCTCGTAACCCTTATATTATTCATGGAGTGCAGTATATTTGATAATTAAGTCATAATCATCTTTAGTTATGTCACAACGTGCATAATTTATTCCACAATCACAATTATATGATTTGGGAAGGATAGTACAGTGCGGTGAACTAAATATATTTTAAATAATTTGTAAGGAGAAAGAAATGAAAGAGGTTTTTATTAATAAAGATGGAATTGATGCAAGAATTCATGAGTGGGGAGATGAAGAAAATCCAACAATTATATGTTTTCATGGTTTAGGTAGTACAAGCCTGAGTTTTATTGAGTTAGGACATTTATTAAAGAATAAGTATCATATTATAGCCATAGATTTACCTGGACATGGGAAAACACCTCCTTTTGAAAAAGAAGAAAATTATGAAATGCCTAATATGATTAGTTGGGTTGATAAAGTTATTTCCACTATAACAGAGCATAGTTTTTATCTATTAGCACATTCGTATGGAGCGGACATTGCACTTCACTATTTATATACTTATCCACCAAAAGTAATTAAGACTCTGTTATTAGATGGTGGATATTACATAAAGACTGAGTTGTATGCTTATAGAGCTTCCAGATCAGAAAGTATTAGTTCATTACAACGAGAGATAGATTATTATATTAGTGATTTTGATGACTATTGTTTTGATACCTTAGAAGAGCATATAGAAGTAGAGAAAAGCAATTATATAAGATGGTCTAACTTATTAGAAGAAGCCTCAGCAGATTTAATAAGAATAGAAAATGATAAATATAGATGGCATGCAAATGGCTTTACTGCCACGGGTGCAATAAAGTCAATGTATCACTATCCGCCTAATTCTATTTATGATAAGTTGCCAAAATCAATCTATTTATTACAAAGCACATTGCCAGAGTCAATGATTGAGATTAGAGAAATTTTAGTTGAAAAGTTTTGCAATGGTACAAATTCAAGAATAAAAAGAATCGAAGGAGCAAGTCATCTACTTCACTGGGATAAGCCTAATGAAGTAGTTAAAGAGGTATTATATTGGTTTAAATAGAAAGTTATTCTGTTACGGAATATTCTTGTAATATTCAACTATTGCAAAACTACGATAGATGAACAATTATAAAATATTGTGAATTAATATTGGGGGCGGTGTTAAATGATATTAGAAACTGAAAGGCTTATTATTAGAGGATTTAATCATGAAGATATTGATTTAATCTATGATATTAATAATGACCCAGAATGTATTAGATATAATAGTTGGGATTCTATGTCCTACGAAGATTGTCAAAAGGATATTAAAAAATGGATAGGTCAATATTCAAATTTCCCTGGAACTGGGGTATTTTGTGTTGAAGATAAGAATGAAAAAACAAAAATAGGTATGGCATTTATAGTTAAAACAAGTAAAGACGGAGAGTTTGAAATTGGATTCAGATTACGTAAAATGTGCTGGTATAAGGGGTATGCCAAAGAAATTACTCGTGGTTATATAAATTATTCGAGGAACAAACTAAATGCCAATTCGGTGATTGCAGAAGTCTATGCAGATAATCTAAAATCAAGAAATGTTTTTGAAAAATTAGGTTTTCTAAAGTTTAGGCATCCATCTGGAGAAGATGGACTTGTTTATAGATATGATTTGAATACATCTACTAATGCATGATATTCTAAGATGTTGCAATAACAATGGTTTGGAGATTGTTTCAACCATGTAGATAAACACGAACTAAAGATTATCCAAATCAATGAATGAGGGGGAGAACTATGGTAGTACTAATTATAGGGGCAATTATGATTGCTTCTTGTATATGGTGGTATACAGACTTATATAAAATTATTACTAATTTCAACAATAAATTGCTTGTTAAAAACAAAATAATGAATATGTGTATTTCAACTATCCTTAATATTATTCTATTGATACTTGTAGTTGGAATCGTTGATGAATTTATTTAATTTAAATAATATTAAGTAAATCAATTATAAATCTACGATTAAAGCACTATCGAAAAAGATTTTAAAGTAAAGCTTTTAGAAGGAGATAGATATGAAGTTAATTTTATTATCAATAGGTTGTGGATTTTTAGGTATGTTAGCAGTGTTATGTTTAGGGATTGATGGTAGTCATGTTAATGGTTCAGCTGTTATGGCATTTGGCATGGTTGGTTTCTTTTGTCCAGGACTTTATGTTCTTAATAATTTATATGAAAAGTCAAAAAAAGAAAACATTGAAAAAGAAAATAATATATGATTCAGTTCGTATGCTTGAAAAACTATAAATCAATAATTTTACGATTGATGAAGGATAGTATTTTATAACTATTATATTTGAGAAGGTAGGTGAGAATGTGAGTTGGATTGACTCAATAGAAGAATTTGTACCTTCCAATGAGCAAGAGAGAAAAGATAAGGAAGTAATATTGAAATATATAAATATATTTGATGATATTTTAAAGAGAGATAATGAAATTATTCATATAACAAGTTCTGGGTTTGTAATAAATAAAGATAAAGATAAAGCATTAATGGTACATCATAATATATTCAATGCATGGTCTTTGCCAGGCGGCCATGCGGACGGTGAGGAAAATTTATTAGGTGTTGCTATATCAGAGATTGAAGAAGAAACAGGAGTAAAAGATATTATTCCTATCACTAATAAGATTATTTCATTAGATATTTTATCTTTGTTAGGACATTTTAGAAAAGGAAAGTATGTTTCATCACACTTACATATATCAGTAGTATATTTAGTTCAGGCTGATGAGAATGAGCAGATTATTATTAAACCAGATGAGAATAGTGCTGTTAAGTGGATACCGATCAGTGAGATGGATATATACTCAAGCGAATCCCATATGAAGAAAATTTACAATAAAATAATATCCAGAATTGAAAAATTACCAGTATAAATAGGAAATTATATGTAATGTGCTTATAAGGTTATATGTGGCAAGATACAAAATGTACTTTATGCGAGATGAAAAGGAGCTATATTAATGGATATAGATACAAACCATAAAAAAATCATAGAAATTGTTCGAGATAAATTAACTTGTTCAGCTCACAATTTAGACCATGTATTTAGGGTGTACAATCTTTGCTTGTTACTTTCAAAACATGAGAAAGATGTTGATTTAGAAGTTCTTATTCCGTCAGCATTGTTGCATGATATTGCAAGAGTAGAAGAGAGTCAAGATAAAACAGGAGAAATTGACCATGCTGTGTTAGGTAGTGAAATTGCAGGGGACATATTAAGAAAATTGGAATATAAAGAAGAAAAGATAGAGAAGATAAAGCACTGCATTATGGCACATAGATTTAGAACAGGAAACCAACCTAATACAATAGAAGCAAAGATACTTTTCGATTCAGATAAACTTGATGTTATTGGAGCAAGTGGAATCGCTCGTACTTTTATGTTAGCAGGACAATTTGGACAAAGATTAACAGTAAATGAACCACTTGATAATTATTTAAGTGATAATACTGTTGAAAATGGAAGGATAAGAGATGTTTCAAGACATTCACCTTTTATTGAATATGAAGTAAAGTTTAAAAAGATACCTGATAAATTGTACACAAAAAAAGCTAAAGAAATAGGAAAAAGAAGGCTCGAATTTATGGAAGAATATTTTAATAGATTAAAGTTAGAGATAGAAGGCATTGAGTAGGGTTAATTTCACAGGATTTTTCTACGATTATTATAAGAGGGTAACCAACAATGTTGGAAAAAATTAATTCAGAGATTATTAAAAATGAAAATGACATACTTATTATTTTATATAATCTCTTAGAAAATAAATATGGAAAATGGTGGAGTAATTTCTATTTCGATAAAGAAAAACCAATTCCATTTTTAAAAAATATTCCTGATGAAAACCTTATTTCATATTTTGATAGAGAGTTATTAAAGAATGGGAATGCATTTGACAGTGGTTGCGGAAATTTGGGGTTTTATGCACTTTGAAATTATTGAAATAATCTATATTATGCAAATATATAAGGAGAATAAGAATGATAACAATAACTTCATTATCTAAAAATGATTTAAATGGATTAAAAATACTATATGATACGGGATTTCAAGGATTAAATACTGATATATTAAAGATGAATGAAAATTATGAACTAATAAAAGATAATCCTAATTATATAGTTTTATGTGCAAAGAATGAAGGCAAAATAGTAGGTTCATTAATTGGAATTATAAATATCGACTTTAAAGGCTCGTGCAAACCATTTATGATTGTAGAAAATGTAATTGTTTCTGAAGAATGTAGGCGAATGGGTATAGGTAATAGCTTAATGGCAAGTATTGAAAAAGTTGCAATTGAAAAAGGATGTTCGTTTATTATGCTTGTAACAGGAATGCACAGAACATGGGCCCAAAAGTTTTATGAATCAGTTGGATTCAAAGGTGATATAGTAAAAGGATATAAGAAATTTTTTCAATAAGAGGATTCTTTCTTCTAACAGAACAGTAAAATAGTCCAATACTAAATTTATAACTGTCAATATTTTTGCTACAGAATGTTATTTAAGTTTGTGGTAATCATGCTTTAGGGTTATTGCAACTCTGTAAGAAAGTGTGAAGTAGAGTTTATATTTTACGTATCAAATAAACAGTTCCAAAATAAAACTAAAAATAATATAATGGAGGAATTTTATGAAATCTACTGAATTGTACAA
>NZ_JAIZZN010000023.1 GCF_020443565.1 Clostridium sp. CS001
TGGAAAATGGGAATATTGCCAACAGCTGAATGATGGGAGCCGTATGAGCTGAGAGGTTCACGTACGGTTCTGAGAGAAACTAAGGGGGAAGTTCCCTTGGTTTACTTACTGGATTATATTAACAACAGAAGAGAAAGAAGCAAAGAGAATTCTATGTTACTTGAGAAAATATTATAGGTATAGACTTAAATTAGAACTATCAGAGGAAAAAAACATCCATAACAAACTTGACAGTAAACCCTATAAAATTTCTAGGGTTCATCGTTAAAGCAGCGGCACCGAGAGGTGCTCCGACAAGTAGTAAAGTAAAGTTAGTAGGAAAAGCATATCCCAATATGGAAAAAGTTAAAAGTCAGGTTCAAAATATAAATAATGAAGTAAGAAAACTTAAAAATATTATGTCTGATACACTAAGAACACTTAAAATAAACAAAATTAACTCTATAATAATGGGAGTTGCTGAGTATTGGAAAACAGCCATATGTAGTGATACCTTTAGTTATATAGATGAAAATGTTCATAGGTGTGCTTATGCCACATTTAAGAGAATGTATGGTAATAAAATAAGAAATCACCGCGTACCATTAGAGAAACTAATTAATAACCAAAATAGACATAATGGATATAAAACAAAAACTTTTGCAGTGAAAGTACAGAATAATTATATTGGGATAACAAAAGCTTTTATAACTCATAGCAATTGGGAACGCTGTCCATTTAATAGTAAAATGACACCTTATACGGAAGAAGGCAGAGAACTATATATAAAACGAAATGGTAAAACTAAAAAGCTACCGCTTAACAGACCTAATATATTAGAAGCCGTAGAATCTACAATGACTGCCAATAGGCAAATTTACAATTTTGAATATTTTATGAATAGAGCTTATGCATATAACCGTGACAAAGGTAACTGTAGAGTTTGTAATAAGCCTCTGAAAGAGCACGAAAGTCATTGCCATCATATAAGAAATTCATTACCTATTAATGAAATAAACAAAGTACCAAATTTAGCTTACACATGTGTCACTTGTCACGAGTATATTCATGGAATGACTATACCAATAAAAACTACAAAAGAAATTAAAATTAAAATAAAGGCATACAAAGAAGAACTTAAAGTTGTTAGAGCATAATACATGCAGTAAGGCTGTAAAATGTTGAAATTCGATGGAGAAAAGTAAATTCGTTTGTTGGTACGCTGTGTGCGATGAAAGTTGCATGCACAGTGTGGACCCGGGGAAAAGATGGAGAAAATTTCAAAGTCTTACCTATGGGTATTAGCTGAAAGAAACTATCTTATTATCACACTTATAAAAATATTTTAATGATATATTTATATGTGGTATAATATGTACAAAGTGATTTAATTTGGGATAGGCGGGGTATATGAACATGAATGAAAAAGATTTTTTATTTACATTAAAAGAATATATTAGTGCTGAAGGTAAAGAGGAAATATTAGCGTTGTTAAAAGATTGTCAACTGAATTTTAATTATACTAGCGTATTTGCTACAAAGTCATATCAATTTAGGGCATACGTTGATTTAAGGGTGCCTGTTATTAACATGGGCAGGTTAAAAGAATTTCAGTCTGAAATAAATAAATATTGCGGTGATATTTTTATGGAGGATGAGCAATACGCTTATTTTGGCGTTGAAATAAAACCACAAATAATGACTTCTAAAAACGATTCGGATTTCGAAAAATCCGAAGTAGAAAATGTAGAGAATAATGATGTTAGCAAGCTGGGAAATGGCACTATTAAAGTTTCAAATAAGACAGTCGAAGCTTTAGCGCAAACAATAACAGGTGATAATGGAAAATCTTTTTATAGAAAAGGATATGAACTTGTTAAATTCTTTAATGAGCTAGGATTTAATGATACATATGGTCAAGGCTTTCCTTCAAGGATAGATTTCACCAGAGAACGTACAGCCTTGATAAATGAAAATGAGGATATTTCTAGTGTTTTTGAAAATTTGCTAGACCCTAGAGATTATATTGATAGTACATTTACGGTAGATTCAATAGCACAATATTTAAATCAGTATTTAAAATATGATGGCCTTGAGTTAACAAAGGTATTAGGCTTTTATAAGCTGTGCATAGCCCAAAAGAATAAAACAAGAGACTTAGATAAATTAATAGCTGTAACTGAGCAAGAAGTAGTAGAAAAAAAGCCGCCTAAAGATGGTGTAACGGTATTCTTTTCATACTCTCATAAAGATGAAGCAATGAGAGATGAACTTGAAAAACACCTTATTATGCTAAAACGTAAAGGGGTAATAAATACTTGGCATGACAGGCGAATTGATGCTGGTAGTGTTCTAAATGCTGAGATTGATGATAACCTTAAAGAAGCAGATATTATTCTTTTATTAATAAGTGTAGATTTTTTAGTTTCAGACTACTGTTATGATATTGAAATGAATAAGGCATTAGAAATGCATGAGAGTAAGCAAGCAGTTATTGTTCCGATAATACTTAGAAATTGCGACTGGCATTCAGCACCTTTTGCTAAATTACTAGCATTACCTACAGATGGCAAAAGTGTGTCTACTTGGGCTGATCTGGATGCTGCTTTTTTAAATATTGCAAAGGGAATTGAAAATATAGCTACAAAATTGTAGTTGTGATTATTCATGCCGGGTAATTTCCCGGCTTTTTATAGTTATATAGATAATGTTTATGTTTAACTGGACTTTTTAGCAAAGCAGCATATAAGCTATATCGAACATTCCTTCAGCTAACAATATGTTCAAATTCGCTTTGCATGAAAAGACTGCAAAGCACACCTGCGAGCCTAAGATAAGAGTTATCTAAGGCTCTCGGCGTTTTGAACATGAAACGTTAGAAGAAATGTCCTTCATGGTCGCTTCTAACGGGTCATTTAAAAAAGTAGTATTAAATCTAAAAAGTGATGAAAGCAAGGGGGGAAATTTGTATGAAAAAATCTTCATTAAAAAGTAGGATTATCCTTCAATTAGAAGAAAAAATTAAACAGTATGAAGATAGAGCAATAGAAGAATTTCTATGTCGCTTAGAGGAGACGGGTGCGCCAATAATAGAAGAGTTAGAAGATGATACTCAAAACAATCTAGTTACTTTTATATACCGTGGGGATATAGAATGTAAAAGTGTTTTGTTTGTGCCTGATATAGGATTAGATAGATTTAAAGATAATTATAAAGATTTTCAAATGCAAAGGATAATGGAAACAGACCTATGGTTTATTACATATGAAGTGAAAAATGATTTGCGGTTTATATACTATTTTTCACCTAATGATCCATTGGATGATAATTGGAATGATAGATTTGGTAATAGAGTTAAATATAATAGATTTAGTAAAAAAGCATTGATTTTTAATGAAGCAAATGTAGAAGACAAAGGTTCTTATGTAATAATGCCAAAGTCACCAAATGATGTTTGGGCTAAAAAAATAGAGAGTGTACCAAGAGGCAATATAGATGAATATAAATTTGAAAGTAATAAATTAGAGGACAAGCGTAGAGTTAGAGTTTACACGCCTTATGGATATGCCGAGGAAGAAAAACCTTATGGATTCATGGTTTTAACTGATGGTGATGACTACATCACTATTCTTTCTGCCATGGAAACTCTGAATAATCTTATAGCTTCTAAAAAAATACCTCCTATAGTTGCAATATTTATTGATTCAACAGAAAGTAGGGGAAAAGAATTAAAGTGTAATGACTCTTTCTGTGAGATTATTACAAAAGAATTACTTCCATGGGTTAGGGAAAATTATAATATTTCCAGCAATCCAAAAGAGGCTATAATTTGCGGAGTAAGTTTGGGAGGTTTAACAGCGGCTTATTTAGGGTTAAACTATTCAGATATTTTTGGCAATGTTCTTTCTCAATCAGGCTATTTTTGGTACAATTCAGAAGACTTTGCACCTAGTGAGGACTGCTGGATGAGTGCTAAGTTTAAGGAAGTAAATAAGCTGCCTCTTAAATTTTATTTAGATATGGGAATTTTAGAAACTAAATATAAAATTATAGATCCCAATATAAATTTAAGAGATACCTTGATAGGTAAAGGCTACCAGGTTGATTTGCAATGGTTTAATGGTGGTCATGATTACTTATCATGGGGAGAGACCTTGGCACATGGAGTGATTTCTCTTATCGGAATAAAATAGTGTAACATTATATTTCTACTAACAATTATTGAACCATAGAATTAAAAGTTGGGACACATCTTCTAACAAAATATTGCTGTTCGCCTTGGCTGGATAAGCACTTTGAGTGTAACAAGTGCTTATTTAACTGTAGTCTTTAAATATTGAGAAACCTAAATTACCGCCAAGGCACATTCCTTCACCAAGCGCGTCGCGCTAAGGTTCAGAAACGTTGGCAACAGGTCACGTTATAGGTCATTTAAAGCAAGAAAATTATTTATCTAAGGTTATTTGGAATTATTTTTTAAGACACAGTTGTAAAATATTATTCAGTAATTATTAATCAAAAAGGGGGCGTACTTTATTGAAAGAATCTATTGAAAAATATAACATGTGGATTTATTCATTAAGCAAATCTAAATATGTATTTGTAGTTTTTATTACATGTATCCTTGAGGCACTGGCTCTTTCTGTAATTCCATCAATTATAAATGAAAATTACTCACATACTTTTGTAAAATTTATAGTAATTTTCATAGTTATATCTCTTATTAATTTTCCTGTTCACATTAGTCAATATAAAAAGAATCACTAAAAATTGGTACGCAATCTTCTTAAAAGGTAACATATCAAGCTCGACTTCGTCTCTCAACGACCCGCATGTACTTACTTTTATATTTATGTAGCAATAAGCTACAGATTTTAGAATATTCGTATTAAAGATAAATTTAGAAAGTTGAGGTTAAAAAAATGGCAATAACATATCAAAAATACAAAGATATAGATGATTATAAAAGAATATGTACATTCTTAGAAAAAAATTATGAGTCTTATGGGACAAGGTTTGATCATAATTTATCTCTATTCCAATTTCAGTGTGCATTATCATGTGGATTAGAAGAGTCTGTTAAGAGCATAGATGAGGCGTTAGAAAAAGTTTTTCTTTGGTTTGATGATGATAAATTAATTGGAATACTTGAAGATGGCGCCTTTTGTATAGCAGTAGATTACAGATTTATCTTTGATGAAATTGTTAAAATTGCAGAAGAATTTTATTCTGATGTTGATAACAATGTTGAATGTAGTGTTTATGACAAAGACACCGACTATGAAAATGTATTATTAAATAGAGGGTATAATAAGTCAGAGGAGTACTGGGTAAGAAGGGATTTTGATTTTAATAATACAGTAAGTCGCATTGATTTGCCTGAAGGTTTTTACATAGAATTAGTTCCCAATCTTAAAGAGCATGATGAAGTATATAGGGATTATAAGCTATGCTATGGAATTTTATTCAATAAGAATATTTTTCAAAACTTTTATAAAACATCAACCTATAAAAAAGAATTAGACTTAGTAGTTATTGGTCCTGATAGAAATGTAGTAGCTTTATGTAGTGGAAGATATGATGAAAAAAATAAATTGGTTACTATCGAAGCAGTATCCTGTTACCATGATTATAGGGGAAGAGGCATTAGTAAAGCATTACTATTACATGAATTAAATATCGCTAAAGATTTAGGTGCAGATAAAGTTACTGTATATACTGCTATGCCAGAAAAATATCCAGCTCCCAATAAACTTTACGAATCAGTTGGATTTAAAGTAGTTGGAAATATATATGTATGGAAAAAGCATAAAAATATATAAGGAGTTGACTTGCAGTCATCTCCTACGACCTCAATGGTGCTTATTTTTATATTTGTGTAAGAATAAGCTAATAACATATCCTATTGCAGGACATTTGTAGGATATATCATTTTAATGTTTGGGATGGAGAAATTCAAGGTATTTTGTTGTTTACTTAAACAAAACTTTCAAGCAGGTATTTATGATATATTTAATATTTCCTTAACTAATATGAATAAAAAATTTATTAAATATATTAATAGCATTGGAAATAGAGATTCTATCTCTAATATAATAAAAGGTGTCTTAGGCGAGAGGAATCTTTTTAAACAATAATAAAGCCATACAAATAGCAGTTTAAATATTTTTTTAATTTGAATCCTTTATATATTGTGCAACAATTGTTATGGAGTAAAGATCATATTCTACGATATCTGGGGTAGGTCTTCCTCAAAGTCTAGTTACTAAACGACCTATAACAAAATGTTGCCATTCGCCTTGGCTGGTGAGTCTTTTGAATAGGTATAATTTATACAAAGAATGGATATCTCAAACTAAGAAAATCAAAACTAACACCAAGGCACATTCCTTCACCAAGCGCGTCGCGCTAAGGTTCAGAAACGTTGGCAACACGAAACGTTGTGCGCCGCGTTGTCCCATAAGTTCTGAGCTAGTAACTCAGACATTACTACAATACCAATTGACGAACGATTGTAAAAAACTTCATAATTGCATGAAATCATAAAGAAAATGGGGTAATAAAATATGGATATGGATAGATTCTATTCAATGTGCTTACAAGGAAATGTACTTGAGGCCATTAAATATTTAAAAACATTTAAGGATAAAAATAATGATATTCTTATGTTAATAAAACAATATGAAGAACGCTTTTTAACTGATAATGAAGTTTATAAAATTGACTCAGATGATTCATGGGTAAAAGATGTATTAAATTGTTATTTGAGTTATTTTCGTTTTGTGTTAATTAATAATTCTACAGAACAGGCTGAACAGAGATTAATTTTGAGTTTGTCAAAATTGGTAACCATTAATTGGGATTCTAATTTAGATGATATAGAATCAGAATTAGAAAATATATTTAAAGAGAAAGGATATTCATTTTTAGGTGGATTGACATCATCATTTAGAGGTCCTTATATTTGGAAGAATACTCTAAAGGAAGAGTTTAATGTATCATTGCCTGATGGTGAGCATGATGTAGTAGTGTACTTTATTTCTGATTTTTTAATGTTAAGTTGGGCGCACTTTGCTACACTGGGAAAACATTATGCAGGGGGATGGGCTAAACCTGAAGGACTATATTACGTTAATAATGGAATCGAAAATATAGATACGAATTCTACCAAGTTTCAAGTATGGTTTTTAAAACACGAAGCACAACATTTAAGTGATTATACAAATTTTCCAAATTTAAACGGGCGCAATTTAGAGTATAGGGCAAAATTGACTGAACTTATCTATAACCCCCAACCATATAACTTAATAGAAAAATTCTTAAATCAATCAGAGAATGACAAGTCAATACCACATTCATATGCAGCATATTCAATTATAAAGCAACTTTCTTTTTTAGTATTTGGACAAGAGTATGTTTATGACAAGGAGCAATGGAAAAATATAGAGTTTGATTATATTTCTAGCTTTGCATCCGAACTACTTTTAAAAGATACTGAAGAGTTACATGAAGCAGGAAGTGAAACAGAGGGTATAATTTAATAATAATAAATGATTCATTAAGGAATATGCCTATTATTTAATTTGAAAGGTATGTGAGGGAAAGTATGAGATATAAAAAAAGACGAATACTTCTATTAATTCTGATCTTTATTCTGCTACTGATTGTATTACGATTAGTAGGAGTTATTGATTTTAACCTCTATAGTTCAAGTATTAATTCAAATCAAACTGCATCAATTGCAAACTCAAAAAAAACGGGGAAATATAGAATTGAATTTGAATATAACAACAAAAATATATATACACACATTATCATGAATGACAATCAAGAACTTGTTTCTGTTATTGTGAAAATAGAAGAATATAATTTCACTGGTAATTATTTCATGCCATTCTATAAAAAATTCACAACTACATATGAGTGCACCTTTAAGACGTCCAATATGAATACTGATAATATTTTTACCGAGGAAAATCAAATAAGCGGTAAAATTGAGGGAGCTGTCGTATCTGAAATAAAAGGAATCTGTTCAATTAAAAAAGCAAAGAATCTAGCCATAGAAAAGGCAGTTAACTCTATGAAAGCCTATGTTATTGATAGTATAAGTAAGTAGGAATGATAAGATGATTTTTGTAGAAAGAAGAAATAATCCATATTTAATACTAACAGGAACTTTGGGCTGAAACTTAAGCTCTGTAAATAAAGAACTTTCATTTGGAATTTATAATTATGGGCATATCAATGTACGAAAGAAAAAACAAGAGCTCCATTGCTATAAGCGCAATGGAGCCTTATTTTTATAAAATACTTTATCTTTTACGCGAAAATATAAAATCTCTATCTTTTAGTACTTTTCTATGATGATTTTTTCTGATTTTCACTTTTAGTTTTGCTTGTTGCCTTAGTTATAATAGTTAATAAGTAACCTAATATAATTAGTAAAATAGGTCCACCGTAAGTCTTAGCAATTAATTTTATAGCTTCAGCAGTACTTTCAGCTCCAACTATATAATCAAGACCAGCACCGAAGAATCCAGCTATACCTAATACTAATACGAAAATAGATATAGTTATAGCTACAGCGTTTGACTTAAACATTGTAAAGGGAGCTTTATTTCCTTTAAGTCTAAAAACTAAATATGCTACAGCTAAGATTATGTACGGTAAAATTAGTGATAATGCGGATAAATCAGTTAATAATTTAAAGAATGCATCAATTGAATTTAATCCTACTAATGGAACCACTACTAATACAATAACAATTACACATTGAGTCCATAATGCATTTTTCAAAGTTCCATCTTCTGATTTTTTAGTTAAAAACTCAGGGAAGGTTCCTTCTGGTACTTCTGAGAACATGGCTCTTATTGGAGATTCCATCCATAAAACATATGCTGCTACAGAAGTAATTGTTAAGATAACTGCATAAAGTTGAACTATAATTTTTCCGTTTAACCCCCAGTTCTCTGCTAATAGTTTATATACTACATAACTTGCATCCTTAAGACCTGCCTTTTGTAATAATTCTGGTGAAGCAATTAAAGAAACCGCTACAGAACCTACAATGTAAGCAATAGCAACTAAAGCTGTTGCGAAGATAACTCCTTTTGGGAAGTTCTTCTTAGGATTCTCCACTTCACTGATATATGTTCCTGCTACTTCCGCTCCAGCAACTGCAAATAATAACCAAGAGAAAGTAGAAAAATATGAAGTATTAAGTTTTGGTATAACTGTTGCAGCATTAAAATTTGTTGCAGAAGGCTCTCCTGTAAAATAACCTATAATTGCAAATAATATGAAGATCACTGTAGCTCCAATGGTAAATTTACCTCCAAAGTCGCTAATTTTCGAGAATTTTTTTATACCTTTTGTAGCGATAAAGGTTAATACTATTGCTAATACAATACCTATGTATGAAAGCATATAGGCATTAGAGTCATTAAATTTATTTTCTCCAAATATTGCCCAAGATACCATAACTGGTATTCTCGCAAAAACCATTTGTAAATAGAATAAATTAGCAATGAAATATGACCATGTACCTATATATGCCCACTTTGCTCCAAGGGAACTATTAATCCATGCATATATACCTCCGTCTTTGTCATTGTTTACTGATGCTAATTCAGCTATAATTCCGGATAATGGTAAAAAGAATAATAAAGATACCGCAAGCCAAGATGGAATAGATGCTGGTCCAAGTGCAACGGAATTTGAAGTAATGTTACCAAATCCAAACGTTGGTACAAAGATTAACATTATCAAAGTCCATAGACCAAGTTTTTTTGTTTTGTTCATAATAACCCTCCTATAAATATATTTTCTTTTGTTAATTTCTGCAAACATAAATTATGTCATAAATTAAATATAAATATGCTTAAAAAAATAGCCTCCATCAAAGCATAGGCTATCAATTAACAATAATAATGTTACAGTTCATAAATTTCAACTTTCTTATTTTACTATAAGAACGTAAACACTGCAAACAGAAAATAGAGATAAATGATTAAAAGAATGTAATAATTTAAATTTAAATGCGATTATCTAGGCTTATCTTTAAATTTATAAATAATTTATTAGATCAAAAGACAGGGTGAAATTGCGGGTGCTATCATACATAAATAAAAAAAATATGATTAAATAAAAAATCAAAAAATTCAATTTAGAAAAGGTAGTTAACTCTATAAATCTAATTTTATTAATGGTATAATTAGGCAATGTGTTAAAAAATCTCTGTATAAATAAGAAATAATCTGTATTTAATACTAATAGGAATTTTGGGCTGCAACTAACTTAAAATATGGTTGTGATCCGCATGAAAGTTTTACAAAAGCTGCCGTAGTTGAATTCATAAATGGCTATCTGGTAGATAAATTTATGAATGTTTACAATTTATGATAAAGTGAGAATAAAACATAGTTATTCATAAATATTGTCTATTGTCTATTGTATTCCTACCATTTCTATTTACTAAAGAGTATAAGGGAAAGATATCTAGGAAAGAATTTGAACATTTATATGATTATCTCCATTAATTTAAATAGAAGGATGGATTTTAATGAAAATAAATTTAATTAAATTTATTATATTACTGATTTTAATTTTTATAATTGTAGCAAATGCCCATAGGTTTTATCCAAGAAATTTTGGTGAAGTAATGGGAAAAGAATATTTAATTAATAATGTGACAAGTATTAAAATAACACAAATAAGCGGTATAAAAACAAAAGATATATATATAACTAATAAAGATCAAATTACAAAAACAATAGAATATTTATCAAATCAAACAGTTAGGCGTATAGTAACAAATTGGGGAAGTACTTATGAATCTAATGCTGAAAATTATTATATTGATTTTTATGGCAATACTACGGAATCTTCTGGTTGGGTCTCTACTATAGGTGATAAATATATAATTTGTTATACCTATAAAGAAAGAGTACATCGCATAGCTGGCAATATAAATCCTTATAAATTTACTAAGGATTTTGATTTAGATTATTTTAGAGAATTATTTATTAATTAATCTACGTATTAAGTTATCAACTCTATATATAATGTTTTATTGAAGATTAAAGGGCATAAATGATTAACCTTAAACTTACTACTTTGGGTAATTTATATTTGAATTACAGATATTATAAGAGTATAATTGTATTAATAACAATATAGGGGGAATATTATATGGATAAAGCTATAAAAGAAATTCTAAAATCTACTGGAATTAAATTAGCAGTATTACTTAGTATATCAGTACCCTTATCTGCTCTTGTAGCCTTTATTGATAAAGTCAGTTTTTTTGGAACTATGAAGATAATGGGAATAATATTTATAATTATGGGCATAGCAGCATTTCTCCCCAGTGAGAGAGCAGCTATAAATAATTCTAGGAATCCTAATATTCTTTTAGAAGATAAATACTATGCGAAGGGTAAAAAACCTTATTATGAAAGGATGCTCAATGGAAATATAATTGTTTTTAGTAAAGGTGCAGTGCAGGTGATTATATCCGCTATAATTATATTAGGATTTGCTTTTTTCTTTGATTAACTATAAAAATAGAGCCTATAGGAATATTAAAAAAATCAAAATTATTAAGTTAGTTTTAATAATTACTATAAAATAAACTCCTGATGATGTCAAATCTTCAGGAGTTTATTTTATAGTAATATCTGTTTAGTAAAAAACAATTAATTACTAGATAATTTTTAGCATTATAGTTATAATATGACTTAGGAATGCAATTCCATAAAGTTATATATTGACACATAGAGAGAATTCAACTCTTAAATTCTTGAAATATAATGATATAATTCACTTTTTTGATGAAATATATTTGGACGTCTCTATCAGAATTATTTGATGTACATTAAAAGGAGTGTTAGTTCATGAAAAATATAGAAATTAGCAGACCCAAACTTGAAGATACCGAGCTGATTAATGAGTTTTTTGAGATTGTAATCAGAGATACATTTTAAAAGAATGGAATTTCAGATTTAGTAGATATAATAGCAGAAGAAATTGAAGATAAGAGAAGATGTTTGAATCAAGATATAGAAAGTAATGGTACTAATAGATATTTTCTGATAGCTAAAGAACATGATAAGATAGTAGGATCAATTGAATATGGAGAATCCAATGAATTAATTATTTCATGTACTAACGGGGAATTAAAAAATTTAGTGGAGATAGGAACAGTATTTGTGCACCCGTACTATCAAAATAAAGGCATTGGCAGTAGGATGTTAAATCTAATGTTTATGGTGCTTAAGAACAATAAAATAAAGAAGTTTTGTCTTGATAGTGGATACAAAAGTGCACAGAAAACATGGATCAAGAAGTTCGGAAAACCTGACTATCTCTTGGAGAATTATTGGGGAGAAGCCGATGACCATATGGTATGGAGTGTAAATGTGGAGGATGTTTTACTAAATATAAAAGATTTCCTGTAACCATATTTAGACCAATTTATATACATAAGTGATTTAGTTAAAGTATTTGAAAGTGCTATTCATATAGTGCAATCAGATGGACAAGCATATAATGTAACCCACACAGAAGTAGTAACATGGTCACAATTAGTTGAAACAGCTATGAAGGTAGTAAATAATAATTTATTTTATTACTTTAGAGCACACCTAACTGAAAAATATGAATTACTTTGGATTAAGAATTTTAAATTGAATGAAATATTAGGGAGAGGTATGGAGCAACCATCAAGTTATATAAGGGTAGATATCAAGTATCAATTGATTTGCAAAAATAGTTTTAACGACATTTCAGAAGGTAAGTCTCCACTTCTATAAGTGGAAGTCAACTATCCTAGCAAAATAAAACTTCAGTGGGAGCCTAAATATACTTCTGAAGTCGTTAATATTGCAGATTCGAAGAAGATGAAGAGCTCCGCAGGTGATGATTTAAGGAGCTATGGCAGGTTAGTATTACTGAAGATGATGCAAAGAGAATAGTTCTTATGATTAGTTAAGATTATTTATATTGGATGAGGTGGATTATTATATGAATTTAGTATTTGCAGAAGCAGTGGTAACAGAACTTTTAGAAGATAAAAATGGTAATAAGTTATGTCATGCAAGGGTATTAGACCCCCATTCAAATAAGTACAAAATAATAAATCACTTGTTTGAAAATTCAACAATTTCATATTTTCTTAAGATTGGAGATTGTTTAAATTATTTTCTTAAAAATGACACACCTTTAGTGTTTGTTACAGATTGGACTGACCCTACTGAGATGGTTGGGCTTCGCTTGGAATCAGAAAACGAAGTGATAGACTACCCTAATCTTAGTTTTTTAGCTTTTAATAGTAATTGGGATGATATTAAAAAATCAGGTATTGAAGAAATATTCGCCCATGAATTTTCACATTTATGGCTAAATTTACTTGGTTATGACTTTGAATTATCAAAGTCTAATAAATTTCATACATGTACTGCAATAACCGATCCATTCATGGCGTTTAGTGAAGGTTTTGCTGAGCATCTTGAGATTGTAACAAAGGATTTAGTGCATAACGTATGTTTAGAAAATAAATTCTGGGATTATGGATATGATGTAAATGCTTGGCTTTGCTTACGTGATGAACAACTAAGATATCACGCTGTTATAAACAATAGATTTATCTACCATACTGCCTTACCTTACTGTGAAGATTGGAATACATACAACCATCTTCACTTTGCTCATATTACTTCATCTGCATTTACCCCAGAAAAATTAAAAAACGGCAACCAGATGATGGCATCTGAAGGGGTTATTTCTTCAATCTTTTATCAAATGTATAAACATGAATTATTCAAAAGTGAATTTATAGATGATAAATTTTATTCTCAATTTGGTATTAATAAAAATGAACTTGCCCCGTTAACAAACCTTTATTTAAAGATGATTTTTATTCTTTCTAAAATTGATCTTAAAAAAACAACATTAATGATAGACTTTATCAGGAGTTATGGAGATGAATTTCCAAATGAGAAAAAAGATCTATATGATGTTTTCCTGAATGTAACCCATTATTCAACAGTGAGTTTAAAGGCAACTGAAGATTTCGGAAATTTATATCGCATTGGTCGCAGGGGTGAAGTTGTTGTATTTAAGGATATACTTAGAAAAACCAAGGAACTAAAGCAAGACTTATATGATAGAGTATTAAGTTGCCAGTTATCTTTAGATAATGCCTTAGCAGGAGAATTATGGATTGAATCAGATGCAGTTATAACTCCTATACCATGGAGTCCAGAGGAAAAAACTAAGTATCATTTTGATATAAATACCGCTACTGAAATTGATCTCTTGTCTTTAGACGGATTGACACTTGAACATGCAAAAATTTTGACAAAAGAAAGAGATTCTAAACATGGGTTTACGTCTATAGAAGAGTTCTATAACTTATTAAGAAAACTGTAGAATATTTTTTAAATCAAACTGTTAGGCCTATGGTAATAATATTTTGGAGAGATAATCAGTATGAAAGAATTAAATACCTTTGGAAGAGAAATACAAGGCAGTTTGAGAGAAAGAAATAGAGCTACTGGTATAGTGCTAAATGACAAAAAAGAAATAATTCTAATGAATTTAACAAACATGAATTTTCATATGTTACCAGGCGGTGGAGTAGATTTAAACGAAAATATGGAAGAAGCTTTACATCGTGAGTTAAAAGAGGAAACAGGTGCAAATGTTGAAATCATTAGCGAATTAGGCTTAGTAATTGAAAATTTGGAACTAAAGAAAATGAGTATGAAGAATACATAAAACAAAGAGAATTAGAAGCAATAAAAGAAGCAAAAAAATATCTAGCAGAAAATATAGTTGTAATTTAATTTCAAGTATTAATTATTTAAATAAATAGAACAAAGATAGTGTTTACAGTATCAGTATTTATGGAGGGGATTATTTTGCTTAATAAACTTTTTAATAATTTTAAATTGAGAAATATTGAAGTAAGTTATTTTGATACAATTCAAGAAGCAATAAATATGATACTTAAATTAATTCCAATTGACGGCACAGTTGGAATTGGCCATTCTTCAACTCTCCAGAAAATGAATATAACAAATTTGTTAATAGAAAGAGGCAATATTGTATTTGATAAAGAGCTTGCTACAAGTAAAGAAGAATGCGTAGTGTTAAAGAAAAAATCATTACTTACGGACTGGTACATTTCAGGATCAAATGCGATTTCAGAAGATGGACGTATTGTAAACGTTGACCATAGTGGTAATAGAGTAGCTGCAATAACATTTGGGCCTGAAAATGTTATTATCGTTGTAGGAAAAAACAAAATAGTAAATTCGTTAGGGGAAGCAATATATAGGGTGAAAAATATAGCATGCCCACTAAATGCTAAGCGAGCAGGATTTAATCCACCATGTGTTTCACTAAATAAATGCGTGGATTGTACTTCAGAGGAACGAGTATGCAATAGTCTTTCAATAATAGAAGGACAATCTGATAAAAATAGGATGAAACTTTTTATTATTAATGATGAGCTTGGTTATTAGAGTGGTTTCAAAGCTTGAATTGTAATTTTGGCTTAATATTATATTATGAGTCCATAGGAGGTTTTAAATTTATGAAAGTTATATTCTTAGATATAGACGGAGTTCTTAATTCTGAAGAATTTTTAAAGATAAATCAAAGTGAAATGATTGATAGAAATAGTGTTGCTATTTTAAAAAGTCTAATTGATAAAACAGGAGCAGTTATAGTTATGTCTTCTGGTTGGAGATTATGGTTTGATGACAATATGATGCCAAAGGATGGATATTCTCAATGTTTATATGACGTTTTGTGCGAATTTAATATAAAAATATTTGATAAAACACCTGATTTTAGTACCGAAGAAATACGAACTAAAAAAACTTTTAGTCATGTAAAATCTAAGGAAATTATTGCGTGGTTAAGTAAACATGAAAATGTTTATAAATATGTTGTGTTAGATGATTTGGATTTGAAGAACGAAGAAATAAATTCACATTTAGTTAGAACAAATGCGCAGGTTGGTATTACTGAAGATGATGCAAAGAGTGCAATTGTTATGATTAGTTAAGTACAAGCAGTGAAGACAAATATGAGGAGTTTTATAGATATGTCACAGGGGATTAAATAAAATAATTTAAAGATTATGAAAAGGAGCAAGTATAAATGAAAAGAGTGAATGTAGCATATTGTTTAATCTATAATAAAGAAAGTCAACAGGTATTGATGGTACACAATATTGATTCAGATTCTTGGACTATGCCAGGAGGAGCAGTAGAAGATGGTGAAACTTTAGAACAAGCAGCCATAAGAGAAGTACAGGAAGAGACAGGCTTAATAGTGAAAATTAACGATGTAGTTGCAATAAATGAATGCTTTTTTAAAGAAGATAAAGAACAAGTGTTATTTGTCACTTTTAGGGCAGAGATCATTGGAGGAAAAATTTCAATTGAAAATCCTCATGAAATTTCAGAAATAACATGGGTGGAACTTTCTATGGCTGATAAGTTGATGCCTTATCATAAGTGTGGCATTAATAAGTTATTATGTAACTGCGCTACTTACTATTTTCAAGAATAATTACAAATATTGTTTTGAAAGTAAGCCCTTATTCAACAGCGATCCCAAATGCAACCTAAAATTTTGGTATGCAAATAATTTGATAAACGAAAGGGATTCTCGGTATGGGTTTAGGTCGGTAGATGACTTCTATAACCATTTTCAAAAAATAATAAACTAGATATACGAAGGAGATATTTTTAATGGATTTAACTTGGAATTTAGATAAACTTTATACTTCATTCACCTCAGAAAAATTTAAGGGTGATATGGAGCTTCTTAATCAGCGCATTTTATATTTAAATGAATGGGCTGAAAAAAACCTTAAAGATACAACTAATGCTACTTTTAAAATTGAAGAGTTTTTACGGCTTTATAATGATTATAAAACCTTATATTCGAGTTTATCTTGTTATGCAAATTTAATTTTAAGTGCAGATAGTTCTAATATAGAAGCTATGGATATTTTAGATGAGATGGATGATATTGATGCATCTGTTATAGATACTTTTGTAAGTTTTAACAAATGGCTTAATTATTTTAATAATATAGATGAGCTTATAGCATCTTCACCTTATCTTATAGAACATGATTTTTATCTTAAAGAGCTTATTTTGCAGTCTAAATACTTATTGAGTGAAGCAGAAGAAGTATTAATAGCAAAAATGCAAAGCACTGGCTCTAAATCATGGCAAAGACTTTATATGGAACTAGTTTCTAATATAGAAATGGATATAGTCATAGATGACAAATCAAAGAAAATGTCTCTTTCAGAGCTTAGAAATATGGCCTACGAAAAAGATGCATCGCTGCGAAAGACAACTTATTATGCAGAAGAACAGGCATGTAAAAGTATATCAGATGTGTCTGCAGCATGTTTAAATGGGATTAGTGGAGAGGCACTTACTATCTATGACATGAAAGGATATGAATCACCACTAGACAAAGTTCTAATGGTGTCAAGGATGGATGCTGAAACTTTAAATGCTACAGTTTCAGCTATAAAAGAAAGCCTGCCTATGTTTCATAAATATTATCAAAAAAAGGCTGAAATTCTAGGACATAAAGTTAGTCTTCCCTTTTACGATATCTTTGCACCAATAGGTGATGCTAATTCAAAAATATCATATTTAGATGCTAGGGATTTAATTGTATCAAGTTTTAAAACTTTCAGTGAAGAGCTAGCGACCTTTGCAAGAAATGCCTTTGATAATAGATGGATTGATGCTGAGCCAAGAGCTGGCAAAGGAAATTACGGACTATGTGTTGATATTTTTCCAATAAAAGAAAGCAGAATTTTGGCTAACTTTACTGGAAATTTTGGTGATGTGGGCGTACTGGCTCATGAAATTGGACACGCTTATCATAGTTATTGTCTTAGAGATGAAAAGATGTTAAATACGGTTTATCATACACCTATTGCAGAAACAGCTTCAATTTTCTGTGAAACCATAGTAAATAATGCATTGATTAATATTTTACCACCTAGTGAGAGCATATCATTACTAGAAAAAAGCATTTCAGATGCAGGTTATTATATTGTTGATTTTTATGTTAGATATTTATTTGAAAACAAGTTATATGAAAGAAGAAGATCAGGTCAATTGTCTGTTGAAGAGTTAAATAAATTAATGATTGAATGCATGTCAGAAGCTTATGGTGAAAGTGTTGATGTTGAAACCATCCATCCATATATGTGGATGAATAAAATTGGATATTATATGGTTGGTGAAGAGTACTTAAATTTTCCGTATTCATTTGGTGTTTTATTTTCTAAGGGTCTTTACGCAGAGTATATAAAAAAAGGTGAAGTTTTTGTATTGCAGTATAATAATTTCTTAGGTGCTACAGGTAAAAATAATATTCTTGATAGTGCAAAGATGATTGATATAGATGTCCATTCAATAGATTTTTGGAGAAATTCATTAAATCTTATTAAAAAGGACATTGAAGAGTTTATTAGCAAGGCATAGGTTTTCGTATTAAATATTGCAACTTATTTTAGTAAAAATACAAATATTAAGAAGATTTTTATGTATTAGAAAGGGGTTTATTATTATGTTTACAGATATTTTAAATAGAGAGTGGTCCTGTCAATGCATAGGTTGCTCAATTGCTTCTGGAGAGGTACTTTCACCTGGGGGAATAATAGCTGAAACAAAGAACTTTATACTTCATCAAGATCCCGAAATACCAATAAAGGGTTTCTTGATTATAGGCTCTAAGTCACATATAAAATCAATATCTGAGCTTAGTAGTGAAGAATCCCGAGAGTTATTTGATTTAGTATACAGAGCAAGGATTGCATTAAATAATGTATCAGATTTAAAAGAAGTAACTATAATTCAAGAAGAAAGATCAGGCCATTTCCACTTATGGCTTTTACCAAGATACCAGTGGATGAATGAGCAATTTGCAAATTCATTATCAACTGTAAGGGAAATAATGAATTACGCTAAAAATAATCTAAAGTCTAAGGAAAACATAGAAAGTATACTATTACAAGTAGAAAATGTTAGGAAGATACTTAATGGTTAAAATAGTTAAGTTATAGGACTTTGCTTGTAAATTGCTTATGAAAAGTTAAGTGTTAATGAAATGCTACATTCAATATATAGAAAATCAGAGGTATATACAAAGTCAAATTCAAATTTAGATTTATACGTTTGTAATTATAGAGGCATACCTATTGGAAACTGTGAATTAATGCTAAATAGTGATATTGCTAAAATAGAAGATTTTGATATATTAAATGATTATCAAAGAAAAGGGTTTGGTACGTCTGTGGTAAAATACCTCTTAGAAGAGGCAAAAGAAAATAGCGTTGAATTTGTTTATCTTATAACTGATAGTGTGGATACTGCAAAAGAAATGTATAAAAAATGTGGTTTTAAAAAAGCAGGAGAAAAAACTGAGCTATTCTTTGATTTAGGTTAATTTCAAACCATAAGGGGGAGTTGTTTTATACATGAATACTAAAGAGACATTGAAACAATCATACAATAATCATGCTCATGAAAGAAAAGATGAAATTCAAGAATGGAAAGCTGGTCCACGAAATAAGTTTCTGAATTTATTAAGAGAAGAAGGAAAGAAAAGCATTCTAGAAATAGGCGCTGGTAATGGCAGAGATAGTAGATTTTTTATAGATAATGGATTTCAAGTAGTTGCAACTGATTTATCTGATGAAATGGTGAAGATATGTAGGACAAAGGAGATTGAAGCCTATGAAATGGATTACTATAACCTTTCTCAAATGAATAAAACATTTGATGGCATTTGGTCAATGAACTGCCTGTTGCACGTTAAAAAGGCAGATTTAGAAACAGTTTTAAAGGAAATTGATAAGGTACTTTCACCTTCAGGATTATTTTTTATGGGCATATATGGTGGCGAAGATAAGGAAGGTATATGGGAAGAAGACATATACACACCTCATAGGTTTTTCTCATTATATTCTGATAAAAAGATAAACGATATTGTAGTTAAATATTTTGACTTAGTTAGTTTTGATAGGATTGAAACAGGTGGTAAATACCACCATCAATCTATAATTCTAAGAAAAAAAGATTAATAATCTGTGGAGGAATTCTTATGGAGTATTTTGATATTTTAAATAAAGATGGAAGCATCAGCGGCAAAACAGCACTAAAAGGTGACCTAATGGCAAATGATCAATATTATTTAGGCGTGCATGCATATATACATAACTCAAAAGGAGAATTTTTGCTTCAAAAAAGGTCTCAAACAAAAGATTTTCTGCCAGGTGGATGGGATATACATATGGGCCATGTTGTAGCTGGGGAAAGAAGCAAAACAGCTATTATTAGAGAAATACACGAAGAATTGGGTATAAAGATAGGAAATATATCTTTCTTAAAAAGGATAACTTGGGAAAAGCACAATCACTTTATTGACATCTATGCAGTATGCAAAGATATTAATATTTGTGATTTAACATTGCAAATATCCGAAGTAGAGGATGTTAAATATATCTCAAGAAACGAAATGATTAAGTTAATAAGAAGTATGGATTACAGACCAGAGGAGTATAGAATTGTTATGGAGAATTATGTTAGGGAAATAGTATAAACATTCTAAATTGTTATAAGAAATAAATTATTAATATTTCACTTAGTGGAGGAAATCATGATTAGTATTGAAGGTACCCGTATTAATTTGCGAACATTTACAAGAGAAGAATATCATAAGTATTGGAAATCCTATGTTGCAGATTCAGTTATGGACCCAACGGCTTATGTTTATGATGAAAAAAGGGTAGATAAAAACTATGACTCTATTACTGAAAAAGAGTCATGGTATCCCAGGGTAGGAATTTTTTTGCCTAGTGAATTTCCAATTGGCGAACTATCTTTTAAAAGGATCAATCATGAAAAGAGCCAATGCGAACTTGGTATTGTCCTTGCCAATGATAATTACAAGGGATTGGGTTACGGAACAGAAGCAGTTGAATTAGCGGTAGATTATATATTTAATTCCTTAAATCTTAACTATATATACGCTGATACAATGGGCTCTAATTTGAAAATGCAAGGTATATTGAAAAGACTTGGTTTTAAATTGGTAAGTAAAGAAAATCAGTATTATAATATGCAGGATAGATGGGAAGATAAATTGAATTTTATACATGTAAATGAAAAGTCAACTACACTAGATACGACGATGAGGTGAGTTTCAAATGATTACAATATTATCACCAGCGAAAACTTTAAAAATGGAAAAGGCACTTAACACAGATTTATACACACAACCTATATTTATAAAAGAAGCCAATGCCTTGATTAAAGAACTTATAAAATATTCTCTGCCAGAAATGGAAAGTCTAATGAAAGTGAACAGCAAACTTGCTGAGCAGAATTTTATGAGGCATATTTCATGGAATAAAAACCATGATTTGTCCAATAGCAAACAGGCTTTATTAGCATATCATGGCGCTGTATATCAAGGAATAAAAGCAAGTGATTTAAGTCAGCAGCAATTGTCTTTTGCTAACGATCATTTTAGGATATTTTCAGGTTTATATGGTGCTTTAAGGCCACTAGACTTAATTCAGCCTTATAGATTAGAGATGGGAACCAAGTTGAAAAACAGATATGGCAATAATCTATACAGTTTTTGGAATCATAAGCTTACTACATATCTAAAAAAAGAATTACAAAGTCAAAATGATAATATATTAATAGATTTGGCATCAAAGGAGTACTCCTCTGTAATAGATATGAGTAAAATAAATGTAAAAGTTATAACACCAGTATTTAAGGAATATAAAAATGGAACCCACAAGGTTATAACTATTTATGCAAAACGTGCAAGAGGTCTTATGAGTCGATTTATAATTGAGAATAATATTATAGTGCCAAATGAGCTTAAAGAGTTTAATGAAGAAGGATACAGTTATAATGATTATCTATCTTCTAATGGTGAATTGGTATTTACTAGATAAAAGGAGTGTACATCTATGGAATATATAAAACAGATTATTGAATTTATTCCTGAAAACAAACAAGAAATACAAGATAAGAAGGTACTTCTTGATTACATAGAAAAATATCCACATAATATTTTGGTTAGAGAAAATGAATTTGCCCATATTACAAGTTCAGGATTTATAATGAATAAATCACTAGATAAAGTACTAATGATTCACCATAATATACGAAATGCGTGGGCGTGGACTGGAGGTCATGTTGATGGAGATACAGATCTTTTACATGTTGCAATTAAAGAAGCAAAAGAAGAAACAGGTATAACTACTGTGACAGCCCTTACTGAAAAAATTATATCTATTGATATTCTACCTGTATATGGACATGAGAAAAAAGGTAAGTATGTTAGTTCACACTTACACCTTTCTATAGCATATGTTCTCATAGCAAGTGAAGAAGAAGCACTTATAGTAAAGGAAGATGAAAACACAGGTGTGGCATGGTTTCCTTTGAATAAATTTAATGAAGATTACTTTGATGCTAATGATGTTTATTTATATAACAAGATAATTAATAGGGCTAAACAAGTCAAAATATAGATTATGGGTGGTTATTTATGAATTTACTATACGGAACATATAATCCATCTAAATTGGAAAGCATGCTAAAGATGTTGAATGGATTGAATCTTTTCATTACTGGCCTTGAAACTCTAGATATGGAAATAAAAGAAGCAGAGGAAACTGGAAATGATCCATTATCAAATGCAACACAAAAGGCTATGTCTTATTTTAATCAAATTAAACAACCTCTATTTTCTTGTGATTCCGGATTATATTTTGAAGGAGTTGATGAAAAAGATCAACCCGGAATACTTATAAAAAGGATTCATGGAAACAATTTGTCCTCCAGTGAGATGCTTAGCTACTACAGCAATTTAGCAACAAGATATGACGGTAAGTTAGTTGCATATTATAAGAATTCCATATGTTTAGTAATGGATGCTAATCATGTTTATAAATATGATGGTGAGGATATAAACTCTGAAAAGTTTTATATTGTAGATAAACCACACGAAAAGTACAGAGAAGGATTTCCTTTAGATTCATTATCCGTAGAAATCGCTAGTATGAAATACTATTATGATTTAGAAGGTAATAACAGTGAAAATTTAGGGGTTATAGAGGGGTTTAGAAATTTCTTCATTAGAAGTTTAAATGATTATTTATATACTAATTCATCTTAAATATTCTATAATCACTAGTATTACATAATTACATGTTTGAATAGGAAGAACTAAAATGGGGGTAAAATAATGAATTTAAAAGCAGATAAACTTACAGAAATACAAGCAAAAGAAATATCTGATTGGAAATATGATGGGGACTATTCAATTTATAATCTCCCACCCTGGTCAGAAATGATTCAAGAGAAGTATTCGCTAAGTGATAATACTAAAAGAGACCGATATATTGGGTTTGTTAATGAATATATGGAGCTAGTTGGATTTGTTAATTTACTTGATAAAGGAGACTCTGTATTCTTTGGAATTGGCGTCAATCCAAAGGTCTGTGGCGTAGGTATAGGTAAGCTGATTACAAAGATGGCTCTAATTGAAAGTCAAAATAAATTCCCCAATAAACCTGTTGTATTAGAAGTTAGAACATGGAATAAAAGGGCAGTAAGTTGCTATAAATCTCAAGGTTTTAAGGTTGTCGATACTAAAGAACAAGAAACCAAGCTAGGATTTGGTGAGTTTTATGTTATGAAATATAGCGGTTAGGATACCTATAAATAGTAATTGTTTTTATAAATAAATATCATTCTTAAAAAGATATATTTTGTTTTGGAGGATTCTAACTATGAAATTAATGATTATAGGCGCAAGTGGCTACTTGGGCAATACAATATATAAAAAATTAAAAAATTGCTTTCATATAAACCAGATATAATTATTTGGAGTATTTATAATTTTGAAAAAGAAATGGACTTATCACTCATAGGGCTAAATGATATTGTTAATTCCATATCTGAGGATGTGAGATTAATTTATGTTTCTACTACAGTTGGACAAGGTAGAGATCAGCTAGAAAGTATAATTCCCCATAAACGCACTCCTGATGAACATTTACCTAAATATATTAACGGCAAAATTAAAGGAGAAGAGATTGTCCGCAAGCATGCTAATCACGTTATCGTGAGGCCCGGGAGCATATATGGCTATGATTATGATGTAAAAATGGATTTGCGTATGAGGGCATTGCTTAAAATGTCAAAATCCGGTGAGACATATTTAAGAACAGCCAATATGTATGCTAGCTTTATTCATGTACAAGATTTAGCCGATTCGATTATTGAAATAGCATATATAAACTTTAGAGGAACAATTAATATAGCAGGAGAAAAACCAGTAAGCTTTTATAATTTTAATATACATTTAGCGAATCTACTAACCATTGACAACAATTTTATAATACCTGATTATAGATCAGAGGATGAGTACCATAATTTAAATAGTGATAAAAGGAAGGGTTTATTAGGCACATTAATACGAGAGATTTGATTATAAATAAAAATAAAGGTATTAATAAAAAATCAGATAACTTATATGCCAACTGGAAGGAGAAATTATGAGTATAAAAATGCTGTACCATATCTGTATTCAAACAGAAAAATATGATGAATCACTTAAATTTTACACTGAAATACTAGGATTTGAGGTAGTTAAAGAAACAGCTAACTTCCATGGGCGAGACTTTAATACCTGGTTAAGATTAGAATCATTTATGATTGAGTTACAAACTGCTAAAAGGGGTGATAAGTTAAAAAATTGGAGTTCATTAAATGAAGGGATAGTCCATATGTGCTTTTTAGTAGATAATGTTTACGATGAATTTAATAGGATAACAGAACTCGCTTATACAAACTTCAAGATTAAAAATGGTAAGGAAATATATAAAGTTGAAGATGGGTATTTATTTAAAATTGTAGCACCTGAAGGTACGGAAATTGAAATAAGAGATTCTGAAATATAAAACTTAAAACCATATTGTATTAGAAGGAGATGTTGATAATATGAGTGAAGCAAAATTTTATTATAAAAATGAAAATGCCCCAACACCTAATAAACCAAACCATATAGGTGCTTGCGCCATTATTAAGTATGATGGGAAAATATTACTAGAAAAAAGAGCAGACAGCAATCGATGGGCGTTAATTGGTGGAGGTTTAAACATTAATGAAAGTTTAGAACAGTGTATTCTTCGAGAAATTAAAGAGGAAACAGGACTTGTACTTGAGGAAGAATCTTTATATTTTTGGAAAATGTGCTCAGATCCCTCACGTATAGGAGCATATCCTGATGGAAACATTCTTAGAATAATTTCAGCTGTATATCAATTGAATTTAACAGAGAGTCACAAGTTAGTATGTAGTGATGAATCAGAGGAACTAAGATATTTTAGTTATGATGAATTAAATGAATTGAATATCGCAGAAACACATAGACATATAGTTAATGAATATTTGTCAACGTTATAAGATTTTCATCACTATTTACGAAACTCCGCAATGTAGGAAATATTTATCAAATTAGCAAATGCTAGAATTAAATTACTATACAGGAGGTGGACAGATATGGATATGATTGATACTTTGCAAAAGGTAATAGACTATATTGAAGAAAATCTAAAATCAGAACTTAATTCTACGGAGCTTGCTACTATAGCTGGTTTTTCTACTTATCATTTTTTACATGTTTTTGCTAGTATTGTAGGTATGCCTTTATCCGCTTACATTACACGGCGCAGAATCAAACATGCTATTTATGATATTTATAAAGGTGGAAAAATGGTTGATACAGCACTTCTTTATGGTTTTGATACTCACGCAGGATTCTTTAAAGCCTTTAAGCGTGAATATGGATGCTCTCCATCAAAGTTTATCAAAACTTCATTAGTTCATCATTCTGTATGTGTAAATTTAAGACGGGAGGCTAAATTGATGCTAACACAGATACAAATAAGAAAATTTCTTTCGGAGTGGGACATTGATAAAAAGTCGGAAATAGGTACAGTTTATTTTTTTGCTGGAGATATCAAGGCTTGGAATATTGGTGATAGGTATGTGTTTAAAACTGGTACAAACATTGTAGGATTACGCACTCACATTTTAATTGCCAATGCACTTGCAAATGAAGGTATGGCTGCTGCTTACCAAATAAAAACTAAAGATGGCAAAGATCTTTATCAAAGGGATGATCATTTTTATGTATTACTAAATCGCATTGATGGTAGATATCTCTCACCAGAGGAACGATATGCTTGTGATAGAAAAATTACTGGTGAGAAATATGGTGAGGCCATAGGTAAGCTGCATAGAGTACTTAAAAAGCTAGATGATGATTTAGCTGTAAATGATACTAATTTGTATGATACGGTTATCAACTGGGCAATGCCTGAAACAAAACGTATTATGGAGCAGTGGAATAGTGCTTTACCAGATCAGTTTTATTTAGACTATGAAAGTAATTTTGGTAAACTATATGATAAACTGCCACGGCATATTATACACAGAGATCCTAATCCAACAAATATTTTCTTTAATGATAGTGAGTTTAGTGGATTTATTGACTTCGATATTAGCGAAAGAAATGTAAGACTTTTTGATCCATGTTATTGTGCAACAGGGATACTTTCAGAAGCGGGCAATATATCTGGCGGTTATGAAAAATGGCCGGAGATACTGCGAGGAATTATTGCAGGGTATGATAATATATGTCCTTTATCCTCAGACGAAAAAAAGGCAATATTATACGTTATATATTCTATTCAAATGATATTTATTGCTTGGCTTAACGGTGGTGACAATGAAAAGAGCATCTCAATGGAAAACAGAAAAATACTTATTTGGATTTGGGAAAATTCAAATAAACTAACTTTTGAGTAATGTAATATTTTTATTCTAGGCTACTACGAATACTTATATAGTTAACATTTCATTTCACATTATTTTTATTTAAATGCACTTATAAAAAGGCCATGAAGAGAGCTATTTGCTAATAACTTTATGACCTTTTTATATTATTCTGAAATTAATTGTAGATATGATTAACCACGGTTAAAGCAATTATTTCATTCTTTTATTAAAATAAAAAGAATTTCCTTCTTAAATATGAAACAGTGAATGTTAAAGATTGATTCTTTATGTATATTATAAGCAATCTTGTATAAATTGGATGGAGGATATAGTATAATTTAAAATAGGCTAAAAAAGATTTTTGCATGATTAAATAATATTCATTTTCGTTAAGTGAGGTAATTTAATAATGAATGAACAAAGCAAATTAAATAAAAAGGCTTGGGAATATCGAGCATATGAATTTTGGAATAATAGGGATGGATCGCCTACGGATAAAGCTAATAAAATCTTGAGAAATCCTAAAGTTTGTCTTAAGCATCATCAGGAGTATTTCAATGACATTGAAGGTAAGAACATTGCTAATATCTGCGGCTCTAATGGCAGAAAGGCCATTCCATTAGCTTTAATGGGTGCAAGTGTTACAGTATTTGATATTTCAGAAGAAAATAGAAAGTATGCCATAGAACTTGCAAGGTGTGCGAATACCTCTATAGATTATATTGTTTGTGATATATATGATATTGATCTTAAAAAATATGAAGGTTCTTTTGACATTCTTTATTTAGAAGGGGGAATACTGCATTATTTTAATGATATTAATAAATTATTGTCTATTCTTTATTCATTGTTAAAGGATAATGGCAAAATGGTATTAAGTGATTTTCATCCATTAAGAAAATGCATTGATGAAGGAAATTCAAGACAAACGCATGGAAATTATTTTGATAAAGAAATGCATAATGGCGATTTAGCATATAAACAATTCTTTAGTGATGATCAGCAAAAGGATTTTCCAGATTGTTCTTTTAGGTTTTATACTCTTAGTGAGATTATAAATTCAGTTATTACAGTTGGTTTTCAATTAAAAAAATTTGATGAGCATCCTAATTGGAATAATGAAAAGATACCTGGCGAATTTACTATACTTGCTGTTAAATAGTTTATAATCCTATATTAATGAATTTAAAAAGATAGGCCATATAAAGTTATAAAAAATAGCATTGACTCTAACCCTAGGTCGGAGTTTAGAATAGCTCTTAAGGGAGGTGATTTCTTGAAAATCAGTGAATTCGCTAAAAGAGCAGGAGTAACTATAAAGACACTACTTCACTATGATAAAATTGGATTATTAAAACCAAAAGAAAAAACTGACGTTGGATATAGAGTTTATTGTGATGAGGATTTTTTAAGACTTCAGCACATTACTACTTTGAAATTTATTGGGTTAACATTAACTGAGATAAAGCAGCTTTTATATGAAACAGGTGAAAACTTAGAAAGTATGATTATGATCCAAAAGAAAGCTTTAGAAGAAAAGAAAAAACATATGGATTCAGTTATGACTGTCTTTAATAAGGCTGAAAATCAAATAAAACAAAATGGATTTTTAGAAGTTGAGAATCTCATTGATATTATCAAGATAACAAATATGGAAATCGTCGTTAAAGAGCAATATAAAACCGCAGAAAAATTTAAATTAAGAGGTAGTCTTCATAGTTATAATATTAATAAAACAGATTGGGATTATTGGTGCTTTAATCAAATGGAGTTTCCGAGTGCTCCGAAAATACTGGAACTAGGTTGTGGAACAGGACATTTTTGGTATAAAAATGCCCACAATATAAATAGGAGTTGGGATATTACCTTATCCGATTTTTCAGAAGGTATGCTTAAAAGTACAAAAGAAAGATTGAAAGAAATTAAACATAATTTTTCATATAAAAAGATTGATGCTCAGAATATACCCTATGAAGATGAAAGTTTTGACGTAGTAATTGCAAGAAATATGCTTTATTTTGTTCCAGATATAGAAAAAGCCCTAAGTGAAATAAGGAGGGTTCTAGTTAAAGGTGGTACATTTTATACAACTACTAGTGCACAGGAGGCCATGAGAGAGTTAAATCAGCTTATAGAAAAGTTTGATTCTAAAATCGGATTAAATAATAATGGAATGTGCGACAGATTTGATGATAAAAGTGGACAAATACTACTTGAAAAGTATTTTAGTGATGTTGAAATGGATGTTCTACAAGGAAAGATTGTAGTGGATGATGCTAAGCCTATAGTTGATTATAAGTCTTCTACAATAAAGGGAAGTTCCATACTTATTGGAGAAAAGAAAGATGAGTTTGCAAGGTATATTGAAGATTATATCAAAGGAAAAGGCAACATATCAATAACTACAAAAGGCTGCTTATTCAAAGTGAAAAAATGACTATTTAATGGTGTATGTGCTAAATAACGATTGGGGGAATTAAAATGGTAATGCCAACACACATAGTTGCAGTAGGTGGAATAACAGAAGATAAAGAGGGAAATATTCTTTTGGTTAAAACATATCATGGTGGATGGGTTTTTCCAGGCGGACAAGTTGAAGAAGGTGAAAATCTAGTGAATGCATTGACTCGAGAGATCAAAGAAGAAAGTGGGATTGATGTTGAAGTTTCCTCACTAATAGGAATATACTCAAATACGTCGAAACATAAGGGTTATAATGGTGTAAAAATTGTTCCTACAAAAGTTATGATGGATTTCATATGCACTCCAATAAGTGGAGAATTGTGCACATCAGAAGAAACATCGGATAGCTGCTGGGTATCAAAAGATGAAGTTCTTACTATGATTGAAGCTCCAGCTATACGCGAAAGATATCAAGCATATTTAGATTTTGATGGAACCGTTAATTATATGGAGTATACAACTCAACCTGAGTTTGAATTAAAACTAAAAAGAAATATTTAATATTTATATGTGGAGGTTTTTTATATGAAGTATGAATGGCTTGATGAGTATTGCCTTTCTAAAGTAGGCTCAGAAAAAGATTTCAAGATAGAATGGGATGCAATTAGATATCTAATTGCAGGTAAAATGTTTGCAATGCAAGGGGGAGATAAATATAAGAAACCTATTATTACATTAAAATGTGACCCTGAATTTGGGCATACCCTGCGCCAAGAATATCCACACATTGTTGCTGGATATTATATGAATAAAGAGCACTGGAACTCTGTATATTTAGATGGCGATGTACCTGATGATGTTTTAAAACAAATGATAGATATGTCATTTGAGTTGGTATTTAAATCATTGAGTAAGAAAGTTCAAAGTCAAATCCTAAATAGTATTAATAATGAGATATGATTATGAAGATTTACATTGCACTATTAAGAGGTATTAATGTAGGTGGAAAGAACATAATTAAGATGGCAGACTTAAAACATATGCTTGAATCCATAGGCCTTCAAGGCTCTCAAACATATATTCAAAGTGGCAATATCCTATTTAAATCAAATGAAGAGGAGCAACCTCTACGCAATAAAATTGAACATGCAATTGAGAAGACTTTCGGATTTTCAATTGCAGTTATTATAAGGCAATCTGTAGAATTAGAGAAAATTATTCAAAATTGCCCATTTTCAAAGGAATCAATATTAAAAGCAGAAAGCTCAGCGGAAGGAGAAATCTTATACGTAGCCATGTTAAGTCATGAGCCTTTGCAAGAAAATATCTTGCGCTTGAACGCCTACAAGAGTGAAAGTGAAGAATACTTAATTGAAGGAATAGATATCTATCTTTTATTTAGTAATAGTATTCGAAATTCTAAGATTGCTACTAATCTTCATAAGTTGGAGGTTCCTGTTACTGTGCGTAATTGGAAAACCATAAACAAGCTATTACTATTAGCAAAAGCTATGGAAATTTTATAAGGAGATTTTTTTTATGAACGACATACAATGTGCAATTATTGATGAAGCGCTAACATTCCTTAATAAGTATAAACCGTGCAATGTTAAACCATTATTAAAAGGTTATTCTAAAGATGAAAAATATTTATTGGAAATTAATAATAAGACCACACTACTCATGAAGGTTTCTAGTATGAAAGACTATGATAGGAAAAAACAAGAATTTGATTACTTAAATATTCATTACAAAAACGGTGTTAAATGTTCAAAACCATTAGATTTCTTTATAATAGAGAAGTTCAATGTATGTATCACTATATTGACATATTTAGAGGGAAAAAGTGGAGATGAGGCATTACCATTACTCCCAAAAGAAATACAGTATTCCTTGGGATATGAAGCAGCAAATGAATTGAGAAAAATACATGAAGTTATGCCTTCAAAACCTTTTGACTGGTATAAAAGAAGATGGGAAAAGTATCAATCAAAGAAAAAGCAATTATTTGAATTAAATTGTAGATTTTATAAACAGGATGAGATAGAGCATTATATTGAAGAAAATTTTATAATATTAAAAGATAGTTGCATAAGATTTCAGCACGATGATTTTCAACCTATGAACATAATAATTAACGAGAAAGAATTAATTGGAATTATAGATTTTAATAGATATGATTGGGGAGATCCCATAGAAGACTTTTTTAAACTCCCTAAATATACAAATGAAATAAGTGTGCAGTTCTCAAAAGGTCAGATAGATGGATATTTTAATAATGCTATTCCAGATATATTTTGGAGAAAGTATAATTTATTCGTAGCATTAAATTTTCATGCAAGTATTATTGGAGGTCATTCTTATAATCAATTAGATAAAGTACAGGAAAGACAAATTAAAATATATAATACACATGACTTTGAGTCTCATGGAGTTCCTAAGTGGTATTTGAAAGGAGAATATTGATGAAAGTTGTAACTTTGTTTGAAAATAGAAGCATCTCAAAAGAGTATAAATGTAACCATGGTTTATCATTATATATAGAAACATCTAATCATAAAATATTATTCGATACTGGAACAGATGGTACATTTGCATATAATGCCTGCAAATTAGGTGTTAAAGTAGAAGAGATAGATATAGTAGTTATTTCGCATGGACACTATGACCATGGTGGTGGTCTAGAAACATTTTTAAAACTCAATAGTAAAGCAAAAATTTACATTGGGCAGGGGGCATTTGATAATCATCTAATAAAACTTCTTGGAATTTTTAAATATAATATAGGTTTAAAGAAAGAATTAATAAGCAGCAAAAGGCTTGTGTTTATAGATGAAATTATGAAAATAGATGAGGAACTGATTTTATTTGGTAATATTAAAGGAAATAAAATGCTGCCAAAAGGTAATGACAAGTTATTAAAGCAATATAGTGATAAATCTGTAGGAAAAGATGACTTTGAACATGAAATAAATCTATTGATTAAAGAAAATGACAAGTACAATCTATTTTGCGGATGTGCTCACAAAGGTATTGTTAACATAATTGAAAAAACAAAAGATATTATAAATTATGATTTAAATACAGTAATTGGTGGATTCCACTTAATGAGAATGGATGTTAAGGATTCGAATTCCAAAGATTATTTAAATGAACTTTCAGCCATTCTAAATAATGCCAATGTAGGTAAGTATTATACTTGTCACTGTACTGGTGAACAATCATATAACTACTTAAGTCAAAAAATGAGCAATTTAAGTGAATTAAAAACAGGAATGGTAATTGAAGTCTAGTAGCTAACTTCTTTGGTGTAACTATTGAACAATCACCTAATAATTATATTGGTGGAGTGGATAATGTTTATGAAGCACTAAAGCATTATAAAAAATGGAGTTATAAAGAGGGTGCAATCAAATGAACTATAAATTTACTAACATGAATTTAGAATATGCTAATGTAATTCAAAATTGGAAATATGGTGGGGACTATTCAATTTACAATTATGAAAATGATGAGGGTTTATTAGACCCCAATAATTGGTGTGATATGTATGCAGTTTTGGATGAGAACAATGAATTGGTTGCAGAAGTAACCTTTTATAATAATGATGTTCCTCAAGAGGTAGATAATCCATTCGAACAAGGTGACATGTTTTATGGTCAAGGCCTAAGACCTGATCTTGTTGGAAAAGGCTATGGTCCAGAATTAATTTCACAATCTTTAAGCTTTGGACTTGCTAAATATAATTATAACCGAGAATATATTTTATTAGATGTAATTTCTTTTAATAAAAGAGCCTTTAAAGCATATGAGAAATGTGGTTTTGAATTTGTTGAAAACTATAGTGAAGATTGTGATGGAACTGTATATGATTTTATAAGGATGAGGTATAAAAATCCAAAATTAAGTATTGATGATAAGCATCTCAGTTGATGATTCATCACCAAACTTTCATTACGAGAAGGGGTACAATTTATGATTATTATGATTAATGGTGCCTTTGGCGCTGGAAAGACAACAGTATCTAAGGCTTTAGTCGAAAAGATACCAAACAGCATGATTTATGATCCTGAGGAAGTCGGAATTTTGCTAAGAAATATAATTCCTAATGAAGTAATGGGACAACCTGAAAAAACAGGGGATTTTCAAGATTTCCAGCTATGGCCAAAACTTGTTGTAATCATAGCTGAACAGATAAAAGAACAATATAATAGGCACTTAATAGTTCCAATGACTTTAAGTAATATAGAGTATTTTAAATACATATATACTGGTTTAGGGAATATTGATAGTGAAATATATCATTTTTGTTTGAAAGCATCTCTCACTACGACACATGAAAGACTTAAAAAGCGAGGAGACCAACCAGGTGGTTGGCCATTTCTACAAACTGAAAAATGTATAAATGCATATGAAAAATATGATTTCAGTGAGTACATTGATACTGAGAATTTAAAAATTAAAGAGATTGTTAATATTATAGTAAGAAAGACTTTAGGTGATGCAGACTAAGCATTACAACCAATATTACAAATATAAGGAGACCTAAAATGAAAATTACTACTGTTTTAGCAACTAAAGAAAAATCAAATATCATTAAGAACCTATATCCATTATATTTACATGATTTATCAGAACACTATGAAGATTTCCCTAATGAATATGGGATATATGAAGATGAACCCATGGAAACATTAGCGCAGCAATATGAAGTTCAGAATATATGGTTTGAAAAGCCTAACGCACTTTTTCCTCATATTATTATGGTAGATGATAAACCAGCAGGATTTATTCTTATGGCTACAGAACCATATGCTCCAAAAACAAGCGATTATTATCTTAATGAATTCTTCGTATTAAGACCATATAGAGGTAAGAGTATAGGAGAAATTGCTGCAAAACAAATATTTGATAAATTCAAAGGTAGATGGGAACTATATACAAACCACTTACCAAAGAATTTAGTAGGTCAGAAATTCTGGAGAAAAACTGTAAGTAATTATACAAATAATAACTATCATGAATCTACAGGTGAAACTGTTATGGGAGAAAAATTAATATTTAGATTTAATAATTCAACTTATTCAAGATAGCTTTTATGGATTAAGAAAAGAAAATGATATACAACCCTATGATCTTCCACCTAGTCAGCATGATAGAGAATATAAACTTAAAAACAAGGATTTTATATTTGTTTCATTTGAAAAAGAACAATTAGTTTCGTCTGTTTTTGTAAAAGATAACTACCTAGATTTTATAATGGTTACTCCAGATTATCAAGGAAAGGGCTATGGAAAGAAAACTACTCAATTTGGAATTAATAAGGCTTTAAGGCAAAATGCAAAGCTTATTAACCTAAGCGCTTTAGAATCTAATACTAAAGCAATTGCTCTATATGAGTCTCTAGGTTTTGAAATAGTACAAACTGTTTATTTTTATAGACAATTTGGAGATAGATAGATTTATTAAATCATCATTTGTAATGCTGCAATATTAACAACACAAAGGCGGTTACTAAATATGCATAATCTCATATCTGCATTTCCGTTGTACAACTTTTTAAAATACTGTAATGCCAATTCCTCTGATAAAATTATTCTTGATTGTGGCGCTGGTGGCTCTAATCCACCACTTTCTTTATTTCACGAGTTTGGATATAAAACTTATGGCATTGAAATATCTAAGGGACAATTAGAAAAGGCAAATATATTCTGTGATGAACATAATACAGCTTTAAACATTATGCATGGTGATATAAAAAAAATTCCTTTTGATAATGAATTGTTTAGTTTTCTATTTTCTTACAATACCTCTGTTCATATGAAAAAAGGGGGTTTTTCACTTGCTTTATCAGAATTTTACCGTGTACTAAAGTCTAATGGGTTATGTTATGTTAACTTCTTAAGTGAAGAGTGCGATTCATATGGAGAGGGTATACAGCTAGGTGACGGTGAATTCATGCAAATTGAAGATAATGAAGAAGTGCTTTATTGTCATTACAAAGATAGCGAAATCCAGGGCTACTTTGGAAAATTTAAAGTTATCTATAAGGAAAAACGAATAATTAAAAGGGAGATAGATGGCATTAACTATACTTGCGCATATCTTGATTATATATTATTAAAAAATTAAACCAATGTATAAACTCATAACTCATTGACATTATACTAACCTCAATATAAAATTCTATGTGAGTACATTTTATAAAAAAACTTTCGTAAGATTATGGTAATAAATAGACTTGTAATATCCTCAAAATACGGATTATGGTAAGTATAAAATTAACACTTTTTACCCAAACTAAAAGATGTTATAATTATTATAGGTGGTGAGATCAGTGGATAAAGAATTAATAAAAGCGCTAAGTGAATTGCTTGACGATAAATTAAGACCAATAAATCAAACGTTAGATGAGCACACACAAATTTTAAGAGCATTAGAGCATTCTGCACAAGTAAGTAAAGCTGAACAAGATAAAATGTCTAATGATATATCTCATATCAAAGGAAATATTGAAGCTCTTAGAAAAGATGTATCAACAGTTGAAATAGTTACTGCAAACAATTATGCTGATATAGCTAAATTAAAAGCAGTGAAATAAGGCATATTATATAAAAGTACAAACCATGGCAAGCTGGTTTGTACTTTTTTACTTATTAAATATAATTCATTATCTCTATTGACATTATGTGGAACAGTGATATGATTATACATAGGATGTCTATGCATAGATTTAATAGGTATAAATCATAATATTTAATTATATATAAGGGGGCGTAACAATGTTAATAAACAAGGAACTTTTAAAAGGTAGTACGGTAACTCTTATTTTAAAACTAATTAATAAGAAACCAATGTATGGTTACGAGATGATAAAAGAAATGGACGAAAAATCAAAGGGTGTATTTACGTTAAAAGAAGGTACATTGTATCCCATTTTACATACTTTAGAGGCAAACGGATTAGTAGAGGCATATTGGGATGAGGAATCTTCAAAACGCAAAAGGAAATACTACAGAATAACCAAGGAAGGTAAATCATCTTTAAAGGAAAAAGAAGAAGAATGGGCAACATTTCGATCAGCAGTTGATAACATGTTATTGGAGGCTATATCATGGGCATAGAGGATAATTTTAAAATTAATGAATATATAGATTATGTTTGTTCTTTTGTGAAATATAAAGAAGCCCATAAAGAAATAAAAGAGGAACTATCATCACACATTGAGGATGTTTTAGATGAATACACTTTGGGAAGTGAATTCACTGCAACCGTGAATGCCGAACATGGATTATTACAAGAAGAAGCCATTGCTAAAGCTATCAATCGAATGGGAGATGGAGAAGGCCTAGGTAAGCAGCTAAACATAGCACATAAAGGAACGCCCGATTGGATTACGTTACTTTTAACTATATTACTTGTAAATACAGGGATTATATTGATGTATCTTATGAAATATAAAAGCTTATATAGAAGTAGTGATTATTTATTTACACATAGCTTGTTATATGCTGCTATTGGTACTATAGGCATAGTGATATTATATTTCTTCGATTACAGGAAAATAGAAAAATATTCGAAACATATTTTCGCAGGAATGCTCTTCATATTTATCATATCAATTTTTATGGGAAATACTATAAATGGACATATTTTTATTAGGATAGGAAGTTTCACAATTGATTTTAAAGCAATTAGTTTGTATGTATTTATAATTGCATTAGCAGGTATATTTAACAATTATGACTGGACTAATAAAATAAATTTAATTAAGGCTATAGCATATTTATGCCTTCCACTATTCTTTATGCTATGTGCAAATGGGCTAACCTACTGTGGGATTTATTTTATTGCATTTATAGTTTTAGCACTTAAATCAAATATGAAAAAAAGATATGCTATTTACTTAGTAATATTTAATGCTGTTTGTTTTCTATATTTTGTTTTATCTGCCCCATATAGAACGAAAAGATTTTTTAGTTTTTTAAATCCCTTCGCTGACCCTGAAGGAGCTGGATACTTAGGTGTACAAATGTATAAAATAACTCATACCTCTGGAATTTTTGGTAATGGGTTTTCTGCAAACGAAAATTTATTACGAGTGCCTGTGCTAGAATCAGACTTTATATTTAATTATATAGTTCACACTTTTGGATGGCTTGGAGCTGCAGCTATTATTACTCTAATTATATCTTTCATATATAGAATTCTAAACATTTCAAAATATGTTAAGGATAGTTATGGTAGACTACTTATATCAGGGTTAATTAGCATATTCATCGTTCAATTTTCAGCAAATATATTAATGAACTTAAACTTGTTCCCGATTTTAGGGATTGCACTTCCTTTTATAAGCTATGGTGGTTCTTCAAGTCTTATTAATATGGGCGCTGTAGGGATTATTATGAGCGTGTATAGAAGGAGAAGTTTGTCTCAGTAACATGGTAACTACATGTAAAACCATATATGATTGTTTAAGAACAAGCATATATGGTATATAATAAGAACATAAACTTTCTTTTTATAAAATAATTTATAAAGTAGGTGCGCAGTTAGTGGATATACTATATGATAAATCAGAAATAATTAAAATATTAAAATCTAAGGATGTAATTGATTTTTTAAATAAATACAATATAACTACTATGATTATGTTTGGAAGTATTACTAATAATGAGTTCAATGATGAATCAGATGTTGACTTAGCACTGGTAGCTGATATAGAAATTGAATTAGATAAAATTTTAGACATAGAGCTGTTTTTGCAAAACCTCTTAAATAGAGAAATTGATATTTTAGATCTAAGAAGTGAAGTTCTTGATTTATTCTTAAAAATAAATATTTTAAATACAGGAAAGGTTATTTACTCTAAAGATAATAGCCAATCTTTAAATATTTTATATGATGAGGTTGATAAAATATATAGAGAAAATGAAAACTTTATATACTTTAGAAAGGTGGATGTATTATCATGAATTAAGAAATATTAATGAAAATAGCCAAATCATACGTGAAGTAGTTTTAAAAAAGTATACAGGAGCGATTTATATGAAAAATTCAGAGTTCTTAAGAAATGACTTAAAAAGAATTGATGGAAAAAGCTACAGATCATATAAGGATTTAGAGGGAGAATATGATTTTGGTGATTACACACTCTGTATAGATCACGTTCAAGGTGACCCCTTTGCATCCCCATCAAGAATTAGAGTAGTAGTTAATCAGAGGGTTTCAAAGTTTCCAAAAGAACTTTATGATAATATAAACAAAAACATTGCGGTAGCGGACTATTTAACAAGAGAATTTTATTCGAATATTAATAGATGCGCTGAAAAGGTTTTTGGTTCTGGTAAGAGTGGATTAATAGCTATAAGTAGATGTCCCCAAGAAATTTTAAATAGAACCTCAATAACCATAAATGAAGATAAAATAGAAGCAAGGTTTTATGTTGGTTTCCCCGCAAGTGGACGAAGTGTTTTATCAAGAGAGCTTGAGAAAATTTTATATAATGTTATACCAAGCATTGTAGAAAAAACCTTAATATATAAAAATATTAATAGTTTAAAGCTAATAACTAGAGTAAATCTAGTAGAAGACCAAGAATATATAAGAGGCGAACTACATAACAAAGGACTAGTTGCCTTTATTGCTAACGGTTCAATGCTTCCTAGGGAAAGTGGCATATCTTCAAAAGTATTAAAAGGTGGAAAATCCTTTGTTTCCCCAAAAGAATTAGAGGTAGGGTTTAATACCAAAAGTATGGGCAAAATTATAGGTATGGGTATTAAGAAGGGTGTAACTCTTATAGTAGGTGGAGGTTACCATGGTAAATCTACATTATTAAAAGCTTTAGAGCTTGGGGTTTACAATCATATTGAAGGTGATGGGAGAGAGTTTGTTATAACTGATGGCTCAGCTTTAAAAGTAAGAGCAGAGGATAATAGATGTATCACTAAAACCGATATATCCTTATTTATAAGCAACTTACCAAGCGGCGCAGATACTGTAGAATTTTATACAGATAACGCCAGTGGTAGCACATCACAGGCAGCGAACATTATTGAGGGAATCGAAAGTAAAGCTAGTGTGCTTTTAATTGATGAGGATACTTCTGCTACTAATTTTATGATGAGAGATGATTTAATGCAGAAATTGGTTTCTAAAGAAAAAGAACCAATTACGCCTTTTATTGAAATAGTTAGACCTTTATATAGCCAAAAGGGTATCTCCACTATAATGGTAGTAGGGAGCTGCGGAGATTTTTTTGATGTAGCAGATTCTGTAATACAAATGGACAATTATGAGGCTATGGATGTTACAAAAGAGGCTAAAAATCTAAGCAAAGGTCATATTTTAAAAAGAATTAATGATAGAAATTTAAAAATACATATTGCTTTTAATAAAGTAGTAAAAGCTAGTACAATCAAGGTAGGGGAGAAGGGTATTAAAATCAAAGCTATAGGGTTAACCACACTTAGCATAAATAGAGAAGACATAGATTTAAGGGCTTTGGAACAAATAGTTGATACTGAGCAAGTAAATGCTATAGGTTCAATTATGAAATGGGCAGAGACTAATATCATGGATAAAGGCTTGGGCTTTGAAAGTATGGTAGATAATATAATTTTAGAAGTAGAAAAAAATGGACTACTATCTTTGGAAAAAGTAAAAGGTGGTAGTGGAAGTTTAGCTATGCCTAGAAAGCAAGAAATAATGGCAGCTTATAATAGGTATAGAAACTTAAAGGTGTAGTTTTATAACTCAAAAGAGGGAGTGTTAGTAATTAACACTTCCTCTTTTGAGTTTATCAATATATTGTTTTGTTACAACGAAAGGGTCTTTCTCTTTCATTATGGTAGACATAACTGCCACCCCATGTGCTCCTGACTCTATAACCTTAAGAACATTCAAAGTGGTAATTCCACCTAATGCAATTATAGGTATAGAAACATTTTTTCTAATATCTTTAATAAGTTCTATGCCTCTAGGTGGAAGACCTTTCTTACAATCAGTTTCAAAAATATGTCCTACCAATAAATAATTTGCACCTTGCTTTTCAGCTTCCATAGCTTCATTGAGGCTATGAACAGAAACACCAATAATACCCTTAAAGGAGAACTTCATTTCAATAAATTTTTCAAAGCTTACGTGAAAGCCATAAGCTTCCACACCCTTTGCCACTTCTAAATTGCTATTTACTATAAGTTTTACACTTCTATGTCCGATGATACCCTTAATTTTTTTCGCCATAATTAAAAGTTCATCATAAAGTAAATCTTTTTCTCTAAGAATAATTGCAGATATTCCGCCATTAATAGCATCCTCAATAATTTTATAAAAATCCTTATGATAAGCCAGCTTTCTATTTGTTATGAGGTAGAGCATACTAGTTGTCGTCTCTTAAAATATTTAGATCTTTTCCTTCCATTATCTTATTCATGTTTCTCATAGAGCACATCTTTCCACACATAGTGCAGCTATCTTCATGCTCAGGAGAAGATTCTTTTCTGTATCTTCTAGCTTTTTCTGGATCAATGGCAAGTTCAAACATTCTTTCCCAATTAAGTTCTTGCCTTGCTTTACTCATCTCATTATCCCAGTCTCTAGACCCTGGAATATTTTTAGCTATATCACCAGCATGAGCAGCTATTTTCACAGCAACAATTCCTTCTTTAACATCTTCTAAGTTAGGTAATCTTAAATGCTCAGCAGGAGTTACATAGCATAGAAAATCTGCCCCACTACTTGCTGCTAATGCTCCACCAATAGCGCTTGTAATATGGTCATATCCTGGTGCTATGTCAGTAACTATTGGTCCTAGTACGTAAAATGGAGCACCGTGACAAAGTTTTTTTTCAAGTAACATATTTGCTTTAACTTCATTTAATGCCATATGTCCTGGACCTTCTATTATAACTTGTACATTTTTCTCCCAAGCTCTTAATGTAAGTTCTCCAAGTATCATTAATTCTTTGATTTGACAAGCATCCGTGGAGTCATTTATAGATCCAGGTCTACATGCATCTCCAAGACTTAAAGTTAAATCATATTTTGTACATATATCCAATAGCTCATCATAATACTCATAGAAAGGATTTTCTTTATTGTTAAGTTGCATCCATGCATAAAGAAGGGACCCACCTCTTGAAACAATGTTTGTGAGTCTCTTATTTCTTTTAAATACGTCTGCTGTTTCTCTGTTTATACCTGCATGAATGGTTACAAAATCCACACCTTCTTTGGCATGTTTTTCAACAACCTCTAAAAATTCTTTTGCAGTTATGTCCTTTAACTCTTTATCATAAAAACCAACAGCATCATATATTGGTACAGTTCCTATCATAGCAGAGGATACTTCAACAAGTTTTTTTCTAAATTCTTCTGTTTTTCCAAAAGAGCTTAAGTCCATTATAGCCTCAGCTTTCATATCTATAGCTAGTTGTACTTTTTTCATCTCTTCATCAATGTCATAGCAATCCTTTGAAATACCAAGGTTTACGTTGACTTTTGTTTTAAGACCTTGTCCTACACCTTCTGGGTCTAAAGATTTATGATTTTTATTGGCTGGTATAACAACTTTTCCTTCTGCAATAAGTTTCCTTAAAAGTTCAATATCCATATTTTCTTTTCTAGCTACTATTTCCATTTCCTTTGTAACAATACCTCTTTTTGCAGCGTCCATTTGAGTTGTATAAATCATTTTAAAATCTCCTTTATTATATATTATTTATTTGTAAATACTTGACTTGGCTTCGTTATTATATTAGTTTATATTGCCATCCAGTCTTTAAAAATAGGTTGATAATTTTTAGATATTATAGCCTTTTTAACTTCGTCAACAGTTCTATTATCACTTATTTCAAATTGACTCTCACCAGTGTTTGAGTATGAATGTCCTCCAACCTCTGTAGATACACCCGCAGACATTTTAGTTATCCCTAAGGGGATTAAGTTATCTCTAAAGCTTTGTGTTTCTCTTGTAGAAAGAGTTATGCCAACATAAGGTAGAAAAATTCTAAAAGCGAGAATTATTTGAAGTAAGTTTTTATCTTCTACAAAAGAAATATCATCAAAACTTCCTACATGAGGTCTTATTCTAGGTGTAGAAATACTAATTTCCATTTCGGGATACTTATTTTGAATATAATCTGCATGAAGTGCGGAGTAGAATGCTTCTTTTCTCCAATCATCAAGACCTAGTAGAGCACCGATATTAACACTTCTTATTTTAGCTATGCAGGCTCTTTCTGGCGCATCCAATCTAAACTTATAATCTTTTTTGGGTCCCATTATATGCACTTTGTCATAAATAGTCTCATTATAAACTTCCTGGTATACAGTTAGCCCATCTACACCTGCTTCAACAACTTTTATATATTCCTCTGTAGTTAAAGGATATATTTCTATTGAAATTGAATCAAAATATTTCTTTAAAATCTTTACCGCATCAATGATATATGATACTGGAGCTTCCTTACTGCTTTCTCCGGTAAGTACAAGAATATGTTTAAGTCCAGAAACTGCAATGGCTTTTGCTTCTTCTTCAATTTCTTGCATAGTTAAGGTTTTTCTCTTTATTTTATTTTCTACATTATAACTGCAATATGCACATTTATTAACACAGTAGTTTGATAGATATAAAGGGGTATAAAGTAAAATTGCTTTTCCAAAGTGCTGCAGTGATAATTGCTGAGCCTTTTGTGCTAGCTGCTCTATATGTTTTTCAGCACAGGGAGAAAGTAGTGCTAAAAAATCCAGGTTTGAAATTTTATCTTTACTAAGTATCCTCAAAACATCATCATCTTTTATTTGGTTAAAGAAAGAATCAAAATCCATATTTTTATTTTCAGTATAACAATCATAAAAGCTCATTAATTATCACCTTCATGTAAGAATCCAGTTAGGGGAGAAGATGCTATAGCTAAATTGTTTTCTAACCCGAACTTAGCATTATAGGCAAGCCGTCCAGCTCTTACTGCAAGAGAAAATGCTTCTGCCATTTTTATAGGATTGTTAGATGTAGCTATAGCAGTATTAAGAAGAACTGCAGCAGCTCCCATTTCCATTGCCTCTGCTGCCTGTGATGGTCGTCCTATACCAGCATCAACAATAATGGGTAGGGATATTTCATCTATTAATATCTGTATTAATTCCTTAGTTCTTATTCCTCTATTAGTTCCAATAGGTGAACCAAGTGGCATTACTGCAGCAGCACCTGCATCAACTAATCGTTTTGCACTCATTAAATCTGGACTCATATAAGGTAGTACTACGAATCCTTCCTTTGCAAGGATTTCAGTGGCTTTTATAGTTTCGTAATTATCAGGCAATAGATATTTATTATCTGATATGACTTCTATCTTAATCCAGTTTCCGCATCCCATAGCCTTGGCAATACGAGCTATTCTAACTGCCTCTTCAGCATTCCTAGCTCCAGAAGTATTAGGTAATAATATACAACTCTTAGGTATGTACTCTAGAATATTTTCTTCTTTTGATGATAAGTTAACTCTTCTAATTGCCATAGTAATTACTTGTGCACCAGAGCTTTCAATAACTTTGGTTGCCATATCATTACTACTATACTTACCTGTGCCTATTAGCAATCTACTTTTAAGTTCTACGCCACCGATTATTAGATTATCCATAGTATTCACTCCCTCTAAAATATAAATTTAAACATCTTTTTCACCTAAAATAAGTCTAAGAACCATATTAGCTTGATGATTTGCAACTATACATACCCTTGGTGCTAAGGGTTTATATCCTAGATTTATATCAGAAAATTCATCACCACAGACATAAAAATTTTTTCTAACTTTTCTTGTTTTAATTGAATTGCTTGAAAAATGTGATGCCATACCAGATCCAGTTACTACAGCTTTACTTGGCATTTTTATAAGTACAGTGTTAACTAATATAGCCTTGCTTTGAGAATCATCAAAGGCTTCAACTACAATATCTACATCTTTAAACAACTGCTCTATATTAGTTTCATCCACAAACACATTAGTAATTTCAATATCCACATCAGTACTAATATCCTGTAATACATCCTTTAGAGCCTCTGTTTTGAGCATTCCAATGTGTCTTAAGAAATATTGTTGCCTATTTAAATTGCTTTTTTCCACTTTATCAAAATCTACAAGCACAAGTTTTCCTATACCTATTCTTGTTAAAGCTACTGCAACATTTGAACCAAGCCCGCCAAGTCCTGCAATACCAACTGTAGCATTTTTAAGTTTTTTCGTTATTTGATCCATAGACATCATATAAGTATTGTCCACTTTTTAACCACCTCCCACAAAACTTAGAATTTCTATGCTATCTGTTTCATAAAGTTTATGAGTTCCGAAGTTTTCCTTTGCTATAATCTCATAGTTTACGTCTACAACTACTTTTTCACTGCAAAGATTCAAATTTGCAAGCAAGGTAGTTATGGTTATTTCATTTTCAAACTTCATTTCATTACCATTGATTATCATGATTTCACCCCCAAACTAATATTCATGAAAATAAAAATGCAAGCCCATAGAGAGCTTGCAACAATATACAAATGTATAGTTGTAAAACACTCCCTACGTTGGAATTACCCAAATCAGGTTATGAGGGTCAGAGACAACATCTCTTTCTCAGCTTATGAAGCACATTTTCATGTGACTATTAAGCTCCCCTTGTTTTATACATACTTAAATATAACTTGTTATAATGCTAATTTTTTATGCTTAGTTATATTTTAAGATGTTAACTTATTAAATTTTAGTACAAAGTAAAAAGAAGCTTAACCCTTAGGCAAAGCTCCTACAAAATCTATTATAACAAAACAATCATAATAATTATCGCAAATAACTTTCCTACGGTAGTGCGAACTACATCAGGTTCAGAGGGTTAGATTAGTATAATCTTCTCAGCCAAATTGGCGCCCCTAGTTAATCTTATTCATTTTTCATGCCAATAATAACCAAAATATCACTTCAAACTATTATAGTATTGAAATACTATTTTGTAAAGGTTTTCTTTGAAACATAAATAAACTTTATGGAAACTTATAACTTTAAACATGCCGCGTGGATGGTGCTTAAATTAAAGGAAATCTTAGTTAAGTATAGAATATATATCCTACGGGCTTATTTTAAAAAAGTTTAGGATGTGATTATCAAAATTTAAAAATGATTTATGTTAATGATTTACATTAAGAATTTATCTAAATTTGGGGGCGATTTATATGGAATTTAAAATTAATAATTTGTATTATGGTTTTCAGTTATTAGAAGAAAGTAAGATTGATGAAATTCAATCAGTAGCTAGAATATTTAAACATATTAAAAGTGGGGCAAGACTTATACATTTAGAAAACAGTGATGATAATAAACTTTTTTCAATTGGATTTAGAACAACACCTACAGATAGTACTGGAGTGGCTCACATTCTAGAGCATTCTGTGCTTTGTGGTTCAAGCAAATTTAAAAGTAAAGACCCATTTGGTGAAATTGAGAAGAGTTCTTTGAATACATTTTTAAATGCAATGACTTACACTGATAAAACTATTTATCCAGTTTCAAGTAGAAATCAGATGGATTATATGAATTTAATGAATGTGTATTTAGATGCAGTTTTGAATCCAAATATTTATACAAATCATGAAATACTGCGTCAAGAAGGTTGGAGATATGAAATAGATCCAGCTACAAATAAAATGATTTGTAAGGGTGTAGTATATAGTGAAATGCAAGGGGCGCTGTCGTCACCAGAGGAAGTTATTTGTAGCAACATATATAGTTCTTTATTTCCCAATACTACCTATGCATTTGTTGCAGGTGGAGACCCTGAAGTGATACCAGAGCTTACTCAAGAGAATTTTGAACAATTCCACAAGAAATTTTATCATCCATCTAATAGTTATATATTTTTATATGGAGATCAAGATTTAAATAAGTGTCTTGAGTTCATAGATCGTGAATATCTTATGGAGTTTGATAGTATAGAAATACCTTCAAATATAGAAGATGTTGAAGCATTTACAAGTATTGTAGAGCAAACTTTTGAGTATTCTATTAATGAAGAAGAGGATGAAAAAAATAAAACTTTTTTAGCTTTAAGCTTTGCCTGTGAAAATACAACTAATGCGCAAGAATATTTAGCTATGAAAATACTTTACAATATGTTTATTAAGTCCTCTGCATCTCCTATAAGAATAGCCTTACTTAAAGAAGGAATAGGGGAGTGCATGCTTACAATTGATGACATGAATATGGACCCAACTAAAAAAGACATGTTCGTAGTAGCAGTTAAGAATACAGAAGAAAGTAAAAAGCATGAATTTAAAAATGTTATTTTTGATACACTTAGAAATCTTGTGAAAAATGGTATTGATAAAAATCTACTAGAGGCCTCTATAAATTCAATTGAATTTGAACTACGTGAAGCAGATCCATCGAGAATCGCTAATAAGGGAATTAAATATAATGAGTGGGTATTAAATGGTTGGGTTTATGACGGCGATCCTCTTGCTCATCTAAGATATGAAGAAAATCTAAATAATATAAAAGCATCTATAAATAATAATTATTTCGAAAACTTTATTGAAAAATATATGATTAAAAATTCTCATTACTCACTAGTGATTCTAAACCCTAAAAAGGGACTAGAGGAAATGAAAACAAGGGCTTTAGACGAAAAACTTCAAAATTACAAAGCAACGCTTTCAGATAAAGAGTTAAAAGAACTAAACGTGAGAAATGAAAAATTAAAAGAGGGGCAAGTTACTGTAGACACACAAGAAGCTAAAGAAACTGTTCCTAGACTCCCTATAAGTGAAGTATGTAAAAAAGCAGAAGAACTTCCACAAGAAGTGGTAAGCGTTCAAGGTGTAACCGTACTTAAGCATGATATTTATACAAATAAAATAGCATATATAAATTTATTATTTGATGCAAGTGTTATAGAAGAAAAATATACTCCATACATTGCACTTTTAGGAAATCTTCTAGGGGAGCTTGATACGAAAAAGAGATCATATTCAGATCTCATTACTGAAATTCATAAAAATACTGGTGGGATAACCTTTGAAAATGAGATTTATTCTGAAAAAAATAATGCAGAAGCATATCATCCTAAATTTATTATTAAATCAAAAGTAATTTCAGAGAATATCCCTGCTTTACTTCAGTTAATTAATGAAATAATTAACTCCACTGTGTTTGATGATACAAGTAGAATTAAACAGGCAATTCAAGAGATAAAATCAAAGCTTCAAATGAAAATCATAAATGCAGGGCATTCTGTTGCAATTACTAGAGTATTTTCTAAATTCTCTTATGTAAATAAATACAAAGACATGACCACTGGGGCTCTATACTACCAGTTTATTTGCAACTTAGAAAAGACCTTTGAAGATAATATTGATGAGTTTAGAACAAATCTTAAAAAAGTATATGAAACCATTTTTAATAAAAATAATTTACTTATTTCGGTGGTTGGATCTGAAAGTGAAAGCAATAAATTAGTTTCTAATATTAATATTATTTTGGATAATATAAAAACAGATAAATTAAAAAATATTAGTGCTTCGTGGCAACCATCAAAAGAAGTCGAAGGCTTAATTACAGCTAGTAATGTACAATTTGTGGCTAAAGGATTTAATTTTGCAGAACTTGGCTACAAGTACTCAGGAAAAATGAGAGTTATGGAGAAAATTTTAACTAGTGAATATCTTTATACAAGAGTTCGCCTTCAAGGTGGAGCTTATGGTTGCTTTATTAATATGAATAAAGACGGCAGTTTAGCTTTTGCATCTTACCGGGACCCAAATCTTACACAAACTATAAACACTTATAACCATGCATATAAGTTCTTAGAGACTATAGCCTTTACGCAAAAGGATATGGAAAGTTTCATAATTGGGACAGTAGGACAGGTATACAGGCCACTGACACCTGATAAAAAGGGTGAAAAAGCAGTTGTAAATTACATTTGCAATGTATCGTACGCCGATACTCAAAAGGAACTAGATGAAATTTTAAGTACAACTGTTGAAGATGTAAAATCTTATGCAAAAATGATTAAATTGGGAATGGATGAAAATTACTGCTGCGTAGTTGGTAATGAAGGTAAAATAAAAGAAAATAAAGATATGTTCGATAAGATAAGTATGTTATTGTAATTTCAAAAGGGACTGCCGTGAACACTGGCATGTCCCTTTTCTTAACTTATGTGTCTTTTAGAAACCCTTTTTTAAATGACCTTAGAAGGTTTTGCTGACAACATAATAAGCTCATCTCCTAGATATTTAGCTTCATTTATGTCATGGGTAACTATAATACATGTGCGTTTTTCTTTTTTTCTTAAATTTATGAAGCAATCCATTACGTTTTGTTTTGTTTCCATATCTAGTGATTTAAATGGCTCATCCATTATGAGCAGCTTTGAGGAATATGTAAAGGCTCTAATTATTGCAACTCTTTGCCTCATACCTCCGCTTAATTTATTGGGATAATAATCAATGTAATCCAACATGTCTACAGCCTTTAAATAGCTTGTAATAATTTCGTTTCGTTTATCTTTGGGCATTTTATCTTTAAGAACGAACTCTAAATTTTCTTTAACAGTTTTCCACTCAATAAGTCTATCCTCTTGGAAAACATAGCTTATACTTTCATCCTTAAATCCTAAAACTTCGCCGGAGTCAAAATCTATGGCACCGCTCAATATGTTTAAGAGGGTAGTCTTTCCACAACCTGATGGACCTAAAATACAGGTTACAGCGCCTTCCTTAAACTCAAGGTTAAGGTTATCTAAAACCTTTAAATTATCATAATTCTTATACAAATTTTTAACACCATATTTCAAATATTATCACTCCAATTATACATTTTAATATTTAAAAGCTTGATTAGTTTTTCTAAAATAACTACTGAAATAACTATTATTATGATCCATGCAAATACCCCTGAGGTGTTAAGGTACATTTTTTCTAGTTGAAGGGCGCTACCTATGGAGTATTTAGGTTGACCCAGCACTTCTCCAGCAATAACTACTTTTAAATTAAGTCCTAAAGCAGAACTCATAACTCTATTAATATTCATTAGAATATTGGGAATATATATATCTTTAATAACTGTCCATTTTTTAACCTTATAAAGCCTTGCCATATCAACTATTTTAGGATTTACATTTAGAACTCCAGCTAAAACACTTTCGTATAATATTGGGAAAACTATAATAAATCCTATAAGTATTGGTGCACTATCATTGTTTAACCATATAAGTGCAAGCATAATAACCGCCATAGTAGGTACCGCTTTTAAGAAAGCTAGTATAGGTATCATAAAATTGTATACAGTCTTTGAGATGCTTCCAATTACCCCAAAAAACAATGCTAAAAAAAAGGAAATTAAGAAGCTTATAAGGCTTCTTAATAAAGTTGCACACATTATTGATATAAAGCTTTTATCTTTAATGATAGTTATTAAACTTAATATAGTACTTTTGATAGATGGAATTATTACTTCATTACTTACAATATTTGAAGCAATTGCCCATAATAAGATTAAACCTATTATAGAAACCGCTACATACTTACTATTTTTGCATGTATAATCCTTCATCTGGTAGCTTTCCTCCTATAGACTTAGATTCAAATTCAAATAAAGCTTTAAAATAAACCTCATAATCCTTTATTGAATCCTTAATGTCTACATATTTAATATTTGCTCTTGTTATGGATTTTTGAACAATTTCTTTAGTCATACTAAATTTCAATTCTTGTGCATATTCACCAAGTTTCTCTGGGTTTTTGTTAGCCCATTCTATACTTTCCTTATATTTAACCAAAAATTCTTCTACAAATTCTTTATTGTTTTCTAATAAATCTTTTTTAATTATTAAACTAGATTGAGGATATCCATTAGCGTTTCCAGTAATCTTTGTCCATTCTTCATTTAAATTAAAGATTATTTTTATGTCTGGTTTTTTCATTGTTACATTTGTGAGCATTGGCTCTGGGATTACTGCTATTTTACTTTTTCCTGAAATAAATGTTGGTGCAAGCTCTGTTGCTGAATTAAGGTAAGTTATAGTTACATCTTTGTCTGGGTTTATGCTATTCTTTGACAAAATATATTTAAACACTATGTCTGGAGTTAATCCCTTTCCTATGTTGTGGATCTCTTTTCCTTTTATATCATTAAAAGCTTTTATATCTTCTGTGCTTATTAAGAAAAATGATCCCCAGCCTCCAGTAGCTGCGAGTTTGTATGGCATATTTTTATTATATGCTTGTGCTGCCAAATTTGATGGTACAATAGCGATATCTGCTTCACCACTTAAAACCTTAGAAACTAACGCATCTGGTGTCTTTTGAAGTTCATAACTTATAGTTATATTCTTATTAATACTTGGATTTTCTTTTACTAGCTTAGCTATAGTTAAAGCTGGAATTCCATCTGGATAAAACACTTTTAAACTCTTAGCTTCGACTTTCTGCTCTTGCTTAACTTCTGGTTTAACTTCTTTTTTAGTTTCTTCTTTTTTAGCTCCACAAGCTGTAAAGGCTGACATTGCAAATAAAACACTTAAAATTATGCTTAGTTTTTTCTTCATAAAAATTCACTCCTCTTAATATATTTAAATTTGTAACTAACTGATGATATAAATTTAAAAACATGTTAACTTTGGAAAAATGTTTCCACTATCCAATACTATTTTACATCCATATTCATGTTTAGACAAACCTTTATAATTATTATATTAAAAAAGTTTAATAAAGTAATAGCAATATATAAACTTGTACGGTATAATTGAGTACAAGTCAAAAAGCTTAGTTCATTAATTTAAAAGATGCAAAATTCAACAAGAAGTGAGGTAAATATGAGCGAAAAAGGTTATGTTCCACCTTATACAATAACAGATAAAACAGTAAATTTGATCTCTGATATTACTGAAATAATAACTAAAATCACAATAAATGATAATATGAGTAATAATCCAAGGCTTCGTAGGGATAATCGTATCCGTACGATTCATGCCTCGTTAGCTATAGAAAATAATTCTTTGTCCTTGGATCAGGTTACCGACATTATCAATGGAAAACGAATTCTTGGAGCACCGGATGAAATATGTGAAGTTAAAAATGCATTTGAAGCATATAACAAACTTTTAGAGTTAGACCCCTATAATGTAAATCACATACTGTTAGCTCACAAAGTATTAATGAATGAGTTGACAACGGAAGCTGGAACATTTCGAAGTGGTGGCGTAGGGATATTTGCTGGAAAGCAGCTGGTTCATATGGCACCTCCGGCAAAACAAGTACCACATCTGATTAAGGAATTAGTAGATTGGGCAAAAGGAGCAGAGGTCCATCCGTTAATTCAAAGTTGTGTATTTCACTATGAATTTGAATTTATTCATCCATTTGCTGATGGTAATGGCAGAATGGGTAGAATGTGGCAGACTCTGCTACTTTATAAATGGAAGTCTTTGTTTGGTTGGCTTCCCATAGAAACATTAATTAGGGAACGTCAAGAAGAATATTATAAGGTACTTGGTGAATGTGATTACAGTTCCGATTCAGGTAAATTCGTGGAGTTTTTACTTAAAACTATCTATGATGCTTTATGTGAAATAGTAGATACCGAACAAGTCTACGTACAAGTAACCGAACAAGTTGAAAAACTGTTAGCAACTATGGATGATAAGGAATATTCAACTAAAGAAATCATGGCATTGATGGGGTTAAAACACAGGCCATCTTTTAGAGAAAATTATTTGTTACCGGCACTAGAACTAGGATATATAGAAATGACAATACCAGATAAGCCCAATAGTAGTAAGCAGAAATATCGTTGTATAAAATACGTAAAAAGATAGTCCTTTAAGCATCTAAAAAAAAGGTAAAAACAGCAAAAACAATGTCAAACAAAGTTATTAAGTAACGTTAGATTTTCTTGCAGGAAACTATAAAAACTTATATAAGGAGTGTATACATGAATAGCTTAGATAGATTAAAAGCAGGGGACTCAATTGGTATTTTTTCACCATCATCCCCAATAACATATACATGCCCTATAAGATTTGAAAGGGCAACAGAGTATTTAAAGAACAAAGGTTTTAAAATTATTGAAGGAGCACTAACATGTAAGTATGACTACTACAGATCTGGTAGTATTAAAGATAGGGCGGAAGAACTAAATGCTTTAATAAGAAACCCAGATGTTAAATGTATTATATCCACAATAGGGGGTATGAATTCAAATTCAATTCTTCCTTATATAGATTATGATGCATTTAAAAGAAACCCCAAAATAATAATAGGATATTCAGATGTTACTGCAATCTTACTCGCGATTTATGCAAAAACGGGAATACACACCTATTATGGTCCTGCACTTGTGGCATCCTTTGGAGAGTTTTCACCTTTTGTTGATGATACCTATGAATATTTTAAAGAACTACTTATAGATGAAATCAAACTGCCTTATACTTTAAAAACACCAGCATTTTGGACAGAAGAATCCATAGATTGGGAAACACAGGATAGAGCAAAAATTCAAAATGAAAATCACTTAATCACGGTTTATAATGGAATTGTGCGTGGAAGATTGATTGGTGGGAACTTAAATACAATGCAGGGATTTTGGGGCAGTGAATATATGCCTGAAATAAAGGATGGCGATATCCTTTTTATAGAAGATTCACTTAAAGACCCTGCCACTATTGAACGAAGTTTCTCTTTACTAAAGGTAAATGGAGTATTTGATAGAGTTTCAGGAATCATACTTGGAAAACACGAATGCTTTAATGACTGTAAAACCGGTAAGAAGCCCTATGAAATATTATTAGAAGTCTTAGGTGATAAAAAGTTGCCATTTATAGCCGAGTTTGATTGTTGTCATACCCATCCAATGCTTACCTTGCCAATAGGTTGCATGGTGGAACTAGATGCTACAAATAAGAAAATAACTATTATTGAAGATTAGCTAAACATGACTTAAATCATATAGTTAAAAGATAGTATTTTACTTGAATTAATGGTATATTTAAATGAAATAAATATTATAGGCTTTAAAAACAACAGAAATTAAAGCATTTGCGATAGGGGAGATTCATATGATATTGTCAGGTAAAGAGATTAAGAATAAAATAGGGAATGAAATCATTATTGAGCCTTATGAAGAGACTCAACTCAACCCTAATAGTTATAATTTACGATTACATAATGAGTTACTTGTATATGAAAACAATGTTTTGGATATGAAGCAAGAGAATAAAGCTAAAAGATTAATTATACCGCCAGAGGGATTGCTGCTTGAAACTGGTAAGTTATACTTAGGTAGAACTGTTGAATATACAAAAACAGATAAGTATGTGCCAATGCTTGAGGGAAGATCTTCAGTTGGTAGACTTGGTTTGTTCATTCATGTTACAGCTGGATTCGGTGATGTAGGTTTTAGCGGTTTTTGGACACTGGAAATTTTCTGTGTTCAACCAATAAGAATATATCCTAATGTAGAAATATGCCAAATATATTACCATAGTATTGAAGGTGAATATGAAAAGTATATAAGTGGAAAGTATCAATATAATACAGATATTCAGCCGAGTTTATTATTTAAGGATTTCCAAGGAAAGTAAATGTAATGTTTTTCAATATAATACTTTGACAAAAATATATAATAAATCTACAATTAGAGTATAATACATGTTGTAAAACAACCTAGAACAATTTTCATTGTTTTATCCTAATAGAAGCAAAGAGGGTGGTGTATATGGATTATAATTTAGAGAAATTAACTAATACATGTATAAAGCATGGTATTAATCTAGTTTTATTATATGGCTCTCATGCAAGGGGCAATAGCAATGCCCAAAGTGATATAGATTTAGGGTTGCTCTTAAAAGATGATTTCTATGATTTCGAAGATATAATTAAGGATTTAATGGTTGTTTTCAAAGAAAATAACCTTGATATTGCTATTTTAAATCATGCTGATCCCGTTTTAAAGTTTGAGATAATATCAAATTATAAGATATTATTCTGCCAAGAGGATGAAACTTTTATTGAGTTTTACACTAATACTATAAAACAATACAATGATACTAAGAAATTCAGAATATTAGAAAAGGTATATTTAGAAAACTTTATAAGAGGTGAAAGAAATGGTGTACTCAAATGTAATCCGCCGTTACCCGATAAATCTTTCTGAATATATTGATTATGTAAGTAACCATTAGAAGAAATCCCTTTGTCTTATTTATGGACAAGGGGATTTTTTAGAATAATTAAGGCATCACCTGTGCAGCGATTCATCATCTTTTGCGAAGCTGCAATGCTAACGATCTCTGAAATGCGGTTAATACTTAAATAAAATCTCTTAAGCTTTGACTTAACATTTCGCAACCTTCAAAGTGGATTGTGTTAATAGCTAGCCTGCTAGCTGCTTCAATATTTACTAAAGTATCGTCAATAAACAAACACTCTTCTGGATTTAGCTTATATGTATCTAAAAGTTTAGAGTATATTGCGCTTTCAGGCTTTAAGAGGTTTTCTTTATAGGATATTATTCCTCCATCAAAATACTTAAAAAAATCATATTTTGAATAAACAGTTTCAAAAGCTAATGAATGAAAATTTGAAAGTAAATATAGCTTATATCCATTTTCTTTTAATTCATTTAGAATTTTTACTGTACCTTCTATAGGTGACAATATGTCAATCCAATTTTCCATACATTTCTTGATGTGTACTTCCTGCATAGGATTTCTTAAAGATATTATTTTTATCGCCTCATCTTGAGTTAATATTCCTCTGTCTAAATGAAGCCATTCTTCGCTTAGAAATATCTCCATATAAAGAAGCTTTTCAAGGTTATCATCATTGAATGTTCTTTTTAAGTAATCCAAAGGCTTAAATTCTAGTAACACATTTCCTATATCAAAGATTATGTTTTTAACCATCTTAACCTCCATAGTAAATTAATTAAAATACAATATGTAAAGTCTAAATTTTAACTCAAAGGTGAATTTGTTTGTTTTATTTAATCATCGAGGATTTCGTTAACACTCTGCCAATCTAAAAATTCATGTCTAGTTTCATGCATTCAATAATAAGGGAACCCATATTTAATGATAACTATCGATTTAGAAGTTGATATACTTCTTGTATTTCATCATTAATACAGCATCTCGAGTAATAACAATATATTTTATTTTATTATACTAAAAGGCAGAATAAACTTCCATTGTTTGTTATGATTGAATTATATTAGGGCTTAAAACAAATATCAAGGTCTGGAATGAAGATATTAAAGTCACTTTTCAACATAGATTTAAAAAGGCTATATGACTGAAGCAGCTGGTAGCTTAATAAAATGGATATTTTAAAATTTAAAAGGAGTATTAAAATAACAGAGAGTGGAGAAGTAGAGGAGTTATTTTGGTGGAAATTATATATGAAATTATATTTTTATAGCAATACAGGTCAAGAAAAGTGATATTATATAGTGCTATCATTGTTGTTAGGAGGTGAAATCATGAAAAAATTAGAAAAAGTTAATGCGGCTTCACGTATGCAGGACTATATAGAAGATCATATATCAGAACAAATTACCTTATATATGCTTGCAAAATCGGCTGGGTATTCTCCGTGGCATTCAGCAAGAATATTTAAAGAGCTACTAGGGAAATCACCATTTGAGTATATTAGATCGTTGAGACTTTCTTTAGCAGCAGTTAAAATCAGAGATGAGAGCACCAAAATTATTGATGTAGCTTTTGATTTTGTGTTTGATTCTCATGAAGGGTTTACAAGAGCCTTTTCAAAGCAGTTTGGTATAACACCTAAGTACTATAGTAAAAATACGCCACCGTTAAAACTTTTTATGCCTAATAACATTCGTGATTATTACCTTATGTTACAAAAGGGAGAGAGTGCTATGAGTAAAAAAACTAATAACAATACTATTTTTGTTCAAGTTATTGATAGACCAGAAAGAAAGCTAATTTTAAAAAGAGGTGTTAAAGCCACTCACTACTTTGAATATTGCGAAGAAATTGGATGTGATGTTTGGGGAATCTTGTCAAGTATAAAAGAAGCTCTTTATGAGCCAATAGGGATGTGGCTACCAGAAAATCTTCAAACGCTAGGAACATCAATTTATGCTCAAGGAGTAGAAGTGCCACTAATTTATAAGGGAGAAGTACCGGAAGGATTTGAAATAATTGAGCTACCGGCATGCAAAATGATGGTGTTCCAAGGCCAACCTTATGAAGACGAAAAGTTTGAGGCGGCAATAGAGGAATTATGGGATGTAATGAAAATTTATAACCCCGAACTATATGGATTTAAATGGTCTGACAACGATGGTCCTAGATTTCAGCTTTCACCAATGGGCTACAGAGGATATATTGAAGCAAGACCAGTGAGACCTATTAACGAATAGACTTTATTAGAAATAACAGATACTTTCGCCCTCTTTTAAGAATAATTGTAAATATAAGTCTTGCTATGTTAAAATATAGTAAGACTTATATCTTTATATTATATTTTGATATATTTATGTAGGTAAACTAGATATTAAGGGGAGTGGAATTATTGAATCATTTAAGAAAATTAATTGGACAGAAGTGTTATTTATCACCAGCAGATGCTAGCGAGACAGAAAAAGTTGCTAAATGGAGCAATGATATTGATGTGGCTCTTAGAACAGGTGATATATCAGATATGATTACCTATGAATCACAAAGAGGTTATCTTGAAAACATGAATAATAGTAGGGGTTATGGATTTTATATTATAAGAGAACAAGATGACGAAGTTATTGGAATCGGAAGACTAATGAGAATAAATTTTATAAATAGAAATGCAGTTATGGGAATCTTTGTTGGAGAAAAAACAGATAGGAGCAAAGGTATAGGCTCAGAAGCTACAACTCTATTATTAGACTTTGGTTTTAATATTCTTAATCTAAAGAATATTATGATTGAAACTTTATCTTTCAATGAAGCTGCAATAAAAGCATGTAAAAGATGTGGATTTAAAGAAATTGGTAGACGAAGAAAATCAATTATATATGGAAATAATGAGTACGATGAAGTTTTTATGGATATGCTTAGTGAAGAATTTCAAAACTCTATAATTGATAAGGCATTGAATAAATAATATAGTTACTACTAACAATGTACTTATTCTAGAGCTGATTAAGAAAGGACTACAATCTAAGATATATAGATATATTTAAGATTTCAGTATATTATACTTACATTTAAGGTGGGTGAAATTATGATATTTTGCAAAATTGATAAATTAACTGTTCGTAGTTTGGAAAGTGGCGATAAACACTTATTATTTAAATGGCTTTCTGACAATCAAGTCCTTAAATATTATGAGGGACGTAATAATCCACATGATGAAGATATGGTAGAAGAACATTTTTATAGTAAAGATATTAATGAAACAAGATGTATAATCGAATATTCTCAGGTACCAATAGGCTATATACAATTTTATCCTGTTAGCCAAGATGAATGTGACGAATATGGATATTCAAACTTTCAACATACTATATTTGGTATGGACCAATTTATTGGTGAGACCAAATATTGGGGACAAGGAATAGGGAAACTGTTAATGAAATCAATGATTAATTTTTTAATAGAAGTAAAAGGTGCCCGAAAGATAGTATTAGACCCACAATGCTGGAATGAAAGAGCCATTAAATGTTATGAGCAAAGTGGATTTATAAAAGTAAAATTGCTTCCTAATCATGAGCTTCATGAAGGCGAATTTAAAGATTGTTGGCTGATGGAGTATGATTTCAAAGGGGATTGTTCCATAGAATGAAAAGGATGAGATATTTTATAAAAGAGGATAGGGCTATTCATATGACCGTAAATATTAATAGATATAAATATTATTAAAGCAGAAAATAAACACTTGAAGGCAATTAAATAAGGATGATTATTTAATTGCCTATGATGCAGGCTAATATTTTTTTATCCTTGCATGAATAGTTTAAATACTTCACTGGTGATAAATTTAATATGAGGATATAACAATAAACTACACACATCATCTTCCATATAATTCTTATTTAACACATAACAATTATCTTTCAGGTAATACTGCTCGATTGTCTTGGTTCTGTAATCAACTAGCAAATATTCTACAATACCTTTTGTAGAATATAACTCCATTTTGTACTCTCTATCATTTTTCTCTGTGGTTTCACTCAATACCTCAAATATAAGTTTTGGAATCTCTAGATGTAGTAGATCATTCTCGAATTTATCTTTTATATCTGTACCACAAAATACCGATATATCGGGAATTCTAAATTCATTCTCCTTGAATTTTATGTGAAGTTCGCTAATCGCTACACAACTGCTGGGCAACTTCTCATCTAACATTTTTAATATGTTGTAAATGCTTCTGCTATGCTTTGCACTAGGACTAAAATATATAATCTCGCCATTCCAGTATTCTGTAGCATAACCAGTATTATCTTTAATGCTTTCTGATATTGCTATAAACTGCTCATAATTTAAAATATTATTATGCATAGACAAATTCATATTAAACACTCAACTCCTTTATTCCTTGTATCTAAGTACACTCATATATAATTAATTATACCATGTGCCTATAATCAGAACAAACAAATCCTTTTGGTTCATAATCCTAGTATCGGTACAGTAGTAGACCTTTTGTTTTATATATATAATTGTACTTTTTAGACTTATCATTTGGGGTATATCCTCTAAAGTAGCCATTTTAACTTCCAGGTTTTTGTCTATTTCTTTTGAAAATATATCCATCCTATTTATACGTGAGTTTATTACTTTTTTCATTGCAAAATCAACATATAAATAGGTATTATAAAAAGAGATGCAATGGTAGTAATACCAATCATAATAGCAGCATAATCACAATTCTTCCGAAAACCATTTTTTATGTGTAAGAATAACACCAAGTGAAATTATAATTAGCATACTTAACACACTTTCTATAGCTTTTAACATTCCAGTCATATAAATCATCCTTTCATAAATGAAACTATATAAAATAGTATAAGTTCCACTACTCTTTTACCACTATTACAAAGCTTTGTCAAATCATCAAATTTAATGGATTAGCTACTAAAGTAACCATGCAATTTACTACAGGAACTGCAAAGCATTCTTTGTTTTAAAGTCCTATAATTACAAACAAGGGGGAGATATTATGGATTGGATTTTAGGTATGAACCAGGCAGTTAATTATATCGAGGAGAATCTTGATGGTGATATAAGTTATTCCACTGCTTCAAAATTTGTCTGCTGTTCTGCATATGAATTTCAACGTATTTTTTCGTTTATGGCTAACGTAACTTTATCTGAATATATTCGCAAAAGACGATTAACACTTGCAGCGCATGATATTCAGATAACTAAAGAAAAAATAACTGATATAGCGATAAAGTATGGTTATGATTCTCCAGCCGCATTTTCTCGTGCATTTAATCAACAGCATGGAACTACCCCTACGTCAGCGCGCAATGATGGTGTATTACTAAAATCATATCCTTGCATCTCTTTCAAATTTATAATTCAAGGAGTAGATAAAATGGAATATAAAATTTTAACCAAGGATGCAGTACAAGTTATAGGAATTAATAGGAAGATGATTACTAAGAATAATGAACATTGGAGAGATATACCTGAATTTTGGGATGACTTTAAACGAGCAGGGTTGCAGGATAAACTTAATTCTTATGCACTGGATGATGTAGTATTCGCAATAACTACTTATAGTGAAGAATCCGATTGCTTTTGGTACATGTTAGCAGTAGCCTATAATCATGTTCAAAATACAGATAACTATGATGTTATGACTATACCCTCTGGAACATATGCTGTCTTTGAGGTGCCTTCAGAAGATGAAAATAATATTGGTAATTTTACTATGCGTATTTTTAATGAATGGCTTCCAAGCACAGGATATAAATTAACTGGCAAAGCAGAAATTGAATGCTGCACAAAAAATGGAACTGTAATATGGATGCCGATTATTCAATAACTGATTATTAATGATTAGAGAATAACCTATTTACTATAGTAAAACTACATTCCTCTATTTTCACGTAAAAACAGCCACATAGCAATAATCTGATTTTTGATTTATAGTCGTCAAAATGATGGACATTGTGTTATGGCTGTTTTTTCGCATGAATAGTTTCCTTATATGAGTTTTAATAAGGCACAAATGTATAAATTTAATTACCTTATTAATCGAATAAAATAATTGAATACTTTACATTTTATTATATAATATCAAGTATATTTCAAGGAAATTATTGAAAAAATTAGAAATAAGGATGGTGATATTCCTATGGCGGTAGATGCTAATAGATTAGAAGAACTAATAACAAAATGGAAGGACATTTTAAGATTAAAGGATTGGGATATAAAACTAAAAATCGTTGAAGCAGAGTGGAGAAAATCCGGTGATATAAAAATTGATCTAGATGATAAAAAAGCAGTGATGTTAGTTAATAATAACCCAAAATCTACAAACCTTGAAGAATTAGTAGTTCATGAATTATTACACTTAAAGTTATGGGGAATGGATCAAATGATCGAAGGTTTCATTAACCAAGTTTTCGGAGAAGAAGAAGGAGATATAAAAAAAGAGTTTGCTATGAATCAATTTTTCTTGTTGCTTGAATCAACAGTTGAAGATTTAACTAAAGGTTTTCTAAAGTCTAATGATTGCAAGGAAGAACTAAGCTTTGGAAGGCTGCAGAGATTGATAGATGACGAAATTGGTTGCTAGTAACTACTTAGAAGAACAATGCTTTTAAATGCTTAAATAATATATAACATTATTAAAAAGGGTGATAATAAATGTTAGTTCTAATAGGTTCAGTAGCTAAACTTAAATCTTTATGTAATTCAATTATTGAGAAAACTGTTTATTAGTTTACTTAATGATTCAAAGCAAATTTTCTTTAAAAACTGACAAAAAATATTTTGCCAGAATACTTGACAAAATATTTTTTGTTAAGTTCAATTGTTAATATAAGGAATGTAAATTCAGACTATATCCAAACAAAGAACAAAGAATATATTTAGCTAAAATTTTTTGATGCACTAGGTTTGTATATAATAGAATGTTAGCTGAAAGGATTAAATCATATGAGGAAAACAATGAATTAGATATTAAAACAATGAAATATCCTACGCCTACACAATATAAGATATATTGACTAGAGAGGCTGAAATAGCCTTGATGGCTTGGTTAAACTTGCTACAGTATTAGTATCGACCAAGAAGCTCCCACCTCTTAGGTGGTGAGTAGTTCACAATACAAGGAGACAATTATGAAAGAATTAGATTTGGAATATAAAATTTTTGGTGAAGGTAAAGATATGCTTGTTATAGAAACAGGTATAGGTGGATCATTCTATGACTGGTACCCAATTATTGAAGAAATAAAAGAGTATTTTACAGTTATTGTATATCACAGAGCGGGTTACGGAAAAAGCAACTCCCAAATTACGCCTAGAACAACTAGAAATATTGCTAAAGAACTTAATTGCCTTGTAGAAGAAATTGGATTAAAAGATAAATTCATATTGATGGGTCACTCCTTTGGTGGACTTTGTGTGCAACAATATGCAAAAATGTATCCTAATAAATTAAAAGGTATTATATTAATAGACTCTACCTCTATTAATTACAAACAATTGTACATGCTTGATATCCCAGTTATGTGTTCTTTAATTCAAATAGATCAAATGATTGAAAATAATAGTAATACTTCAAAAAAATCTAAAGAAGATTTAAAAGATCAGAATAAAAATATGGTTTTACAATATAAAAATCACATACCTAATATTGAAATGACTGATGTAGAGGATTTTTTTTCAAACCCCAATCTTTATAAAACAACAGCAGATGAATTTCAAAATTGGGAGATTAATAGTAAAGATATCAGAAGTATTACTAACTTCCCTAATATTCCTCTTATAGCAATAGCAAGAGATAATAAGGTATCAGAAGATTCTTGGGTTAAGTATAACATTCCAGTACATGAAGCGGTACAGTATGAAAATGAATGGCGTAAATTACAAATAGAATTATCAACGCTTTCAGGTAAGGGACAATTAATAATTGCTGAAAATAGTGACCATGAGATTTACTTGGATAGACCGGATATTATAATTCAATGTTTAAAGACATTACTTTAATACGATGCTTTGAAAATATGCACTCTATTTGAATAAATTAAAATAGCAGAGGGAAAATTCAAATGTAGAAAGGAGTAAAAGAATGGCTAATATAAAGTATAATTTGCAATTTAAAAAACTTTGCGATATTTTAAAACTTGGTGAGATAATTGGTGTGCCTAAAGCAATAACAGGCGGACTTTTACACAGAATGTATGCAATTGAAACCACACAAGGTAAATATGCCATTAAAGCATTAAATCCACAAATAATGCTTAGACCAGTTGCAATACACCACTTTATAAATTCTGAAGCAATTGTAAATATTGCTTCAAATACTATACCTGCTCTTCCAGCTAAAAAATTTAATGGTACCTTCATACATGAAATAGACAAGCAATTCTATCTTGTCTTCGATTGGGTGGATGGTGAAAGTTTAAAACCTAATGAAATCACTACCACTCATTGTAGGAAAATAGGTACTATTCTTGCAGATATACATATGATGGATTTTTCAAAACTCATTCTAGTTAATGACTGCTCAGATAATGAAGAGCTAACAGATTGGAATTACTATTTGCAAAAGGGTAAGGAAATTAATTCAGAGTGGGTTAATATGTTACTTGAAGTCATTGATGATCTTTTTCATTGGAATGTCCAGGCAAATAAATCAGAAAAACAGTTTTCATCAGATATGATTATTAGCCATAGAGATTTAGATTCTAAAAATGTTATGTGGAATAAAGAGAATCCCATTGTTATTGATTGGGAGTCAGCTGGCTATATAAATCCTATGCAAGAATTGACTGAAACAGCTATTTACTGGTCTGAAAATGAACTAGGAAACATTAATAAGGAACGTTTCTTTGCTTTTATAGGTGGATATAAAGAAAAATATGGAACACTACAAGCAAACTGGAGAATGGTCTTAGCAAATGGTTTTTTAGGAAAATTCGGTTGGCTAGAATATAACTTGAAACGGTCTTTGTGGATTGAGTGTACAGACAACGACGAACAGAAATTAGGTACTGCTGAGGTAACAGGAACAATAGAATCCATTAAACGTTATGCAGATATGATTCCTGAAATAGAAAAATGGCTTTCTAACGAAATTTAAAATCTGAATTATTAACAATTTAGCCATAGCATAAGCAAAGTTCCTCACTTATATAAGTTGAGGGCTTTTTTAATAATAATATTTATAATTTTTTTGAGAGATTTTCTATAGTTCATGTGTATTACTATATGAGAGGAGTGGAAAAATGATAGAAGAATTGATTAGCCGATTAAAATCAAGGGACAATAGTGCTTTAGACAATCTTTATGATATGTATTTTGATAGAATCTATTATTATTCTAAAAGAATTTTGGGTACACTTGGAACTAAAGAAGATATTGAAGAATGTGTAAGTGATGTATTTTTAGCTTTATGGAAAGAAATCTATAAGTTTGATAGTCAGCGTGGGTCTTTTGATACCTTTGTAAATGTAAAGACAAGAACCATCTCACTTAACTTAAGAAGAAAACTTCAAAAACATGAACAAAACCATATAGTTGAATCTATTGATGATATAACTATATTAAAAGATACATCAATTAGCGTTGAAGAAGAAGTATTCAATAAAATTACTAAACAAGACTTTTTAGAGGGAATTAGTAAATTCAAAGAACCTGATAAGACATATTTTCACCTTAGATATTTCATGAACTATGAAATAAAAGAAATTGCTACGGCCTTCAATACTACTGTTAGCTCTGTAGATAATAGACTTTACAGATGCAGAATACTGCTGAAAAAAAATAGATGTAAGGAGATAGTGTGATATGAATGAAAAGGATATATTTAATATAGCAGGTACTATTTCTGAAGAAGATTTAAATATTATAATGGATAAAACATACACAATTGATCATATAGAATGTTCTGTTACTAATTATAATGAAAAAGAAAGAATTCGAGCAAATCTTCATGATAAAATTAAAAAAGACATACAAGAGAACGCTGAATTACAACAAAATACTACTAATATTAATAATTACCCGTTAGTAGCTTCTGGGAATAAAGTATTGAAGTTAAAGCAAGAGTATAAAAAGTCAAAGATTTTTACTAAAAATAAAACAATTAAGAATGTACTAAAATCATTTGTTGCCGCAATGCTAGTGTTTGTAATATCAGTTAATATATTTCCAAGTTTAGCATTAGCTTTGGCAAATATACCAGGATTAAATAAGTTAATAAAAGTAGTGAGTTTTGATAAGGGCTTTAACAATGTAATTTACAATGGAAATATTCAAGAACTAAATACGACTGTAGAAGGTAATGGATCAAAATTCACCATAACAACAATAACAGGGGATGACTTAAAACTATGGATTGGATACGAGCTTGAAAATGAAAATTTATTTGTAGGAGATATTAAATTTAAAAATGTGGATAATGGAAAAGACCTTCCTTGGATTGGTACCATACCAAATAAGGATGAAAACTATATAAAAGTTCTTCTGGACAGATTGGTTAAAAATTTTAAAATGGAAGTAGCCATATATAGAGATGATCCATCCTTTCATATACCAATACATGAGTTAGATGAAAAAGCTATAAACGACATAAAACAGCTTTTAGAAAAAAATAAAGTTACAACCTTAAATATACCTGTATCCCTAAATGATAAAATTTATAACGACGGATTAAGAGTGCTCAATATACAAGGCAAAGAATTTAAAAATGAGATCGCTGCTTTTAAGATTGAAAAATTGGAACTTGCCGATTCAAGGAGTAGGGTTTATTGTAAATTGATAAGCGATGAATATGAGTTAGTTGATGTACTAGTTCCAAGACTTATTGATGGAGAGGGCAAAAATTATTCAAGTTCTGATGGTTTTTTAAAGCCCTTTGATAATAATACTATTTGTTTAGAATTAAGTGGTGGCATAAAGGATGTTAAGGGATTAAGTTTTAATTGTAATGGCTTTAAATATAAAAGTAAGAAGCCTATGTTTATTACTATAGATTTAAAAAACAAGGGAATAGATCCTAATAATTTAGGTATATCTCTTATTGATGTTGACAGTTCCAATATTATTTTAAATGTACCTGGAAATGCTGTGGAGTTTAGTTTTCAGGCAAAAAATAAAAATGGCACTACTGTGAAAATCAAAACAATATCTGAAGATAGCTTTGAAGAAAAGGTAAGTTTAGAGTTTGATAAATTTAAAGATGATGTATTAATTTTGGAAGTAAAGAGTATACGTTTTAATCCACTAAAGAATTTAGAAATGAAGTTAGTAGATTAATAATCCATTAACTTCATTCTCACAAAATTTACTGCGATAGTGTTATAGTTTCACCTTCCTCTAGGCTATGTTATAATAAGGTATTAAATACAAAACTTAAGAGGTGCACAATGCATACTGCTTTAAAACACTATTTATATGATAATGACAGCTACGATTTACAGATCAAATGGGATTCATTTGATTATAAAGACTTACCCATAAATATAGATCAGGTTAGGGGTTGGTGCAAGGAAGGTTGCTTAAATTACAATACTAATGGGGGTTGTCCACCATTTTCACCCACCGCATCTGATCTTTTAAAAGACAAAACCTTTATATTGTTACTTTGTAAAATTAAAACTCACCAAATTCCCAAAATCTATGTAAAAGATAAAATTGATCTTATTCAAAAGATACTTTACAGCTTTATGGACTCCTTAGGATATAAAATTTCAGACCTATATAATATTGACTACTTAAATGCAAGTCATTGCATTGCCTGTGACATTTGCACCATTCACTCTGGTTGCAAGCATCCTGAGAAAAGGGTATATTGCATTACAGGAATAGGGATTATGTTAGGAGATGTCATTGAAAATCTTTTTGAAGAGAAGCTGCAATGGTTTACGCAAGGAGAAGAACCTTCTGAGGTAATTAAAATAATGGGGTTTATTTCTGGCGAAAAAAGTAGCTTCTTACTTGAGGAGCTAAGCAATATAATCAACTGCTAAAAAAAACAATATAATGCCGAAGAACTGCTTTTGTAGTTACTTCGGTTTTTGTTTTATATTTGGGATGCTAGTTTTTAAATACTAGAATATATGGATGTATAATCATATCCTTTTTCAACAATTACTGTAAATATAAAGCTATTTATGATAGAATATAATAAAACAATTGTTATATTATAGAAATAGGCTATTACCTAGGGAACATAAATACAAAAAACTTTTAAAACTGATTTAGCCTTAAGTTTGTGTTACTAATATGTAAAGGGAAAGTGATGTAAATTATGTATATTGGATGTAATTGGTCAAAAGCTTTAAATTTCCTTCTTGAAAAAGACATTGTTAACATAGATTATATTAAGTCGGGCGCATATGGAACCTTTAATGAAGAGTTTTCAACCATGCGCTCAATGCGTCCAATTCTATTACATGGGTTAGGACATTTTGAACACACTGGAATGAAAAATATATGAAATATTATAGCATACATGAATTTTCAAAGTTAATAGGAAGAACTCCACAAACTTTAAGAAATTGGGATAAAAGCACAAAATTAATTCCCAGTCATACTGGTTCAAATGGGTATAGATATTATTCTCATGATCAACTAAAAAAAGTTTTAAATCTTGAAGATGATTCTATAAAAGATAAGATAACTATTGGATATTGTAGAGTTTCAAGTAATAAACAGAAAGATGATTTAGAAAGACAAATACAAAACATGAAAGAGTATTTAGACTCTTTGAATAAATCATATGAAATTATTACTGATATTGGTAGTGGAATAAACTATAATAAAAAAGGGCTTAGAGATTTATTAAAGAAAATAAACAATAGAG
>NZ_JAIZZN010000024.1 GCF_020443565.1 Clostridium sp. CS001
TGAAAAATATTTATGATTAGGTAAATCTTATTGAACCGCCAAGTACCGAACGGTATGCTTGGTGGTGTGAGAGGTCGCTGAATAAATTAATTATTCAGCTCCTACTCGATTGCATCATAATAGAACATTATCATACGCATATGTAAGTAAAGTTTTATACAGATACTTAACTCTAGACTATTATATAAAGTAGAAATATGTACTATAATTATATATGTGTGACATAAGACAAAAAATATTAAAGGGGAAAAATCATATGAAAATAGATATTATAATTTCGGCCAGCGATATAAAAAAAGAAAAAATAGAAAATAAAACTGTGGTAGTTATAGATATACTTAGGGCAACTAGCGTAATAACTACTGCAATGAATAATGGATGCAAGGGTGTTATTCCTGTTTTAACAGTAGAGGAAGCATCGAGCATTGTGAGAAATAGTAAAGAGGAATTTATGCTTGGCGGAGAAAGAAATGCACTGAGGATAGAAGGCTTTCACTATTCCAATTCCCCATTAGAATACACTAGAGAAAGCATTCAGGGTAAAACTCTTGTTATGACTACTACAAATGGTACTAAAGCTATAAAAGGCTGCATAGGAGCTAGTAACATCCTAATTGGTGCAATGGTGAATGCAAAGGCTACTGCAAAAAGAATATTAGAATTAAACAATGATGTGGTAATAGTTAATGCAGGAACTTATGGTGAGTTTTCTATAGATGATTTCTTGTGCAGTGGATACATAATTGATTGTATATTAGAATCTCTGCAAGCAGAGCTTTCAGATATAGCTATAACTTCACATTATATTTATAAAAATAATAAAGATATTCATAGCTTTATTAAATATGCAAATCACTACAAAAGGATTACAGAGTTAGGTCTTGAAGCAGATTTAGAATACTGCTGCAGAAAAGATACTATAGACATTGTTCCAGAATATAGGGATGGGATTATAGTTTAAAAAAGTACGATATACTTAATTGAAAGATTATATAATGATAAAGTTTTGATTACTTATATTTTAGCATAATAAAAAGGTATATATTACGTAAAGTGCATTTGAACAAGCTAATAAATTTTAGAATTTCTTAGCGATGTGAAAGCAGTTGTAGTAATATATACCTTTTTCGTTTTAAACTACTTGGAACACATAAAATTTTAAATAATAAGATTCATCAGAATTCCATAGTATTGGATGATCTGCAGCTTGAGTTCTAAATTCTACTTGTCTCAGTGTTCTTTTAGCATCCAATGCTGCTTCCGCTATTGTATCTCTAAACAAATCAGGATACATAAAATGAGAGCAGGAACAAGTTACAAGATAGCCACCTGGTTTAACTAATTTCATTCCACGCAGGTTAATTTCCTTATATCCTCTTGAAGCTCCATCTATAGTAGAACGTGATTTTGTAAAGGCTGGGGGATCAAGTATTACTACATCATATTGTCTTTTATCTCTTGACCATTCTCTTAGTATATCAAAGGCGTTATGGCACTCAAATTTAACTGTATCTGAAAGGCCATTAAGCTCTGCATTTTTTCTGCAAAAATCTATTGCATGCTCAGAAATATCTACTCCAAGAACACTTTTAGCACCAGCGATACCTGCATTAAGAGCAAAGGAGCCTGTGTGGGTAAAGCAATCTAAAACATCAGCGTCTTTGCACAATCTGTGGATAGCTGCTCTGTTTTCCTTTTGATCTAAGAAAAATCCGGTCTTTTGACCATTTTCAATATCAACGAAGTATTTTACACCGTTTTCAACAATTTCTACCATGGTATCAAAGGGCTCTGTTAAGAAGCCTTTTGTTTGCTCCATTCCTTCAAGCTCGCGAACTCTAGCATCACTTCGCTCATAAACGCCTTTTGCACCATATTCTTCTACTAATAAATTAACAACTATATCTTTGTATCTATCTATACCTAGTGCCAAAGATTGAATAACATAATAGTCTTCAAATTTATCTATAGTAAGGCCAGGCAAAAAGTCTGCTTCTCCAAATACGAACCTACAACTAGAGGTATCGATAATAGTTTTTCTATAATTCCAAGCATCAGCAAGTCTTCTGCGGAAAAAGTCTTCATTTACTTCTTCCATTATATCTCTAGTCATTATTCTTATAGCAATTTTAGATGCATCATTTACAAAGCCCTTGCCTATAAACTCTCCTCTAAAATTGTATACCTCAATTATATCTCCATTTTCATACTCACCATCAAAGTTTTCTATCTCATTTGCATATATCCAAAGGTGTCCTTTTTCTGCATTTCTGCCCTTACCTTTATATAAGTAAAATTTACAAGCCATTTTTAATTCCTCCTGTGTTCTTTAGGGTTACAAACAACTTTTAATAAGAAATATCAAGCTATTTATCTATAGTAGTATACCACACCCAATTAATTTTCAACATAAAATCCATAAAATTCTTTTGACATAAGAGCACTTATAAATTAAACTAATCTATGTGTTGTTTTTTAATGTATGGTATTATTTTTTAATTAATACTATTGCTTTTGAATACACAACTTAGTTAAAAAGCTTTGAATTTAATGATTAAATGTATTTGCTTTTGGATGAGATTCCATAGTTTTCATAGAAGATTTTACGAAGTAAATGAATATAAAATTATAGATTATAAGGAGAATAACAAATGAGTATATTAGTAGTAAAGAATATTAACCATGGCTTTGGTGACAGAGCAATTTTTGAAAATGTATCTTTTAGGTTACTTAAAGGGGAACATATAGCACTTATAGGAGCTAACGGAGAAGGTAAGTCAACTTTCATGAACATTATTACTGGAAAACTTATGCCAGATGAAGGTGAAGTTGAATGGTCAAATGGTGTGAGGGTAGGATACATGGATCAGCACACTGCATTGGAAAACGGACAAACAATTCAAGATGTATTAAGAGGTGCATTTAAATATCTTTTTGACTTAGAAGAAGAAATGATGGTTATAGCAGAAAAGATGGCTGATGTAACACCTGAAGAGCTAGAAAAATTATTAGATAGAATGGGTACAATTCAAGATTTGTTAGATCATAATGGATTTTATAATATTGATTCCAAGATAGATGAGGTAGCGGCTGGAATTGGGCTTCGAGATGTTGGTCTTGAAAAAGAGGTTTCGGATTTAAGCGGAGGACAAAGAACAAAAATTCTTCTTGCAAAACTTTTGTTAGAAGTTCCGGATATTCTTTTACTAGACGAGCCTACTAACTACTTAGATGAACAACATGTAGAATGGCTTAAGAGATATCTTCAAAATTATGAAAATGCTTTTATCTTAATATCCCACGATGTTCCATTCTTAAGCGATGTAGTTAATTTAATATATCATGTGGAGAATAAAGAACTAAGTAGATATTCAGGTTCCTATGATGAATTCATAAGAGTATATGAGGCTAAAAAGAAACAAGTGGAATCTGCCTACGAAAGACAACAACAAGAAATTGCCAAACTAGAGGACTTTGTTGCTAGAAATAAAGCAAGGGTTGCCACTAGTAATATGGCAAAATCAAGACAAAAGAAATTAGACAAAATTGATAGAATAGAAATTACAAAAGAAAAACCAAAACCAGAGTTTAACTTTAAAACTGCAAGAGCTTCAGGAAGAGTAATCTTTGAAACTAAGGATTTGGTTATTGGATACGATAGTCCATTAACTAAGCCACTTGATTTGTACATGGAAAGAGGCCAAAAAATTGCTTTAGTGGGTGCTAATGGTCTTGGAAAAACAACTTTATTAAAAAGTCTTATGGGTAGTATTAAGGCTCTTTCAGGTAAAGTAAATTTAGGTGATTATCAATATATAGGGTACTTTGAACAGGAAATCAAGGGTTCAAACTATGATAGTTGTATTGATGAGTTTTGGAAGGACTTTCAAGGATATACTCAATATGAGGTAAGAGCAGCACTTGCAAAGTGCGGACTTACTACAAAGCATATTGAAAGTAAGATTGTGGTACTTAGTGGTGGAGAACAAGCAAAGGTAAGACTTGCTAAGCTTATAAATAAAGAAACCAACATTTTAATTCTAGACGAGCCTACCAATCATTTAGATGTAGATGCCAAGGAAGAGTTAAAAAGAGCATTAAAAGAATATAAAGGAACAATCCTTTTAGTTTGCCATGAACCAGAATTTTATCAAGATATAGTTACAGATGTATGGAATTGTGAGAATTGGACTACAAAGATTGTGTAGATAAAAATTAAAATACTAGGAGATATTTTATAATATTTCCTAGTATTATTTATATTAAGAATAGCATTTTGTTTATAACGTTACATATTTTGCTCATGTTTATATTGCTTGATTTTCCATTTACATTTCCAAACTATTTTTAATATTGCTAAACATATTACTCCAATAAAAACTGTGAATATACCAAAAGCATAAGAGCCAGTGTTGATTGTTGCCATACCCTCCATAAAGAAGCAGATGACTTCTATAATCAGAGCTACCTTGAAAAATTTCTTAATTTTAGTGTATTGAGTGATTTTTGATTCTACATCAGTATACATTTCAAAGAGACCATCTGATGCCTTCTTTTGTAAGTATACCCATCTCCACCATTGGGATATGACTTCTACTCCTGTATCCTCCATGAAGGCTGAATAGTCATCTTTTTCGCTATTCCAGCTATCAAGCAAGTCTATTTGATAGTTATATTCTCCTGGTTCACATTTTTCAAAAGTATAAAAACCAAGGAAGAATTTCTTAAAGGCCCATCCATTTAAACACATTTTCTTTAACCAAACTTCTTCTTCATCTTTGTCATAATATAGTTTGAATTTTAACATAGATACACGCCCCCTAATCACTTATATTTTTTGCGTTTTTTATAAGTTCATTTAACCTTGTTACTTCATTTTTGAATATTTCTTTTCCGGCATCTGTAATAAGATATTCTTTTTTCTTTCTAGATTCCTTATCCTCACTATATAAATTAAGCCAGCCCTTTGAAAGCATTGAATTAATAGCGCCATATAAGGTGCCTGGTCCTAGGGTTACTCTTTTATCTGTCATTTCACTTACAGCTTGAATAATTCCATATCCATGATTGGGTGTATGCACAGCCAACAAGATATAAAATAAAGCTTCTGTCAAAGGTGTGTTATTTTCCAATTATATCAACCTCCAATATATCGCTTGATGATATATAATATATCATCAAGCGATACGTTTGTCAACGATATATTAAAAAATATATTATACATCATAAGCTACATAGTATAATAAAAAAAACTTCAGAAAGGATGTAAATATCCTTCTGAAGTCTTTATTATTTACGTATTAATGATGATTCCATAGAAATTCTAGTTTAAAACTTCCAAGCCCAGGTCTAGTATATTTGCAAATAGTGATAATGTATTAATGTTTGGGATAACATTATTTTTAACATCTAATAATTTTCCAAGGCCGTAATCAGTGTAGATACTAACGCTAGCAAAGTTACTTTCACCCAGATCACAAATAATATCTGTTTCATATAACTTTATTTTAGTCATTTTATCAATAGGCTCTACTATTTTATAAAGTCTTGTGGAATAATCATATCTTAGAACTTTTAGAGTATCACTTGATAATATTTTTTGTGGTTTAGTGTTTATATCATACTTTGAAGTAGCAGACGCAACATTGTTAATAACAAAATAAGAAACATTTCTTTTGTAGTTTACCTTATCTTTAAATTCTTGTAATCTTTCTAAATTCAAATTAACATCTACTGAGATCTCATCAATATCTAAGGTGTTAAAACATTCCTTTATGCAAGTTAATTCTTCTTTTCCATGAAGCTCCCTAGCTAAGATATTCATGCAATCATCATAGATATCTTCAAAAGAGCTAAATTGCAATGAATATTTTATATTATCTAAAACAAGGTAAATCTTGAAGGTAGATTTATTACTGTTTTTAGAGGAATAATTTACTTCAACTAATAAATGTTCATGTAGTAGCCCTGTATCAAGTGTTATTTTTTCGATTCCTTCATTAAATTGTACAATGTAATTTTCATTAGTAGATAAGGTTTGTTTATGCTGATTTATTATGTATGTACTTTTAAAGCCAGCCTCATTAATTTCACCAACTCTTAATGAAATTGTTTTTGAAAGTTTCTTTAGATTTATATATGGTCTATCTATACATAGATTATTTTCAGATATTATTCTCATAGTGAACTCCTTTAGCACTAACAAAATTGTTAGTTTGATTCATAAATTATAACATAAGTAACATTGAAAAAATTAAAAACTTAATCAATAAGGAAAGGTCTATTGATTAAGTCTATTTTTACTATTAATTTCATAGCATTATAATTTCTATATTGAGCAAAATAGTAAGATGACATTATGATCAAATTATTATTTTAGGAGGTATAACACAATGAGCGAAAAAAAAGATCCTACCGTTTCAAGCCAACAAGAAAAAGAAAAGAAAGAAAACAATTTAAAACATAAGCACAGTAAAAAAACTCATAAAAAGGATTAATATTACGAGAATTAATAAAGGCATATACCCCATGGATATATGCCTTTGCCTAATAACAACATCTAAGATGATGATTTAAGTAGTTGTCTCTTCTTCACAATTAACAGTATCATCTACGGTAATTACGATATCTCTTTTTATCCACCCTTTATTATTAATATTAGTCTGGGATTTTAGGGAGACTTCATACCAGGAAATATTAAAGAGCTCAGCTAAATCTTGAATTTCTAGGTCAGTTCCTCTAGCTATACTAGATAGTATTGGTGAACTTTCCATAGGACTTAGATATAGGCTACAATTTGCTTTTGTAGTTCCTGCCTTAAAAAGTGGCTGTTTGTATCTTATTATAATTGGGCCCTCAGCACCGCGAACACTTGCAATTTTTGATTTAAATTCTCTGTTTTGTCTAGAGGTAATCTTTAGTTGAGTGTTCAAAGTAGATAGCTTTTGGCCCATTATATAATAATATACGCCAAAACATATAAGAAGAATTGAAAATAGAATAATAAGCAATGATATCTCTCCTTGTAAATTGCTTCTTAGAAGATATGAAAGAGGTTAATCTAAAAGATGGAACAATAGTAGGTTAAGTTATATTTCGTTCTAGTATATACTATTCTATAGAAAACAAAAAAATTCATATAAAAAATCCAACTATCTGCAATTAACGAAGATATGTGCGGGAGTTTTTATATGAATTTTTAACCACATTTCAGCACCTCAGGTGATGATTTAATTGGATGTTATTAGTTCATGATATTCTATTATGTATCTATCTGCATGGTAAATAATATCTTCCCATTGATGTTTAGAAAAATCATCATATACACCAACGACCTTCATTCCGGCAAGCTTTGCACCCTTAACTGCAGGAAGGATATCTTCAAAGACAATACATTCCTCTGGTTTTACACCTAACCTCTCTGCTGCAAGCAAATATACATCAGGAAAGTTTTTGCCTCTAGAGACTTCTTCAGTTAGAGTTATGGAGTCAAAGAAATCATATATTCCGTTAGCGTTTAGTCCTGCTTCTAATAGAATTCTTGTATTACTTGTAGCTAGTCCAATTTTTATATTTAGGGTTTTAAGTAAAGATAAAAATTCAATTGCACCAGGTTTTAGCCTCACATCACTAATGTACGACCTATGAGCAGAATCTAACCACTCTTTTTTTATTTCCTCTAAAGTGTCTGTTATGTTAAAGGTATTTTTAAAGTATACTGCAACATCGTCAAAACTGAGGTGCTCTATTTGGTCTTTTAGATCTTTAGGTAAATCAATGTTTCGAACTTTTAAATAATCTTCATCTATTTTACCCCAAACCCACATGGAATCTATAAGTGTACCATCTAAATCAAAAATTACAGCTTTAATATTTGTTAGCATTTACTCACCTCGCATATAAATATAGCAGAATTAGATAAATTACCTACCAAAGCAACCTTTCTAGGCTAAACAACTGCCACTTATAGAAGATGGCAGACTTTAAGCTTCCAAAATGTTGTTAAAAGAATATGTAAGTAACAAAGGAAAATGTAGTTCCAATAAATATTCCCATTATAACATCGGTGGGATAATGAACTCCATGATACATTCTAGAAATCCCAACACAAAGGGCTAGGGGAATAGTCAAAAGGCCCCAAATGGGGAAATAAAGCGCTATCATAACCGCTAGTGAAAATGCAGCAGTAGTATGACCAGAAGGAAAAGAATACATATCTATACCTATCTTTTTTATATTTAAATTAGGGATGTGTATAAAAGGTCTGAGCCTAGTGACACTTACCTTTAAAATTTTACCAACCCCTGTGCTTATTGTTACAGAAATCATAGCTTTAACAGCCATGGTGTGAAGAATAGCATCACTTAATAAAAAGGCTGCAGTGCAAAATATAAAGATAAAAGTGAATGAACCCAAATAGGTCATAATGGGCATTGCAAAATCTAAAAATTTACACTTCCAAGAGTTATTTATAAATTTAAGTAGTCGTATATCTTTGTGACTAATATACTCAAATAATGATTTCATAAAACCTCCATAGGAATAAAGAATCAATTAGGTTATTACTGAATATTGTATCATATTTTAGTTGTTATTTATATTGTAAATTCTATCTAAAACCTTAACATAAATAATAATATTATTCCTAGGCTCCATAATGTAGTTAAAGCTACCAAAAACTATCTAAAATTCCCTGCGAAATATCATAGTTTTATCTTTATCTTTGAAATCTTCGGCAACGAAGATCTCCATCTTATCTAGGATTTCGTGCATACAATCACTATCCAAAGCCACCTTGATTTTTGAGTTCTCTGCAAATTCATCTACTCGAAGTTTACCATAGCTCGAATCTTTCAGTGATTTAGGGCCGCCTACGCATCCACCTACACAACCCATACCTTCTATAAAATTTGCATCAAGTTCTCCCTTCCCAGCTTTAGTAAGTAGTTCCTTGCATTCTTTTACGCCATTTCCTTGAACTGAATTGAATAGGTTATATTTTTCGGGAAATAATCTTTCTAGAACTTCTCCAATAGCTATAGATACTCCGCCTGTCCTGGCATAAAGTCTACCACCTCTAGACGCATACTCACTAGATACATCTTCTTGTAACCTTTCTAGGTGGATCTCTAATGTATCAAAAATATCTTTAAGCTCTGTGAAGGTAAGCACATAATCTATATCACCTAAAAGGTCTTTTTCCTTAGCTTCTCCTTTTTTTGCAATACAAGGTCCTATAAATACTACTTTGCAATCTGGATCTAATTGTTTTAAAACTCTGCCAGCGGCAATCATAGGAGATATAGAAGGAGATACATATTTAACTAGATCATTGTATACCCTTTTTACCATTCCTACCCACATAGGGCAACAGCAAGAGGTAATCATTAAATCTTCTTTTGTTTTAACATGTTCATCAAATTCTATGGCTTCTTTTAATGTGAGCATATCTGCGAAAAAAGCAACTTCCACCATATCTGTAAATCCAACTTTCTTAAAGGCAGTTCTAAGATGATTTACATTAACATTTTCTCCAAACTGACCAGTAATGGCTGGTGCTACTGCTGCTATTACCTTGGAATTACCTTTTAATAAATTTATAAGTGGAATAAACTCTACTTTATCCATTAGCGCATCCTTAGGGCATGCATCTACGCAAAGCCCACAGTCTATGCACTTGTCATTATCAATATAGGTAGTGTTAGTTTTATTATCTATTAATATGGCATTAAAAGGACAAGAAGCTTGGCAGGGTTTATTTAAAGGGTCATCTGTGCAATCCATGGTGCAAGACTTGACTTTGGTTACAACCTTATGATTTATTTCGTAGGAAATAATAGCTTTTTTTAAGTCTTCTATGTAATTATTAGAAAAGTCTACTTGAACTCCGCAAAGCGAAGAAATTACTAAACTTAACTCATTCTTGTAAGTATTATCCTTAGAAAGTAGTTCTTGCACCTTGTCTTCAAAATTGTTTTCATAATAGGATTTAATCAGGGACTTAAAATGTTCACTATAGATCTTATTCAAAATAATCACTCCTAATTTGTTATTGGCTATACAATAATGTTAACATAATACTCTGAAAAAACAATAAAACAATGACTATTAGTAGCTTGTGAAATAGGAATGGTTTTATACATATTAATAAACAAAAAAGATTATAAAAAAAAGAGTTGTCATTAGACAACTCTTTTTTGGTCGGGGTGACAGGGATTGAACCTGCGACCTCATGGTCCCAAACCACGCGCGCTCCCAGCTGCGCTACACCCCGAGGACAAGACTTATTATATAAAAGAAATGGATAAATGTCAACAGTATTTAGAAATATTCTTTTTTTAAATAGTATAAAGTGCACCTCAGGCTATACATTACAGTAAGTAGAAGCTATAATTTAAAAGGAGAGAATAATTTGAAAAGTAATCGTTTATTTAAATTGTTTATCAACATCAAAGACGATGATTAAGTAGTTAGGGGGGATGAAATGTATAAATATCTATTAGAAGGATTGCTTGTAGGGTTTGCTTATGTAGCACCTATAGGTACGCAGAACATATTTGTAATAAACACAGCCATACGCAAAGAGAGACTAAAAGCATACCAAGTTGCATTTATTACCATATTCTTTGATATATCACTTGCACTTTCATGTTTCTTGGGTGTAGGAGCGCTTATGGAAAAGTTCAATCTTTTAAAAATGCTTATTCTTTTACTAGGCAGTATAGCGGTAATATATATTGGAGTAGGCCTTGTAAGGCAAGTTCCAGAAATTAAATCTGAAGATACTGTGGATGTGAATAAATCAATACTAAGAATAATAGGTACATGTTTTGCAGTGACCTGGTTAAATCCTCAAGCTATAATTGATGGTTCATTATTATTAGGTGGAAGTAGGGCATCGCTACCAGTAGATATGGGAATCTACTTTATTATAGGGGTATGCTTAGCATCTCTCATTTGGTTTACATCATTAGCAACAATTGTTTCCCTATTTAAAGCTAAATTTAATATTAAGGTTATTAGGATTATAAACTTGATATGTGGAGCAATTATAATCGTATATGGATTTAAATTAGCATATTCGTTTGTAAAATTAATTATCTAAAAAGATTCATAAAATAAGAGAGTAGTTTTTATAGATGATAGAAAAATCATCATATTAAAACTGCTCTCTTTATTATTTCTTAGCATCCTTTTCTTTATCACCTATACCCCTTGTTGGTACAGTGGACATAACAAACCCTACTAATATTGATAATAAGGCAGGAGCTATTATGTTTATGTATACTATATATCGGGTTTTGTATAAAACTAAAGCAATAAGAGAAGTGATTACTGCACTAGCTACAAAAATAATAATTACAAACTTTGCAAAAGAACTCATAAACTTTTCATATATTCTATGACGAGTGGGTCCACTTATTACACTTCTAAATAAAAAATAGGAAGCAAAAATTATTATAATATCTACTATAGCTGAAACTAAAAAATTTTTCACTGTACATACCTCCAAAAGAATTTTTCGTATTTTCATTTTTAGTGTTACCAAAGATTAATTCTTTTACACAATATAATTATAAAAGTTGAAACTAAATTAGGTAAATATAAGTATTTACAATAGTAGTCTTTTTTGGTAATATAAAATTCTGTCGTTTTAAAGATACAAATAATTCAGAATACAAGGGGTAAAACAATTAATAATTGTTTTGTACTACAGAGAACAGCAAAGGGGGATATTATGTCGCAAGTCATTGTGGAGAATTTAGTAAAAACCTTTAAAATAGCTAAACGAAGACCAGGTTTATGGAATGCAACAAAAGGCTTGATTCATAGGGAATATAATACTGTAAAAGCTTTAGAAGGAATTTCATTTAAACTAGATGCAGGAGAATTAGTAGGCTACATTGGCCCTAATGGAGCGGGTAAATCAACCACAGTCAAAGTCTTAAGTGGAATTCTTGTGCCAAGCTCAGGGCATTGTGAAGTTCTAGGGAATGTACCTTGGAAAAATAGAATTTCTCATGTTAAAAATATAGGAGTTGTATTCGGGCAACGTTCTCAGCTATGGTGGGATCTCCCTGTAATTGATTCTTTTGAACTATTGAAAGATATATACAACATTCCACAGGAGCAGTATAAAGCTACTAAGGATGAATTAGTTGAAAGATTAAATCTTTCTAAAATATTAGAAGTACCAGTACGCCAACTTAGTTTAGGTCAAAGGATGCGATGTGAAATATCAGCATCACTTCTTCATACACCGCCACTTCTTTTTCTTGATGAACCAACTATTGGACTAGACGCTGTATCAAAACTCGCTGTTCGGGAATTTATAAAAGGACTTAATAAAAAACGTGGAACAACTGTTATCTTAACTACTCATGATATGGATGATATTGAAGCTCTGTGTTCTAGGGTTATGGTTATTGGAAAAGGTCAGATTCTGTTAGATGGAAACATTGATAATCTTAGAGGGGCAGTATCAAAAGAACGTAGACTGATAGTAGACCTAGAGCAGCAAATCAGTGAAATATCTATAGAACATGCTAAAGTGATAAAAATAGAAGGAAATAGAGCACATCTAAGTTTTAACCCAGATAAAATAACTCCCTCGGAATTAATATCAAATATATCCTCCAAATATGAAATTAAAGATTTGCTAATTGAAAATCAGCCTATAGATGAAATAATCGCAAAGTTATACGGGGAACTCAAAATATGAGAGCATACATATCTATTGTAAAGCTAAGGTTCATGTTACTAATACAGTACAGGGTTGCAGCTATAGCAGGAATTTGTACACAATTCTTATTTGGATTTGTTAGAGTAATGATTATTGCAGCATTTTATGCATCAACTACAGGAACTCAGCCTATGTCATATGGACAAACTGTTACATACATATGGATTAGCCAAGCCCTTTTGGGGATGCTACCTTGGAATGGAGATGCTGAAATTCAAGGAATGATTACCACGGGAAATGTGGCATATGAGTTATGTAGGCCACTAGACTTATATAATCATTGGTTTTGCAGGGCATTTGCCCAGAGAACAGCACCCACCATACTACGGGCAATACCACTATTCATGGTTACTTTATTTTTGTTGCCAGAAAACTATAGCATGCAACTGCCAAATTCATTTGCCAGTTTTGGGGCGTGGATTTTAGTTACAATAGGTGCTTTAATGCTTTCCTGCGCAATAACCAATATATTCAATATCTCAATGCTTTGGACTATATCAGGAGACGGAATTAGAAGACTATTGCCAGCCTTGGTTATGATTTTCTCTGGGATGACAGTGCCATTACCCTTGTTCCCTTCATGGATGCAACCAATTCTTAGAATACTGCCCTTTAGTGGACTGGTAGATACACCTATGAGATTTTATTTAGGTCACATAAAGCCAAGTGATATATTGCCATATCTCTTTCATCAATTAATATGGACATGGATATTAATTTTATATGGAAGATGGCTGATTTCAAGAGGGTTAAAACGTATTGAAGTACAGGGGGGTTAACAATTGATGATTGTTAACTGCCCCAAAGGAATACAAAGGGGTCAACAATTAATAATTGTTATCTACTCCAGCGCGCTACAAGGGGGATAGATATGAGAAATGCTATTAAGCTTTATTTAAGATATATAAGTGTTTCAATTCAAAGTCAGATGCAATATAAGGCATCCTTTATTATGATGGCTATAGCCCACTTTGCAATAACCTTTATAGATTTTATTGGTGTTTGGGTTCTATTTGATAGGTTTGGTGCTATAAAAGGGTGGAATTTACCTGAGATTGCGCTTTTCTATGGAATGATACATATGGCCTTTGCTATAGCAGAAGCAGGTTCTAGGGGGTTTGACACCTTCGATGAAAAGGTGAGAACAGGAGAATTTGATAGATTACTATTGAGACCAAGAAGTCTTGTACTTCAAATCGTGGGACAAGAATTTCAATTAATGAGAATAGGTAGATTTACACAGGGGCTTATAGTTCTTCTTTGGGCTATGTGGTCTTTAAATAATAGCTTGAGTTTAGTTAAGATTATGCTTATAATTATTTCAATCTTTGGGGGAGCATTTTTGTTTTCAGGATTATTTGTCCTGCAAGCAACAATATCCTTTTGGTCGGTTCAGAGCCTTGAAGTTGTTAATATGGTTACCTATGGAGGCGTAGAGATAGCTCAGTTCCCTGTAACTATATATGATTCTTGGTTTAGAAAGTTTTTTATATTTGTAGTTCCTCTAGCTTGTGTTAATTATTTTCCTGCTATGGGGGTTTTAAATAAAGCTGATCCTTTGAATTCGCCAGCATGGATACCTTGGATATCGCCAATTGTAGGAATAGTGTTTTTCTTTGGTGCACTACAGATATGGAAATTTGGAGTTAAGCACTACAAATCTACAGGTAGTTAAATTACTACAGTGGATTCACAAGTCATGTAAAAATAATACTACTATATAGGGGGGCAATAATGAATGATATAAAGAGGATTTTAGATAAGCAAAGAGACTATTTCAATACTGGAGCAACAAGAGGTTTGGATTTTCGCATGAAAAAGTTAAGCATTTTAAAAGAATCTATAAAGAAAAATGAAAAGCAAATATTAAAAGCATTGTGGTCAGATTTACATAAATCTGAATTTGAGACTTATGCAACTGAAATTGGAATAGTTTTAGATGAGATAAACTATGTTATGAAACATTTAAAAGCCTGGTCAAAACCTAAAAAAGTAAAAACACCATTAACACATTTTTTGTCTTCTAGTTATATTTATTCAGAGCCCTATGGAGTAAGTCTAATTATATCTCCTTGGAATTATCCATTTCAACTATTAATAGCACCACTAATTGGTGCAATAGCTGCAGGTAACTGTGCTATGCTAAAACCATCTGAGAATGCTCCGAAAACCACAGAAGTTATTATAAAAATCATTGAAGAGAGTTTCACTGAGGAGTTTGTTTGTGTGGTTGAACCTTATGGTGGGAAGGAATCTGCAGAGGCGCTTTTAAAAGAAGAGTTTGACTATATATTTTTCACGGGTAGTGTACCTGTTGGTAAAGTAGTAATGGCAGCTGCGTCAAGACATCTCACCCCTGTAACATTAGAATTAGGTGGGAAAAGTCCTTGTATAGTGGATGAAGGCTCGAATATAAAGCTTGCGGCAAAAAGAATAGCTTGGGGTAAGTTCTTAAATGCAGGACAGACTTGTGTTGCACCTGACTATATAATGGTACACAAAAGCGTAAAGCTTGAACTACTAACTGAAATAACAAGATGCATCAAAGAATTTTTTGGAGATAATCCAGCAGATAGTAAGGATTTTCCGCGAATAATAAATGAAAGGCAATTCAATAGATTAATAGGGCTATTGGATGAAGGCAACATTATCACAGGTGGGGAATATAACAAAGATGAAAAATATATTTCACCTACAATTATTGATGATATAACTTGGGAAAGCCCAATTATGCTAGATGAAATATTTGGACCAATTCTACCAGTTATGGAGTTTGTGGACTTAGAGGAAGTTATAAAAACAGTTAATTCAAAACCTAAACCTCTAGCATTATACTTTTTCTCAAATAATAAGATGCATCAAGATAGGATAATAGAGATGATTCCGTATGGTGGAGGATGCATAAACGATACAATTATGCATGTTGCATCACCATATTTACCTTTTGGTGGAGTGGGAGCTAGTGGCATGGGTGCTTATCATGGTAAGGGAAGCTATGATGTATTTTCACACAAAAAAAGTATGACTAAAAAGAGCAATCTTATAGATATTAAAATAAGGTATGCACCATATAATGATAAAATTAATTTGATAAAGAAACTTATGAAATAAAGTTAAAACAAAATGCCCTGCGATATGCAAGGCATTTTGTTTTAATAAAATTCGAAATTTAAATGCTATCCAGTGTCTTCCTAAATTCTTCTATAGATTGGGCACCAGCTATAGCGTATTTATCATTTATGACAAAAGTAGGTGTACTATTAATTCCCATGCTGTGAGCAGTTTCAGAACTGTTCTTTAAAACAGTTTCGTATTCTCTATTCTTAACAGAATAAATAAGTTTATCTTTATCTAAACCAATAGTGATGCCTAGGTCGGAAAGCACTTCTAAATCACCAATATCTTTTGAATCTCTAAAGTATGCTTCCATTAGCAGCGAATGATACTCTTTTAGCTTACCATGTGCTCTAGCGAATTCAGCAGCCTCCAAAGCATTATGCGCATTTGGCATATGTTCTAAGGTTGCAAATTTAATCCCATAGGCTGAGCCAGCGTTATTAAGATTAGTCAACATTTTAGCTAGGTTCGCTTCACCAAATTTTTCGCTAAGACGTACGCCTTCTTTTGGCGTCTCAGGATGTATTTCTAGTCCTAGCCACTCAACATCAAGGTCATATTCTGTTTCTAGTTTATCGACAATACCTTTGCCGACGTAACAGAAAGGTCAAATATAGTCTGAAAAGATTTTAATTTTTATACTCATAATAATTCCTCCGATTTTTTTATAATATAATCAATACTTAATGATAATTACATTATATATATGTTGATAGTTATTTTCAATAGATAATTACTATTACATTAAATTCAAAAATAATAATAAAATAGCAAAGATTCTAGGTGAATTAAAATGCACACTAATCCAATATGATATAATGCTATATGGATTGGAGTATAATTTTATTGGAGGTGCTTTATGGTTTATGAAAAGAGCAATCTTAATGTACTGAGTGATTTTGAAATAATGGAGTTGCAAAAAGATGAGCATAGTGTTGATTTGATAATTAAAGTAGAATATAGATGCATAAACTTAGATTTTGATAACGCTCCTAAGTATATAAATTCTAGAATTCAATTTCCATCTGTTAAAAGTATTCTTATTAGATTTTGTACCATTGAAGATAATAATTTATGCACTATACATTTTCTAAGTGATAGTGGGATTCATTCTACTATAGCGAACTTTGAAGTGGATTACAGTGAAACTTATATAGAAGTGAAAGACAGAGAGTTTTCTGTGGATGTGAAAATAGGTCTAAAAAATGCTAGCAATTAAACATGTACTTCCGTAACGAAAACTAATGTAGATACGTTATGATTAAGCCAAAAATATAAAAGGAGCGATATTTAATGAATATAATAGAGTATACCTCTGATGATTTTAAAAGAATTAGTGAAAAGGTTAATACAATAATTATTCCTATTGGATCAGTGGAGGCACATGGGCATCACTTACCACTCGGAACAGATATCTTTTCACCTAGATTATTTTGTGAAAGCTTAAATAAAAAAATAGGTGATAAAGTATGGATTGCACCAGGAATTTCTTATGGGCAAAGCTATGATTTGTCTATTTACCCAGGTACTGTGACTATGCCATCGGAAGTTATGGCAGAATATATTTACTATGTAGGAAAAAGCTTTTATGAAAATGGACTTAAAAATATTATTTTTTTAAATGGACACGGGGGAAATATAACGGCTCTTAGTTTAGCAGCTGAAAAATTAGTGCCACTTGGGGCATCTGTCATGACAATAAACTGGTGGTTAGATTTTTCAGAGGACATACTTACAATTACAGAAGGTCAAGGCCATGGTGGAGAGGATGAAACCTCTGCTATTTTATATTATAATGAAGAGCTCGTACAAATGGACAAAGCAATGAGGAATCCTAATAAGCAAGTTATACCGGTAAGATTTAAGGATAGGGGAAGAACTATTTTTCAAGATGCACTTACTGGAGACGCTACACTAGCAACGGTGGAAAAGGGGAAAAAAATATTTAAATTAGTTGGAGAAAAGATAATAGATAGAATCGAAACAATGATTCGTGGTGAGTATTTCATATAGGAGCAATCCTAAAATTATGGCCTTAGTAACTGGTAAACATAATGGTTACTAAGGCCATAAACATGAATATTACAAGTTTTTAATTACTTTGCAGGGATTACCGCCGGCTAAAACACTTTCTGGAATATCTTTGATTACTACGCTTCCAGCTGCAATAGTAGTATTTTTTCCTATTTTTACTCCAGGGCAAACTATAACGCCACCACCTAGCCAGACGTTATCTCCAATTTCAATGGGATATCCCATCTCTTTTCCAGAGATTCGTTCTTGTGCATTAACAGGATGGGTAGCAGTATATATTTGAACGTTTGGAGCAAACATTACATTGTCGCCGATTTTCACCTTATTTACATCAAGAATAATGCAATTATGATTTGCATAAAAGTTTTTTCCGATTTCTATGTTATAGCCATAATCGCAAAAGAAACTAGGCTCTATGTGGCAAGTATTATCTGTTTGGAATAAACTTTTCAGCAATGCCCTCCTTTCAGGGAGTTTATCAAAAGTTAAAGCATTAAATTCTTGGCATGTATTTTTTGCACTTTGCCTATCAGCAAATAATTGTGGATCCATCGCATTATAAAACATGCCTGCAAGCATCTTTTCTTTTTCAGTCATAATGCCACCTCCTTATTAGTTGAGCTCAGTATAAAGGTATTAGTATTTATTTCCTTTATATTTCTGAAGTAAACTTCTCCATAACAATAACAGCCGTGCCTCCAACCTTTACCGTTAAATCATCTTTCTTTCCTTCTAGCCTTACAATTATTTTACTAGGTCTATTCATATAGTAGCCCTGTTCACAAATTATAGTTATATTATCTTCGAATTTAAGCACATTATTCTTTGCTAGATAAGCACCAAGCGCTCCATTAGAAGTACCAGTGGCGGCCTCTTCATCTATGCCAGCAGCGGGACCAAAGTTTCTACAGGATAGTGTAGAGGTTTCTTCTTCAGTTTCAAGGGTGAAAGCATGTACTCCAATAATATTTAGATTATTACTATACTCAGTTAATCTAGCATAGTTAGGATTTATAGATTTTAATGCAGACAAACTTTTAACTGGCAGCATAATATCTGTAAGGCCGGTAGATACTGCCTGAGGAATAAGAGCATAGCCTTCAATACCTATATCAGCTACGTTAATTCCCATTATACCTGCAAGTCCAGATATATCTTCAACATCAAAAACAAATTTGGGTTTAGCTTGAGTCATCATTACACTATCAATTTTACTATCTTTAAAATAAAGCTCCACTGGTAAAATACCAGCTTTTGTTTTTTGTTTTATTGCCTTAACATCATCTTCGCCAGTAATAATACCTTTTGAAGCTAAAGTGAAAAAGGAAGCAATTGTGGCATGACCACATAAGTCTACCTCTTGAGTAGGAGTAAAGAATTTTACTTCATAATCAGCTTCATGATTTTGCAATGGGAAAATAAAGGCAGTTTCTGATAAATTCATTTCTTTTGCGATATGTAACATCTGATTTTCATTTAATCCATTAGCATCAGGTACTACACCAGCTGGATTACCTCCAAAGGGCACTTCTGAAAAGGCATCTACTTGGTAAATAGCTTTCTTCATAAAAAATACATTCCTTTCTATTGTGGATTGTAGATATATTTTTCATCTACAACCACTATTTTAGCACAATCTCTTATAGGTGATATATTTTCAGAAATAGATTTTACTCTATCTCTGAAAATACTTTTTAGTTTGAGAAATATTATCATTTTCTCATGAGGGTGACACTATTATATGTGCTTATTTAATGTTAAAAGATAGTACAAATCATTAGCTCGGGCATCTCTACATAAATTTAGTGGCTTTCGCCGATAACGATTAAATAGATCTCCATTTTTAAAGAATGTGAACCCCATAGCAAACCCTTCTAAGTTAGTATTGTTATCTTTTGAATTTATAGACTTATTCATTTTAATTTCCTCGCTTTCAAGTTTTTATTTTATACTAAAGCATATATTATTATAGGTACTTTTTTAATACGAGATGATAGTAAAGTTCACTATTAAAATCAACTGTATTTAAAAATAAAGGTTTTGACAAATAAGTGTGTTTAGTTTTTTTGCTTTTTAAAAATTTTGGTTTCATAAGTATCCCTCCTAAATTGAATTTTGGTTTAGTTAAATCGTAACAATGATTCATTGGCATTCCTCCTTAACTTATTTTGAGTTTATATAATAAATCACAAAAGTGAGTTATTAATCATTACTTGTGGTGCGGAAATATCAACTACTTCAGAATAAGGTTTATATTCTTAATGAATTTATCTGACCTCATAGTATAAATAACCACCTATGTAATTAAATTTATACAATCCTAAATATAGTCAATATAAAAAAGCCATGGATATCTCCACGGCTTAAAAATGATTAATCTTATGTTAAAGCGATATGCCTACATAAGAAGTTAATGCATATAAAAAGGTCATGGACTAATAGCCCATGACCAATGTTTATGATTTCATAAAAATATGTTAATAAAGATAACAATTATGAAAAGATAAGTTCCATTAAGGTAGGACTATCATATAAAGTTTTAGACATAATAATGCAATTGGATGTAAATAAGTTAAATGCAATATTAGCATTAATACATATTTCTTTATTGATCATGATTACTACCTCCTTTTCAAATTGTATCATGGTTAACATTTCTCTCAAATGATTCCTTTTTAAGAATACTTTATTTATTAATGGATGTCAATAGATAATTTGAAGAAAATTCAAAATATTACTTTAAGTACATTTCTCCTACTTTGTATACATCCCCTGCACCCATTGTAACAAGCACATCTCCATCCACTAAGTTGTTTTTAAGATGATGAACAATTTCATCAAAGCTATGAAGGTTTATACAATTTATACTTTTTTCTCTTATTCTGTCGCAAAGCATAGTGGAACTTACCACCCCAGTATCTTTTTCCCTAGCAGCATAAATATCTGCTAGTATTAAATTGTCTACACCAGAAAAAGCATTTGAAAAATCTTCAAATAAGCTTAAGGTTCTTGAGTAAGTATGAGGTTGAAAAATACAATAGATTTTATTGTGAGGATAATTTTTTGCAGCATTTAAAGCAGCCTTTATTTCTGTAGGATGATGAGCATAATCATCAATAACAGTTACACCATCTTTTGAACCTTTTAGTTCGAATCGTCTATGGACACCACCGTAACTATAAAGTCCTTCTATAATTGAACTTTCAGAGAAATTGAGACTAAGTGCAGTACCTATGCTTGCAAGAGCATTTAGAACATTATGTTGTCCTGGTACATTAAGGTTTATTTGAAATAACATGCGATCGTCCTTATACACATCAAAGGTTGCGCAACCTGATTTATTATAGTTAATATTTCTACCTTGAAGAATTCCTTGAGTTAAACCGTAAGTAAGTATATTACAATCATAATCATGATTTAAAAGAATCTCTTTAACATTTTCATCTTCTACATTTGCAATTAAATACCCGTCTTTAGGTATAATATTAATAAACTTTACGAAGGTATCTTTAATATGATTTATATCTCTATAATAATCTAGGTGATCTGCATCTATGTTTAATATTGTGCCAATATAAGGGAAGAAACTTAAGAAGGAAGCTTTGTATTCACAGGCTTCTACAATAAAGTATTCACCGTTGCCAACTAAAACATTGCCACCGATAATATCTAATTCTCCACCTACTAATAGGGTAGGGTCTACATCCTCTTTTAAAGTAATGTGACAAAGCATAGATGTGGTAGTAGTTTTGCCGTGAGTACCCGACACTGCTACATTATACTTGTGTCCTTTCATAATGTGGCCTAAGAATTCAGCTCTATCCATTAAAGGCAGATTTAGTTCCTTAGCTTTAAGGTATTCAGGATTTTCAGGTGAAATAGCTGCAGTGTAAACCACTAAATCTACATCCTTTAGGTTATCACCATTATGGCCTTTATAAATCTCCGCACCTTTTTCTTTAAGTTTTTTTGTTATATTTGATGATTGCATATCAGACCCAGAAACTTTATAACTATTTTTTATTAGTATTTCAGCAAGACCACTCATGCTTATTCCACCAATCCCTATGAAATGAATCTTCTTGTTTTTATCTTCTATAAAATCAAAAGACATTATATCAACTCCTTAAAAATGATTATGATTATTTAGTATATGCAAATTGCATTGTAATTGACTGTAACAAAATAATGAATATAAGATATCACCTTAATTATATACAAAATTGTGCAAAAACTATACAGAAATAGAACAATATTTTATATTATGTGAAATAATAAGAATTCAAGGCTGTTAATAAGGATTATCATGTAAACAAATAAGATATTTTTAAATTGCTTAGATAAGCATTGTAATAAAGTTAAAAAAGATTTACAATAAAAGTACGAATGATAGTTAAAATTTTATTGTGTAAAATTCGTAAAATAAATATATAGGTGATGTATTATGAATAAGTATAGTAGAAATCAGAGAGTTACAGGTATTACAAAAATATTAACAGAAAGTCCTAATAAGACGATTAATTTAAAAGTATTTACAGATTTATTTAATGCAGCTAAATCCACAATTAGTGAAGATATTGTAATTGTGAGGGAAACCTTGAGCGAACTATCTATGGGGAAAGTGGAGACAGTTGCAGGGGCAGCAGGTGGAGTAAAGTATATTTGCGGGACCTCACAAAGGGAAAGTGAGAGGTTTGCAGATGAGCTATGTGAGATTTTAAGAGATTCGGATAGATTAATACCAGGAAATTTTATATATATGACTGATATTATGTATAATCCAGAGATAGTTTATAAAGCAGCAGTAATTCTTGCCTCAGCTTTTAACGGGATTAATGTAGATTATGTAGTGACAGTTGAGACTAAAGGAATACCGCTGGCTTATGAAGTAGCAAAGATGTTAGGTGTACAACTGGTTATAGTTAGAAGGGATACCAAAGTTACAGAAGGTAGTACCGTTAGTATTAATTATGTATCTGGCTCTAGTAACAGAATTCAAACCATGTCTCTTTCAAAAAGATCTATTAAAAAACAAAGTAAATGTATTTTTATAGATGACTTTATGAAAGCTGGGGGTACTGCAAGAGGCATAATTAATTTGCTTAAGGAGTTTGAAAGTGAAGTATTAGGGATAGGAGTCCTCATTGATAGTATTGAACATGAGCACAAATTAATAGATGAATATATATCAATAATTCAGTTTAAAGGAATAAGCCAGGAGGGAAAATCCGAGGTAAAACCATCAAAAATCTTTGAAAAAACGTAATATTCAAAAAATTTAATATTTTTACGCAATAAAAGAAGGAAAACTCCAAGTTATATAGAAATAGTATTAAGTATAAACATAACGCAGCTTGGAGGTGTAGGTATGGAAATTACAGACGTTAGAATTAGGAAAATTGCTACAGAGGGTAAAATGAAAGCTATTGTGTCAATAACTTTTGACAATGAGTTTGTTGTTCATGATATTAAAGTTATTGAAGGACAAAGTGGTCTTTTTATTGCTATGCCAAGTAGGAAAACTCCGGATGGAGAGTTCAAGGATATAGCACACCCAATAAACACTGAAACAAGAGAGAAGATTCAATCAGCAATTTTAGGTGAGTATGAAAAGGTAAAAAATGAAGAGCCTGTAGAAAGAATACAAAAAGTAGAAGAGCCAACAGAAAGCTCAGAAGTATAAAAAGGGGGGAAACCCCCCTTTTATTTTTTTGGAATAAAGATATTTTAAAACAGGGTAGGCTTGTTGCAATTAAATACTATATAAAATATAATTAAAGTGGTATTTAAATAGAAAATGATATAGCACATATTTAATTAAGTGTGTCAAATTATTATATAAAGAGGTGTTTGATTTGTATAAATGCGCTATAATATTAGCTGCTGGTGAAGGGAAAAGAATGAATTCCAGTACCCCTAAAGTCCTCCATAAGGTTTGTGGTAAAGAGATGATAAACCATGTTATTGACACCATGAGAAGTGCAGACATTGAAATGGTTGACGTGGTAATCGGAAGAGGAGCGGATGAAGTCAAAAAGGGAACAGAAGATAGAAGGATTAATTATTCTGTGCAAGAAGAACAGTTAGGAACTGGGCATGCAGTAATGTGCGCTAAAGAATTTCTAGGTGATCATGAGGGTACTGTGGCAATATTTGTTGGAGATGGTCCCTTAATTACTGAAGATACAGTTAGAGAAATGATAAACTATCATGAGAAGGGTAATTTTAAAGCTACTATATTAACTTCAAGTATGGAAAACCCAGCAAAGTATGGTAGGATAATTAGAGACGAAAATGGTGAAGTTTACAAGATAGTTGAGTTTAAAGACTGTACAAATCAAGAGGCATTGGTTAAGGAAATAAATTCAGGCATGTATTGCTTTGATATAAAAGAACTAATTAATGGCCTAGATAAATTAAATAATAATAATGCTCAAAAGGAATACTACTTAACAGATGTTATTGGCATATTAAAAAGTCAGGGATTCAAGGTTGGAGCTTACGATGTACCTATTGAAGAAATCACTGCTGTTAATTCCAAAATAGAGCTTGCAGATGCAGAACTGATTATGAGAAGAAGAATAAACGCAAAGCATATGGAAAATGGAGTTACAATAATGGACCCTAATAACACCTACATTGATTGGGCGGTTACAATTGGAAAAGATACAACTATATATCCAGGTAATGTACTTCAAGGCAAGACTGTTATTAAGGAGGAATGTGTGCTTTATCCCAATAATAGAATTGCCGATAGTATACTTCAAAAATCAGTTTCCGTTCAAAGTTCTGTAGTACTTGAGAGTCAAATAGGAGAGGGAACCACAGTAGGTCCATTTGCGTATATCAGACCGGAAAGTAATATAGGTAAGCATGCTAGAATAGGTGATTTTGTTGAAATTAAAAAATCAACAATTGGAGATAATACAAAGGTATCTCATCTTACTTATATTGGAGATGCAGAGGTTGGAAGTGGATGTAATTTTGGATGTGGAACTGTGGTTTCAAATTATGATGGGAAATCAAAATTTAAAACTATCATAGGCAATAATATTTTTATAGGTTGCAACACGAACCTAGTGGCACCTGTAAAAGTTAATGATAATTCATACATTGCTGCAGGTTCTACAATTACAAATGAGGTTCCAGAAAATTCATTGGCAATAGCTAGAGCAAGGCAGGTAAACATTGAAAACTGGGTAGTTAAAAAGGGTTTTAGTAAATAAGTTATCCAGCATAATACTTAAAATAAAGGGAGGTGTAAAACTGATTTTTAAAACCATTATAAATTATTCAAAAAGACGATTTATTATGGTTTTGGGAACCAGAAAGACATATGGTAAATCACGGTAGGAATATTAAGATTTTCACAGGCAACTCAAATCCTAAATTAGCTGCAGATATAGCGGACATACTAGGACTACCAATTGGGGACTCACAAGTGACAACTTTTAGTGATGGGGAGATATCTGTAAATATCCACGAAACTGTTAGAGGGGCAGATGTATTTGTTATTCAATCCACTAATGCTCCAGTAAACGACAATTTAATGGAATTGCTTATTATGATTGATGCATTTAAAAGAGCATCAGCAGGAAGTATAACCGCTGTTATGCCATACTATGGGTATGCAAGACAAGACAGAAAAGCAAAGGCTAGAGACCCAATCACTGCAAAACTTGTGGCGGATATTATAACAACTTCAGGAGCAGATAGAGTGCTTACTATGGATTTACACGCAGCTCAAATACAGGGATATTTTAATATACCTGTTGATAATCTAATGGGAACGCCTATACTTGCAAAATATTTTATCCAAAACGGATTTAAAGATAGAGATGATGTAGTTGTAGTTGCACCAGACCTTGGAAGTGTTGCTAGATCAAGAAGATTTGCAGATAAACTACATGCACCAATAGCCATAATTGATAAGAGGAGACAAAAGGCTAATTGTTCAGAGGTTATGAATGTTATAGGTGATATTAAAGGCAAAACCTGCATAATGATGGATGATATGATAGACACTGCTGGAACTATAACGAATGGAGCCAACGCTTTAGTTGAACTGGGAGCAAAGGATGTTTATGCTTGTTGTAGTCATGGAGTGCTTTCTGGACCTGCAATTGAAAGAATAAATAATTCGGTAATAAAAAAGTTAATATCACTAAATACCATTGATTTGCCAGAGGATAAAAGGTTTGAAAAATTGACTATACTTTCTGTGGCGCCGATTTTAGCTGAAGCTATAAAGAGAATATATGAGGACGTTTCTGTAAGCAAATTATTTGATGAATAATTTATGAAGGAAGACTCTAATTTATAGATACATATTTTAAAAAGGTAATGCTCTATTGTTTTTATAATGGAGCATTACCCTTTTTATGTTAATAATCTGCTTCTATAACGGTGAATAATTTGTAACATTTTAAAAAAAACAATAAGTTGACATTAAAGTATGATAAATTAGTAATAAGTAAATCACTTATTAGAAATATTAAAGAAGTAAACTAAAATATTAAGTAGAGAATTTTAAATACATAAATTTAAAAAATAACTTGGAGGTGTACATATGGAAGGAACTATAGGAAAGATACTAATTGTTGATGATGATAAAAATATTGCTGAGGTAATTAAAATGTATCTTGAGAGTTCAGGCTATGGAACAAAAGTGGTACATGATGGCAGGGCTGCACAGGAAGCCTTTTCAAGCTACAAACCAGATTTGGTGCTACTAGATATAATGCTACCTTACATTGATGGTATTGATGTTTTGAAGTGGATAAGAAAAGAGAATGAAACACCAGTTATTATGCTTACTGCTAAAGGTGAAACCTTTGATAAGGTACTAGGCCTTGAACTAGGAGCAGATGATTATGTTGTAAAGCCTTTTGAACCGAAAGAAATAATTGCAAGAGTTAAAGCTGTGCTTAGACGATATAATTTAGATAATGCTGGTAAAGAAGTTTTAAGCTTTGAGGATTTAGAAATTGATATTAATTCTTATAACATCACATATAAAGGTGAAGAAGTAAAAATGCCACCTAAAGAATTTGAATTAGTACATTATTTAGCTCTTAATAAGAATAGAGTTTTTACAAGGCAACAATTATTATGTGAAGTTTGGGGATATGATTACCCCGGAGATTCTAGAACTGTAGATGTTCATGTTAAAAGGGTAAGGGAAAAGCTTCAAGGAGGAGCGAATTGGCAAATAGAAACTGTTTGGGGAGTAGGATATAAATTTGAGGTGAAATAGATGGTTAAAAAAGGACTATTTTCTAAGATGGTAGCGACATATACTATTATAATATCTCTTAGCTTAATAATTATCGCTTCCTTCTTGTCCTATTGGTTTCAAAACTATTTTTTCCAAGAACGAAAACAACAATTTTTGGATAAGTCATATATGATACAAGGTCTTGCTATGAAGTATTTGGATGGTGATGCTACCTCTGGGCAAGTAAATGAGATAATAGCTATAATTGGTGAGTATATAAAGTCGGATATTTGGCTTACAGACAGCAGTGGATTTGTTTATGCTGTATCTAATGATGATCATAAAGAGTTTATAGGAAAGCAGGTGTTTGCAAAGGAATTAGAACAACTTAGGCTTGGAAATACATTTGAGGTTACAGGGCCATTTGCTGGAATTCTTGACAAACCTGTAAGAGCTTACGGTATACCTATAAGAAATGAAGCTGGTATATTTAAAGGATCCATAGTATTACACAATTCCATTGAAGAATTAAATAAATCTTTAGACCGAGTTTATGAAATAATTTGGGTATCCGCAATTTTTGTAATAGTACTTTCTTGTGTAGTTATATATTATTTTTCACAAAAAATAATTATAAAACCCTTAGCGGAAATTAATTATGTAGCAAGGAAGATATCAAATGGAGATGTGGATCAGAGAGTTTATATAAAGTCTAATGATGAAATTGGAGAATTAGCTCAATCCCTTAATTTTCTGGCTGATTCTGTGGAGAAAATTGAAAAAAACAGACGTGAATTTATATCCAATGTATCACATGAAATTAGATCACCTATAACATCGATTAAAGGATTTATTAGTGGAATACTAGATGGTGTAATTCCTAAGGAAAAAGAAAAATACTATTTATCCATTGCCTACGAAGAAATACAAAGATTAACTAGGCTGGTAAATGATTTACTAGACATGTCTGCAATTGAGGCAGGGGAATTTAGTTTAAGTATTAGGGAAGTGGATATTAATGAAATCATTAGACTCACAGTTATAAAAAATGAAACAAGGATCAAGGAGAAAAAAGCATTAGTAGATGTATGTTTTGATGAAGATAACTTATTTGTAGCAGGAGATAAAGATAGACTAGTGCAAGTAATAACAAATTTATTGGATAATTCAATAAAGTATGTTAGCGAGGGTGGTAAAATAAAGATTACCTCCAAAACTAAAGGAAAAAAGGTACTGATATCTGTGTTTAATGATGGTCCACAAATAGCAAAGGATGATTTAAAATACATTTGGAATAGGTTTTATAAAGCGGATAAAGCAAGAACGGCAAAAGATAGCACTGGGCTCGGACTTTCTATAGTTAGAAATATAATAACTCAATTACAAGAAGATATATGGGTTGAGAATAAGGATGGTGGCGTTTATTTTACTTTCACATTAACGAAAGTAAAATAACTTGGAAATCAAATTACTCATAATATCTTAGAGGAATTTTTAATAATTTAATTATGGTCAGTAAGGGGGTAATGCCATGGATAACAATGATAATATTAGGATAGGTGAAGAAATAAAGGATGCTATGTGGAAGAATGCAGAGTGTCCTCAAGATATCTTTGGTGAAATTAAATTCAGAAAAAGCAATAAGAAAAATTACCTTAAATCATTTGCAAGAGTGGTTAGTTTTATAATGATAGCAGCCCTTTCTGGTGGAATTACAGCACAATATGCAATTAATAAGGATAAAGCATCAAAAGATTTGCAAAACAATAAAATTCAGGGAGTATACGAAAATTCTGTTTCAGGGGTTGCACAAAGTGTAGTACCAGCAGTAGTTGGAATTAGTAATAAGGCAGAAGGGTTATGGAATACGCCAGGGGGTAGTGCTTCTGGGATTATATTTAAAAGTGATGGATTCATCATTACTAATTATCATGTTATTGAGGGGGCAACAGAAATAAAAGTAAAACTCAGTAATGATAATGTTTTAAAAGCTTCAATCATAGGAACAGATGCTAGATCGGATTTAGCGGTTATAAAAGTTGAAGCTAAGAATCTTCCCATTGCAAAATTTGGTGATTCGTCAAAAGTTAAGGTTGGTGATATAGCTATTGCCATTGGTAACCCACTAGGAGATCAGTTTTCAGGAACAGTTACTGCGGGAATTGTAAGTGCGCTGGATAGAAGAATTAATATAGTTGATAAAAAAACAGGAGAACAAACTGTATATAAGGTAATACAAACCGATGCAGCTATAAATCCAGGCAACAGTGGTGGAGCATTATGCAACATCTATGGTGAAGTTATTGGTATAAACAGTTTAAAGATTAATTCCGAAGTTGCAACTGAAGGAATGGGTTTTGCTATTAATTCAAATGAAGTTAAAGAGATCATCAATGATTTGACGACTTATGGTAAGGTAATTAGACCAGCTATAGGCATTTATGGAGGAACTGCAATTTCAGTAGGCAGTGGAGGAATAGCAGGGGTGTACGTTCAAGAAGTTATAAGAGGAAGCGGAGCGGCGGTAGCTGGAGTTATGCCCACAGATATTATAATTGAATTAGGTGGCATAAGTGTTAAAAACATGGAAGAACTCACTGATATTTTGGAAAAATACAAGGTTTCCGATCGTGTGCCTTGTAAGATTTGGAGAAGTGGAAAGGTTAAGGATATTAACATAACCCTTTCTGAACTAAAAAGCAATAGATAAGAATACTAAAAAGAATTTTGTTAATAATATTATTAATATAAACTTGATTTTGGATAGAACATCTTAAATAAGTGCGTGATATTGTAACTTTTATGTATAGTTGTAGAATTAATATTCTTTTTAGTATAATATTATAAACAAAAGAAACAAAATAGTTATGTGGTAGGTGTATGGCTTAAACATAATAATATTTGGAGGTAACGATGTACTTGGTGGTTGGACTGGGGAATCCAGGAGATGAATATAGATATACGAGACATAATGTGGGGTTTGATATAATTGATCTAATGGCAAGTAAGTATAATATTTCAGTTAATAGGATAAAATTTAAAGGTGTGTACGGGGAAACAAATATATCCTCTGAAAAGGTCATTCTTTTAAAACCTAGCACATATATGAATTTGAGTGGTGAAAGTGTACGAGAAATAGCTTCTTTTTATAAGATTCCTAATGAAAATATCATCATAATATATGATGATATTAGTTTGGATGCAGGTAAACTAAGAATAAGAAGCAAGGGTAGTGCTGGCGGGCACAATGGAATAAAGAGCATTATTTTAAATATGTCTTCAGATGTATTTCCAAGAATAAAAATAGGTGTGGGACAACCAGAAAAATCACTAATACCTCATGTTTTAGGAAGGTTTTCTAAAGAGGACCGAGTGTTAGTAGAAAAAGCATTTGAAGCTACTATAAGTGCCGTTGAAACTTTAATAGCAAAAGGATGCACAGAGGCAATGAATCAGTTTAATGGATTTAGCGCTTAAATAAAATATTGTCTATATATTTATGGAGTAAGTGAGAGGTGTTAGAATGAGGCTAAATGGGCTTATGAAGCCTTTAAAAGCAAGTAATCAATTTAAAGATATACTAAAGAATGTAGAAAACAAAATGTATCCAATTGGCGTATATGGATTATCTGAATCAGCTAAAAATTATTTAGTAAATGGTGTGTACGAGCAATTAGATAAATCCATATTAATTTTAACTCATAGTGATGTAGAGGCTAAGAACATTTATGAGGACCTATCCTTTTATGTGAATGATGTATATTATTTTCCAACTAGGGAGGTAGTTTTTTACAATGTAGATGCAATATCTGGAGACCTTAGATGGGAAAGACTTAAAGTAATGAAGGAAATTGCTCAAAAGGGTAAAAAGATAATAATTACCTGCATTGAAGCTTTGGCAGCTACATATATACCTATAGATTTGTTTGAAAAGTATATTTTTAAATTAGCGGTAGGAGATACATTGAGTTTGAAGGATTTCTCAGGAAAGTTAATTCAATGTGGCTATGAAAGAGTAGATATAGTAGATACTAAGGGTCAGTTTTCTATAAGAGGGGGGATAATAGATTTATATCCTCCTATATCAGCATTGCCATTTAGAATAGAGCTATTTGATGAGGAAATTGATTCTATTAGGACATTTAGTTGTGAGACTCAAAGAAGTATAGATAAGGTCTATGAAATAGATGTTTTTCCAGCTAAGGAAATAATACTAACCCAAGAGAGTATGGAAAAAGGGTACAACGAAATAAAGGAAGACTTGGACAATCTATTATCTAGCTTTAATAAGAAGAAAGATAAGGAAAGCATAGAAAGAATAACTTCTTTGGTAAATATTAATTTAGAGGCACTTAAAGAAACTTGGAGCTTTGAAGCTATTGACAGCTATATGCCATATTTTTATGATAATACCTCTACTTTTTTAGATTATATGAAAGATGCATTTATAGTAGTGGATGATGCACAAAGATGCGCAGGCAAATTAGACAGTGTTTATTTTGAGTTTGAAGAAAATTATGAGAATCTTTTAAGACGAGGAAGTGTGCTTCCTAAACAAGCAGAAGTGTTAATTAGCAAAGAGCATATATATGAGGATTTAGGAAATAGAGAAGTTATAACAATAAATGCCATTGCTAAAAGTGCAAAAGTTCTTGCACCAAGATCCATAGTATCCTTTTCTCAAATTACTATTTATGATTACCATGGCCAATTAGATATACTTATTGAAGACATAAAAGATAAAAAGAGTAAAGGGTATAAAACTATAATTCTTTCTGGTACAAGAACTAGAGGAGAGAGACTTATAGATACACTAAGGGATAGAGGCATTGAAGCCGTCTATAAAGACAGTATATCAACTGTTGATTTCGGGGAAGTAGTGGTAACCTTTGGAAATCAATTAAAAGGATTTGAATACCCGGAACTGAAATTATGTGTTATATCAGACAAAGAGGTTTTCGGACAATCCAAGAGAAAAACTATTAGTCGTTCTAGCAAAAAGGGCGCGAGCAAAATAAAAAGCTTTACAGAGCTTAAGCTAGGAGACTATGTTGTTCATGTAAATCATGGCATAGGTGTATATAAAGGAATTAAGCAATTAGAAGTTCATGGTCATAAAAAGGATTATTTAGAGCTTGGGTACAACTCTGGAGACACTCTTTTTGTTCCAGTAGAGCAATTAGATTTAGTACAAAAATATATTGGAAGTGAAGGAAAAGCTCCAAAGATTAGTAAGCTAGGTGGAGTAGAATGGGTTAAGGCTAAAAGCAAGGTTAAAAGCTCTATTGCTGATATTGCAGAGGATTTGGTAAAACTATATGCAACGAGGGCAACCCTTAAGGGATATAGATATAGTAAGGATACTGTATGGCAAAGGCAGTTTGAGGAGGAATTTCCCTTTGAGGAAACTCCAGATCAATTAATAGCAATAGAAGAGATTAAAAAAGATATGGAATCTGATAAACCTATGGATAGGCTTATATGCGGAGATGTTGGGTATGGCAAAACAGAAGTAGCTATTAGAGCTGCCTTTAAAGCTGTTATGGATGGTAAGCAGGTTGCATTCTTGGTACCAACTACCATTTTAGCAGAACAACATTATAAAAACCTTACCAAAAGGTTTTCTGATTTTCCAATAAAGATTGAAATGGTAAGTAGATTTAGAACACCAGCTCAACAAAAAGTTGTTATTAAGGCTGTAAAAGAAGGAAATGTGGATATATTAATAGGTACACATAGGATAATCCAGCAAGATGTAAAGTTTAAAGATTTAGGGGTACTAATTATAGATGAGGAGCAACGATTCGGGGTTACTCATAAAGAAAAAATAAAGAGTATAAGAAAGAATGTAGATGTAATCACTTTAACAGCCACTCCAATTCCAAGAACCTTGCATATGTCTCTTACAGGGGTGAGGGATATAAGTGTAATTGAAACACCACCAGAGGAGAGGTATCCTATACAAACTTATGTGGTGGAGTTTAATGATCAGCTAATAAGGGATGCCATATTAAGAGAAATAAATAGAAATGGTCAAATTTTCTTTGTATATAATAGAGTAGAAACTATAAAAGATATGGCAGCATATATAGGAAAACTAGTTCCAGAAGCTAGAGTGGGTATTGCACATGGTCAAATGACAGAAAGAGAACTTGAATCTGTTATGATAGATTTTATGGAAAATAGGTATGATGTACTAATGTGTACTACTATTATTGAGACAGGAATAGACATCCAAAACACAAATACTATAATAATTTACGAAGCTGATAAGATGGGACTTTCACAGCTCTATCAATTAAGAGGCAGAGTAGGTAGATCAAATAGAATAGCCTATGCTTATTTTACCTATAGAAAAGATAAGGTTTTAACTGAGGTGGCAGAAAAAAGACTTAAAGCAATTAAGGATTTTACCGAACTCGGGTCAGGCTTTAAAATTGCAATGAGGGATCTTGAAATTCGAGGTGCTGGGAATATGATGGGTTCGGCCCAACATGGACATATGGCCACAGTGGGTTATGATTTATATTGTAGGATGCTAGAAGAGACAGTGAAAAATATAAGAGGGGATGTTGATACAGAGCCTATTCAAACCACTGTTGAATTTAAAATAGATGCATATATTCCTAGCACATATATTGAGGATGAAACACAGAAGATTGAAATTTACAAAAAAATTGCAGCAATTGATTGTCACGAGGACATGCTAGATGTACAAGAGGAAATAGAAGATAGGTTTTCAGATATACCACCATCAGTTGCAAACCTTATGGATATAGCCTATCTTAGAAGTATATCAAGGCAAGTGGGGATAATTGAAATTAAAGAGGAAAAGGAGGAGGTAGTACTACAATTTGACACCAAGGAAAGAATAAATCAAGAATTGGTTAAAGCCTTGATAAGTAAATACAATAGAAGTATTGTATTCAAGTTGGGAAGTAAACCAGCTTTTGCATATAAACTTAAAAGTTTAAGAAAAGAAGAAGTGCTTACAAATCTAATAGAGATTGTTAAGCATATAAAAAGTATAGTTGAAATAAAATAAATTTATGATAAAATAAACATGTATTGTAATACAATTTAAAGGTTCGTATTACATATAGAATGGGGGAAATAATATGAAAAACGTAAAAAAAGTAATTAGTGCAGCTTTGATAACTATATTCGCCACAACATTAATCGGTTGCAATATGATTGAAAAAACACCGGAAGGTATTGCTAAGGGTGTAGTTGCAAAGGTATTTGGTGTTAAAGTAACTAGAGGACAGGTAGACGCACAATTAGTACCAGCTATTAAACAATTAGAAGCGCAGTATGGTGCAAACTACAAAACGAATGAAGAGGCAATGGCGCAATTAAAAACTCAAAAAGAGCAAGTGCTAGAAGGTCTTATCTCAGAGACTATAGTAATGCGTAAAGTTGAAGATCTGAAATTAATGCCTGCTGAAGCTAAGATAAAAGAAGAAATCGACAAGCAATTAGCAGAGATTAAGAAAAGCTTAGAAACAGATGCAAAATACAAGGAGGCATTAACACAAGCCGGACTTACAGAAGCAGTACTAAAAGAAAGAATAAAATCAAGTTTTATTCAAGAAACATTATATAATAATGTTATAAAAGATGTTAAGGTTGATGAAGCAAAAGAAAAGACATACTATGATAGTAATTTAACTGAGTTTACAGAGAAACCAAATAGAATTCATGCAGCTCATGTTTTGCTTGCAACTGAAGAAGAAGCAATAGCTGTTAAGAAACGTTTAGATGCTGGTGAAGATTTTGCAAAAGTAGCAAAAGAGAAAAGTACAGATCAAAGCGCTAAGGAGAATGGTGGAGATTTAGGGTTCGTGGAGTACAATGATACTCAAATGGATAAAACCTTTATGACAGCTGCTATGACTCTTCCAGTAGGTAAGATTTCAGCACCTATTAAAACTCAATTTGGATGGCATGTAATAAAAACTATTGCAAAAGAAGAATTTCCTGTAAAGAAATTTGAGACTGTTAAAGCAGAAATAGAAGAAAAACTTTTAGTAACAGAAAAAGAAGCAGCGTGGAAAAAAGCTATGACGGCATGGCAAGAAGAAGCTAAAATAACAAGATATGAGAAAAATTTATAAAATATCATATAAAGAGTACCTTTTGTAGAGGTATTCTTTATTTTTTTTATTTTCTTTTTTATATTAAAATTAAACATATACAAAAGTGCATAAAATTCCAAGTTTAGAAAGATAATAATAGTGCAAGTATATTATATAAGATTTTATATAAGGAGGAGTTATTTAAATGAAAGCAACAGGAATAGTAAGACGTATAGATGATTTAGGAAGAGTCGTTATACCAAAAGAGATAAGAAGGACCCTCAGAATTAGAGAAGGAGACCCATTAGAGATATTTACAGATAGAGAAGGAGGAGTTATTTTAAAGAAATACTCACCTATAGGTGAATTAAGTGAATTCTCTAGGGAATATGCTGAGTCCTTACAACAAACCATAGGCAATATAATAATTGTATGTGACAAAGATAACATAATATCTGTAAGCGGTGGCACTAAAAAAGAATATGTTGATAAGAAAGTTAGTAATGAGCTTGAAAAGATAATGGAAGATAGAAAAGCTATTATCTTAGGCGAGGGCACAGGAAAAATTATAGAACTGTATGATGATGAAACTGAAAATAAATATAGCGCCCAAGTAATAGCTCCTATAATAACAGAAGGAGATTCTATTGGAGCAGTACTAATTGTAGCAACAGAGGGCGGAATTAAATTTGGAGATTTAGAATTGAAACTGGCTGAAACTGCGGCATCTTTCCTCGGAAAACAAATGGAACAATAAATCTAGAAACATTAAAAGTATATATTACTTTGCAAAGCGAAATGTATTTGCAGTAATATATACTTTCATTTTTTTAAAATATAAGTAATAATAATCCCTTAAATTAAATAATTATAATCAGAGAATGTAATTGCTACATATACCACGGTAATACAAGGAGGTTATTATGAAGAAACATTCATTGATAAAAGGGACTATTATACTTGGGGTGGCTGGAATATTTGCAAGGTTTTTAGGCTTGTTTTTTAGGATTCCTATTCAGGCACTTATAAAAGATGAGGGCATGGGATACTATCAGATGTCTTATCCACTTTATATGACTTTTGTGGCATTGGCTTCAGGGGTACCAATAGCTATGTCTAAACTTATTGCGGAGATGAACGCTAAAAATGATGGTGAAGGAGTAGGACAGGTGTTAAGACAAACGCTATCATTAATGTTGATATTTGGCTCAGTGGTTACTATTTTAATGGTGATGTTTGCAAGACCAATTATATCAATGTTAAAATGGGATCCTAAATCATATTACTCTTTTTTGGTAGTTGCTGTAGCTCCAATTTTTGTTTCTATTATGTGTACATTCAGGGGGTTTTTCCAAGGACTACAGAATGTTAAACCTACTGCTATTTCACAAATAGTAGAGCAAGTTGGTAGGGTTCTAGGAGGAGTTCTGTTTGCATACCTGTTGTTTCCAAAGGGAATTGAATATGCAGCAGCAGGAGCGGCACTAGGAACTCTAATTGGTGCAGTCATGGGGAGTGTATATTTATTTTTGACTTATTATAAAGTTAAAAAGGAGTTACCAAGAAGGCGAACATCAAAGAATAAATATATTTTATCTAATTTGGCTAAAGCTGCATTGCCAATATCCATGGGTGCTGCAGTAGGAACTATTATGTCATTAATAGATTCCATCTTAGTACCACAACAACTTCTTAGAGCTGGATTTACACAAACACAGTCGGCAGTTCTGTATGGTCAATTGACTGGGAAGGTATTTACTTTGATGAATGTACCCTTAGCTCTTTCTGTGGCCCTATGTGCATCGCTAGTGCCAATAATTGCAGAAGCATTTTATTTGGGCAGAAGACACGAACTTATTAAAAGGGTGGATATGGCTGTTAAGCTATCTAATGTTATTTCAATCCCATCCTCACTGGGCATGTTTTTTATGGCTTATCCTATAATGCATTTAGTTTTCATGAAAGATGTTGCAGGGTATGAGATTCTGCAGTATATATCCATATCTATACCATTTATAATTTTAACTCAAACGAGCACTGCAATACTTCAGAGCATTGGCAGTTATATGAAACCTGTATACAATTTAGGAATAGGATGCATTGTAAAAGTTATCATAACATATGTGTTAGTTTCGCTTTCATTTGTAAATATCTATGGAGCCGTTATAGGGAGTATTCTTGGATATGTTACAAGCTGCTTATTAAATATGAAAGCTCTAAAAAAGGATTTAAATATAAAGATAAACCGTGTAGATGCTTTCATAAAGCCCTCTATTGCATCTATAATAATGATAATTTCAGTTGTATTTATTAATGCTAATGTCTATAATTATACAATGAGTAGAGGATTATCTTGTATTATATCCATAATAATAGGTGTTATTATTTACTTGATTTTTATATTTTTGCTTAGGATATTTGAATATGAGGAGATTAAAAATAAGTTAAGAAGAGATTAAAGATAATCTTTTAGGAAAAGATAAAAACAAAGGAGTGGAAGTTAATGATTAAAGTAGTGGGACTGGGTCCTGGCGCAACAGAATCGCTAACTATAGGAACATTAGAAGTTTTAAAAGGTGGTAAAAATATTTATTTAAGAACAGAAAAACATCCTACTGTGGATTATTTGAAATCCATAAGAATTCAGTTTGAAACCTATGATGATAAATATGAACAATATAGCAACTTTGATGATGTGTATAAAGCTATTGCAGAGGATCTTATTCAAAAACACAAAATATATGGAGAAATTATTTACGGAGTTCCAGGTCATCCACTTGTGGCAGAAACTTCAGTTAAACTATTAATAGAACTTTGTGAAAAAGAGAAGATTGAGTTAGAAATACTGCCTGCAGTTAGCTTTATAGATGCAGTTATTGAAAGTTTAAAACTAGATCCTATTGAAGGACTTAAAATTATAGATGCATTTGATATAAAAAATCAAGTGTTAGATAAAAGAACAGGGATATTAATAACCCAAGTCTACAATAAGTTCATTGCAACAGATGTAAAACTTTCTTTACTAGAGTATTACAAAGATGATATGGAGATTTATTTTGTTAGAGCAGCAGGTGTAAAAGGCTTAGAAAGCACTAGAAAGATTAAATTATATGAACTAGATAGGCAAGAAGACACAGACTATTTAACATCAATATATATACCAAAAGAGCTAGAAGCTACAAAGGATTTCCAAGACTTAATCGAAGTTATGCATATATTAAGGGACGAGAGAGGATGTGCATGGGATAGGGAGCAAACCCATGAAACTTTAAAAAAATATCTTATAGAGGAATGTTATGAGGTTCTAGAAGCAATAGAAGAACAAGATGAGGATAAAATCATTGAGGAACTAGGAGATGTACTATTACAGGTTGTATTTCATGCACAGATAGCAAAAGAAGAAGGATATTTTAATATAAATGATGTTATTAAAAGTATTACAAATAAGATGATAAACAGACATCCTCATATTTTTAAGGATGTGCAAAGTAAAAATTCAGAGCAGGTTTTAGAAAGTTGGGAAGATATTAAGATTAAGGAAAAAGGGTTTGAAAGTTATACGGACACACTAAAGCATGTTACAAAGAATTTGCCAGGGCTTATGAGAGCTGATAAGGTTCAACAAAAAGCAGCAAGGGTAGGTTTTGATTGGGATACAGTTGAACCTGCTATGGAAAAGGTATTAGAGGAATTACAGGAAATAAAAGATGTATATAAAGATAATAATAAGGCAAAAATATTAGAAGAAGTGGGGGATCTGGTATTTTCTACTGTAAATGTTGCTAGACTACTTGACATAGACCCTGAACTTGCAGTAAATTATAGTATAGATAAATTTATCAATCGCTTTCAGTACATAGAAGAAAATGCAAGGAATAGAAATCTAGATTTAAAAAACATGTCACTTGCAGAAATGGACGTATTATGGAATGAATCAAAAAAACGATAAGTTTATTTAAAAATAAAAAATAGTCAAAAAGAAGGAATTTCAAAATTGGTGTAGAATATGCTATGTTAGTAGTGTACGTTAGTAGTGTACGCATTATTTAATAGTGTATTCAATAATAAGGAGGTAACAAAAGTGAATAAATCAGAATTAATAGCAAGTATTGCACAAAAATCTAATTTAACAAAAAAAGATGCAGAAGCAGCACTAAAAGGAATCATAGAGAGTATTGAAGAAACATTAGAAAAAGGTGAAAAAGTTCAATTGGTTGGATTCGGAACTTTTGAAACAAGAGCAAGAGCTGCAAGAATGGGTAGAAACCCAAGAACAAAAGAAGAAATTCAAATTGCAGCATCAGTAGTTCCAGTATTTAAAGCTGGTAAAGAATTTAAAGATATAGTAAATAAATAGCTTTTACTTTGGTATGGAAAACCTAGATATGTGTCTAGGTTTTTTATTTTAATTACATTTCAAAAGTTTTCAATGCAAAATCATGGGAAATCATGATTTAATAACAATAGAAAGGAGAACGTATATATGAGACTAGATAAATATTTAAAGGTATCAAGGATTATCAAGAGAAGAACCATAGCAAAAGCAGCCTGCGAAAGTGGTAGAGTTTTTATAAATGATAAAGTGGCGAAAGCAGGAACTGTAGTATCAGAAGGTGACACTATAGAAATTCAATTTGCAAATCAGATTTTAAAAGCTAAAATTATAAATATTGCAGAACATGTGACAAAAGAAAGTGCAAAAGCAATGTATGAAATAATTTCAGGTATAGAAGACAAAGAATAAATGTTGCTAAATACAATTCTTAATTAAGCTTAATAAGCATATATATTTTATATGAATATTAATGATATGCGCTTAATTAAGAATTGAGAATAGAAGGTGTTCCTTAATTCTTAATTTTTATTATTAAAGTTAATAAGGGGGACATTATGGAGTTGAAAAAAGAAGCTCAAGTAGAAGATAAGAAAAGTAATCTAACGCTAGAAAACAGAAAAAAGCTAACTATTAATGGAGTTATTGAAGTTATAAATTTTAATGAAAATCAAATATTACTTAATACGGACCTAGGAACCATGGTAATAAGAGGGCAAGAATTAAGGATGAATAAACTAGATGTTCAAAATGGAGAGGTACTAATAACTGGGAAGGTAGATTCCTTTGTGTATACTAATGACAAAAGTAAAGTTAAGAAAGATAGTATAGTATCAAGGCTTTTCAGGTAGAAAAATATGATAACTTCTTTGATAAATCAAATGAGACTTATAGCTTTCAGTTTGCTTGCCGGAGTTATAACTGGAGTGTTTTTTGATATATATAGATTGATAAGAGGGTTTGAAAATCCTAACAAATTATTAACTGTAATACAGGATCTTCTATTTTGGGCATTAACTTCTATAGTGGTTTTTGTATTTTTGATGTATACTAATGAAGGATACGTAAACTTTTATGTATATGTATGTTTAATGGTAGGGGTATACCTATATTTAAAACAATTAAGTAAAGGGTTTATAAATGTGCAGTACAAACTTTTAAAATTCAATGGAAAAGTATTTAGAATCGTAGTAAATACAATTTTATACCCTTTAGATTTACTGATCTATAAGCTGAAAATAAAAAAAAAAAATAAATTATAAGAAATAGCTTGAAGAAATGTGAAATACAAATTAAAATAGACTTATGAACGTAAATAGTACTCATTCCATAGAAAGGAAAAGGGTATGGGATATGAAGAAAAGGTTTAACATTAAAGGTGTTACAATAATTTTGACTATAGGATATGTTTGTTATATTTTAATTTACCAACAAACAACTATGAGCAGACAAAAAAAGCAATTGCAAAATTACAGTTTTGAGCTTCAAAAGAAAAGAGAAGAAAACAAAGTATTACAGGATGAAGTAGAGTTATCTAAAACCGATAAGTATATGGAAAAATTGGCAAGGGAAGTATTAGGTCTTGTTAAAGAAGGTGAAACTCCTGTATTGGATAATGAAAACTAAATGCTAGAATGATTATGCTTATTATTAAATTAATATATAATAAAAAAACATTATTTTTGAGGAGGAACTTTTTAATATGACCTTAATGGCTGGAAGTATTGTAGAAGGTAAAGTAGTAAATATCACTAACTTTGGTGCGTTTGTAGAGGTGGATGGAAAAACAGGATTAGTGCATATATCTGAGGTTTCAGATACATTCGTTAAAAATGTTAATGATCATCTTAAAGAAAATGACATGGTAAAAGTTAAAGTAATTTCTGTAGATGATAACGGCAAGATAAGTTTATCTATAAAGCAAGCCGGAGTTCCTAAGAAGTCTATTAAACCAATGGAAATAGACTGGGAAAAAGAAAAAAGCAAAGCAAATACATGTAATTTTGAAGATATAATGTCTAAATTTTTAAAAGATAGTGAAGAAAGATCTCAGGATGTTAAAAAACATCAAGAAGGTAAAGGTAGAGGCTATAGTAAAAAGACTTCAAGTTATTAGAAAAGTCTGTGGGAACTAAGTATTTAGTTCCTATTTTAAAAAAGTATATTGACAATGCTCAGAAGATAATATATAATAAAACATGTTGCCGAGGGGTAACGATTCGTATATGTTTTAATTAGCTGGAGTGGCGGAACTGGCAGACGCACAGGACTTAAAATCCTGCGGTGGTTAAACACCGTACCGGTTCGATTCCGGTCTTCAGCACCAATATCGCGGGATGGAGCAGTTGGTAGCTCGTCGGGCTCATAACCCGAAGGTCGTAGGTTCAAGTCCTGCTCCCGCAACCAAACATGGCGGAATAGCTCAGCTGGCTAGAGCATTCGGTTCATACCCGAAGGGTCGTAGGTTCAAGTCCTATTTCCGCTACCATTTTAATATATAATGTGGCATGAGATTAATATAGACTTTTAAAAGACTATTGACTTATGAAATACATTAGTATAAAATTTAAATTGTATTTAATATCGCGGGGTGGAGCAGCTGGTAGCTCGTCGGGCTCATAACCCGAAGGTCGCAGGTTCAAGTCCTGTCCCCGCAACCAATGAGTTTTAAATAACCCATTATGTCGATTAAATTAATCAGCTGGAGTGGCGGAACTGGCAGACGCACAGGACTTAAAATCCTGCGGTGGTTAAACACCGTACCGGTTCGATTCCGGTCTTCAGCACCAATATCGCGGGGTGGAGCAGTTGGTAGCTCGTCGGGCTCATAACCCGAAGGTCATAGGTTCAAGTCCTGTTCCCGCAACCAATGAGTTTTAAATAGCTCATTATGTCGATTAAATTAATAGTAAACCAATTAGCTGGAGTGGCGGAACTGGCAGACGCACAGGACTTAAAATCCTGCGGTGGTTAAACACCGTACCGGTTCGATTCCGGTCTTCAGCACCAAATATCGCGGGGTGGAGCAGCTGGTAGCTCGTCGGGCTCATAACCCGAAGGTCGCAGGTTCAAGTCCTGTCCCCGCAACCAAACATGGCGGAATAGCTCAGCTGGCTAGAGCATTCGGTTCATACCCGAAGGGTCGTAGGTTCAAGTCCTATTTCCGCTACCATAACTCAGAAGGAAACTTCTGAGTTATTTTTTCGTCTATTTATAATATAGAAAAGCAAAATTGGAAATGTAAAGATTAACAATGCAACTTTTATAAATATATAAATGCATGAAGTGACAAACTTCAGTAAATATTTCAAATCAGATATTTACATTCTAAAACTGAACACAAATATTGTAAGGCCTACTATATAAATATGGTAGGTTTTTTTATATTATGAGATAACATAAAATTAGAATGTAAAAAATATACAAATTAATGTCTCATAAAAAATATATAAGCGTTCACATTATGACAATTATTTCCAGATGACTTTGTTATAATGAAACTCTAATTATTAAAGGTGGGTGATTTATAATATGCAATATGGGGCGGAGATATTTCCATATGAAAGACTTAGAAAGATAAAAGAGGGGACAAAGAAAAGGGAGACTTTAAATACTAATTTAATCATTAAAGGGGTTGTTTATTTCATAGTAAGCTTATTAATAAGCAGGGTTCTACTTCTCAATAACTCGGCACCATTTGGTGTAGCTTTTTTAATAGCTACAATATTTATTAATAATGATAAGGTATTAAAGATTGTAGCCAGTGGTACGGTTTTAGGGTATATAACTTTATATCAAAGTATAAAGAATTTGCCGTCGTATTTAATAGTTGTAGGTACGATTTTCATTTTAAGTCATGTTTTTAATAAGATAGAAACTAAAACTAGAGCTTTAGTTACCATGTTTGCAATTATTATATTTGAACTATTTACTTATAATTTTTTTGTTTTAAGAATAAGTGGGTTGATGGCCTTTTTAAATTCACTTTTTCTGGTTTTATGTATCTTTCCTTTATATTTTATTCTAGACTACAGTCTTTTATGCTTTAAAGAAATTAAAACAAAACATATATTTTCAAATGAAGAAATAATAAGTATGTCAATTATAAGTTCTTTAATTATAGCAGGTACTTGGGGAATCAATCCTTTTAACATATCAATTACTAATATTTTAGGATTAGTCTTTATTATAATAATAGCATATATTGGTGGAAGTGGAGCTGGTGCCGCATCAGGAGTTGCCATGGGGATTATTGTGGGGATGTCTTCTGAAAATATGATTGTATTCATGGGAATGTATGGTATTTGTGGTTTAATAACAGGCATTTTTAAGGAAACGGGAAAGTGGTTAAGTGCAGCATCTTATTTGGTTGCCTTTTCGATAGTAAAGATATATTGTATTACAGGATCTACGTTTATAATATTTGAAGCTTTAATGGCTTCCATTATATTTTTGTTAATACCACAAAGAATTTATGCTGAGTTATCCGTAGAGTTTAATTCAGATAAAAAGAGGCAAAGTATAGAACAAGGATATATAAATAAGATTAAAGATACGTTTGTAGGAAGACTAAATAAGTTTTCAGATGTTCTTTCTAATATGTCAGATATTTTAAACAACTTAGTGGATAATGAAAAATTAGCAATGAAAGGTAAGAGTAGCGCATTAGTTGAGAATCTTGCAGATAGGGTGTGTAGTAATTGTAATATGAAAGCTATGTGCTGGAAAAGGGAATTACATTATACCTATGCTGCTTTTGAGGAATTAATTCAAAACTTTGAAATGAGGAGTGATAGTGTACCAGAAGAAATTGAAAGAAAATGTATAAAGAGAACTGCCATACTTAAAAATACAGAAGATATTGTTAATAAGCATATTATAAGTGAAATGTGGAGAACTAGGCTAAGTGAAGGTAGGGAGCTTTTAGCAAATCAAATTAATAATATGGCATATTCTGTAGGTGAGATTGTTGAAGATTTTAACTCAGAGATTCAAATAGACACTCCTATGGAAAAACTTATAGGAAGAGCCTTAGACAGAAATAGAATTAAGTATAATGATCTAATGTGTTTAAATGACAAGCTTGGGAGGATTAATGTTAAACTGTCACTTGATGCTTGTAGTGGGAGACAAATGTGCGTGAAAGACTTATTACCTATTATAAATAGTGTAACAGGAAAGGCTATGTGTGTTAGTGAAGAGGGGTGCAGCATAGATCCAAAGACAAATATGTGCAAGGTAAACATTGAAGAAACGCCTAAGTTTCACGTGGTTTCTAATGTGTCCAGGCAGTGTAAAGATGGTGAAAAGTTCAATGGAGACAGTTATAGATTTGGAAAGCTCTTAGACGGAAGTTATATGTCAATTATTAGTGATGGCATGGGCTCAGGACCACAAGCGGGCAGGGAAAGTGAGGCCGCTGTTGAATTAATAGAAAAGTTTACAACAGCAGGATTTAGTAAGATTACAGCTATTAATACTGTAAACTCAATAATGACATTAAGGTTTTCTGAAGAAGAAAAGTTTTCAACTATAGATTTAAGTAGCATAGATTTATATACTGGCGAAATTGATTTCATGAAAGTAGGGGCAGTTGCAACCTTTTTAAAATCTGGTGATAATCTAAAAATTATAAAGTCAAAATCACTTCCTATCGGTGTTTTAGATAAAGCAGATATAGACATACAACATATGAAATTAAAAAGTGGAGATATTATAGTTATGCTTAGTGACGGAGTGTTGGATTATAATGATGAAAATGTAGGGAGGATAGATTGGATAGTGGATTATTTGGGTAAATGTAATTGCAATGATCCAAAGGAGCTTGCTGAAGGACTTATAAGAGAGGCAAAGAAGCTAAGTGGGAATAGGGTAAAAGACGATATGACAGTTATTGTTTCAAAGATATATAGCCTATATTAGATAGCAAGGATAGCGCTAATATATTGAGTAGACAAGGAAAGGAGTAAGTAATGAAGAAGATATATATGGGCTTCATGGCCTCTTTTAGATTCTTCATTTTTTTGTTTTTAAAGCGATGTTAAAAAAAACGTGAAAATATCATTTAATAATATATATTATATGATATAGTAATATAAGATTAAAAAATATATAAACTTAAAAAAGAGATAAAGTATTATAAAAAACAAGTTTGGAAGTGAATGTTATGTTAGAAAAGGTTTTAAGTTTTATAAAAGCAAATTTAATGTTTGATAATGGAGATAAGGTTATAGTTGCTTTTTCTGGTGGTCCTGATTCTACATGCTTGTTATATGTTTTAAATGAACTTAAGAAAGAACTGGGGATTACACTTATTGGTGCGCACGTAAACCATTGTCTTCGAGGTGAAGAGTCTGACAAGGATGAGGATTATGCAAGAAAGGTTTGTGACAATTTGAACATAGCTTTCTATAGCAATAAAGTGGATATACACAGCATATCTAAGGAAAAGAACATTTCTTGCGAAATGGCAGGACGCGAGGCCAGATATGAATTTTTTGAAGATCTTATGGTTAAATTAAATGCGAACAAAGTTGCCTTGGCGCATAATGCCAATGATCAAGCTGAAACTATTTTAATGAGGATAATGAGAGGTACAGGTATTGAGGGGATGATAGGCATAAAACCCGTTAGAGACAAAATATATGTAAGGCCTATACTTCATCTTAGTAGAAAGGAAATAGAAAGTTATTGCCTGGTAAATAAAATAAGTCCAAGGATAGATAAAACAAACTTAGAGAACTTTTATGCAAGAAATAAAGTTAGGTTAGATTTGATTCCTTATATTGAAGAAAATTTTAATAAAGATATAATTAAAACTTTAAATCGATTATCAGATACAGTTAAGAAGGATAATGATTATTTAGAGAACATTTCTGCGAAGGAATATAAAAAACACTGTGACATAGGTAAGCAAAAAGTTATAATAGATAAAAAGGCTTTTCTGAATCATGAAGCTATTTTAAGTAGAATTGTTAGAGGAGCATTGCTAGAGATTAACAGTAGTTTATATAACTTTGAAAAGATTCATATATCTAGTATTATAGAGCTTCAAAAACATGATACAGGTAAAACTATAATGTTACCTCAAAATATAATAGCTGAAAACTGTTATGGTAATATGCATATATACATAGGTGAGAAATCTATTGAGACTAATAGTAACCAATATTCTCTAGATGTTAATAAAAAAAATCTCATTGATGATTTAGATAGAATAGTAGGACTTGAAGTTATAGAAAGATCACAGTTTATGGAGGTTAAAGCTAGTGATTACACTAAGTATTTTGATTATGATAAGATTGAAAAACCGATAATACTTAGGTATAGAAAAGAGGGTGACAGTTTCATGCCTCTTGGTATGACAGGCAATAAGAAATTGAAAGATTTATTTATGGATTTAAAAATACCAAAGATTAAACGAAATGAAATACCTTTAGTATGCTTTGGAAATGATATTGGTTGGGTAGTTGGATATAGGGTTAGTGAAAAGTTTAAGATTTCAAAGGATACTAAAAGTGTATTGAAAATTACATTTGAAAAAGAAAGCGAGGAATAAAAATGAACAATGATATTAAGGAAGTACTGTACAATGAAGATGAGTTAAGAGACAAAGTTAGGCAGATGGGGGCAAAAATAAGTAAGGATTATTTGGGGAAAGAGCTTATAATTATTGGCGTTTTAAAAGGCTCCGTTATATTCATGTCAGATTTATTAAAGGAAATTACAATTCCATGTAAAATGGATTTTATGGCGGTTTCTAGCTATGGAAACTCCACTGAAACATCAGGAGTTGTAAGAATTTTAAAAGACCTTGATTTTGAAATTCAAGGAAAGGATATACTGATAGTAGAAGACATTATAGATTCTGGTGTAACACTTAAATATTTAATGAAGTATCTATCAGGAAGAAAGCCCAATAGTTTAGAAATTGTATGTTTGCTGAACAAACCAGATAGAAGAAAGGCAGATATAGATGTAAAATATCTAGGGTACGATGTTCCAGACTATTTCCTTGTAGGCTATGGATTGGATTTTGCAGAAAAATACAGAAACTTACCATATGTAGGTATATTAAAAGAAGAAATTTACAAGTAAATATGTACAAAATATATATTATATTAATTAATAATTAATATATATTTTATTGTCAACTTATTTTTAATGTGATAGACTTTTAAAGTAACTAAAAAAAGGAGAGGGGGGTTTTTAATGAAAAAGATTTCTAGTGCATCAGTGTGGCTTATAGTCTTTGTGCTTGTGATTTTTGCATCGATAGCCTTACTTGAAACTAATAAAAATGTTAGCACAATTAGTGTTGATAAATTTCAAGAACATTGGATTAAGAAAGAAATTAAAAGTGTTCAAGTAAGAGAAGATAAAACTGTATCAGGAAAATTAAAGGATGGAACAGAATACGAAACTATAGTTCCATTGCAAAGACTGTTACAAGTCATGGATAAGTATCCTAATGCAGATGTTAAAGAAATGTACATAAGACCAGCAAGTATGCCAATGTGGTTACAAGTAGTACCAACATTGCTTATAATTTTAATGCTAGTAGCATTTTGGTTTATGTATATGCAACAATCACAAGGTGGCGGCGGTGGTGGTAACAGAGGTGTAATGAACTTTGGAAAAAGTAGAGCCAAAATTGCAACGCCAGACAAGAAAAAGGTTACATTTGAAGATGTAGCAGGAGAAGATGAAGAAAAGGAAGAACTTGCAGAAGTTGTAGATTTCTTAAAACAACCTAAAAGATATTTAGAAGCTGGTGCAAGAATTCCTAAGGGTATTCTTCTAGTAGGTCCACCAGGAACTGGTAAGACTTTACTTGCTAGAGCTGTATCAGGCGAAGCAGGAGTCCCTTTCTATAGTATATCAGGTTCTGACTTTGTTGAGATGTTTGTAGGTGTTGGAGCTTCAAGAGTAAGAGATCTATTTGAACAAGCAAAAAAAAGCGCCCCTTGTATAATATTTATTGATGAAATAGATGCAGTAGGTAGACAAAGAGGAGCTGGTCTTGGCGGTGGACATGATGAAAGAGAACAAACTCTAAATCAACTGTTAGTTGAGATGGATGGATTTGGGGTAAATGAAGGCATAATCATGATAGCTGCTACAAATAGACCAGACATATTAGACCCTGCCCTTTTAAGACCGGGTAGATTTGATAGACACATATTAGTAGGTGCGCCAGATGTTAAAGGAAGAGAAGAAATTCTAAAGGTACATTCTAAGAATAAGCATTTATCAGATGAAGTAAAACTGGATGTATTAGCAAAAAGAACACCGGGATTTACAGGTGCAGACTTAGAAAATTTAATGAATGAAGCTGCATTACTTACAGTAAGAAATAATAAAACACTTATAGGGATGGAAGAGTTAGATGAGGCTGTAACAAGAGTTATTGCTGGACCTGAAAAGAAGAGCAAGGTTATCAGTCAAAAGGACAGGAAATTAACTGCTTATCATGAGGCAGGGCATGCTGTGGTAATGAAATATTCTCCACTTTCAGACCCGGTTCATCAAATAAGCATTATACCAAGAGGTATGGCAGGCGGATACACAATGCATTTACCTGAAGAGGATACTGCATATACTTCAAAATTAAAACTTAAAGATGAGATGGTTGGACTACTAGGTGGTAGAGTTGCAGAAAAATTAGTTTTGCAAGATATTAGCACAGGTGCTAAGAATGACATTGATAGAGCATCAGCAATTGCAAGAAAAATGATTATGGAATATGGTATGAGTGATGAACTTGGACCAATATCTTTTGGTAATGATCATAATGAGGTATTCCTTGGAAGGGATTTAGGTAAAAGTAGGAACTTTAGTGAAACAGTAGCTTATCAAATAGATACAGAGGTTAAGTCTCTTATTGATGAAGCTTATGCAAAAGCTGAAAAAATCCTTACTGAAAACATAAGTAAACTTCACGCAGTAGCTCAAGAATTACTTATTAAAGAAAAGCTTGAAGGAGTAGATTTTGAGGATATAATCCTTAAGGTAGACTCAGGGGAGTATAAACCATCAGAAGTATAGATGCACAAAAAGATATACAGTAAATTTGCTGTATATCTTTTTTTATTAATATATATATAATGAATTAGTTAACTGAGTTTGGGGAAGATTGCTATAGAATATATTTATGATAATCTTGTTTTTTTAATATACAGAATAATGAAATATAACTTGCATAAAATAATATACAAAAGTCACATTATATGATATCATCATTATGGACTATAATTTTTATGTTTTATAAATAGGAGGAATGGATATGGATAAGGTAGATAATTTGATTCATATTATAAAAGAATCGCATAAGGGTGGTGGTGATTCTAAAATAGAAATGCAACATAACTTACATAAAAGCACCGCAAGAGAAAGATTAGAGTTTATTTTAGACGAAGGCTCATTTATAGAAATAGGCACTTTAGTTCAGAATAATGGTGCCGGGGTAATAACTGGGCATGGAACTGTTGATGGAAGGCTAGTATACATCTGTAGTCAGGATTATACAGTGGATGCTGGAGCTATTGGCGTTGTAAATAGTAATAAAATTTGTAATGTAATGGATATGGCAGTTAAGATGGGAGCACCATTAATACAGATTTTTGACTCTGTTGGAGCTAAACTATCAGAAGGATTAGATGTTTTAACTTCTTATGGAAGAATACTAAAGAGAAATGCGAAGATTTCAGGTGTAGTTCCACAAATAGCAGTAGTTGCTGGTCCCTGCATTGGAATCGCTGCACTAAGTGCAACTATGAGTGATTTTACAATAATGATTGATGGTTCTTCTGAACTAGCAATAAGTTCAATTAAGAAGCTTACTAAAGAAGAAGAAAAATACATAGATACTAAAATGTATTCAAGCGCTACTAATTGTAGTGAAAATGGCAGTGTTCAAATGGTTGCAGCAAACGATAAAGAAGCGTTTAAAACAGTAAAAAAAATACTTAGTTATATTCCGTCTAATAATATGGATGCTACGCCAATAGGCATTTGTAGACCTGATTTAAATATTCTAAAAAATAATTTAGATGAGATGGTTAACACTAAAGCAGTGAGCTCATATGAAGTAATGAAGTCCTTGACTGATGAAGATAGTATTATAGCATTAAATAGTAGTTGGGAGCCTAGCATCATCACTTGCTTAGCTAAAATAAATGGAATCACCGTTGGGATAATTGCTAATGAGCAAGATCACCATAAAGGTTTGAATATTAGAATTTCAGAAAAGATCAGTAGGTTTGTTAAGATATGCGATTGTTATAATATACCTATATTAAGCATAGTGGACACTAATGGATTTATAGTTAGCCTAGAGGAGGAGCAAGATGGATTATCATTTCATGTTTCAAAAATGATATATTCATTAATTGAAGCAACCGTACCAAAGGTTTCGCTAATAATAGGAGAGGCTTATGGTGCAGGATATTTAGCTCTTGCCAGTAAAGAGGTGGCTTTTGATATTTCATATGCTTGGCCAACTGCCAAAATATCGGCAGTAGAGCCAGAAACCTTAATAAAATCCTTATACAAGGATGAAATTATACAAGCTGAAAATCCAAAGCTTAAAGAACAAGAAGTCATACTCAAATATATGGATGAAGTAACTAGCCCATACAAGGCAGCACAAAAGGGTATTGTTGATGATATTATTATGCCCTCAGAGACAAAACAAAGAATTTTTGCTAGCTTAGATATGCTTAATAGCAAAAGAGAGATAAAGTACCCTAAAAAACATGGAAGTACATTAATATAGGGGGAATAAATATATGAAATATTCATTTTTAGATGCATTAGGCACAACATTTGTAGCAATGATTATAGTTTTTTCTTTGTTGATTCTTCTAATGTATATAATTAAGTTTCAAAGTTTTATCTTAAACCTTCCAGGAAAGAAAGCTCAGATTAATAAGGTAGATATAGTGGAAGAAGAAAAAGAAGAAGGAAAGCAATATCAGGATGATTTAGAAATAGTGGCAGCAATAGCTGCAGCCTTATCTAGTTATCTAGATGTACCACAATCAAACCTAAATATAAAGTCAATAAAAAGAGTAAGTAGCAAATGGGGACATTAAATATCACTAATTTAAAAGAATAAAAGGGATAGATAGGAGGAGTAAAAATGAAGAAATACAATGTAAAAGTTAATGGAACTACTTATGAAGTAGAAGTTGAAGAGGTTAATGGAGAAATTTCCAATATTCAAGCACCAGCAGCGGCAGCACAGATGCCACAAGCGAGCGCTCCACAAGCGCCGAAGCCTCAAGTTAAAAAGGTAATTACGGATGGGGAAAAAATAGAATGTCCAATGCCGGGAACTGTTCTTAAGGTGAATATTAACGCAGGGGATACTGTTAAAAAAGGTCAAGTGATGTTCATATTAGAAGCTATGAAAATGGAGAATGAAATTATGGCACCACATGATGCAAATATTGTAGAAGTAAATGTAACGAAAGGTGCAGCTGTTAATACAGGGGATGTTTTGGCAGTCATTTCTTAACGAGGGAGAGAGGTAATATAAAATGGATATCTTACAAGTGTTAAAAGATTTATGGCTTTCTTCTGGTTTTGTTAAAGTTGATGGACCACATCTTATTATGATAGGAATTTCATGCTTGTTAATATATTTAGCTATAGTAAAGAAGTTCGAACCATTACTTCTTTTACCAATTGCATTTGGTATGCTATTGGTTAACATACCGATGTCTACAATATCGGCATTACCACATGGTAGTGAGCCAGGAGGATTATTTTATTACTTATACAAAGGTGTGGAACTAGACATATATCCACCTTTAATATTTTTAGGGGTAGGAGCTATGACAGACTTTGGTCCTCTACTAGCAAACCCATCTAGCGTACTTATGGGCGCAGGAGCTCAATTTGGAGTGTTTTTTGCCTTTGCTGGTGCAATACTTTTGGGATTTACGCCACAGGAAGCAGCTTCAATAGGAATCATAGGTGGAGCGGATGGTCCTACAGCTATTTTCTTAACCAGTAAGCTTGCAAAACATCTTTTAGGACCAATTGCCGTGGCAGCTTATTCATATATGGCTTTGGTACCTTTAATACAGCCACCTATTATGAAATTATTAACCACCAAGGAAGAAAGAACTATTAAAATGGGACAATTAAGAGTGGTTAAACCCATTGAAAAAATTATTTTCCCAATAGTAGTTACAATAGTAGTTGTATTAATGCTCCCTTCAGTGGCATCACTAATTGGAATGCTAATGCTAGGAAATTTATTTAAAGAATCAGGAGTAGTTGGAAGATTATCAGATACAGCTCAAAATGGATTAATAAATGTAGTAACCATATTTCTAGGTGTAACTGTTGGAGCTACGGCAAAAGCAGATATATTCTTAAAAAAGGAAACATTGTTTATAGTTGGTTTAGGTATGGTTGCGTTTTGCATAAGTACTGCAGCTGGAGTTCTAATAGGGAAAATCATGTGCAAGGTTACCAAGGGTAAGATTAATCCATTAATAGGCTCAGCAGGAGTTTCAGCAGTGCCTATGGCGGCTAGAGTTTCTCAAGTGGTAGGTCAAGAAGCCGACCCAAGCAATTTCTTACTTATGCACGCTATGGGACCGAATGTGGCAGGGGTAATTGGAACTGCTGTTGCAGCAGGGATTCTTCTAACTATCTTTGGATAATAATATTTAAACATGTATTTTATAAATTTGTAGCACTATAAAACTCTTTATTCAGGAATGAATAAGGAGTTTTATTTTCAAAAAAGACAGGAATTATATAGAAAACTGAATATACCATTCCTTTTGGAGAATAATAGAGAAAAGGAGTTGGTATTTTATGATGAATAAACAATCTACAATTGAGTTTTTAATCCAAAAGGAAAAAGACATTATAAACAAGTATAGAGGGCTTGCAAATGTTACTAAAAGTAAAGGGCAAATGCTTCTATGCGAAGACTTAAGTAGTAAACATAGTTTACATATTATGATGCTTGAAAAGCATCTGGAAAGGTAGTGTTAAAATGCACAGTTATAGCAATTCCGCTATAAAGGAAACAGAACTTAGATGTAACAATATTGTTCATGGAGAGGAAAGCTTAGTTAGCATGTATACTAGTTTTTTAAGTGCAGAAAAGGAAGGAACAATTAAATTAGAATTATATACTTTGCTTAATGATCAGAAAGAAATATTAGACGAAGTTCAATGTGAAATACCAAGAAACATATATAACTAAAACCACTTATTATTAAGTTTGTCATCAGGATAAAAACACTTATAAAGATTTAACTTGACAAATATGCTTAAGTTGTTAAAATTAAATTGTTAAATTAGGAATAGTTTAAATCAATATTTTATAATATTAGATAAATTATTCATAAATTTGAGAAATGGAAAAATATAAAGCAGCTTAAAAGCTGCTTTATATTATATAGGCGGTGTATAAAGTGATTTTAGTTGTAGATGTGGGAAATACTAATACTGTTTTAGGGGTTTATAAAGAAAAAGAGTTACTTATAGAGTGGAGACTATCTACGGATTCAAAAAAAACTGCTGACGAATATGGAATCCAAGTAATGCAATTATTTTACCAGCGAAACATAAAAATAGAAGATGTTAAAGGGGTAATAGTTTCCTCTGTTGTTCCTAATATTATGTATTCACTAGAACATATGATAAGAAAATATTTTAAGATTACACCAATGATAGTAGGACCTGGAGTTAAGACTGGAATAAATGTAAAATATGATAATCCCAAAGAAGTAGGTGCTGATAGAATTGTTAATGCTGTTTCGGCTCATGCAATTTATAAGAGAGCCTTAATTCTAATAGACTTTGGAACAGCTACAACCTTTTGTGCTATAAGCAAAAATGCTAACTATATAGGGGGAACTATATGTCCTGGTATTAAAATAGCTTCGGAAGCACTCTTTGAGAGAGCAGCTAGGCTACCACGAGTTGAACTTATAAAACCAGAAACTGTTATATGTAAAGATACTGTTTCAAGCATGCAAGCTGGAATAATATATGGGTATATTGGACAGGTAGACTATATTGTTAATAAGATTAAAAGTGAAATGATTGATATGGGCGAAGAGGAACCTTTTGTAGTTGCTACAGGAGGACTTTCAAAGGTAATAAGCAAAGATTCCGCTACTATTGATGAGTTCAATCCATATTTGACGTTAGAAGGGCTTAGGATGATTTATGAGAAAAATAAGGAATAGGTGATTTAATGAAGATATCAAACATTGAACTTAAAAATGATGTTTTTTTGGCACCTATGGCAGGAGTTACAGATATAGCATTTAGGGAAATATGCAAAGAGTTAGGTTGTGGGCTCTTATATACTGAAATGGTAAGCGCTAAAGGACTATATTATGGTAGTAGCAATACCGAAGCTCTTATGCGGATTTCGGAGGAGGAAAGACCTGTAGCTATTCAGATATTTGGTAGTGATCCAAAGATTATGGCTAATGCTTGTGAAGTCTTTAATAAAAATGATGATATATGCATAGTTGATGTAAATATGGGTTGTCCAGTAAACAAGATAGTGAAAAATGGTGAGGGGTCAGCTTTGATGCAAAATCCCAAGCTAGCAGCAGAGATAATAAAAGAAATGAAAAAGGTTTCTACAAAGCCTGTTACCGTAAAGTTTAGAAAAGGCTTTGATTCAAATAATGTCAATGCTGTGGAGTTTGCTAAATACATGGAAGATGCAGGGATAGATGCTATTGCAGTACATGGTAGGACTAGGGAGCAAATGTATGAAGGTAAAGCAGATTGGGATATAATAAGGGCTGTAAAAGAAAGTGTCACGGTACCCGTAATAGGAAATGGAGACGTATTTTCTGTTGAGGATGCTATGCAAATAAAAGAAATCACTAATTGTGATGCCATTATGATTGCGAGAGGTGCCAAGGGAAACCCTTGGATTTTTAGAGAAATTATGCAGGCAATTCGAGGAGAAGAAGTTGTATATCCAACTGCAGTTGAAAAAGTAGATATGTGCATAAAACATTTAGACTTAGCTGTAAAATATCATGAAGAAATTAAAGCGGTTAGAGAGATGAGGAAACATACAGCTTGGTATATTAAATCGCTTAGTAATTGTAGTGAAGTTAAGGATAAGATTAACACTGAAAATAAATATGAAGATGTACGAAAATTGCTTCTAACTTATAAGGAGTATTTAAAATTTATGAATGTATAACTTTTAAATTTAAGTATGAATTTATATAATTAGTACTGAATAAGATTATAGTATATTAATTTATAAGGCGTATATTTATGAAACCAATTTTATGTGTCACTTCGAATATTATTAATTCCTATAATGAGTTCGGGTTTTTAAGTAAAATTAAAGATAAGAGAAAGATAAAGGTAGTAAGTCATGAACATATTAAGGAGTTAGATATCAAGGTGACAGAGGTAATGCTACCACCTAATTTTAATCATCAGGCATATCTTCATAACTTAACTTATGCTAAAAAAGTAAGTAAGTACAAGGAGGCCCAATTATCGCTTAAGACACTTAGGACGGTAGATTACAGTTACTTTAATGAGTTTCAAAGGCGGCTTTTAGCATATAGCGTTGTAAAAAGTATACAACTTATGCTTAGAATGCGAAATAAAAGTTTAAAAAACTGCTGCACCGTCGTATATGATGCTATAAAAGTGATAAACTATGATATTATTGTGGAACTTGCTAAACAAAGTAAATACATCATATTTTTATCATCAGATTTGCGTAAAGCTAGGAGCCTTGCAGATTATATTATTGCTAACTATGGAGTATCACCTATTATTACCAATGATAAGACCTATGCATTTAAGATGGCAGATTTTATTATTTCATCTAATAATTATGAGCTTAGTTCAGATAAATTAGTCTGGCTCTTAGATAATAGTAAGAATGTTGCAAGGAATGTTATAGCTATAAATGATGTAAGTTATGCTGTACCATGGAGTACCCTTAAAGTCAATTTTTCAATGGAACTTTTAGGAGCAGTATTATGCCAAATGCAAGAAAAAGATATTGAAAAGGCACTTAAATATAATGGCGTATACCTAAGGGAAATAAGATTCAACAATAATGTAATATATTAGTTTGTTTTGGTCAAGTATATTGACAATATTAGTGGACTGACTTATAATGTGCTAAATGGTTACATGGATGGTTATTCTAATTATGAATTTAAGCCCCAAGAATTCATCAATTTGAATTAATAGTCTTATATTATATAAACTCCATGAGTCTGCTATATTTTAGAAAAACAATATTATTGTGGGGGAGTTATGTGTTTGATGTTGTTACGTTATAGTGGATTTTATTAATGTTAATAACTTATTTACTAAAAATTAAAAGGGGAGAAATAATAAATGAGCGAACCAAAAAAGTATGTAATGACTTATGAAGGAATTAGGAAATTAGAAGAAGAATTAGAATTTCTTAAGACTGTAAAAAGAAAAGATATAACAGAAAAGATAAAAGTAGCACTAGGGTATGGAGATTTAAGTGAGAACTCTGAGTATGATGAAGCCAAAAATGAGCAAGCGTTTGTTGAAGGCAGAATAATACAACTAGAAAACATGCTTAGAAACGCAAGTGTTATAGATGAAAATGAAATTGAGAAAGATGTAGTAAGTATAGGTTCTATAGTTAAGGTTAAGGACTATATTTTTGATGAGGAAGTTGAATTTTATATAGTAGGCTCTGCAGAAGCAGATCCAATGGAAAATAAGATATCAGATGAATCACCAGTTGGAAGTGCCTTAGCAGGTAAAAAGGCGGGAGCAATTATAGAAGTTGCAGTTCCAGATGGTATTGCCAAATATGAGATTTTAGACGTTAGAAGAGGGTAGTCTTTTTTTAATTGTTGAATTTTTATAAGGTACAAGGGTACTTCACAATTCATAGCTGTGAAGTACCCTAAAGAAATATATGCACATAAACAATAAAACAGATTAAGTAAACATTAATTATTTTCTGTAATAGAGTAAATTAGGAGGGATACTAATGTCAAATGAAGAAAGCAATATACACGAACTTGAAGCTGAATATAATGAGCAGGTAACTATAAGGAGACAAAAGTTAGTTGATTTACAAGAACAAGGTAAAGATCCATTTGATGTATACAAAGTTGAAAGAACTCATACATCACAAGAGGTTAAGGATAATTATGAGGAGCTAGAAGGAAAGGAAGTTACTGTAGCAGGTAGACTCATGTCTAAAAGAGTTCATGGCAAGGCTGGATTTTCAGATGTACATGATAGATATGGTAAAATCCAATTATACATAAAGATAAATGATATAGGTGAAGAAAAGCTAAAGGAATTTAAGACTTTTGACATAGGTGATTTTTTAAGTGTAACGGGTACTCCGTTTGTTACAAAGACTGGTGAGATATCATTACATATAGTAGATTTTAAGCTTATAGCAAAGTCTTTAAAACCACTTCCGGAAAAATGGCATGGATTAAAAGACCCTGATTTAAGATACAGACAAAGAGAAGTAGATATAATAATGAATCAAGAAGTAAAAGAAACCTTTATGAATAGAATAAAAATAATTAGATATATTAGAGAATTCTTAGATAATAAAGGATTTTTAGAAGTTGAGACACCAATACTATCTCCTATAGCAGGTGGTGCAGCAGCTAGACCATTTATGACTCACCATAATGCATTAGACATTGATATGTATCTTAGAATTGCAACAGAGTTGTATTTAAAAAGACTTATTGTTGCTGGTTTTGAAAAGGTATATGACATGGGTAAAAACTTTAGAAATGAAGGGATAGATATAAGACATAATCCAGAGTTTACAATGATAGAGTTATATGAAGCTTATGCAGATTACAATGATATGATGGAAATTACTGAGAATATGATAGCTTATGTTTGTGAAAAGATTCATGGAACTACAAAGGTTAATTACCAGGGAACTGAAATAGACTTTACACCACCATGGAGAAGAATTACTATGGTAGATGCAGTAAAAGAGTATTCAGGTGTAGATTTTACACAAATAAATACACATGAAGAAGCTAGAAAGATCGCTAAAGAAAAGCATTTACAATTTAAAAAAGAGATAGAAGATTGTACGAAAGCAGACATATTAAATGCATTATTTGAAGAGTATGCAGAAGAACATCTAATCCAACCAACTTTCTTATGTGATTATCCAGTAGAGATATCTCCTCTTACTAAGAAGAAGAGGGGCAATGATGAGTTTACAGAAAGATTTGAAGGGTTTGTATTTGGAAGAGAAGTGTGTAATGCATATTCAGAGTTAAATGACCCAGTAGTCCAAAGGGATAGATTTAATCAGCAAGCAAATGAAAGAGAACTAGGCGATGATGAGGCTTACTTAATAGATGAAGAGTTTATGAATGCACTAGAAATAGGAATGCCACCAACAGGCGGCCTTGGTATAGGAATCGATAGAATGGTAATGTTCTTAACTGATTCTTATTCAATAAGAGATGTTATTCTATTCCCTACAATGAAACCAATGCAACATTAGAATTAAACTATATTTAAACAAATAATAAGTCAGTATGCCAACTTATTTATTTGGATATATTCAAGTTGTTTTAAAAGGATGTTTTAGTTAATCTAAAACATCCTTTTATTTTATTTTAAAATTATAATAAAAAATAAAAAAAGGTATTGAATTTATAATTATATGTGCTATAATATCATTGTGGTTGTAAATAATACTATTCCGCGATAGCTCAACGGTGGAGCACTCGGCTGTTAACCGATAGGTTGAAGGTTCGAATCCTTTTCGCGGAGCCATTTTTTTTATTTATAAAAGATCCAATAAAACAGTAATTTAATTAAATATTTCACTGTGATAAAGAAGAGTAGTAGTAATACTTTATAAGAGAGATTGTGTTTGGTGTAAACAATCAAGGTATTATTGTGAAGGGAGCTTTTGAGTGTATAAAATTAGAGCAGGGCTTGTGCCAATAAGGGTGGAACCGCGGAATTAAATTTCGTCCCTTAGGGTATAGTCTTTTTTTTATACTTAAATATAAAGGGGTTGTTTTATTAACTGTGTTTCTATGTTTAAATTAGTTATACTTGAGTATAATAGGAAATGGTTTATTAGGAAATATTAAAATGCGCTATACACATAATGTGAAAAAATATAAAACAAAACATCCTAGTGTTATTAAAAATTAAGGAGGAATTAACATGGCATTTGAAAAAAGTATGGAGAAAGTAGTTGCACTATGCAAAAGCAGAGGATTTGTATTCCCGGGATCTGACATATACGGAGGTCTTGCTAATTCATGGGACTACGGCCCCCTAGGTGTTGAATTTAAAAACAATGTTAAAAAAGCTTGGTGGAAAAAGTTTGTTCAAGAAAGTCCTTATAATGTAGGGGTGGATTGTGCTATACTTATGAATCCTGAGGTTTGGATTGCAACTGGTCATGTTGGAGGATTTTCAGACCCTTTAATGGATTGCAAGGAATGTAAAGCTAGATTTAGAGCAGATAAATTAGTGGAAGATCATATGACAGAGCAGGGAGCGGAAGTAGCCAGTGCTGATGGATGGACTAATGAGGAATTAAAAGAATATATAACAAAACATGAAATAGTATGCCCTAAGTGTGGAAAGAAGAATTATACTGATATTAGAAAGTTTAATCTGATGTTTAAGACTTCTCAAGGAATAACTGAAGAAGGAAAATCAGATATATACCTAAGACCAGAAACAGCTCAAGGTATATTCGTTAATTTTAAAAATGTTCAAAGAGCTTCAAGAAAGAAAATTCCTTTTGGAATAGGCCAAGTAGGAAAATCTTTTAGAAATGAAATAACACCAGGAAACTTTATTTTCAGAACAAGAGAATTTGAACAAATGGAATTGGAATTCTTCTGTAAGCCAGGTACAGATTTAGAATGGTTTGCTTATTGGAAAGAGTTTTGTGCTGATTTCTTATATAATTTGGATATGAAAAAGGAAAGTTTAAGATTTAGAGATCATGGAGCAGAGGAATTATCTTTCTATAGTAATGCTACCTGTGACATAGAATTCTTATTTCCTTTTGGATGGGGAGAACTTTGGGGAATCGCAGATAGAACTGATTATGATTTAAAGAAACATATGGAGCATTCAGGACAAGATTTGAGTTATTTAGACCCTATAACTAATGAAAAGTATGTACCATATTGCATTGAGCCTTCACTAGGTGCGGACAGAGTTGCACTTGCATTTCTAGTTGATGCATATGACGAAGAAGAACTTGAAGGTGGAGATGTAAGAACAGTACTTCGGTTACATCCAGCTCTTGCACCATTTAAGGCAGCTGTTTTACCTTTAAGTAAAAAGTTATCAGAAAAATCTCTTGAAGTTTTTGCTATGCTAGGTAAGAAGTTTAATGTAGATTATGATGAAGCTGGAAGTATCGGAAAGAGATATAGAAGAGAAGACGAAATAGGAACACCATATTGCATAACTGTAGATTTTGACACTTTAGAAGACAATACTGTAACTATTAGAGATAGAGATACAATGGATCAAATAAGAGTTAGCATAGATGATTTAGAAAGATTTATAGAGGAAAAGATACAATTTTAAACTATAATCATTAGTTTAACGACATTTCAGAAGGGAAGTTTCCTACTTTTATAAGTGGGAGTCTAAAGCTCCTTCTGAAGTCGTTAATATTGAAGCGCCATAGGTGATGATTTAACTAAGGGATAGTGTGTAATATAAAAAAAGACTTAAAGGTCTGGATTTATACTGCACACTATTTTTCATAATTAAATTAAATAACGTAATTAACATATGCAAAAGTATAGTCTACTGCAGGATTTAGATGTTATAATTAATAGAAATAAATTTTTCAAATTAACAATATAAAATATATGAATGTTACATGGAGGGTTATATGAAGAAAGACTTTAATGAATTTAAAGAGTTTATAAAAGGGAAAAGAGTCGGAGTTGTAGGCATAGGGGTTAGTAATATACCATTAATACATTTTTTGGTGAAGTTAGGAGCTGTTGTTACTGCTTTTGATAAGAAGACTTATTCTTCCATTGGAGGGGTGGCTTCAGAATTTGAAAAGAGTGGAGTGAAATTAGTATTAGGTGAGAATTACTTAAATGATTTAGCTGGTTTTGACGTTATTTTTAAAACTCCATCTATGAGAATAGATGCTCCTGCTCTTTTGAATGCAAAAGAGGAAGGGGCATATATAACCTCTGAGATGGAGGAGTTTGTAAGGTATTGCCCAGCAAAAACCTTTGGTGTTACAGGTAGCGATGGAAAAACAACTACGACTACAATAATTTATAATATATTGAAAAAAGAAGGATATAAAACTTGGGTTGGAGGGAATATAGGAACGCCACTGTTTGCAAACATTGAAGAAATAAGCAAAGATGATAAGGTAGTGCTAGAACTATCAAGTTTTCAACTCATGACCATGAATGTCTCTACAGATGTAGCAGTAATAACAAACTTAAGCCCTAATCATTTAGATATCCATAAGGATATGGAAGAGTATATATATGCAAAGAAAAATATATTTAAATATCAAAGCGATGGAGATCTTATTGTATTGAATAAGGATGATGCTTTAACTTATGGGTTAAGAAAAGAAGTCAAGGGGAGAGTTAAGTGCTTTAGCATAAAGGAAAAGATAGAAGATGGTGCATGCTTTCAAAATGATAAATTATTTATTATGAATAGGGTAGTATGTGATCTTCATGAGGTAAAACTAAAAGGTATGCATAATGTGGCAAATCTATTAACAGCCTTTTGTGCAGTAGAGGATGAAGTATCAGTTGAAAGCATGAGGGAAGTGGCTACTGAATTTACGGGGGTGCCTCATAGGGGGGAATTTGTTAGAGAAGTAGATGGAGTTAAATATTATAATGATTCAATAGCATCTAGTCCAACTAGGACAATAGCAAGCATTAGGGCTTTTGAAAAGCCAGTCATATTAATTGCGGGAGGGTATGATAAACAAATACCATTTGAGCCATTAGCAGAAGAAGCTTACTCAAATATTAAAATACTAATATTGATAGGTGCTACTAAATATAAGATAAAAGAAGTTTTTGAACATATATTAAAAGAAAAGAAAGCTTCTTTAGAAATTATACTTGCAGAGAATTTCAATGATGCAATTTATAAGGCTAAAGCGGTTGCGAAATCTGGAGATGTAGTTATGCTATCCCCAGCATGTGCAAGTTTCGATATGTTTGAGAATTTTGAAGTGCGCGGTAATAAATATAAGGAGATAGTAATGACGTTATAGTAAATTACTAACTAGATTAAACATCTATTGGATTTGCATAGGCTTACAAAAATAAACTTTAGTAAAAACCTTGGTAGAAGATATTACTTTTGCTGAGGTTTTTATTTTTGGTTATGATAATATAAAACTTGAGGTTTTAGATGAGTACAAATTAAGACGAAAGGGATATAATGGTATTTTTATATCAATTAAAGTCTAATATAACAACAAGTGTGCCAAGTGTATCGTTATAAGCAAAATGTAGTAAATGATAGACATACGTATTAATATGAAAATAAATTGATGAAACCATAAATCGTAACCAAATGTTGATTTATACATGTGATATTATATTACTTGTCGCTGGAACAAACGGTTGAAAGTTAACTTTGAGGTTACAGTGCAATTCAAAAACTTATCATCAAATATTTTTTAAAATAGTTGACAATAAGAAAAAAAAGAATTATAATAGTAAAAGTCATCACATGATGACAAAACAAATTGGTCTTTGAAAATTAAACAGAGAAATAGGTAAAGAAACGAAATAATATTTCGTTAAACCAGTTAATTACTTTAGAAAAAAGTAATTCTTAGTTATAAACTAAGAGAATTGTAATGAGCTTGCTAACCAACCTAACAGTTGGCGCAGATTATAACATTTCAAATTAAAAAGTGTAAACTTTTAAATTGAGAGTTTGATCCTGGCTCAGGACGAACGCTGGCGGCGTGCCTAACACATGCAA
>NZ_JAIZZN010000025.1 GCF_020443565.1 Clostridium sp. CS001
ATACAAACCTAGTGCATCCAAAAGTTTTAGCTAAATATATTCTTTGTTCTTGGTTTGGATATAGTCTGAATTTATATGCCTTTAGCATTTTTTCACCTCATTTCATTCCTTGATTTTTGATATACTTTCTAACTATATCTATAGGAACACCACCTGTTGTTATAAGGTAATAATTTCTACTCCAAAAATACTGATTACATAATACATCACTAATAGTAACTTGTCAAAGAGTTATTATTTTAGGTATCTAACCTAAAATAATAAGGGCTATCCATCTCCCACCTAAGAGGATGGGAAAATTTCGCCCATTCTGTTAAATGTATAAAAATAAAAGGGCTATTTGAAATATGCATAAAAGTTTTGTAACATGCAATAATTCAAATAACCCTTTATATTATTATTCCTATTGTGGAGGTCCACATTTGCTGCATGGACTATAACTCTTTTTAGCCTCTTCTAAAGTAACTTGCCTAGCATTATTTGGATTCATCTTACCACAGTTATTTATAGAGTGATACTTAGTGCCTGTGGCTGACAACCAGACCATTGCTGCGCTACTAGTTTGTTTCGTAGTTACCGCCTTAATTACTTTAGGTGCTGGTGTCACTACTTTAGCACTACTTATATTTGCGCTGTTAGTGGTAGTAGTTTTTTTATCAGCTGAATTTACTTTAGCACCAGCATAACTAGCAGGTTTAACGTTGAATGATATATCTTTGCCATTACTAGTAGCAACAATAGTACCATTTTCATCTGTTCTATATAATGTTATGTTTTTATTTTTAAGCCTATCCATTGTAGATTGTACAGGATGTCCATAACTATTATCCTTACCAACACTTACAACTGCATACTTGGGATTAACCACATCTAAAAACCCTTGTGTAGTTGAAGAAGCGCTCCCATGGTGTCCTATTTTAAGTACATCTGATTTAAGGTCATATCCCTTTGATAACATTTCTTTTTCAGATATATCCTCTGCATCTCCAGTAAACAAGAATGAATTACTTCCAAATGTTACTTTAATAACTATAGATTCGTTATTAACATCTTCGTATCCATTTCCATTAGGTGCTAATATAGTGCATGTAGCTTCTCCTAACTTAAATGTTCCTCCTGGAGTTGGTACTGCAATTTTCATTCCCTTATTTTTAATTGCCACTACCACATCTTGGAAAGTTTTAGTAGTCGATGTAGCCTTTGGCATATAGATCTTACCTACTTTAAAACTATTTATTACATAATCAAGTCCTCCAATATGGTCTTCATGTGGATGTGTTCCAATTAAAAAATCTAAATTAGTGATTCCCTGATCTGATATGTATTTTTTAACTAGCTCACTATCTGCATTATTACCAGCATCTATTAGCATAGAGATTGAGCCTTGTTGTATTAAAATGCTATCAGCTTGGCCTACATCTATGTAGTGTACTTTTAGTTCGCCCTTAACTTCTGTTTTTAAAGTATCTACTACTATAGTTTCATTATTAGTACTTTCTTTTTTAGTTTCTTTATTTTCCTCTACCTTTGGTATTTCTGCATTAGCCGTATCAGTAGGTACAACCACAGCTTTAACATTGCTTTCAACCTTTGCATCTTTATTACTGCACCCACTTGAAGTAATTCCTATAATTATTGCAATAGCAATTAACCAAGTCCATCTTTTTTTATAAAACTTCTTGTTATATTTATTCTCCATTTTATTCTCTCCTCACGTAATATATTATAATTTATCAATTACTACTACCTCATATAACTTTTTAATTGAAGAAGTAATATTTTCTTTAAAATATTTTTTTACCCTTCATATTAATATCACCTTTTCTTTTATATCTCTAATCATACCATATTTCTACAAATATTTCATGAAAACCGGTTGCAAGTATCGACTAAATGTACAAAATAAAAAAAGCCCTGGTATTACATCAGAGCATTAATTTATTTAATATTTTTAGGCAAAACAAAGCACTAGCTACAAATATACCTAGTGCCCTAACCCAATTATAAATCCATACCATTAAGTATTTCTTTAAGCTTCTTCAATTCCTCCACAGATAAAGTAACACCTTTACCCATTTTCTTATGTTCTGCATCCCACTCTCTAATATCATACTTCGGTTCTTTATCATTCCAGGACATAAGATTTAATTCCTTTGTCCATCCCTTTGATGACTCGGAAATCACCCCTATGTTTTCTTTTATTTCAAACTTGATTTCTGCCATTATAAAACCACCCTTTCATATTAGTCTATATTAAACTCGCCTTCATCCTCTGCAACATTCCCACACCAATCTTCTTCCTCATAAACATAACCACACATTTTCTCAGCTTGTCTCATTACCACTTGCATAGCTTTAAGAGCTTGTCCTGGTGGATAATCATATTTCTTAAGGAGTCTTTTAATTATCTTTCGCATGGTAGCCTGTGCACTTTTTCTGATGCTCCAGTCTATTGTAATATTCTTTCTGATGGCAACTGTAAGTTCATGAGCAATCATCTTCAAAGTTTCATCTTCCATGAATTCTTTAACTATTTCATCTGCTGTAAGCGCATCATAAAATGCTATTTCATCTTCACTGAGCCCAAGGCTTACTTCATCCTCTTTCATCTTCTTAATTTCATGCGCCATCTTAATGAGTTCCTCAATTACTTCCGCATTGGTAATAGCTTGGTTTCTATATTTATTCAAAGCTTTTTTTAACTTTTCAGAGAACTTTTCTGACTTAACTAGGTTCCTCTTTTCCATTGCTTTTATATTGCCCTCAAGCAATTTCTTTAGCATTTCCACTGCCAAGTTCTTTTGCTTCATTTCTCTAACTTCATTTAAGAACTCTTCTGACAAAATCGAGATTTCAGGACGTTTAATACCCATTGCCTCAAATACATCAATTACCTCTTCAGATATAATTGATCGTTCCAGCATCTGATGAAGTCTAGCTTCAATTTCTCTCTTAGATAGTGCCACTTGCTCTTTTTCTTTAAGCTTTGCAAGACTTGCTTTAACTGCTTTAAAATAACTAACTTCAAGAGCCTTTGATTTGCCCATATCAGAAGCTGCACAAAGTGAGTGCGATTTGGCTAGTTCAACAGCAACTCTTTTAAATTCCTTTTGATCTTGTTCAGATTTACCTAACACAAAATCCATTCCAGAAACTATTGCTCTTATGCGCTGAACTTGTGATGTTCCCATGTACTTTGAATAATCAAACCCATGCATCATATCTTTTAATATCTCCAGTTTTTCAAGCATAATTGCAATGGCAACATTAGTATCAATACCTGTATTGTCCCTGTCGCTACTAGTGTACTCATTCAAGGCATTTTTTAAGCTTTCTAAAATACCAATATAATCAACAACCACTCCACCAGATTTTTCTTTAAATACACGATTAACCCTAGCAATAGCTTGCATTAAATTATGACCTTTCATTGGCTTGTCTATATACATTGTATGCATTGATGGCACATCAAATCCTGTCAACCACATATCACGTACAAGTACAATCTTTAGTTCATCATTATTGTCTTTCATACGTTTGGAAAGAGTGTCTCTACGCTGTTTGCCTCCAAGGTGTTTCTGCAGCTTTTCATTATCTGCAGCACTACCAGTCATAACAACTTTGATTTTCCCTTTATTCACATCATCGCTGTGCCAGTCTGGCCTTATCTTAATGATTTCATCATATAAATCAGCACATATACGTCTGCTCATACAAACAACCATGGCCTTACCATCAATAGTTTTTGATTTTTCTTCATAATGATTAATAATGTCCCCTGCTAGTTTCTTAACTCTATTAGGAGAACCTACAACTGCTTCAAACCTTGACCATACTGCTTTATTTTTATCTTTTTCATTGTCTTCCTGGCCTTCTGTTATCTCTTCAAATTCATCATCAATTTTAACTAGCTCATCGTTATCCACATCAAGTTTAATAATTCTATTTTCATAGTAAATTCTAACCGTTGCTTCATCTTCAACGGCTCTTGTCATATCATAAGTATCAATACAGTTCCCAAAAACAGCAGTTGTTGATTTATCTTCAAGGTCTATTGGTGTACCTGTAAATCCTATAAATGAAGCATTTGGTAATGCATCTCTTAAGTATTTAGCATACCCATACTTTACTTCACCAGTTTTAAGATCTGTTTTAGCTTCTAATCCATACTGACTTCTATGTGCTTCATCTGCAATAATAATCACATTTTTACGATTAGTAAGCACAGGCATTTCACCATTTTCAGGTTTGAACTTTTGAATAGTTGTAAATATGATGCCACCAGATTCTCTATCGTTTAATAAATCGTATAAGCCATTGACTTCAAGAGAGTTATTGCCTACTTGCATTAACTTTTGATTATCTGTTAGTTTGCGAACATCCGCCTGCTTTGGTGTTTGCCTTAGCATGTCCTGAGATTTTGCAAAGGTAGAAAATAATTGATCATCCAAATCATTTCTATCCGTAATAACAAGAATTGTAGGGTTATTGAGTTCCCTTACTAGGCCAGCAGTATAGAATACCATTGAAAAACTCTTCCCCGATCCTTGGGTATGCCAAATAACACCGATTTTTCTATCTCCCTCTTCTCGAGTTGCTTCTTTTGTTTTTTCTACAGCTTTTTTAACTGCAAAGTATTGATGATATGCAGATAATATCTTTATAATTGACTTTTTATCACCTAACTTTTTACCGTTTATATCTTTGTCATCTTCTTTGGATTCTTGAAAAAGAATAAAGTTTTCTATAATATCAAGCACACGCTCTTTAGCAAGCATACCTGTGAAAAGCACTTCGTATTGTGGATTTGATAAAGGTTCTATATTAATGCCATCCACCGTTCTCCAGTTCATAAAACGTTCCTCATTAGAAGTCATTGTACCAACTTTAGCATTGATTCCATCTGATAAAATACAAAAGGCATTGTAGTTAAATAGTGATGGAATATCCTTCTTATAAGTTTGAATCTGATTATAAGCACTTTCAATGCCTACATTTTCGTCACTAGCTGATTTAAGTTCTATTAAAATAAGTGGAATACCATTTACAAAAATAATTAAATCTGGTCTTCGTTCTTCATTTTCAATTATAGTGAATTGATTCACCACTAAAAACTCATTATTATTAATATTATTAAAATCAACAATATAGGCCCTTTTGGTTCTTATGTCTCCTTTTTCTTTAAAAGAAACCTCAATACCTTCAACCAATAGTTTGTGAAAATAACGATTGTTTTCTTCTAGCATTGGACTGTTAAATGTTATGATCTGACGATAGGCCTCTTCCAATGCTTCTGCTGGTAGATCTCTATTAATCTTAAATAAAGCATCCTTCACAGAGTTTTCTAAAATCACTTCACGGTAATCTTTTCTCTGCTGATTATCACCCCCATGTGATATATCAGGTCCAAAAGCATACTCATAGCCTAGTTCTTGTATAATTTCTATAGCTGCTTCTTCTAGTAGATCTTCGGTAAAGTTTTCAGTTAAACTCATAATTTAGCCCCCTTTATCATGCATTGTTAAGTATCATTTTTACTTTATTGAAACAAAATTTATATTGCCTGAATACATGTTTTCGTGTATAATTTAGATATAGTATCATATATTAATAATATAATGTTTATACGAGGCGAGTGATTTGCTCCTTGCTATTCGTCAATTCACATTATTTCGTAATTGTAAGAATCTTAATTATTTGGTGAGTGATTTTCTCCTTACTAAGTAGTAGGATTCTTTTTTTTGTGATACTCTAACCAATCATAAATCTTTATTAACCTTCTAAAGTTGGTTTTATCGGATGGTTGGCCATTCAAAAAAATATCTGGATTGTCAGTGTAAACACTTCTTAAAAACTCTTCAAGATCTTTAAGAACAATATTCGCCTCAGGTATAAGTGGAATAATTGACAAGCTTTTACTCATTGAATTATTTCCAACAACATCTTTTATAGTCTTATCTTTAAAGTCACATCTTTTTTTATGGTTTCGAATAGTTCTAGATAATAAATCGTCATAATTAGATTTAATTGCATTTTTTACATCTAGCGGAATACTAACAGTTGCTTTTGAAATGTACTTATATATTGGAACACTTCCAGCGTTATGCTTTAATAATATTGGAATACTCTTCATTACTATTAAATTAGCATCATACTCGCCTTTATCAAATAAAATATCTTGGAATATTTCTTCTACCTTTAAACCTGAATATCCTGTCTTCCCAAAATCAGACATTACACCTACACCCACGACGAACTCAATATTATCAAGGTTTTCATCATCTTCTATTCCAACCACCCTCATTTTAGTGGAAGGTTCATTACTAACAACTAGTTCATAAATTTCTTCTTTAAGTCTTCTTAGTACAGTAGTGTTATACTTAAACTTGTTATTTAATAACTCATCATATAGGTTTGAATAGTCCTTTAGATATACCTTTGTCATTTCAAGTGATTTTTCACCATCAAAAAAAATACTGTGACCTGAAATTTCATCTTTTTCCTCTGTATTATTCCATTCAACAAATATAAGTCTTTTCTTAAAAGTTTCTAATTTTTCTTTGGATAGACATTTCACTATTGCTTTTAAAATACTTTGAATATTTTTATCGGCTAAGGAATAGCCTAAAAATATAATAGGATGCTCTAAAAATATAGTAAGTATTTTAGCCGCTAAATAGGCGTTCTTTTCTTCAAATTCTATATAATCTTTTTCATTAATTACAATTGAGTCTGGAGCAGTGCAACAACCGTGAATTTTATATATTTCCCCTACTCCCTGTATATTTGAAAAAATCAGCTCTTCTTGGCCTACATATTTTATATAATTTTTCAGATTATCTTCAATAAAAGTATCATAATTAGTTGTAATAACTGCAGCTATACTCTTTTTACCCAGTTTCCGAAATAGCTCAATTTCATGCTTATATTCCTCTTGAGTACGTAATGAATTTTCTTTAATGTACTTGGCAATTTCTATTTTCAAGGGTGATACACCCTCAATTGCTAGCTCCTTATACTCTTCTCTACTAGCTTCAAACTTAGTGTCTTCAAACCAAGCATCTGAAATATCATTTTCTATTAATTCTGCTATCTTTTGGAACTCACCAACTTTAAACCCCTCATTCTTAGCTTTTCTACTATACATCTCATAAGCTAATTCATTATCCTTAATCAGCTTTGACATCTCGCGGAGTAGTGTTTCCCAATTTCCCAGTTCTAAATACCTTCTTGAAAGACCAGCTCCAATAAATAGAACTGGCGCTTTATTAAAGCCTTTAAATGTATCCTTTAGTTTTTCTATGCTAATCACCTCTTTATATGAGATTTTACAGTATATATTATAACAAAATGCTATTATTATAAGTGTTAAATATCCATTGGCACTCTTATTTCACCTGACATTAGTTTTGGGAGGAGAGTGTCCCTTAATAACTCCATTTTTTTTGTTTCTTTAGAATTATTATATATACTATCAAAAATATCATGGCTAATTCTTTTATATTTTTTTAGAATTGTAGAACTACAAACCAAAACAGGAATTTTTCTCAATTCAGTCAAACTTACATACTTTTGTGTACTTCCTGCTAATCTTTCATTAATATATTGAGTTATTCTTTCACTTTTTAAATATATATATAAATACTCATACAGTTCTGTGTTTTCAGAAGTTTTAAATAACCCGATATTTTTAATAGCAAAATTTATTTTTTCGTTCTGTACCAAGTAAATATTCCCTACTGTACCTATCATGGTAATAAGAATATCGTATCTGTCCACTTTACTTCTCTTGTTTATATTTTCATAGTCCAAATCACTAATTAGATTAGCAGAATTAAAATCAATTATATTTTCTTTTAAATGCTTTGAAGTTATTAAGTGATATCCTTCATTTTTTGCTTTTGGTGAATCATGAGTTCCATCCTTAACACTAATAAGATTTGAAATCTCTTTCACTTCCCACCCCTTAGGAATCACCCCAAGTTCACTTTCAACCATTTCTCCACCACTAGACTTATAAGGTTCTCCATCCACATTTGGGAATTCAAAATCTACAAACCACTGCTTGAAAATTGCTTGTGCCATGTTTTCTAGGGTTTTGTTAATTTGGTTGTTGACTTCGATTTTTTCGTCTAGGGTTGAGAGGATGTGGGCGATGTACTCTTGCTCATTAACTGAAGGCAGATTAAACTGATATCCCATAATGTGGCTCTTATCACCTCTAGGCATCTTTGTACCTTTAGCACCAGACATAACATAATCAAAAAACTTATCATTCGCTAGAGAATAGTATAAAAATTTTGGTAGAATATTGGGTTTTGGGCTTACTACCAGTACATCATTAGATGCCCCTCCTTTGTATCCAGCTCTCCAAATTTTTTTGAAGTAAGGACGAATATTAGAAATTAAAACATCATCAACTCTATACTCAGTCACGCTATTTACGTTTGGAAGTCCACTTGATACTGTCTTTCCTCCATAATTCGGAATCAGATTTTCCGTAGATATATAATTGTCTTCATCAACATTTTTAACTACTATTTTACTACTAGAATAAACCGCAACTTCTTCCAATTTTATAATTTGGTTAAAACTCATACCCAATCCCCCCTAGATTCTCCACAACCTCATCCTCATTCATCCTCTCCTCAATCTCAAATATCTCTCTATCCCGATTTATCTCCCTCTTTAACTCCTCTTCTGTAGGCATATAAAGCATGTACTTTGAAGCAAATATTTGTTTGTTTTCTTCCAGAATAGAATATTTCACTATAGTCTCATTCTTTTCAGAGCATAATATAATACCTATAGTTGGATTATCATCATCGCCCTTTACTTCCTTCTCATAGTATCTAACATAAAAATCCATTTGCCCTATATCTTGATGTTTTAGTTTTCCTAGTTTCAAATCTATTAAAACAAAACATTTAAGTAAATAGTTATAGAAAACTAAATCTACATAAAAATGCTCACCTTCTGCTGATATTCTTCTTTGTCTTCCTACAAATGAAAATCCCTTTCCTAGTTCTAGCAGAAACTCTTGAAGATTATCTATTAATCCTTGCTCTAAATCTCTTTCTAGAAACTTTTTATTTTCTTTTAAATTTAAAAATTCTAATATGTAAGGATCTTTAACCATTTCATTTATATGTTTAGAAGGTTCTAGCTTCGTTATTTCATTTCTAACTTCATTTTTATTTTCCTCTTGAGTTGATAAAAGTCGTTCATAATAAAAAGAATTAATTTGTCTTTCTAATTGCCTTGTGCTCCAGTTACTTTTAATACACTCATCTATATAAAAATCTCTTTTCGCTAATTCCTCTACTTTCATAAGTAGTCTATAATGTGTCCAACTTAATTGTTGACGCAGTGCGTCAATATTCTTAAAAGACAGATATAACTTCCTCATTCTCGTCAAGTTACTATAACCAAAACCCTTGCCATAATCCTTTGTTAATTTTTTTGACATTTCTTTTAATATATATTCGCCATACTCTGCTCTATCTGTTCCTGATTGATCTTCTACTATCATTCGTCCAATATTCCAATAGGCCTTAACCATATGTGAGTTTATAGAAGAATATGCGTTTGTCCTTGCTTCCTCTAATATATTTTTAACACTTTCATAGAAATTGTTATTTATCATATCTTTGTTATCAGAAATCATATCCAATGCCTCCAAGATTCTTCCTAATCTCATCTTCAAGGTGACGTGATTTAGCAAATAACTCTGCCAGCTCTGCAGTCATATTCTCCATCTTTTCTTCAAAAGGAATACCATCCTCTTCTACATCTTCTATACCAACATAACGACCAGGTGTAAGCACATATTCATGTTCTCTTATTTTTTCTATGTTCGCTGAATTACAGAATCCTTTTACATCTTCATAATTACCATCTAAGTTCCTCCATGCATGATAAACTTCTGAAATTTTACTAACATCCTCATCTTTTAATTCTTTATGGCGTCTATCAATCATTTCCCCTAACGCTCTTGCATCAATAAATAACACTTCATGTTTTCTATTTCTAAACTTTGGATTGTTCTCTTTATTACGATTAAGAATCCAAAGAGATACTGGTATACCTGTTGAGTAAAACAGTTTATCCGGTAGTGCAACAATGGCATCAACCATATCACCCTCTAGCAAATTCTTTCTGATTTCACCCTCATTTGATGTGTTTGAGCTTAATGATCCATTTGCAAGAACTATACCTGCCGTTCCATTTGGTGCCAAGTGATATACCATATGTTGAAGCCAAGCATAGTTTGCATTGCCTACTGGTGGAATACCAAATTTCCATCTTACATCTTCAGTTAGCTTATCTCCACCCCAATCACTAATGTTAAATGGCGGGTTTGCTAAAATAAAATCAGCTTTTAGTGATTTATGCATATCGTTATGAAATGTATCATCGTGATGAGCACCAATGTTTGCATCAAGTCCTCTGATAGCAAGGTTCATTTTACAAAGCTTCCAAGTTGTAGAGTTCATTTCCTGACCATATATAGAAAGATTCTCTACTTTGCCCTGATGGTCATAAACAAACTTTTCACTTTGAACAAACATACCACCCGAACCACAGCAAGGGTCATAAACTCTGCCTTGATAAGGCTCAATCATGTCAACTAAGGTTTTAACAATACTTGTTGGCGTGTAGAATTCACCGCCACCTTTACCCTCTACACTGGCAAATTGACCTAAGAAGTACTCATATACTCTCCCAAGCAAATCTTTTTCTTCACTTGAATGAAGTTTAATTGTTGAGATTAAGTCTATAAGTTCCCCTAATCTTCTTTTATCAATTTCTGGTCTTGCATAACGTTTATCTAAAACACCTTTAAGTGTTGTATTTTCTTTTTCAATTAATATCATGGCATCATCAATATATTGTCCAATTTTAGTATCTTTGGCATTATCCATAATAAATGTCCATCTAGCTTCTTTTGGCACCCAGAAGATATTTTCTGATTCATATTCATCACGGTCCTCTTCAAACCCTTCTCCCTCTTCCATAAGAGCGTTGTACTTAGTTTCAAATTTATCTGAAATATATTTTAAGAAGATAAGTCCAAGTACCACGTGTTTGTACTCACTTGCATCCATATTACTTCTAAGTTTATCTGCTGCTTTCCAAAGTGTTTCTTCAAATCCTATGTTTCCTGTAGTCGCCATTAATTATACCTCCGTTTTTTAGTAATTATGATCATCAAAAACCTCAAAAATCTCTCTTTCAAATCCTTCTTGTTCCATTTGGCTATTAACCCAATCCGGCAATACTTCATAGTAATGTGCTAATGCCTCTATTGTCTTATGAAGAACTACTTCATGTTGCTGCTTTTCCATTAGTTCTACAATGAGTTTATAAGTATCCAAGTATGGATTTTTGTCTACTACATCTAAGGCTTCTTTAAATCTTGATACTAGCTTAGCTTTCTCAATATCTCTTTCAATAGTGTTAATTTCTTCTTTGTCGTAAATGCTTTTTTCAACTATGTCATTAATTTCACCTATTGCAAATTGCTGCTCATACTTCTTTATCAAGGGTTTTAATTCTTTTTTTAATTTTTCTTTCTGGATTTCAAGCTTATCTATTTCAGTAATTTCTCTACTAAAGTAATTGCTCTCTACTGCAAATAGTTTTTCTAGTACAGGGAGATACTTTTTAGGAATGTTTTGTTTTTGCTTTACCCACATGTTGATATTTTGTTTCTTTATGCCTAACTTTTCTGCAAGTTCTACATGCTGCAAATTATAAAGACTCAGTATATATTCTAGTCCTATCAAGTATTCACCTCCTTGTTACGTTTTATTGTCTTAGTCAATTTCTATATTACTCTTATTTATTGTCAGAGTCAATAATAATTATAAATTCTTTTCAATAATGAACCTTTTCTATATATGATTAAAGTATCTATTTATTTCACCTTGAATATTAGCTAACTTATCCTGCAAATTTTCAATAGCAACAAGAAATCTTCATTACATTCCAATTCCTTGAAGCACCTCCGAGGTGATTACAAACTGGAAATATGGTGGATAACTTATGTTTGCTATCCCTTTTTATAATATGAAAACATCAATTTTAATCAGAATATCATAAATATAGTCTTAAAAATTATTGTAATAATATTACAAATAACAGCGTAAACTAAAATTAGGAATTACAATTGTAATCGGAATGGAGGTGGAATAATAATGTATGAAGTTCCTAAAATATCAAATGCTGAATGGGAAGTTATGAAAATAATATGGAATTATTCTCAAATTACATCAGTTAATATTATACGAGAACTAAAAGATAAAGCCCAGTGGAAATCAGCTACAGTTAAAAGTCTAATTAACAGATTATTAAATAAAAATGCAATTGGTTTTAATAAATTAGGTAATGAATATTTATATTTTCCTTTGGTATCAGAAGATGAATGTATAAGATTAGAAAGTCAATCCTTTATTAATAAGGTATTCAATGGTTCTATTAAATCCATGCTATTAACCTTTGTTGAATCAAAAGAAATATCTGAATCGGATATAGAAGAATTAAAAAGCATAATAAATCAATCAAATAAAACGAAAGGTTGATGCATGTGTATTTTATAAATATTTTTGAGATGATTATACTTTCATCTTTAACCGGTAGCGTAATTGTACTAATGACATTAATTGTTAAAGGGTTATTTAGAAATAAATTAAACCCTACCTATCACTATTATGTATGGTTAATATTGCTCATAAAATTAATAATTCCTTTTGGACCACAAACCCCTTTAAATATTTCTAATATATATGATAATTTTCATGTACAGAGTATTACAAGTAAAAATACACAAAGTACACAAATTAATTCTTCAATACAACTTGAAAATACAGCTTTAGGCGGTTTAACATCAACAAGTGATTTTCAGCCATCAAATAAAAGTGTAATTAGTAACGCTATGAGCATACCTTTAAAAAACAAGGTTAATATTGAAAAAGTGTTCTGTTTTATATGGATGTTTGGAGTTGTATTATTAACAGGGATATTAATTGCAGGTCACAAAAAACTTAGAGAAATTGTTAAAGTCTCTATAAAAGATATACACAGCACACATAAAGAAATTCTCTATAATTCTATGAAATCTATGAATATAAGAACTGAGGTAGATCTATCATATTCCGAGCAAATAAGTAGTGCTTCTTTAAGTGGTCTTATTAAACCGAAGATATTAATTCCAGTTAATGTAGCAGTTAATATTCGTGTTGAGGAATTTAAGTATATTATAATGCATGAATTAACCCATTTGAAGAACAAGGACATATTTATAAATTGGGTTATAACTTTATTGTCGGTGATTTACTGGTTTAATCCAATCTTGCTCTATGGCTTTCATAAAATGAAACAGGACTGCGAATTGTCTTGTGATAGTCGAGTGATTTCTTATTTAGACGAAGGTGAAAATGTACAATATGGAAATACACTCATAAGAGTACTGGAATTGGGTGGCAATAGCAATAGGCTTGTGGGGACTACCTTAATGGTTATGAATAGTTCAGAAATAAAAAGGAGAATTATTATGATTTTAAAATATAAGAAGATAAATATTAAAGGTATATTATTAGGAACTGTCGTTGTCTTTATCATAGGTGGCTTAGGGATTGCAATAAACACTTCAAAAGTAAACTTAGATAAAAGTATTCATAAAGCTACAACATTTAAAGTAGAAACACCAGTAGCTATTACTAAAAATATAGTCAATACCACATCAAACAAAACGGTACCACCTGTTATGAAAACATCGCCAAGTGATAGCACAAGCCCTACAGTACCATTTTCATCTGCCATAGTAATTTACAATAGTCATGCTGATGAAGCTTACCCGTCTGGAATAAAAGTAACGGATGTAGGTACTTTAATCAATGATAAACTACTTAAAGAAGGTTTAAACAGCCATTTTATAAAATGTTACCCACCTACAGAATATATAAAATCATATCAGACTACAAGGGACTTAATAATAAAAAATGTAAAAGATTATTCAAATACTATTTTAATAGACATACATCGAGATTTGTCTGATAATACCAAGCATGACTCGAGAAAAATATTATTTACACTTGCTAAAAAGAATCCACATTATGAAGCAAATAAAAAATTTGTTGGCGGTCTATTAGAAAATATTAAAAATTCAAATCAAGTTAAATCAGATATATCATTTTATGACACTGGGTTAGCTTATTTTAACCAAGATTTATCTAACAGTTCAACACTTATTGAGCTTGGAAATAATATGTCCAGTGACAGTGATATTGAAGCTTGTGTAAATTCACTGGTCTCAGCATTAAAAAATATTCAAAAATAATAAACTAATGGACGATGGAATTGTATGTAAAGATACCTATTAAAGTATGCTTTCTTAAAATAAAAAAAAAGGATTCCACCAAGTTTACCTTAGTGGAATCCTTTTACTACGCTACCTCAACTTCATTACTATCAGTATAAACTGTCTTAGCATCTTTCTTGCCAGTTAAATCACCATTAACTGATGCAAAAATATTCTTTGCAATTACTAAATCCATAAGAGCATTAACCTCTGTTTCTGTTATAGTTGCTACTCCATTTTCATCTGCTTTAATATCATCTACAGTTAAAGTAAAATACTTACCTTCCACAGATGTTAAAAATCTCATAACTAATTTATGCATATCATTTTTCCTCCTTTTAATTATTTAGTTCAAAGCTGGCACCCTACTATTTGGATAAGCTGTACTGATCTTCTTTGTCTATGGAAACTACTGGGTATGTTTTGATGTTAGATATTGCTTCGCCAACAGCGAAAATATCCTCGTCCGCTGCAGTAACCCTTAGATTACCTAGTGTTTTTGTTGCAACCTTATCCTTACCTTTTTCATCAACACCTACTTTCATAGTAAGTTTTAATGCACTTGCTACCTTTGTAGATTCTACCGCCATACTAAATCACTCCTTTCTTTTTTCTTTTCACACAATATATATGCTCTTCTAGAAGTTTTTGCAGTTTTTTTTAAAATAAAAAAATAAGAATTCCAAAATTGGAACCCTTATTTTTCAGATTTTCCTATAACAGCGGATATAACTAATGTTAGATCAGAGATAGACTTATTGAGATTCTCAATTTTCTTCTCAAATCGAACCAAAAGATATATACTCACACCTATAGGGAAGCCAACTGTATTAACCAGTTGAACCAATGCATCATACATGAAGCAGACATGAAGCATTCATGAAGCATCACCTCCCTCACCGTTATAGATAATATATATGCTTTTAAAAATTGTTTTCTATATGTTTATTAAATATATTTTTTAAGTTTGCTAAGCAAAGAATTTCAAGTTATCCTCTGCAAATTCTTCAAATGTACGAGGTTTTCTACCTGTTAGCTTATAAAAACAATTTGTGACTTCTTTTGCTGTTCCCATTCTTGTCATAAAATATAGAGCAACTGTTACGTTTACATATGTTTTATCAAGGCCTCTTTTTTTAATGTAATAACTTCTGTATTTTAAATATCCAGGTCGTACATACGTAATTTTTCTACCAGTCATTTTACTTAGGATTTCTGCTACTTGAAAATAATCCAAGGCCTCTGGTCCAGTTATTGTATGAGCAGTATTTTTGTATTTTTCCGGCTCATGAAGCAAAATAGCTGTTGCAAGTCCTATGTCAGCCGCATCTATAAAGCTGGTTTTACTTTTTCCCGCTGGAATAAAAATCTCGTTGTTTTCTCTGATCTCAGTAGAATGAACTCCAGATAAATTCTGCATGAAGAATCCTGGACGAACATGAGCATAAGGAATTTCTAGTTTTTCGATATATTTTTCAATCTTATGGTGAGGAGGTATTGTATTATTTTCAACGCCCATTAAAGAAAGAAATGACACTAGTTTAACATTATGAGCTTTAACTTCATCAATGAATAGATATAGATCCTCTGGTTTTCCAAGGTGAGGTGGTCTCATAATGAACACCCTATCTACATCATCCAAAGCTTTGTCAAAAGTAGTCTTGTCTTTAAAATCAAAATATACTGATTCAACCTGGTCTCCAAATTGCTCACCAATCTTCTGAATGTTTGTGCCTGCTGCCTTTACTTGCTCATTAAGTTTCAACAATTCCTTTACTACATAACTTCCCACATTACCTGACGCACCAGTGACTAATACCTTCATCATTATTACTCCTCACTTAATATTTTATTTGATTTTTTCAGCAATTGAATAAACAATTTAAATTCCTGATCCCCCATTCTTTTTTCAAGTATCTCTATAGCTCTAAAATACTCGTTATAAGTAGCTTCCACAGATGTTAAAAATCTCATGACTAATTTATTCATATGATTTTTCCTCCTTAAAATCATTTAGCTCAACGCTAGTAAACTACTATTTAGATAAACTGAACTGAATATGTTTATTAAATATATTTTTTAAGTTTATCCAAAGCTTTGCTTTTAATCCTTACATAATCATAATAACTATGATCACCCTCGCAAGCTATTTCCTTAAGACTCTCTTCGTGAAGGTAGAACCTCTCCACCACATTTCTCTCAAGTGGATCTAATTTTTCTAAGGCAGCATAGAGCCTTTTAACTTCTTCATAAGCTATAACTTCGTCCTCTAATGTGAAATTATAATTCGTTGCTGAATCTATGCTTATAGGTTCCTCATTTGGAACCTCTCTATAGTGTTTTATCTTTCCCTTTAAGAGAGCTTTAAAATTAGTTTTAATAGAATTTATGCAGTATCCATTAAAACTGTTGCTACCTTGCTTGTACATACCAATGGCTTTTATTACAGAAAGATACCCTTGCTGCACCAGGTCCTCAAGTTCATAGCTTGGTATATGGTATTTTGAAGCTTCTTTTAAAATTAAGTATTTGAACTTATTTATAATCTCAACTACAGCCTCTTCATCTCCAGTTTTAGCTTTTCTAACTAGCTCTTCTATGATATACCCCACCCTTTCTATTCAATAAATTACTTCTTATGATAATAATTAAATCCATTTTTGATGAGACGTAATTAACTCCCCCCCTGCTGCGGAAGGCTCCACCCTAATAGCTTCTTCTCAAGCTCATCAAAGTCATATTGCCTTTGTTCATAATCACAGAAAGTACTCTTTTTTCTATTTTCACTTTGAGATGAGCTTTTTTTATTATCCCATTCCTTACGGCATGCATGTACACCATCTGCAGTTTTTATACCTCTGCTTATCCAGCAGTTCAATATTTTAGCTATATACTTAATAGTTCTGGCATTATAATTTACTGCTTCTTCAATTGCCATAATAATAACTTCGCAGCTTACCTCCTTAGTAAATTCCATTAATTTTTTATATTCTAGGGATGTCATTGTATGAATATTATTTTCAAAAACCTTAATTACGCTTTCAAGATCAGAAGCAGAAGTATTTTTAGTACTTACTACTTCTTCTTTATTAATTATTTCTTTTTGCTTGTTACTTATTATTTCTTCTTTATTACTTATTACTTTATTACTTGATAGCCCATTATAAGCCCCTTGCAAGTCCCTACAAAGTCCCTCAAATATTTTATCAACCTCAAGCTCTTGCCTAACACATTGCTGATAAAGTATTTCTATAAACTTTGAGTTTTTTACTTTATTTATTTCTTTATTTACGCATTTAATTGCATTGATATTGTTTGGCTCATTATATTTTATCCAGTTTAAAATCATAATTTCTTTTGTTTCATCACAGTAAATTATTTTATTGTATTCACAGAATCTACTAAGAAGCTTGTCTACAGTTTCCCTATTATATCCTGTTTCTGTAACTACTATTTGTTTTGGAAGTTCATAAATGCCACACTGGCTGGTTTTTGAATTAGTCATTAAATAAAGATAGAAAAACTTTTCTTCCGGTGTTAAATCCATTACAAATCCATCATTCCAGAACTCAGTATACAGCTGTCTATATTTAGCCATTGTTAAATTCCTCCCTTCTACCACTAGAATTATTGAATCTATATAGAACTTAATGATTATGCTTTTTTGCACCTTGCAAAGACAATATTATCCATATGGTAACTAATTATATTATCATTTTGGTAACAAGTCAATAGATTATCGAATAATTTTTATATCTTTGGTAACCTTAATTCTAATATCTTATATTTCTTGTATAATATTTACTATGGAGGTGATACATTTGGTAACATTCGGTGATCGATTAAAGAGTGAAAGAAACAGAAAGCAGATTACATTAGAAAGAATGGCTGAAGATTTGAAAACTACAAAGGCAACTTTAAGCCGCTATGAAAATAATTTACGGGAACCTAAAGTTGATTTTGTTAAGCAAATAGCTGATTACTTACAATGCTCTACAGATTACCTCCTTGGCAGAACCGATAACAGAATGGGAATAATAGTACAAGATAATGTAGGCAATAATGACATTAAGATTGAAATAGATAAAAGTATTTACCCTGATGGTCTTACTCATGAGCAAGTCTTAGAAATACTAGAAACTCTAAAAAAGGCTGGTTTTAAATGGGAGTCTAAAGATAAATAAAATTAATACATCTAAATAAATTTAGCGCCATATGTTAAAAATAACATATGGCGCTATTTGAATTTATATATAACTTTTCTCCAATAAACTATTGTGCATTAAATAGTTTATTGTTTATATTATTTTTTACAATTTAAATTTAATTATTGAAAATTTTACTAAATTCATTTATAATGAATTTAGAACACATGTTCGTTTTATGACACTTATTATATAGTTTGGGGGAGATTAGAATGTATAAGCTAGAAGGTGTAATAAAGGTAGAGATTAACAATAGGGTTATATACTGCAATAATATAAGCTATAATCATATCGGCGTACTAAGCAAAAATGAAATTATTAGTCCACATGATAGTGGTAATGATATGAACTGTACTTATATAGAAATGCAGGAGAAAAAGATTCCGCAGATAGGTTGAATGATATTAGTTGTAAAAATGTTCAAAATAACAAAACCCTGATATTACCTCAGAGCTTCATTAACTGTTGTTCAATTTTCTTATAAAACAAAAAGCTGTTTAATTATAAAGCTCTTGTGCTGCGCAAATTAATTTGTTGAATTATCCTTATCACTAGTGTAATTTATGAAATCTTCCCCAATTAGGTCCAAGGATTATACCTATTGAAATAAAAATAGCCGTCCAGATAAAGGCACCTAAATATGCATTTACCGCAAATTTTCTAAAAGAAATTTTCGTGATACCTGAAAAATACCCTGCAATGTGGCAAATTCCAGGAATAAAATATGCTACAATCAATAATTTATTACCAGATGACTCAAACCATTTTGATGTTTTCTCCATTTTATCCGGTCCAAGATGAATATATGAACCATATTTTTCAAAGAATCTTGCACCTACTTTATTGCCAATAAAGTAGGTTATGGTAATTCCTACTATTACTCCAGCAGTTGCTACAAGGATACTTATAATCCAGTTCATTTTAGATTGGTAAACAAGAAAACCACAATATGTCATTACTAACTCAGCCGGGAAAGGAATTGCAATTAACTTAAGTGCCATAGCAGTAAACAAAATTATATATCCATAATGATTAATTAATCCTATTAAATGATGCAACCCTTCACATCCCATTCATATTATTTATAAAAATTCCTTAGATTTAACTTTTATTTTACTTTTAAATCCTCAAATCTATAAACAATCATATCACATTTCTTTGATACAGGGTTAGCTATATAATTAAAATACTTATGGGATTTATGTATTGTTATATAATCATTTTGCTACTCCATTTGCCGCACCTGTCTCCAAAGCAGCCTACAGTCTTTTCTCCGTCTTTTATTGCAATGACTTCACAATTGTTACCGCAGCCATTGCACTCAATGTTTCTAGCTGCAACATTGCTTTTAGCCACTTGAAAACCCTTAAAGTTTGTGTTGCTCTTTTTTGAGCGCTGCTCTTTCCCAAGTATTGCTGCTCCTATGGCCCCCATTACGTCGTAGTTATCTGGAACGTAAACCTCAATTCCTAATGCTTTTTCGAAAGCTGCTTTAATGCCTTTATTGGCTGCAACTCCACCTTGAAAAAACACTTTTGAGCGGATTTCTTTTCCTTTTCCTACATTACTAAGATAATTTCTTACCATTGCTTCACAAAGCCCACCTATTATATCCTCTTCATTGTATCCAAGCTGCTGCTTATGTATCATATCAGATTCTGCAAAAACAGCACATCTGCCAGCAATTCTTACAGGCGCTTTTGATTTCAATGCATAATCTCCAAAATTTTCAATAGGTATCTCCAGCCTCTCTGCTTGCCTATCAAGGAAGGATCCAGTTCCTGCTGCACATACCGTATTCATTGCGAAATCTGTGACTATACCATTTTTCAATAGTATTATCTTTGAATCCTGACCTCCAATTTCTAATATAGTACTTACATCCTTGTCAACCTCCAGTGCTGCCACTGCATGAGCAGTAATTTCATTTTTTACTATGTCGGCTCCCATTAAAAAAGAAGCCATATGTCTTCCACTACCCGTAGTTCCTACTGAACTTATTTGCTTAGTATCGTACTTTTCATTTAGGGTTTTGAGCCCATATTGAATTGCCTTTATTGGTTTACCTTTTGTCCTTAAATATAAATTTTCAATAACCCTTAAAGTATTATCTAATAACACAATGTTAGTGCTTACAGATCCTACATCAACTCCCATATGATACATTGTTTTTTCTCCTTTCCAGCAAATCTACAAATGCTTCTATCCTGGTAATATATCCTGCTTCTCCAGTCATCTCATCTACTACCAAAGTCATTATAGGGAAATCCTTATCATTTGAAATTGCAGGCAAAATGGCCTTTGATACAATTTCTGGCATACATCCCATAGGGAATATTTGTATTGCTCCATGGAAATTATTTTTTTCTGCAAGTAGCACCTCACCTATACATTCCCTAGCGTGCCCTCCAATATAATGTGGAAGGTATTCTCTAGAAGCTATCCGTATATCAATTGAGTTAAGCTTTAAACAGCTAAGTGCAGCATCTCTAACCCACCAACTAGGGGTAAGCATTCTTTGGGTGGTAACACCATAATCCATAAGTTTATCTTCTATGTAAAGATTAGAAAAAGGTTCGATTACAGTATAAATTTCACCGATAATTGCAATTTTTATAGGGGTCTTATATTTATTTATTGGAACTTCTTTGATTTTACTTTTATATTTCTTTAAGATATCCACCATATGTGCTGGCGTAATAGCTTTTGCTGCCTCCTTCTTACATTCCATTAAAAGTTTCTTGAATTCTCCTTTGTTTACTTCAAAACCCGTTAAATAATGCGCCTTACTTTCAATCTTTTCTATTAACTCAATTACATCATATGATACCTTTAACGCTCTTATCTTTTGAGTCTTACTTTTTGTACTATTTTTTGAAATTTTGTATAATCGATTTAAAAACTCCTGTTTCCCTATATCAAAAGGACTATCCATTACAATAAACTCTAAATTGTGCCCTATCTTTTTTAGTGCATTCATTTGTAATTCACAGTATTCACCAAATCTACAGGGCCCACAACTTCCGACTATAATTATGGTATCTGCTCCCATGTCTATACTTTGGAGGTAATTGCCCATCATAATTTTATAAGGCAGGCACATTTCTTCTGGTGAAAACTTCGAACCCAGCTCTAATGCCTCGTAACTATTAAAGGGTGGAATTATGCATTCTATTCCAAGCCCATCAAATAATGCTTTTGCTGCAAGATATGTGTTGCCTAAATGTGGAAATGTTATCTTCATTATTCTTTTTCCTTTCAATCATATCAATGAAAGCCTCAATCCTTGTATCTATACCGCCTTCACCTGTATGTTCATCAACTTTTAGAACTAGAAATGGAAAATCCTCAATTTTTTCTTCAATTAGTTCAATTACTACAGAATCTATTCCACAAGCAAAAGAAGATATATATATTGCTCCATCTACTTCCTTGTTTTTCGCTATACTGGTTGTAAATCCATAGGCATTTGCAGCAAAAGTCCAAAAGGGCCTTTTGAAAAGGCTTTTTACTTCTAATTGAATTTGTTCTTTCGTTATATATTCTTCTGTTATAACTCCTACCCCTAGTTTATTTAATTTCTCTACTATATTCATATTTATAAAATTGTCGTAAATATTATATGGATGCCCTACTAAAGCAATATTCTTTTTAAAGCCTTCATCTTTAATTCCAAATTTAAAATTCTTCTGCTCTTCTAATGCTTTCTTAAATGCACTTCTTATCTTACTGTTATTTCTTGTAATCATCTTTCCCAGCTTCTTGCACCAATCATATAATTCCTCTTCATTAGTAGCATATATAGGTTCTATCATTACTTTGGGCATGTCTGGTATGCTATAAAGCACCATTTCTGGAAGCCCACAAAACTTAGGGCATATAAATTCTCGCTGCCTTAATCTCATAATTCTAGGTATTATTAATAAGTCACATTTATCTTTTATGTCTACTATATGTCCATGAAATATCTTCATAGGCAGACAAGCCTCATCTACACAGTATTTAACCCCTTTGTCTAAAATGTTTTTATTTGTATCTGTAGAAGTAATAACTTCTACGCCTAGTTCAATTAAAAACCTTTCAATAAAAGGATGGTATTTATAATATAATAAGCCTTTGGGAACACCAACTCTCATAATTTCCTCCTTGTTTTCCTTATACGCACACCTTCTATTCTGAACTATTAGACTGAAAAATATTCCTTTTACACCTTCTGTGTAATAAAAAAGTATTAATTAACATATTTTATTTACATAGGCTGGTGTCAAATTAAAAGGATGTGATTATTTGGGTACTAATATAAAAAAATATATTTTAGTTTCAATATTTCTCTTTTTTTCATTAACCCTCTTCGGTTGTAATTATAATCTCGATACAAAATTTTTAAAAAAAGTTAAACCAAACAATTATTATTACACCAACTTGTTAATGAAGGATTTATCTCTAGAAAACCCCAAGGAACTTTATACCCTTTATATGAATTTTTACAAAAAGAAAGATTTTTCTAAAGAGGATTTATCTACATTCACTGAGTTTTTTAATTCATTAAACAATGATAGTTTTATAGAAAAGCCAGAAAACTTAGCAGATAAACCATTATATAAGATATTTTTAACCTTTAGTGAAAACAAATATATAATAAATATATATAATGAAAATATTATTTCCATATGCCCTTGGGATGGTTCCTATAGGATGGATTACATTGACACAACTAAAATGTACAAAGCCTATAATCTTTATGGTCTATGCAAATATCTAATACCTAAATAGGGTATTAGATATTTGCCTTTTTTCTACCAAAATTACATTATCCCCTATAAATAATCATATTAAAAGTATATAATTTTTAATATAGATTATGTAAGACTTATACCAATTATCAATTGTTATAAGCTTCAAAGAATCACAAGGAGGTAGTACATGCAAGCTTTAGATTTTAAAGAGATTGATCAAAAAATATCTAGAAAATTATTAAACCCCAAATTTTTAAAAACCTATGATATTCCAAGAACTCTTATTGAAGATTTTTTATCCAGCTCTTCTTATATTGAAAATCTAAGAACTATGATTGAATGCACAGACTTTACATGTACACGTACTCTTTTAATTTGTGAATATGCCATGGCTAAGCTATGCAAAGATAACTTACCCAAGGGCCCACTCAGTTACTTATACAATTACACGCTCTACAAATCCTTTCCTGAGGCAATAACAATAAGCCTTGATGAAAATCTAGTATCTGCCTGTGAACTCTACTTAAGAGTTCTTAGAATTGTATGTAGTTTTCAAAAAAAATCTAATGATACCACTTGGCAAAGCAAATATGCCATAAGTTTTTTGCGACAAGAGGAAATAGCAAGCTTAGAAAGTGATGATGAATATGTAAAGTTTATTAAAGCTTTCAAAAAAGATTACATTTATGAAATGATGAAGCTAAATGGTGAAGTTTTTAAATATAATACTCTAGATCATGTCTGTGGAGTGCATTATCTTTCACTACATATTGCAAGACAATTAAAGGATAAGCAAATTCAAATAGATTTAGGTAGAGTTTCGGGAGCTGCTGCCGGACACGATGTTGGAAAATATGGTTGCATCGGAGAAGAACTTAAAAGAGTTCCTCATCTACATTATTATTACACAGATCAGTGGTTCAAAAAACATAACATAAACTACATTAGGAATATTGCAATAAATCATTCTACCTGGGATTTAGAACTTGAAAACCTTTCTCTAGAATCTTTAGTGCTAATATATTCCGACTTTAGAGTTAAAAATCTAGAAACTAGCAAAGGCTCCACCATGAACATATTTTCCTTAGCCGACTCCTTTAAGGTTATACTTGATAAGTTAGAAAACGTTGATGAAAAGAAAGAAAAGAGATATAAAAGAGTGTATGCTAAACTTAAAGACTTTGAAGATTATTTAATTAGTATTGGCATTAACACGACGCTTAGTGAAGATGAAAATCCAAAAATTCATAAAGCTCCTATTTACTCATTAATGCAAGGAAATGAAATAGTTCAAAACCTTAAATATATTTCTATAAATCATAATATTAACTTAATGTATACTATCCGTGATGAATTCTCGTTGGATGAGATATTAGAACAGGCTAGAAGTGAAAAGCATTGGAAAAACTTAAGAGAATATATAAGAGTATTTGAAGAATATTCTACATATTTAACTCAAAAGCAAAAGCTTCAAACAATTAAGTTTCTCTACGACAATCTAACTCATCCTGAGGACGATATAAGGCGCCATTGTGCTGAACTCATTGGAGTTCTTATAGCTATGTTTGATGAAGATTACAACAAGGAAATCCCAAAGAATGTAAGTATACAAAGTTCTAATGTTCTAAGCTTAGATTTATTTAAGGAATATTTAGACCTACTACTTTATCCAAGTCACAAAATAATTCCAAATCATAGAAGTTGGATGGGTTACAGCGCTAGAATTATGGTGAATTCCTTGTTTAAAAATTGTAGAAAAAGTATGCTTATTTCCTACAGAAACCTTATGATTAAATATTATGATTCTACATACTTTGGCAATACAGAAACTCAACTGTTTCTATTAGAAACTGCAAAGTATATTCCCCTAGACCCATTTGACAATAACTTAATCATATTGTTTAACTATATAATTTCCATGACAAATAAAAGAAGCAGTATTTTAAGACTTTCAGCTTTAGAAGTTATTAATGACTTAATAATCAAACTTCCAAAGGACAATTATTTAAGGGAAAACTTAACAGGACAATATGACAGTTACTATACTAAAAGTAAAATACCTATAGAAAACCTACTTAAACTTAGAATTTTCACTCTGCTTAATCTAAAAACTTCTATTCCTATTTTTCAAAACTTTTGTGAAGAGGATTATGCAAAAATACCGGACATATTCTTAAGTAATTTAAAAACAGCAACAGATTGGGTAAAAAAGAAAAACCAAATTGATTTATTACTTAATTACACTATAAATAAAGCCCCCACAACAGGCCTTCACACAGCCATTCATTTTTGTAACTTGCTTAAAGTAAGTGCTGTAGAGACCGTTCGTAACAGAGCAGGTATTGCAATACTTAAGCTTATGCCATTTTTAACATTGCCTGAGAGAAACGAAGTTGCTGTGGAACTTCTTCGCGCGCTAGAAATAGAGGGCCATAGGTTTACTGAGTATATTCCTCCATACCTAGGTGAAATACTTCTCTGGTTACAACCTAAAGAATTAGATGAAATTATTGAGGATTTAAAAATTAAAATTAAAATAGCAAATGAAAATGTAAAACCACTTATTTTGAAGACTATGGGTTTGTGTCTGGCAAACTACCCCAAGTATAAAAATAGATTTAATGAAAAATTACAATCTTATGATAGCCGCTTACTTAATGTACTTGGAATACTTTTAAATGGCCTTGGTGATTACAAAACAAAGGTTAAACAGGCCGCTGTAAGCACCTTTGGAAAAGATATCTTTGGTTCTAAACTCCTGTCTCTGGAAGAGAAGAATGTTATATTTAAATTAGCTTCAAAAAAAATCCTTACTCTTATTACAGATGATAAAACAGAACAATTACTTTTCCTTACAAATTCTGCTGCACTGAATCATATATATAGATTTATATCAGATTATACCTTTTTTGAAGGTGAAATTAATATACCTGTCCCTTCAAAAACTGCTTTTTTCCCAGGAACCTTTGATCCTTTTTCACTAAGTCATAAGAACATTGCAAAATCCATAAGAAATATGGGCTTTGAAGTTTATTTGTCTGTGGATGAGTTTTCTTGGTCAAAGAAAACCCTACCAAACTTGCTTCGTAAGAACTTGCTGAGTATGTCTATAGCTGATGAATTAAGTATTTTTATTTATCCTGAGGATTTCCCAACAAATATTTCTAACCCTGAGGATTTGAAAGTATTAAAGGATAACTTCAAAGAATCTGAGGTTTACTTTGTTGCAGGTAGCGATGTTATATTAAATGCTTCTTGCTATAAAAATCCTATTACCGAATGCTCTATACATAATTTTCCGCATATAATTTTTGAGCGTGGGAAAAATAAACACTTAGATGAAGCTATAAAAGCTATTCTTGGGGAAATTAAATTAATACATCTCCCTTCTAGCTATGCGAATATTAGCTCTAGTCAAATAAGAACTTATATTGATGATAATCGGGATATTTCAAGCTTAATTGATCCGTTAGTTCAGCAGTATATTTATGAAAATGGATTTTATCAAAGAGAACCACTAGAAAAGCTTTCTTTAGCCTCCTCTCATATAGATATTGAGTTTGCCGAAGAAATCACTGAGATTTTAATAAAAAGAATTTCTAATTGCTGTGATAATAAAGAGCTAGCCTTTAAGGTTTTAACTGAGCTCTCAACAAAAACTGCCCCTAAACTTGTAATAGTTAAAAATACCCAAACTCATGAAATTCTGGGTTTTACAGCAATGCACTGGATTCGTTCAAATATTCTATACAACGAATTAAGGGATGATAAATTATCAAAATATGTTCGTGAAAATGCTTCAGGTAGAATTATTCTTATAGATTTAATGTATATTAATAATAGGGAAAAGAATGGGATTATTGAGCAAATACTTATTACAGAATCTTTAGCTTATGCAGTATCTAAAGACTATGAGTATGCAATTTTCAATCCAATCCTACAAGATTTATACGCCTCCTCTTTAATTGAGCTTCTATATCTACATGGTTTTAAAAAAGTTGATACTACTGATACTAGCTTAACGTCCCTTGTTGTAGATATGAGTAATCCTTGTATATTAAATTTAGATATAGAAAATGTTCTTAAAGAGCCCTTTAGAAGTAGCTTACGAGTAAAACAAGTCATTTCCAGTACAAGAAAGCTATTGCAGCAGGTACTTGTTAATGTTTATCCAGGTGAATTAGTACTGTCCTTTAATAGTGATGTTCTTCATCAGAAAATGATAAAAATGGTTTGCAGTGAAAATAATGTTCCGACTAAAGCAAATATCAATAAACAAAAGGGCGATAATATGTGTGTACCTTATGGCGATATTCTCGATAGATATATCGTTCCAAATACAGTTACTAAATCATTGTATATCGAAAAGTTTTTCAGCCCTGACGTTAAGAAGTTTAATATTGCGCAGTTACCTTATTACTTAAGCCTTAAACATCAAATTAAAATGATTAAATCCTTTAATAAACCTGTAATACTAGTGGATAATATACTTCATAAAGGCTATAGAATGAAGGCTTTGGACCCACTCTTAAAAGAGGAGTCAGTAAATGTTAAAAAGATTATAGTCGGTATATTATCTGGACGTGGAAAAGACCTTATGGACATGCAAAACAGGGATGTTGATAGTGCTTACTTTATACCTAGACTTAAAACTTGGTTTAATGAGAATACACTATATCCCTTCATTGGTGGAGATGCGCTTTGGAGAGGCCTTTATCCTAAAAGAAACTTACTTCCTTCTATTAATTTAATACTTCCATATACCTACCCAGCATTTATAAGAAATGCCTCACAAAGTAGTCTTTATGCATTATCAAAAGTGTGTATTGAAAACTCTATAGAGCTTTTAAAGATTTTAGAAAATGAATACCATATTTTATATACTCGTAATTTAACTTTAGCTTCCTTGGGAGAAGTGTTTACTGTTCCACGCTGCCCTGATATTGGTCTTGATATAAAGTACGACTTAAATATCTCTCCTTCCCACTACCTAGAAAATGATTTGCAACTGCTACGTAGATTAGATAACCTTTCATAAACGAGAAAAGTATATATTACTACAAATTCATGAATATATACTTTCCTTAAGCTAGTAGGGTATATTCAGAAATAATTATAAAGGGGTTTCTTAAAATGTTTTATTACTATATGAAGAGTGAAAAATTATTAATATCAAAGGAAGAGTATCCTAATCTAAAAAGTCTATCTGAAAGTGAAGCAGAAAAATACAAGGGCATAATTTTTGCCCTTAATAAACTTAACCCAGAACGGGGAAGAAGGAGTTTTTCTGTTTCCCATGAAAACTTTTTATTCATAGAGAAGGAAACCGTAAATTTACTTGTAACGCCTACAACTTCTAGTGTTAACCCACCACAGTGGATAAAAGATGCAATAACTTGTAATCGCGTCACGTCTTTGAATACTCTCTATCCTAAGTGGCAAGAGGTATTGACCCACAATGAACCTGATAAATGGAGAGTAAATGTGGTGGGTCTTGGAGATGTTGGTGGAACCTTGCTTACAGGCTTAAAACTTTTAGGTGTTGAAAAGATTCATAGCTTAGGACTATATGATAGAGATACAAATCGAATGGAACGCTACAAATATGAGCTTAGTCAGATACTTTCACCAGATATGAATGAAGGTTCTATAGATATAGTGTGTTTAAATGAGGAAAGTGTCTTTGACTGTGATATGTTTGTATTTTGCGTATCTGTGGGTGTTCCAGAGGTTGGCAATGAGTCCACTGATGTGCGCTTAGTACAGTTTGAGGGCAATGCTAAAATTATAAGTCACTACGCTAGACTTGCACGAAATAATAACTTTAAAGGTATATTTGCTGTAGTATCAGATCCAGTTGATTTACTTTGCAGGGCAGCTTTTATTGAAAGTAATAAAGCTAGTGATGGAACTATGGACTTTATGGGCCTATCTCCAGAACAAATCAGAGGTTATGGGCTAGGGGTTATGAATGCTAGAGCTTGCTATTATTCCCAGCAACAAGATGCTACAAAACATTATATCCATGAGGGTAGAGCTTTTGGACCACATGGAGAGGGCCTAATAATAGCCGATAGTATTTTAAACTATAATGAAGAGCTTTCAGACGCTTTGACTCTTAGCACTAAGGATGCAAACCTTGAAGTTCGTTCTACAGGTTTTAAGCCCTATATTGCTCCGGCTCTTTCTTCTGGTAGCTTGTCGCTACTTGCCACCATTAACTCCAAGTGGCATTATAGTGCTACCTTTATTGGTGGTACTTTTATGGGCTCTAAAAACAGACTTTTACCTACTGGCATTGAGCTTGAAACCTTATCCCTAAATGAAGTACTATTAAGCAAACTAAATTCAACCTATAACTATCTTAGCAATTTAATATAATTTGCTAAGATAACTATAAAAGGGGGCTTTTATGAAGGATTTATTTGTAATAATGCCAAACAAAAATATTTCTCCCCTGCTACTAGAAATGGTTAAAAAGGTTACTGATTTCACTAATTATACTCTAATTCAAGATTCTAATAACATTCCTAATCTTCAAGACAAGAAAATATTCTTTGCCTGTGAAAACACAGATATAGACTGTGACATTACAATGCTTGAATTTTTTTCAAAACTATATGAGAAAGGTACTACTTGCCTTTTAGGCTCTGTTGGCGCAGTACTTATCCATAGTAATACTGAGCACGGTACAAAACGCACCAGTCAAGACATTATATACCTTGCAAACAACTTAGGCTGCTGTTTCATAGGCCATAGTATAGTAGAAGCCACATCAACCCTTAGAAATTTTCTTACTTGGCAAAAGATTTTAAATTTGTCAGTGGAAGAAATTTGTTTAGAAATGTGTTCTAGGCTAAGTAAAAGATTATTAGAATATAACCCTACTATGGTGAATAACCCAAAAATATTAGTGCTATACTCAAGTCCGCATAAAACTTCTAATACTTTGGATTTATGGCACATGACCTCAAATCATCTTTCTGGTTACGATATTAAAGAACTACAAATAGAAAATGGAGAAGTTTTAGATTGCAACGGCTGCTCCTATAAATCGTGCATTCACTTTGGTAATGAAAACAAATGCTTTTATGGAGGAATTATGGTCCATGATGTACTTCCCTCTATTGAAGAATCTGATGCAGTAATATGGTTATGCCCTAACTATAATGATGCTATAGCTGCAAATTTAACAGCTGTAATCAATAGACTAACAGTGTTATATAGACATATTGATTTTTATGATAAAAGCATTTTTGCAGTAGTGGTATCCGGTAATTCTGCAAGTGATTCTATTACCAAGCAATTGATAGGAGCTTTAAATATAAATAAAGGCTTTAGATTGCCACCATACTTTTCTATAATGGCTATTGCTAATGATCCTGGTGATATTTTTAATATTCCTCACATTGATGAAATTGCTGAAGGTTTTGCAAAAAATATAATAAAGGAAATAAAAGCCTAACGTGCTTTCATTTCCTTTTATTCATCATTAAATCATCATCTGCGATGCTTAAATATTAACAACTCAAATGTGCTAATTACCTTCTAATGATGCCTTAATTTCAATTATACGTTTATTCAAAATTGGATGCATAACATAGGGTGCTATATCACAAAGTGGCTCTAATACAAACATTCTCTCTTGCATTCTTGGATGAGGTACTATTATCTCTTCTAGAGAACTAATAAGATTATCATACAATAACACATCTAAATCTACTGTTCTTGGTCCCCATCTTATAATTCTTTCTCGTTTTAATTCCTTTTCTATAGATAAAAGGAATCTTACAAGCTCCAATGGATTTAACAATGTCTTTACTTCAATAGCACAATTTAAAAAATCTTCTTGTTCTATATATCCTACTGGCTTGGTTTCATAAAACTTTGAAGTTTTTATTATCTTAGTATGAGTTGAATGGTTCATAAGCTCAAAGGCTTCCTTCATATTCTTCTCCTTGTCCCCCATGTTTCCACCTACACCAATATATGCAGTATGCCAGCTTCTATCAATTTCTACTGCTGCATATTCTAGTGGCCTGCCAATAGGGGCCCAAGGTTTCTTCACTTTAACCTTAACTCTTTGAACTAAATCATATTTTAAAAGTATAAACTCTGCTATCTTTTCTGTAGCTTTCTCTATGAGATCATAGCTTTCTTTCTTAAACTCATCCTCAACCAAGTGGCAAAGCTCACCATAATGAACAGTCTTAGTTAAGTCATCAGTACTGCCTGCGTCTCTCAAAGAAAGAAAAAGCTCTATGGAAATTAAAAATCTTTGTCCTAAGGTTTTCTCCGCTTTAAACACGCCATGATGAGCATAAACTTCTAAGTCTTTTATATACATTTTATCCATAGTGTTATCTCCTTTACACATAAGGGTATTTTCCTAACTTCTACATATTGCATCTGTCATGCTACAAACCCTTTTATTCTCTTTTATATCATGAACCCTTATAAACTCACAGCCATTAACTATCCCTATAGCAGTAGTTGCCAGGGTTCCCTCCAGCCTTTCTTCCACTGGTAAGTCTAGTGCAAATCCCACCATAGATTTTCTAGAGGTTCCAAGTAGCACAGGATATCCTAAGCTACTTAGCTTTTCTAGATTATTCATAGTTTTTAAATTATCCTCTTGGCTTTTTGCGAACCCTATGCCTGGATCTATAATAATGTTTTCTCTCTTAACTCCTGCCTTTAACGCAATAGTAATACTTTCTTCTAAATCCTTTAATATATCTACAATTAGGTTATTATAATTTTTATTATCTCTATTGTGCATTAAACAACAAGGTACATTATATTTAGCTGCAACCTCTGCAATATATTTATCCTGCTTAAACCCCCACACATCATTAATCATAGCTGCCCCTGCTTTTACGGCAAGTTCTGCAACTCTACCTTTATATGTATCCACAGAAATTGGCACCTTTATTTCCTTGCTCAAAGCATCTATAATAGGAACCACTCTTTTAATTTCTTCTTCCATGCTTACAGAGCAATGTCCTGGTCTTGTGGATTCACCACCAATATCAATAATGTCTGCGCCTTCAGCAACCATTGCTTTTGCACGATTTATTGCCATATCAATATCATTAAATTTCCCCCCATCAGAAAAGGAATCCGGGGTAACATTTAAAATCCCCATTATGTAAGTTCTTTTACCTATTTCAAAATCTATGCTTCCTATCTTCATAAACTCCCCTCCCAAAAAAATTATTCATCAATTTTCTGCCAAAGCATAAAATCCTAGTAACTGTCGATTATCAACTGTATTTTCAGTATGTTATCTTCAAGTTTTTCTTCTCTACTGGCCATTTACAATTATCACTAGCCCTGCAGCTAAGACAATTTCTTGAAAGCTTGTCGCACTTATATAGTAAATGACTTAAACTATTTAATTCTTCACTATTATTTCTATGGCTTCCTATAGCCTCTAGAATCTCATCTATTTCTTTAGTATCATATTTACACTGCACTAATATATTTTTAGCAATTATCACAGATGCAATCTCGTGAGGGGTTCCATTTTCATACTCTTCTCCTCGACCTATATCATGTAGTAGTGCTGTTGCATAAATCATATGTTTGGGTATATTTAATCCATCTTCTAAATTCACTATGTACATAAGCCTTGCCACATCTAAAAAGTGCTGTATATCATGCTTGCAAAACACTCTATCTTTTTCAAGCCCTTCTATCTTCTTTAAATTATTCTGGAAGTTATTATTTTCTATAATAATATTGATTTTATCATTTATTAAATTATTATCTATGATTTCCACCCCTCTAGACTAATACTAACCCTCATTAGATTACATAAAAAGTCATTATTCTGGCTTACTATCCTGTAACCTATCCTTTATAACTTTCTACATATCTATCATAATACCCTTTTATTTCAGATACAACGCTATTCTCATTAATAACTTTATCTTCAATTTTGACCACCTTCATTATGCCCATAATACTATTAGTTATAAAAACACCCTGAGCTTCCATTAATCTGTCTAAAGTAAACTCGCCTTCTTGTATTTTAAATCCCATATCCAATGAACTACGCAAAACAAACTCTCGTATAATACCTGGCAACAACCCACATTTAACTTTAGGTGTAAAAATAACTCCATTTTCTATAAAAAATATATTACTTACAGCTCCCTCACTTATAAACCCCTCTGTGTTTAAAAATAGTGCTTCATTATGCCCTCTACTTATTATTTTATCCCGTTCAATTATATTTTCTACATAATTAAAAGACTTAACATACGTTAAATTTGCATGAGCATTTCGCCGAACTTCACTAAGACCTATGGAAAACCCTTGCTCATAATCACTAGGTTTATAGGTCACTTCTCTTGTGGTAAATATAGTGTTCTTTTCTGACACCATAATTTTCAGCACACAGTTTCTACAATGGAGATTTTCAATTTCAGTATAAACTTCTTCTTCTGTAATTGTTTTATTTATCCCTAATGTGCCTAGTCCACTATTTAACCTTTTTATATGTTCCTCAAGGAACACTGGTTTTTCTTTAACTAATATAGTCTCAAATGCCCCTTTTCCAAAGAAGAACCCACTATCTAAGGATATCTTTTCCTCTATCATAGAATATCCCCTCTAGTGCCACTTGCCACGTGGGTGGCACTAAGCGCACGCATCAGTGCCTTCGCTTTATCCAAAGTTTCGTCATACTCAAATTCTTCATTAGAATCCCAAGTTATTCCTCCACCAACACCAAAATAAGCTTTGTTATCCTTTATTAAAATTGTCCTTATAATTATATTTAAATCTACATTACCATCGAAGCCCAAATAACCTAAGGACCCAGTATATATATTTCGACGCACTGGCTCTAATTCCTCAATAATCTCCATAGAACGTATTTTAGGTGTTCCTGTTATTGATCCTCCAGGAAAACAAGCTTTTACGCATTCTAATGGACTTACCGAATCTTTTAATTCGCCTACTATTGTAGATACTAAATGAAAGACTGTACTATACTCCTCTAGCTTAAAAAGCTCTGTTACCTTAACTGAGCTAGGCTTACATACTTTGCTTAAATCATTTCGCTCCAAATCCACTACCATAAGAAGCTCGGCTTTATCTTTTTCACTACTCATTAATATATTCTTATTTTTAAGGTCCTCCGCTGCATTAACACCCCTTGGCATGGTACCTTTTATGGGTCTAGTTTCCACCACTTTGTTTTTAATACTCAAAAACCTTTCTGGTGATGAGCATACTATATTAAATCCCTCAAAATTCATAAGTGCAGCAAAAGGAGCTGGATTTATATGCCTTAAATCTTTGTATATTTCGTAGGCACCTCTATTAATGGTACAAGTAAACCTTTGAGTTAAATTGGTAATATATATATCTCCACTTTTTATATAAGCCCTTACTTTTGATATAGTATCCATATAACTATTCTTTCCAAAGCCTGAATGAAATTTATTAGTTATGCCTCCTACCTCTGCGTATACAGTTTTATTTCCACTTTTTATACGCTGTGCAATATCATATATACTGTCCTTTTGAGATTTAAGTATTCCTAGTGCAGAAATATATACAATCTTTTCACGATTATCTAAAATAATAATATTATCATAAAAATTATAATAACAGTGAGGTATATCTATATCCTCCTCAGCTATATTAGGTAGCTTTTCAATTTCCCTAGCAATATCGTAAGAAAAGTATCCTATACCGCCCGCTACAAAGGGTAGGTCAGTATTATTTTCTACAGAATATTCTTTTATAATTTTATTTAACTCATAGAAGCTATCCCCTATATAGACTTCTTCACCCTTATAACACCTACCGCCTTTGCTTTTAAAGGTTAAAAAGCAGTTAACACCTATAAAAGAATATCTTCCTAAAGTTTCATTGTCCCTAGCACTATCTAATAATATGGTATTTAAGTCGTCTTTAAATAAAGAATATATATCAAAACCATCCAATTCAGTTTCTATCTTTTCAATTATCAGCTTCATCTTTCTCTCCTTAGTTTTCAATAAAACTATTTTCAACTCTAACTTCATCAATAAATTTTTTAAGAATCAAGTGTCCATACTCCGTAAGTTCTGCTTCAGGGTGAAATTGTACACCTTCAATATGATAATCCTTGTGCCTTATTCCCATTATAACTCCGTCCCCAGTCTCACTGGTTACCTCTAATGCCTCTGGCAAAGATTCTCGCTCTATCACCAAGGAATGGTATCTTGTAACCTTCATTGGGCTTACAATGTTCTTAAATATATATTTTCCGCTATGCTCAACTTCAAATACTTTTCCATGCACCGGCTCATCACCTTGAATAATCTTGCCACCAAAGACCTTACCAATAATCTGATGCCCTAAGCATATTCCCAAAATAGGTATACTTCCCTTAAAGCTCTCTACTATTTCCATACAAATTCCTGCATGTTCTGGTGATTTTGGACCTGGCGAAATAATTATTCCTTCTGGTTTAATTGTAGCAATGTCCTCCAATGAAATCCTATCGTTTCTATATACTAATATTTCCTCACCTAATTCTTCAAAGTATCTAACTAGGTTGTAAACAAATGAATCATAATTGTCTATCATTAAAAACATAAATGTCTCCTATTCTCTTATAATTATATATTATCAGGGGTAACCTACTCTAATACCATTATATCAAATAGTTTACATAAAATCATTAAGAGTACAATTTGCGCAGTTTATATTGTAAATAATAATTATTATTTATTAAAAACCCCTTTAAATATTCAGCATTATTATGTAAAATGATAATATATAAAATAAAACAAGTGGCAAGTCAAATATTTGAGGTGATTATATGTACAACAAAGGTGATTTCCATCTTCATACAAATGCATCTGATGGAAAACTAAGTCCTAAGGAATTAATTTACACTGCTTCTATAAGCGGTTTAGATATTATAGCAATAACAGATCATGATACAACTATAAATGTTGAAGAAGGCATTAGAGAAGGTTTAAATAAAAATATAAGAGTAATACCAGGTATAGAGCTTTCAACCGTTCACAATAATGAAAGCATTCATATTTTAGGATATTTTAGAGATGATAAATATAAAAACGAAGCTTTTCAAAGCTTTTTAAGTGATGTGGATAACTACAGAATAACAAGAGCTAAAAAAATAGTAGAGAACCTAGACACATTCTTTAAAATAAAATTAGATTATGAAAACATTTTAGATGAGGCTAAAGGTGTAATAGCAAGACCTCATATAGCTAAAGCTATAATAAATGCTGGTTATAGATATGATTGGAAATATATATTTGATAACTTACTTTCAAATGATAGCCCTGCATATGTAGAAACCACAAAAATTTTAACTGCTGATGGAATAAAAATGTTAAAGGAGCTAAATGCAATAGTTGTTCTTGCACACCCCGTGCTTATCAAAAATTCTTCCATAGATGAAATGCTGAGTTTTGACTTTGATGGTATTGAGGCAATTTATCCACAAAACACAAAAAAACAAAAAATCTTTCTAAAAGCAAAGGCTAGAGAATACAATATGTTAATTACTGCTGGTTCTGATTTCCATGGAATTACATCTTCGGATACAAGTCATGGCAACATTGGTTCAGTTTTACTACGTGGCACCGAACTAGAGGCCTTTGTAAATGCATTAGAATTATAAAAGGGGATGTTTACACATCCCTTTTTTTATCTAAATTTCTATTAAAAACGCTTCGTAAGCTCTAAAAGCTTCATATATATCCGCTTTACTTGCAATTTCCCATGGTGCGTGCATATTGTGAAGGGCAACTCCTGAGTCTATAACCTGCATACCATATTCAGCTAGAATGTACGCTATAGTGCCACCGCCGCCTTGGTCAACCTTGCCAAGTTCTGATGTTTGCCATGTAATATTATGTTTTTCCATTATTGTTCTAAGCTCTGCAATGAACTCTGGATTTGCATCATTACATCCACCTTTTCCACGTGATCCAGTATATTTATTTAAAACTATACCTTTTCCAAAATATGCTGAATTACGTTTTTCCATAACTGATGGGTAGTTTGGATCAAATGCTGCACTTACGTCAGAAGATAACATTTTTGAATTAGCTAATGCTCTTCTTACCTTAAGGTCGCTATATTCTCCCATTAAATTAACAACTTCAGCTACTGTGTTTTCGAAGAATCTTGATTGCATTCCAGTTGCACCAATGCTTCCAACTTCTTCTTTGTCTACAAGTAAAACTATACAAGTCTTATCTGTTTCCTTGATATTCATTAATGCTTCGTAAGAAGTGTAAGCACAAACTCTATCATCATGTCCATAAGCCATAACCATACTGCTATCAAGTCCGTAGCTTCTAGCACGTCCTGCTGGTACTACTTCAAGTTCTGATGATACAAAATCTTCTTCATCTATACCATATTTTTGATTTAAAAGTCTTAATACATTAATCTTAACTCTATTTTTAGCTTCTTTATCTTCCACAGGAATACTTCCCATGAATACGTTTAAATCTTCGCCTTCAATAGCTTTTGCTAAAGTTTTTGTCATTTGATCTGCTGATAAGTGAATTAAAAGATCCGAAATTCCTACTACTGGTTCTTTTTCATCTTCTCCAATTACAACATTCACTACAGTACCATCTTTTTTAACCACTACGCCATGTATAGCTAGAGGTATAGTAACCCATTGATATTTTTTAACTCCACCATAGTAATGTGTTTTAGCTAATGCTAAGTCTGAATCCTCGTATAATGGATTTTGTTTTAAATCCAGTCTTGGTGAGTCAACGTGAGCACCTAAAATTTTGAATCCATTTTCAATAGGCTCTGAACCAATTAAAAATAATGCTAAAGTTTTTCCCATACAGTTTGCATAAACTTTATCACCAGTTTTTAATTTAGTACCTTCTTTTATATAGCTATCAATATTTTTATAACCCTCTTTTTCTGCTAGTACAATAAACTCTGATACACATTCTCTTTCAGTTTTACATTTTGACATAAAGTCTATGTAGCTGTCAGATAACTTAAATACCTTTTTCAAATCACTTTTAGTATATTTGTCCCAAGCTAGCTCATATTTTTTTTCTAAATCCTTAACTTCAGTTTTAACAGTTTTAACATCAGCCATGTTTATTTCCCCCCTAATATAAATGTTTTTACATACACTATTGTACTAAATATTTTCTCGGATTACAAATGCTAAAAATGTAACTATATTCCTTTTAAAGGTTTAATGGTAGCGTTAAATTTTAAACTTTCATGTTTTTGAAATAAACAGTAGTTTTTTAGTATTTGTTTTATACTTTTGCATTCTTAATATTAAAAAACTTCATATTATCATTATTTTTTAATATTTACTTATTACGTATTGCATTTGTTTCATCTATTCTCATATTAATTGTTTCTACAGGAGTTATTTTAGAATTTAAACTATATCTATAATTAGCCGCAGCTGCTTCAATAATTACCGCTATATTTCTACCCGGCCTAATTGGCAACGTTATTTTTCTTACAGGAACGTTCAAAATGTTCATAAACTCATTATCTATACCAAGCCTATCGTATTCTTCACTCTCGTTCCATAAATTAAGAGAAATGAGCAAGCTAATGGTCTTAGTATTTAGCACAGAACTCATACCATAAATTGCTGGAATATCTATTATACCCATACCCCTCACCTCTAGCATGCCAGAAGTTATATATGGGCAACTTCCTAGCAGTGTACCATCAATCTCTTTAATATCCACTGCATCATCTGCAATGAGTCTATGACCTCTTTTTATTAGTTCTAAGGCGCATTCACTTTTACCTATACCGCTTTCTCCACTTAATAATATTCCTATACCGTAAACATCAACTAGAACACCATGAAGCCTTGTCTCAGGTGCAAGCCTTGTGTCTAAGTAGCTTGTAAGTTTGCTAATAAATCTTGTGGAAATTAGTTTCGTTCTTAAAACCCACCGATCATTCTCTTGTGCTGCTTTTATAAATTCCTTATGGGGCTCTAGCTCCCTGGTAAAAATAACACATGGAGTATCAAACTTAATATATTTCTTTAATCGTTTTTTTCTAAGTTCAGTTTCCATGCAATCTAGAAAGCTCCACTCTGCCATTCCCAATAATTGAACTCTATTATTGTCAAAGTAATCATAAAAACCAGCAATTTGAAGTCCTGGCCTATTTAAATCACTAACACTAATTAGTTTTCCCTTCTCACCTTCTACTAAAACCTCTAAGTTAAAATTTTCTATTAATTCTTCTATAGTAACTGCCATTTAAATTCCCCATTTCTACTGACTTACAAATCTATTGTTTATAAGTATTTTTTGATATATTATGTTTTTCCTCTTCACAATTATCTGGTTCAACTTTCTTGATTGTATCCAATTGTGCTCTAAAATTTCTTTTAACATTATCAATATATTTTTGTCTTAGTTGTTGTTGCTCTACTTTCTCTTCCTCTGTAAGACCATCTTTTTCACTTTTTTTGTAAAGAAAATTTATTCTACTAGTTAATTCATCAATATTCATAATATCACTCCTACGCTATTTTTGTTTACTAAAACATTTACTTATAAATAATAGAACTATAATATATCCTATATTAACAACATTAACAAAAAAAATTAAGACTTTTTTCGTCATTTACATATTATTACACATGGCTTTTTTTCGATATTCCCATGGTGTTATTTGTAATATTTTTACATATCGTCGTTATCTTTTTTGTTAAATTGTGGTTTATATTGTAAATTCATATATTTAAATGACTAATGAAAAATTTAACATATCATGAAAAACCTGATACAATGAGTTTGTTCCGAAAAATCAAACTTATAATGAAAGGTGTTACAAGATGAATATTAAATTAAGAATTATAAAAAGACAATTAGAATCATTAAGAGCAATATTACACTTTTTGCTAACTTTTAAAAGTCCTACTGACAAAATAGTAGTATCTTGTAGTCAGCAACTAGATGATGTTATTGTAAAGTATCATAAAGCTGCTTGCAAAAAAGCAGCTTAACAATCTCCCTATTACTAGAAGATAGATGTAGATATCTAATCAATCTATATGTCTAATTCAATTAAGATATCATCAATTTCAATATCTGCATCTTTACTGTAAAAAACAACTGCAAACTCATTAAATTCATATGCATCTTGGGATATATCACAACCAATAAATTCGTACTCAATTCCCATTTCCTCAGCACACTCTTCCATAATATCTTCTACGTTGTCTGCTGCAATATCACTTAAATAAGGTAAAAAGTATTCTTCGTACCACTCCTCTTTGTCTTGTTTAAAATTGCCCTCTTCATCCGCATAAGCTGTAGCTGCTTCCACTTCTACCCCATCGTAATAATATTTAAATTTCAATGCGATGGTATCCTTTTTATATTCAATCTCAACTATATCACATAAGTCATTTTTGCTTAGAAAATTAATTATAAATTGTTTATTCATACATGTCTCCTCCTTGCATCATTGGTAAATAATTCATTACTATTTTCTGCTTATATAAAGCATACTAGAAACAAGCAGTTTTTTCTATAAAAAGTTTATAATAATATTATTTAATATAGTTTTAATTATATTCTTAACATTAAGAATATTTTTAATTCCCTGCGTATTTAAAAAGCACTTATATATTTTAATTTTTTATTATATAATCGGTTATTAACTAAATTATATAAATTGGAGGTACAAAAGATGAAAATAAATTTAATCGGAGTTCCATTATTTTTGGGTTGCGATAACAAAGGTGTGGACATGGGTCCGGAAGTATTAAGAGAAAATAATATCATTGAGATATTTGAAAAAAATAATCATACTGTTTATGATATGGGAAATCTTTATGTCCCCCAAGTAAATTCTGAAGATAAATATTGTTCACATGATAAAATGAAGTATCTTTCTGAGATAATTCAAGTTGATACCAATTTAGCACACCAAGTTTATAGCTCTTTATGTTCTAAAACTTTTCCTTTAGTAATTGGTGGTGACCACGCTTTAGGGCTTGGTAGCATATGTGGTGCAAGCAAGTACTATGAAAACCTTGCAGTTATTTGGGTTGATGCCCATGGAGATATAAATACTCATGAAACCTCACACTCTGGTAATGTTCATGGAATGCCACTAGCTGCTGCTATGGGAATAGGCCATTCCTCATTAACTGATTTATACTACACTGGAGCGAAAGTTAAGCCAGAAAATGTATTTATAATAGGTGCTAGAGATTTAGATGAAGGCGAAATAGATCTCATTGAAAATAAAAAAATAAATGTTTATACTACTGAAGATGTTAAAACAAGGGGAATGGAAAGTATTTTAAATGAAATACATAATATTCTTACTTCAAAAAAAATAGATGCCGTTCATTTAAGTTTTGATATTGATTGCTTAGATCCAAAGTATGTACCAGGTACAGGAACACGTGTTAACGATGGTATGTGTGTAGAAGAAGTTAAATTCCTGTTAAAATATTTAATGGAAACAAGACTTATTAAATCAATGGATTTTGTGGAGCTTAATACTGCACTGGACCAAACAGATACCACTATAGATTTATGTATGGATTTATTAGATTGGACATCAAAATACCTATAGTTGTTTTTAAACAGAAAATCCCACCAAAAAAAGTGAGACTTTCTGTTTTTTATTGTAAAGTTACAACTTAAAGCTATTAAATCATCACCTGCGGTGCTGCAATATTAACGACTTCAGAAGGATATTTAGACTCCCACTTATAGAAGTTGAAGACTTTCCTTCTGAAATGTCATTAAATAGCTTCCTAATCTAAAAATTGTAAATATTCTTCTATAAATTTATCAGCTGCCTCATATTCTTTCTTATCAGGAACAAAGTTAAACTTTAATCCTTCAGGTAGTACTTTAAACTTTAAAGATCTTAGTCTTTCTGTAATCATAGCAGTACCCTCTCCACTCCATCCATATGAACCAAAAGCTGCTGCTACCTTACCTCTATTGGTTATTGGGCATACAAGGGATAAAACGTCCCAGGCAGGCTTTACAGCATCCTGATTAATTGTAGGCGATCCTATCATAATACCAGAAGCTTTTTCAATAAGCTCCACAATATCACTTAAACTCATAGATGTTATTTCATGAGCCTCAGCCTTTATGCCTTTTTCATTAATTTTTGTAGCTAAATACTCTCCCATTACCTGCGTATTACCATAAGCAGAAACATAAAATATTTGAATGTTTTTTTCTTTTATTTCGTGAACTTCAGCCCATAGTCTGTAAAGATCAAAATACATTTTAATATCATCTACATGTATAGGTCCGTGACTTGGGGCTACTATATCTATTTGTAAATCTTTGATTTTATCTAATCCCTTATTTACAAATTTCTTAAAAGGTCCCATAATAACTTCAAAATAATACTTCATTTCCTCAAAGTAATCACCTGAGCAAGCATCTGTTATGCAATTAACTGGTGAGTAGTGACAACCCATAAAGTCACAAGTAAATAATATTTTTTCTTCCTTAACATAGGTAAACATTGTATCCGGCCAATGTAAATTTGGAGCAGAAATAAATTGCAGTGTATTTTTTCCTAAGCAAATATCTTCTGTTGCAACCTTGCTAGTAAATTCCCTGTTAGTAATTTCCTTCAAATACTTTATAGCAGCTGTGGTCGCAACAACAACCGCCTCTGGATATACCTCTAATAGCTTCGATAAAGAACCAGAATGGTCAAGTTCCGTATGTTGGACTATTATATAATCAACTTTTCTTTCTCCAATAACTCCTTTAATCTTTCCTAAAGCCTCTTCAAAATAACCATCTTTAACAGAATCTATTATTGCAACCTTTTCATCATCAATTAGATATGAATTGTAAGTAGTTCCTTTTTTCGTTTCCATTATAATATCAAATACCCTAAGCTCAGGGTTATTTACACCGACCCAATAAATATTTTCTTTTAATTTTGTGGTTTTCATCTCAAAATCCTCCTCATAGTTATCAGAAACAATAACAATTATTAATTGCTACTTCCTCTTATAAACCTAAATGATTTTAATCATATAATATACAATATACAATATATTTTACCACATTTATCAAAGTCATTCAACTAATAATCATTATTAGTTAGCATATATTTTGTGTACGTACAAATACTTATACTTTATAGTTTCTCATTTAAATGTTAAAGTATTCTATTGTTTTAACACATTATATTTAAGTTGTAAACTTAAATTTAAATAACTATAAATTAATGCAACTTTTGTAGTTTGCCTTTCGTCTATATAACAAGAGGATTTTTAGGAGGATTAATAATTTGAGTCATTTTAATATTATAGAATTGAAAATGCCAAAGATATTGCTATTGTTAGTTTTTGTAATTTTGAGTCTCTTATTTAGTAGCTGCGGCAATTCAGCATATGAAGAAAAAAGAATTAGTGAAGTTATCAATACAGAATATAATACAACAGTTGCTCTGAATAATATAATAAATCCTGAAGAAACTGAGAGTATAACCATAACTACACTACCAAGTCCACCTAAAATTAAGATAATTGATAAAAAAGAGGATATTAAAGAAATAATAACTTTTATCAATTCTATTAAATTGGAGGAAACTAAACATGATAATATCAAAGGTTGGGTGATTCTGATTGCCACTAAAGGTAAAAATAATCATTCATTATCTTTTTTAGGAAGCTTAATTCATATTGATGGCAAATGGTATACAACTAATAAAGATGAGCTGAGTAAATTAAGAACTCTATATAATGATTTGGACTATAAAGAAATTCCTTTTAAGGATTATAATGATGGTATGTATGAAATCATCACAGAATAAACTATTTTTTCGTAGAGGATGCTAACAAAAGTATATGTTGCGTAAAAATGCGTTTGAGCAAGCCTTAGTAATTCTTAATTTATTTTATTTACAGTTGCGTGAAGAAAAACATATGTTTGAGCAACGCGAGTTTATGTTTTTTAGCAACTGAAAATAAAATAAATTTTAGAATTACTTAGCGACGCGAACGTATTTCTAGCAATATATACTTTTAGTTATAGCAGCCTCTAAGAAAAAATTTCCTGTTTTACGTCTGGAGATTATCATACATGTTCATCGCAAGGCTATTCCAATAAGGCCGATGGTTTCCCCTTATAGAATATATACTCCAAATGCAGCGCTCTCGTAAGCACTACATATAATATCTTCTTATCCAATTCATTGTCACCATAACTCTCCTCATCACAATTATAAATAATACTGCAATCAAACTCTAGACCCTTTGTCATGTATGATGGAATAATTATATTTTCTAATTGGAAGTTCTTATCTGTATTTTTTATTAACTCCCAATCATTTTTACTATATTTCTTAAGCTGTGCTTTTATTTGTTTACACTCCTCAAAGGTCTTTCCAATAACTGCTATGCTTTTCTTTCCATTCGCCTTTACACTTTCAACTATTTCATCTAACTTTTCTACAAATTCCTTATCTGCGCTATAGTTTATTAACTCTGGTTCTTTCCCATGTCTCAGTACAGGTCTTGCTGGAGTCATGTAATTAAGTTGCTTTTGTAGTACCCTATTTGCCACATTTATTATTTCTATAGTAGACCTATAGCTTTGACTTAGCGGAATATAATTCGCCTCGCCCTTGAAAACTTCATTTATAAGCTTTTGCCAACTCTCGATACCTTTATAATAATAAATTCCCTGGCCAATATCACCTACGATTGTAAAAGAGTCATTAACTGCAATGGATTTAAGCATCAGTAGCTGGAAACTGCTATAATCCTGAGCCTCATCTATAACAATATGAGAAAATGAAATTTTATCAAACCCCTCAACTTTAACCTTCAAGTAAAGCAAAGCTGCCAAATCATCACTATCTATAAGGCTATTATTCATGCTAATTTCAGCCTCTTCTTTAATAAACTCATAAAGCTTTGTGGATATTTTGCCTTCTGTAAGTTCATTGAAAATATCTTCGTCCTTAAGTAAATTAAAGTATAAGTCAATTACACTCTTTTGTGACCACTTTTTAAAATACTCATCAATGGCTTTCTTAGCACTTACCTTAAGCTTCTTTTTCTCCTCATCTCGCATGTCATAAAGTTCTATTATTTTCTTTCTTTTAGTAATGTCATCTTGAATTCCCCTTTTTACACTTTGAATAGAGCTTTCATATGTATAATCTATTTTTTCCATGATCTCCGGAATTAAGTTCTTTACCTTTAGGTTAAAATATCTTTTAATTTCTTCTTTTCTCTTATTTAGAGGATAGTGTATTAGATCTTTAGAATATAATCTTTTTATTTCCTTAGAATTAAACAATATATGCCCCGAGACAATAATATCTTCCACCTGAGTGTCTTGTTTTTCTATATACTTTAAATATCTGTCCATAATACTTTTATAGGTCATGCTTCCTTTAAATTTGCTACTGGTGGTTATAAACTTTATTTTTTCCTTATTTGTTTCTTCCATTACTAAAGAAAATTTCATATCCTTAGTATAAACTTTACTGCTATATTTTAGAATGCTACAGGCAATATCTTCAAAGGTACTTTGTTTTACTCCACTTACCCCAAGGCTGGGTAGAATGTCAGAAATATAATCTAAGAATAGTTTATTAGGCGCTACAACTAAAATTTCATGGGTGGATAAATCTTCACTATATTTATACATAAGGTATGCTAGTCTATGTAGCGCCACTGTAGTCTTCCCAGAACCTGCTGATCCTTGTATTATCATTACTGTGTTCTTGCTTGCCCTTATAATATCATTTTGTTCCTTTTGAATCGTAGCAACTACATCCTTAAGCTTGCTTCCTATACTTTCTTCTAAATTTATCTTTAAGAATTCATCTACTAATATATTGTCTTCATTTTCATTATTAGAAGATTTTAAAATTATATCATTGATACCTTCATCAAAAGCATTTTCTAAGTCCTCATTTTTAATAACAAATTTACGTTTTAACGATAACTCTCCCTCTATAAAACCTACAGGTGACTTAAAACTAACTTCCCCTTGCTGTCCACTATAATATAAATCTGCAATGGGAGCCCGCCAATCAATTACCTTTTCTTCTAACGCACTATTATCGCTTAAGCCAAATTTTCCAATATAATAACTTTCTTCATCTCTCCTATACTCTCTAAAATCGATTCTTGCAAAATATGGCTTGTGGATAGCTTCGCTGTATTTTTGTAAATTTTTATTTGCAAACTCATACACCTGCTGTGTCAATAGTAATTCTTCACTATATGTACCACCAGAGCTCTTTTTTAATATTGATACTTTTTCCTCTAATTCTTTTTCCTTTTCACTTACTGAACTAATTTGATTATCTATCCACATTTTAGTTTCCTCTAGTTTGTGCTTTTCAAATTCCATTTCTTTATTATTTATTGTCATTGTTGCACCTCCATTCCATAAATTTAATTTACGTACCTAGTTCTCATTTATCTTTTTAAGCCACCTATCTTAATGCTTTATAATTATATTATTTATTGCAACTTATGTCAATTTATGTTACGCATTGAAAAACCACCAGAATAAGCTAATTAATTTTTTAATAATAAATATCCTGTATCATATACTTTAATATCAATAATTTCTAGGAGGTATATATGAATATTTTAATCACTGGTGCAAAAGGCAATATTGGAACTTATCTTTGTAGCGCATTGTCAGAAACACATGTTATATATGGATTAGATAAAAACGAACTTAACATAATGGATAAGCTAACCACTGAAAAAACCTTAAATGAGTTAAAGATAGATGCTGTAATTCATACTGCTGCTTTAACAAATAAGTACACTTGTGAATATAATGAAACTTTAGCTTATTGTATAAACACTATAGGAACTTTAAACATTGCACAATATTGTAATTCCCTTAATATCCCCCTAGTATACCTGTCTACTACAGAGGTATACGGTGATACTAAATCATTACCTTACATTGAATCTGATAAGTGCATGCCTTTAAATGTATATAGCAAAAGTAAACTAAGCGCTGAGGAATTAATACAAACTATTTGCACCAAGTATTTTATTCTTCGCAGCTCAAACATATTTGGTGGCAATGATTGTTTCGTGAGAAATATTATAAATGGTAAACATACAGCAATTTATTTATTTTCAAATCCCAGCATTTGCATAACTTATATTGAAGACTTAACTGCGGTACTTATGAAACTCTTAGCTACAGATAAATATGGAATATATAATTATACAAATGAAGGCTACTTATCAAAATCAGCATTAATAAATACTATAATAGAATTAGGCAATCTTAATGTGCCCTTAAATGTAACCTCAGATAAGCTTCTATCAAGCCTCATCAAAGAATCTAATTATACTTGCGTAAATAACTCTCATATAAAGCAATGCTTAAATATTGAAATTCCTTTTTGGAAAGATAGACTTAAGGATTACATTAATAAAATACATTAAAATAAATGCCACAAATTATAAATATAAATTTTCTATACTTAATTGACATTTAACGAATTTAGGCATAATATATTAATATAGATATACCCACCACGGGTATGGAGGTGTTTTATGTTAACTATAGATAATAAAGCAATTTCTACTATTAGAAAAAAAGATTCCGTTTTAGTGGTTAAGTCTGTAGTAAATTCTTGTGGTTGAGGCGGCACACCTACAAGAAGTCTCTGGATTGAGACTCAGAAAAGCTGCTCTCCTTTAGAACAATATACTTTAATGGAATATGAAGGGGTAAAGGTATACCTTCATAAAAGTCTTTTTCTAAATGAAGATATACATGTATATCAAAAATTAAAAATACCATTCTTGGGCTCTGTATTTGGAGTTAAAGGCGTAAGACTATAAGCATCCCGTAAATCATGAGTTTTCCTTGGATTATGCTATAACTAAAAGTATGTATTGCTAGAAATGCGTTCACTTCACCAAGTAATTCTAAAATTTATTTTATTTTCAGTTGCTAAAAAACATAAACTCGCTTCGCTTAGACATATGTTTTTCTTCACGCAACTGTAAATAAAATAAATTAAGAATTACTAAGGTTTGTTCAAACGCATTTTTACGCAACATATACTTCTGTTAGCATAATCCAAGGAAAATATTTTATTTATAGAATTATTATTATTATTAGTTTGTAATGTGGTAAGCTAAGATTCTGCAGACCTCATTATATACTATCTGCTGCACTCCAACATAATTTTACCTTAATGTTTATAACTTCAACGATATATAAAATAAAACTTTATAAAACATTAGAGCAATTTAAGTAGGCCACCAATTCCATTGGTGGCTTTTTGTAGTTATAATTAATATTTATAAATACAAAGTAGTACAAGTTTTTAACTGCATCCTTATTATATACAACTTATGGTAATAGTTGTATAATTAAATAAATATCCTGTGGCAGGCGCTACTCAGAGAGTTATTGTATAATTCAAGCTCAACGCACAAAATGAGCATAACACGAAGTTGATAAATTTATATTTAAGGAGGGTATATGTTTATGAAATTAGAGTATATCATGAAAACCTTTGGGAAATTAAATATTATCAGTGCCTTATATGCCTTGGTTTTAGTTGTTCAGATTCAACCTATTGCAAATATAAATCGAATTTTTAGAATAACTAATTGGTCTGTTACTACCGTCTACATGCTTATCGCTATGTTTAATATAATTATATTCGTACTTTCATCTATTGTATTTTTATTTATTACGAGAAAGTACCTTAGCCAAGTAAAATTAAGAGTTTTGATAACTCTGTCTTGGGTTCCTTATTATATAATTATCACCTTAATCTATAATTACTTCACCCCTATTATAGTTAGAGGAGAAGGACCCGGTCCAGTAGTAGGTCTTTTATTCATAGTTATCTTTCTTAGTTATCCATTCTATATTGCTTTTATCAATTTAACTTCTACACACTTATAATGATAATATTTTTATGTAAAATATTTACTCACTTGATTCAAATTATAGGAGGTGGGTTTAACATGAAGAAAGTATATAAAATAGGTATAAGTATTACAGCAATATGCATGATTGCTATTGGCATATACTATACATTTCCAAAAATAATTAATGTGACCTTGAATGGTGTGAGTTATAAAATTAATAATAAACAGCAACAAGAACAAGTTACAATAAAAATTAATGGTAGTTACGGAAAACGAATTTTAAAGAAAGATTTGTTTGTAGGTTCTATTACAATCGGCAACTTGCGTTGTGATGGGGTTGAAATCTCTGTTGGAGATAATTCGAGTTTCCTAACATATATTAATAAGAATACAGAAAGCGGTAAGATCTACTATGGAGAAATGTTCACAGATAACAAACTTACCAAATTAACCATTTCTGTATTTGGTGAAGATGGCACTATGATTTCTGCCCCTGCAAAGGATAGGGTAGATGCTGTCAAAATATCTAATGAGTTAATGAAAAATTTTTTAGAAGAAAATTTTAAATTCAAATAAACTTTTACAATCAACCTTCAGGTACAATGTTCAAAAACTGCGTTACACTCGTAAAAAACTATGTAGTGAGTTATGATATTAATATAACATTAATCCTATATTATTATTGAAACACAGACGCTGCCATAAATTCAGTATACTAACATACCTTTTCGGAGGGGTAGGAAAATCCATCTGCAATTAAATAATTTCATATATTATTATAGGAAGAATAATAGGTAAAATGACAGCGAAGAACTTATCAGAAAAGAAGCATATAGGTCATTAACACTTATTGAAAAAAGATGTAAATAAATCAAGATATACCGCGTAGTTTTCTAATATTGTTTATCTATCTTAAAACTCGATAGATGAACAATCGTAATTTAAGACGTATTAATCTAGAAACTACGATATTTAAAAGAGGGATAAAATTGGAAAAGAGAATTAGTCTTTTATTCGGTGTTCTCGGAGGATTATTTTTAGTGCTTTTGAGACTTCCACAAGTTAACTTATTTCTTGCACTTGTAGATTTTCAAGGCTTTGTTACGAGTTTCGTCACAAGTGTTATTTCTCTAATTGGACTAATATTTGTTGTGTATTTTAGTGGTTTATTAATTATTGATACATTAAAGACAATACATAAAAGATAGTTCGTAATTCACAGAAAGGTGCAATAGTAATTTATTATGTAATAAGTAATTAATGTTAGGAAGTGTAAACATTCATGCCAGATTTAAAAGAACAATTAATTGAATCAATAATACATTCTATTATTATAATGATAATATCATTGTTTATCACATACATAATTATTATAAATTCATATAACATATTTTGGCTGTATTTGTTTTCTTTTATTGGAGTAATATTTTTAATAATTTATATTAAAAAGCCATATAAAAAAGAATATTTAGTCATTAATAGTTGGTTATGTATGATATTTATAATTTTTATTGGAAGTTTAATTGGAAAATTTATTCCATTATCAACTCTAATTGTATTCAGTATTGGGATACCAATAGTCGATATTATCAGTTTTACAAAAATTGGTTCAAAGACCACAAATGCTAAAGTTATGGCGAATAAAAATTCAATGGCAAAATTAATAGTATATGGCAAGTCATTTAAAAATAATAATCCAATACCCACAAAAGGGTTAGGAGATTTTTTATTTTATACAATATTACTTTCAGGTATATATAAAGTAAGTAATGATTCTAATTTTGTATTATGTGGGACATGTCTAATATTTTTAGGATGTACAATAAATTGGATTATAGTCTGTTTTATATATAATAAGAAATGGTATAAGGGGTTTCCAGCTACATTTACCCCCCTTGTTTCAGTATTACCATTATTTTTGAAGCTTATAAAATAAATATTTAATTCGCATTTTTCTAAAAAGACCTACTAAGCTAATTTCTTAGTTAGTGAGTATTTGTAATTAAACTACGCAATAACAATTATTCATATTGTATAAAGGATGTGATTTTAATGACAAAGTTAGGATTAATAAGTGGAACAGTAAGAATTGAAGAATATAATCCAGATTGGAAAGGCGAATTTTTAAAAGAAAAAGAAGTTTTGGAAAAACAATTACAGGATTATGATGTAGATATACAGCATGTTGGTAGTACATCTATAGTAGGATGTCTGGCTAAACCAATAATTGATATAGTGATAGGAGTTGAATCTTTAGAATATGGGGAACAACTAATTCTTGCATTATGTAATATGGGATATATATATGATGGAGATGGACGTATACCTGGAAGACACTTTTTTAAAAGAAAAGATGAAGAATTAAGTACACACTATATACATGTTGAACCAGTTGGTGGTTTATTATGGAATAACCATATTTTATTTCGAGATTACTTAAATAAATATCCACAATTAATTATTGAATATTCTAATCTTAAGAAAAGTTTAGAAAAGCATTTTTTAAATAATATAAGTAATTATGCTACAGGAAAAAATCCTTTTATTGAAAAAATTATAGAAATTGCAAAAAAAGAAAAGATCATGACTAAATAAAATGAGCATAATCGTTAGTTCGCATCTTTCATAAAGTACCTACCAACTTAATTATTTAGTTAATGGGCATTTGTAATCTATTGTTAATCACATATTAAGAGTAGTCACGGAAACTAATATAAAAACTTGAGTTTCTACAGAGTAATTATAACCGATTATGCCATGTAACAATTAATAAAATTTATTTTAGCACGGATTTAAAAGAGAAAATCATAATAGATAATAAAGAATATACATAATGCTCATTGCTTATTTTTATTTCGATTAGAACCCATCAATCACCCTGATATGAATGATCTTTTTATATTCATCAATTGCCTTTTTAAAATATTCTATAGATATATATTCAGATAGTCTTAAAGGTTGCTTTAGACGCATTGCTTGTAAATAGGAGTTTCTCAAATCTCCAATTCCTTCGGAAAGTTGTTTTTCTCCAATAATCACCATCATGGAATACACATCTAAAAAAAAAGCATGAAATAGGGTAGACATACCTTTATTCAAAGCGTCTACACCTTGTACTTCACTGCAAAATCCTGCTACATTCTCCTTGTATTCCTGTAAATAAAAGAATGAATCTTTAATTTCTGGTGTTAAATCTATTTTGACACCTCCAAGTCTATTTTCTAAATAGGAGATAAAAACCGTTTCGTCCATCTTATATAAAAGTTCATTGAAACTAAACCGATAAAAGTCAGGTTCTTGAGAATCTTTTCTCTTGTTATTCATGAATATATATTTGTCAGCTTCGACTCCACTGTATATTACTGCGTGTTTACGACCATTTGAGACATTTAAACCAATCATCGCTCTACATTGCAGTTTTTTTAAAAAATCCAACGCACTTTCTTTGGTAAACTCATTTCCGACCAATTGCAAACTCAAGTTTTGCAAATAAAAATTAAAATACCTATCAGCTTGCAACATGGAGCCAGAAACATAACGTTTCCAATGTTCATCATACCTAAAAATATAAGGAACTTTTGTTTCTATTGCAACTTGATAATCCTCAATATCAATAGAATAATCCAATAGTAAATTTGCAATTCCAGCATAAGAACAGGAATTATTAAATGACATATACTTCATTTATACTCTACTCCTTTTTTATAGTAACTACAGTAATTCACCTAATATAAGTTATTCGTAAACCATATCATTTTACGATTCTGAATAAATTTTACCATAAAATAGAATAAAGTTAAAGATAAAGATTAGGATATGATGAATGTTAGCTGAGCTTTATTTTTCTAATTCGTCACAAGTAAAAACGCCACAACGTTTTATTGATTGTGACGTTTTATAAGAAGCTTCTGAATTAATTTAGTAAAGATTATGCTCATTTTGTTAGTTGAAATCTACTTTAAAAGTATATCTTTAGATAAATGTGCAACCAAGTTCTTCATACTCAAGTCTAAAATCTTACTAGAGTGAGTCAATGCCCCTACAGATATATAGTCAACTCCGCAGTTTGCTACTTCAAGTATATTATCTAAAGTTATATTTCCAGATGCCTCAATTAAGGCCCTCTTATTAATCATCTCCACGGCTTTTTTCATAGTTTTAATATCCATATTATCAAGCATTATAATGTCTGCTCCCACTTCTAATGCCTCATTAATTTGCTCCAAAGTTTCAACTTCCACTTCAATCTTTTTAACAAAAGAAATATTCTCACGTATAATGTTAACTGCCTGTTTTATTCCTCCAGCAGCACTTATATGGTTTTCTTTTATCAGCACACCATCAGAGAGATTATATCTGTGGTTATGCCCTCCACCAATCTTTACTGCATATTTTTCAAATATCCTCATGTTAGGTGTGGTTTTTCTTGTATCCAAAACTTTCACTGTGCTACCTGCTAGTTTATCCACATAAGTTTTAGTTAGTGTAGCAATTCCACTCATCCTTTGAAGATAGTTTAATGCGGTTCTCTCCCCTGTTAATATGTGTTTTGTTTTGCCGCTTAGTTTTGCAATGCACTGACCTTGACTTACTATATCTGGTTCTAAAAATGTGTACAATGTACTCAATTAGATAATTCGCACTTATTCTATCTTATGATAGTTTTAAGCCTTGGTTGTACCAGTGATATTTCATAGGCATTTGTTCCATGCAAATATTACTCTACTTCCCACAACCGTATTTTAAAATTTTATAACCAAAAAATTTATTCAACCCTCATTTCTGATAAAATATACGCTTTCTGTTTTCACAAAAGATACATACATTTGTGATTAAATATCTTTTTAAAATCACTAATTTGCTTTTACTCTATTTTCTAAAACCTCTTTAACCTTCTTATAATTTGTGTATAACGTAATTTCCTTGTCATATTTTCTTTTTAATATATTTTTACTTGCATTAGTATCCGAATGACTTTTCCCACATTTAGAACAAGTAAATACATCATCATTTCTCACGCCAAACTCACCACAAACAGTGCAGACCTTAGAAGTATATGCAGGATTTATATAGCTATATTCAATGCTATTTAAATCACATTTGTATTCAAGTCTTTTTCTTATATAACCTTTAATCCATCTTGATAATTTTCTTTTTATACTTTTAGGATATTTATCATTCCAATTAACAAAATCTAATTGTTCCATTACTATT
>NZ_JAIZZN010000026.1 GCF_020443565.1 Clostridium sp. CS001
AGTTGCTAGTAATCGCGAATCAGCATGTCGCGGTGAATACGTTCCCGGGCCTTGTACACACCGCCCGTCACACCATGAGAGCTGGTAACACCCGAAGTCCGTGAGGTAACCGTAAGGAGCCAGCGGCCGAAGGTGGGATTAGTGATTGGGGTGAAGTCGTAACAAGGTAGCCGTAGGAGAACCTGCGGCTGGATCACCTCCTTTCTAGGGAGTCGGTACAAAGACTTCGGTCTTCGTAACAGAAGAATTTAATTATTCTTCAGACTAAATATATCTATCGTAATTAATCGTACCTACTTCTCTGTTTAATTTTGAGAGACTAATAGTCTAAAAGATGTAATGAGCAACTGTATAAGCACTATTTAGTGTATATAGTTGCTCATTTTATTTTTTTGTTATATAAGATATACTTTGATATAATATCTATAGAGTGTTTATAAGAATAAAAGAATAAAGATAGGTAATAATGATTATAAATCATTTATAAGGAGAAGCAAATGAATTTAATAGCAGCGGTTGATTTAAATTGGGGAATTGGGTACAAATGCGAATTATTAGAGAAGATACCAGAAGATATGAAGCAGTTTAAAGAAAAAACTTTAGGAAAGGTAATTGTTATGGGTAGAACTACATTTGAAACTTTGCCTAATGGTAATCCTTTAGTTCAAAGAATTAACATAGTGCTTACTAGAAATAAAAACTATAACTGTGAAGGAGTGATTTTATGCCACTCCTTAGAAGAACTTTTTAAGCAATTGAAAAAGTACAATGATGAAGATATATTTATAATAGGTGGAGAAGAAATATATTCACAGCTACTTCCGTATTGTAACAAGGCATTTATAACTAAAATATATAAAGAGTGTGTACATGATAAAGTATTAGTGAATTTGGATAACCATAATCATTGGGAAAAAGTTTCAACTAGTAAAAGGGAAGAATTTAGAGAAGGAATATATTATAATTTTAATACTTATGTAAAAAACAATAATAAGTAATATAAAAATAAAACTTCCGCAAATCTTGTGGAAGTTTTATTTTGGTTATAAAAAAGTCATAATTAAATCCTTAATAAGCAAATGTCATATTTCCAGTAGAAACAGCTACTGGCTTTGAAGTTAACCATTTGTTTGTTACTGTATTGTCATAAAAATATAATGCTCCCTTAGTTGGGTCCACTCCTTTTAAAACTTCATTTGCTGCAGCAATTGCACTTCGAGAAGCTGGATTTTTAATTGTACCATTCATTACTGGAGTGAATTGGTAGTAACCAGAACTTATCTCGTTAATTACTCCCTTAATACTGCTTGGGAACAACGGACTTTGAACTCTGTTAATTACTACACCTCCTACGCAGAGCATAGCGTTGTAGCTCTCACCGCCTGCCTCAGCAGTTATTAGCCTAGCCAATAAATCTATGTCACTAGAAGTGTACGGAATAACTCCAGGGGCTTTCTCAGGTGTAGCTTGTACACTTGTTGGGAAAATTGGAATATTTAGAATTTGTCCAGGGTAAATAGTATTGTTCCATTTATTATTTGCAATTCTTATTTTATCTAATGAAATGTTATATTTTTTTGCTACAAGGTAAAGGGTATCTCCGCTAACTACCTTATAAGTATTTGTTGGTACGTCTAGGACTTGTCCAGGATATATGTTAAAGTTTGATAGTTTATTATTTTTAACCAAAACATTGGTAGTTGTGTTGTAGGCGCTGCTGATTTTAAATAAGGTATCACCTGGTTTAACTTGATATGGAGCAGCTTGTACTGCTTTACTACTGACTAAAACTATGGATAAAGCTAGTAAAGTATTTCTTAAACTTAATTTAAGCATAATGAATCCTCCTTTAGTAGCCTACGAGGTTAGTTGACGGATTCGGGTTAAAGGTACCCTACTCTAAATAAGAGATTCACCCCATAAGATATCCCCCGTTCCCCATTTAGGAGATTCGGCAATGTATGGTTACCATTGTAACAGAGAAGAACTAATCTATCTATATTAAAACACTGGTACTTATGGTAGTGTATGGTACAGGGAGCACATATATTAAAGTTAGATAATCAACTTTGTTTTAAAATTTATTCTGCTTCTAAGGCTATGACTAGATTATATAAACCAATTTTGCAGAATTTAAACTTAACTTATCCGCAATACTTAGTAATGTTAATTTTATGGGAGTTTGAAAAGATATCCTTTAAGGATATGAGTAATAATTTAAAGATGAAAACTGGAACGTTAACTCCTATCCTAAATAACTTAGAAAGTCAGGGACGGTTATGTAGAATAAAAGACGAAAATGATAACAGAAAGATTTATATTCATATTACATTGAAAGGCATAAAGCTTAAAGAGAAAGCATTAAGTGTACCCAACGAAATAAGTTGTACCGCAAATCTTTCAATGAAGGAATATTTGAGGTACATGAAAGAATTTGATGAGTTACTTAGGAAATTAGATGAAGTTGAGAAATATAGGTACTAGGGTTAAACTATAAAATTGAAAATAATGAAGTTGAACAGGGGAGATGTTAATATGAACAGGATAAGTGGAGTAGTGGCTGCCATGGGGGCAATTGTAGTTTATATGGTGCTTAAGAACAATATATCACCAAGAAATTTAGGGGCGAATAACGGAAAATTAGTTAAAATGCCGAACAAACCAAGTGCTGTATCTTCTCAAACTTATGAAAAAGATAAAAAAGTTGCAGCTATGGAGTTTAAAGGAAATTTAGAGGCTTCAAAGGAAAAGGTTATTAGCACAATTGAAAGTTATGGAGATGCTAAAATAATTAAAAATGAAAATAATTATATATATGCGGTATTTACCACTGGAAAAATGAAATTTCATGATGACGTAGAGTTTTACTTTGATGAAAGTGAAAATCTTATCCATTTTAGGTCAGCTTCAAGAATTGGATATTCAGATATGGGATTAAATAGGGAAAGGTATAATAAATTAAGAGAAGCTTATTATAAATAGAATGATTCCCTAAAATAAATATCTTAAGTTACATATAGTTTTTTAAGAATTTGCAAATACTATAAGTATAAAAGAAACAATATAATAAATATTTAACGAGGAGAAGCACAGGAGGCGTTATTTTGGAAAAAAGTAATAATAGAGAGGTAACTAGAGAGAAGAAGAAGGGAAGAAAAGGAGCTTATATTAGTGAAGTGCAGAAGTTCCATAAACCAGAAGGTTATGAAGACGCTTTTAAAAAATACTATCCTAAAGAAAAATGAGGACTTACTGCAAATAGGACTATAAGTTATATGTTTCAAATCAAAGAACCAAGCTCCTTAGTAGAGCTTGGTTCTTTGATTTCTTATGAAGGAGAGTTGATTTCTACATATTTAAATTCAAATTTATTAAAATTATTATACATTAAATTTTTGATTTCTTTTTTGTAGAAGAATTGAGAATTTGTGAATACGCTAGGTGAAATTACTCCTTCTTCATATATTAGAAGATCTTCTGCTCTCTTTAAATATTCAAATCTTTCCTTAGAATCCATAGTGATGTTTGCATTTAAAATTAATTCATCATATTCTTTGTTGACAAAACCGGTATTAAAAATCTCAGATGATGCAGTCCATATGTCAAGATAAGTGAGGGGATTATTATAGTCGCCCATCCATGCAGATTGAAATATTTGATATTTCCCTTCATCTGTATTTTTTATACACCTAGCCCACTCTTCATATTGGATTTTAAGGTCTACACCTAAAATATCCTTATAACTTTTTTGCATAAACTCGCCAAAGCTAATATCTTTTGGGGAAGTGCCAGACATTAGTAAAGTTATATCCATTTTTAATGGATTAGTGTTTTCGCCAATTTCTTTTAAACCTTCGATAAGTAATGCTTTAGGATCTTTATTTTCTTCAATAAGCTTTATAACAGGATCTTTAATTACTTTTTTTCTGAAACTTTCACCTGATATTTGAATTGATGGTGGACAGAAGCCATAAGCAGGCTCAGCTATTCCATTATATAGCTCTTTAACTTTTTCAGTTCTATTTTCAGCTAATATTAATGCCTTTCTTATTTTTGAATTCTTTAAGTATCTATCTTTTTGATTAAACATAGTATAGTTCACTACACCCTTATCCACACTCAATGAATTATATTTACCAGTACTTTGAAGTTTTTCATTCCATTCGGGTAGAGTATTTTCTATAACGTCTATATTTCCAAGGGAAAATTCATTCATTTTGGCATTGACCTCTCTAATGATACTTAAATTTATATTTTGTAATTTAACGCTACTGTTGTCCCAATAGTAAGGATTTTTTTCTAAAACCATTTTATTTTGATGTATCCAACTTGTTGGTAAGAAAGGACCGTTACATACTAGTGTATCTACTTCTTGTCCGTAAGTATCCTTATATTTATCTACAACATCTAATCTCTGAGGTTTCATAATATTAAGATAAGTAAGCTCTAAGAAATAAGGACAAGGTTTTTCTAAAGTTATCTCAAGTGTATTAGAATCAAGAGCTTTTACTCCAATTTCATCTTTATTATTTAATTTTCCACTGTTATAACTCACAGAACTTTTTATTGGTAATAATAAGAAGGAGTACATAGAACCACTTGTAGGGTCAAGACTTCTAAGTATACTATCCACATAATGTTGTGCTGTAACCTTCACACCATCTGACCAATAATTATCTCTTAGGTGAAAAGTCCATACATCACCATTTTCGTTGCATTCCCATTTAAAAGCACCAGCAGGAGCAATGTAATTTATTCCATCTTCTCTCTGCTGCATCCTAGTAAGTCCCTCGTAGATTTCACTTATTATTTGATTGCTGTTATTATCTGTTGCAAGTGAAATATCTAGAGTTCTTGGATCAAAGTTTATGCTAGTATTTAATACTTGAGGTACCTTTGAGGGAATGTTTTCTAGGTTAAAGTTTAATGGATAGGCATCATCATATTCTCCATATTTATTGGAATACATGCCTTTTTCACCTGCACGTTTTACTCGTATAGCAAATCGATAGTGCGAAGGTTTTAGTTTTAGATAAGATAAATCAATTTTAGTTAAATTAGCTCCAGGCTGAGGGGTTGTCCATCCGGATAGCATACCTGGAACTGTTATTAAACTCCAGTTGACATTCTTAGTGTTTTCTTCTATATAAAATATTTGATGTTGAACCATACCCTCATAGTTTTTTGTAGTAATGAGCAAATTATTAGTATCTATAATCTCAGAGCTTGATATTGAAGGTAATGATTTTTCAGGTAGTGCATTTACCTTGATGCTAAGTCCCAAATTAATAGTTAATAACATCACAAAACATAATAAGGCATTAGATAGTTTTTTAAATTTGATTTTCATTGTTACAACTCCTTCCTATATATATGAGTATTGTAACACTGTTCATTAAATGTTACAATATTACATAAGAGGCTTTATGATTGTAACGTATGATTCATTTATATTTAAAGGGGGTTTCTATGTTTAAGTTCACAATTATAATCATCCTAGGAATTATTCTAGCAGTTGGTAGTGTAATATTTGTCATTAAAAACTTCTTAGTAGACTATAAGGGAAGTGATAATGGATTTAAGAATGTAGGAGATATACTTTTAATAGTTATTTCCTTATTATGCTCTTTAATAAGTGTATGGGAAGGTTTTGGCATTGTGCAAATATTAACTAGATTAGAAACACCATCTGGTATGACAGAACAAATGATAGAGATGTTAGAAAAAACTGTTCTAGAATATTCGAAAGATGTAAACACAGCAATTATAGTGGGGTATGTTTGTTTTGTGTTTGCATATTTAATATTTATGTCTATTCAAAAGGAAATACAGCGAGAAATAGATAGACCTAAAAGAAGGTGGGATTGGAACAAATTAAATAAAAACTAAAAATATCAGCTTATTTGAAAAAAATCTAATACGCTGATGCTTTTTAGTGGAAAGTAATAACCTAAACGTTTATAATTAGTATGAATATCATGGAACTAGGGGGCTTATTTATGTTAGGTACAATTATAAACGCAATATCAATATTAGTTGGAGGGCTTATTGGTTCTTTATTTAAAAATAAGATTTCTACTGCCTATAATGAGACGATTATGAAAGCACTTGGACTCTCTGTAATTCTGATTGGACTAAAGGGTGCACTACAAGTTAATGATATATTATTATTAATTATTAGTCTTACAATAGGAACTTTAATTGGCGAAATGTTGAAGATTGAAAAAGGAATGGAAAAGATAGGTACTTGTCTAGAAAGTAAATTCGCAAAGCAAGGCGGTCTCGCTAATGGATTTGTTACAGCTAGTTTAGTATATTGCGTTGGTGCAATGGCTATAATGGGCGCCTTGGAGAGCGGACTTTCTAATAAACATGATATACTAAAGGCTAAGTCTTTAATAGATGGTATATCTGCAGTTATTTTTGCATCTTCCTTAGGAATAGGAGTATGCTTTTCCGCTATTTCGGTTTTTATATATCAAGGGACAATAACTTTAACAGCTGCGTTTATGAAACCATTTTTAATAGCTTCTGTAGTAAATGAAATGTCTGCTATTGGAGGATTATTAATTGTAGCAATTGGTGCAAACATGCTAGAAATTAAAAGAATAAGAGTTGGGAATATGCTCCCAGCTATTTTCATTCCGCTTATATATTACATACTTAGGTCTATTTTTGGATTTTAGCATAATCCTAAAATTGTATTAAGCATTAAAATAAAAAAAGGTATAGAATACCATGAGAAGAGCTAAATAGAATAATTTATTTAGCTGAAAAACTTGCTTTTTTAAAAAAACAGTATTATACTTGTAAATAAGATTTAAGATATTAGTTTTCTATTTTATATTAATAATGTAAATAACAAAAACTGTGATGAGAACCAGTAGTAAAACAGTTTCTTTTACAGAGAGCTCCCATAGCTGAGAAAGAGCAAAGAATAGTATTATGAATACATCTCTGAGTTGCACACCAAATCCATTTAAGATTTATATTTATGTGGTAGTAGGCTGTTGCCGGAATCCTTGCATCCGTTAAAGTGCTAGAGTATAAACGCATATTATGTGTCGTACTTGAAGAGGTTAATATGGCAACGTATTAATAAATTGGGGTGGTAACACGGGATTTTACTCTCGTCCTCTAGATTTTCTAGAGGATGGGAGTTTTTTGTTGTATTTAAAACTATATATTTTATAAGTTGAAAGAAGGAGGAATTATAATGATTAACATTAATGAACAAATTAAAATAATATCTAAAGGTGAAGCTGAAATAATTGACTTGGAAGAATTAAAACAAAAACTTACAAAGGCAGAGGAAGGCAATAGGCAGCTTACAGTTAAACTTGGGCTAGACCCCACAGCGCCAGATATTCATCTAGGCCATACAGTAGTTTTAAGAAAAGCAAGGCAAATACAGGACTTAGGACATAAGGTTATCATAATTATTGGTGATTTTACTGGCATGATTGGAGATCCTTCGGGAAGATCAAAAACAAGAAAGGAGCTTACCCGGGAGGAAGTATTGATAAATGCAGAAACTTATAAAAAACAAATGTTTAAAATACTTGATCCAGATAAAACAGAAGTTATGTTTAATAGTGACTGGTTATCAAAACTTAATTTTAAAGATGTTATTAACTTAGCGTCGAAATACACAGTGACTAGAATGCTAGAACGAGAAGATTTTAAAAATAGATTTAAAGCACAACAGCCCATTGCAATTCATGAGTTTATGTACCCCTTAATGCAGGGATATGATTCAATAGCCATAAAGTCTGATATTGAACTTGGTGGAACTGATCAACGGTTTAATATTTTAATGGGAAGAACTCTTCAAAAGGAATATAATGAAGATAAGCAAATTGCAATATTCATGCCTCTTTTAGAAGGGACAGATGGAACTTTAAAGATGAGTAAAAGTCTTGGAAATTATATCGGAATAGATGAAAGTTCCAATGATATGTATAGCAAAGTCATGACTATACCAGATGAGCTTATTATAAAATACTATGAGCTGGTAACGGATATTCATCCAGATGGAATTAAAAAAATTAAAAAAGAATTAGAAAACGGGAAAGTTAATCCTAGGGATATAAAGATGAAACTAGCTAAGGAAATTGTTAAGTTATATCATGGTGAAATCGTAGCGGTGGAATCCGAAGAGTATTTTAAAGCAGTGTTTCAAAAGAAGGATATTCCAGAGGATATTAAAGAAATAGAGATTATAAATAACTCTAATATAAAAGAACAAGCTTCTATTTTTAAAATAATAGCTGATATGGGGTTTGCTAATAGCAATAGAGAAGCAAAGCGTTTAGTTGAACAGGGCGGGGTAAAATTAAATGGAGAAAGGATATCATTACAAGAAACTATTGAATTAAAGAATGAGGATATAATTCAATGTGGTAAAAGGAATTTTGTGAAAATTGTTATGAAATAGAAGCGACATAACTCTTTTTAATGTGAAATATGTAAATAAAAGGACTTCAGGAATATTAATATTCTTGAAGTCCTTTTACTTATATATTATTAGGTTACTTAATTTCTAAAGTACTAGTATCAAGCCAGTTCCAATCAGGTTTAAGGCTCTTTATATCATCTACAAGTTGATATAAAGCTAAATCAGCTTGTTTTGCCTCAAGCATTACATCAAAGTCTATTCCTAAAGGAATGCACATTTCAATAAACTCGATGAAAGATGCTGCGTCAATGAAATCCGCATGTTTTTTATCTTTATCTCCAGCCTTTGGTGTTGAAAAATGTACTTTAGGTGGAAGAGGCTCACCTTCCCAAGTATCAAATATGTCTTTTAACATAGGTTCTAGTTCTTCGCCACCATTATTGCAAAGATGATGATGTACATCTAGTACCATAGGCTTATTTATGTCTTTACAAATATTTAGTACTTCTTTTGTAGTAAAGCTTTTATCATCATTTTCAAATATTAATAGATTCGATAGTTCTTGTGGTAAGTTATTAAAGTTTTTATAAAATCTTTCTGTAGCGGCTAATTTTCCGCCTTCTTTTCCACCGATATGTAATACCATTTTACCTAAAGGATAATTAATATCTTGGAAAAGATTTGAATGATATTGTAGATTTTTAATAGTAGTTTTTAACACTTCTTCTTTAGAAGTATTTAAGACATTGGATTCGTCAGGATGCATATCCACTCTTAAGTCGTTATTTCTAATATAATTTCCAAGCCACTCAAAATCCATTTTTAAAATTCTTCTAAATTCCCAATCTGTAACTTCGGGATGATTTGCTAAAGGAATTAAAGCGGAAGTTATTCTGTAAAAGTGGATATTGTTTTTTACTGTGTACTCTAGAATCTTATACAAATCATTAACGTTTGATACTGCCACCTTTTGTAGCTTTTCAAGCTTATCTCTATCCGTGGATTGTTTAGTATATGTAGAATAAGTTACTGTACTGGAAGAAGTTACTTTTCCCAGCTTTAAAGCCGTAGCCACATAGCCTAATCTTATTTGCATGATATCACTCCTCATATAATATAGTTTTACCAATGAATATAAATTAAAACATCTTTACTAACTGACATTCTTTAATATATTTTAAATATTACTTAATCATATAAAAAAATAATGTATAAATTTTCATGTGATTAAGCATAAACAATATTTTAAATGTTTTTTAAAAACATCTTATTAAATAAATATAATATTTGAATATATGTTAGAACAAGCACAAACTCAATTATACCACATTTGTATAGTGTGTGTAAAATAATATACAAATAATCAAATAAATATTTACAAATTGTGAGGAATTGCACTACAGATAGTCATGAAATATAGAAAGTAATAAGTTAGGAGTTTAATAATTCAAAGAGTAGCTGTTCAATAAAATGAATCTATTCCTTTTATTGGAATACCAATGATTATCTTTGTTCCTACATTAGGGTTACTTTCAACTACAATGGAACCATTATGTTTTCCAATAATCCATTTTGCAATTGATAAACCAAGGCCTGTTCCACCGCTTTCTTTGGCCCTTGATTTGTCACATCTATAAAATCTATTAAAAATATAAGGAAGATCCTCTTTAGGAATACCCATTCCGTTATCTATAATTTCAAGTACTAAATCCTTCTTTTTAACATAGGCATTTAATTCAATGTTTCCACCTGTTGGTGTATACTTTATGCTATTATCAATAAAAACTCTTAGTGCTTGTTTTAATAATTTTTTATCTGCATAGATAGCTATATTTTCATTGATATTGGATAAAATGCTATGTTCCAAGTCAATGAGTCTTGTTTCTTTTATAATTTCATTTACAAGTTCATTGATATGAAACATTTCTTTTTCTATTTTCTGAGTATGATTATCACTTCTTGCAAGAAAGAGAAGCTTTTCTACTAATTGCTGCATGTTTTCAGATTCACATTTAATTGCAGCTATAGATTCATCTAAAACCTCTTTGTCATCTTTTCCCCAACGATGAAGCATATTTGCATAACCTTGTATAACAGATATAGGAGTTCTAAGTTCATGTGAGGCATCTGAAACAAATTGATTTTGAATTTCATAGGAACTTTGTATTCGATCTAACATATCGTTGAAGGTGATTGCTAGATCTTTTAACTCATCATATGAATTGCTAACGTTCAATCTAGTTTCTAAAGCATTAATTGAAATAGCTTTTGTAGTTTTTGTCATATGTTTTATAGGTAGAAGCATTTTTTTGCTGAATTTAGAACCGATGCTTAATGTAAAAATTAAAGATAATATATTTATAAAGAAGATAATAAAGATAAAAGCTACCCAATATTCATTTTCTTTTTCAATGCTTTTAGAAAGTTGAAGAAAAAGAATTTTATCACTGATTGTTACTTTACTAGTAACAAAGATAAGATTTTGGTTTATTTCATTAATTAAAGGGGTATTAGAATCCTCCTTATAAAAAGAAAGATTTTTCTTATCCTTTTGAGTAGAAGTAATAAGAGCTTCTTTTTCATCAAAAATACTTAAGGTTATATATTTTATGTTAGAAAAATTATCAACATTTAGATTTTCAAGGATTTTCTCTGATTTAGCATAATTAGTAGCTAGTAAGCTATATTTAGTAAGCTCATCATTCACCTGCTTTAAAAGAAAATACCTAAAGCCAATAATTAAACTAGTGCTTAATAAAAATAGTATAGTAGAAAAAATCAGAGTGTAGACTGCAGTCATTTTAAAGCTAATTGAAAATCTTAATCTTCTTTGAATGTTACTAGTTAATTGTTCTAATAATTTTGGCAGAATACCCAATATTATTTTTATTGCTTTAAAAAGAAACTTTAAGCATTGTGATATAAATTCAAAAAAAATCTTTGAGTTATTCATCTTTTAAAAGATATCCCACCCCTCTTACAGTATGGATAAATTTCTTATTAAATCTATCATCTATTTTGCTTCTTAAATATCTAATATATACATCTACCACATTGGTATCCCCCATATATTCATATCCCCATACAGTATCTATGATTTTATTTCTTGTAAGAACAATATTTTTATTTTCCATCAAATATTTTAATAAATCAAATTCCGTTTTAGTTAATTCTATAGGTATGTTTTCAAAAGTGACCATATGTTGATCTAGGTCAATAGAAAGTTCTCCAATGGATAACAAATTAGTGGTTCTTTTAAATATTGGCGTCTTTTTTAGAGTTGTTCTTATCCTTGCTAGTAGTTCCTCAATAGCAAATGGCTTTGTCATATAATCATCAGCACCAATATCAAGACCCATAACTTTATCCATTATTTCATCCTTGGCAGTTAGCATGATAACAGGAACGGCAGATAATTGTCTTAATCTTCTCAATACTTCTAGACCATTTATAGAAGGTAGCATAACATCAAGAATTATCACATCAAAAGTTTGATTTATAGCAAGGGTTAGCCCTTCGCGTCCGTCATGACACTGACTAACTGCATAACCCTCGTAGGTTAACTCTAGTTCGAGAAAGCGAGCTATTTTTATTTCGTCTTCAATTATTAAAATTTTTTGTCCGCTCATACACCGTAACCCCCCAAAAGCACTATATCAAAAAACTAAATACTATGTTTTTAAATTTACTATATTAGTTTTATTATATATTATTTTAAATATAATTGCAGAAAATTATATTTATATTTTAAATGCTAAAAGATATAAAAAATAACCTACATTAGTAAAATGCAGGTTATTATGGAGCTACTCAGATTTTAATTCTTCGGTGATTTTTGCGGATGCTTTGTTAAAAGCAGTGGACATTTTATCAAAAACATTAATTACTTCTAAATCTTCATGATCTTTCTTTTGTATTCGTATTTTATGGTTAGTAACTAAGAGTAATATAAATCCTGCAATGACTATAGGAGTCGCTACTACTGTCAGTATTGTGAGTATAGTTAAAGAGATATTTAGCACCACACTATCATTTTTTTTAACTATTAATTTCATTTCATTACCTTTTTTTATAAGTTTTTTTATAACATTTAAAAAGCTATTTTGTCTGCAACTGTCCTTCTCAGGCTTGATTTTGTTTTGTTTTTCAAGAAATACTAAAGCCTCAATAAGGTTCCCATTACATTGTTCTAAAGCATTTTTAGCATCCTCATAACTTACATTAGCTCTTTTTCTTAATTCATCAACTTGGTCTAAATTTATTGACATATAAATTCCTCCTCAGGTATTAACCATTTTATTGGCTAATCTCTATATTTTTATTATAGAAGGGGAGGATTAGAAATTTATTAGTACAACATTAGAATTACATTAGAATTAAAATCAAAATCATCATAAGCTTTTCTATAATTTTCTCTTTTTCTGAGTATAGTAATCCAGCTTAGTCCAGTTTGGGCAGATTCAAGAGCAAGAAATTCAAAATGCTTTCTGCCCTCATGGACTGGTACCCCTCATTCCTCATCGTGATACTTCATATATAGCGGGTCATTTCCGCATCAGTCACATATTGTCTTAAACATTTAAAAGCCTTGGGCATTTAGAACCATTAACAAACCACTGACACTTTTTACATTCTAGACATGAAATAGGTTCTAAATCTATTTTAATTTTATTAGCAAAATTAGGTTCCACAAGATGTGCTTTGCCTAAAGCTATAAAATCTACCATATGGCTGTCTAAAATGAATTCAGCTTCAGCCTTAGTGCGTATACCGTTTACAGCTATTACTGGTATAGTTACATGCTTTTTTATTTCTGTGCCTAGATAGACGATCCAATTATAAGGAAAGTCCTTAGGTAATTCAGGAGTAGTGCCATCAGATATTCCAGCAGACACATGTAGTAGGTCGATTCCAAGACTCTGTAAATTTTTTGCGACTTCTATACCTTTGTCTAACGTAGGAGCGTTTCCACCTATTCTATAACCGAGTATAAAGTTTTCTGAAACTACTGTTTTAATTTTATCTATAATTTCACTAACAAATGTCATTCTCTTTGTTAAGGTTCCGCCATATTTATCTTCTCTTTTGTTTATAACAGGGGATATAAATTGGTCAATTAAATAACCGTGAGCGCCATGTAACTCAATACCATCTAAACCGGCAAGGTCAGCTCTTTTAGCAGCATTAACAAAGTTTTCTTGTATTTCATATATTTCTTGACCAGTGAGTTCTCTAGCAGTCTGTCCATTTTTATCAATGGAAGAAGGTGCCACTGCTGCACTTGTTACATCATTAGGGGTCTTAAAACCTGCATGATGGATTTGTACAAGAACTGTTGCGCCATGCTTGTGACAGGCATCAGCAATTAATTTTAATCCCCCAATGTGATCATCACTCCATATGCCCAGTTGTGTGTTTGAAAGCCGGCCATTTTTTTGTACGCTATGGGCTTCAAGTATAATAAGTCCAGCCCCACCTTTAGCCAAATTTTCATAATGCTCAATATGAGCTTTTGAAGTTATGCCACTTTCATCAGACCATCCAAAGCAAACCATAGGTGGAACTACTATCCTGTTTTTTACTTGGTGGCCCTTGATTGTTATATTTGAAAATAAGTTATTCATAGAAATACCTCCCATTTAGTTTGGAATTAAGAAGCAACTACTAGTTGTTTCCTGTAGATTTTCTTTTAAAGTTAAGACAGTTCTTCATTTTTAAATAAAGAATTCAAATAAATCACTCCTAAAATTAAATTAGAATTATTAAAATTTCCTAAAGTAGGACTCTTAATATTAATTATAATATAATTATGCATTATAGCAACAATAACTAACTGAGGTAGGCCTTGATAAAAATAATATACTACAAACATATATTTTTATAGAAATTATACATTCAAACATGGTATAATGAAAACTTATGAGTTAAAAATATGTTTAGGCTATGCTTAAAAATTATATATGAAACAATGAGAGGAAGTTAAAATGAGTAACATGAAATTTGAGGAATTTAATATTAGTGAAGAGATACTAAAAGCAATTGATAATTTAGGATATAAAAGTCCTTCAGAGGTCCAAGTCGCAGTAATACCTGTAGCTCTTAAAGGAAAAGATATCATAGTAAAATCACAAACAGGTAGTGGGAAAACCGCAGCTTTTGCTATTCCACTCTGTGAAAGTGCAGATATAGAGGAAACAGAGCCTCAAGCACTTATATTAACACCTACTAGAGAGCTAGCTCTTCAGGTAAGTCAAGACATAACGCACATTGGTAGATATAAAAAGATTAGAGCTGTAGCTGTTTTTGGAAAGCAGCCTATAGAGCTACAAAAGAAACAGCTTAAGCAAAGAGTGCATGTAGTAGTAGGGACTCCAGGAAGAACCTTAGATCATATCGAAAGAGGCACAATTAATCTAGATAAAATAAAATATTTAATTTTGGATGAAGCAGATGAAATGCTAAGTATGGGATTTATAGAGCAAGTAGAAGAGGTTATTAAGGCTGTGCCTAAAAATAGAGTAACTATGTTGTTCTCAGCTACAATTCCGGAATCTATTGAAGCTATTTGTACTAAATACATGATAAGCCCTGTTAAAATAGAAATAAGCCCTGAGAAATTAACCGTGGAAAAAATTGATCAAGTATGCTATGAAGTAGAAGAAGACAAGAAAATGAGTGTTCTTAAGAGAACACTTTATATTGAAAATCCAGATTCTTGTATAGTATTTTGTAGGACAAAAGAAAATGTTGATTCTATAACTAGCCAAATGAAAAATCGTCATTATTCATGTATTAAAATACATGGAGGCATGCTTCAAAGTGATAGATTGGATGCCATGGAAAGATTTAAAAAAGGTGAATTTAGATTTTTAGTTGCTACAGATGTTGCTGCTAGAGGGATTGATGTGGAAGATATAACTCATATTATAAATTATGATTTACCACTAGAAAAAGAAAATTACGTGCATAGAATAGGAAGAACAGGGCGTGCTGGAAAAAAAGGAAAAGCTATAACTTTTACAACTCACTATGAGAAGAGATTTTTGCAAAACATAGAAAACTATATTGGCATGGAGATACCTAAAAAGCCAATTCCATCAAAGGAAGAATCTGAGCCATACAAAGATGAATTTTATCAAAAAAATGATGCTAAACCTGTTATTAAAAAGACTAAAGCATCTAATTTTAGTAAGGAAATAATGAAAATATATATAAGTGCGGGTAAAAAGAAAAAAATAAGAACTGTTGATATTGTTGGGACTATATGCAATATTGAGGGTGTTAGCGCTGAAGATATAGGTATTATAGATATTCAAGATAATTTCTCTCATGTAGACATTATGGGAGGTAAGGGCAAACTAGTACTCGAAACCCTTAAAAAATCAACAATAAAGGGAAAATCCATAAGAGTAGAGAAGGCAAACAAATAACCAATAAATATAAAATTATTTCTTAATAATTTACTTTTTATTGAGAATATAACCATTACATGATACAATAATAGTATATTTTATATGGTTATACAAAATTAATTTTGGAATAACTGAAAGGGAAAAGAGGGGTTAATTTGAATATTGTTATTGTTGGTGCGGGTATGGGTGGATACGACATGTTAAGCTCACTAATGGGATTAGAGAATGCAAAGGTCCAAATGATTATTGATAAAAATCCGAATGCTCCAGGTATAGAACTAGCCAAAACTTTTAAAATTGCACATTCTCAAAAATTAGATGATATAAATGTAAACAATACAGATATTATTATTGAAGTTACAGGAAGCGAGAACTTAAAGAACGTTTTAAAAGAAAAATTCGAAGATAAGTGCACTATAATTGATTCTAAAGCAGCGCTTTTATTAAGTATGCTAGTTAAAAAGGATGCACAGAGAAATGAAAAAATAAGCAAAGATGTAAGCATTATCAAAGATACTTCAGAAATAATTAAAAATGAGTTAAATGAGATTTCTTCATCTGTAAATAATATTCATGATGTTAGTAGTAGTTTATTGAAATCAATAAACTTGTCAAAGGAACATATTGCTGAAAGTGATAAGATTATTAAGTATTTTAATGATATATCTAAGCAAACTAAGATTTTGGGTATAAATGCGTCTATCGAATCTGCTAGGGCAGGGGAACATGGAAGAGGCTTCTCTGTAGTTGCTATGGAAGTCCAAAAGTTAGCAAATAACAGCGGAGAATTTGCTAAGGAAATAAATATTATTTTGACAAAATTATCTGAAGAGATAACAAATATAAATAATGAGATTAACCATATTGACGAGCAATCAGATATTCAAATAGCAGCATCAAAAAAGGTTAATTTTGCTGTGAGTAAATTGGTAGAAGAAACTATTAGTTAAGCAGAGTTTGTAAGTAATTTAATTAACTTATAATACATAGTTAGCCATTTATAATAAAAACCAAGTTGGATCTACGGATACCTAACTTGGTTTTTGTTGTTGCATCTTAAAATGTAGGTGCAAATAATTCTTTGGTTATACTAATGGGGAATTTTATTTAACTGAGCAATTTTTAAATCTTCGTAAAATATTGCAATTGAACTATACATATATGGAGTTAACCACAAAAAACCTATTCCAAGGGTAATTATTGAAAGTAGTGACCAACCTATAAAACTTAAATGTAAGCAAAATAGCTTCCATTTAAAACCCATCATCATTTCTTTGCTTTTTATTAGGGCCTCCATTGCACTTAATTCTGGATTGTCGCTTAATATATAGAAGATCATGGAGTAGCTGTAAGATGCCATTATTCCTGGTATTATAAAAATCAATGTCCAAAGAAGAGTAAATATGGTTGTTAATAGTTGTGCTATTACGGAAGAAGAAAATCTTTTAAAACCATCAAATAGATTTTCAAATACGAAGGATTCATGTCTAACAAACTTTAAAAAACAGGTGGAAAGGCCTAGTGTAAGAGGTCCAGACAATATAATACCTATAACTATTCCAAGATAAGGAATATAAGCCGGTATGCCACATAATATTGAGAACGTTAGGCATAATAAAATAGTACTTCCCCAATTTCCCTTAAGTTGATTTCTTGCTAAGGTCCTAATGTTAGCGTTTGTTTTCACAAATTGATTGTCAAATTGCATAGGTTTCCTCCTTTAAAATAGTCAAATAATTATTTCTTTTATATTCTACTAATAATTACATTGACTTATGTTAAAAAATATAAAGATAGAGAAAAATAAAAAATGTTGAAAAATACAATATAAATACTCTTTAATATGTGTTAAAATATAAAAGTTGTGGGAAAGATTTAGTTAAGAATGATTTTCTAGAAACAAACAAATAGATAATATTGTGTAGTTCAATCATAATACATGTTTTATAATATAGAGAATGTATTGTTAGAAGTAATATTATCTGTTAAAAAGGAGTGCTACAATGAAAACATTTCAAGAATTAGTAAATGAGACTTTAGAGGTTGAAGATTTAGAAGAATTAGAATCAGCAGCAGATTTATTTCAGTTTGGCATTGAAAAAGGATATTATAATAAACGACAAGCAGATCAATTTAACATTGCCTATTGGAAAATGAAGAATAAGTGCTTAGCTTATGATGTTGCCAAAGAAATAAAAGGTAATAAATTAGATATAATCAGTATGGTTACTAGTGCGCCTGCTGAAATTAAAGACAATAGAAATGAACTTATTAATTATGTGAATGGAAGATTTAAAGCATTAAAAGGTAAAGTAAATGGAATTAAGTAATATTGCTATTTTAAGTAGCAATGAAGAAACTGAAGTTATATAAAGTTAGAATACTTGATTTAAACTTCAAATAAAGGGTGTATAATGCATTAAGTGATTAAACTTAGTACAATATGCACCCTTCATTAATTCCAAATAAATTTTATTTAAATAGGACATGTGTCATATAGAAGCTCAAATTTATATGTTAGGCTTATAAGGAAGGAATAATTAAGGAATGGAGGGAATCAAATGTATAAAGCATCAGCTGTATTTATAGGTATATTAATTACTATAATGGTTACATTTAATGGAGTTTTAGCAAGTTCCACAGGACAATATGTGTCAATATTAATAATTCATATAGTTGGGCTTATGGCCATAATTATTATTTTAATGTTTAAAAGGGAGAAGATTAAGCTACATAGGAATATTCCGCTTTATCTATTTAGTGGTGGGTCAATTGGAGTTTTGGTAGTGTTTTTAAATAATTTATGTTTTAGTTATCTTGGAGCATCTTTAACATTATCATTGGGGCTCTTTGGACAATTAGTATTGGCATCCTTTATAGATCACTATGGCCTATTTGGTATGGATATTTATAAGTTTAAAAAGAAAAAAATCATTGGGTTTGCCATAGTATTTTTAGGGCTAGTTACAATGATAAAATATTAGATGGGGGGAAGTTATGTTATATATAATTTTAGCAGTTTTAGGTGGATGTATTACTATAGTAGCTATGATTATAAATTCGTATTTAGCTAAAAAGATAGGAGTTTTCCAAGGTACTCTTATGAATTATATAGTAGGTTTATTAAGTACTATATTATTATTTGCTATAGTAGGCAATTCTTTAAGTTTTTCTTTAGATAGTTTTGGCAAAATACCATTTTGGGCTTTTCTAGGTGGAATTGTAGGGGTAATGGTTGTTGCCAGTTCTAATATTATAATTCCTAAGATACCTATTATATACACTAGCTTGCTTATATTTGTTGGACAGCTTTTTACAGGGATACTAATTGATTATTTAAGGATAGGATTTGTTTCAAAGGGAAAGATTATAGGGGGATTATTAATTCTAATAGGCCTAATATATAATTCTAATGTTGATAAGAAAGAATTAGTTATTAACAAATTATAAAAACTAAGTGATTAGAGGGATAAACTCAAAATCACTTAGTTTTTTTATTTGGAAATATGTAATTTTAGAAAAAATTATGAAATATTTTAAAAAAACTATTGCATATGACGTAACGTAATGCATTAATATACTTATAGAGCAATTAATTTAGGAATACTTATAATTTACGTTCCATATATAGGGGTGATTACTTTGAAAGATAATGAATTGCGTTTTTTCACCATTGGTGAGTTTGCGCAAAAGGCAGGCGTTACCTTAAGAACACTTAGGTATTATGATAAAATATCTTTAATGAAACCTAGTTCTTATAGTGAGGCAGGCCACAGGTTGTATAGTAATCAAGATTTTGCAAGACTTCAACAAATTTTAACTTTAAAATTTATTGGATTTTCTCTTGATGAGATTAAAAAAATAACTCAAAGTGATGTAACTGATGAAAATTTTATAAAGTCCTTGGAAATACAAAAAAAAATCATGAAGCAAAGAGTTCAGCATACCTTTAAGGTAATAAAGGCTATTGATGAAGCTATTGATATGGAGAATAAAGAAGATATAAGCTGGGATAAGTTTACCAATATCATAAATGTAATTAATTCAGATAAAATGTTATTTGAGCAATATGAGAATGCCTCAAACTTAAGAGCTAGAATAAGTATTCATGAAATGTTCAGTGTAAATAAACATGGATGGATGAGATGGTATTTTGATGAATTAAACTTAACTAAAAACCACAGAATTCTCGAACTTGGCTGTGGAGATGCCAACCTTTGGAAGAAAAATAAAGATAGAATTCCTGAAGGATTAGATATTACTTTAAGTGATTTTTCTAAAGGAATGCTAAGTGATGCCAAGATTAACTTAGGGAAAAAGGCAGAGACTTTTAAGTTTGAAATTATAAACGCAGAAGAGATACCATATGTTGATTGCAGTTTTGATGTGGTAATAGCAAACCATATGCTTTATCATGTGGATGATATTGAAAAAGCTTTGTCGGAGATATATAGAGTGCTAAAACCAGGGGGATATTTTTACTGCTCAACGGTTGGACAAAATCATATGATTGAGATTAGAGACATTATGAACAAGTTTAAATCAGAAACTATGGACATTAAAAGCTCAGATATTACCTCGCGGTTTAAGCTTGAAAACGCTATGGAAAAGCTAGAAAAATGGTTTGATGGTATAGAAATGAAGCCATATGAAGATAATTTAATTGTAACAGAATCATCAGCTATTGTTGATTATATATTCTCAATGCCAGGGAAGGTAAGAGAAAGCTTTAATAAACAGAGGCTTTACGAACTCAACAAGTATTTAAAAGATGAAATTGCCATAGAAGGCGGAATTCACATAACAAAGGATACAGGTTTTTTTAAGGGTCAAAAAAGTTTATAACTTTAAAATAAAATTTAATTTGAAAGGTAGGATACATATGAAAATCAAGAATATTCCTTTTTCACCACCAGACATAACAGATGCTGAGAAAAAACTTGTAATGGAGGTTTTAGATTCAGGTTGGATTACAACGGGACCTAAGACTATGGAGTTTGAAGATAAGGTTGCGACCTATTGTGAAGCCAATAATGCGGTAGCTCTTTCAAGTGCAACTGCAGGTCTTGAACTTATATTAAAGGTTTATAACATTTGCGAAGGGGACGAAGTTATTACAACGCCATATACTTATACAGCTACAGCAAATGTAATACTTCATAGAGGTATTAAACCAACTTTTGTTGATGTTAAAGAAGATAGTTTTTTAATAGATGAGCAAAAATTAGCCATGGCAATAACACCTAGAACTAAAGCAATTATAACTGTAGATTTTGCAGGTGTTCCAGTAGACTACGATGCTATAAAAGCGGTACTTAAGGAAAAAAATAGAGAAGACATCATATTTATATCAGATTCAGCTCATTGCTTTGGAGCAATTTATAAAGGTAAAAAAGTTGGAACACAAGCGGATTTCCACGTTTATTCTTTCCATGCAGTTAAGAATTTAATAACAGCAGAAGGTGGAGCTATAACCTTTAATGATAACAATTTTAAAGGTAAAGAAGATTTGAAGAGAGAGTTTAAAATTGCATCACTTCATGGACAGTCAAAGGATGCACTATCTAAGATGAAGGCAGGAGCTTGGAAATATGATATTATAACAGATGGCTTTAAATGTAATATGACAGACATTAATGCAGCAATAGGTATTGCACAGCTTGAAAGATATGAAGGAATGCTGCAAAAAAGAAGAGCTATTTTTGATGTGTATACCAAGGCTCTTAAAGGCACAAGCTGGGCTATTGTTCCGTTTGAAAAGGATGAAAATATGGAGACCTCATATCATCTATATGCTTTAAGATTAAAAGGATTTAGTGAGATGCAAAGAGATGAATTAATTCAAAAACTTGCAAGTATAGGCATAGCTACTAATGTTCATTTTACACCACTGCCAATGTTTACACTGTATAAAAATCTTGGATATTCTATAGAGGATTATCCAAATGCATATAATCAGTATGCAAATGAAATAACACTTCCAGTATACTCAACGCTTAAGTTAGAAGATGCAGAATATGTTGCAGGTGAAGTAATAAGATGCGTGGAAGAGATAATGAGCAATAATTAATAGTTAAGGTAGTTGTATTTGGGTCAAAAACAAGTAATCAATCATTTCTTAACTGTTTAGGAAAATACTAAAGTGGAGGTAACAAACATGAAAGTTGGGTTTTATACATCAACAAGAGAATATAATGAGAAGAAGGAAGAGTTTAACAGTGCGGTTTTAGGAGTTATGGAAAGAGGAATATCAATGCTTGGCAAAGAGGTAACTGACTTTGAAAAGGCAGTTCAAGAATTTACTGGAGCAAAATATGCAATTGGTGTGGCATCAGGTACAGATGCATTAGTAATGGCTTCTGATATACTAGGGTTTAAAGATGGTAAAGAAGTAATAACTTCTCCCTTTACTTTCCTAGCGTCTACATCTTGTATTGCAAAGCATAATGCAAAGCCTGTGTTTGTTGATATAAATGAAGAAACTTTTGGTATAGATGCTAGTAAGATAGAAGAAAAAATAACAAAAAATACTGCTGGAATTATTCCTATTCACTTATTTTCACAAATGTGTGATATGGATAAAATTATGGATATAGCTAGTAGACATAATTTAAAGGTCTTAGAAGACTCTGCAGAATCTTTTGGTATGAGATGGAAGGGAAACGGAGAGGACTACAAACATGCAGGAACTATAGGAGATTTTGGTGTCTTCTCATTCTTCCCTACAAAGACTTTAGGAGCCTATGGTGATGCAGGCATGATCGTAACCAATGATGAAGAATTAGCACGTACTACTAAAATGTATAGGGTTCACGGAGCTTCTAAGAAGTATCATTATGATTATATTGGATACAATTCAAGACTGGATTCAATTCAAGCTGCTATATTACAAGTTAAAATGAAGTATATAAAGGATGCAATTAAAAAGAGAGAGCATATTGCAAAATTATATATGGACAGATTGCAAGAGTGTGAGTTTATTCAAATACCTAAAATCATAGGAGCTCAACAGCCTGTTTATTATGTATTTAATGTATTAGCGCAAAGAAGAGATGAACTTTCAGAATACTTAAAAGTAAATGAAATAGGAACTAGCATATACTATCCAATACCTCTTCATCTTCAAAAGTGCTTTGAATATTTGGGACACAAAAAAGGTGATTTCCCAGTATCTGAAAGGGTAGCTGAAAACATCATTGCACTGCCTATATATCCAGAGATAACCGAGGAAGAAGTAGAATTTGTATGTGAAACTATAAAGAAATTCTATAAAAAATAAAGGAGTCCTTAGGGACCCCTTTATTTTTAGTGCACCCACGTGGCAAGTGGCATGTTGTGAATTTTAATTAACATAACTGTAACTTAATTTATGTTGATGCTGGAGTTTGATGTAAGCATAATTTTAAGTTTTTAACATACATTTTCACATGAGATCTTACCTTATAAACTTCTACTGCTGTTAGTAATGTTGGAGGGCCTAGGTTATATAAAGAATTGACAACCTCTGTACTTTCCTTTGCAGCCGCTTTAGCATATACGTAGTCTTGATTTAGCAAAATACAGCCCAGTACACAACCTATTATTGCGGGAGATGTTTTAAACTTAATATCTTTTAGTTTTGCTTCGAAGATAGCATTATTAATTCTATCTACTAAGGCTTTTCTGGGGTGACTTAAATTTATTGTTTTAATTATAATTATAACCCCCTAAAATTTATCTGTATTAGTTATAATATGTTAAATTTGGCATTAAGTGATGAACATATATTAAAAAAATAAATAAAAATCTTATGCTAGTAACGTTAGGTCATATGTATAAAATAATGTATAATAGATTTAGATATAACACAGGGGCAGAAAAGGAGATAATTATGGATAACGAGATTAAAGAAATGTTAATACAAATGCAAGAGGACATCAAGAATATTAGTTTAAGACTTGAAAATATTGAAAAGAATCAAAGTGATGTGGCAAATGCCGAGCATAAGAATTGGCACATGTTAGCAGACAAGTTGGGGCAATATGATATGATATTGCATAAGATTTATGGAAAAAAAACTTCGGATAAAGAAAAATAATGAACAAAAAAGGAGACCTAGTAGCATGATAGATATAACAAAAGAATTACTTCAAAGCAAGTATAAAATTAGTTCAAAAACTCTAGAATTATATGATATAGCAATACAAGATGTGCAAAAGCAGTTTAAAATTTTGGATGAAATAAGAGAGTTTAATCAACTTAAGGTTTTGGAAGCACTACAATATGAAAGAATAAGTGACGCTCATTTTACAAATTCTTCAGGGTACGGGTATGGGGATATTGGGCGTGATTCTTTAGATAAAGTATATGCGAGAATTTTTAATTGTGAAAGTGCATTGGTTAGACCACACTTCGTAAATGGAACTCATGCAATTGGGGCAGCATTGTTTGGTAATTTAAGACCCAATGATACAATGCTTACGGTATGTGGAACGCCTTATGATACACTTCATAATATAATAGGTATTAACATTACAGAAAACATAGGTACATTAAAAGATTATGGTGTGAACTATAAACAATTAGAATTAAACAGTAACTCTAAAGTTGATATTGACCTTATGAAAAAGACACTTCTTGAAGATGAGTCAATAAAGCTGATTCATATTCAAAGATCTACGGGCTATGGATGGAGAAATTCACTACTAATTTGTGAAATAGAAGAGATAATAAAAGCGGCAAAATCTATAAATCCAAAGGTAATTTGTTTTGTAGATAATTGTTATGGTGAATTTATTGATGTTAATGAGCCTACAGATGTTGGTGCTGATTTAATTGCTGGGTCACTGATAAAGAATATTGGTGGAGGTATTGCACCTACTGGAGGATACATTGCAGGTAGGGAAGAATATGTAGTTCAAGCCTCTTATAGACTAACAATTCCAGGTATAGGGGGAGAGTGTGGATCTACTTTTGGAGTTATGCGTACTTTATTTCAAGGACTATTTCTAGCGCCACATGTAGCTATGGAAGCAGTAAAGGGCGCTATTTTCTGTGCAAGAATTATGGAACTTGCTGGTTTTGAAGTTCTTCCAAAATATACAGATAGACGAAGTGATATAATTCAAGCCATTAAATTTAATGATAAAGAAAAATTGATTAATTTTTGCAAGGGAATACAAGCTGGTTCCCCAATTGATTCTTTTGCTGAGTGTGAGCCTTGGGATATGCCAGGATATGCAGATAAGGTTATAATGGCAGCAGGAGCATTTATTCAAGGTTCATCAATAGAGTTATCTGCAGATGCTCCAATTAGAGAGCCTTATATAGCATATTTGCAAGGTGGGCTAACTTTTGATCATGCCAAAATTGGAATAATGATAGCACTTTCAAAGGTAATCTAAAGAAATAATAAAAGTACTAGAGCCTGCAATAATATAGACATTGCAGGCTCTAGTGTTTGGTCAAATATTCAAATATTTTGTTTAGTTGTGTTTAAGAGATAAAATTTCCTTCTAATATAACTAATAGGCAGATAAGGGTTTAATAATTTCTATAAATGCCTACAAGTATGCCAAGAATTGAGCAATCATCAACTATTATAGGGGACATAGTTGAATTTTCAGGTTGAAGTCTTATATGGCCGTTTTCCTTAAAAAATCGTTTAATAGTCGCTTCATTCTCAATAAGAGCTACTACTATCTCTCCATTTTTACAAGTGTTAACTTTTTCAATTATAGCTAGATCACCATCTAATATTCCTGCTTCAATCATACTACTGCCAGAAACTCTAAGCATAAATAATTCATTTTTGGTTTTAGTGAAGTTTAAGGGCAGAGTAAAAGTATCTTCAACATTTTCAACAGCTAAAATAGGTTGACCAGCTGTAATTTTACCTATAATAGGAATATCAATTAGTTCTTTTCTTGTAACAGAATCTTTTATTAATTCAATTGCACGTGGCTTAGTAGGATCTCTACGAATATATCCCTTTTTCTCTAATCTTTCTAAATGGCCATGAACGGTTGACGTAGATTTTAATCCTACAGCCTGGCATATTTCCCTTACTGCAGGTGGATATCCTTTTAATTGAATTTGAGCCTTTATAAAGTTATATATTTCACTTTGTTTGTCTTTTTTCTCAGTTAACATAGAAACACCTCTCATTCATATTTGAATTATACCATATAAATGTAAGAACATCAAACCTATGTTCTGCTTTTTGTATAAAAATTATACCTGATTTGGAAAAATAAATGTATTCACATGTAAATCAAAAAATATTAAGTTTAAATTTTTGAAGAAAATATAAAAGTAATAAAAAATGATATAATAGAGAAAAACTAATCTGATATAAGAATTGAAGTTAAAAGTTTAGGATTGAGGAGAAGGGAGCTAACATAGTGAAAAAGGCGTATAATATAATGGTAAATCTTCCAGAAAAACAATATCCTATTTACATAGAGAGAGGATTAATCCAAAACATAGGACTTGAGATAAAAAAAATATATGTAAATAAAAGAATATTTATTATCACAGATAATAATGTTGAATTCTTATATGGTAATAAAATAGAAAGTACTTTAAAAAAAGAAGGCTTTATTGTAAAGAAAATTTTGATAGAACCAGGGGAAAACAGCAAATCTTTTGAAGCTTTACGGAGTGTTTGCGAAGAGATTTTAGAATTTGGATTATCAAGGGAAGATTTAATTATTGCCTTTGGAGGAGGCGTAGTTGGTGACTTAGGTGGTTTTGCTGCGTCTATATTGCTACGAGGAATTGCATTTATACAAATTCCAACAACACTTCTTGCTCAAGTTGATAGTAGTGTTGGAGGCAAGGTAGCTATAAATTCTAAAAATGGTAAGAATTTAATAGGTAGTTTTTATCAGCCAGAAGCTGTATTTATTGATCCTGATTTATTAACATCTTTAAGCGAAAGAGTGTTTAATGATGGGATGGCAGAGGTAATAAAATGTGCTGCAATTAAAGATGAAGGGTTATTTTATAGTCTTTTACAGTATGAAACAAAGGAAACTCTCATAAATGATATAGGAGAAATCATCTATATTTGCTGTAATATTAAAAAGAATGTTGTGCAAGTAGATGAAAAAGATATGGGAGAGAGAATGCTTCTTAATTTTGGACATACAATAGGTCATGTTATAGAAAAAATGTTTAATTACGAAACCTTTACTCATGGCGAGGCAGTTGCAATGGGAATGATAGCAATTACAAAAAACAGTGAAACTCTTGGCATTACTGAAAAAGGTTCTGCGGCACTTTTAATAAAACTTATAAATAAATATAATCTTTATAGCGAATTACCAAGTATGGATAGAGATGAGTTTTTTAAAGCCCTTTTATTAGACAAAAAAAACATTAATGAAGATATAAACTTGATTCTACTTAAAAAAATAGGGTGTGGGTTTATAAAAAAGGTAAATCGTAATCACATAGATAAATATGTGGATTGAACTAAGGAGGAAGAAATCTAAATGAACACTATTAGGATAACACCAGCTGTGCTAAAGGGTAAAATTTCAGTTCCACCTTCGAAAAGTCTTTGCCATAGGGCTATTATCGCTGCTGGACTTGCAAATGGGAATTGTAATATAGAAAATGTAGTGTTTTCTGAAGATATTTTAGCTACCTGCAATGCAATGAGGGACATAGGGGTAATAATCAATAATTATGATAATAGTATAAGAATAAAGGGTGATAACTTCTCAAAGGGAATTAAAAATAAAATTGATTGTGGAGAATCCGGATCCACCTTGAGATTCCTAATTCCTATAGTACTTTTGATTGGAAAAGAATTTACTTTTACAGGTAAAGGAAGACTTTCTAAAAGGCCACTTACTCCTTACTATAAAATTTTTAGAGAGCAAGATATAAAGTATAGTTGTAAGGAAGGATTGCCTCTTACAGTGCAAGGTAAACTTAAGTCTGGTATATATAGAGTACAAGGAGATATAAGTTCTCAATTTATAACTGGACTTATTTTCGCTCTCCCGCTTTTGGATGGGGATTCAAAGATTGTTTTGACTACAGAGCTTCAATCAAAAGCATATGTTGATTTAACAATAGATATACTTAGTAAATTTTCTGTGAAAATTGAAAATGTGGGATATAAGGAAATTAACATTCTAGGTAATCAGCAGTATATATCTAGCGATTACAAAGTAGAAGGAGATTTCTCTCAAGCAGCATTTTGGCTTGTAGCAGGGATATTAGGTGGAGAAATTCAGTGCCAAGATATGAATATAAACTCCCTTCAAGGAGATTTAGCAATTATAGATTTTATTTCGAAAATGGGTGGTAATATATATATAGATGGTGACAAAATTATAACTAAAAAGTCAAAGACACAGGGAATTATCATTGATGCAGCAAATTGTCCTGATTTAGTTCCAATTTTAGCGGTGCTAGCTTCTTTAAGCAACGGAACGACGGAGATAGTAAATGCAGGAAGACTTCGTATAAAGGAATGTGATAGATTAAAAGCTATGGCTACAGAACTAAATAAGCTTGGTGGAGATGTGGTGGAAACAAAAGATGGACTTATTATTCGTGGAAAAGAAAATTTAAGTGGAGGAACTGTGGACAGCTATAATGATCATCGTATTGCAATGGCTTTATCTATAGCTTCCATAAGATGCAATCAGCCAGTAATAATTACTGATAGTTCCTGTATAAAAAAGTCTTATCCGAAATTTTATGAGGATTTTAATAGATTAGGAGGCAAAATAAATGAGTGGAGTTTGGGGAAATAAAATTAAGTATTCTATTTTTGGTGAATCACATGGAAAAGGTATAGGAATCAACATAGATGGATTACCTGCTGGCATAAAACTAGACTTAGATGCTATTAATGTTGAAATGAAGAGAAGAGCTCCAGGTCAAAATGAAATATCTACAGAAAGAAAAGAAAAGGATGAGTTTCAGATTATAAGTGGATATTTTAATGAGAAAACCACGGGAACTCCACTTTGTGCAATTATATGGAATGAGGATATGCACTCAAAGGATTATGAAGAAATTAAAACCGCAATAAGGCCAGGTCATGCAGATTATACAGGAAGTGTTAAATACTCTGGATTTAATGATTATAGGGGTGGAGGACATTTTTCAGGAAGGTTAACAGCACCACTAGTTTTTGCTGGAGCAATTGCAAAACAAATTTTAAAAGAAAAGGAAATCGAAATAGGAGGGCATATATATCAAATTGCTGACATATATGATACACCCTTTGATAAAGTAAGTATAAATTCAGAACTATTTAAAATAATAGGCAAGCGTAAATTTTCAGTTGTAGATGAGAATAAAGGCGCAAAAATGATAACTACTATTTCTAATGCAAAACAAGAACAGAATTCTGTGGGTGGTGTGATAGAATGTGCTGCAGTGAATTTACCAGAAGGACTAGGTTCACCTTTCTTCGATTCTGTGGAAAGTTTGCTTGCACATCTTTTGTTTTCTATACCTGGGGTAAAGGGTGTAGAATTTGGAACAGGATTTGAAATGGCACAAATGAATGGTTCAGAGGCTAATGATGAGTTTTATATAGAGGAAGATAAGGTTAAAACATTTACAAATCATAATGGGGGTATTTTAGGAGGAATTACAAATGGAATGCCGTTAGTTTTCAGAGTTGCGTTTAAGCCAACGGCCTCAATTGGAAAGCCTCAAAAGACCATTGATATAGGCAAGAGAGAAAACACGGTAATAAGTGTATCGGGACGACATGATCCTTGCATAGTTCAAAGAGCACTACCAGTAGTTGAAGCAGTGACAGCAATGGTTATTCTAGATCTATTATAAAATCATAAAAAAATCAGTTAAGAAACATTTAGGGTTTATATGTATGATATTTAGTTTTTAAGGGGAGATAAAATGAATGATTTAAAAGTATTAAGAAGTGAAATTGATGATATCGATAGTAAGCTTATAGAGCTATTTGAACAGAGGATGAAAGTAGCTCTTAGCATTGCAAAGTACAAGAAAGAAAACAATATGGATATATTAAATGAAAGTAGAGAACAAGAGGTCATAGCAAGAGGTGAAAGAAAGCTCTGCAATAAAAATCTTAAAGTAGCCCTCCATAAGTTTTTAAAATGCATTATGGAAATAAGCAAAGAGGTACAAAATGGAGCGTTATAGAAATTTATTTAGGTGAGGTGGTAAAATTTATGGGTATATATGGACTTTTAGGTGAAACCTTAAAACATAGTATTTCTCCTAGGTTACATTCCATAATTCTTAAGAAGATAATGGTAGAAGGGACTTATGAGTTATTTGAGACTCAAAAGGAAGAAGTGAAAAATACTATAAATACATTTAAAGATATGGGCGTGGTAGGAGTAAATGTGACGATTCCATATAAAACAACAATTATGAAATATATAGATGAAACCATAGGCACAGCAAAGAAAATTGGAGCAGTGAATACAATTTGTTTTAAGAATAAGAAAACAATTGGATACAATACAGATTATACTGGTTTTGGAATGTTGTTAAAAAATAATAATATAGATACTAATAATAAAAAAGCAGTGATTTTAGGTAATGGTGGAGCCGCAAAGGCAGTGATAGAGTATCTTATAGATAATGGAATTTCAGAAATAACAATTGTGAGTAGGAGTATCAATGAAAGTGAGGGAATAAAAGATAAAAAAGAATTTAATATTATACCCTATGAGAAGATGCCTTACTTGAAAGATAAAGATATTATTATAAACTGTACGCCTTGTGGAATGTATCCAAGTGTAGATAACTGTCCCATTGAAAAAAGTAGCATAGCTAAGGTTTCTTCAGTTGTTGATTTAATATATAATCCAAAAGAAACCTTACTTCTAAAGCATGCAAAAGAATTGAATAAAAAGGCTGTTAATGGACTGTATATGCTAATAGGTCAGGCTATCGCAGCTCAGGAAATATGGCAGGATAAAAAAATAGATAAGTCAATTATTAATAGTGTTTATGAGGAATTGAGGTAGAAGAATATGGAGAATAGAAACATAGCATTAATTGGTATGAGTGGTTGTGGAAAAACAACAATAGGTAAACTTCTGGCGGAAAAACTCAAATTGCTTTTTTATGATGTAGATCTGTATATTGAAAAAGGACAAGAAAAAAGTATAAAGGACATATTTTTAAATGGGGAAGAATACTTTAGAAAAATAGAGAGCTTAGCTTTAGAGGAAATTGTAAATAAGGGTGGTTACAAGGTAATTGCTACTGGAGGAGGTGTGGTTAAAGACCCCAAGAATATGGAGCATTTTGGAGAGGATTTTATCATTGTATTCTTAAATAGAAATATAGAGGCAATTGCAGAAGATATTGATGTGAGTAATCGCCCACTCTTATCTGAAGATTTGTCAAAAATATATATGATTTATGAGCAACGTCTACCTCTTTATAAAAAGTACTGTGATTTTGAAATAAAATACAAGGAAAGTATAAAAGAAACCATAGATGAGATATTGCATATTTTAAGTTGAAGTTACACAAAAAATAAGATGTGTTTAAGTTTAAAATGCAAATTGATAAATGTAAGGTGCGGAGATAAAAAAATGAAACCCCCGAAAGAATTGTTATCAACATTAACATTCTTTCGGGCATGAGAACCTTGTACATTTTAATATTAACGTATAAAATTGGTTCCTATTCTAGTTTCTTTTTCTGGCAATTTAACACCAAATTCTTTACCTGCGTTTATGGATTTTAAAAGCCAAGCCATATTCTTGCCTAAGGTTCTCATTGTTTGCATTCCTTCTAAATCTTGTTTTACTTCTTCAGGAGTATTTCCATGAACCATATTCCAATATTGAGAAGATACAATAGGCATATTTGAAATAGTAAAGTACTTATTTAACTGATCAAATGCAGCTGTTGAGCCACCACGTCGGCAACTTACAATTGCAGCACCAGGTTTATACTGAAAACCATCTCCAGCATAGAAGAATCTATCTAAAAAAGAAGTGATCTGACCGGATGCACCTGCATAATGAACAGGAGAACCAAAAATAAAGCCATCGGATTCTTTAGCTTTTTCTAAAGCAATATTTACAGTATCGTCATTAAATACACACTTAGCAGTATCATTTTTAGAACAACCACCGCAAGCCATGCAACCACGAATAGGTTTGTTTCCAACATGAAAGATTTCTGTTTCAATATTTTCTTTTTCTAGCTCCTTTGCTATCTCGCATAAGGCGGTATAAGTACATCCGTTGACTCTCGGACTTCCATTAATAAGTAATACTTTCATTTTTGTACCTCACTTTAATTTTAGACTTATTACAACTTAGTATTATTAGTATTCAACAAGACTTATGCATAATTCTTATTATAATAATTTTATTACTTGATATCAGTATAGAGTATAAGCATTATTACAACAAGTACGCACCTTTTTACCCTATAATACCTAAGGTGATACTATTGGAAGGAAGTAGTATATAGTTGTTACTATTTTGTTTTTAAATGGTATATATCATAATATATATATCTAGCTAATAATATTAATATTAGGGGCTTGTATAAAAATTATTATGGAGATGAGTTATTATAGAATCAAATATTATACTTTTAGGCATTTTAGTAGCTGCAGTGCTTGGAAGAGCAAACTCAGTGGCTGTTGCTACTTGTCTACTTTTAATTACTAGGTTGTTAAATTTAGACAAATATATTTTCCCAACTGTTGAAAAAAACGGTGTGTTTTGGGGATTAGTAATTCTTATAGCTGCAATTTTAATTCCTGTTGCAAGTGGAAAAATTACGGCTGTAAATCTAAAAGGAGTTTTCACTTCGTGGACTGGGATTATAGCATTAGTTCTATCTTTATTTACTACTTATTTAAGTGGCCTTGGATTAGAATATCTTACGCTGCAAGGACATAGTGAAATAATGCCTTCTCTAATAATAGGGTCAGTAATAGCAGCTGCCTTTTTAGGGGGAGTGCCTGTGGGTCCATTTATTACTTCGGGAATACTTGCTCTAGGAATTAAATTATTTAATAAATAATAACAAGTTTCTGAAGTTTTACATGCAGGAAAATCCACGAGTAATTGACTGAAAAATTGGAATTAGAATTAAAATCCAATTAGTTTTCTAACTATTCTTGCAATTAACACCGCCTATATATATAATTAACCTATAAATTCAAATTTAATATGGTGTGGATGCTTGTAGCGTGAGATATACTGCTATAAAAAGACTTGCAGGTGAAATAAAAGATGTTTTAAGCAAAAACCCTATTAATGATTATGTTTTTAATGTAAACTTAGAATAGTTTGTAGAGTTATTAATTTTAAATTTAAGGAGGAAAAAATTATGTTCAAGAGTGACATTGAAATAGCACAGGAGTCTAAACCTTTAGTAATAGCTGAAATTGCAAAGCAGGTAGGTATACCAGAAGAATACATAGAGGGGTATGGAAAGTATAAAGCAAAAATTGACTATAATTATCTAAAGCAGTTAGATAATAAAAAAAACGGAAAGCTTATATTGGTAACAGCAATAAACCCAACTCCTGCAGGGGAGGGAAAGACTACTACAACTGTAGGACTTGGAGATGCTCTTGCTAAATTAAATAAGAAAGTTGTAATAGCACTTAGAGAACCTTCACTGGGACCAGTGTTTGGAGTGAAAGGCGGAGCAGCTGGTGGGGGTTATGCCCAAGTTGTACCAATGGAAGATATTAATCTTCATTTTACAGGAGATATGCATGCTATTGGGGCTGCTAATAATCTTATTGCAGCAATGTTAGACAACCACATTCATCAAGGTAATGTCTTAGATATAGATGTGAGAAGGATAACTTGGAGAAGATGCGTTGATATGAATGATAGACAATTAAGGTCAATAGTAGATGGTATGGGTGGAAAGGCAAATGGAGTGCCAAGAGAAGATGGCTATGATATTACTGTGGCATCAGAGATTATGGCAATACTTTGTCTGTCAAATGACTTAGATGATTTAAAAGAGAGAGTAAAGAATATAATAGTAGGCTATTCAAGACAAGGAAAACCAATAACTGGGGGAGATTTAAAGGTACAAGGAGCAGTTGCAGCGTTACTTAAAGATGCGTTAAAGCCAAATCTTGTTCAGACATTAGAGCACACTCCGGCATTTATACATGGAGGACCTTTTGCCAACATTGCACATGGATGTAATAGCGTAATGGCAACAAAAATGGCACAAAAGATGGGGGATTATGTAGTAACTGAAGCTGGGTTTGGTGCAGATTTGGGAGCAGAAAAATTTATAGACATTAAGTGTAGGTTAAGTGGATTAAGACCAGATGCAGTTGTCATAGTTGCAACTGTAAGAGCACTAAAATTACATGGTGGGGTACTAAAGGCTGATTTAAATATGGAAAACCTTGAAGCATTAATAAAAGGGATACCTAACTTGTTAAAGCATGTTGAAAATATTACCCAGCACTTTGGATTGCCAGCTATTGTTGCAATTAATAAGTTCCCAACGGATACAGATGCAGAACTTGACTTAGTAAGAGCAGAATGTGAAAATCTTAATGTTAAGGTAGCTTTATCTGAAGTTTGGGAAAAAGGTGGAGAAGGTGGAATTGAACTTGCTAGTGAAGTTGTTAAACTAGTTGAGGAAAGCAATAACTTTAAGTTTGCTTATAATTCTGACCTTGGAATAAAAGAAAAGATAAATGAAATCGCAACTAAAATATATGGAGCCATCGGTGTAGATTTTATTGGAAATGTTTCAAAACAGATAAGGGAACTTGAAGAATTGGGTTTTGGAAACTTACCAATATGTATGGCTAAAACACAATATTCATTATCTGATGATCAAACTAAATTGGGAAGACCAGAGGGCTTTAAAATATCTATAAGAAATGTAAAAGTATCAGCTGGAGCAGGATTTATAGTAGCTTTGACAGGGGAAGTTATGACATTGCCAGGACTTCCTAAAATTCCATCAGCAGAAAAGATAGATGTAGACAATTCAGGAAAAATATCTGGATTATTTTAATGGATTATTTAGTAAGCTATTAGGTAAAATAGCTTGTTTGGTGCAATATTAATGTACTAATTAATATTACGGTTATAAAATATTTATAAGCGTAGAATAAATGATAATCGGAGGTACAAATATGGCAATAATCTTAAAAGGAAAGCCAGTTGCAGATGCAATAAAAGACACTTTAATAAAAGACATTGAAAAGCTTAATGAAAAAGGCATAACACCTACATTAGCAGTGGTTCGCGTTGGTAATCGAACAGACGATGTCTCCTACGAAAACAGCATTTTAAAAAGATGTTCTACTATGGGTATTGAAACTAAATTATTTACGCTGGATTCATGCATTGAAATGGATGAGTTTACTCATATAGTAGAGGATATAAATAAAGACAAGGCTATAAGCGGTATTTTAACTTTTAGACCTTTTCCAAAGCATTTGAATGCTAAAGTAATTAATGAACTTATTAGCGTAGATAAAGATTGTGATTGTATGAATCCTGTGAATTTAGAGAAGCTTTTTGAAGGTAAGATGGATGGGGTTATGCCATGTACTCCAGAGGCTGTAATGGAAATATTAAAGTTTTATGGTTACAATTTAGAAGGTAAAAATGTTGCTGTTATAAACAGAAGCATGGTAGTTGGTAAACCGCTAAGCATGATGCTTTTAGCAGAAAATGCAACGGTAACGATTTGTCACTCGAAAAGCAAGAATTTAGCAGAGATAACTTCAAAGGCTGATATTGTTGTAACCGCAATTGGAAGGGCAAATATGTTAGATGCTAGCTATTTCAACAAAGATTCAATAGTGATTGATGTAAGTATTAATGATGCTGGAGAAGGAAAAATTTGTGGAGATGTTAATTTTGAATTAGTAAAAGAAAGTGTTGCTGCAATTACGCCTGTACCAGGTGGAGTTGGAAGTGTTACAACTAATTTATTATTAAAACATGTTGTAGAAGCGTGTAAAAACAATGCTTAATTTATCTAATTACCCAGCAGTACTCCTTGATAAGGCGCTAGGGGATATTTAAAACTAAAACAAGGTATCATTTACCTGTCGAATGTTTAAACATATATCGACAAGTACGTGATACCTTTTACTTTTGAATTTTCAGAAAATATGGATTGGTATTGTATTACAATGATGTTATAATATTAGTAATGATATAAGAAAAGAGGTTTAATATGAAGAGAATAATAGGAGCTTTCTTTTTTGTAATGTTTCTAACCTTTAATAGTTTTCCGTTTAATAGGGTTGACGCCATGGAACCTAAAAACAGAATATTGTTTATTAGTTCCTATAATTCTTCATTTCCGGTTTTTTTTCAACAAATTGATGGAATTAATTCTATTTTAACAAAGGAAAAGTATATTGTTGATTTAGAATTTATGGACAGTAAAAGGTTTTTTAATGATGAAAATATTAATAATTTTTATAATTTAATAAAATATAAAATGGAGAAAAATCCAGATAAATACGATGCAATTATTGTAGGTGACGATAATGCCTATGATTTCGCTCTAAAACATCAAATTGAGTTATTCAAAGATACTCCAATTGTATTTTTTGGCATTAATGATATTGAAAAAGCAATAAAAGCAAAAGGTAATCCTTGGGTTACTGGATTAGCAGAAGCTGTTTCCGTTGAAGATACTTTAAAAGTTGCTATGAAAATAAAACCTAATGCTACAAAAGTTGTTGCTATTAGCGATACTACAGAAACTGGTGTTCAAGATGTAAGAAGTTTTTATGATGAGCAAAAACATTTTAGTAATCTTAAATTTTCAGATATAAATTTAGGCCAAATGACAACGGAAGATTTTAAAACTCAGTTAAAAAATATAGATAAGGATACTATTGTAATTTTTATTGCTGCTTTTCGAGATTTATATGGAGATCCAATTGATTTCGAATCGGGGGTTAGCCTTGTGCAGGTAAATTGTAAAGAGCCGTTATTCGACCTATATCTTCATGGCATAGGTAGTGGTCTTTTAGGTGGAAAGGTAGTTAGTCATTTAGAACAAGGAAAAATTGCTGCTGGAATGGTAAAAAGGATACTTTCAGGAACTAAAATATCAGATATACCAATAATAGAGAAGAGTCCTAATAAATTTATATTTGACAATCAGCAACTTAGGAAATTTAATATTGATAAAAAATTACTTCCAATTGATAGTTTAATACTAAATAAAAAGGAATCTTTTTATCAAAGCTATAAAAATTATATATGGTCTATTTCCGTTATTTTTATTATCATGGTTATTTTTATTTCATACTTATTAATAAATATAAAATTTAGGAAAAAGGCTGAAATAGATTTAGTGGAGGCAAACATGACACTAGGTTCCACTTATGAGGAGTTAGAAGCAACCTCAGAGGAATTAAGGGCACAATTTGATGAGATACAAATTCAAGACACAGCATTAATTCATGTTAAGGAAAGTTACAGATTAATCTGCGAAGCAAGTACAGGTGGGACATGGGATATTGATTTAAAAGCAAATGTAAGGGTGTTTACTAAAAGTTGGTATAACAAATATGGGCTTTCAGAAATCAATATTTTCAATATAAAAGAATGGGTAGCACGAATACATCCTGAAGATAAACAAGTATTTTCAAACTATCAAATATCAATTAAAGGGACATCAAAAGATAAGTACTCCTGTGAATATAGAATTAAAACAAGCGCTGGTGAATATAGCTATTTTATAGAAAAGTGCATAGTGTTACGTAATGACAAGGGTGTAATTGAGCGGATTGCAGGCTCGCATACAGATATAACAGATGGAAGGCTTCAACAGATTAAAATTGAAAAGCTAGCATATCATGATATATTGACAGGACTTCCCAATAGAACTTATTTAAATAAAAAACTTAAGTCCATAACACTTAATTGCGAAGAAAAATCTTTTTATGGGGCAACTATTTTTATTGGTCTGGACAATTTTAGTCTGATAAATGATTTTTTTGGCCATGAAACAGGTGACAAAGCACTTATTTATATAAGCGATAGACTTAAAAACGCCTTTGAGCAAAATAATAAAGTATTTGTATCTAAATTTAGTGGCGACGAATACGTTATTATTATTGAGGAACTAAAAAATAGTAAAGAAATAAGTGAATATATTACAAGAATTTTAAAAGTATTTGAAGAAAAGTTTGTAATTGACTTAAATGAACTTTACATAACCATCAGTATGGGGATTGTTGAATTTCCCAAAGATGGAGTTACAGTAGAAGAACTTTTTAAGAATGCTGATACAGCATTACATAAGGCAAAGGAAGCAGGAAAGAATTGTTATAAGTTTTTTGAGCACTCTATGAACGATAGCATAAGAGATAAAATACTATTACAAAGAGGTATAAGAAAAGCTCTGGAAAATAATGAATTTGTGTTATACTATCAACCTCAGATTGATGTTTTAACTGGTAGACTATCTGGTTATGAAGCATTAATAAGATGGATAAGTCCAAAGCATGGCTTTGTGTCGCCAGATAAATTCATAAAACTAGCAGAAGAAAATGGAACAATTGTTCACTTGGGTAGATGGGTATTACAAGAAGCTTGTGAGTTTTGTAAAAAGATCAATATTAATGAGGAAGATCAATATGTTATTTCAGTAAATATTTCGCCAATTGAACTTATGCAATATGAATTTGTTGACAAGGTAAAAGATATTATAAGTAAAAGTGGAGTTTTACCAAAGCTTATTGAAATTGAAATTACAGAATCTGCATTAATGGAATCCTTTGACGTGAATATTGAAAAACTTAATAAGCTAAGGGACTTTGGCCTAAGCATTGCTATGGATGATTTTGGAACAGGTTATTCATCCTTAAATTATTTGAATCAATTGCCTATAGATACACTGAAAATAGATAAATCCTTTGTAGATGATATAGCAAATAAGAATGCTGATAAAAACTTTGTTGATATTATTATTTTGCTTGCACATAGGATGGGAATATTGGTTGTAGCTGAGGGAGTAGAGACGGAAGAACAGAAGTTGGTACTTACTACTCAAGGTTGTGATAAAATACAAGGCTATATTTTCAGTAGACCTATGACAGAACCAAATGCTATAGAATACAAAAAAAGTTTTAAAGAAAAAGCTTGATTTCAGATGAATAAAATGTTATCCTATTAAGAATAAGATTATGAGTTAAAAAAATATTGTAACAATTATGAGAATTAAGATTATTAAAGCACTCAAGAGAGCTGATGATTGGTGAAAATCAGCGTGCAATATAATCCTTCCACTTTCATAACAATACCATTTAATTGAAAGGTAGTGCCCTTTATCGCACAATAAAGTGGTCATGCTAATTTATGTATGACAAAATGAGTGGCAACGCGGGAGTTTAACTTTCGTCTCTATATAAGTATAGAGACGAGAGTTTTTTTATTTTAAAAGATATTTTAAAGGCAGTTCTATGAAACTGTTAACATTAAGAAATGGGAGGTATTGTATTATGTTAGATTTAAATTTAATTAGAAAAGATACTGATAAGGTTAAAGAGGCACTCTCTAAGCGCATGGACCATATTGATTTTACTGAGCTTCTTGAATGGGACGCAGAAAGAAGAAAGTTAATAATCGATATTGACATATTGAAAGGTAGAAAGAATAAAGTGTCTAAAGAGATACCAGAACTTAAAAGAAAAGGAGAAAACATTGAGAGTTTATATTTAGAAATGAAAGAAGTTTCAAATAATATAAAGATTCTTGAAGATAGTTTGACACCACTTGAAAAAAAAATAAATATTTTTTTAGAAGGCTTACCTAATTTACCTGATAATGATGTGTTAGCTGGTGGAAAAGAAAATAATAAAGTTGTAAGAGAATGGGGCAAAAAACCTGATTTCAAATTTGTTCCTAAGGATCATGTTGAGCTTGTAACAACGCACAATCTAGTAGATTATGAAAGAGGAGTAAAGCTTTCTGGGAATGGTTTTTGGATTTATAGAGGTGATGGCGCTATGCTTGAATGGGCTCTTCTTAATTACTTTATAGAAGAACACATAAAAGATGGGTATGAATTTATTCTTCCACCCCATATATTAAACTACCAATGTGGGTTAACAGCAGGACAATTTCCTAAATTTGAGGATGAAGTTTTTAATGTAACTGATAAGAAGGATAAAGAAAATAGTCAGTTTTTACTTCCAACATCTGAAACAGCATTAATAAACTTGCATAGGGATGAAATTCTTAAAGAAGAAGAATTGCCAAAGAAGTACTTTTCATATACTCCTTGTTACAGAGTGGAGGCAGGAAGCTATAGAGCATCTGAAAGAGGCATGATTCGGGGACATCAATTTAATAAGGTAGAAATGTTTCAATATGCGAAGCCAGAAGATTCAGATGATGCCTTTGAAGAACTTTTAAGTAAGGCAGAAAAACTAGTTCAAGGGCTCGGGCTTCATTATAGGGTAACAAAACTGGCAGCAAAGGATTGTAGTGCATCTATGGCGAAAACTTATGATATTGAAATATGGATTCCTAGCATGAATGAGTATAAGGAAGTAAGTTCAGCTTCAAATGCCAGAGATTATCAGGCAAGACGAGGAATGATTAGGTTTAAAAGAAATGATAGTAAAAATACGGAGTACGTTCACACGTTAAATGCCTCTGGACTAGCTACAAGTAGATTACTCCCTGCAATTGTAGAACAAATGCAGCAGGAAGATGGAAGTATTATGATTCCAGAAGTATTAAGAAAATGGATGGGTAAAGAAAGATTATAATCCTTCATCTATGGGTTAATTTGAAATATGTTTATTTTATAATTTTAATATGGTATTATTTATGTATAAGCATTATCGGTAAACAAAGAATGTCACTGATAATTTACTCGTATGAGGATTTGCAACATAAATAAGGGGGATATGTATATGTTTGAAATGAAAGAAGAATATAAGATAGGTATTTCTAATATTGATAAGGAACATGAAAAACTTTTTGAAATAGGTGAGCAAACTTATCAATTATTAAAAGATACATATGCAACAGATAAATATGACAGGATAGTAGAGTTAATCCAAGAGTTAAGAGATTATACAGCTTATCATTTTAAAAATGAAGAAGACTATATGGAAAGCATAAATTATAAAAGATTATTTACTCAAAAGATGGACCATGCAAATTTTATTAAAAAATTAGATGAGATTAATTTAGCTAAAGTTGATCAAAATCAAGATGAAGCTATAATGGGAATATTAACTTTTTTAAATCGTTGGTTGACTAACCATATATTAGAGAAAGATTTCTTAATAGTTGAAAAATAAAATTAAAGACTCTGAGAATAATATCTCGGAGTTTTTACTCTTTCACAGTGAATTAAAGGGAATACTAAATATGTGTTGAATTATATTAAGCATACAGTTTTGTAATTTAAATGAATGGATATTAATGGAGATATATAATGAAAGGATGATGATTAATGAGTAAAGTTATTTTAGGATATTCCATGGAGGAATGGATATTAAAGTACCCTTTGCTAGAAGAGATTATTATGCTGAAAGAACAGTTTTGGATAAATTCTAAATACACCACCTTTGAAATAGCAGAAAATGACTTAACCATAGGTGAGGATGATGTAAAAGAGGCACAGCATAGACTCAATCGATTTGCACCTTTTATTATGAGGCATTTTCCAGAAACAGAAAGTACAAATGGAATTATTGAATCGCCTTTAGTTAAGATACCCACAATGAAGAAAAAGTTAAATCAATTATATGATATTGATATTCAAGGATCACTTTTACTTAAAAAAGATAGTCATCTAGCAATTGCAGGTTCCATTAAAGCAAGGGGTGGCATATATGAAGTATTAAAACACACCGAAGACCTGGCTTTAGCTAACAATTTGATAACTATCCATGATAATTATTCTCTATTAGCAGATGATAAATATAGAAAGTTCTTTAATCAATATACTGTGCAAGTTGGGTCTACCGGGAATCTTGGACTTAGCATTGGCATAATGAGCTCAAAAATCGGATTTAAAGTAATTGTTCATATGTCATCTAATGCTCAAAAATGGAAAAAGGAACTCCTTAGAAGTAAAGGAGTAGAAGTAGTAGAATATGAGTCAGACTATAGTAAAGCAGTTCAAGAGGGTAGGAGGTTATCTGATGAAAACCCCAAAAGCCATTTTGTTGATGACGAAAACTCTAAAGATCTTTTCTTAGGATACGCCGTAGCTGCTAAAAGGTTGGAGAAACAATTAAGTGAGATGAAGATAAAAGTAGATAGTCAGCATCCACTATTTGTATATCTACCATGTGGAGTTGGCGGAGGGCCAGGTGGAGTTGCCTATGGGCTAAAGTTATTATATAAAGATAATGTTCATTGTTTCTTCGCAGAGCCAACTCATTCGCCTTGTATGCTCCTGGGAATGTATACAGAAAAACATGATAATGTTTGTGTGCAGGATTTTGGTATAGATAATAAAACAATTGCGGATGGATTGGCAGTAGGTAGAGCTTCGGGATTTGTAGGTAAGACTTTTGAAAAGCTGTTAAGTGGCATATTTTCTATAGATGATAATAGATTATATGAATTTTTAAGTAATTTAGCTGATACAGAAAGTATATATCTAGAACCTTCTGCTTGTGCAGGATTCTTGGGGCCAATTCTCATAAATATGGAAGAAGGAAAAAAATATATACAAAAGCATAATTTATCTGACAAAATGAATAATTCAACTCACATAGTATGGGCTACAGGAGGTAATTTAGTTCCAAAAAATATTATGGAAAGTTATTACGAGAATGGTTTATCTAAAGTTTAAATTTTATTATAGTAGATAACTAACACTTATAGAAGTAGGAAACTTACTTCTGAAATGTTGTTAATGTAGCTCCGAGAGTAATATCTTGGAGCTTTTATTAGTGGTATAATAAAGTTAAATCATCACCTGCGGTGCTGCAATATTAACGGCTTCAGAAGGAGATTTAGACTCCCACTTGTAGAAGTAGGAGACTTTCATTCTGAAATGTCGTTAAAAATAGCTGAGATTAATAGATAGAACAAAGAAAAAACAAAAAAGGAGCAATAATATATGATAAATAAAGCAATAATTTTTGCAACAAATGCCCATGCAAATCAATTTAGAAAAGGTTCAAATACACCTTATATTTTACATCCATTAGAAGCTGGTATAATTGTTTCACAAATAACTTGTGATGAAGATTTAATTTGCGCAGCAATACTTCATGATGTAGTTGAAGACACAAAGGTAACAATAGATATGGTAAAAAGTGAGTTCAATGATAGAATTGCTAATATAGTTCTTTCTGAAAGTGAAGATAAATCTAGGAGTTGGAAACATAGAAAAGCACATACTCTTAAATCTTTGAAAGAAGAAAAGAGTGAAGAGGTAGGTATTGTGGCTTTGGGTGATAAACTTTCTAACATGAGAGCTATTCATAGAGATTTACAAAGAATTGGCGATGAACTTTGGGAAGTATTTAATGTTAAAGATAAGAATGAGCACAAATGGTATTATGTCGGTCTTGTAGATAGCCTTAGTTACCTTTGTGAATATAATGAATATCAAGAGTTCAAAAACTTAGTGCATGAAGTTTTTAAGTAAGTAATTTTAATGGTACAAGGTACTATATATTTGGTATCTGGTACCATTATTGTACGGAAATCGTCATTTTTTAATAAGACTTTCGTAATATCTTCACTTTATAATAAAAGTACAAGCTTTTTATAAAGAGGGGGAATTCACATGGAAATTAATGCAGGGAAAAGAGTTAAAAGAGGAAGAAGAAAGCCAAGAATAAGTAGCATTAAGTACATATTAATAGCTTCTGCCTTATTGTTTTTTGTACCACTATTGTATGTTGAACTAAATTTCAATTCGAATGATAAAGTTAATAGTAGTGATCTAGAAAGGAAATTATATTATTCCATGAGTAAAAAAGATAATAGAATAAAAGCTTTTGATAGAGCAGTAGTTCTTAATAATGGGAAACCTATTAACACTTGTGTTTACTTTTTAGCTGAGGTTTTAAGAATGAATGGTGAAAAAATAGATGATAGTGTATGTAACACAACTCAACTATTAGAAATAATGAAAAAAGAAGGCTTTGAAAAAGAAAAAAACTATAAGAAGTTAAAGCCAGGTAATATTTGTTTTACTACGGATGAAAGATTAACAGCTATGGGTGCCCCCACTCATACGTTTATATTTATGGGGTGGAAAGATCAAGGAGTATATGATTATGCATATATTTGTGATAATCAAGCAAATGAGTACAAGGGGAATTTATATCACCTAAGAAACATAGCACAAGTTGAAAATGTTAATGGCAATACAAAGGAACCTTTTAGCTTTTTTATGTACAAATAGAAAGGTTTCATATATAAAGGAGCGGGGAAGGTTAGAAGGGGGTGCTCATGTGAATAGCTATAATGTACTTGTAGTAGATGATGAAATAGAAATTAGAGATGCTATTGAAATATACTTAAGGAGTATCGAAAATATAAATATAATAAAGGTAGCTGATGGGTTGGATGCTTTACAGGTTTTAGAAAATAATGAAGTTCATGTCATAATATTAGATATTATGATGCCTAGGCTGGATGGTGTAAGAACTTGTATTAAAATACGAGAAAAAAAGAATATCCCCATTATAATGTTATCTGCTAAGGGGGAAGACAGTGATAAAATTATAGGATTGAATATAGGTGCCGACGATTATATAACAAAACCTTTTAATCCTTTAGAGCTAGTTGCAAGGGTGAAATCACAGCTTAGACGTTATGTGGATTTAGGCAATTTTACAAAAACAGTAAATGATGGCGACACAGTTATAGGTGAATTAATAATAAACAAAGATAGTCATGTGGTTACTTTGGAGGGGAGCGAAGTTAAACTAACACCTATAGAGTATAAAATATTACTACTTTTAGCTAAAAGTCGTGGCAGGGTATTTTCCTCACAAGAGATTTATGAAAGAGTTTGGGATGAGCCTGCCTTTAAAACTGAGAATACAGTCTCAGTGCATATAAGAAGATTAAGGAAAAAGATAGAAATTAATACTAAGGAGCCTAGATATATTAGGGTGGTATGGGGAGTTGGCTACAAAATTGAAAAGTAAAATATTAAGTTATAATAAGTTATGGGAAGTATTAGAAAAAAGTGTGCTTATAATATTTATATTAATTGTTATTGTTTCTTTTGCAATAATAAGTAACTTACAAAACCTACGTATTAGCAATAATCAAATGAGTAACCTTGAATTAAGAATATCAGAATCTAAGGAGAGACTAGAAGAAGTAAATAAATCTGAGAAGAATGATAATGATACTAATTGGATTACGTACGATTTATGGTTAAGTAAATGTGCAACCACTGGTAACTCTTATTTATATGATAATACAAATTTTTTAAAGCTTTTATCAGAAAAAACACAGGAGGAATTGAATAAAGTAAGCGCAGGTAATAAAACTTTAAAAAAACAAGTTGACTATAACAATATAGTGAAATTTATAGTTATTGATAAAAGCAAAAATACATTTCTAACTAATGATATTAATAATATTAAGTTTATAAAAGATAATCTTAAACTCTTTTCTAAAGAGAGTGGGGAACTATTTAAGTATGTATCAAACATAGGAAAGTGGTATAACATAACTTACACTTCTCAAACTGCTCCAGCATATAAATATCAAGAAGGCTATGAAGTTGAAAATCCTAATAATTTTGTTGAGGCCTATTGGTTTCCAAAGGATTATAAGTATTTAGGGGAAGATGAGGTTATTATAAGGAATATCCTTGAAAATGAAAAATTAAATCAACAAAATATAATAAAGTCTAGTAATGAAGGTATTGTTAGTGTAAAAAGTAACTTGGTAAAATATAAAATTTCAATTCTTATATATTTAGTTTTAATTATGATTATGATTCTAGCCTTATATTTCCTTAGTAAAGAAAGAATTATACGCGGGATGAAGGAAAGTTTTGTAGTGAAAATAGTACAAAATATAGATAGATGGTTAGGAAATAGAAGTACACTTTTTAAGTTAACTGTTTTTTTTCTATTTACATTATCAGTACTATTGATGTTCATAGTTCTAATAAGTAGTTCCAGCTTAACTCATGAATTAATAATTATGTTTATTCTATGGATATTGTTTTATTTAATAGCTATATTTCCTAGAATTTTTAAGTTTTCAAAGTATATAGATGAAATAACTGATGGAATTGAGAAAATAACCAGTGGTGATTTAGATCACTTTATAGAAGAAAAAGGAGATAACTCACTTTCTAGGCTAGCTTATAACATAAATAAGTTAAATAAAGGCTTTAAAGTATCTATAGAAGATCAAATAAAAAATGAAAAATTAAAAAGTGAATTAGTAGCTAATGTATCACATGATTTAAAAACTCCTCTAACTTCAATAATTAATTATACGGATATATTGTTAAGAGAAAATATTTCAGAGGAAGAAAAAATAAAATACCTAAATATCCTTAATAGAAAAGGGTTGAAACTTAAAAGTCTTATAGAAGACTTATTTGAAATATCAAAAATTAACAGTGGCAAAGTTGAATTGAATATGGAGAATGTTGATTTAATAGAACTCGCATCTCAGGCTATAGCGGAGTATTCAGACTCTGAAATTTATAGTGATAAGAATCTAATCTTTATTTTTAAGCCATATACTACAAAAATTGAACTGAATTTAGATGGCAAAAACATGTCTAGAGTCTTTGAAAACCTGATAAATAATGCATTAAAGTATTCATTAAATAATACAAGAGTTTTTATAGAAATTGAGGAAGTTTTGCCGATAAGAAAGATTAAAAAAGGAATTAAAATATCCTTTAAAAATACATCTTCAACGGCATTAGATTTTCACAAAGAAGAAATATTTGAAAGATTCACTAGAGGTGATAAATCCAGAAATTCTAATATTGATGGAAATGGTCTGGGCCTTGCAATAGCTAAGAGTATAGTAGAACTTCATGACGGAAAGATGTACATTGATTTTGATGGAGACATGTTTAAGGTTATAATTGAATTGTATTATTAGCAGAGAAACTTTTAAAATCCAAAAGGTATAAGAGATGATTAAAAGTTAATTTAAAATATAGATACAATTAAGATTGCTCTGAGAATAACATCTCGGGGCAATTTATTGTGATATATATAAGTTTTAATGACATCTTAAAGCCGTTAATGTTATACAATTGAAGATGAAGATTTAAAGGAAAACATTACGTAGACGTCGAAATAAATACTAGTGTGCCTATGATACAAAAGAAAAGAAAGTTGGGGGATTAGATAATGAAAGTGGATTTGACAAAAGGAAGCATTTTAAAAAAGCTTATAATTTTGGCATTGCCTATTATGGGAACATCATTGATACAAACTGCTTATAGTTTAACAGATATGATATGGGTTGGAGCATTAGGTTCTAGGGCAGTGACTGCAGTAGGAGCAGTGGGCTTTTACACATGGCTTGCCTTCGCATTTATTACAATTCCCAAAATAGGGGCAGAGGTTGGAGTAGCTCAGTCTGTAGGAAAAAAAGATATAAAAGAAACTAAAAGCTATATTAGACATTCAATACAAATGAACTTAGTGTTTGCAGTGTTGTATGGGATTGTAATGCTAATTTTTAGAAAACAGCTCATAGGTTTCTTTAACATTCAGGGTAAAGATATTGTTAGTATGGCAACTAGTTATCTTGCTATAGTTTCAGTGGGGATGGTATTTTTCTTTATGCCTCCTATTTTTACAGCAATATTCAATGGACATGGGGATAGTCAGACACCTTTTAGAATAAATGTAGTTGGACTTATTGTTAATATAATATTAGATCCGCTTTTAATATTAGGAGTTGGGCCATTTCCTAAATTAGGAGTCCCAGGAGCTGCTGTGGCAACAATTTTTGCTCAGTTTGTTGTAACAATAACATATATATTTGTTATTATAAAGAAAACTGATTATTTTAATGAACTAAATTTTCTGCAAAAACCTGATTGGAAGCATATAAGGAAGATTTCTAAATTTGGAATGCCTGTAGCAGTTCAAAGTGCAGTGTTTACCTTTATAGGAATGATAATTGCAAGAATACTTTCTAGATGGGGATCAACTGCAATTGCAGTACAAAGTGTTGGAGCGCAAATAGAGTCCATATCTTGGATGACGGCTGGAGGTTTTCAAACTGCATTAAGTGCCTTTGTAGGACAAAATTTTGGAGCGAAAAAGTGGGAAAGAATATATAAGGGATACTTTACTGCAATAGGAGTTATTGCGGTTATTGGTATAATGACATCCTGTCTTCTAATATTCTTGCCAGGACCTATTTTTTCTGTTTTTATTAAAGAGAAAGATGTAATAAGGGAGGGAATAGTGTATTTAAGGATACTTGGGGTTTCGCAGTTTTTTATGTGTATAGAAATAACTACAGCAGGTGCATTTAATGGTCTTGGAAGAACTGTTCCGCCTTCAATAGTAGGAATTGTTTTAAATGCTATGAGAATTCCAGGAGCTCTTTTCTTGTCAAAGTTTATAGGGCTTAATGGAGTATGGTGGAGCGTAAGCATTAGCAGCATCATAAAAGGATTAATACTTACAAGTTGGTTTATCATATTACTATTAAGGCATCCAGAAATAAAAGGAAAGAAACTTATAGAAAGGGGTAGTTTTTAATGAAACAGTTTTATATTCGTTTATTGCGATTAATCGGTGGGCTTTTCTTATATGCACTTGGAATTGTTGTTACAATGAATGCTCATATAGGATATGCGCCTTGGGATATTTTTCATGTTGGAATTTCAAAAACTGTAGGAATAAGTATTGGAAATGCTTCAATTATAATCGGTGTAATTGTTGTAATAATAGCAGTACTGCTTGGAGAGAAAATTGGAATTGGTACAATTTTAAATATGTTGCTTATCGGTGTGTTTCTAGATGTACTTCTTAAATTAGATATAATTATGACGACAAATAACTTCTTAATTGGAATTTTAATGATGATTATAGGATTGTTTATAATTTCATTAGCTTCATATTTTTACATTGGGTCAGGATTTGGAGCTGGACCAAGGGACAGTTTGATGGTTGCAATTACTCGAAAAACGGGACTCCCAGTTGGTGTATGCCGAGGAACAATTGAACTTTTGGCAGCATTAGTCGGTTGGAAACTAGGAGGTATGATTGGTATAGGGACAATTATATCTGCATTTGTAATAGGATTTTGTGTTCAGGTAACTTTTAAACTGTTAAAGTTTGATCCAACAAAGATCAAACATGAAACATTAGATATGACATATAGGGTGTTATTTAGAGATAAAGATGCGCAGATTGAAGAATAAATATGTTATAATAACCTTCATATAGCTCCATGCTATAGGTAGGTTGTTTTTATGAGATAGGAGGAAAAGCTAGTATGAGTAACTTAAACAAAGAGAAAAATTATGATATTGAAGACGGTATATGTATTGATAAAAATCAATGCTCATGGAATAGTGAAACCTATGATGCATGGGTAAATAGATTTGGAGACCCAAGTGAAGCAATTAAGAAGATCAGTAAAGATCCAGCTAATATGATTTCAACCCTTTATAGTAAGTTTGGAAATGTTGAAGGGAAAAAAATAATGAATTTGATGGGATCCAATGGCACTAAAGCTGTAGCGCTAGCCTTATTAGGTGCAGATGTGACAGTAGTTGATTTTTCAGAAGGAAATAAACGGTATGCTATGAAACTAGCAGAAGAGGCAGGGGTAAAAATAGAATATATATTATCTGATGTGCTTAAGCTTACAGAAGAACAATTATCAGGCGACTTTGATATTGTATTTGCTGAAATGGGAATACTGCATTACTTTACAGATTTAAAACCTTTTATGGATACAATATATAAACTATTAAAAACTGATGGATTATTTGTTATTAGGGATTTTCATCCGGTTTCTACTAAACTTATTACTTCAAGGGGGTCAACTTCTAAGGTGCGTAAACACAAAGTAACGGGAGACTATTTTGACGCCACATTAAAAGAAAAAGAAGTGTCTTACTCAAAATATTCAAGCGACAATGATAGTGCACAAAAGGTGTTGCTACGTTTATGGAATTTGGGGGAAGTTGTTACTAGTATTGCTAGTAGTGGGTTTATAATTAAAAGCCTAGAAGAGGAACCTAATTTATCATCTGATATCTTTGATAAAGGTATTCCTAAGACGTTTACTATTGTAGCTAAAAGTGCCACCCACGTGGCAAGTGGCAAGTAGTGAATATGGAATACAACACATAAAATCCCTATCTTAAGTTATTTAATAACTTAAGATAGGGATTTTTTTAATTAGTATATATACACGTATAAATATGAGCTAAGTCCTCCAAATGTGCCACATTGAATTACCTCTACCCCTAGCAAATACATCTGTTCTGTTTGGACCCCATGATACAGCCGCTGGATTTAATGTTATATTTCCACCAAGACTTCGCAAAGGACTCCAGCGTGAACCATTCCAAGACATGGTTACTAATTGATTATTTGTTCCTCTTGAAAAAAGTTCAAGCCTGTTGGTTCCTCTAGAAGAAACTGCTGGTACGGAGCCTAACCTTATGCCCATGTTCTGCCATGGACTCCACCTAGAACCATTCCACCATAAATGTAGTAGAGAATTGCCATTGCCCAAAGCGAATACGTCAATCCTGTTATTTCCCCATGAAACGGCAGTTGGAGGAGAGGTTAGTCTTCCACCTAGGCTTTCCCAATCACTCCATCTAGAGCCATTCCACCATTTATGCCAAAGGGCATTATCAGTGCCACGTACAAAAGTATCAAGCCTGTTAGGTGCCCATGAAGAAACAGCAGGAGCAGAGGTTAAGTTTCCACCGAGGCTTTCCCAAGCACTCCAGCGAGAGCCATCCCAAAAAATATGCCACATTGCGTTGTCTGTACCACGACCAAATACATCAATTCTATTGTTTCCCCAAGAAACAGCCGTAGGTGCAGAGGTTAGTATTCCATGAAGGTTCTCCCATTCGCTCCATCGAGAACCATTCCACCATTTATGATATAAGGCTCTATCTGTACCTACAACAAAGGTATCAAGTCTGTTAGGCGCCCAAGAAGAAACTGTAGGAGCAGTAGTTAAAACACCACCAAGATTTTCCCAAGCGCTCCATCTGTCACGGGATGGAGGAGCTAATATGTTTCCCATAGGTTCTGGCGACCTAGTGTAATCAAAGTAACTTTCTTCATAAAATAAGTCAGCTTCATTAAATTTATCATAATCATAAAAGTTGTCAAAACTTCTCATTTGTTCATTAAATAATGGACAATAGGGTTGTTGTGAACAATCGGCACAATCATTGGCATAAGGGGGATAAGAAAATGGATTATACATTGAAAACCTCCTTGTATTCTGTTGCGTAAATAAAACTTCATCAATATATAATATTCCTAATAAAAAAAAGTGTTACAAAAACTTAGGAAATGAACAATATTCAAATTGTAATATAAAGATTTGTCGCATGAAAACTACGATTAAGCAAATAAATTACAATATAGTATAGTATAATAATAGTAACGTAATTGAGGAAAACAAGTAATTATAAATGATAAAATTATGGGGTTAGGGGGATAGTTTATGTATGATGTAATTATTATAGGAGCAGGTGTAGTTGGAGCAGCTATAGCAAGGGAACTTTCAAGATATGATTTAAAAATATGTGTTTTGGAAAAAGAATGTGATGTTGCAACTGGAGCATCAAAAGCTAACAGTGGTATTGTTCATGGGGGATATGCTGCTAAATATGGAACATTAAAAGGCCAATTGTGCGGGAAAGGGAATAAGATGTATGAAGAGCTTGATGATAAATTAAATTTTGGATATAGGAAGACAGGAGCCTTAGTCATTGGATTTGAAGAGGAAGATGAGAAGAAAATTATTGAGCTTTATAAAAATGGTTTAAAAATCGGATGCGATGATTTAGAAATGATAAAAGGAGAGAAGTTAAAAGAAATAGAGCCATACTTAAATAGTGAGGTAATGGTAGCACTTTACGTTAAAAATGTAGGGGTAACATCACCTTATGAATTTAACATTGCATTAGTAGAAAATGCTATAGAAAATGGTGTCGAGCTTAAACTTTTGAATGAAGTAATATCTATAGATGAAGAAGAAACCAAGTTTATTTTGCATACAAATAAAGATAAGGTTGAAGGAAGATATATTATAAATGCAGCTGGACGTTACAGTGACAAAGTGGCCAATATGGTAGGGATTAATGATTTTAAGATAATACCAAAAAAAGGCCAATATATTCTTATGGGAAAAGATCAAGGACATCTTGTGAATACGGTTATCTTCCAAGTGCCTACAGAAAAAGGGAAGGGAATATTAGTTACCACAACATATCATGGCAATTTTATGATAGGGCCAAATGCTGAAGAAGTTAGCCACAAGGATGATGTAGCAACTACTACCGATTCTTTGAAATATGTGGTTAAGACAGCTAGGAGATCAATACCAGCCTTTGATATTAAAAAAGCATTAACTACCTTTTCTGGAATAAGGCCAACAACAATCTCAGGAGATTTTATCATTGAAGAAAGCGTAGTTAAAGGGTTTATAAACGTTGCAGGCATAGATTCTCCAGGGCTTACAGCATCCCCAGCAATAGCTACAATGGTAATAGATATACTTAATAAATCGGGATTGAAGCTTGTTGAGAAGGAAAACTTTAATCCATGCAGAAAAGCTATAATGGTGAGGAAGGATAATAATTTTCATGGTAAAGTAAATGATGAAAATCCAGCTAAAAATATAATATGCAGGTGCGAACAGGTTACAGAGTCAGAGATTGTAGATGCTATTCATAGAAACATACCTATTAATTCTACAGATGCTATTAAAAGACGAACCAGAGCGGGAATGGGTGTTTGTCAAGGGAACTTCTGTGAAGCCAGGGTAAAACATATAATTTCAAGAGAGTTAAATATTATGGAAGATAAAGTGACGGTAAGAGGTGATGGTGTTTCTAAAGCGCCAACCAAAGTGGAAATAAGCGGAATTAGGAAACTTTAATAATAAGTAAATAGATATTTAACAATTTAATTAAAATAAAAAAAGTGGTGAAAACCACTTTTTTTATTTTTAGTGCGCCCAGCATGGGCGCAATCTAATGGGTGAAAGTCCCTAGCACAGGTTGATAGTGCCAAGTGCATAGCTTAAGACAAGGGTGTCCATGGTGACGTGGAATCTGAAGGAAGTCGGCGGCAAAACTCTGGTCTGACGAACAGAAACTACATATAAGGCATATGTCTGTGGGTAAGTTTGCAATACAAAACGAAGCCCTAAACTATTCGAAACAGGCGGTGTAAATGTAGCAGATAGATGGAGTGAAAGATTGCGTTCTTACCTGGGGAGATCTTAGGTATATGTTATAGAAATGAATTTTGAAATAACAACCTTTACAGTGATGTAAAGCTGAAATCTAAGAAGTCAGCAGAGGTCATAGTAGCAGAGGGGTCATGAACCTTCGGTGAAGGACTGAACGATAGGAGGTTTTGAAATTTTGAACAACACAAAGAAATGTTATAACAGCAGACAACTTCATAATGAAGGTTACCTACAAAAGGATAGAGTGGAACTCGAAGAGTATGTAGGAGCGCCGAGCATTTCATTGACGTTAGAAAAACAACAGAACGCCAAAAATAAATACACCAATGGACTGTTTGAAAGGATTATTGACAGAAACAACTTAAATCAAGCATTTAAGAAAGTTAAAGCCAATAAAGGCAGTCATGGAATTGATGGTATGAAGGTAGATGAACTTCTACGGTACCTAAAAGAAAATGGCGCCAGCCTTCGGCAATCACTATTGGAAGGTAAGTATAAACCTAACCCAGTAAGGCGAGTAGAAATACCTAAGCCTGATGGAAAGAAACGACCACTAGGAATACCAACAGCTGTAGACCGGGTAATACAACAAGCTATCGCTCAAGTCTTAAGTCCAATATTTGAAGAGAAATTTTCAGACAATAGTTATGGATTTAGACCGAATAGAAGCGCACACCAAGCAATTTTGAAATGCAAAGAATACATGGATAAAGGTTACAAGTGGGCAGTGGATATTGATTTAGAGAAATACTTCGATACAGTAAATCATGACAAATTAATAGGATTGGTTTATAGGGAAGTAAAAGATGTTAGGGTAATAGCTCTCATAAGGAAATATCTACAAGCTGGAGTAATTGAAAAAGGTATCTTCAATACTTCTCAAAAAGGCGTACCGCAAGGTGGCAATCTTTCGCCATTGCTTAGTAACATCATGTTAAATGAATTGGATAAAGAATTGGAGAATCGGGGACTGCATTTCTGTAGGTATGCCGACGACTGTGCGCCACGAAAGCGTGGTAAGCAACTCGTAAGAGTGGCTTAATATAGCTGTGCTATACAGATGATGGAGGAAGGCCCTCCGAAATCGCCATGCAGGTGGAGATTT
>NZ_JAIZZN010000027.1 GCF_020443565.1 Clostridium sp. CS001
ATGTGAGTAAGACTCCTGGAAGAACACCAGGTTGATAGGTTAGAGGTGTAAGCATGGTAACATGTTCAGCTGACTAATACTAATAAGTCGAGGGCTTGACCTTAATTAAATAGAAATAATGCGAAATCTTCGTAAGAAGAAACATTCACTGTGCAATTTTCAGAGAATATTTATATTCTCATCTGGTGATTATGGTATGAAGGTAACACCCCTTCCCATACCGAACAGGTAGGTTAAGCTTCAATGCGCCGATGGTACTGCAGGGGTAGCCTTGTGGGAGAGTAGGTTGTCGCCAGGTTAAAAAAACGTTGTATTTTATACAACGTTTTTTATTATTTTTTTGATACTACGAAACACTCAAAATAAGGAATAATAAACGGAAGTTCTTGTCAAAAATACGCACATAATAGTATAATATGAATAATAAATAAAGAGTAATAATAACTTATTAAAAGTATTAAGTATAAAAGGAAGGTTTTCATATGATGAATTTAACGTTTCAATTTTCAGAATTAGTAGTTAGCATAACTGAAACAATAGACCTAATAAGTCCAGTTGTATCTAATCATCATAAATTAGTAGCATATATCTCCTATTCTTTAGCGAAACAGTTAGGATTATCTAGTAATGAACAGATTAAAATAGAAATTGCTGGTTCACTGCACGATATCGGAGGATTAACACTTATAGAAAGACTTGCACCTACTGAATTTGACTATAAGGATTCAGATTCTCATGCCGAAAGAGGGTATCTATTATTAAACGGATTAAAACCATGTTTAGGAATTTCTCAAATTATCCGCTATCATCATGATAGCTGGTTAAATGGAGATTGTGTTGGAGTTAAGGGCGAAAAGATTCCATTTGGAAGCCATATATTAAATTTAGCTGACCGTGTTTCTATACTAATTAAAGAAAAAGATAAAAACATTCTAAGTTCTGCTGATGGAATACGTGAGAAAATATGTGAAAGAAAAGGAGATGCATTTCATCCAGAAGTAGTTGATGCGTTCATGGAGATGTCTAGGAAAGATAGTTTTTGGTTAGGTACGAAGTATCTTAACCCACCAAACTTTATTGCACAAAAGATTAACAATGATTTTGTTGATTTTAGCCATAGTGACTTTGAAGAGCTTATGATATTTATGAGTCGGTTAGTTGATTTTAAAAGCCGATTTACCGCATCGCATTCATCATCTGTAGCTGCTTGTGCGGAGCTTATTGCTAAATATGTTGGTTTTACTAAAAGTGAGACTAAGCTTATAAAATATGCAGGTTACATTCATGATCTAGGAAAATTAGCTATACCAACTGAAATACTTGAAAAAACGGGTCCACTATCAAAAGAAGAATTTCAATTAATGAGAACACATGCTTATCATTCTAATAGGGTTTTAGAAAATGTTAGTGGGTTTGAAACCATTAGAATATGGGGTGCGCTTCACCATGAAAAGTTAAATGGAAAAGGTTATCCCTTTGGATTTAAGGGTGAGGAAATTCCTTTGGGTTCAAGGATTATAGCAGTTGCAGATATATTCACCGCTATAAGAGAAAAAAGACCTTATAGAGAGCCAATGTCAAAAGGGGAAACAATAAGCATTTTGACTGGAATGGCTGATTCTTATGAAATTGATAGTAGTCTGGTTGAAATAGTAAAGAATAACTTTGATGAACTTGATATTGTTAGAGAAAAGGCACACAAAGATACATTATCTCAGTATGAGAAATTTAATAGTGAGCTTGAAAGATATAAAAATAGCAAATACAAATTAGAGCAAACTGTAATAAATAAGCTTATTTAAAAGAATAATTATGATTTGTTCTTCTCATTAAGTTATATTATAAAGTTCTTAGAAATGTTATACATTTGATACTTAGTTCATAATATATTATATAAAGCTTATAATATAAAGGAGTAATTATGCATAACTTTTATTTTAGATCTAATATGAAATACCCTAGCACTGTATCTTCGGCAAGGGGAGATGTAAATGGTGATGGAATACCTGATAATATATATTTAATTGGTATAAAAACAACCAGCAGTCCATTTATTCAAAATATAACACTTATGATACAGCATGGAATAACAGGGGAGTTTACAAAAATAATGCTTGGTGAAAATGCAGGATATAATCCTACATTATTTTTAGGAGATTTTACAGGAGATGGTGTAGATGATATCTTAATTGGCATTAACACGGGTGGTAGTGGAGGTATAATGTACTACTATATATATTCATTTATTAATAATGTACCACGGTTACTGTTTGATTTTAATGTATATAACGATGAATACCAATACAATATTACTTATAAAGACAGCTACAAAGTTGAAGTTATCAGTATAAAGAATAATGAAAGATATATTATAGATATATCAAATAGAGAATTAGATTATTTAAATGAAATATATGATGAGAATGGAAAACTAAAAAATCCAATTCAAGGGTTTGTAAATCCACTAAGCGGATTATATCCTGTAGACTTTGATTCAAATAAAGTATATGAACTATTGGCATATCAAAAAATAGCTGGAAGATACAATGCAGATTCTTTAGGCTATGTTTTGAATACTTTAAAATGGGAAAATGGTGCATTTGTTTTGGACAATCAAAATGTAGCCATTTTTGGGTCAGAAGTATGAGAATAATAGAAGTTAGGTAGTATCTTGAGTATATAGAATTATAATAAGTTATATTTAATGAATTTTGGAGATGATTTTTGTGTATGCAGAAATCATCTTTTGCATTTTGCAACGCCTTATTATTTACTTTTTAAGTTTTAAAAACAAATAAGGACAAAATAATTAAGTTTTATGGTTTGATTTTTAAATATAAAGGAAAAAGGTAGAAAGTTTAGAATAATAAATGTATACTTATCAAGTAATGATTATATATAGTGGAGGAAACTTATTATGGATATTTCAGAAATTGTAATGAGTAAAATTAAGGAAGCGAGGAATATATCATTTAAGCAACCAATACTTGCTTTTAATATGGGTGTAGAGGCCTACAATACTGCAAAGAAAAATAGGTTAAAACTAGAAGAAGGTTATGCACTTTTTGCCATGGCATTAGCCTGTAGATCAATGACAAAGATCAGTGAATGTTTTAATTATGCGTTAGATGCTCTTAAGATATTTAAGACTTATAATAACCCAATAGATCTAGCGGAAGCCTTAAATCTTATAGGTGTTGTACATTTTTACAATGCAATGTACGAGTTAGCACTTGAGAATTTTTTAAAAGCATTGCATTTATTAGAAGATACAGATGAGTACCTTATAATTACTAGGGTATTTAATAATATAGGTGAAGTATATAAAGAAGTAGGCAATTTTGAGGAGTCACTAATTGCTTACAGAAAAGCATTAACATTATGCGAAAAATACAATTATATCAACAACATAGCAGTTATATTAGAGAATATGGGAGAGATATATTTTATAAATAAGGATTATGCATATAGCTTCAAATGTTATAAAAAGAGTTACGACATTTTAATTAAACATAATGATATTACTGCGCTTTCAGATGTTGAAAATAGTTTAGGAAAAGTTTATTTTATCCAGAAGAAATATGATAAAGCAAGGGAATGTTTTAATAGTGCTCTTGCGAAGTTAGAGGAGATAGAAAATAAGTTTTTTACAATAGATGTTCTGATAAACCTTGGGAATCTTGATATGATTGAGCATGAGGAAAGTTTCTTAGCTTATATCCATAAAGCTATTAAATATGCACAACAGATAAATGCAAGAAAGAAATTATGTCAGTTGTATAAGATTTTAACTGAATTCTATGAAAGAAAAGAAGATTTTAAAGAATCGCTTGTGTTTTATAAAAAATATCATTTAGTGGAACAGGAAATAGAAACTACGGTTATCTCACATAAACTTGAAATAATAAAAATTGAGCTAAGTAAACTATTTAGTGAAGAGGAAGTACAAAAAATTACAAAGTTAAACAAACAATTGGAGAAGGACATTGGTAATAAAAATGCACTATTGGATGTAATGAAAAAAGCAAATAAAAACTTAAATGAAGAGGCAATTTCTGATGAACTTACTAATGTTCCAAATAGGAGAGGGGTTAACAGTTATCTTAATAAAGTGTGGAAGGAACGCGAAATAGCGCCACCAGGTTCAGCACTATTAATGATAGATATTGATTATTTCAAACGGTATAATGATTGTTATGGGCATCTTGAAGGAGATAGTTGTCTTAAAAAAATTGCGGATTGTTTAAACAGTGTCTTTGGTGAAAGGCAAGGAATACTTGGAAGATTTGGTGGAGAAGAATTCGTGTGTTTTATTAAAGATACTGGGTATAAAGGCGCTTTAGAGCTTTCAGAGTTACTTCGCAGTTCTGTTGAAAAAATTGGTCTTAGTTACATTTGGAATACTAATTGTTATCCAGTAACTATTAGTATAGGTGGAGTATATGGATGCATATCAGATTTTAATAGCTCTAATGATATGTATTTAATTGCAGACGAAGAACTTTATAAAGCTAAAAATGGAGGGCGAAACAAAGTTTTTTTAAGAAATCCGAATGTACGTTAAAGTTTATAAAATTAAACAGCTTTTTTAAATGATGAAATCTAGCATGATAGATAAATGCTAGATTTTTTTGCTTTAGATTAAGAAGATTGGGGCGTTTGGTACCTAATTCATTATAGGAAATTCAAATGGGAATGCTAATATCTATCGGGTATATCGATTGCGACTTATGTAATTATGTGATAAGATTTTTCTTGAAGAAGATGGAGGTATTATTATGAAAAAAACAACTAGAATTACCATAGCTGCACTTATTACGATTATTACTGCGGTATCTTTTATTGGATGCTCAAGTACAAAAGATGAAACATCAACCAAGACTGTTGAATCGGGTATTAAAGTAATAAATACGAAAGATTTACAGGGAAATTTAAAGAAGAGTGATTGGGTAGTAGTAGATGCAAGAGAGAATGATGCTTTCAATGGATGGAAACTTGACGAGGTAAAAAGAGGGGGACATATAATAGGAGCAACAGATTTTTCAGCGGCCTGGTTAAAAGTTGAAGATAAGAATAAAACCACAAGAATAGAGGAAGCTTTAAAAACAAAAGGAATAACTAATGAAAAGAACGTAGTTATTTACGATGCAAATGGAAAAGATGCAAATGAAGTTGCAACTTTTTTATCACAAAAGGGTTTCAAAAATTTATATACATATGATATTAAAGAGTGGGCTAAGGATGAAAGTCTTCCAATGACCGCTTATGAAAACTATGAAATGTTAGTTTCAACATCATGGGTTAAAGACTTGATAGAAGGAAAGAAACCGGATACATTTAGTGGGAAAGAATTTAAGGTATTTGAAGCAAGTTGGGGAGAAGAAAAAGACTCGCCAGATTATTTAAAAGTTGGACATATAAAAGGTGCAGTTCATCTCAACACTGATAGTGTAGAAGAGGGGCCGCTATGGAATCGTATTTCTGATGAAAAGTTACAAAAGTTTGCTGAAAGTAACGGAATAACAACGGATACTACTGTAGTATTATACGGAACAGATTCAATGCCTGCTTTCAGAATAGCTGCAATATTAAAATACATGGGCGTTAAGGATGTTAGAGTATTAAATGGTGGTCTTACAAAGTGGACGGCAGCAGGGTATGAATTAGAAAAAACATCAAACCCAAGATCTCCAGTAGCTACATTTGGTGCAATAGTTCCTGTTAATAAAGGATATATTGTTGATTTAGCACAGGCTAAAGAAATAATAGCAGACAAAGATGATAGTAAATTGGTTGATATAAGAAGCTGGGATGAGCATATAGGTAAAACTTCTGGATATGATTATATAAAACCAATGGGGCGTCCAGCAGGTTCGGTTTGGGGACACGCAGGCGTAGATAACAGTAGTTTAAATGACTATACAAACATAGATAATACAATGCGTAATCAAGATGAAATTATTGCGATGTGGAAAGAATATGGTATCACACCGCAGCAAAGATTATCTTTTTTCTGTGGAACAGGTTGGAGAGCAGCACAGGTTTTAATCTATGCCGATGTTATGGGACTTAAAAATATATCCCTTTACGATGGTGGTTGGAATGAATGGAGTGGAAACACTGGAAATTCGGCAAATCCCATAGAAATAGGCCAGCCAAAGAAATAATTATCATTAACGCACAAAGGGTCATATTTACAATGTGGACCTTTGTGCGTTAACTTTATACGTTATCAGTTAATTCAATAATAAATTCAAGGGAAGCTAGGTGATTTAAACATGAAAAATCGAGTAGTAAAAACAATAATTAGAAATGTGATTACTACCTTGCAGATGATTATATTGATTATTCCCACTGTATTACAATATTTGTCAGATAAAAAAATGGGAGTAAAGAGATATTTGATTTTTAAAAAGATGTTATTTTCTAGAGAAATATTTACACCTGGATTAATATTTACGTTTAAATTAATGTTAATTTTAGGCGTTATAATCATCAGTATTTTGTTAATAATTTGTTACATTAAGAAAATAAACAATAATTTATTAAAACCTGCAATTAAGGTTACCATATTAAATTTGATAGCTATAGTAGTTATTTTTTCAAAACAACTTGAAGTATTAGTTACATATCATTTTTTTTTAATTGCTATTTTTATAATTGTAATTCTTCAATGCGTAAAAGCATTCTTTATAAATGAATTTACTAGTTAATAATGAAATAATTTATTTTGTTAATTAGAAAAAAATACAAGAAAAAAAGGTTTTTTTAGAAATATGCCGAAAGTATAATAAGATGCAATTTAATGAATTATGCGTAAGAAATATAGCAGTATCAATCTTGCATCTTAAAGTTATGGGGGGGAATTAAAATGGAAGAAGGTTTAATCAAAATATTAATATGTGACGATTCTATGTTAGTAAGAAAAAAGTTAAAAGAATTATTAAAAGATTGTGGATACAATAATATCATAGAAGCAAATGATGGACAAACAGCAATAAATTTATACAAAGAAAATAGTCCAGATTTGGTATTCATGGATATAATTATGCCAGGTAAAAATGGAATTGAAGCAGTTAAGGAAATAATAGAATTTGATAAAAATGCAAAGATAGTAATGGCTTCTTCCGCTGGCACAAAAGAACACGTAAAACAAGCAATAAAAGCAGGGGCATTTGAATTTGTGCAAAAACCTTGGGAAAAGCAAGAAATAAATAAGATTCTTGTTAATCAAAAATAGGATAGGAGTGTGAAGCTGTGTTTAGTCAGTATTTTGGTCAATACTTATTAAAGAAAGAGTACTTAACTTTGTCTCAATTAAAGACTGCACTAGAATATCAACAATCAGTTCGACTAAAATTAGGAGTGTTAGCTGTAAATGCAGGATATATGAATTCTCAGCAGGCTAAACTAGTAAATGAAATGCAAACAAAGGTTGATAAAAGATTTGGAGAGCTTGCTGTTGAAGCGGGATATTTAAAAGAGGAGCAAATAGAGGAATTACTTTCGTCGCAAAGCTTTGGACATCTTTTACTAGCACAAGCTTTAATGGATAAAAACTATATGTCTCTTGAAAAATTTGAACAAGCAATTAATGAGTATAAGAAAGACTATGACATCTCTGAGTGTCAATTTTTTGCATTGCAAAGTGATGACGTAGATGAAATTATAAATGTTTATATTGATATACAGCAGGATGAATATAGTATAGAAATAAAGCACTACATTTCTTTATTTATGCGAAATATAATTCGATTTATAGATTCAGAGGTTTATACAAATGAAATTAAGAAAGTAGAAGAATACAAAACAAAATGTGCAGTAACACAAAGAATTAAAAATTTAATTAATTTACAAACTTATATTAACGCAGAAGAAGAAGTATTTATAAAACTAGCATCTATATATGCAGAAGAAGAATTATCCTCTATGGATGAAATGACAAAGGATTCTGTAGGAGAATTTTTAAATTTAAATAATGGACTGTATCTTGTAGGCATGTCTAATATGGGAATAGAATTAGATATGGAAGCTCAGTTAGTGGTTTTTGAAAAGACAATACCACCTTCATATGTACTTCCAATAGAATTGCCATTTGGTAAGATAGAATTAATTATCTGTACAGTACCAGGTACAACGGCTAATGTGTAGGATTATATTACACGTATATTAGGAATACGATATTTATAATAAAAACAAAAGGCAGAATATTCCTTGAGGATTCTGCCTTTTACTTATTCTAAAAATAATAGTTGATTTTGAAAGTGTTTCTCAATTAATCTAAGGAAATCTTCTCCTAATTCTTGATTTGATTAAGAAAGGAAGTAGTTAAACCTGTGTATATTTTTCAATAGCTCGACTTATGTCACCATCTATGAGCTTAGATAATTTATCTATAATGTGCTCAGGATTTTCTTTTGCACCACTTTTTAACCATGCCAGTAATAGACTAACAAAGGCATAGGTATAAAAGTTTGCGATAAATATTTTATCTTCTTTTGATATAATACCTGACCTTGAAGTGGTGTTAGAGTTTGATAACTCCTCTACCACGCTATATAGCAAATCAAATGTCACATCATTTAAAAATTGTTCGAGGTGGTCTCGACCTAATGAGCAAAAGGTACTTAAGCAAAAGGCTTTATTGTCTTCTACATATTTAAAGATTTTCAAAAATCCTAACTGCCAAGTTTCATAGGTTTTGTAGTCTCTAATGGCACCCAAAGCTTCTGTTTTAAAAATATAGCCTAATAATTCATATATGTCTTGAAAATGATAGTAAAAGGTTTGACGATTGACACCGCAGTCAAGAGCTATATCCTTCACTGTGATTTTATCTAAAGACAATTTGCTCATTAATTTTTTTAATGAAACAGTAAGTTGCTTTTTTGTCATTGATGACATTCTAAACAGCTCCTTTCGAAAACTTACCAATCTTTTATTTCAATTCTTTTTAAATTTCATATGCAAAGCGGTGATACCAAAATATGATTAGAATACTTTTCTATTATACAACTTTAGCGTAATTTTTCAAATAGATTGCAGAGCACTTAAAATAATAGCAACTATTATTATAGTTAAGGGTAATTCAATAAGTAAAAAATATACTAATAAAAAAAGAAAAATATATAAATTTAACATAAAATATGTTAATATGTAGAAATATACATGTTAAAATCCATTTAAAGATGTACACTTTTTATCACAGTAAACTAATTTCAACATCTACTTAAAAATGGGGGGCGTATCATGGAATGCTTAATTAATAGAAGAATATCAAAACCAAGGTTGTATTCTTGTAATAGTATAATAACAGAGGTTAATAATGAATTTATTGATTTCATAGGTTTTTCATGGGATGAATTGGTAGGTAAGTCAATTGTAGAACTAGGGGATATGATTAGGCTTAATTCACAAGTATTTATTGATAGTATAGAGAGTGATTACTCGACATTTATATTTACGAAGTTACTAGAACCAAGAGAAGTTAATATATCATGTGTTTACGATAAAGGATTAAATAGAAAAGTGCATGCATTTACTGAAAAGGAGAATTCGAGACTTGGGGACAAGTTGCTATTTGTAGAACTAACATTCATTGAAAATGTATCTGCTGCGGCTATTTACAGTGTAGCTGATGAAATAGTACTTAAGGTTAACCAAAGGTATTTAGATTTCATGGAGTATCCTTTTAATAAAGAGGAAAATAGTATAGGTAAATCAATTGAAGAATGTGTATCAAAAGTTAGAGGAAGTCATTTACAAGCTATGTGGGATATTGTTATTGAAACACAGAAATCAAAGTATATAAAGGAATTTAGATTGGATGATATTGATAATGGAACATCTTATTGGGATATAGTTTTAACACCTATATTTGAAAGTGGAAATATGAAATATATATATATAACTGCTACTGAGGTTACAAAAATGGCTATAAAAAACCAAGGGATAAGAAGAAAGAATAGGATGATAGAGCAACAAAATGAAAAATTAGAAGAGCAAAAAAAAGAATTGGAAGCTATAATAGAAAATATATCTGAGGGTATAGCTATTGTTAATAAAAAAGGAGAGTATACACTAATTAACAAGGCTGCGAGAGAAGGCATGTTCTTATATTATGAGTATATGGATAAAGCCAGCCATGGGTGTAAACAATGTGAGATTTATGATAGTAATGGAGAAAAAGTCAATTGTGAGGATATACCAGCCCTTAGGGTTGCTAGAGGTGAAAAATTCAATAATATGAGAATGACATTAAAGATACCTAATAAAACCCTTCAATTAGATGTTAGCGGAACGCCGATTTATGACAGTAAAGGTGAGTTTTCATTGGGAGTGATTTGTAGTCGAGACATGACAAATTATATTAATCATGAAGAAACAATAAGAAGTAGATTTGAACTTTTAGATAAAATTATAGATACTTTTGATTTGCCTGTTGTTAGATTATCCTGCCCAGATTTAAAGGTTGTAGATATTAATAAAAAGGCATTTAAAATCATTGGGCTATTAAGACCTAATGTAAAATCAATAAAACAAATAAAAGGAGAAACAATTGAGTATTTCTTTAATGTAGATACGTTAGATGAGTATTATACTTGTATTAGCGAAGTACTAGAAGAAAAGAAAACTAAATATTTGAATAAGAGAAAGCATTTTATAAATGGAAATGAGGAATATTGGAATTTTATATTTGAACCTCTGATGGATATAAATGGCGAAATTCAAGAAATATTAATGTTAACCATAGATGTTACATCTGAAATAAAGGCTAACATAATAATGGAGAATGCACTAAAGTCTCAAGAGGAAATATTTGCTAACATATCTCATGAACTTAAAACACCACTTAATATTATATTTTCAACAGCTCAATTGCTTAATATGTATTGCGAGAGTGGTTCATTAGACCATAGGAAGGAATCCATTACTAAGTATATTAATTCAATTAAGCAAAACTCTTATAGATTATCGAAATTAATTAATAACATTGTGGATTTATCAAAAATTCAAGCAGGGTTCTTTGAATTAAACCTCTCCAACAATAACATAGTAGAAGTCGTGGAAGAAATAGTGATGTCTGTAACTAACTTTACTGAAGTAAAAGGGATAAATATTATATTTGATACGGATATTGAAGAAAAAATTATTGCTTGTGATCCAGAAAAAATAGCTAGAATAATATTAAATCTTATATCCAATGCCATAAAATTTTCAGAAGTCGGCGATGAAATCCTTGTAGAAATTAAAGATAAAGGTGAATCTGTGGAGATATATGTAAAGGATAATGGTATAGGCATTGAAGATAATGACTTAGACATTATATTTGAGAGGTTTAAACAGGTAGATAAATCACTATCTAGAAATGCCGAAGGTACAGGAATTGGATTAAGTTTAGTGAAGTCCATTGTAGAATTGCATGAAGGGCATATACATGTTAAAAGTAAATTCGGAGAGGGGAGTAGCTTTATTGTAGTCCTTCCAGCAACAGAATTAATGCAAGGCAATATGTCATTTGCTAGTAAGATAAAAACTAAAGTTGAGAGTCTCCAAGTTGAGTTGTCGGATATTATTTTATAATTTTGTTGGGAGCTATCATTAATAATGGCATTCCATATGAGATAGTGTCAGATATTACAATGAAAGGCTATGTTCTTCAAAATGATTGAAGAACATAGCCTTATGTTTTTAACAACATTTTGGAAGCTTCAAGTCTGCCATCTTCTACCAAATCATTGAAGAATACTCTAACAAAACTTATTTAGAAGTTTTTTTTCTTTGGATAATCTTCAGAACTCCAGAAGAAGCAATAAGTGCAAGAAGGGTAAAAATTATAGGATAAAACTCAGTGAATTCAGACTGATTTATGTTAAGGGAAAGGTTAGTAATCAAAACTTTATTCATTGTAAAAAAAGATAATATCACAAATTCTACCTCCTAAATCTTTAATTTGTAAGTTTAGGATTTTCATGGGGGTATTTTTATACCACAAATGGAAGCCCAAACCTTTATATTAATTATTAGACGAAGTATTACAATATTTAGTTTCAAAAAAATTGCTATATGGAAATTGATTTTAATTGGTTAATTGGCCATTAATAGTGATTTGTATTTCACCCTTCTAAAACATGGCTCTAAATTGTGAAACATGAGTAATTACATACTCCATACAACCCATGCCCATGGCAAATAAGGATAACATTACAATAAGAAGTATAGCGGGAAAATCATATTTCATTGTGTCTTCTTTGTTTTTTAAGTATGATACAATGATTTCAATTCCTAAAAATATTAAAACAATAGGCCAAAAAGATGCAATCATTAAATAATTAATATTTAGAGGAGTTAAACGTAACAAGAATAATATTCCAAACATAACTAGGACTATTCCGGTGGTAAAAGTTCCTACTCTGCGTCCCTTAATCATTTGTATCAAACTCCTTTTTCTTGCCTGAAATGAGCTTTGCACCTACAGCAATTATGGCAACACCTAGAATTATCTGTGGTGCTACTTTTGTTATAGCATAGATTGCGTTGTAAACTTCATTGGGAAGATACCTAGACAAACTGTTTAAAATATTGTTCCATATTAAGTAAACTCCAAGAAGTAATAGAAGTATTCCAGTAAATAATCTGTGCTTTTTAAAAATACCTTTATCTATTTTTACTATTTCATCAAGGGAAAATAAATAATTATCCTCTAAAAGCAAAAATTCTTCATCTGTTGAATATTGTTTGTTCATACAGTCGAAAAATGAATAGAACCAAATTAGCGGTAATATGAATACTAGCGGACCTATATTTAGCCAACTAGAAAGAAATATTACAAAGAAAAATGCTGCCATAAGGGATAGCCCCATCTTCATAAAACCTATATACATGTGACCTGCACCAGGTAACATAGAAAAACAAAAGGTTAAAAATTTACTTTTTTTCGTTCTCATTATTAAAAACCTCCAAATGAATTATTTTTTGAGAGAAGTCATTAAGACTTTTATTAATTGTATTCGTAGTATTTAAACTCATAGGAGCAATATTCAGTGGCTCTATTTTTGTATTTGCAATTAAATTTAGTGCATTTGAAAAAACAAATATTAAAGCGATACTTGCTGCCATGGCAACCCTAAGAGAATAAAACAAAAACTGCGTATTCTTTTCTTTCTTTCTTTCTATTTTACTTAGAATTTCCTCATGAAAGCCTAAAGGAGCTATAGCAAGTTCATCCTCACAAAAACTATCAGCTAAAGAATCAGCACATCTTGCACACATGCACATATGTTCTGATATTAACACTAACTCATCATCGCTTAGATAACCTTCTTTAAGGGCTTTTAATGATATTTTAGTTAAATGTCCATCTTCTTCAAATAGTGTACTATTCACATAAACTCCTCCTTCCATAAAACTTTCAACAGTTTCTTTGCCCTATAAAGCTGAGTTTGTAATGTTTTTAAACTTTGACCTGTATCTTTTGCCATATCTGAAAGTTTAATATCTTTACAGAAATAATTTATAGATAATGCTTTGTAAGGATCTTTTAACCTTTCACATAAACTAAATATCTTTTCCTTACTATGTTTTTTTATTAGAATGTCTTCTGGTGAATCGCCCTTATCTTTTATGTTCTCATACTCTTCTTCAGATATACTATAAATATTTCTTGCAGGACTCTTAAGAAAATCTTTACACTTATTTACGGCTATAGTTGTAAGCCAAGACTTAAAATTTTCCCTTTGAAATTTATTATAGTTAACGTAAGCTGATAAAAAGGTTTGTTGTGCTAAATCTTCTGCATCAAAGTAATTATTTGTAAAGGATAGACAAATAGTAATGATCAATCGTTCATACTGTTTTATATAGTTTGCAAACTCTTCTTTTTGAATAATCATCACCCCTTTTTTATCCTTACACTTAATATAACGATTGCCAAAGAAAAAACACTTCAATATATTATAAAAAATTTTAGAAATTTTTCTGTAATCTTAGTATACCTATATTAAGAACTATAGCAAAGGTAACAGTTGCTTTAAATTTTTGTTAAGTTAGTGATAGTTATATATAAATTGCTAAAAAGCAATAAGTTTTATATAATAATAAGAAAATATACTTTTGCAAAAACTAGGAGGCTATAATGTTTGATATTGAATCATGTGTGTGTTTTATAAATAGTAAGACATCTAAAAAAATGGCGAATATGTTTAATGAAAGATTAATTCCATTTGGTGTAACCAGAGTTCAGTGGATAGCTATGTATTATCTGTTGAAATATGGTGATATGAGCCAAAAGGAGTTAGGCGAAAGAATGGGCACTAAAGAGTCCACTGTTGCAAGACTCTTAGACAGAATGGAAGATGAGGGGCTAATTCAAAGAACTAAAGATAAGGAAGATAGAAGAGTAAAGTATATTAAACTAACACAAAAAGGTACAGAGAGAATTGAAGAACTTTTACCAGAAGGGCAAAAAATGAGTGAATTTTTTTCAATTGGGATTACAGAAGAGGAAGTTGAAGTATTCAAAAGAGTGCTTGAAAAATTCATGAAAAATATTAGTTGAAGTTTTTATCATAACGTATTGCATTTACCTCAAATACTTGCTATACTAATAATTAGCATAGCAAGTATTTGAGGAGGTAATAATATTATGGCTAAAAATGTTAGAGAAATGTTAAATGATTTTATGGGTGGGTTAGAAATAGTAGGGCAAACTAACGGAGAACATGTAGGCGCATTTATGAATTTACTTGGTACTACATATAAACCAGGTGCATTAGATACAAAGACTAAGGAGTTAATAAGTGTTGGTATTGGAGCTTACAACCGCTGCGAATACTGCATAGTATTCCATGTTTATAAAGCGTTAGAGGCAGGTGCAACACCAGAAGAAATAATGGAAGCTGCGATGGTTTCTGTTGCCTTTGGTGGCGGTCCTTCAATGGCTTATAGTGTAACATTACTTAAGGATTCTATTGAAGAATTCAGAAACGACTTTAATAAATAATATAAATAATATAAATAAAGTAGAGTTGTTGTAAAATTGGTAAGGTAGCCTAGCTACCTTACCAATTATTATAAAAGGGAGGAAAAAAATGAATATAGAGGTTAAATTAGAAAACTCTTTAAATAAAAACGATCAAACAAAAATAATTAAGATTTTAAAAAATGTGGGCGATACTGTTAAGCTAAACGATGTGATTTTTGAGGTGGAAAGTGGAAAGGGTGCAAGTACCATTAATTCGAAAGCACAAGGGACTATTGAAAGTATTAATGTGAAAGAAGGAGACTCAGTTAATGCAGATAAGGTATTAGCACAAATAAATGGAGAGCAAGCGGCTAAAACTGGAAATTCAAGCACCGCACCCAATACCTTTAACTACTTTAAAAATTTAATTAAGCCAGTAAAACTCGAAATGGAAAGTGACATTACCATAATTGGTGGTGGTCCAGGAGGATATGTAGCTGCAATTCAGGCTGCTAAATTAGGAGCAAATGTTATATTAATAGAAAAGGAAGAAATAGGTGGTACTTGTTTAAATTGGGGATGCATCCCTACTAAAACCTTAGTTAGATCTGCGCAGGTTTTCGACACATTGAAAAAGGCTGAGGAATTTGGATGTTATGCTGAAAATATTGGCATTAGAATGGAAAAGGTTATTGATAGAAAAGATAAGGTTGTAACACAACTTGTTCAAGGCATTCAGTATTTAATGGATAAAAACAACATAAAAGTTATAAATGGAACTGCTGAAATTGTTGATAATGAAACTATATTAGCCAAAAGCAATACACAAGAAATTACTATTAAAACAAAGAACATTATTATTGCTACGGGTTCAAAATCAGCAGTAGTACCAATTAAGGGTATTGAAAATAAAAATGTAATTAATAGTGACGATGCTCTTTCTCTTAAAGAAATTCCAAAGAAACTGGTAATTGTGGGTGGCGGGGTTATTGGCATGGAGTTTGCCTATATTTATGCTAGCTTTGGTTCGGAGGTTTCAGTGGTTGAGTTTATGGATCAATGTCTTATAAGCTGTGATGATGATATATGTGAAGAAAATAAAAAAAGTGCTGAAAAAAAGGGGATTAAACTATATACGACTGCAAAGGTAGAAGAAATTATTGAAGCTGAGAATAATGAATGCATAGTACATTTTATACAGGACGGTAAAGATAAATATATATCAGCAAATAAAGTGCTTTTATCTGTAGGAAGAACTCCATACATAGATGGGCTTGGATTAGAAAGGGCAGGAATAGAATTAAACAATAATAAAAGGGGAATTAAAGTTAATTCAAAAATGCAAACTAATGTTTCCAATATATATGCCATTGGAGATGTAACAAATATTATATTACTTGCTCATGTAGCATCCCACCAAGGGGTTATCGCTGCAAATAATATAATGGGTAAGCCTTGTGATATGGATTATACAGTAGTTCCTAGCGCGATTTTCACAGAACCTGAGATTGCCATGGTGGGTATAGGTGAAAAGGCCGCAAAACTTCAAGGAATGGAAGTAGAAATAGGTAAATTCCCATTTTCAGCTAACGGGAAAGCATTATCCTATGGAGAAAGTGATGGATTTATTAAAATTATAAGAAATAAAAATACAAAGATATTAATTGGTGCAAGTATTGTGGGGCTACATGCCACAGATTTAATTGCAGAGCTTACTCTAGCCATTAAGAATAACTTAACTGCTAGAGAAATAACTGAAACTATACATGCGCATCCTACCACAGCAGAGGTAATTCACGAATCTGCACTGTGTTTAGAAGGCGGGGCTATCCATTTTGCATAATAACACAATTACTAGCATAATAACATCTTCAACTTTTGACCCTTGGTATAATCTAGCTTTAGAAGAACTTTTACTAACACATGTTAGAGAAAATGAGATAATATTATACCTGTGGCAAAATGATAATACTGTGGTAGTAGGAAAGAACCAAAACTGTTGGAAAGAATGTAATTGTGGTGAATTAGAGAAAAATGGCGGGAAACTTGCAAGGCGATTATCAGGTGGCGGTGCAGTTTATCATGACTTAGGGAATCTAAATTTTACCTTTATAATGGATAAAAAGCTATATGACCTAGAAAAGCAGTTAAAGGTTATCATCGAAGCTTTGAAAAATATTGATATAGAAGCTGAGTTTTCAGGAAGAAATGACATTACTGTAAAGGGTAAAAAGTTTTCAGGTAATGCTTTCTACAATACTAAAAATACAGCTCTGCATCATGGTACCTTGCTTATAAATTCTGACTTTTCAAAATTAAGTGAGTATCTTCAGGTTTCTAAAGAGAAAATTCAATCTAAAGGTGTAGAATCCGTGCAGTCTAGAGTAATAAACTTGAAGGAAATAAATGGATCAATTACGTTAGAACAAGTAATAAGCAATTTAAACAGTACCTTTATTAAGTTATATGGAGGAAAGGGTGAGGCAACAGATATAAATCTCTTTGAAGAAGAAATTAATTCTCTATATAATAAATATTCATCCTGGCAGTGGAGGTATGGTGAGAGTCCAAGCTTTGACATAAGCTTCCGAAAAAGATTTTCTTGGGGTGAAATAGAAATTTGCTTAAACTGCAAGGATGGACATATTGTAGATTCTAAAGTCTACTCTGATGCCATGGATTATGAACTTATAACTGAAATTTCGAAAAAATTAAATGGAATTAAATTTGAAAAGCCATGTATTATTAATAGCGTTAGGGAACTAAATGTAGATGGAATAAAGCATCCAATCATAGAAGATATTACTGAGTGGTTGAATGAAAAACAAATTTAAATTTGGAAAGACTTGTGATTAAAGTTAATCATGAGCCTTTTTTATTATTGAAAATTTTGCTAATAGCATTTATATTTTGTGTAAGTTTTGATTACTTGGATAAAATGTAACTGTTATGATACTTTTCCAAGAAGAATTTATAGTGCGGTGATATGTAATGAAAGATAAAAATTTCAATGGTTTAATAATAAGGGTAATAACTTTAATAATACTAATTTTATATGTTTTATTTTTATATATGGACCTTTATGACGTAAAAACAGTTATTACTTCTGAATATATAAAGTATATGTCCATAATACTTTGTTTTATCCTGTCCATACTTCCTATTAAAAAGCTACTGGGAGGGCGAGACATAGTTAACAATTCATATACACATATAGCTAATTATAGAGATAGATTACTACTTCAATTTGGTATGTTTATTACTGTCATTGCCGATTTATGTTTAGTTATATTTGATTTTTATATTCTAGGAGTAGTCTTTTTTTCTATGGTCCAAATCATATATTCTGTTAGGTATGATCCTAAAAAGCAAAAGGTAACACTTATAAATTTTTTTATTGCATTTCAATTTATAGTGCTTTCATATTTTACAGTTAGATTATTTATTAGAGAAATTAGTATTTTGTTGCCCATATCACTATTTTATTCTATATGTCTGCTTACTAGTGTTATTAAAGCTATAAAGGCCTTTAAAAGTAATTTATATCCTCTTCCTAATAAGTACATGGTAGTGCTAGGCATGATACTTTTTCTTTTGTGTGATATATGCGTAGCGTTATCTAATGTAACTACAATTCTACCTATAGAAGCACACTTTATCATAAGCCTTCAGCAAATAGCATCATTCCTAATTTGGGTTTTCTACCTTCCTTCACAGTTACTATTGTCTTTAAGTGGAAGTAATAACATCTAAAGATGACAGTAAGGTGATATCCTACAAAGAATAATACGAATATCAATGTAGTAAAAAAATAATAGGTATAACATACATAGGGTACTATGTTGTTTACCTATTATTAAAATAACAGAAGAAAGTTACTGCGATTACATATTGCTTTTTATAAATTTGATTATATAACTTAAAGTATAAAAATCACAATTAAGTTCAGTCTCAACAATATTTAGTCCTTTAATTAAAGTTTCTTCATCAAAGTTTTCCAATAATATCATTAAGCTTATTATGTTAATGTTACTATCTTTTGTATCGAGAACCCTTGCAGCTTTTACATATTTGTTTTTCATTGCATTTAGAACTGCCCCATGAAGATCCTCACTAATTTCTAGTTCGGGGATTTCATTGAAAAACTTAACACCTGGTCTTTTAGTGCTAAAATTTTTAGCCTTAGTGACGTCAGTGGATACAAATATAGTGTTTTCGAACTCAGCATCTTTAAAATCTGCACCATCTAAATTCACTGAATCAAATATAGCATTCTCAAATGTGGTATTTGTGAAATCGCTGTCTTTAAAGTTTGTTCCTAGGAACTGTGTCCATCTAAAACTACATTTAAAAAACACGCAGGCTTTAAAGTGTGCACCCCTAAAGTTAACATAGTCGAAGTTCGAACTTGAAAAATCGCTATTATAACAATTACTTTTCTCAAGATTTTTATACATGAAATTCTTACCTTTTTTCTCTATGTTATTGTAAGTGAAGTTTCCCTTAATACTTTGATTTTTAGCCATTTTTACCTCCATACCAAATAAAGTTATTTGCCTTTCCTATATTAACATACTTTTAAAGAACTTTAAATAACTTTAAATATTCTACGTATCCTTCTTCTTCAAGCCTATTTACAGGTATGAACTTTAAAGAGGCACCATTTATGCAATATCTTAATCCACCATTTTCAACTGGGCCATCAGGGAATACATGACCTAAGTGGCTATCACCATATTTGCTTCTTACTTCTATTCTCTCCATCCCTAGGGTTAAATCTTTATTTTCCTTTATATGGTCTTCTTCTAGTGGCTTTGTAAAACTAGGCCATCCACAACCTGCATCAAATTTATCTAGAGAAGTAAATAGTGGCTCTCCACTATTTATATCAACATAGATTCCTTCATCTTTGCTATTCCAAAATTCACTGGAAAAAGGTCGTTCCGTTGCATTTTCTTGACTTACCTTAAACTGAATTGGTGTTAATACCTTTTTTAGCTCTTCTTTACCTTTTGAAATGTAAACTTTTTTACTCATAACAACGCCTCCTTTAGGTAAGTATACTACTTTAATTTTAAGAATTACATTGAAATGCGAAAAAAAGTTACTAGTATAAATATACGTGATAAAAGTACTAGTACTTATAAAAGAAAACATGCAGGCGGAAGTTTGCATAACTTAAAGTTATAAATAATTGTTGTGAGGTATGATATAATTGTATGAGAAGGGTTTAATAGAATTAATTAAGGAGGAAAGATAATATGGAACTTAGGACGGTGCGTAAAATAGTAACCGGAACCACTCAATATGATGGTGACGGTGTGAAGCTTGTGAGAGTTATAAGCCTACCAGATGTTCAGGAGTTTGATCCATTTTTAATGTTAGATGCTTTTGACTCCTATGACTCAGTTGATTACATAAAAGGTTTTCCATGGCATCCCCATAGGGGAATTGAAACCATTACCTATCTTATAAATGGTGATATTGAACATCAAGATAGTTTAGGAAATAAAGGAAGCATATTAGATGGCTGTTGCCAATGGATGACCGCAGGTAGTGGAATACTTCATCAAGAAATGCCACAGCCCTCAGAGCGTATGCTAGGAGTACAACTATGGCTAAACTTACCCCAAGATAAAAAGATGACAGCGCCAAAGTACAATGATATAAGAGCAGATATGGTGCCTAAATTACAAGAAGATGGTTGTAGAATTGCTATTGTTTCAGGTGAGTATAAGGGCGAACTTGGCGCGGTCCAAGGCGATCATGTTAAAATGTTATTTTTAGATGTGGATATGAAACCTGGTGCGTTGTGGCGCTTGGAAACCAGAAAAGAATTAAACTTGTTTATCTATATAGTGGAAGGTCAAGGTTTTTTTGAAGATTCTGATGATAATTTAGTTTCTAGTAAATGTGCAGTTCTTTTTAATAATGGTGAGGAACTATTAGTTAGAGCATCAGAAAAAGGCTTAAGATTTCTTTTATTTTCAGCAAAGAAACTAAATGAACCAATTGCTTGGGGTGGACCTATAGTTATGAATACACAAGAAGAACTTAAGAAGGCTTTTAAGGAGCTTAACGAAGGAACATTTATTAAATAAGCACAATAATATTTTAGGATGGTGAGGTTTTATGAATAAGACAATTAATATTATAGGTTTTACAGGAAGCCTACGATTACATTCATACAATAAGGCTGCTTTAAATGCAGCAAAAGATCTATTACCTGAAGGTGCAACGCTTGAAATAGTAGATATATCTGATATTCCATTTTTCAATGAGGATGTAGAAGCCATAGGTATGCCTAAAACAGTTTTAAACTTTAAAAATAAACTAGATACTGCTGATGCTATTTTAATTTCTACACCAGAGTATAATTATTCTATACCCCCAGTATTAAAAAATGCATTGGATTGGGCTTCTCGTGGTACAGATTTGCCACTTTCCGGAAAGCCACTAGCTATTATGAGTGCTTCACCTAGTATATTTGGAGGTTCACGTGTGCAATATCACTTGCGTCAGGTATGTGTAAGACTCGATCTTTTGCCACTTAATCAACCGGAAGTATTTATTATGAAAGCAGATACGAAGTTTGATAAGGATGGTAAATTAGTTAATGAAACTACAAGCAACTCTATTTCAAAGCTTTTAGAAGCATTAGTTGATAAAGTACGCGAAACTGAGAAGATTAAGAAGAATTAAGAAAAATATTTTTAAGATTAAATTTCAACAATAGGATAAGAGCACGTATGAGAAGTTATAGTTCTACGTGCTCTTATTTATGTTATGCTTTTATTTGTATTAGGATTGTAGAATATTGTATTGAAATTAATGGAATACGTAAGTTTTATTGAGGTTTGCTGATGAACATTTGTGAAAACATGTTTCCATAGGGTCCACCCTTTTGGATTCCTAGTCCTATGTGAGTAAAGTCAGGGCTTAGAATGTTTTTTCTATGTCCTGGAGAATTCATTAACGCATTTTGAGCATTTTGAACACTTTGATTTCCAGCAATGTTTTCTCCTGCTTGAAGATATTTTACACCAAAGGATTTCATCATATCAAATGGATTGCCATACTTTGGTGAGTTGTGACTAAAGTAATTATTGTCAATCATGTCTTGAGCTTTGATTCTAGCTACATTGGTTAATTCCATATCTACCTTTAAGGGAGATAAGTTGTTTTGAATTCTAGAATCGTTGAGTAACTTTAACATTTCTTGCTCTGAAGCGGTTAGTGTACTAGAATCTGTTTTTGTAGCTGGTGTTTTAGGGGCAGTTGTGCCTTGTGGAACTGCTGTAGAATCTTCAGGTGGAATATTTGTTTTATTGTCTTCAACAACTATGGGCTTACAGTCTTCCTTAGGAACAAAACCAATATCATTATTCTGTAGTTTTACAGCATACCAATCAGAAACCTCGCTTATAACATCAAGCTTAGTATCTTTATTAGAAGATTGGACTACGGGAGAATTAGTTGAACAACCTGCCTTTATATTTGACTTAGTTGCTGTTATCTTTATAGTTTTAACATCTGAATTTTGGAAACTTGATGATTCTATCCCTCCGATGGCTGGTTGTTTTTGTTTATTTGTTTGCTGTGTACATGAGGTTGTAAAAAACAGTGTACAGACCACAATTAGAGCAAAAGGTTTATTTTTCATTACAATTCCTCCTTAGTTTATCAAAAAATTCATAAATCATATTAATAGTATTCGTAAAAAGTAATAAATTTATTATTAGTTTATTTTATAGTTTAATGAATTAGTTAAACCATCATCTGTTATGCTGCAATATTAACAACTTTGGAAGCAGATTTAGGTTGCCACTAAGCAACTTTTCTGGGCTAAGTAGCTACCACTTATAGAAGATGTCAGAATTGAAGCTTCCAAAATGTTGTTAAATAAAATATGTAAAGTAATAATTTATACTGGGAATAAAGAACACTTTAATGGATGCTCTTTATTCCCAGTATGATTAATCTCTGCCAAGTAATAAAGGAATAAGCAGCGGATTAAAGTTAGAAAATGGGTAATAATTTTGGTAGTAAGAATTTTGGTAGTAAGAATTATAAGGATAATAGCTATTGTTATAATAGCCATCATAAGGTGACCTTTCCATATTCTCATTAAAACCTTCTTCTAGACCATATTCATCCATTTCTATTTGGGTAGGGTATGTTGATGGGTTAAACATCTCATTCATCATTGGACAACCAATATGATGCATTTGAGTTATTGGTTGTGGTTCGATTTGATTTTGCATCATAAGATTTTGGTACATAGGGCATTGCATCATAGGATTATTATTGGTAGGATTTTGATACATTTGTTGCTCCATCATATGACTTTCGCATATAGGTGTTTGCTCAGGGCTTATTAAATCTTCATTTTCCATATTCATGAATTCTTCTTCTTCCATTTCTCGGTATAACATTGCAAACCTCCATTAATTTCACTACAATAATATAATATGGGTTATCCAAAGTATGTGTTACAGGTTAATGATTTTAAGTATGATAAGTACAAATCTTATATAATAAATTTTCGGTTTGGAGGAGATAATATATCAGGTAGTTTAACAACATCGAAGATAATGACTTAACTATAAGGGTTAAAAGTTAAAGGTGTAAATAAGGAAAGGAGCTTTATAATGAAACTTACTAAGGAATTCTATGCTAGAGGAACTTTGCAGGTGGCTAAGGATCTTTTAGGTAAGGTGCTTGTCCATGAAGTAAATGGAGTTAAATTAAAGGGGAAGATTGTTGAAACAGAAGCATATGTTGGAGCGATAGATAAGGCTTCACATGCTTACGGAGGGAAAAGAACTATTAGAACTGAAACTTTATATGGAAAGCCTGGAATAGCATATGTATTTATTATTTATGGTATGTATTATTGTTTTAATGTAATAACCAAAGAAGAAGGTTCTCCTGAAGGAGTTTTAGTTAGGGCCATTGAGCCCATAGAAGGAATAGAAGAAATGTCAAAGCTTAGGTTCAAGAAAGATATTAGTGAACTTACAAAAGCTCAATTTAAAAACTTAACTTCAGGACCATCTAAACTCTGCATGGCAATGAAAATAAATAAAGAAAATAATAAACAAGATCTATACTTAAATGAGCTATATATTGAAGAAGCAATAGAAAAAGAAGACTTAAATTTATTACAAAAAATTGAAGTCGTAGAAGCTAAAAGAATTGGCATTGATTATGCCGAGGAAGCAAAGGATTTCCTATGGAGGTTTTACATAAAGAATAACCCTTGGGTATCTGTAAAATAAAAAACGGATATATCACTAATAATATATAGTAAAGTAGAAAAAACCTTGGCAAAGCAACACGCTTAATGCCAAGGCTTTTGTTATGAAATTATTTCATAAAATCAGGTTTTGGCATTACAAATAGATGAGGCTCTTTTAAAACATCTTGAACAATTCTAAGAGCTTCTCCAAATCTTTGATAATGTACAATTTCTCTTTCCCTTAAGAACTTTAATGGCTCAATAACATCAGGGTCATCAGCTACATTGATTAAGTATTCATAAGTAGCCCTTGCCTTTTGCTCAGCAGCTAAATTTTCTGTAAGGTCAACAATTGGGTCACCTTTGGATTGTATATAGGCTGCAGTGAATGGTGAACCAGAAGCACTTATAGGATATATGCCTCTACCGTGGTCTACGTAATAAGCGCTCATGCCTTCTTTTTCTATTTGCTCAAGACTTGCACCTCGCATAAGTTGTGTTACCATAGCGCCTACCATTTCAAGGTGTGCTAATTCCTCAGTACCTATGTCATTTAATGTTGCGATAGCTTGAGGAGTGATCATAGAAAACTTTTGGCTAAGATATCTTAATGCTGCAGCAAGTTCACCGTCTGGACCGCCATATTGAGTGATAATTATTTTTGCCATTTTAGGACTTGGATTTTTAATTTTAACTGGATATTCTAACATCTTCTCGTATGTCCACATAAGCTATCTATCCTCCCTTTCAAACCTAAAGTTAGCTTCATATTCCCATGGCCAAGGATCATCTATCCACTGCCAAGGATAAGGACTGCAAACATCATGTTGTGATAACATTCCAAAATGCCTTTGATATTTCTCTTTTAGCCCCTTAGATTGCATTACGAAGAAGTTGTATCTTTCAATTACAGGTTTATCCATAGGGTGAGTATTAAGATAAAGAGCTAAGTCTTCTTGCATAAAATGAGCTACTGAGATTTGTTTTAAAAGGTCTAGTCTGTTATCATGCTTCATATCTCTTCCTCCCTTTTGCAACCCATTAAATACGGAAGTCTACGATCATTACCTTCAAAAGGACTATAAAGTTCAGGAAAAGCTGTTCCTTTCATTAATGATTCTAGGGGAGAAAAGGTAGTGCAAAATTTTTGAAAAGGTACATAGCCTGCAGCTAATTGAACATTGTTTATACAGGTTTCCTGTGGCACACAGTTAATTTGTTTCGGGGATACAAAATTCATCATATTATGCTCTGGTTTTGACATATATGCCATTGTAGTTTTTTTCCTCCTTGTTTGTTGCTTACACAATAATATATTCCGTATAAAGCATAAGTGATACATGAAAATTAACATAAAGTATTGCTTCAAATAGTGGATGTTAAGAACAAATTTATATAATGTGCATATGATTAGGCATAAATTGTGATGAATAAATAATTTGAAAAGGGTAAAAATATAAATCAAATAATGTTATAGCAGATTTACAGATAAATATAAAAACTGATAAAAAGAATTAAAAAAAACATAATTATGGTAGCTAAATAACCCATCAGGAGGGGAGTAACAGTTGAATAAAATATATAAAAACGTATAAACATATATTGAATAATATTATATTGTATGCTGTTATTATATTGAGGAGATAATCAATGAAGTATTATTCTATAGGTGAGTTTTCAACTTTAATAGGAAAAACACCACAGACGTAAAGATAGTAATTCTGTATAATGATAGATTATTGAGGTTTGGTTTTGAAATCATAGAAAACCTATGCAGTAAATATGGAACTACTATTGAAATCATAGACAATACTGAAAGAACAGAAGAACAGGAATTAGTTGAGGATTTAATTCAAATTGTTACAGTATTTAGTTGTAGGCTTCAAGGCAAAAGAGCTTCTGAACTTTCGTTCAGGCATAAGGCGAAGAAGATGATTAATACTTTAGCAGGTATTAAGGAGTTGTTGGAGAATGATAATGGGGAAGAAAGTTAGATTATTTCCAACTAAAGAACATGAACAAAAATTGTGGCAATCAGTTGGTACTGCAAGATTTATTTATAATTGGACACTTACAAGACAAGAAGAAGATTATAAAAATGGTGGAAAGTTTATTTCTGATAATGATTTGCGAAAAGAACTAACGGAGCTAAAGAAAACGGAACTTAATTGGTTAAATGAAGTATCTAACAATGTGGCTAAACAAGCAGTTAAAGACGGTTGCGAAGCTTATAAGAAGTTTTTCAAGCACTTGTCAGATAAGCCACGATTTAAAAGAAGAAGAAAATCTAAACCGTCTTTCTATAACGATACATCAAAGTTTAAAGTTAAAGAAAACTCGGTGCTAATTGAAAACGTTGGTTGGATAAATATAAAGAAAAACTTACTACCTATGAACTGTAAATATACTAATCCAAGAATAAGTTTTGATGGTAAGTATTGGTTCATATCAGTAGGTATAGAAAAAGAGCACCCAATAGTAGAATTAACAAATGAGAGTATTGGGATAGATGTGGGCATCAAAGATTTAGCTATATGCTCTAATGGAATGAAGTTTAAAAATATTAATAAAACAAGAGTTGCAAAGCAACTTGAAAAAAGGCTACGTAGATTACAACGTAGGGTATCTCGCAAATACTTAATGAATAAAGAAGGGAGTAAGTTTGTCAAAACAAGTAATATTATAAAAATCGAAAAGAAGATTAAGTTACTTCATAGGAAATTAGCTAATATAAGAAGTAATCATAGTCACCATGCAACGAGTAAGATAGTGAAAACCAAACCATCAAGAGTTGTTATGGAAACACTTAATATCAAAGGAATGATGAAAAATAGACATTTATCAAAAGCAATAGCAAAACAATGTTTATATGAGTTTAAAAGACAAATGAAATATAAATGTGAGTTCAATGGGATTGAGTTTGTAGAAGCTGATAGATGGTATCCTTCATCAAAGACTTGTAGTGAGTGTGGTCATATAAAGCTGAAACTTTCATTATCAGTTAGGACATATATCTGTGAGGAGTGTGGATGCGTTATAGATAGAGATTATAATGCAAGTGTCAATCTATCAAGATATGAATTAGTAGTTTAGATCATCATAGATGATACTTAATAGCATCGTAGATGATACTTAATCACTTAAACGATACTACTAATATGTACCATGCGTTGTATGGGAATTTAAGCCCTTGGAGTGTTATATCAAACGAAAGTAGTATATCCGAAAGGATTACAAAATCGGACACATTGAATAGGGAATTAAACAAGATTCATAGATTTTTATAGATTTTTGGCAACGGGAAAATGGATGAAGACTGTTAATCTAAAGGTCTTTCAAGGAAGAAATATATATTCTCATAAGAAGTGTATAAGGCTTGACCTGGATTTAGAAGGGTACGGTGAAGTTCCCAGTAAAGATATTTATAGCTTTAATGATACGTTAATCAATATGTTGCCAGAGCTTTCCAAACATAGATGTGGGATTGATGAGGAGAAAGGGTTTATTAAAAGGCTTACAGAAGGGACATATTTGGCACATATTACTGAACATATTATAATAGCTCTCCACAATATGATCGGTATAGAAATAAGTTATGGAAAATCTCGAGAAATATCTGGAGATAATTATTATGTTATTCATGAATATTTATATAAGAATACAGCTATAGAGGCTGGAAATATGGCAGTAGATATTATTAATTCATTAATTAATAAAGAAATATTTGATTTTGATTTAAGGTTTAGTAGGCTAAAGGAAACATTAATGGGTGAACAACTAGGAGTAAGCACCATAAATATTTGTAATGAGGCTAAAAGCAGGGGAATTCCTATATTAAGAATAGGTGAAAATAGTATGTTCCAATTAGGTTATGGAAAGTATTCAAGAATGATACAAGCAACGTTAGGAAGCGATACTAGTGCAATAGCTGTTGATATAGCACAGGATAAACTTCTAACTAAGGAAATATTAGAACTTCATTGTTTACCTGTGGCAAAGGGGATGAAAATATCAAGTGAACTAGATGCTATTTTGTGCGCAAAAGATATTGGATATCCAGTAGTACTTAAGCCTCAGTTTGGAAACCAAGGTAAAGGAGTTATTGCAAATATAAAAAAGGAGGAGGAATTAGTAGCTGCTTATAAGCTTTTGATTAAAGATTATAAAGATATAATACTAGAAAAGTATATAAGTGGAAGGGACTATAGAGTGTGTAGCATATATGGAGATATAGTGGCTGTTTCAGAAAGAATACCTCCATATATATTAGGAGATGGAATAAGTTCAATTAAGAGTCTTATAGAGAATCTTAATGAGGATTCTAGAAGAGGAGAAGGACACGAAAAAGAATTAACTAAGATTAAAATAGACGATACACTCATAACATATTTAAATCAAAGAAAATACTCATTAGACACTATACTTCCTAAAAAAGAAAAATTGAATTTAAAAGATAATGCAAATTTGTCCACAGGTGGATTTGCAATAGATTGCACGGATTTAATATGTGAAGAAAATGTTGAAATATGTAAAAGAACTGCAAGTGCTATAGGGCTAGATATATGCGGAATAGATTTGCGTTGTGAAGATATAAGTAAATCTGCAGACACAAAAGGAGCAATTATAGAAGTAAATGCTGCACCTGGAATTAGGATGCACCATAATCCATGCATGGGAACAAAACGCAATGTGGCAGGCAATATAGTTGATAAGCTGTTCAAAGGTATACCCAGAAATATACCACTTGTTGCTGTAACAGGTACAAACGGAAAAACCACCACCACAAGACTCACAGCTCACATACTGTCAATTGCAGGGCATACTGTTGGAATGACCACTACCAGCGGAATTTATATTGATGGTAAATGTATATTTAAAGGGGATACAACTGGTCCTAAAAGTGCTTTAACTGTTCTTACTAATAAAAATGTAGATGCAGCAGTACTTGAAACTGCCAGAGGGGGAATAATAAGAGAGGGATTGGCTTATGACCTTGCAGACGTTGGCGTTATTACAAATATAACAGAGGACCACCTTGGTATAGATGGAGTAGATACTATTGAGGATTTAGCAAAAGTAAAAGCGCTTGTCGGAGAAGCCGTTAAAGAAGATGGATATGTGGTTATTAATGGAGATAATGATATGAGCATAAGTATATTACATAGATTAAAGAGTAATATCATTATTTTTTCAAAAGATAAAGATAATAAAGTTATGCAAAGTAATATTAGAAAAGGTGGATATGGAGTCTACGTTGATGGTGGTAATATAATAATACAAAAAAATAGCAACATTGAAAAATTAATAGACATAAAGAGTGTTGGTATAACTATGAATGGTATTCTCAAATATAACATTGAAAATGCCATGGCGGCTTCTGCAGCTGCAGTAGGACTAGGTGTAGATTATGACATCATTAGGCAAGGATTAAAATCATTTTATTGTAATAAAGAGCAAAACCCAGGAAGGTTCAATATGTATTTTGTTAATAATACAATGGTAGTATTAGACTATGGTCATAATATTGAAGGGTATAAATGTGTTATTGATGGACTTAATCATATAAAGCACAATAAACTTATAGGAGTTATAGGGGTTCCAGGCGATAGGCCAGACAGCCATATACTAGAAATAGGTAAATGTGCTGGAGAAAACTTTGATTACATTTTTATAAAAGAGGATATGGACAAAAGGGGTAGGGCGAAGGGTGAGATAGCGGACCTTCTAGAAAAAGGAGTTCTCACTGCAAAATTCCCTAGCACAAACATAAAGAAGGTGTTAGTGGAAACAGAAGCCTTAAAAGCAGCTTTAGATTTTGCGAGGCCTGAAGACATTGTTATTGTTTTCTTCGAGAAACAGGAACCACTTATTGATATTATAGAAAGAAAAATTAAGAAAACGCAGTTATTAGCAAAAGTTTGAAAGTAATTATTTAGGGTGGTGATGTGTTTGTGATTAATACACAGGAAGGATTAATTATAATTGGTGGCGCAGAGGACAAGAAAGGAGATAAAAAGATACTTCAAGAGGTATGTGCACATATTGAAAAGAATAGTGACCTATTAGTTATTGTAACGGTGGCAACAGAAAAACCAATTGAAGTAGGGAATGAATACAGTGTTTTATTTCATGATATGGGAATTGAACATATTGGAATTCTTAATGTAGAAAGTAGAGAAGATGCATTAAAAGCAGAAAACATAGAACTCATTGAAAAAGCATCATTAATATTTTTCACTGGAGGTGATCAACTTAGAATTACAAGTATACTTGGAGGTACTCCGCTATATAGCTGCATGAAGCTTAGATATACCCAGGGGTGTGTATTTGTTGGAACTTCAGCTGGAGCATCAGTAATGAGCGATACCATGATAGTAAAAGGGATTGATGATGAATCACCGAGAAAATGTACTCTTAAAATGGCTCCAGGGCTTGGTTTAATTAATGGAGTTATAATAGATCAGCATTTTGCACAAAGAGGTAGGGTAGGAAGGTTATTAGTTGGGGTGGCAGAAAATCCAGAAGTGTTAGGTATCGGTATTGATGAGGATACTTCAATTATTGTAAACAAAGAAAATACTTTAAGAGTAGTAGGTTCTGGGGCAGTCTATATTATAGATGGAAGTAACATAAGTTATACAAATGTTTCAGAGCAACATCAAGACGATATGTTATCTATTTTTGATGTTAAGATGCATGTTTTAAAAAGTGGAAATAAATATGATTTAAAAACTAGGAGACCTTTAATTTTAAAGTGATATTAGATTTGATTGCTTTGAATAGCCATATAAGATGTTATAACGTGAAAGTATTGCTAGTTCATTAATAATGTATCAGGCAAGGGGAGCATCCTAATTGATGCTCCTTATTATTATTATTATTATTAGCACTTATAGTCCTAGATAAATTAATAAGTATAAAATATATAGTAGTTGTAAAGTAAAAATATCTTAACATTTTTTTATTTTGATTTAAATCATATTTTAAAAATCAAAAAGAATGTAGAATAAGAACATAGGAAACAATAGAGACTGAAAATAAATTAGAATTTAGGGGGTAAATATAATGGAAAAAAATATTATGCTTAGTGAAAATGTATTTTGGGTAGGAAAGGTTGACGATAGGGATGTACCTTTTCACAGATTAACTTTAACTAAAGGAACTACTTATAATAGTTATTTATTAAATACGGAAAGGCCTACAGTGATAGATACTGTTGACATGAATTTTGGAAGAGAATATGTAGAAAATTTAAAGAGTTTAATTGAACTTGAAAACATAAGATATATTGTAATAAACCATACAGAACCAGACCATTCTGGTGCACTTGGGAGTTTGGCAGCTAAAGCTAAAAATGCTATAATTGTATGCTCAAAGCTAGCTGTTTATGAGTTAAAGGAAATGTACAAGCTTCATAATAGAGAGTTTCTAGTAGTAGGAGATGGTGATACTCTTGATATAGGAGGTAAGACTCTTAGTTTTATAGAAACGCCTTATCTCCATACAGCGGAAACCATGATAACATATTGTAAAGAAGATAAAATATTATTCCCTTGTGATATTTTTAGTACTCATGTAGCAAATTATGAATATTTTAATGATATGGCAAAAGAAGATATTACAGCTGATTATATTGGCTATTATAAGCTTATTATGCACCCTCACAGGAGATATGTTCAGAATATGATTGAAAAAATTAGAGACCTTGAAGTGAAGGTTATTGCTCCATCTCATGGATTTATTATAAGAGAAGATGTTCAAAGGTTTATAGATATTTATGATGAAATGAGTCAAAATGTAGAAACATATAAAAAAGCATTAGTATTGTATTCTTCAATAACCGGTAATACAAAAAAAGTTGCTTTGTTATTCAAGGAAAAATTCCAAGAAGCAAATATAGACTGTGAAGGTTTAGATGTAAATAAGGCAGAGAAAGAAGAAATCATTAAGGCTGTAGAAAAAGCAGATGCAATATTCTTTGGAACATCTACAAAATATGCTGACATGACTGGAAACATGGAAGATTCACTAAAATCTATTAGTACTCTAAATCTTGAGGGGAAAATAGGTGCAGCCTTTGGTTCTTATGGCTGGAGTGGTGAAGCTATAGAAGTTGTTCAAGATTATTTAAACAAAACCAAATTAAAGGTACTAAATACTTCTGACATAATAAAATCTACAGGAATGACAGATATTGAATTCCCATTAAGAATTAGATTTTCAGTGGGGGACGATGAAATAAAAAATATAGAACGTGCAGTGGGTTACACTAAAGATTTATTGCTAAGTAAAATATAAATTAATATTAACTTATTTATAATAGTTTTTATGATTTTTGAAAACAATATAAATAAGAGGAGTGATAAAATGAAAAAGAATGTATCTGAAAAAAAACCTGTTAGACGACCTATTGAAAAGCATGATACTGCTGCTTGGGCAGATATAAATGAAAACCAACCAACTTCAAATGTTCCAATGCCAAGCGATTTCGCAGTAGAGAATGCCAGAGATTGGGTAAATATCAACGAAAAATAAGTATTTTAAAATGGTTTAGAGAAAAAACTGGGTACATCACCTTTAGGCGATGTACCCAGTTTTCATAATTAATATTTTTGCTCAGTCATTCTTCTATAGTTATCGTATCTTTCTTTAGCATGCTTTTCTGCTTCTATAAAAAGAGTAGTTGCTTCTTCTGGGAAGGTATTTATTAACGAGGTATAACGTACTTCTCCTTTTATGAAATCTTGGAAGGAAGTAGTTGGAGCCTTGGAATCCAAGATGAATGGGTTCTCACCTTTGTCTTTAAGCATAGGATTATATCTGTACATATGCCAATAGCCTGAGTCCACTGCTTTTTTTCCTTCTGCAATACTTGTTCCCATGCCAGTCTTTATTCCGTGATTTATGCAAGGGGCATAGGCTATTATTAAGGAAGGACCTTTGTAAGCCTCAGCCTCCGCTATAGCTTTAATAGTTTGGTTCATATTTGCACCCATTGAAATTTGAGCTACATAAACGTAGCCATAGCTCATAGCCATCATTCCTAAATCTTTTTTTCTTATCTTTTTACCACTTGCCGCAAACTTTGCAACAGCACCTGTTGGCGTTGATTTTGAGGATTGACCTCCTGTATTCGAGTATACTTCTGTATCCATTACAAATAAATTCACATCGCTACCTGAGGCAAGAACATGGTCTAAACCTCCATAGCCAATATCATAGGCCCAACCATCTCCACCTAATATCCACTGAGACTTTTTAATTAGATAGTCTTTTTTATCTAATATTTCTTTTAATATGCCATTATTAGTGTTGCTACTCTGTTTTAGGAAAGAAAGTATTTTTTCGGATGCCACTTTTGAACCTTCACTATCATCCATAACATTAAGCCATTCATTGAAAACTTGCTTTAGATCCCCAGCAATAGGTGATTTAATGGCCTCTCTCATTAAGTCCGCTAACTTATTTCTAAGTTGATTAACGGCAAGGTGCATCCCATAACCAAATTCCGCATTGTCTTCAAATAGTGAGTTTGCCCAGGAAGGACCTTTTCCAGATTCATCTACAGTGTATGCAATGGATGGAGCACTAGCGCCCCATATAGAAGAGCAACCTGTGGCATTTGCAATCATCATTCTGTCCCCGAAAAGCTGAGTTAACAGTCTAATATAAGGTGTTTCACCACAACCAGGGCATGCACCGCTAAATTCAAGTAGAGGTTTCGCAAATTGGCTTCCCTTTAAGGTTTTTACATCCATAACATTTGGTTTGTAGCCAATTTTCATGGTGGATTCCCAGTTTTTACATTGAGTATCAATTTCATGCTCAGCATCACTCATTATTAGTGCTTTTCCTGGCGCAGGGCATATATCAGCACAATTACCACAGCCTACGCAATCAAGTGGGCTAACTTGAATTCTATATTGAAGGCCTTCAACACCTTTTCCGATAGCTTTTTTAGTCTCGAAGGTATCTGGTACCTCCTTTAATTCCTGTTCATTTAGTAAAAACGGTCTAATTGTAGCATGAGGACAAACATAAGAACATTGATTACATTGTATACATTTATCTATCTGCCACTGAGGTATCATTACTGCAATTCCGCGTTTTTCGTATGCGCTAGTGCCAAGTGGGAAGGTTCCATCCTCTATGCCATTAAATGCACTAACTGGTAATTCATCGCCTTCATTTCTTGACATTGGTTTTTCAATGTTTTTAATGAAATCAGGGGCATACATAGTAGGCATTTCATCTTCAGAGGAGTTACTCCAAGATTCAGGTATTTCAATTTTTATAATATCTGATAACCCTCTATCCACAGCTGATTTGTTCATTTCAACTATAGCAGGACCTTTCTTTCCGTAAGATTTTTCTAAAGAAGCTTTCAGAAAGTTTACAGCATCATCTATAGGTATTACATTAGTGAGCTTAAAGAATGCTGCTTGCATAATCATATTAATTCTATTACCCAAACCTATTTCCTTAGCAATGGATATTGCATCAATTACATAAAAATTTATATTTTTATCTGCAAGATATTTTTTATAACTTGAAGGAAGATGTGTTTCTAATTCATCTATTTTCCATGGGCAATTTAATATAAAGGTACCATTCTTTTTTAGACCTTTCAATAAATTATGATTAAAAATAAAAGCTTTGTTGTGGCATGCTATGTAATCAGCATAAAAAACCAAGTAGGGCGACTTTATAATGTTTTTACCAAACCTAAGGTGGGATATTGTAGTTCCACCAGATTTTTTACTATCATAGGAGAAATAGCCTTGGGCATACAGAGGGGTATTATCACCAATAATTTTAATAGCAGATTTATTTGCACCTACTGTACCATCAGAACCTAGACCCCAGAATTTACAGTTTATTGTTCCTGCTGGTGTTGTTTCAATAGAGTCTGTTTCAGGTAGTGATGTGTTGGTCACGTCATCCGTTATTCCTATGGTAAAGTGATCTTTTGAATTTTGGTCTTTTAGATTGTTAAAAACAGAAATTATCTGAGAAGGCCTTGTATCCTTAGAACCTAAACCATATCTTCCACCAACAATGATTGGTGAATTTTCCGTGCCATAAAACATTTTTACTACATCAAGATATAGAGGTTCAGCCAAAGAACCAGGTTCCTTAGTTCTGTCCAAAACTGCAATCTTTTTGACGGTGCTCGGAAGAACATTATTGAAATACTTTTCAGAGAAAGGTCTATATAAATGAACCTTAATCCGGCCAAGTTTCTCTCCCTTTGCGTTAAGGAAATCTATGGTTTCATCTATGGTGTCACATACAGAACCCATGGCAACTATTATGTGCTCTGCGTCTGCAGCTCCATAATAGTCAAATGGGTGATATTCACGTCCTGTAATTTTTTTTATTTCTTGCATATACTCTTCTACTAAATCTGGAACCCTTTCATAGAATTTGTTTGAAGCTTCCCTTCCTTGAAAGTATATATCAGGGTTTTGTGCAGTTCCACGTGCAACGGGATGCTCTGGGTTTAAAGATCTTTTTCTAAAGGCTTCAACGGCATTTCTATCTAAAAGCTTAGATAAATCTTCAAAATCCATTAATTCTATTTTTTGTACTTCATGTGAAGTTCTAAATCCATCAAAAAAATGTAAAAAAGGAACTCGTGATTTAATTGCGCATAAATGTGCAATGCTACCAAGATCCATAACCTCCTGAACACTTGTTGATGCTAGTAGTGCGAAACCTGTTTGTCTACAGGCCATAACATCTTGATGATCTCCAAAGATTGACAATGCATGTGTAGCTAATGCACGTGCAGAAACGTGGAATACTGCAGGAAGTAGTTCGCCTGCCATTTTATACATATTTGGTATCATTAATAGTAAGCCTTGAGATGCAGTATAGGTAGTAGTTAGGGCACCTGCTTGCAGTGAACCATGCATAGCCCCAGCTGCCCCAGCCTCTGATTGCATTTCACTTACTAAAACACTTTGACCAAAAAGATTCTTTTTGCCTTTAGCAGACCATTCATCTACACTTTCTGCCATTGGTGTTGATGGTGTGATGGGATATATTGCTGCAACCTCAGTAAAAGGATAGGAAATGTAAGCAGCAGCTTCATTACCATCCATAGTTTTCATAATTTTTGACATAAAATAGACCTCCTTAAAGTAATACTCTAGTATATTATTAGATATATAAAGATTATTATGCATAAGGATAAAGGTTAAGTAGTAGGCATCTTTTCTTCTTAATATAGTCGAAATTATAGAAGGCGTGAATGCCTTAGTGGTATAATTTAATAGGGTAGATATAAAAAGTTTATTAAATAATACATAGGAAAAGGAGAAATAAATATGTATAGTTTTAAAAATGATTATAGCGAGGGAGCTCATCCAAATATTTTAAGGGCTCTTATTGAAACAAATATGCAGCAGCTAGAGGGGTATGGAGAAGATAAGTATTCTTTAGATGCAATTTCATTGTTAAAATCTAAGCTTAAGTGTGAAGATGTAGATATCCATATGTTATGTGGTGGAACTCAAACAAATCTTACTGTTATTTCTGCATTTTTAAGACCACATGAAGCTATTATTTCGGCAAACACAGGACATATATTAGTTCATGAAACAGGAGCTATTGAAGCAACTGGTCACAAAATTATTTCTGTAAAGGTGGAGGATGGAAAGCTAAAGCCTATTCATATAAAGGAGGTAATAAATGAGCATGCAGATGAACATATGGTAAAACCTAAAATGGTTTTCATATCAAATCCTACAGAAATTGGTTCTATATATAAGAAATGTGAATTAGAAGAATTAAGTGGGTTTTGCAGAGAAAATAATTTAATTTTATACATTGATGGCGCAAGACTAGGCTCCGCCTTATGCTCAAAGGAGAACGATATTGAGCTTTCAGATTTGCCTAAACTTGTGGATGCTTTTTATATTGGCGGAACTAAAAATGGAGCATTAATGGGAGAGGCACTTGTTATTTGCAAAGATTCTCTCAAGGAGGATTTTAGATACCACATTAAACAAAAGGGTGGCTTACTTGCAAAAGGAAGATTAATTGGTATTCAGTTTTTAGAGCTATTTAAAGAAGATATTTATTTTGACTTAGCAAAACATGCTAACCGTATGGCAGAGTTATTAAAAATAGGAATCAGTGATTTGGGATATGAATTTTTAACTAATTCACCATCCAATCAGATATTTCCCATATTACCCATAAGTGTAATAGACAAGCTTCAAGAGAAGTATTCATTTTATGTATGGCAAAAAATTGACGGTGACATTTCTGCTATTCGCTTAGTAACATCATGGGCTACAGGGGAAGAGGTAGTTAAGAGATTTATTGAAGATCTTACAATTTACTCATCCAAATAGGCTGAACCTATATCAATTATTGTTATAAAGTGAGTATCATATTCTATAAGGCCATCCTTTCTCATTTTATTTAATTCCCGAGAAAGAGAAGGTCTTTGAATTCCAAATTTTTCAGCAAGTTCTTTTTTTGTAAGTTGAAGTTTTACTATGTGACTACCTTGGCAATAACTTTCATATACTAAAAAATCTATTATGCATTGTCTTATGGTTTTCATAGACAATGCTTTAATTTTATCTGTTAATATTAAAGTTTTGTCTGAAATTGATGTAAGAAAGTTATTTAAGAAAATAATATTAGATTGACAAAGTTTTAAAACCAAGTCTTTATTTATATGAAGTATTTTAGTATCAGTTTTTGAAGAAATTGTCATTGGATAAAAATTTTTATGTGAAAAAAGTAGATTACCGCCTAAAACATCACCCACAGTAAAATTACTAATAGTTAATACATTGCCTTGTGAATCGATTTCTTGAACTATTATAGTTCCATTTAATATTATATCAAACTGTGTGCATCTTTCATTTTGAAAATATATAACAGAATTCTTTTTGTACTTCTTAATTTCATATAAGTCTTTGGTGAATAAATATTCTATGTCTTTAAAAGAAATATCTTTAAATAAATCAATAGTTTTAAGTAAAGGTATATAGTCTAACATATATTAATTAACTCCTTTTTTTGAATTAGTAACCATGGTAACTGTATTATGTTTTAAATTAAATTATAATACAGGTATAGATATTTTGAAAGGGGAAATTAAAATGATAGAAAAAAATTATAAATTTAAAAATTTAAGTGAGAAAAACATTGCAAAAATTATCGATGATGAGGAATTACTTTTAAATCATATGACATTAACTAAGGGAACAGGTCTTCCAGAACACTTTTCTAATTCTAACGTGTATATGATTGTAGTAAGAGGGATACTTACTATAAGATTAGGTGATCAAGAGGAAAAAGAATATCCACAGGGAACTATTGTAAACATACCCTATGACATAAAAATGAATATAAATAACTTTAATGATGATATTCTTGAGTTTTTCGTAATAAAAGCACCTAATCCTAAGAATTATGTAAGTAAATAGAATGGATATATTTACTATTGCACTTTGGATTATTACGGGAACATGGTTTATTTGGTCAATAGTTAAGGATAAAAAGAAAACACTAAATTCTATTAAAATGTCTAGTGGAATGATGAGAAATATGATAGGTGAGATAGTAGGAATACTATTTTTAATTGGATTAATATTAACTTTTATTCCGCCAGATACAATAAAGAAATACATGGGTCAGTCCAATACTATTATATTCACAATTATATCAGCAATGGTAGGAAGTATAACCTTAATACCTGCGTTTGTTGCTTTTCCACTAGTGGGTTCTCTTGTAAATGCCGGAGCCAATATAGTTCCAGTGGTTGCATTTCTAACAACATTAACCATGGTAGGAGTGGTTACTTTTCCTCTTGAAAAAAGAGAGTTTGGTATAAAGTTTACCATAACAAGAAATTCTTTAAGCTTTATATTTGCTATTGTAATTGCTCTGCTAATGGGGGTGGTAATGTGAATTCCATTATGGTAAGGATAAAAAACAATATGTTTTTAACGTTAGTGGCTGTAATCTATATAGTAATAGCAGTTTTGATGCCTAACAAAGCTATTCAGTCTTTAAATAATAGCTTGTATTATATAAAAGAAATGATTATGATTATGCCAGTTATATTGGTGCTAACGTCTCTTATTGATGCATGGGTTCCTAAAAAATCAATAGAAAATGCCCTAGGTGAAGGGTCGGGAATTAAAGGAGCTATATTTTCTTTCTTGCTTGGAAGTTTTTCAGCAGGACCAATATATGCAGCATTCCCAGTATGCAAAATGCTTTTAAAAAAAGGAACAAGTGTTTCAAATATTGTAGTTATGCTGAGTACTTGGGCAGTAATTAAAATTCCAATGCTTGCTAATGAAGCAAAGTTTTTAGGGCCTAAATTTATGTTTATGAGATGGATTTTAACTACTAGTTCAATTTTTACTATGGCTTATATTACATCAAAGATAGTAAAAAAAGAGGATATGCCTATAGATGATATTTTAAGTAATGAAGATGGAAGCATACTTTATGTAAATAAGCAGTATTGTATTGGTTGCGGAATATGTACAAAAATATCACCTGTTAATTTTATTATTGAAAATAAATCAGCTGTGGTTACTCAAAAAGTATTTAAATCACAAGAAAATGAAAATATAGAATTAGCAATAAACAAATGTCCAGCTAAAGCAATTAGCTATAAGAATAATATATAAGAAGTGGTAGAATTTCAGAAAAGCCAGAGGAGTGAAAAAGGCAACTATTATGAATATAGTTGCCTTTTTATTGTGCATATCTAATATTTTTAAAAATTTTTCAAGAAAAATATTGCTAGTTGAGTCCTATCTCTTAGGCCAAGCTTTTCAAGAAGGCTGGTTACATAATTCCGTACAGTGCCATCGCTTAAATAAAGTTTTTGGGCAATCTCTTTATTTGATAGTCCCTCTGCTACAAACTTTAAGATATTAAATTCCTTTTCTGTTAAATCAAAATCTTCTGGTATACTATTTCTCTCATCTCTCAGCATTGAAGATAGTGTATCAACTACATTCTTCTCAAAAACAGCATTTCCTTTATAAACAGTTCTGATACTTTCTATTATACTATCTGCTGATTGATTTTTTAATATATATCCCTCAGCACCATTTTTTATTGCTTCCTTTATATATTCGTAATCATTAAAGGTTGTTAAAATCAAAACCTTTATACTTCTAAAATGTTCCTTTATAAGTTTTGTGCCAAGTACTCCATCTAAAACTGGCATTCTTATATCCATTAAAACTATATCAGGGCTTAACTTTTGACACATTTCAAAGGCTTCTTGTCCCGTTGAAGCTGTTCCAACTACCTCAATATCATCCTCAAGGTCCAATAAAATCTTTAAACTATCTCTAATTAGCGCATCATCATCAGTTATTAGCACCTTCAAAAATAACACCACCTTTATATGTGTTTCTTGGAATTACTGCAACCATTAGGAATCCATCCTTTGAGCTTATTGATAAGCTGCCACCAACATTTTTAATCCTTTCCCTCATACCGCTTATTCCAAGCCCTTCATTAATACACGTACACCCTTTTCCGTTGTCCTTTATATACAACCTTGTAAGTTTATCAGTTATATCTATATTTATATCTACGTTTGTTGCGTTAGAATACTTTGAGGCGTTAGTTAGTGCCTCTTTTATGTTTGTACATAATATTTCAATAGAATTAGCTTCTATAACATTAAAATCTCCAGTAAGTTTAAAGTTTACAGTGCAAAAGTTAAAGTTATCTATTATATTCTTTATGTATTCTACACCTAATGTTTCTTGTGGTTTAATATTATGAACTGTTTCTCTTAATATAGTTAGTGAATTTTGCAGTCCTGTTATAGATTTCTCAAGTAGCTCTTCAGATTTTCCATCATCCATTCCTCGTAGCTTATAAGATGCTTGTAGCTGCATTAAAATTCCAGCAATACTATGGCCTACATTGTCGTGTATTTGTCTTGAAATTCTATTTCGTTCCTTTATCTCAGTTATATGAGCAATTTCCTTTGAGGAGTTTAAAAGCTTCTGTTTTGCATCTTCAAGCTCATATCTATAACATCTTTCTCTATCATATACCTCCTTAAACCTCTCTTTATTTTCTTTGAATGAATTGTCCATATATGCAAAGTATCCACATAAACTTAGTAAAAACACATACTCAATAAATTTTTCTAAACTTAAAAAATAAAAACCTCCAATAAGTGCTAGAATTATACCACCATATTTTTTCATATAAAAAACATCGCATATTAACGGTCCACAGAGTATAAGAAAATATGGATTAATTGTTGAGATGTATAAGATTGCTGCAAATTCAAGTATAACTATATATACGGAATAATAAAACTTCTCTTTAAATACATCTAAACTTATGATTACTAGCAGTATAATTACTTCATTTGATGAAACGTTTCCAATTAGACTAAGCTTTATAATTAGAAACAATACAAATGTAATTCTAAATATATATTTCATAAAAATCTCCATTATTTATAATTTGTTTAACCTAATTATAGACTTTTATTCTATAGTTTTCAATATTATACAAGTGAATTTGGAAATATAAAAAAAATCCTATTAATAAGAAGTATTTTGCTGTTATTAATAGGATTTTCAAGTAAAATGCTAGTAATTAGACTGCGACGTCACTTTTTTTCCAAGAACCTAACATAAAGAATACAACTGCAAACATAACTACTATTAATAATTCTATTTTTACTGAAGAAAGTGTTCCTGTGTATAATACCTCTCTGGCAGCCTTTAGTCCCCAGGTAGTTGGTAAGAAATTTGCTATATTCCTTAAAAACTCAGGCATGATTTCAGTTGACCAAAAACATCCTCCCAGCATGCAAAGGGGCATCATAATTAATGACGTTATTGCATTTGCTTGATTTAAGTCCTTTGACAAACTGTTTATTAACACCCCTAAGGCAACACATGAAAATGAAAATACTAAAAGTACAATATACATATTTATAGTAGAAGGACCTAGCTTTGCCTTGAAGAAGTAAACCATAATTCCAAGAAGTAGTCCTATTTGTAATGCTGCCACAACTAAAAAGCTTAATATACTTTGAAGGGTATAGTTCTTTATAGATATTGGAGTAGAAAAAATTCTATGATATATCTTACCCTGTTTATCTTTTAAAATCATTGATGAAGTTGTTGTACAAAACATTAATATGCTCATAACCATCAAACCAAGTGCTTTAAAGGTATTATCTATATTATCATTTTTTTCATTTATAGCCACATATTCTGCTTTATAGCTTCCATTGTTGTATAAATCAAAACCCTCATAGAACCTTTGTTCATCACCACCTGAAGCCTTTGCTATATTCTTTGTAGCATTTATAAGGCCATCAATGTACATTTTAATTGGTGAAGAAGCAGTTCCTTCTAAAGAGCTATAGCCCTGTATAAATGGATCCTTTCCATTTATAATATCCTTAGCAAAACCCTTGTTTATTTTAATTATATAATCTGCCTTACTATCTAGAATATATGTCTGAACTTCTTCTTCTTTAATTAATTTAACTTCTCCTTGCAGACTAATGCTTTTAATTAGATTCTGTGTTAGTCTACTGTTATCCTTATCAATTACACCAACAACAAGTTGTCCTCCTAAACTTTTCATCATAGTTAAAGCAATTAAGATAACAGGAAATATTAAGGTAAACATTAATCTTTTTCTATCCTTTAATATTCGATTTATATTATTTAACATTATTGACATTTTGACATTCTCCTTTCTGATAAGATTGAAATTAAGAATGTTAGAACAATCATTATAAGCATCATCATAATTGACCATTTAACCCTATGCATAGAATCAGTATAGATAGGATATATAGAATTAAACAGTGCATTATGTGCCAACTTGTTTGGTATAAATTCTGTTATTTTTCCTAAAACTCCACCATAAGTGACACTAACAAAACCCCCTGAAAAGAAAGTAAATATAGGAGTTATTAAATTAAGGATTCGATTTGCAGTATAGTGATCCGCGCAAAGCATTGTAACCATAATACCAAATCCTGTTGTTAACGCACACATTAAAAATGCTATTAATAGAATAATCAATATATTTGAACCCCAATTCACCTTATATGCGAACTTTGCAAAGAAAATTAAAGTTAATGCCTCCATATAGACTATAAATATTGAACCTATGGTTTTACCTAGGAAAAGTTGGTAGGATTTAATTGGAGTACTTCTCATTCTCCTTCCTATACTATCAAAGATGTCCTCACCAACCTCAAAGGACCCATACATTGACCCATACATTATCATCATAACAAGCATTGTTACTGCATAAAAATCTATAGCCTTTGGCTTTTTACCGCTAGATGTAATTGAAACATCTTGGATATTTTTATAATTTTTATAGCCTTTATTTTCTCCATTAATAATTGATACGGCCTCTTCTAAATTAGCAGTATATAGGAAACTATCTATAACATTTTGAACAATGGATGATCTAAAACTTCCCTTTTGTCTATTTATAACTTTTATTAGTGCATCTTCTCCTGATAATATTTTTTGCGTATAATTGTCATCTATTATAATAAATGAGCTTACTTTTTTTTCATTAACAAGGTTCATACCTTCCTCGTAGCTGGAAACAGTAATACTATCAACAAATTCCTTAGTCTTTTTTTCATTTAGAAATTCATCAAAGCTCCTTGACAGTTGCTTATCTTTATTCAAATAAGCAACCTTTGTCCTATCAATATTGGTAATTTGGAACTCACTACCAAGAGCTGTACCAAGAATTAATATTATTAATATTTGAGATAGCACCATAGTTGCCAATGTCTTTGTATCCCTTAGATTTCTTAAAATTGTATAATATGCAATGCTAATAAAATTCATATTATCACCACCTAATCCCTTAATTTTCGCCCTGTTAAAGTTAAGAATACATCTTCTAAATTTGGCTTATCTACATTAAGTGAAAGTATTTCACCATTACCAGATGTTATTGCATCAATAATTTTATTTAAGTTCTTACTGTTTTTTTGCGATGTAACAGTAAGTATATTTTTATCTAATAAACAATCCGTAACACCAGAGATATTTTTTATATTTTCAACTATTGTGTAATTTACATTATCAAGGTCTATTACTATCTTTTCCTCAAAGGATATAAGCTCCTTTAGCGCTTCCTTTGTTCCCATTGCCATGACTTTTCCATTATCAATTATTATTATGTTGCTACATATAGTTTCAATTTCCTCCATATAGTGAGATGTATAAATTACAGTTGAACCCATTTCATTAAGTTGCTTAATTGATTCTAGAATATGATTTCTTGATTGAGGGTCTATTCCAACAGTTGGTTCATCTAGTATTATTAATTTAGGGTGATGTACTATTGCACAGGCTATGTTTAACCTTCTTTTCATACCACCCGAGAATTTTTTAGGAAGCTCATTTCGCTTATCCCAAAGACCTGTAAAATTTAGAGCCTCTTCTACTCGCTCTTTTAAAATTTTACCCTTAAGCCCATACAGCTTTCCGAAAAAACTTACATTTTCATGAGCAGTTAAATCATAAAAAATTGCTATATCTTGAGGCACGAGGCCCATGTCCTTTTTTAGTTCCCTTTCGTTATTTTTTAAGTTTTTACCAAATATTATTATCTCTCCACCGTCTATTTTAGTAAGTCCCATAAGTGCGTTTATTACTGTAGTTTTTCCTGCACCATTAGGTCCAAGAAGTCCTAATATCTCTCCAGACTTTATTGAAAAACTAACATTATCTACAGCAATTTTGTCATTATATCTTTTTACTAAGTTTTTAATTTCAACTAACATTTAAAGTCCCCCTTAAGTAACATTACTTCTACTTGAATTATCTTTTCTATACTTATATAATATAATTTTTTGAGGCATCGAAGTAGTGATATGAGGAATAATTTAATATGACATTTGTCATGAATAATAATTGAGAAGAAGTGAATTAAGATATATTGCAGCTTCAAAGGTGATGATTTAATGTAATAAAATAGAGAACATATAAATGGTAATGGGAAACAGTGTATTGACAAACAACAAAAAAAGGTGTATTTTATAATTATCATTAGCACTCAAACACGAAGAGTGCTAACAAAAATAAAATTAACAGGTACCGATGCGAAAGGGGAGACTTTAAGTGGAAAAGAAACAGTTTAAAACAGAGTCAAAGAGAATTTTAGATATGATGGTTAACTCAATATATACACATAGGGATATTTTTTTGAGAGAACTTATATCTAACGCTAGTGATGCTATTGATAAAATCTACTATAAGACTTTAACAGATGAATCATTAACTTTCAATAAAGATAACTATTATATTACAATAGCTAATGACAAGGAAAAAAGAACATTAAAAATCTCTGATACAGGTATTGGAATGACACAAGAGGAGCTTAGCGATAACCTTGGAGTTATAGCTAAAAGTGGATCTTTGGCATTCAAAAAAGAAAATGAAATTAAAGATGGTTATGATATAATTGGTCAGTTTGGAGTAGGGTTTTATTCTGCGTTTATGGTAGCTGATACTATTACAGTTATAAGTAAGGCTTTTGGTAGTGATGTAGCATATAAGTGGGAATCAGATGGTGCAGAAGGTTATACCATAGAAGAGTGTGAAAAAGATACTGTTGGAACAGAGATTATACTAAAGATTAAAGAAAATACAGAAGATGAAAACTATGATGAGTATCTTGAAGAATATGGACTAAAATCTATTGTTAAGAAATACTCTGATTTTATTAGATACCCAATTAAAATGAACATAAGCTCATCAAGACTTAAAGAAGGTAGTGAAACAGAGTATGAGGACTTCTCAGAGGAAAAGGCTGTAAACAGCATGGTTCCGATATGGAGAAAAAATAAAAGTGAGCTTACAGATGAAGATTATAATAATTTCTATTCTGAAAAGCACTATGGTTACGATAAACCAACAAAGCACATTCATATAAGTGTAGATGGTACTGTAAGTTATAATGCAATTTTATATATACCAGAGAAAATGCCTTACGATTTCTATACAAAAGAATATGAAAAGGGCTTAGAATTATATTCAAGTGGTGTGTTAATCATGGATAAGTGTGCAGACTTACTGCCAGACTATTTTAGTTTTGTAAAAGGAATAGTTGATTCAGAGGATTTGTCACTTAATATATCTAGAGAAGTATTACAACATGATAGACAATTAAAACTTATTGCTAAAAATATTAAAACTAAAATTAAAGGTGAGTTAGATAGTTTATTAAAAAATGAAAGAGAAAAATATGAAGAATTCTACAAAGCTTTTGGTAGACAATTAAAGTATGGTATTTATAGTGAATTTGGAAGTAATAAAGATGTACTTCAAGACTTACTAATGTTCTACTCTTCAACTGAGAAAAAGATGGTTACTTTGGATGAATACGTTTCTAGAATGCCAGAGAATCAAAAATATATTTATTATGCTGCAGGAGAGTCCATTGAAAGAATTGAAAAATTACCACAAATTGAAATGGTATCAGAAAGTGGATTTGAAATTTTATACTTCACAGATGATGTAGACGAATTTGCCATAAGAATGATAATGGCCTATAAAGAAAAGGAATTTAAATCTGTATCTAGCGGTGATTTAGGTATAGAGGCAGAAGAAAAAGATGATGTTGCTAAAGCTGATGAAAAAGAGAGCGTAGAGTTATTTGAACAAATGAAAAGTGTTTTATCAGGTAAAGTTAAGGATGTTAGAGCATCAAAAAGGCTTAAAAATTATCCAGTATGTTTATCAAATGATGGTGACCTTACAATAGAAATGGAAAAAATATTAAGCGCTATGCCAAACAATGAAAATGTAAAAGCAGACAAAGTTTTAGAAATTAATATAAATCATGACATGTTTAAAGCACTTAAAGAGTCTTTTGAAAAAGATAAAGCTAAGTTTGATTTATATACTAACATACTTTATAGTCAAGCGTTACTTATTGAGGGGTTACCAATAAGTGACCCAGTAGAATTCACAAATAATATATGCAAGATAATGATATAACATAAGTTTTATATTTTACTTTGAAGGTGAGGTTTAAAATTAAATGATTACTATAGTTGCAAAAAAAATAATTAAGCAAGGTAAAACAAAAGAGTTTAAGGACTTAGTAGAAAAACTTATAAATGAAAGCAGAAATGAAGCAGGATGCATAGCCTATAATTTATATGAAGATATTAATAATTCTAACATTTTAACCTTCATAGAAGAATGGAAAAGTGAAGAGGATATTAAACTTCATAATTGCACCGAGCATTATACTAGTATTGTTCCTAAACTTGCAGAACTCCAAGAAGGCAAAACAGAAGTTAATCTATATAAGATGATTTAATAAAAGGAACTGCTGAGGCAGTTCCTTTTATTTATAGCATTTCAATAAATGCAGCAATTCTTGTTTTAAGTTGCCCTACATCGTTTTGGGAGTAGTCTGTTTCTATGCTCATGTATGGAGTATGCTTAACTTCATCCATGAATTTTTTTATTGAATGACTTTCAACACTATAAGTATGACAAGCTTGAAGAATTACGTCTAGCACGCCATCAACCTTATATTCATCTACTAAATTTGAAAGGGACGTTATCCTTCCGTCATTTGGACTCATGCAAGAACAGGGAATATCTAAGTACTTTCTTGTTAGTGCATCTATCGGATCTATAGTTTCATCTACTAATTGCTGGGTAGCTTTAATTCCTGTGCAGTTTTCATAACAAACAACTACACCATCACTTTCTTCAATGATTTTAATGATTTTCTCTGTGGCACCACCCATAGGGCACCCAGTAATTAATATTCTTTTTTTGCTTTCACTTACTTTTCTATTGCCATTTTCATAATCATCTTTTATATCTTGTGTAAATTTTGTAAGAGTTTTTATGTGTGCCTCTTTGTCAGTTTTAAAAGTAGCTCCATATAATACTTGAAGCATTTCAGTTCCAGTAATAGGAGGAGGGCACATTTTCCCTAGCTCATAAAAATCGATTAGTGCTTTTCTTTCTCTATTTCTAAGGTTAATAGCTTCCTTTAGCTTTTCATCCGTAATTTCTACGTCGAATTCCGTTTCTAACCTTTCTTTAAATAAAACCATTTCACTTCTCCAAGAATTAAATGCAGCCTCACCCTTGCTAGTTTGAGGTAATTGCATTACGTGCATTGGCTTAAGTTGTCCAAGATATTCGTACATTTTCTTCTTTCCATCGCAAGTAGTTTCTCCAACTACCAAATCTGAAAAGTAAAGATAGGGGCATTTATCTGTTAACGCAAAGCCGTAGCTTGATTTAATAAGTGGACACAAATTTTTTGGGAGTTGCTTTTCAGCTTCAGCTATAGGTTCATCACTCATGCTACAAAGAGAAATAGGAATGGCACCTGCAGCTATGATTAGTTCCCATGGACTGTAGGTACAATAAGTGCCCACTATCTTTTTGCCAGAATCTTTTAAATTTTTTACGTCTACAAACCCCTTTTGTCTTGCTTCATTAAACTCATTAAATATTTTAGGTAAATCATTATTCATATCAAATAATCCTCCTCAAAGATTTTTAAAAAGCATTCTATATCTCCCTAATTATAGGAGTTCCATATAATGAAGTCTAATAGGGTTTTTAGATAGGTTGTCCATTATATATTTGGAATATCTATAGAAGAATTTACAACCATGGTGTTGGGTTAGGCTAGTTAATGTATAATGTAATTAAACAATCAACTTTCAGACTATTCGTCACAAAAAATGAGATATATTATAATTAATACATATATATAAGATACATTTGCAATTAGGGGAGGTAATTATGTTTTACATAGGAATTGATATAGGATCAACAGCTGCCAAGGTTTCAGTATTTAAAGGAGATAAGTTAGAAAATAATTTTGTTATGCCAACAGGATGGAATAGCATTCAAACTGCCAATACAATTAAAGAAAAGTTAACTTTGCTTGGAATAGATGAAAAAAATTCAAAGGTTGTAGCCACTGGTTATGGAAGAGTATCTGTGCCATATGCAGATAAAGTTATAACAGAGATAACCTGCCATGGTAAGGGCGCAGCATATTTATTAAGCACAGATTGTACAGTAATTGATATTGGTGGACAAGATACAAAGGTTATTACTGTCGAAAATGGGTCAATAACAAATTTTATTATGAATGATAAATGTGCTGCTGGGACTGGTCGGTTTCTTGAAGTTATGGCTAATACATTAGGTGTAGATATAAACTCACTTTGTGAATTAGCATCTCAAGGGAGTGGAATTACCATAAGTTCAATGTGCACTGTTTTTGCCGAATCTGAAGTTATTAGTCTAATAGGTAGTGGAGAGAAAAAGCAAGATATAGCTTATGCAGTTGTCGATTCAATAGTTACTAAAGTTAGCTCCTTATGTGGAAAACATTCAGAAGGATTTAATTATTTGCTTACGGGGGGATTGTCTGGAAATACATATATTTTAAATAGTCTTTCAAAAAAACTAGGTAAAGAAATTAGTTCCGATGAATTAGGCAGATATGCAGGGTCTATAGGAGCTGCGCTAATGGCAAGTAAGCTATAACTTTATAAAACTAGACGATAAGGACAACCTTAATTCAGTAGAATGAGATTTTTTAATTCACTGAAATGGGTTGTTTCTTTTTACGAATTGAGACAAAGAAGAATGCTTTTCGACAAAACAACCCAAAAACAGTATTTGTAAATTTAAATAGCTAAAAATAAATTGAAAAAATTGAAAAAATATGAATATTTATAATGAATATTTATGGAAATAGGTATATAATATACATAGATTAATAGATAAAGCAATTTCTTATAATTTAAAAAATATATTTTTTGTCGATTGTTGTGAATGTGTCCTATTCATGAATTTCTAAAATCTATAATAAAAGTTAAATGGGTAAAGTTGTATTTGTTGATGATTTTCCTTTTTCAGTAAATGTGATTAGGTCGATTTTAATGAAAAAGGGAAAGGAATCGATTAGTTAGAATGCACTAGTAAAATTTACAAAAAAAGGATGGGGTGATTTTAGATGAAAAAAATAAGTACTAAAATAATTGTTTTAAATGTTCTTATAGTTCTATTAACAGCACTTTTGATTGGTGGGATGGCAGCGTATAGTATGTCGGAAATTAGTAATAATACTATTAAAACTATCGATACCACTGTTAGGAAGGATTATGATGAGAAGATAAAAAATGGGGTAGAAAATGTTATAACAATGCTTGAAGGAATTGATAAAAAATATAAAGCAGGAGAAATGACGTTAGATGCCGCAAAGAAACTTGGGGCTGATTTAACAAGAGAAATGAAATACGGTGAAGGTGGTTACTTTTGGATTGATACTGTTGAAGGAGAGAATGTTGTACTTCTTGGTAGTGTAACTGAAGGAACAAATAGAATTGATTTAAAGGATGTAAATGGAAGACAAATGATTAAAGAAATAATTGAAAATGGATTAAAAGAACAAGGAGGATATTCTGATTACTGGTTTCCTAAAAAAGGTGAGGAAGCAGCTTCTCCAAAGAGGGCATACAGTAAAGCCTTTAAAGAGTTTAATTGGGTAATTGGGACAGGAAATTATGTTGATGACATAGATAAGTTTATTGCAAATGAAAAAACCGTTTTGAAAGATGCATTTATTAAAAGTGTAATTAGCTTTATAATTCTAATTGCAGTGGTTATTGGAATATCCATAATTATTGCATTTTATTTCAGTAAAAAAATATCTAACCCTATACTAATTATAAGTAAGTTAGTTGATAAGACGGCAAAACTTGATTTGGATTATGATAAGACTTATGAAGGAGTTTTAGATTATAAAGATGAAACAGGAATTATTGGACGAGCCGTTGTTGATTTAAGAAGTGCTCTTAGAGACATTACTATTAATTTGCAAGAAAATTCTAAGCAGGTGTTTCAATACTCAAAAGATATGGCTATAGCTACTGATGAAACAGTTCAATCTATCGAAGCTGTATCTATAGCAATTGAGGAAATGGCTAATGGAGCCACAAATCAAGTACAGGATGCGCAAAGTGGGGCACAAGAACTTTTAAATCTTGCGGCAGAAATTAATACTGCGGTAAATAGTTCGGAGCTACTAAAGAATTATTCTAATGAAACTAAATTAGTCAATGCCAAGGGATTACAATCCATGAAGGTACTTACTGAAAGATTTAGGGAAAGTAATAAATCTAATGAAGAAGTAGTAGAAAATATATCTGTACTTGCAAATAAATCAAATTCAATTGGCGAGATTATAAACACTATACAAGCTGTGGCAGAACAAACAAATCTTCTGGCATTAAATGCTGCTATAGAAGCTGCTAGGGCTGGTGAAGCTGGAAAGGGATTTGCAGTAGTTGCTGAGGAAGTAAGGAAACTTGCAGAAAAAACAGCTGAGGCTACTAATGAAATTACAGATATGATTAGTGAAATTCAAGGAGAAATTAGTAAAGTAACAATGAACATAAATAAAGGTACAAGTATTAATAAAGAAGCAAATTTATCTATGGAACTATCAAAAGAATCTTTTAATAGCATTGAAAAGGCTATTAGTAATATGATCACTCAAATTGACACATTGGGTTCTAATATTAATAATGTAGATAAAAATAAAGATAAGGTATTACAATCCATAGAAGGAATATCTGCAATATCAGAAGAATCTGCAGCTTCAACTCAAGAAATATCTGCATCAATGGAGGAACAAACTAGTGCTATGGAGGAAATATCAAATACTGCTGAAAATCTTGAGAAAATTGTAGCTAAATTAGATCAGATAGTACAGAAGTTTATTCTATAGTACTCAGAGGGTGTACCAGTTAATATTAAACCACTGAAGGATACTGAAAAAAATTCGATAAAAAAGAGCCTTAAGGCTCTTTTTTATTATAGTATATTTAGTGAGTTGATTTTTTTCTGAAACCATAGTGGGTTGAAACTGTTCTTCCAATACTATGAATTTTACCTGTTATGCATCCACGGCAGTGAGCAGGAGTATCTCCTGTGCATATTTTACCTGGATATAGTGCATAATGTTTTCTATAGTCACCCTCAGTTACGTTAGGCATAACTACATTTGCACCACTTTGCAAAGCCATTAGCCTTCCATCTTTATTTAAGGATTCCATAGCTGTTGTTGCAGGAATGTTGATGTCTGGTAAGAGTAAACGCATTATAGCCATAACCTTAAGTGCCATAGTTAAGTCTTTACCCTTAGCATCTGCAAGGGGTGTGTCTTCATTTGGAATAAAAGGACCAATTCCTAACATGTCAGCATTTATTTTTTTGAAAAATAATATATCATCCGCATAGGAGTCTATAGTTTGGTTTGGAAGACCAACCATAATGCCTGATCCAACTTCAAAGCCCAATTCTTTTAACGTAGTTAAGCAGTTTAATCTGTTCTCATGACTCATACCCGGGTCAAGTTCTTCATATAACTTTGCATCAGTTGTTTCAATCCTTAGAAGATACCTATCAGCTCCAGCATCTTTAAAAGCTTGATATTCCTCATTGGTTCTTTCTCCAATACTTAAAGTTATAGCCAAATCTAAAGACTTTATAGCTTTTATTATTTCAACAATCCTATCACTAGTGAAATAATCGTCTTCGCCACCTTGAAGGACTATAGTTTTATAGCCATAGGACTTGGCCTTAGTTGCAAAGTCTAAAATTTGTTCATTTGTTAATCTATATCTAATTACATTTTTATTGTCGCGTCTAAGCCCACAGTAAAGGCAGTTTCTCTTGCATATATTAGTAAACTCAATAAGTCCCCTAAGATGAATTTCATCACCTAAATATTCTTTTCGAACCTCATCCGCAGCTTTAAATATTTGTTGGTTTACACTATTAGTGCTTAGTAGAGCGATAATTTCTTTTTTGCTCAATTTATGTTTTGTTTCTGCTTTATTTATTAGTTCTAATAATTCTGTCATTATGTTACCTCCTTGTATTTCTGTGGAGAGAATAACAGTTATAAACTGCTTTGCTCTTTAATATACTGTTATATCTATCATAATATTATAAAAAATATATGTAAAGATAAAATAAACAAAATATCATGATATTTTAATAAATTTAGTGTTATACTAATATGATAATTGTGTTCATATAGATTCTTGAACAGCTTAAAAGCTTAGCTTTAGAATTGTTGACTTGGCAAAAGAAAAATGCTACTATAAAAATGAAGTATTATTGTATTCAATTTGAGTTAGAACAATAAAAATCCATCTGTTTAGCGTGAGCTATTCTAGATATTAAAAGGGGAGATTATTTATGAATAAAGTTGAAATTTATACAAGTGATACTTGTGGATTTTGCCACGAGGCTAAAGATTTTTTTAAAGCAAATAGTATCGAATACACAGAGCACAATATTTCTACAGACATAGAAGCAAAAAAGGAACTTATAAAAAAGGGCTATAGATCAGTACCTGTTATAAATATAAACGGTGAAGAAATGATGGGTTTTGATAAGGAAAAAGTAACTACTTTATTAGGATTATAAAAGCTATTAAATAAACACATATATATTTATTATAAAAATACAAAAATATTTTAAATAAGTTATTACGCATAGCCGATAGATACTCCCAAATAGATATTTATTGGCTATGTTTTATTTAATAAAATTGTAGATTACAATATTAAATATAATAAATTTTAATATTGACATGGCTGGGGTTAACTGATAGAATGAAAAAGGTAGTGGTTTCATAGACAAGCTATTATTATAAATTGGTCTTTGAAAATTAAACAGAGAAATAGGTAAAGAAACGAAATAATATTTCGTTAAACCAGTTAATTACTTTAGCAAAAAGTAATTCTTAGTTATAAACTAAGAGAATTGTAATGAGCTTGCGTACCAACTAACGTTGGTGACCAACCTAACAGTTGGCGCAGATTATAACATTTCAATAAAAAGTGTAAACTTTTAAATTGAGAGTTTGATCCTGGCTCAGGACGAACGCTGGCGGCGTGCCTAACACATGCAAGTCGAGCGATGAAACCCTTCGGGGTGGATTAGCG
>NZ_JAIZZN010000028.1 GCF_020443565.1 Clostridium sp. CS001
TCTCCACCTGCATGGCGATTTCGGAGGGCCTTCCTCCATCATCTGTATAGCACAGCTATATTAAGCCACTCTTACGAGTTGCTTACCACGCTTTCGTGGCGCACAGTCGTCTGCGTATCTCACAAGATATTTAGGTTTTACACCATGTTGAGATAATCTTCTTCTATCGTTCGTTATACATTTACATTTTTGTACAGGAGTTTGATACATTCTTCCCACAGTCCAGTCAAAGCTGTTTAGATAACAATTAGCAAGCAACGGTGAGATAGTGGAACCTTGCGCAGTTCCATCTTTTGTAATACTATGCAATTCGTTATCTATATATCCAACCTTCAGCATTTCCTTTATTATTGATAATACACGCTTATCTCTAATTCCCATTTTCCAAAGCTTCTTTAATAGTAGCCTGTGGTTTATGGTGTCAAAATAAGCTTTTATATCACCTTCAATGGCGTATATAGGCGTATTATTTTTATTACAGTTAATTAGGTTGATTATATCTTTAATTGCATGTTTTGTTGCCCTATATGGCCTGAATCCGTAAGAATTCGGATAAAATCTAGCTTCCATCATAGGTTCTAGCACTATTCTCAGACATTCTTGTATGATTCTATCAAAAATAGTAGGAATACCTAAAGGGCGCATTTTACCATTTGATTTTTCTATGTAGACTCGCTTAACTGGTTTTGGTCTATATTTTTTAACAGAGTTTTTAATAAGCTTTATTAGAGAATCCTTGTCCATTTGCAAGTATTTGTCCATCTTGAGTTGGTCAATTCCTGCTGTTTGTGAACCTTTATTAGCTTTTATATTGTGTATTGCTGTAATTATAGTAACTTCATTAAATGCAACTTCTATAATACCGTAAAAACTGTGTCCCTTTTGACTATTTAAATAGATATAGTCTAATTTATTCTTGAGTTCCTTTTCTGATGTGAATTTGCCGTTTAAGTGCATAGGACACCTCCTATGGTTCGTTAGCCAATATTTCAGGCACTATCAAATTCACGTTTAAAGTTGTTATCATTCGTTTGTCTGCCACCCTTTGCCACGTAATAGGCTCTCCCTATCTCTGACTACTATGATGGCGCTGACTTCCTTCATACTTCATAACTCTGCATAGCTCCATATGAAGGCTCTCCCACGTTCCCTTCTATCTATCCTTTTACTGGAACCCTTAGGTAGTTACTTTACACCGGAAAACCCTAACACTTTTGAACTATAGTTATTTAGTGTTTACTCAGATTATTTCAAATCTGAGGGGATATATGCAAAACGTAGGCATATACTCCGTCTTCAACTTTTCTTGCTTTCGCAAGGCAACATAACGATGCGTAGACCATAACTTCACTTTCATTTACCATAGGTTCTGGATGCCCGCTCTATCTATGAATCATGCCTATTTGCATAGGTTTAGATTTTCAAGCTACGCCTTCATCCCGCTCTCACACCCTTTATATTTACAGATATAAAACGCATGGGGAAGTATTAGCACTCGTGCCATCTCATGCTTTAGTATGCATTAATTATCACCTACGGTGCTACGATGTTAGTTCTGCACGGCAGAGGAGTTTCACCTCTGAATTTGATAGAAGAGTTTTACAAAAATATTCTTTGTAAGCTCATTTCATTTGGATTACTAATCCAAACTTGTTGCGCAACATGGCGCACACGTTTCTTGTTGCTGACGTTCCAAAACCTTAGATAGCTCCTATCTTAGGTTTTGGAATGTGCCTTGGCGATTGCTAAACCGTTAACCTATACATAGATCATAAACCATAAATTTACACATAGCTATATAAAGAGAGCCCACCAGACAAGGCGGACAGCAACATTTTGTTAGTTGAAGTGGCATATTTACACTACACTATATTCGTTAATTAAACCTTTTCATTCTTTCTGCCTAAAAAATTCAAAAGCTTCTCTTGAATGTGAATGATATAACTTTAAATTTTCACTGTTATTATTTAAGTCAGATAAGTAATATAATATTGCATTTTCCTTCGAATACTTCAATGCTTGTCTAATATCATTAGCTAATTCTTTATACCCATCCTCATTCCAACTCATTTTATCGGCTAAAAACACTTCTATTTCCGTCATACTGGGATTTTTTCTTGAAGTTGAATGATACCTGATTGCATTTAATACCATTTCATCTTTTATTTTAAATACTTTTTCAGCTATGAAACATGATATTTTCTGATGCAAAATTGATGGAAGTTCTTTCTCTTCATTAGAAATATCAATGCTATTTTCATCACAAAATTCAATTATGTTATCACTACTAACAACCCTTCCTAAATCGTGGCAGTAGCATGCAATTTCACTCCCTGGCTCAATACCTCCAAATTGATTCTTCATTTTAAACAATTCATTAATTACATCTAATGTGTGTTCAAATGTATCTTTCCTGTCATATTTAAAAAAGTAGTCTTGTATATCTTTTTTTAGGTCATCTGTTATTTGAAAATCCAAGTAGTTTTTCATGGGTTCATCCCCTATATCAAATATTTTCATTAAAAGATAATATATTTATTGTCTGATTATACTCATTATGTTTATTTTATAGTATTCTATAAATATTTATTAATAAAAAAACTTAAATCGTAACTAACACTTTTATTAATATGCCATTTCAACTATAGGCATAGGTAAGGATTTGAAGTCATCTCCGCCTTTTCCCCGCCTCAAAACTGGACATGCGACTTTCACCGCATCCAGCTTGCCAACAAATAAACTTACTTACCTCTTTGGGCTTTCAACACTTAGCTACCTCACGATAGATTTGTGCATGAAATAAATTTTATATTAGCTTAGCTTTATACCTTTCAATTTTCTTGATTTTACTAGTATTATAGCCTAACGGCAGTTCATTTCCATGTATGTATTTATCGCAACTTTTGCACAACCATGCTAGATTTGGCACTTTATTTATTTTATTTAGTAATAAACCTCCATCAATTCTATGACAGTGCCTATTGTTTGAGTTTAAATAACATCCACATATTTTACATTTACCTTTATCCCTATTATAAGCATATTCCCTATTCATAAAATACTCAAAATTATTTAGCTTTTCATCTTTAAGATGTACTAATGCTTCTACATCGTAAAGTGGTGGTCTATCCATTGGAAGTTTCTTCTTCATTTTGTATTTCTGCAAATATAGGTTCCTTCCTTCTTGTGAATATGGTGTAGTCTTTTGATTGAAACAATATTGTTCCCATTGGCTATGTGTAAGAAATGCTTTTGTTATTCCAATATACATTCCTTCATGTTTAATTGCATAGGTTTTTGATTTATAACCTTTGTGCCTTTGAGGTCTATTTGTTAATTTATCCAAAGGTACTTTATATTGATTATAGTTTCTGTTATACTTTTTCTTGAAAACTGCATTAGCACATTTAAATATTTTATCATCAATGTAGCTAAATGCCTTACTGCATATTGCAGTTCTATGATATTGAGTTACCCCTGTAATCATAGAGTTTACCTTCTCAATATGCGTAGCTTGTTCTCGGGTGGTTTTCATAATTCTAAGTTTTCTAATTTCTTTATTTATTAGTTTAACCTTAGCTTTTATTTTGCTCATATCTGGATAGGGTTTGCCTACTATATTTTGAGGATTAGGGTTTTGTGGAGTTTTTCTTGGTAATTCAGCTTTTATGAGAAAACCTAGAAACCTTGCTGGTTTAACCGTTAGGTTTGTTATTAGTGTTTTCTCATTAGAGAGTTCTAGCTTTAGTTTATGCTTAAAATACTTGTTTAAGTATTTTAAAAGCCTAGCGGCTTCTTGCTCTTTGGTTGTTAATATAATCCAATCGTCACAATAGCGGATAAGAAATTTAGGTAGTACACCTCTGTTTTTCATCCTTCTTCTGTCGGATTCTAAATATTTACAAGTTTGCTTAGGATAGTGATACATTTTACCTAACATCCAGTCAAAGGAATTGAGATATATATTTGCCAACAATGGCGAGATAATTCCGCCTTGGATGGTTCCAGTATCAGTATTATGGTGTATTTCGCTTTCAATATATCCTGCGGTAAGCATTTCTTTAATTATTGCAATAATTCTTTTATCATGGACTCCAATTCTCCAAAGTTTCTTTAGGAGAATTTTGTGATTAATATTATCGAAATAACCTTGAATGTCACCTTCAATCGCATATATGGGTTTATTTTTCTTGCTTCCATTAATAAGAGTAGTTATATCCTTAACAGCATGTTTTGTTGCTCGATATGGTCTAAATCCATAACTATTAGGATAAAATTTGGCTTCTGCTATAGGCTCCAAGACTATTCTTATACACTCTTGGATTATCCTATCAAGTATTGTAGGAATTCCTAGTGGGCGCATTTTTCCATTTTGCTTTTGTATATATTTTCTTCTTGCTGGCTTCGCCTTGTATTGATTTACTGATTTTCTCACTATCTGAATTAGAGTGTCTTTATCTATTTGTAAATATGAATCAATCACTACTTTATCGACACCTGCGGTTTTAGAACCTTTATTGGATTTTATATTATGAATTGCGGTAATAATAGTTACTTCATTAAAAGCAACTTCTATAATTCCATGGAATGATTTACCTTCAGAACTTTTAAGATATATAAAATCAAGTTTATCTTTAAGTTCAGCTTCGCTCTTGAAGTTGTGTTTTAAATGCATAGGATTACCTAAGGTACACTACTTATATTTCAAAGACTCTAAACTTCAACGAAAATTTATTTCATATTTATCTGTCTGGTACCCTTCGCCATGTGCTTAGCTTTCCTAAACTCGGACTACTATGATACCTCTGACTTCGCATAAGATTCATCATTCTGTCAAACTCCAATTATGCGCTCTCCCGTGTTCCATCCTGCTTATCCTTTTATGTAAAGGTTAGGTGCCTGCTATACTCCGAGAAAACCTAGACATCTTTTGAGTTACAGTTATAAGATATCTTCTAAAGTTATTTCAAACCAAAGAGTATATGTTAAAACGTTAGTAACATATACAGTTCTTCTAAAATTCCAGCTTTCACTGGCAGTGCGTAACGAAGCTTCAACCACAGATTCAGTTTCCTTCACCATACCTTACAGACATCCGCTCCATATAGACCATGCCCGAAGGGTTAGGTCATCAGGCTACGACTTCATCCCGCTTAGTACCAACTACAATGACAGTTGTAGAAGCACAGGGAAGTATTAATGTTCATACTATCTATCTTTTAGTATAGGCTAAGATATTAACTCTGTATGTCAGAGGGATTTCACCTCTGAACTCAGCAGGATAGTTCAGCTAAAATTAGCTGGCGCGTTTGTCTGAGTTACTAGCTCAGAACTTATGGCGCAACGCGGCGCACAACGTTTTGCACTCAAGACGTCCATGAACCTAGCCAGACTTGGCTTGGTGAATGGATGTGCTTTGGCAGTTTTTTTAATGCCAAAGCGAACTTGAGTGCCTTGTTATATGAAGTTCCCTGCCCCGCGAAGCCAAAGCCATCATGGACGAAGGCTCCTCAAATCCACCCTTTTTACGGTTGCAATCCGTATGTTAATAGATTATATACAGTATATATAATCTGTCTTCTCTTATGAGTCGTTTGTGATACTTAATGAATTTCTATTTGTCTTCTGATTTCAAAGTTCTTAATTCTAAATACTCCTCTTTGCCACTTGCCCAATTCTTCAAATTTAATAATCTCTCTCCATTGTCCTCGTGTCCTGGTGTATTATAAGCAGCCACTAATACTTCACATGGCAGATCAGAACAATGTCCACAATGATGAATTCCTTTTTCAATTGAACATTTTGCAACTGAACAATCTCCCCAAAATGGCTTACCATTACATTTTTGACAACCAGGGCAGTTTGTTTTTTCTCTCCATTCACAAACTCCACAGTATGTTCCACACCTACCAATCATATGTTTGTCCAAATTAATTACCCCCCTATTGATTTAAAAATCTATTTTAGCAATCATCATAATATATAACAATAATGAAAATAGTCCCTCAAAGCCCTGCTTGCAAAATCCTCGCAGGACGCGAGGCCTGATGCAGGGAATTTCATATAACTCTTAGGAGTGTTTCTGAAGTTGAGTGAATTATAATCTAGCCCCTTATTAGCCAAGGAGCTGATTTAAAAATTATAATTCTCAATTTCAGAAACACTTTAGTTGAACGATGCCGCGTTAGCACTACACTATGGAATTTCAATCCATATCTTTTCCCCCTAAATAAAGAAAATAATTTTAATTTATAACTATTATGCATAAATAAACTAACAAAAAATCAATAAATATAAAACTATTTACTATATTTTAGCATAACGGCCTTTATATTAACAGTTATTCTTAAAAAAGGACCCACTTATCCCTTGAATACTAATAATTAAAAAAAATTAAGCGATAGTTGCTTTTTTATTCGGTGGAGAACCCGAATGTGGAAATATAGTTTCCTTTAGTACCATATGTCCGTTTCTACAGCAAGGACATATTCTAGCATCAACTTGACTAATCCTTAGAAGTAGTTCCTCCCAAGTTTCTTTAACTTTAGACTTTAGCTTATTTTGAGTAGGCACTCCAAGAAGTTTTTTACACTTTTCTAACTTAGTTTTCCTATTTCTATTGCTTAAAATTCCGTAGTGTCGTATTTTAACAAAGCCATTAGGTAGAATATGAAATAAAAACCTTCTAATAAATTCAAAAGCATCTAATGTCATTAATTTAGGATTATTATTATCTTTATAGTCTCGCCACTTAAATGTAACTTTGCCATCTTTTAAATCAGTTATTCTACTGTTTGATATTGCTACTTTATGAGTATAATTTCCCAGATACTCTAGCACATGTTCAGGACTTTTAAATGGAGGTTTGCTATAAACTACCCATTCTGTTTTATAAAGTTTATCTATAAGTATTTTAAATTCCTGTCTACTTCCTAAGATGCTAATTTGGCCACTAAAATTTAGTTTATTAGAATAGTATGATTTTTTTAGGTAGTCTAACAACTTCCCTCTAAATACTCGGGAAAGAACTTTAACGTGAATAAAAAAGTCCTCCCTACATGATATCCACTTAGAAGAATCTAATGATAAACCACCTCCGGTGACTATACAATGAACATGAGGGTGATCCATTAAATTCTGTCCCCAGGTATTATTCCGATGTCGGAATAATACTTGTTATTCCTACTTATTTATTATTCCGATTTTAATCCATTGAAAAGTTAAAAGTATCAAAATATAGTTAACTATGAGTTTTCTTTATATATAAAATCGGAATAATATTATCTTAATCCGTAGAGCTTTCTGATGAGATCTTCACTATTTTCGTTTTTCCAACATGGTTTTTCTTCTATTCCCATAAGGGGATTCATTTTATCCGTTGCTTTTTTTATTGCATCCCGTTTCATTTCTGTATCGGCATAAGCATAGATCTGGGTAGTTTCCAGTTGTGCATGACCCAGCCATTCTGCCAACAGAGGTAGTGGCATTCCAGCCCTGTAAAGATGAAGGGCGCGCGAGTGTCGCCACATATGTGGATATACATTATCTGGGACTTCATTGCATTCAAGCTTTGCTTTACGGCTATAGATGTCCATGAATCTTGCTACGTTGTCGTCAGACATCTGTTGAATTATTCTATGCCTTACTGTATAGAACAGATATTGGTCAGGATTATTCTCTAGATGATAGGTTTTCACATATTTCTTAAAATGCTCGACGGTTTTCGGCATGAGGGGTAAGATTCTCTGTTTATTGCCTTTACCTGTTACATGAACACATGGAGTTTTTGATTCAACATCAAAATCTCTAAGGTGAAGATCTAATATCTCACGGTCTCTTATACCTGTATCATACATGAGAATCATGAAGAACTGATCCCGAATGCCTTTATCTGTGCTAATATCCGGTTGTTTTAGTATTGCCTTTACTGCTTTTTCGGACATGTATTTTACTACCATATTCTTGTGATCACCGTTTTTGAGTGGAACTTTTAAGATTTCATTTCTATAAGCCATAAGGGTGAAATCCATTGTACTAGCATATTTATAGAATGAACGTATACACGCTAATCTTTGATTTCTTGTGGATACGCTGCAATGGCGTTCGTTTTCAATCCAATCAAGAAAGCAGAAAAGAATTTGACTATTGATTTTTGAGAATGATATATCAGCCATACGAATGCCTTTAACCTTTGTGATGTAATCGAAAAGGAGATTTAAAGTTTCTTTGTATGATTTAATAGTGTTGGTACTTGTATGTTTCTGAATGGGCATATATATTTTCAAAAAGTCATGAATCAACCGGAATAATCCTTCATCATTGAGTTTTTTCATCACAGCTGCACCTCCGGTATTAAATTTGAGAAGCGGTTCCAATCTATTGCTTTTGAATGGATAAGCCTTTCAGGAATCAGGTGAATATAATAAGAAGTTTGTGAAAAGTCATAGTGTCCCATATATGTGCTCAGATAAGGTAATACGGTATATAAATCCCGCCCTTCCTCGAGCCATTTCATAAATCTTCTTGTAGCATAATTATGACGGAGATCGTATACTCGTATTTTTTTGTTCCCATGGGGGCAAATTATCCCTGCATTTGTACAGCATCTCTTAAAATGATCTATTAATGACTGCTTGCCGATAATTGAACCTTTTGAATTAGTAAAGAAGTATTCCCGATTAATAAATATTGATTTAATTGTTTCTTCATATTTATTACACAGCAGTAGCATGTCTTTCGACATGATTACAATACGGTCTTTATATGACTTGCTTTCACGTATATAGATCCTCCCAGTTGATAGATTAACATCTGTGCATTTAATATTTCTTACTTCACCTGGTCTTAATCCGCAGGTATAAATTAATCGATAAATAACTGGTACAACATAATGATTGTATTGAGCATTTTTACTCCAAGGAAAGATGTCGGTGGCATTGAAAAATGCTTTTAATTCATAATCCGTAAATATATATGGCTCGAACCTTTGGGTTTTACTTAGGAATTCAGAAGGATATATATACGCGTCGATACCAACAGTATTTAAATATTTTCCCAATTCACGAATAGCAATCATTCTTCTTCTAAATCCATTGGGTTGTTCCCGAGGGTGTAACTGCGACCATTTCAACACTAGTTCCTTTGTTAGACTAGCTTCTTGAGGGTAATATTCGAAGCAAAATTTGTCAATCATTCTGAAGTATGGTTCATAAGTAACTCTGGAATATCCTAAAGACTCCTTGTATTTTATCATGGCTTCCATAGATGCTGCTAATCCGCTTTTAAATAATGTATTCATGAATATATCCCTCTCTCAATAGGGATGAATTCAAATCCGAGTGCACATTCAGAGAGTTTTCTCTCGCTCATTGAAAGATAAGGCTTGGCTGAATTCATAGATTTATGTCCAAGCACCTGTGAAATAGCTGAAAGCGGAATATCAGATTCTAGCATCCATGTTGCAATTGACCTACGTAAAGCATGAAAACTTTTCCCATCATATGCTTTATGGATAATGTTTGCCATTCTCATATATTTTTCAATAATAATACCTACAGAACGGTTGTTACCTAGTTTTGTATATGGAGAAAATATTCTTAAAAAAATATATTCTGATTCTGATTCAGGTCTCGCGTTTAATATGTAATCAGCTATTGCATTACCTGTATTAGATTCCAGTGGAAGAGATAAGTACCCACCCGTCTTTTTCTGGGTAATGTTGATTTTGTCATTTATCCAATCAATATTTTTAAACTTTAAATTTGCAATATCAATAGCTCTTAGCCCAGTATGTGATGCTAGATACATTATAGCGTAATCCCGTTTGCCAATTAGTGACTTTCTGTCTGCCTCATTCATAATTCTCAGGACTTCATCTTGTGTAAAACATGGTGCTACATGTTTTCTGGGAGCCGCTGGTTTTTGTAATGGAGCAGTTAAATTTTTATTTGTCACAATGCCACTACTAATAAGAAAATCAATAAAAATACGCAATGCATGAACGGTATGTCCCATGTCTCCTTTATTAAATGGATAGATAAATGATAGATATTCTGTCAAATCGCTTGAGGCTAACAATGAAAAATTTTCTTGACCCCTGTTCCCAAGAAAATTCATAAATCTTTGAATTTTTGAACCCACATGTCTCTTGGTTTCCGTGCTTCGGTACAAAGTACTTAAGAATATATCTGCACAGTTTTGAAAATATGAATTTACCTTAAACTTAGGTCCTGACCCATAGTATTGCCACTTAAATGTACCAGCCTGATAGACTTCAATAAGTATTTTGACGGATCTAATCAGTACCGTATAGTAACAACTTCCTATTAGTTTACACTTTAGCCGATTCTCTTGATATTTTTGATAACATTCCAATAAATCCATACTAAACAAGGTTTCACCATGCTCAGCATAATATTTTTGAATATGTCTAAAGTGACGATTGTTGGATCTTATTAAATTAGATTTACTATTACCTAAATCTTTCATTAAATCTAATGCCTGTTGGATTATTTCATCTAATGTTACTTGTCCCATATTAACTCCTCCTATTTTATCTTATTGTAAGTTTTTCCATAAGCTAAAATAGTTAGTCAATATATTATTCCGATATATTTAACCAAACCAGGTTCCATTTGTTTATACATGATGATTTCAAGCAACTCAGAATAAAAATCGGAATAATAAATAAGTAGGAATAACAGGTATGGAGCAAAGATATAAAGCCTATTTCTGCACCTAGATGTTTATAATCTCTTGAAAGTTCAATAAGAGTTTCTGAACTTGCTCTAAACAATATAGAATATAGAAGTTTTTTATTTTGAAGTACTAACGCATTAAGTTCACTAGGAATAGTGAAAACTATGTGGAAATATTGAATTGGCATTAAATCCTTCATTCTGGCCTCCAACCATCGTTCTTTAGAGAGGCTTTGGCACTTTGGACAGTGCCTATTTCTACAAGAATTATAGGATATCTTTATATGTCTACATTTATCACATACTTCAATATGTCCTCCTAGTTTTGAAGTTCGGCAATCTTCAATTGCACTCATAACTTTTAAATGCTGCAGCGGAAGTTTATATTTATTTCTGTAGGCTTCACCATATTCTTTAAAGATATTCGCAACTTCAATCATTGTTATTATCTCCGAAGGTATCTAGTGGGCTTTTAAAGTTTAAGGCATCCGTTCTTGCTAAATGAATATAAATACATGTAGTTTTGACACTAGTATGTCCCAAAAGAAGTTGAATATAATTAATATCAACTCCTGACTCAAGCATATGTGTAGCGAAGCTGTGACGTAGGGTATGAATTGAGGCAGTCTTTTTTATTCCTGCTTTCTGTTTTGATTGTTCAAATACTCTTTCCATTGTCCGGGTGCTTAAGTGATTTTCTGGATTGACACTTGGAAATAACCAAATCCCAGGTCTATATAATTTCCAATATTCCCTTAACATCATTAAGTTAATCTTAGACAAAATTGTATACCTATCCTTATTCCCCTTTGCTAATCGAATATGGATTTGCATATTTTCACTATCAATATCACTTGGTTTAAGATTTGCTACTTCACTAACTCTGAGGCCTGCACCATAAACTGTCATTAAAATAGCTTTGTGTTTTATATTAGTTGTTGCATCAAATAATTTCTTAACTTCGGCTTTTGACATTACCGTAGGTAGTTTTTTATCTCTTTTCACTCTAGGAATTTGTTTCATTTCCCACTCTCTGCCGAGAGTAATGGTATAGAAAAATTTCAAAGCACTATATGTAGTATTAATATAAGACTTACTTAATTTTCTTTCCATAATTAGATAGTGTAGATATTGTTTAATTTCATTCATTCCAAGGTTATCTGGGGATTGTCCAAAATGTTTTGCATAAGCTTTAACATGAGATATATAAGTCTTTTGTGTTTTCTCACTAAATCCTTTCAACTGTAAATCCATAGTCATATTGTCTTTTAATATAGACATAAAATCACTCCTCCATATGTTTTATTTAGCATTATTGCCAAAACATATAAAAGAGTTACAAAACATTATATTAATTTTACTTTTATCTGAATTTTGAGTTTATCTAATACCTTGCCACCGCTAGAGCGGTTTAGTTCAACGTTTCGTGTTGCCAACATTTCTGAACCTTAGCGCGACGCGCTTGGTGAAGGAATGTGCCTTGGCGATGAGTTCAAGAGTGTTATGATTTAAAAGATATACATTAATACTAAACCGGCCCCATTAAAAGTAATATCCAGCCAAGGCGAATGGCAACATTTTGTTATGTGATGTTTCAGGTCTTGTATTCTATATATAGCTTGCAATTCCACTAATCCACACATGAAGCAGTAGATGAGAATTGTGAATTAGGCAATTTATGTATTTATATAACTTTTTTCATTCTAATAAATTCAAATTCACCACCATTTGTTTTTTGCATGTATTTATCTATATATTGAAACCCTAGCTTCTCATATGCTTTTATTGCTCGTTTATTAAATGAAGCAACAGCCAGCATAATACAGTTCTGTTTATAATTAAACTTTTCCACTCCAAAGTTAATACCTGCAATCACAAATTCAGGTCCAATTCTTCTTCCTGTTAACGCAGGTTTGAGACCCAACCCTATACTCATAATTCCACATTCAAAGAATAATGAATAAAAACCAACTAATTCACTTTTATCATCTAATACTGCGAAATATCGGTTTGTCCAACTGTCCTCATTAAGAAACTCCATTAAATCATCCTCATCAGCTGTCATGTCATAAAATGAGTAAACTCCGTTATACTTCCAATGATATGCGATCTCATTTGCATACTCTTTATTCATAGGTACAAATTTATAATTCAATGTTCACCCCGCCTACTTAGCAATTAAGCTATATTAATATTTTAACTTTATCTTTGAAATTTATGAAAAATGTGAAGCGGCTGACTCAAGATAATGTGCATTTATCACTCAAACGTTCTCCATTATAGTAGTGTCTTTAAATACTCAATTACTATATCGGGTCTATCTAAATAAATCTCGTGGTCACTATTTTCAGCAATTATTAAATTTCCTTTGCATGAGATCTTTGATAACTCTACTTGTAGTTTACGCCACTCATTTTCATATAAAATTGCTTCCACCTCTGGAATATTGTATTTCACCCATCCTTTTTCAGCTACCGTATTATCTCTTGCTAATACTATAAGTGGAATATTAGGAAATTCAGGAGTACTCTTAATTTCGTTACTATCTATATCCCAATTTTGAAATTCTTCTGCAATAATTTTATGAAGTGTGGAACTTGTGAAAAATTCTTCTACAGATTTCATATCTACATCACTTATACGATTTTCATAAGCTGAAATTATATTTTTATTCTGCAGCTTTAATTCTTCTTTTGATTTCTTCGAAGAATTAACATTACTCTCTACCATTCTATCTATTGTAATGAGAGAGTTCATCACAGGTGTATCAAGCATATATAGTTGTTTGAAATTAAAGGAGGTAGAGTCAATTAGTATTACACCTTTCAATTTATAAGGATACATTCTTGCATACTGCTGTACGCATAATCCACCAAATGAATGTCCCATTAAAATGAATTTATCTTTTATCTCAATCTTTTCCACGAGGTGATTTAGTTCTTCTGCAATGTTTTTTGTAGTTCGAGAAGTGTTTGGGGCTTGGCTTTTTCCATAACCAAGTCTATGATATAAGACAATAGTAAAGTCTTCTCTTAGCTCTTGTACAATAGAATACCAATCATAAAATGAGCTTCCTATCCCTGTTTCTATAACAAGCACAGTTTTACCCTTACCAAAAATTTTGTATTCCAAATCTAATTCCTTCATAACTATCAGCCTTTCCTAATCAAATTTTTTAATATATAATCAACTTTCGCTTTATTCTAGCACTGTGAATTATCATTTATAATAGGCCGGCTAAAAATAACTAATTGTGTAATAGAATTCTAGATAGACCTGAAATGTCACATAACGTTTCATGTTGCCGACATTTCTGAACCTTAGCGCGACGCGATTGGTGAAGGAATGTGCTTTGGCGATGAGTTCAACAGTGCCATAATTTAAAAGATATATATGAATACTAAACTGGCCCAATTAAAAGTACTCACCAGCCAAGGCGAATGGCAACATTTTGTTATAGGTCGTTTAGCAACTAGACTTTGAGCAAGAGCTACCCTAGATATCCTGGAATATGATCTTTACTCCTTAACGATTGTTGCATAATATAAGAACATTGTTAATTATTCGCTAACTCCTAATAGAATAAATTCTATATTTTATCAAATTTATAAACATTATAAAATTTATTCTAAATCAAATATAAACTCAATTATTGAACTATCATCCAAATCAATATTTTCTACAAATATTTTATCAATTACTGTTTCATAAATTTCATTATGGCAACTTAATTCATCAACTGCATCATCAAATTCCTTCTGGTCAAATATCTTGCCAACAGTTAAATGAGGACAATATGTTACCTTTCTAAATATAAACTTTTCTAATAATCCACTATATAACTTATCATGTAATTCAATAATATTATCATTACCCTTCTTTACATTAAGAAATAAATATCCATCTCTATAATCACCTGTAATGTTATTAAGCATGATGTTGAATTTTTTTATGCCTTTCAATGACTTAGTGAAGTGCTCTTTTAATTCATTTATTGTCAAATCACTTTCAAATGGGAAAACGATTGAAATATGCGGACCAATGTAATTTGCAAGTGGGTCGTATTTTTTTCTTATATCATTAATAGTATCAATGTTATTAAATTTCGGAAATAAAATTACTGCCCTTTTCAATTAAATCACCCCTTTGTAATCCGTAGAATTCTGTAATTATTCATCTTTTATTTTTTTCTATGCAATAAAATAAATATTTCATTGAGTTTACAAGTTAAGTCAAGAATACTATTAAAAGTTCATAAGAATAAAAGGGAAAATAAATCGTAATTCATAATGTTCTACAACTGTGTCTTAAAAAATAAATCCCAATAACCTATGAGCAATCATTTTTTTGTTCTAAATGACCTATAACGTTTCAGGTTGCCGACATTTCTGAACCTTAGCGCGACGCGCTTAGTGAAAGAATGTGCCTTGGCGATGAGTTGAAGAGTGTTATGATTTAAAAGATATACATGAATACTGAACTGGACCCATTAAAAGTACTCACCAGCCAAGGCGAATGGCAACATTTTGTTATGTGATGTTTCAGATCTTGCACCTCTATGGTGCCTGCGATTTTCACTACCCTATTATTATTTACTTCGATGTAAAAGAATATTGTGCAACATCATTAATAACCAATAAGTCCATTAAATTAACAATCTATTATTTAATTATATCTGCCCTGTATCCAAGATGAGAGTGCGGCAGATACCAGATATCATAATGTTTATCTTTTAATATTCTTCCATATTTATGTCTAAATTCAATTTCAATTATATCGTTGGTGTCCAAATCTTCAGCTATAATATATTGGGTATGGTGGTCGCCTTTTGAAGAAGCTTTAACAGACTCTATAACTTCTACAGATGCCTTTACGTAATCCTTATTAATTATATTTGGTAAATCTATAGACAAAGTATAGATTTGTTCAAAAAATATAGTGCTCATTCCTATGATGGCTATTGAACAAATTAAATCGAATACTATAGTTTTAGTTGATTTTAAATTTTTTTCCTTCCTTTTATTTTTAAATCTTTTATTTATAGAATCCTTAATTGGATTATTATTTTGTTTTCTTCTTTTCCTTAAAATTACGACATCATTTTTAATAATAATTAGAGCTGTTATTAAAAAACCGAATCCAGCTATTAAATTATATATATAATTTCCCCAAAAGAAAACATAATAATCAACTAGGAACAATAAGGGTACTAGAGAAACTAATAATATAAAAGCAGCATAAAATATCCACATAAAATACCATCCTTACTTTTTTAATTTTAACTATCATTTATACTATTTGTGACGTCTTATTTTACCATTGTGAATTATATTTTGTATTTGAATATCTGAAAATCACTAGCTGTGTAAGAAAATTTCAGTTAGACCTGAAATATCACATAACGTGTCTTACTACAGACACCGAGAAGCTTAGAGAGCTCTTCTCTTAGCTTCGCAGGTGTGCTTTGCAGTCTTCTCATGCAAAGCGAACTGGAGTATTTTGTTATACGGAGTTTAGCCACTACACTTTGAGCAATACTTACTACATTTTTCTTAAATATGATTTATATTAAATAATAATTTGAACTCACTTTATTACTAGATTAAATAATTTTAGAGTGATTAACTTTTGAATAATCACTTATAATAATTTTAAAATGCCAAGTTTTAATAATAAAACCACATAAATACTAAAGAAACATCCCAATTGATGACTGTGTCTCTTCATGAAACTTATATCCTAAACTACTATAAACCGATGATGCTCTTTTATTTGCACTCCACACTTCCAAGCTTGATTCCTTGATACTCAAAGCTTTTAAATCTTTTAAGGCTCTAAGTATTAAATTTTCACCAATACCTCGGTTTCTCCATTCCTTTGAAACAAATAAATCGTCTATCCAACCATACTTAATGTTTGATTCATTTTCCTTTATAATAATTATGATATTACCTAGGATTTCACCTTCATGCTTGGCTGCTATACTGAACCACTCATTTTCGATTTTTAATTTTTTTAAATCCTCTAAGGAATAACCTGAAATAAATACTTTATTTTGCTTTTCTACTAACTGGATTATCTCATCTTCGTCTATAAGTTCAAGTTTAACAAAATCAATGCCATTAATATCTGTAATCTCGAAATTTTCCTCAGTTATATCTTTTTTTATTATATGCATACCCTCATCATGATTGAAGCCTTCTTTAGATGAATAATATGCAATATTCTCTTTGTTATCCGAAAAACAACAATGATATACCCTTACATCAATATCTTTGTTTTCTTCTTTTATAGCACGCGCACGCTTCATTATTTCATCAAACATTTGATCTTTTAGCTCAACCTTATTTGCAACATCTGTCACCTCAATATCAATATAAATATTTAATCTAGGTTTTTCAGATAAATCTGAGTCCATAAAAGGTGAAATTACAGCTTCACCTACTAAGCTATTATCTTTGTCATAAGCTTCTAACATATGTTTTCTTTTACTATCTCTAATTTTATATATCATAATATCCCCCTATTTTTCAACTTAATTTTCTGGAAGTTTGTACCTAACCTCGCGCTTAATAGATTACATTCAGAAATATATATAACTTATGATGAATCATTTTTTGTTCTAAATTCCGTATAACGTTTTTAATTGCTGATACCGAGATACTTAGCCAGACTTGGCTTAGTATCGCAGGTATGCCTTGGCTATCTTCACAAGCCAAGGTGAACAGCAAATTTTTGTTATCGGAAGTCCTCCGCTCACCGATAAATATTTCATTATTTTAATATACCTTTTATTAAATTTGCTGAATAAATCAATAGAGATTATATCATAATAATGATATAATAGTGATAAATCAACTATACTTTTAGAGGAAGTGATTAATTTGCCTATAATTAGACCAATTTCTGATTTAAGGAATAACTTTAATATGATATCCGATATATGCCATACTAATGCAGAACCCATCTTTATCACTAAGAACGGTCATGGCAATATGGTTATCATGAGTCAAGCGCTTTATGAACAACAACAGGCCCTTATTGAATTATATCAAAAGCTTGCAGAGGCTGAGTTTGAAAGCCAAACGACTAAAACAAGAATTTCACATAAAGACTTAATGGCCAAAATGAGGGCTAATATAAATGAGTAAAAAGTACAGAATAGACTACCTGCCAATAGCAGAAAAAGATCTTTCAGATATAATTGAATATATTACTCTTGACAGTCCACAATCAGCGCTGAAGCTTCTAGAAGAGATTGATGAATCAATCTCTAAGTTAGAAGAATTCCCTTTTATGGGCATAAATCTTAAAGATACTCGCCTACAACGATTTAACTATAGGGTTGTTGTAGTAAGCAGTTATTTAGTTTTCTATGTGGTAAAAGATGAATATGTTGAAATTAGACGTATACTTCACGGAAAACGCAAATATCAATTTCTTTTATAAGTTTGATACTACTACTACTACTACTACTACTAGATTTCCGATAACGTTTCTAATTCCCAACGCCGAGAAGCTTAGCGAGACTTCGCTTTGCTTCGCAGGTGTAGCTTGGCTATCTTTTTAAGCCAAGCTGAATGGGAATTTTTTGTTATCTGATGGGATATGTTCTCCGCTTATTTTAATCGTTATCTCTTACCCAACAACTGCTTATTGAATACTATATGAATAAATCTGTTCTTCCAATTTCTTTTAATGCGCTATTAAATATCTTTGGAAATTGCTTAAGATTTTTTAGTGTATCAAATACTTTCTCTCTGCCATATACATCATGAATTAATCCCCACACTTCATTACCAAAGGAGTAATTTCTTGTATGCTTAAGCTTAGGTACTTCATTTCTATCTTGCTCTTCAGTATAGGGGTTCATCCAATAATCACTTATATATTTGTTTAAGTCATTAATATCTTTTATTTCTCCACTTCTAATCTTACCTATTTGTGACTTAAAGTTTGTATATATATTGTGAAAATCCTTTGATAAGTAGTCCCATGTAAATTCATCTAGTCCAATGTTTGCTGTATCATCGTATATCTTTTTTGTTAAAACGCCTTCGCCATTATTACAATACTTAATTGCTAATCCTTCTCCAGCAATAAATAGATAGAGAAATTCTTCAGGTGAAATTTCGGTTATATCTAAATTCTCAAACATTTTATTAAATCCAATATGATGACACTCGTGGGCTATTACAGTAGGTATACTATCAATTTCTTCTAAGAACTTAACTAAATCAAAGTGGGAGTAATTTTTATAAAACCATCCCCCTGATGCCCCTAGACCAATGGAGAAAATAAGATTTAGTTCATCAAATCTTATATCGTCAGGTAATCCCATATGTGTATACTCTAGGGCTTTCCTAATATCATCCTCGGTAATATTTTTTATATTATCAATTTTTTTCTCATATATATCAATATTATCAAAGAAATGTTTCAACTGGCTATACCTATTCCTAAGCATCTTTTGCTTAATATTACTTTCCTCTAAATCAAAAAAATTCATAAAGAAATCAGCATATTCTTTCTTAGAAAATTTCCCATTTGGTCCACATTCATTATTATATCTTTCAAATTCTACTTGATAATCCTTATGGTCAAGTAGTGCTTCAAGTTCGTTTCTCTTTAATTTTCCTTCCTTGTGCTTTTTGCATAATTCAAACATCCTAGGCGCTGTTTCATAATTTATGTTTATTTTCATAGTATCTCCCCCAAAAAAGATTATATATTTTTATATATTAAATATAAGAAGATTTTTTAATATCAACATGTACTCTCCCTTTTTTAATACATAATATCCTACAGATGCACACTATCACTTTTTTTCGTAATGGAACTAAACTCTCACAAACATATCCTTTCAGATAACGTTTCTTATATCCGACGCCTCTGAACTGGACCCTCGTAGCCCTTCTCCCTGACGGTGCTTGCACCCAGTGAAGAGGTGTGCGTAGCGAACGGAGATATTTTGTTAAGTGAAGTTAATTATCGTCCCCTTTACGATGAACATCAAAAATATCATACATACTTTTTCTGTTTGGATCATTATGCAAATCATATCTAATGAAATCCCATGAACTTCTAATTTTATTCGTCTCTGACCATAACTGTACAGCTGAATTACCATCAAATTCTAAATCAATTTCAACAACTAAATTATTATAGTCCAAATCATAGTATTGAGAATATCCTTTGTGGCCCTCATCTGGAAAGTTCTCAACAAAGTTAACATTATAAGGTGGCTTAAAGTAGTTAATCATTGCTGCCTCAGTTATATTAATTACTTGATTATACTTCAATGGATTATTCATGACTTCATTGAAATGTCTTTCATCTTCATCTTTTGTTGTAGAGTAAACACCACTTAAGCCATCAAAACTTATCTGCATTTGTGGTGTAAATTCATATAGAAAAATATATAGCCGCTTATCAGGATGTGAACTGTGATAATCTGTTAATATCTTCTGGAAAGTTGAGTGAGATTTCAACCTGTCTGTAGCTAACCTCTCTCCATCCTTACCAAATGCCTGACCTACGTATAGAACTTCAAGTTCCAATATACTTCTTGTATTTGAGATATTTAGTATTCCTTGTGCATCTAGTAAAAATTTATTGTTCCTCAAAGTCTTACCATAGGTAATTAACCATACACTATCTGTAATTTCTATAATCATATTGTTATAAGGATACTTAGTACTGATGCTTAGTTTAGTATGATCCAAGTTCGGATCTAACATAATATCGCCAACTTGAATCTCTTCAAAGTTATCTTCTACTTGCTTTTCTATTCGTACTCGTAATCTGTTCTTCTCTTGAACTATTGAGTCATGCAATATTCTCATCTTAGGCGTTGCCATAATACTATAAATGTGATAACTTCTTCCATCATTGACGATATCAAGATGTTCAACCGGTATTATAGTTTTAAAGCTAGTAAATACATTAATTCTGAATTCAGATAAATACTTCCTTATCTTCATCATATTCTCCCTTTCATAAGCAGATAATTAATTTCACTTAACTCTTATCACCACGACACCAATGTCTGGGTATCCCTAAAAAACATACGGATTGCCGACGTTGGTGTCGTGTAATACAACTCTAGCTGTAGTTATAACATCCGGCATTAATTATTTCTTTGTTAGTTTATCAAGTGGACTTTGTATATTACTTATGCTCTTTTGTGTAACATGTGTGTAAATCTCTGTAGTTTTAGAACTGGAATGTCCCAGTAACTCCTGGATATACCTTAAATCTATTCCACCTTCGAGTAAGTGAGTTGCAAAAGAGTGCCTTAATGTGTGTACAGTTGCTTTTTTTGTTATTTTTGCTGCAATACATGCATTTTCAAATATTCTCTGCACTGTTCTTTCCGTTATATATTCCTTACTATTTTGCCCTGGGAACAGCCACTTTTCAGGTTTATATAACTTATAATATTTTCTAAGCTGCTCTAATGCAATTTCTGACAAAACTGTGTAGCGGTCTTTTTTGCCTTTTCCTTGCACAACATGAATAAGCATCCTTTGGCTATTTATATCCTGAGATTTAAGTTTTATAACTTCCCCAACTCTTAAACCTGCTGAATATGTCAGAAATAAAATGGTTTTATGCTTTTCATTTTTTAATGAGCCTAATATTTTTGTTACATCTTCAAAGCTTAAAACATTGGGTAATTTGTTTTCTTTCTTTGGTCTAGACATTAATTCTATAATCTTATTCTGTCTTAATACCTCATTGCATAAAAATTTTATAGCACTTATAGCTTGATTTACATAGGAATGTGATAGTTTTCCACTTTCAAGTAGAAACAATGTATATTGTCTTACATCTTGATTTTCTATTTCATCTAAATTTTTATTTATAAAACTAGAAAATCTTTTTATGTGTGACATATAAGATTTTTTTGTTTTAAAACTATAGCCCTTGAGCTTGATTTCTTCTTCCATTTGCTTATATATATCTTTATTTCGTAAGTTAGTTTCAATATCAATATTTTTTTGTTCATTCCTAAATAAATCTTTGAGCAATAAGAGATTTTCTTCTGTAAATGGCATAGTCCATATTTTTTCAGTTACATTCCATTTATAACCTTTTATACTTTTGACTTTTGCTATTCTTTCTTGTGAATAATCAAATGATACAATTAGTTCATTCTGACGTTTGGATATATTGACGCTCATGGCAATACCTTCTTTCTATAAGATAAGAACATATGTTCATAACCTTATAGTTACCAAAGCATAAGCATATTATACCATAGATTTCAATTTATGTTCATTGAAAAGCAGTATATATTCCAATTAAAATGTAATATTGTATTATAATAGAAATAACCTGGTTTAACTTTTGTTAAATCAGGTTGTTTTTGAGATTAAATAGCTTATTTTTTTATTTATTTTTTATTTCTGTAGACATAGCTTCTTTTCTATTCATTTCAAAAATCATATTTTTAAATTTCTCTGTCACTTCCTCTTTTTCCTTTAATAAATTATTAATTCTATCACTATAGTTCTCGTGTAATTCCTGTATTTTAAATTGCTGTTCTTCTTTTAATTTTAAAATTTCATTAGACATTTGAAGCTTTGTTCTTTCCTTTTGCATTTCTATATCTTGTATAGCTTTAATTTGTAGTTCATCTATTTTATTTTTAGCAGATTCCTCTAAGGTTCCTATTAGTTTTTTTAGTCTATCTTCATCATTTTTTTTAATTGATAATTCATTATAAAGCTTTTGGTTTTCTATTTTTGATTTATCTATATCTATCTTAAGCTCCAAAATTTCATCCTTGTATTTGATATACTCCTCATTGATAGCTGATAACTTAACTATCTTTTCTTCTTGCATATTATTTAGAGTTTTTAAACTTTTAATGTTTTCTTGTAGTTCTTTATTTATATGTTTCGCCTCAGCTAGCTCTTTTCCCAGGGAGTTTATCTTTTTATTATCTTCCTTTAATAATGTGATTTCCTCTTTTAGTTTTTCAATTTGTATATTATTATCTATTAACTCACTTTTATGAGTATTTTTTAGTTCTAAAGCTTTAACATTATTTCTTTCTACTATATTTATATAAATATCCGCCATTCTACTGGTTATTGTTTGTAACTCTTTTATATCCTCGGACATACTAGTATTTTCTTCTCTTGCCCTATTTAATTCATAGTATTTAACTACCTGTTCCATTAACTCCTTATTGTTTATACCCTCATTCTGAGCTAATTCATTGAATTTTTGTTTAAGTTCATCGCTGATTCTTACACTTAATATTGCATCCATGGTTTATTTCCCCTCACAACTCTGTATTTTTGATTATTTATAAAGTAAATATAACTTATTTCAATAAACTTATATAAATATATTCGTATAAAAGTTAATAATTTCATATAAATTTCAATTTTTATATATTGTATACATGTGTACACCTATGTTTACTAACATAATCGTATTGTAAACATTATGTTTACAACTTAAGTATACCATATGATCAATAAAAATGCATATAAAATTTATAAAAAAAAGAGTGATTTCCAGTAAAAACAAAACCATTCAATATAACTTTTATTATATTGAATGGTTTTGTTTTCGTTAATTATGAAAATTTCTAGTTATTATCGTAAAATAACATGATAAGTATAAAAGAGCATAGGAAGAATGCAGGAAGAATGCAGTAAGAATTCACTAGGATTAAAGTTAATATGAAACACAAAAAGAGGAAGCACTTAGGTTCTTGTAATTATTCTTCGTTTACATTTTTAATCTTGCTATATAACATTTTGTGGAACAACTTAGAAACTGTTTTTTTAGTTAATATTACTTTACAATCATAAAAGTATGACTTATCTAACCAACCTTTTTCTGCCCAGTACGTATTATCTATCGGAAAAAGCTTTTGTGCCATCACCCTTTGAACTTGAAAAGTTATTAATTGATTAAGTTTAGGCTTATAATCTTTTTTAGGTATAGTTAAGTGTTTTAGAAAGCTGCTATATTCTTTATATAAAATAGGATCTTTTAATGTAGTTACTTTTCGCCCTATTTTATTTGTAGGAAATGCGCCCCACTGAATCGAAATATTTTCAAGATAGCTCAAAGTATTTTTTAACCCAGATGCCGCAGTACTTGCCAGTAACAAAATAGGCTTGCCCTGTAGTTCTGGTCTATGGAACCAACTACAAGTTCTATCCACGAAAGTCTTTAGAGTACCTGATAGATTGTTTAGATATACAGGGGTACTCAAAATAATTCCATCACATGACTTTAGTTTATCCATTAGTAGTTGTGCATCATCATGTATAACACACCCTCCATGGATTAAGCAATGCTCACAACCTAGGCAAGGCTTAATATCATACTCAAAAAGATTCACTATTTCTACCGATATATCATGTTTTGATAATGATTCTTTTAAATTTAAAATTAAGTTATAAGTATTCTTTTTTCTTTTACTACTATTAATTGCAATAACTTTTCTAACCAAACGCAAACACCACCTTATATATTAATGATAATTATTTTATAATACACCTAGAGATATAAAGCATGCTCCAAAAAGTAATAATATCAATGTCAAAGGTATTATTGTTGCAAGAAGTATTTTACCAACTATTGGGCGTTCTTTTCTAATGAATTTTACCGACAAAAATGTAGCACAGGATATTAGAATCAATACAATAATAGAAGTTATTCCTAACTTTCCAATATATAAAGTTGCAATCATTGATAAAATGAGTAGGAGAGATAATCCTAGACCTAAAAATATATCTCCCCATGGGCTTTTTTTAGGAGGTTTTAAGTTTGGATCTTGTTGATTTTCATTATGCATACTCATGTTACTACACTTCCCTTCTTTTATATCTAATTAACTACACTAGATTTTCTCTTAAATGAGGATAGTAAATATTTCCTATTAATAAACAGTAATCCAACGATACAAAGTATCTGAAAATCAGTGAAAATAATGAAGGACACTTTTTCAACTCTTATAAATTCTAATAGGAATCTGAAACTAAGATATCCATTTAAAAAAATACTGTAAAGTTGACCTGGATTTACACCTTTTCTTTTTCTTATAGATAAGTAAATAACCATAACAATATCAAATATTATTTCATATATTTGAGTAGGATGTCTTAATATATGATCTCCAAAATCAATACCCCATCTTAAATGCGTTTCTTTTCCATAGCAACATCCACGTAACAAGCAACCTACTCGGCCAATTGCCATTGCCACCGTTATTGGAATTGCTAACTGATTTCCCATTCTTTCTTTAATATTAAATAACCTTTTAGCTATTAATATACTTACAGTTCCCCCAATTAATCCACCAACTATAGTTCTTCCCTGAAGTACAGCATTAATAGAATTTGTATTGGAATTTAGTTCGTTCCAATACATAAATATAAGAGGTAATTTTGCACCAATAGTTCCACCTACTATTCCAAATAAGGCAATATAAAATGCATTTGAACTTTTAATACCATCTTTTTTAAGTTGCCAAACATATATCAAAATTCCTGTTAATAATGCCAGAAATAACATTACCGGATATGACTCAATAGGAAACTCTCCTATTTTAAAAAGTACAGGTTTTAACCCCCATGCTTCGTTTTGAGGAGCCTTTAACTGTAAAGGCAAAGATTTAAAAAAATTATTTAGATTCAACAATAGCTCACACCCTATTCTATTTTGCCTTGTACTGCTTTACTTTGCTACCTACTCTGCAGCATTGCCCATTTGGATTGGTTAGACATCCATAAAGTTTCATAGCACCACAAAATCCAAATGATGCAGAGGTCTTTAATACTGCCAATATTCCAATTAATATCCATCCAGTCAAAGGATGGATAAAAAAAAGAAATAACAGTGATATTCCAGACATTACCGATCCTACAATATGAGCAAAACAAACTGCTTTTTCATCTAATATTTCTTTTTTAGAAGGAAACAGCTTATCAATGCTATGGGTATAAAGAAAAACTAAAGGAGCATTTTTTACTTTTAATATTGCAGATAATATAAGTATTGAAAAACCAAGTACTACCAATAATTTACTATGTAGCATTAACGAAAGCCAAAATATCGCTGCCATTGTGTATTTGCAGAAATTAAAGGCACAATGGGAAACTGCAACTGGTCTACACTCTTTCATATAATCAATCCTTTCCCTATAGTATTTTCGGAAAAAACATTCCAGTTGTTTTTTTATATTCCTCGTATTCATCAAAATTTTGAATTAATAGGGTTTCTTCTTGTTTTGCCCTATAATACATAAAAGGTATAAATATAAATGTAACTGCTAAAAAACATAATAAATTTCTATAAACCAAACATGCACCGTAAAACATCAACATAATGGAAGCGTATAAAGGATGCCTAACAATTTTATACATTCCATTTTGAACCAAGGTATGTTCATCGTATATTTTTATATGGTTAGCCCAATTACTACCCAAATTAAATCTACCCATTATATTAAGAATACATCCACCTACAATAGCTACTGTACCTATAATAATAAGAATATTTTTAAGGTCCATATTATATACAGGAATTACGCCTATTTTACTCATAAGCAGCAAATAAAAAACAAACAAAAACACTGTCATAGTACCTGTTTCTACGATAGACTTCTTTTCTTTTTTTATATGTTCATGTCTTGTGTATAATGTAAAGTCTATAAGTATTGAAAGAAATAAAGCTATTACACTACTACATATAATTAGTTGAATTATAAATGAGAACATATTCGGGATTTTAATTTGTAGCACTATTACACCTACTTCTATGAATAGTGTTATAAGCTGAAAATGGTATTTTACGCAAATCTTCTGTTACCACATGAACACATTCCTTCTGCATTGATCTAGTATCAAAATTGTAAGCATCTACAAAGGAGCTTACACTAATTCTAAATGTATTCTCATCTACATATTCCATTTTCTTTTCTTTTGATTTCATAAAAAAGTTCAATGGTACAATTTGTTTAAAGTCTTTTAGAAATTTTAAACAGTCACAAGTGGTTTTTATATCAGTTATGCTTCCACCTGCATTTTTTAATGCATCTTCTATAGTAAATACAAAGGTATTATTAATTAGGTGAAGATACTCCTGTATTTTTGCATTCCTTGTTATTGGAGTAAATCCACCCTTCGAGGTTTTGTACATATAGGTGATTGCTACTCTTTCGCTGTCACATGGAAGTGGAATAAAATCATCCATTTTAAGCATTCCTGCAGATTGCTTCTCCACTTTCTTTAATATTCCCGAAAGTGTAGTTCTATTACTTCTATTTATATGGTCCATCCTGCCAAAAAAGGCTGCTGGTTGAAAATTAATGCCGCGAACATAGGGAGTGTTAATACCAAAAGTAAATATTTCACCAACTTCATCATCATTCACTCCTGCAGTAATTGTAGAAACCAAAGTTGTAGGTATTTTATATTTTGATAAATTTGATAAGGCCTTTTGCTTAATACGCAGTAGATTCTTCCCTCTTAAGGTATTGTAAGTTGATTCTTTAAAACCATCAAATTGTAGATAAACCTCAAAACCTCCCACAAATTGTTGTAACTCTTTAACAAATTCTTCATCTTCAGCAATTCTTACACCATTGGTGTTTAACATTACATATTTAAAGTTTTTAGATTTAGCCATTCTTATGATTTCTATAATATCGGGATGGATAGTTGGTTCTCCACCACTTATTTGCAATATCTCCCCTTGTCCATATTCTGAGTCTATAAAAAAATCCATCATTTTTTCTATTGTATCTATTGGCAAAAATTCTCCTTCGCCTGCATTTGCAAAACATAAGGGACATTTCAGATTACACTTTGTGGTTATCTCTATTAGACATATGCATCCATGTTGGTCATGTTGCTCACAGATTCCAGATACTCCGCAATCATAAGGACACCCCTTTTCTGCTTTTGAATAAATCTTCATTGGTGTTCCAGGTTTATCATACTGCTTTTTCTTTAAATGATAATCAGCCACTTCCTCTAATAACTCCATTTGTTCACCATGATTAGGACAGTATTTTAGTAAATAAACCATTTTATCCTTTAAAATAATCTTTGCAGGAACCATCTGAAGGCATTCTGGACATAAACTATTAGTAAATTCATGGAAAATATAGTCTCTGTTCATTAATTTACCCCTCTCAATTTATATGTTTTATGTAAGTTGTATATAATATTCATTAATAACATTCAGAACAATTACAATATTCTAATTTACTTAATTATACACAAGATTAATTTATATATCAAATATTCAATATGATTACATATAAAATGATTTATTGATGTTGATTTAATAATTGCTCATGGTTTCAATTTTATGGATTTAATTATAGTACTAGTATATAATTAAAATTAAATAGGCTTTTACGAAGGAATAAATAGCAATACACTATTTATCATAAAGTTATATTTGTAAACGTTTATATGACAATTGGAGAATTTTATAGCAAAGCAAAGGAAATATTGGGGGGGTAATTTAATGAAAGTATCAATGTCGAGTTTTTTAATAAGTCAGAAACCTATTTTGAAAAAAATAATAAACATTCTTTCTGAAAACTATAAGTACGTATCAATTTTGGGAACTGATACTAAAGGAAAAATGTATAATGTGCAAAGAACTGGTATAGATCTAAGTGATTCCTTTTGGTCAGAACGTGGTTTTGTTATAAGAGTTCATAATGGTGTAAACTACTCTGAGTTTTCTTTTAACGAAATAAGCGAAGAGAGTTTAAATTCCATTGTGGATGAAATACACTTAAAAATGGCTACCACTCTTGAATCTTTGAAAAGTGCTTCAATAACTGTAAATCCTTATGATTTAATAGAGGAAACTTTAATCAAGGAGCAGTTTTTAGGTGAGGTCTTAGCACTACCGTCAACTTTAACGTCAAAAGAAAAAATAGAGAAAATGTGTTTTATTAAAGATACTGCTTTAAGCTTATCTGAATTAATTGTAGATTTTAAAGTAGCTTATCATGAAGTTCATGTATCGAAAATATTTATTTCTAATAAGAAAGAACTAGAACAATCCTATATATGGAGCGAAGGATATCTAGTAAGCATAGTACGTAGAGATGGAAATACTAAATATGCACATAGCTCTTTTTCTGGGTTAAAGGCTGTAGAATTGCTTGATGAGATGACAAGTAACATAGAAAAAGCAGTAGATACTAGTATAAAACTTTTAGATGCTAAGAGCATAACACCTGGGGAATATGAAGTGATTTGTTCACCAGAAATATCAGGATTAATAGCTCATGAAGCTTTTGGACATGGAGTAGAAATGGACATGTTTGTAAAGAAAAGAGCTAAGGCTTTAGAATATCTAGGTAAGGGAGTAGCGTCAGAACTAGTTACAATGCATGATGGTGCTACGGCAGCTAATAATATGTCATCTTATTTGTTTGATGATGAAGGAGTACTTGGAACAGATACTATTGTTATAGAAAAAGGAATACTTAAAACAGGAATCTCGGATATATTATCCGCGCTTAATCTTGGAACTAAGCCCACTGGCAATGGCAAAAGACAATCCTTTGAGAGAAAGGCATATGCAAGGATGACTAATACCTTCTTTACTGCTGGAAAAGATACTTTAGAAGATATGATAGCTTCTATAAAGTTTGGTTACCTTTTAGATGGAACTATGAGTGGTATGGAAGATCCTAAGAACTGGGGAATTCAGTGCATGATATTAAAAGGCATGGAAATTAAAGATGGAAAACTAACTGGTGAAATAGTATCACCTGTAATTATGACAGGGTATGTGCCTGATGTTTTAGAATCCATATCTATGCTATCACAAACTGTTGAATTGTCGGGTTCTGGGGCTTGTGGCAAGGGATATAAAGAATTAGTTAAAGTTTCAGATGGTGGCCCATATATAAAAGCAAAAGTGAGGTTAGGATAATGATAGAAAGAATTAAAAGTCTGATTGCAGGTTGTTCAAAAATAGACGGTTATAAGATAATAGAGAATAAAATAACTGCTAGCGAACTTTTCTTTGTAAAGAAAGGTTTAGATATGTATAGAGCTAAGGATGTTCATAATTTTAATATAACAATTTATAAAAACTTTGAGGAAGAAAATGTAGCCTATACTGGCTCCTCTTCTGCTGTGATTCACCCTACTATGAGTGATGAAGAAGTCCTTTCAGTTATTGAAGAAGCTTCCTTTGCAGCAAGCTTTATAAAAAATAAATATTATCCTTTAGCGGAGCCTTCAGATATCGTTCAGCCTGAAATAACAAGTAACTTTTCTGAAAAGCCACTAAGTGAATGGCTTCCTACATTAACTGATGCTCTTTACCATTCAGATATTTATGATAATGGAGGAATAAATTCTTCGGAAATATTCCTTAATAGGGTCTATACCCGTATCGTCAATTCAAAAGGTGTAGATGTATCTTTTAATACCTATAAGGGAGAAATAGAGTTTATAACTAATTGGAAAGAAGATACTGAGGAAATTGAACTTTACAAACATATAAACTTTTCGGATATGGATTATGACTTAATAGATGAAAAAGTAAAAGAGATGCTTATTATTAGTAAAGAAAAAGCAATAGCATCCCCTACTCCAGCTCTTGGCAAATACACCGTGTTATTAAATGGGGCACCAGTAATAGAACTATTAAATTATTACTTAGCTAAAGCCTCAGCTAAAACTGTATATAATGGAATGTCCAGCGCAAAAATCGGTGATAACATTCAGGGAAACGATGTATGTGGTGATTTAATAACAATTACTTTGGACCCTTTTATGAAAAACTCTACTAAATCTTCTACCTATGATGCCGATGGTTTTCCATTGAAATCTGCTAAGATATATAACAACGGTATTTTGAATATGTATCACGGTGATATTCGTCATTGTCATTATTTAAATATAGAGCCTACAGGAACTATATCAAATTCTATTATAGAAGGTGGCACGTGCAGTATTGATGATTTAAAAACAGATTGCTACCTAGAAATAATAGCTTTTTCTGATTTTCAAATGGATACTTTAACAGGAGATTTTGCTGGTGAAATTAGGTTAGGCTGGTACTTTGATGGTACAAGTACAATTCCAGTTACTGGTGGTTCTGTATCTGGTAACATTAAAGATTTACAAAAATCAATGTATTTATCCAAAGAACTTCAAAGGGATAATAATTTTGTTGGTCCTAAAGTCATCAAGCTTTTAAATGTAAGTGTAGCTGGAATCCAGTAAAACCTAAAAATATAAGTAAGTTGTTAAACTTGGATCTATAGTATAAATGCAAGTAAGGAGCGTTTATATTATAGGTCTTTTTTTTAAGATTTTAACTCAACGTTATAAATATATATTTGTAACGTTATAAATATATATTATAAGCGTTGTATTTATATCCTTAATTACTTATAATAGAATTAGAACATAATCTTGGGGGTGAATTATTTGAGTAATAAAGTGACCATAGCCGATATTGCCTCTGCTTTAGACATATCGGCTATTTCTGTAAGTAGAGCTTTAACCGGCAAAATTGGTGTTGGAGAAGATTTAAGAGAAAAGATATTAATGAAAGCAAAAGAAATGGGATATATAAAGAATACAAAACAAACCACTTATAAAATTTTGGTGCTTCATCAAAGACCTCTTGTGCAAGATAACAGCAATTTTGCTTATATGATTCAGGGAATTGAACGTGTATTGCAAAATATAGATATACCTTATCATACAGAGTTTGTAGATAAGGAAAACCAGGATATGATGCAACTTCCACATAAACTACTAAAGGATAATAATTTTGATGGAATGATCCTTATTGGAAAGTTTAATGATGATTATATAGATCTTTTAAAACAGAAAGTTAAAAATCATATCTTTTATACGGGTTACTCCCCTTCTTGTGATGTTGATAGTGTTTGGTTTAATTTCAACAATGGAGGTTACAAGCAGTGCGAATATTTGATAAAAAAAGGACATAGAGATATTGGATTTTTAGGTAGGCGTAGCATTTTGTTTAGAAATAAAGAAAAGGTTCTTGGGATAACATCAGCTCTTGAAGAGTATGAAATAACTATGATACCAGAGTTTTTTATATATATTGAAGAAAATTTCGAAGAAAACTTTGAAGCTTCAGTTATGAATCTACTTTCAGCCAAGCGTAAACCCACAGCAATAATATGTCAGGGTGATTTTATAGCTGTAAAATTAATTAATCTCCTTTATAAAAAAGGAATTAAAGTTCCAGAGGATATATCAATAATCAGTAGTGGTAATACAGAAATGGCTTCAATGACCATTCCAACACTTACAACCTTAGATTTAAACATTGAATATTCATGTAGCATTGCAGTAGAACTACTTTTAAAAAGGATTAATAACCCAGATAAACCTTGCGAAAGCATAACTATCAATAGCACATTGGTTCTAAGGGAATCTGTTAAATCATCATCTGCGATGCTGCAACATTAACAACTTTGTAAGCAAATTTAGATTGTCACCAAAGCAACCTTTCTAGGCTTCAAGTCTGCCACTTATAGAAGATGTAAGTCTTGAAGCTTCCAAAATGTTGTTAAAGACTTAACCTGATTTTATTAAATTCATAAAGGAGCGGGGTTAATTGGGAAAGAGTATAATAGTAAAGTTTATAAAACAACATAAAATATCCTATATTATAGGTATTTTGTTTATGCTTTTAACATCATATATTCAGTCGCTTTTCCCTAGAGTTCTAGGTGATACAATTGATATATTGAAAGCTGATAATTTTGTTTTCGGCGTTGTAAAAACTAAAATAATGTATATACTTTTAATTGCAATTGGAACATTTATTAGTACTTATGTATGGCGAAATTTAATTGTAGTTAATGCTAGAAATCTTGAATGTCACCTTCGTGAAAAACTGTATGGACAATTCCAAAAATTATCTCCTGAGTTTTACAACCAAAGAAAAACTGGGGATTTGATTGCTTATGCCATCAATGACGTTTCTGCGGTTAGAATGGCATTAGGACCAGCAACAGCTATGACAATAAATATATTCCTAATATGTGGCATTTCTATTTATTCAATGTCAAAGATTGTGAATTTAAAATTTACATTGATTGTACTAATCCCCATCCCCTTTATCATATTTTTTATGCTAAAAATAGGGAAACTTGTACAAAAGCAATTTAGAAAGGTTCAAGAAAATTTTGCTTCAATATCAGGTAGAGTTCAAGAAAACATAAATGGAATCAGAGTAATAAAGTCTTATGTTCAAGAGGAATCAGAAGCTAAGAAATTCGAAGTGCTAAATGACACTATGATGGATTCTAATATCGATATGGTAAAGATATCTTCCTTTATCTCCCCTGTAATTGAAATCTCCTTTAGTATCAGCTTTGTTATGAATCTTATTATTGGTGGTAACATGGTGTTAAACGGAAAGATATCTCTAGGAGATTTTATCGCCTTTAATGGATACTTAACTATGATTATGAGACCTATAATTTCCATAGGTCGAGTTATAAACATATTCCAAAGAGGCAGCGCTTCAATGAAAAGATTAGATGAAATATTTAATGTGGAGCCTGGAATTCAGGATGGAGTAAAAATGATAAATAGCACCATAGTAGGTGAAATAGAATTTAACAACTTAAGTTTTTCTTATGGTGATTCTACTAAAAAAGCTTTAGACAATATTAGCCTTAAAATACCCAAAGGCCATACTATAGGAATTATCGGAAAAACCGGCTCGGGTAAAACCACTCTTTCGAACCTATTATTAAAGCTTTATATGTCATCTCCGGGAGAAATATTTATTGACTCAGTAGACATAACAGATTATTCTCTAGAAACCTTGCGTAGCAGCATGGGGTATGTACCACAGGATAACTTCTTATTTTCTGCATCCATTAAAGATAATATAAAGTTTTTCAAAGATGAGTATACAGATAAAGAGGTTGAAGAAGCAACGAAAAAAAGTGCTATATATCAAAGTATTATAGATTTACCTATGGGATTTGATACCATTCTAGGAGAGAGAGGCGTTAATTTATCTGGAGGTCAAAAACAGCGTATTTCAATAGCAAGGGCTATTATTAAAAATCCACCAATACTTATTTTAGATGATGCCCTTTCAGCAGTGGATACTATTACTGAATCAATACTTCTAAAAAATATAAAGAAATCAAGAATAGGAAAAACTACAATAATTATTGCTCATAGAATTTCCACAATAAAACATGCAGATTTTATTATAGTGCTTGATAAAGGCATGATATGTGAAAGCGGAACTCATAATGAGCTCCTAGAGAAAGGAGGCTTATATTATGAAACTTACAAGTCCCAACATAAAAATGGACAAGGAAATTATCAGGGGGAAGCTTCATAAAGTTAATAGTTTTAAAAGACTTTTATCTTTAACAAGGCCACATCTTAAAAAAATAATTTTAGCAGCACTATGTGTAATGATTGTAAATGCGGCAGAACTTTTAAAACCCTTTATACTAAAGGTTGTTATAGATGATTTTTTAATAAAGAAAGTAGCACAAAGTGGTGCCTACTCTATAACATCTATGGCAATAGCATATTTTATTATTGTGGTTGTTGGAGGGTTATCTTCCTTTACTCAAGTAAACTTAATAAATAAAGCTGGTCAAGAAATCATGAGAAATCTTAGACTAAGAGTATTTAGGACTATACAACTTCTTCCAATACCCTATCTTGACAAAACTTCATCTGGAAGACTAATAACAAGAGCCACAAATGATGTAGAAGCTTTAAGTGAAATGTATACCGACGTAATTATTAGTCTGTTTAAGGATGTCTTCTTACTTATAGGAATTGTGTATGTTATGCTTGCACTCGATGTAAAATTGGCTCTTATATCCTTTGCAGTTGTGCCTTTGATGTTTTTTATTGTTTTTATGTTAAAAAACAAGATTAAGAAGAATTTTTCAAAAATGAAAAGCTTAATTGGTAGAATTAATGGATTTATGGCAGAAAATATTTCAGGGATGAAAATAATACAGATATTCACAGCTGAAAAGGAAAAGAATCAAGAGTTTTTGAAGTTAAATGATCAATATTTTAAAAGCACAGTATTTCAAGTTAGAATGAACAGTATATTAAGACCAGCGGCGGAGATTTTTCAGAGTCTTGCAATTGCAATTATACTTTGGTATTCCATGAGTAAAATCGCTAACCATACCATAGAAATAGGTGTACTTTTTGCTTTTACCACTTATATAAAACAATTCTTTAATCCAATTTCTGATCTTGCAGATAATTATACTACTATTCAATCCGCTTTGGTTTCAGCAGAAAGAATTTTTGAACTTCTAGATGAAGAAGATAACCTAGAAGACTTAGATGAGGGTATGAGCATAGAAGATTTAAAAGGAGATATAGAATTTAAAAACGTATGGTTTTCCTATAATAACTCAGAGTGGATATTAAAGGATGTAAATTTTAAAGTTAATAAGGGCGAAACCTTTGCTTTTATAGGAGAAACTGGTGCTGGAAAGACTACCATCATAAGTCTTATAAGTGGTTTTTACAAAATACAAAAGGGGGAAATACTAATCGATGGAATTAATATAAATGATTTAAAAAAGAAGGATTTAAGAAAAAATATATCCGTTGTGCTCCAAGACGTATTTTTATTTTCAGGAGATATAAAATCTAATGTTTTGCTTAATGATAATATAAGCGAGAAAATACTAACTGAGTCTCTTAAAACTACCTGTGCTATAGACTTCGTAAATGATTTACCAGGTGGAATCCATGCAGCAGTTATGGAAAGAGGCGCTACCTTTTCAGCAGGTCAGAAACAACTTTTATCATTTTCCAGAGCCCTTGCTCATTCACCATCTATATTTATATTAGATGAAGCTACTGCTAATATTGATACACATACAGAAAAGCTAATACAAAAGGTAATCGAAGAAATGGCTGAGGGTAGAACTACCCTTATTATTGCACATAGGCTATCAACTATAAGAAATGCCGATAAAATTGTAGTTCTAAAGCATGGAGAGATTATGGAAATTGGAAATCATGATGAACTTATGGACATCAATGGATATTATAAAGATATGATTCAAGGCGATATGAAAGTCGCAAATTGAGGATGTAATTCTTTTGACAAAAAATACAGAAATTTCACGTAGCTTTTCTTTATATTCATGGTATAATTAAGTTGTACAATTTAATAAGATATAGATAACAACTTATAATTATCATTTATTTTAGAAAACTATAGGGGGGTTTTTATATGCTTAATGGTGCTAAGATTAGAGAATTAAGACTAAAGAAATCTTTAACAAGCAGGGATATATCAACTTTATCAAAAGAATTAAATGTACATGTGTCACAAACTTATTTAGAAGAACTAGAACGTGGAAGTAAGAAAAATCCATCCTTTAATATTATTGAAACTATCGCAATTATTTTACGAGTTAACATAGACGAACTTAGAACCAGTTGAAATAACCTCAAAAGGCCAATTAACTATAATTAGTTAATTGGCCTTAATTTTTTTTAAAATTAAACTATTCCAAACATTTTTAGCCCAATTAAGATAATTGCACTGTCTGCAAGAATGTGAACTATCCAAGAGTTTATGAAATTATTAGATTTTGTATCAAGCCAGCAAAATACAAAACCTATGCTAATTAGTCCTATTAGCGCCAGCCCTACTAATCTAAGATTAAACCAGGTTTTAAAAATCCCAATATGATATAACCCAAATAGAAGTGAAGAATATATATATGCAATTTTTTTTGATTTAAGTTCATACAAATTTAGAAAGATAAATCCTCTGAAAAAGTATTCTTCTACAAAAGAATTCCCTAAAGTTATATAAAGTCCAACAAGAATAAAACTGTTCGCAGTAATCCTTGACTTACTTTGAAGATCCTCTGATATACCCTGTAGATTTATAATATTTCTGAGTACATAGAATGCAATTAGTATTATAAGAAAAGATAGTGCTCCAAATAAAATACCCATCTTTAGATGATTTTTATCTATGCTTTTCTTGTTTATAGATTTTGATAGTGGTTGTTTTTTGATAAACTTCACGTAGATGCACGGGATAATAATGAAAAAGAAGAGCTTTATTACAGTTTTAACTACATAATTAACTACTAGTACTTGCTCTACGAAATATAAAATAATGCAAGCAATTAAAGAACTCAAAATAATATACCTTTTTTTCATATTAGTTCCCTTCAGTCCCCCCATCATATAATTTAATTAAAGATTAATAATTATGCAAATTTCATTGTTTTGAATAAATAATTTTTTATGAAAAATTTTATAATTAATCACTAAACCAAGAAAATATTAACTAATATTTCCAAGGAAATAATTCCATAATTGTTGTGTATCTTTTTATGTAACCACTATACCTTATGTAGTTCCTCTAACAATAAGCTCTGTTTTAAAGTAAACTTGTTTTTCAACTGGCAAATCCCCATTTATTACTGCTATCAATAAACTGCAAGCTTTTTTACCCATTTTATAGATAGGTTGTGCTATTGTTGTAAGTTCTGGTTCTATAACCTCTGATATATGAATGTTGTCAAAGCCAATTATTGATACATCTCGTGGGACTTTATATCCATGTCTAAGTAAAATTTTCATTCCGCCAAGTGCCATCATGTCATTACTATAAAATATTGCATCTAGACTTTTAAAAGTATTTATTATTCTTTCAGTGGCTAATACTCCACCTTTAATATTAAAGTCTCCCTCAAATACATTCCTTTTATCATATATTCCATAATCTTTCATTGCCTCAATATATCCTTCTAGTCTTTGCTTTGATACTTCTACATGTTCGCTTCCCTTTACAAAAACTATTTTACGGTTCCCTTTATCATATAAATATTTAATACCATCTTTTACACCCTGCTTATTTAAGCAAAATACTCCGTAATCCTCTTCATATCCTTCAATATACCTATCAACTAATACAAAAGGAACATTGTTGTTTTTTAATATAGTTATGCTTTCATTACTTTTGCCACCAGACATAAAAATAATTCCATCTATAAGTTTACTTATAAGAAGTTCAATATATTTTTGCTCTTTATCTATATCATTATCTGTATTACATATTATTAAATTATATTCTAATTTCTCTGCCTCATCCTCAATAGCTCTTGCCATTTCTGAGAAAAAGGGATTTGTGATATCAGGAAGTATTACCCCAATAGTACCGGATTTCTTTGTGCTAAGACTTCTAGCTATTGAATTAGGAATATAACTCATTTCCTTAGCAATTTCAAGCACTCTTTTTCTGGTTGCATCACTTATACTGTTATCCTTTCTATTCATAACCATGGAAACTGTTGCCTTTGAAACCCCAGCCATTTCGGCTATATCCTTCATTGTTACCTTATTCATAATTCTCCTCCGATTTGTAGTAACCACTCATTATAGATTAACAAACTATTAGTTGTATTCTATTATCTATGTAAAAGTATAATTTAACATTAAGTTTAAAATCGTAATCACTTAAAATTATACCAATATATAATTGATATTGAAACACTTTATAAAGATATAACCCAGAGGATAATCCCCTGGGTTATATCTCTTATATTAAATTCTTAGGGGCGTAATTTAAATTTGTTATTTTTTTATAAGAAGAAGTTCTACTGGAATTTCTTTTTCAACAGTCTCACCTTTTGCAACTTTTACAGCATTTTCTACTGCAATTTCTCCCATTAAATCAGGTTTTTGTGCTATTGTAGCTGCCAGTTCTCCACTTGCAACAGCTGCTTTTGCGTCATCATTTCCGTCAAAACCTACAATAATCACATTTTTATTTGCTGTTTTAATTGCTTGTATAGCTCCAAGAGCCATTTCATCGTTATGTGCAAATATTGCATCAAAGGTTGGAGTTGCTTGAATTACATTTTCAGTAACAGTTAATCCCTTTTGTCTGTCGAAATCTGCCGCTTGACTAGCAACAACTTTAACACCGTCTTTATTATCTACTATATTGTGAAACCCTTGACCTCTATCTCTTGTAGCAGAAGCTCCTGGAATACCTTGCAATTCTACTAGGTTTCCCTTTCCGCCTAATTTTTCAAGTATAAATTCTGCTGCCATTTCTCCACCTTTTACGTTATCAGAGGCAATGTGAGATATAACTTCTCCACCATTGGCTTTTCTATCCACGGTTAAAACTTTTATTTTCTTATCATTTGCTACTGCAATTGAGTTAGCAACCGCATCACTATCTGTTGGATTGATGATCAGAACCGATATACCTTGCTGAACTAAATCTTCTACATTAGCTCTTTCTTTTGTAGCATCATTTTGTGAATCAAGAACTATAATTTCATATCCAAGTTCCTTTGCCTTCTTCTCTGCGCCTTCTTTCATTGATACAAAGAATGGGTTATTAAGCGTTGAAAGTACTAACCCAATTTTCTTTCCACCTTCAGCGGCTTTTTCAGCAGCACAACCAGTAAGTGTTCCCATAAGTAGCATTGTTGATAAAACCATTGATAATAATTTTGATCTTTTTTTCATTAAAATCATCCTCCATTGTTTTATTTATTGTTTTTCTTAACCATTACGGCTAATAAAATAACTAACCCCTTAACTATTGCTTGATAAAAAGGAGATACATTAATAAGATTCAATCCATTATTAAGTACACCTATTATTAAGGCTCCTATCATTGTGCCCACTACACTTCCTGCTCCACCTGCAAGGCTTGTGCCACCTACTACTACGGCTGCAATAGCATCCAGCTCAAAACCTACTCCAGCATTTGGAGAAGCTGACCCTATTCGACTTGTAACAATTATTCCACTTAAGGCTGCTGCAGCACCACTGATAACATATACAAGTGTTTTAATTTTGTCAGTATTAATACCTGATAACCTAGCTGAATCTTCATTTCCTCCAAGTGCGTAAACATATCTACCATATCTAGTTTGACTCAAAATATAAAATGCTAAAGCAAAAACTATAACCATAAATACCACGGGAACTGGTACACCTAAAATCATTTTATTTCCTATACTTGAAAAACTTTGCCCAAGGCCTGAAATGGGAGTACCATTTGTATATACATAGGTTACGCCTCTAAAGATAGTCATTGTAGCCAGTGTAACTATGAACGCTTGTATCCTACCTTTTGAAATAAGAGCACCATTTATAAGACCAATTGCGCAGCCAATTGCTATTGCAACGATTATTGCCAAAAACAAGTTTCCTGTTGACTTCATTATACTGGCAGCAGCAGCTCCGCTGACAGCAAGTATGGACCCCACTGATAAATCAATCCCTCCTGTAAGGATTACAAAGGACATCCCTACAGCTATAACTGCATTTACTGAAACCTGAGTTAGTACATTTTTAATATTTGCTACGGTTAAAAATCTAGGTGTAATAAGTGATATAACTATGCATAATACTAAAAGACCTATTAAAGATTTATACTTTATAACTATATTCTTCAAATTAATTTTCACAATATAAGCTCCTTCCTTGACGAATTTCTCATATAATGAGTCTTCTCATTATATGAGAAATTCATTTAAAATACTAATTTGTTATGCCTACAGCATACTTCATTATTGCTTCTTGTGAAGCTTCTTCACGACTGAGTTCACCAGATATTGCTCCTTCGTGCATGACTAAAACTCTATCACATATTCCGAGTATTTCAGGCATATCCGAAGATATCATTATAATTGCTTTTCCCATGTTCTTTAGTTCATTTAAAACCTCATAGATTTCCTTTTTAGCACCTACATCTATGCCTCTAGTTGGCTCATCTATTATTAGTACTTTGGGAGCAAGCATAATCCATTTAGCCAATATAACCTTTTGCTGATTTCCTCCACTTAGGTTTTTAATTAACTGATCAGCACTGGGAGTCTTTATAGAAAGTTTCTTTATATATTCTTGTATTACTTTAGCTTCTTCTACTTTATTTATGCGTTTAGCTCCATTTTCATATTTTTTAAGATTTGCTAAAGTCATGTTGCTTCCTACTGACATACCTAGAATAAGACCCTCTTTTTTTCTGTCTTCAGAAAGATAGCAAATTCCTTTTTCAATTGAGTCTTTAGGGGAGCATATATTAGCTTCTTCACCATCAACAATTATCTTACCAGAAGTTTTTTTATATTCTCCGATTATTGTTTTTGCCATCTCAGTACGTCCTGAACCCATAAGTCCTGACACACCTAGGATTTCTCCACTCTTTGCTTCAAAACTAATATTGCAAACCTTTTCACCAAAACTTAAATTTTCTACTTTAAGAATAGTATGACCTTTAGGTGATTTTCTATATGGAAACTGTTCTTCTAGTTTCCGACCCACCATCATTGATATTAAATCATCTTTAGTAATGTCTTTTGTAGTAACATCGGAAACATGCTTACCATCTCTCAAAACTGTTATTCTATCGCAGATTTGAAATATTTCATTTATCCTATGGGAGATGTATATTATTCCCATGTTTTCGCTTTTAAGCTTGCTAATTACTTTGAAAAGATTATCTGTTTCAACATCAGTTAACGCAGTTGTAGGCTCATCCATTATTATTAATTTCGAGTTTTTAGACAGTGCTTTCGCAATTTCTATAAGTTGTTTTTCGCCTACATTCAAATCCTTAACTAAGGTATCTACATCAACACTAAAACCAATATCTTTAAGTAGAACTTCTGACTTTTTTTTGAGCTCTTTCTTGTTTATTCTTCTTGTTACTCCATTAAATCCTTCATTCCCTAAAAATATATTTTCCCATACACTTAAATTAGGAAGTAGGCTTAGTTCTTGATGAATAATTGCTATTCCATGTTTTTCAGCGTCCTTTATACCGTTTATTTCCACTTCAAAACCTTGAATATTAATGCTTCCTGAATCCTTATGATATACTCCACTTAAAATTTTCATTAAGGTAGATTTCCCTGCCCCATTCTCTCCTAGGAGAGCTAAAACTTCTCCACTAAAAGCTTCTAATCTAACATCATCAAGAGCTTTTACACCTGGAAAGGCTTTTGAAATATTTTTCATCTGTAGTAGAGGCGTTACATTAGCCATTGAATTTCCTCCTCAAAACTTACTTATATCTCTCTATATTTAAATCATCACCTGTGGTGCTGTAATATTAACGACTTCAAAAGGAGATTTAGACTCCCACTTAAGTTTTATTTTTGCTAGGTAGTTGATCTACACTTATGGAAGTGGGAGACTTTCCTTCTGAAATGTCGTTAAAATACAACTCCTGATTTTAGTATTACATTTGCATAAGGTGTTTGTTCTCCAGTTCTCACCACAGCTTTACACTCATTTAATTGAGCCTTAAGCTTTTCATGAGTAACAAATGTAATTTTCACATCTCCTACTGCCTTTTTTATTTCATCAAATACATAAGGACTAACTTCGAAGGTTTCTTTAGCAACAACTACTTCCTCTATTTGAAGTTCTGTTAATATACATTTTAAAGTTTCAATAAATCCCGGTATATTTTTAGATAATGCAATATCTATTCTTTTTGTATTATTTGGTATGGGTAGACCACAGTCCCCTATAGCTAAGGTATCTTGGTGTCCCATTTTAGAAATTACTTCAGATATTTCTGAATTTAGCAATGAAGTTTTTTTCATGATTAAGCCTCCTTGTATTACTGTAGGAGAAAAATTAATTAGTGTCTTCCCCGTAAATGTCTATTACTTCTTTCATCGTTGGTATTGAAGGTTGTGCTCCTGATCTTTGAACTACTATTGAAGAAACTTTATTAGCAAAAACAATAGCCTTTTTAAGATTTTCATAACTTAATTCTCTGGTACCTAGTTTACTTGATACTGCTCCAATAAAACTATCCCCTGCAGCTGTTGTATCAATGGCATTAACCTTAATGGCAGGAATTATTTCTGACTTTTCTTTAGTTATTAATGCTGCACCTTTTGAGCCTAAGGTTATTATTATGTAATTCACTCCCATAGCTATGAAATTATCAGCTGCCTTTTTAGCACTTTCGAGATCTTCAACTAATATTCCTGTAAGCTCGTAGGCCTCTGTTTCATTAGGAATTATTATATCTGTATATTTAAATAATTCATTATCTATCTTTTTTGCTGGAGCTGGATTTAATATTGTAATAATTCCATGAGACTTTGCATAAATAAAGGCCTCCATCGTGATTTCGCTAGGTGTTTCAAATTGTGCAATTATTACATCCGAGCTCTTTATAATGGAATAGCTTTTCTTAATCTCATCTGTACTTATATTCATGTTAGCACCAGCAACTACCACTATTGAATTATTGCCTTCTCTGTTAACATTAATTATAGCTGTGCCAGTACTTTCTTTATTATCTCTGAAAATATAGTCTGTATTTATGCAATTTTTTTCAAGTTCTCTAACTAAAAAATCACCATTGCTATCTAGACCAACCTTACCTATCATGGAGACATCAGAACCCATACGTTTAGCAGCAACTGCTTGGTTTGCTCCTTTTCCTCCAGGAATAGTAGCGATACTCTTTGCGAAAATAGTTTCACCAACCTTAGCCATCTTTTCTACCTCTAATACTATATCCATATTTAAACTTCCAAGTATGCAAGTTTTATTCATATAATAGATCACCTCTTTTTTACTTAACCGATTAAGTAAACCGGTTAAATAAATTGTAATCGTTTAAATTCATATTGTCAATACATAATCTGAATAATTTTATGGCATATATATATAATATTTAAAATTTAAATAACCCCTTAAATAAGTTTACCAACATGGATAATTCTTATTTAAAAGGGCTATTTAATAACTAACTATTCAATTTTAATAAATGCTCATTAAATCTTATAGCAATAAAAGTACTATTAGTAATGCCACGATATGAGTTACATTCATTGTGGCAAAGTTTTTCACTGCGAGAATGAAGGTTTCGTTTTTAATTGGTTTTTGGCAGAATAGCCTTATATTTTTACTTAGGGGTAGTATAGTTAAAATCACTAATAGTGACATAATCGGTAGGATATTTAATATAACTAAAATTATAATGTCCATATACCCAATATAGTACAATGTTTTAAATAGATTAAGTGAATTCTTTTTACCTAAATAGTAAGGTAGAGTGAATCTGTTATTTAGTATATCATCTTCTACATCACAAATATTATTGGCAAGCATTATGTTTGCTATTCCATTAATTGTTGGGATAGATATTAAAAAAATATAAAATATTTCCATAAGGTTTATACTTATATTTAGCATATTATTATGGTACATTAAAGAAATTATATTATGATCAAATATATGAATGTAACAAGATAAAAATAAAATTATAAATCCCATGAATACTCCAGAAAATACTTCACCCAGTGGCATACGTGAAATTGGAACTGGTCCATAAGTGTAAAATATACCTGCTAAGAATGAAATAATTCCGATTAATAGTACAATTACATTAGTATTTAAAGTTAATAGAATTCCGAAAACTATTGCAATTGTAAGTAAAGTGAAAATTATAGACTTCGCTGTGGATTCTTTAATCCCATATTTTACAATTGCATTTTCATCTTTATAACTACAGCCTTCAACCTTTAAAGCTTTTTTATAATCAATGTAATTGTTAATTGCAGTTGTAGCCATGTCAAAAGCTAATAGTGATATTCCCATAATAATAAAGTTTTTTAAATTAAAACTTTTATATCGATATAATGAATAAAGTGTACCTACTATAAAAGGTATGATACTGGCCAATTTTGTTTGAATCTCTACGTATTTTAAAAAACTACTTAATGACACTTTTGTACCCCCTTATGTACTATAGAATACTGTATAAATTAAAATCACTTGTATTCTATATATTTATTTGCGAGTTTATTATAACACATCTTTCTAATTACTAATTAAACATAATTTAATTCTCAATATATTAGCGGGGTATACTTAAGAATCGCAACACTTACATTTTTTTATAGTTTGTTTGACTTTCAAAATAGTTCATGATAATATTATTGTAAACCTAGATATCACTTTCGGTTTACAATAATCCACATAGCATATTTCCATAGAGGCTCAGCAAAATTCTACAAATTTATAACTTATTAAGGAGGAACTTATTTTGAAATTATCTACACGTGATTTAATAATTACAGCATTATTTACATCATTAACTGTAGTAGGTGGGTTTATTTCCATCCCTTTAGGACCAGTACCTGTTACGCTACAAACTATTTTTGTTGTTTTATCTGGACTTATATTAGGTGCTAAGCTAGGAGCGCTATCTCAAATTACATATGTTACTTTAGGCTTAATTGGGTTGCCTATTTTTTCTGGTGGTACAGGAGGGTTAACTTCTATAGTGAGCCCTACTTTTGGATTTTTAATATCTTTTATTGTTGCAGCTTATGTAATTGGTAAGCTTACAGAAAAAAATAAGTCTCTTTCTCGAATAATATATTCTGTTATCTTAGGAAGTTTGATAATCTATGTTATTGGAGTTCCCTATTTTTATTTTATTTTTACCAATTATTTAGGAAAAAGCATAAACTTTTATGTAGCACTTAAATATGCTTGTATACCATTTATACCTGGTGACATTATAAAAGCTACAATATCTATTATTTTAGCTAAACAATTAATACCTAGATTAGAAAGATATGCATATTAAGGATATTCATCTTAAAGATAATATAAATAAATTCCTATGGTATCCAGGGAGATAATGAGATTTATCTCCCTTTAACTTTCTGGACTATTATAACTATTCCCAGGTTGTCCATACTTCAGGTACATAACCCACTGTAGCTTCTTTTCCATTTCGAACTATAGGAGTTTTAAGAAGTTGTGGGTTTTTCAATAAAATATCTTCTTTAGTTTCCTCTCCTCTTATTTGATGCATATTTAGCTTTTTATAATCCTTCGCTGCTGCATTAATTAAATTATTAAGGCCTACTGCATTTTTCACGCTTTGTAGTTCACCTTTACTTAATCCTTTAACACTTAAATCTATGAAATGATACTTTATATTTCTTTCTTTAAAGTATCTTTCTGTTTTTTTTGTGTCAAAACACTTCTTAGTTCCGAAAAATTGAATATTCATTTGTTGTAAGTCTCCTTAAAATGTATTAGTATATCTTTTATATATATAAACTATAATATTATCATAGCAAGTATAACTGTAGCAACTATTCCACAGGTAACTGGTATAATATTTTTTCTGGCAACTTCAAATGGCTCTACGTTACATATTCCAGCTGCAGCGACCACACTCCAAGGAATTATGGTTCCTCCACCTATCCATATAGTTATAATTTGACCAAATGCCGCGATCTTTTCTTTGTTTATGTTAATTGCATTAGAAAAGGTTTCAGCTAAAGTACCAACTAGGGGAAGCCCTGCGAAGCCCGAACCACTTAGTCCGAGAAGCGTGCTCACTGCTGTTTGTATACCTACCACAGAGTATTTAGATAATGGTATTTTGTTTGCCACATATATGCCTATATCACTCAAGATGCCACTAGCGTTAGTTCCTAGAATACCCTTTGCAGTAGCTTCACTTCCAAGAAAAAAGAAAGCACCTATGATTATAATTGGAGAAAATATACTTATACCAAAAACAAAGCCACTTTTGATGTATTTAGTAACATACCCTAAAGATGATTTAATGCCAGCGTGAGTTATTGATGAAATTATCATTATAATTGCTGCGGTTCCACCTATTAAAGCTGTAGATTCTGATCCCTTTAATAAAAATTTTCTTATTAATATGATATCAATTATAAACACTAAAGGAGTAACTATTGCAATTGCTTTTGGTCCTATTGATGGGTTCGCCATAAGTTTCGTGGAATCTAATTTCTCAGCGTTTTCAATGTAATTCCCAACTTCTGAATATTTATCTTTCTTCATAAGTATAAATGCTGTAGTTATAGTAACTATACTCATCACCGCCCAAAAGGGAATGCTTTCATTAATAATTCCAAGTGGACTAGGCAGATTAGCAGTCTTAGCAGTTATTGATGGTGCTGCTTGAAGAACGAAATCGCTAGATAAGGCTGCCCCATTACCGAATATACATAAAACTACCGCAGCCCATACTGGTGGCAACCCAGATTCTATAGCTGCAGGAACCATTAAAGCACCTATAAAAACCACTGCTGGCGTAGGCCAAACAAACCAGGAAGTCAAGGTCATAGTAATACCTAGCACAAAAAAGGACATAGTTTTGTTTATCATTAATCTTTTAATAGGTTTTATAATTAGCTGGTCTGCTCCTATTTGCGTTAATGCACTAGACATTGCATTGACTAGAGCAATAACTACAACTACCTCCATGAACTCTTTTCCGGAAACCACTATTGACTTATAGATTGTTTGAACTGCCATTAGAATATTTCCTGTATACACATAACCTATTATCCCAATGCCTAAAATGCATGGAAGGATTACATCTTTCTTTAGTGCAATTATTAAAATAATTATTAAAATAATTATGATATACACGTAATGTATTAGCCCTAAACTTATCATACGCTTTTCACCCCCAAATCCATATAACATAATACCAACAGTATTTGTTATATGAATTAGATTACTCTTTAAAAACATTGCATGTTAATTAATACTATGAGTTTTATTATTAACTAAAAAATTAATAACATGCATTATGAAAGTTATTTCTAAAATCCCTCTAATATATTAAATGACTTTAACTATGATTTATGATAGACTTATGACTAACAAAAAATATTTCGCAAAGCAATGATATATTCTAAGTTCAATCATCACCTTCGGTGCTGAAATATTAAAACTATTATCTACATATAAAATCAATTAGGGAGGTTACTATGTTAAAAATTTGGGGGAAGTTAATCGTCGATAATAGAATTATTAAGGACGAAGTATCAGTGTCTGAAAATCAGGGTAGCTACCAAAAAAACTTAAATGCCTGTATAACAGAGTTATGTTATAAATTTGATATTTCAACACCATACTGGCTAAAATCTAACGTTAACGAATATAATAAAAGGCATAAAACTAGCTTCGATGAAAATAACTTTATAGAGGAAATTTCCTTTGATAAGTTTATGATAGAAGAATTGAAACCGCAAAAAAAATAGTGCTGATGTGCACTATTTTTAATATTTAGTAAGTTTATTCATATCTAAGCGCATCAATTGGATCGAGTTCCGCTGCTTTCTTAGCTGGGTATATTCCAAAGAATACTCCTACTGCAGAAGAGAATAAAATAGAACCAATTATAGATGTCCAAGAAATAATTGGTTCTATTCCTGCAAAAACACCTATTATTTCTGCGCCAACAATCCCTAAAATCATTCCAATTATACCTCCGATTGAGGATAAAATAACTGATTCAATTAAAAATTGCATCATTATTACCGTAGTCGTTGCTCCCACTGCCTTTCTTATCCCTATTTCTCTTGTTCTTTCTGTAACTGACACAAGCATTATGTTCATTACACCTATACCCCCAACTAACAGTGATATGGCTGCAACAGCACTTATAAATGCTGTAAATATTCCAAGAACGCTGTTAATTTGTTCAAGCATAGCTAATGCATTATCTGCAGAGTAAATTTCCTTACCTCTGTTATTGTGCCTTGCTTCCAACATTTTTATTGTACCATTTCCAACAGCTTCGCTATTTTCTTGTGAAGTAGCAACAACTGTCATTGAACTCACTTTAAATTCATTGGATTGCAATGTACTTAAGAAAGTTATTGGCGCAGTTACTATAATTGGTTTTCCAGAATTTCTACCATTGCCAAAAGGAGATGATATTCCTTTTTCCACACCCACAATAGTCATCTTTTTCATTAAAGTTCCCTGGCCTATCTTAATACTCTCACCAACTACATCAGAATACCCAAATAAAGTAAGTGCATCGCTTTCATCAATTATTCCTACAGCTATTCCCTGTTCATATTCCTTTTCATTAAAATACCTTCCAAAAAGAATTTCTGTATTATTTATATAGGCAAGATCGGGAGAGCCACCTCTCATAAAAGCATTTTTACTTCTCTTTTCAGAAATAACAGCCCCTTGAAGTTGATAAGAAGGACTTGCATATTTAATGCTCTCTAACTTCTGTTTTATTTGTTTAACGTCTTCTAATGTAATGTAATCCGTTGATTGAGCTTCAGAGCCACTTACCTTAACTGTAACGGAGGCTGACCCAAGTTTTTCAAATTCACTTGTGATAGTTGATTGTCCTCCTTGACCAAGGGATACAATTGTTATAACTGAACTTATACCAATTATTATTCCAAGCATGGTAAGAAAGGCTCTCATTTTATTGGCCCTTATACTTGATAAGGCTGATTTTACACTTTCAAATATATTCATACTCTCGCTCCTTTATAAGACAATCCTATTCTTAACTAATGAATCAGATATAATTTCACCATCTCTAAATCTTACTATTCTATTTGTATGAGATGCAATATCATTTTCGTGAGTTACCATAAGTATGGTGGCACCTTCATTATTCAAATCTTGAAATATCTTTATTATATCTTCTGAAGATTTAGAATCAAGGTTCCCTGTAGGTTCATCAGCCATGATTACCGCTGGAGCATTCACTATTGCCCTCGCTATTGCAGCTCTTTGCTTTTGCCCACCAGATATCTCATTTGGCAAATGCTTTATTCTATCAGAAAGACCTACCTTTTCAAGTGCAAAAAGCGCCTTCTCTTTTCTCTCTTTAGCGGGTATTCCAGCGTACATCATTGGGAGTTGTACATTATCGAGCAAGCTAATTCTTGGAATAAGATTAAATGACTGAAATACGAAGCCTATTTCCTTGTTTCTAATATAGGCAAGTTCTCTATCATTTAGAATTGAAATATCTTGTCCGTTTAAAATGTATTCGCCGCTATTCATTTTATCAAGGCATCCAAGTATATTCATTAAAGTAGATTTACCTGAACCAGAAGCCCCCATTATTGCTGTAAATTCACCCTTTTTAATTTTAAGACTGATATTATTGAGAGCTGTAAATTCAAAATCTCCAGTTTTATATGTTTTTATCAAATTTTTTACCTCTAACATTTGCCTTCCTCCTTGAATCCCTATAAGCCACATAACAAGTATTCTTAATCTTTCGCTAATGCCTCTTTAACTCTTATACCTTCCTTTATTAAAGTGGAAGGATTCAATATAACTTTTTCGCCACTTTTAACTCCCTGAATTATTTGAACTTCAGTATCTGATTGCGCTCCAATACTTACATTTTTTTCATGTACGATATTTCCTTCAATAGTGTATACTAAGTTTTTTCCTCCCTTTTCCACTTTTAATGCTTCGGAAGGTATCTTAACTGCATTTGCAACCTTTTCCACTAATATATCTATATCCACATCAAAATCTATCTTTAAAGCTGGAGCATTGTCTGTAATTAATATTTCTACTCCTAGGGTGGTTTCACTTCCGGTTACTCCTACCATTTTCTTCGCAGCAGGGTCTATAAATAAAACACTTCCCTTATAGATGTTATTTCCACTTTTAATAGTTACTTCCTGACCAATTTTAACCTTTGTAGCATCATATTTACCAAGTGATGCAGTTGCTTTTAAGTTTACTAGGTCTTGAACTACTACCACTGCCTGCATTCCACTTCCTATTGATCCTTCAATTGCATTCAAATCTGTTACAACCCCAGCATTCTCAGCAATAATGGTACTCTTGTTTTCAGCTACTCTTTGTTTGGCAGAACTTAACGATATTTCTGAAAGTTTTACTGCATTGTCTGCTTGTTTTAACTTTTCATTTGAAATCGGTGATAATGCATTCTTTTGTTGCCTTAGAGTTTCAGCTTTTGCTTTATCTGCTGGATTTATACTTTTCTCAAGTATTACAATTTCGTTGCCTAAATCTGTAATCTTATTTTTTATACTCTCATTTTGATTATATAAATCTTTTTTAGAGAGTACTGCATTATCATACTGAATTTGTGCTTGGCTTACAGTTGAACCTAAATCCTGTTCTTCATAAGTTACTAATATATCTCCTATTTTAACATTATCACCTACTGTTACATTAACTTTTTTTATTTTAGCTTGAAGGCCATAATACATCTTGCTATTTTTAGACTTCACTGTTGCTGTAGTTGATATATAGGATTTAAGCTCTCCAAGCTGTACTATTGAAGTTTTAACAGTTGTAATTTTATTATTATTCTTTTTTTCACTTATAAAGAAAGCACCGCTTAAAACACCTACTATAATTAAACTGGATATTATTACCTTCTTTTTCAAAACTATTCCTCCTTATATCTTTCTGTTAGTATACATAAAAACTAAAAAGGTAGCAGTAGAGTGTAAAAATCTTTCTACTGCTACCTTTTAATTTTCATTTTCATTGTAAAAATCTAAATAGGAGAAGTCTTTTCCATCTTTTTTCCAACCCAAAATTGAATCCATATTTACATTTTGTGATGATCTAAAAATAGACTTATCAACATCGCTAAATGTTTTTCTAAGCTCATCTATTAAAGCTTTAACTTCATGACGCTTGTTTCCTATTTTTTTAGCTGCAACCATGCAAGCACAATTTAATGGCCAGATTCCACTATTTTGAGTGAAGTTTTCAATATATTGCTCTTCAACATAGTAAAGAGGTCGAATTAATTCCATATCCTTGAAATTTTGTGCTTTTAATTTGGGAAGCATTGTCTTAAAATTTCCAGAGCAAAGAACATTTAACATAGTTGTTTCAACAACATCATTAAAATGGTGCCCAAGGGCAAGTTTATTGCAGCCAAGTTCTTGTGCCTTTGCATATAAGGCCCCACGACGCATTTTTGCACACATATAACAAGGATAGTCCTGTGCTATAGTATCAATAATATCAAAAACACGCGACTCAAATATTTTAACGGGAATATTCAAATGTTTACAATTATCAATTAGTAGTTCCTTTATATTATCATGATAACCAGGATCCATTGCAATATACTCTAATTCAAAATTAACTTTACTGTAACGTTGTAACTCTTGAAATAATTTAGCCATTATTAGGCTATCTTTACCACCCGAAATAGCTACAGCGATTTTATCACCTTCGCAAACTAGCTTATAATCCTTTATAGCTTTAATAAATTTTGTCCAAATAGGTTTTCTATAGGTCTTAATAAGACTGCGCTCAATTTCTGCTAGTGGCTTTCTTTCATTAAATGGCACTAAAATTTCGCAACCTTCTCCTGCAATACTACTCATAAACTTGCACCTCATTTGCATTAGCGCATTATAACACACCTAAAAGTATAGCTTACTATAGGTATGTTATATTGCTCTTAAATTTTTAATTTTTTAAAGTAAATTGTGAATCCGTTAGTTTAAAGTTGCCTTTTAAACCTGGAGTAATATATAATTCTTTATCTTTAGTTATAAAAATAGCCTCTATCCCAGGCATAGTATTTATAAACTTCATTCCCTCTTCAATTCCTAATGAAAATACACTAGTAGAAAGCGCATCTCCATCAATTGATTTTTCACTTACGATTGATACTCCTGCAATAGAATTATCACAAGGATAACCCGTGCTAGTACTTAGAATATGGTGATATTTCTTGCCATCCTTTTCAAAGTATCTTTCATAAATACCTGAAGTAACAACAGATTTATTTTCAACTTCAATTAATCCGATGATATCACCTCTTTGGGTAAAAGGGTCTTGAATTCCTATCTTCCATGGTGCACCCGTAACATTGCTACCCATAGCAAATACGTTACCCCCAAGATTTATTATAGCATGTTCAACTCCATTTTCTTTCAAAACCTTAGCTACCTCATCTGCGGTGTACCCTTTAGCTACGGCACCTAAATCTATTATCATTCCTTTGTTTTTAAGAAATGCTGTTTTATTTTTTTCGTCTAGCATTAAATTTTTGTAACCTATTAAAGCTTTTTTTCCTTCAATTTCTTCTTTTGAAGGTACTTTTGCACCTTCGGTACCAATGCCCCATAACTTTACAAGAGGTCCTATTGTTATATCCATTTTCCCCTCTGTTAATCCTGCAAATTTTAAACCTTCCTTTAGAACTGCCATTGTTTCATCAGAAATTTTAACTGGATTTACTCCAGATGCATTATTAATATCTATAACCTGACTACTACCTTTATTAATACTCATTATATCCTCAACTTCAGCAATCCTTTTAAAGGCTTTATCAAGTACTTCTGTAGAAGATTTATCATAGATTTTAATAGAACAAACAGTTCCCATTAAGAACTCAGTACTTGAAATTGGCTCTACTGGCTTTATTGGTTCTGCAACCTTTTTAGAGCAACCAGATACTGTTATTGCAAGCAAAGTACATATTGTTATTATTTTGATTTTTTTACTTTTTGATAAAAAAAACATAATTATCTCCCTCTTTTTTTCATTTAGTTAATTATATTTGTTGTGTAATATAAAGGTATGTCAATAGTAATCAATCGAGTAGGAGCTGAATAATTAATTTATTCAGCGACCTCTCACACCACCAAGCATACCGTTCGGTACTTGGCGGTTCAATAAGATTTACCTAATCATAAATATTTTTC
>NZ_JAIZZN010000029.1 GCF_020443565.1 Clostridium sp. CS001
TGGCATGAAGGTAACACCCCTTCCCATACCGAACAGGTAGGTTAAGCTTCAATGCGCCGATGGTACTGCAGGGGTAGCCTTGTGGGAGAGTAGGTTGTCGCCAGGTAATGTGGCTGGATAGCTCAGTCGGTAGAGCAGAGGACTGAAAATCCTCGTGTCCCTGGTTCGATTCCTGGTCTAGCCACCAGTTTATGGCGCTATAGCCAAGTGGTAAGGTCAAGGTCTGCAAAACCTTTATTCCCCGGTTCAAATCCGGGTGGCGCCTCCAAAACACTTTGTAAATATTACAAAGTGTTTTTTTTAGTTAACAATAGTCTCTTGTTTATACTTTCTATGAAATATGGGAAAGTAAATATGTATAATAATTCTAAAGGCCTAGTAATATAGAGGAATATCTAGAAATAGTAATGCTGGAGCAGTTAAGATGGTATAACAAAGGCACATGTGCTTATATTGAGAGTAGACATACTATAGTGACCTTAACACAAGTAGATTAATATATGAAATGCTAGTATAATCACATATGTTGGTCACAAACTAATTAGGCTCAATATTTTTAATTTACTCGGGGGGTTTATAATTTCATGTATAAAGAAATGGTTGAAAGAAGAAAGGCTCCGGCTATGGTGTTATTGTTTGTTGTGTTAATTACATTTATATGCTTATCGGACATACTACCTAGGATGAATATAGGGATTATAAGTATAAAAGCTATAGCAAAAATGTTTTTTACTACACTAATGATTGCTCTTTGTTATATTGAGTTTTCAAGATGCAAGGTTAAATATAAATATTCAATTGTAGCAGATCAATTTATTATTCATAAGATAAGAGGTCATGAAGTTACAATATTAGAAGATATTAAATTAAAGAACATAGATTTTATTGGTAAGGTTGAAAATTATAAGGCAGATATCCATATTAGTGATAGTAAAAAATATAGCTGCTCTACATTTTTCAGTAGTAAATTTTGTTGCATATATAAAGTAGAAGGTAAGTTTAAAAAGTTTTATTTTGAACCTAGTGAGGGGCTCATAAATAAGATTAGGTTGCTAAAGGGAAATCCTGTTTTGTAAAGGTAAATAAAAGATAATAAACATGTAAAAGGAAGCATAATTGGATTAAGATTATGCTTCTTTTTTTATTCCTAAAGTATATATTAAGATTTAGATCTATATGACCTTAACTCTAGTAAAATTTCATTTAATAGATCTTGTTTTTCAATAATATCTAGACCTGTTATAGCTAAAGCTTCAGCAGCTATTAGCATGTTGTGTTTGCAAAAATCAGTTTGTGTTTCTATAGCAAATGAGGGTGAAGGGCAACTTATTAGTTGATTTTCTGTAATAGATATAGAGGGGTATATACAAGGGGTAATATTACTTATAGCGCCTATACCCAAGCCATATAGAGCATTTTTGCAACAATCAATATTAATAATGCCACATTCTTTTAGATTGTGTGTAAATAGCCTTGATAAATATTTATTGCTGAGTAGCTCTTCAGAAGGCAATTCAAATAGGCTTACTTCTCCTGAAATACCCATTATCTTAGCGGCTGACGAAACAAAATCCATAATAGTTTTTTCTAACAATTTAGCTTCAATTAGTTTATTAGAGCTTAAATAAAATGTAACCTCTGATTCAGCAAATAAATCAGGCTTGGAAGAAACATCGTTCATAGAGATAGTTTCAATTGAGCTAGAATTATTTAAACTCTTTAATAACTGATTTAATGTATTTAGTATAAACAAATAGGCGTCTAAAGATGAAAAGGTACTACTTTCTTTATTATTGCTCTTATTTATATCTTGGCTATATTTAATTTTAATTGGAATTTTGGCCATTGAGGTGCCGCTTTCTGCATTATTTATATCACAGTGGGGGGCAATAATAACATCTATATCTTCGAAACACTTTTCTTTTGTTAATGTTAATTCTGACCCATTTGTATACTCACCTGGGCATCCTAGTAGAATTACGCTCCCACCACTTTTAGATATTATTTTTGATAAGCCTAGTGCTGCTGCAGTAGAAATTGCTGCATTCACATTGTTACCAAAGATATGCCCTAGGTCTTCTGTAGATGTATATTTGCATATATAACAAATCTTTGGATGGCCATCTCCGTATTGAGCATAAAAAGAGGTTGGAATATTACAATAGTTTTCTTGTACCTGAAAGTCATGAGATTTTAACATATTTACTATGTAAGAACAACCTTTATATTCTTTATAACTCGTCTCTGGATTATTGTAAAGATAGTATGATAAATTGTATATATCTTCTTTTATGCTATTCATATAACTTATAATTTCTTGCTTCATAGACTGTTCTCCTCTCAAGGTTTCGTGCTTATTAACATATTTAGTATAACCAATGATTCATAAATATATTGATAATAACAAATAAAATTTTATTTTCAAGGTTCTGAGGTCAAATGTTAATCTTTAATAGCTAGTTATGGCTTAAAATGTAGATAAATATATTTTGAATTATTATGTGGACAAAATAAGAAACGGTAATCAGATGAATAATATATATTATAAGAGGCTATACTTTAGGTAGTTTTAAGCTAGTAAGGTTAAGGGGGAAGTTATGAAAAAAGAAAAATGCATTATATGCAGAAAGCCTCTAAATGATGGTATAATAATAAATGGAAGAGGAATTTGTAAAAATTGCGAAGGACGAATTATAGTAGCAAAGCCTAATACGGATTTTTATGAATATTATAAGAACTGTATAAGGAAGACTTTGGTGCAGTTTATACCAGGAGGAGTGACTAAAGATTGTCAGGATTACCACTTGTAGATGGAGTGCTTAAATATATAAAAGAATACAATGTTTCCTTTTGTATGCCAGGGCATAAAGGTGGGCTTGGTTTTTTAGAAACATTGAAAGGCAAGGAGCTTTATGAAAACCTTATAAGAGCAGATATTACAGAGGTAGATGGAGTAGATAATCTTCATCATGCAGATGGAATAATAAAAGAATCTCAACAGTTGTTGAGTGAATACTATGGAAGTATTAAATCATACTTTTTGGTCAACGGTAGTACTAGTGGAAATCTAGCTATGATTTTTTCGGCATTTAATGAGGGTGATAAAGTTATTGTAGAGAGAAATTGTCATCGCTCAATATTTAATGCTATCGTTATGAGGAAGTTGAAACCAGTATATATAAAAAATAAAATTCATTCTAAATATGATGCTCCTCTTCCCTTGGATAAGGAGCATTTTTCATATTTAATTAATGAGAATAAGGATGCTAAGGGGATAATTGTTACGTACCCTAACTATTATGGTATATGCCTCGACTTACCATATGTGATTAGCATAGCTAAGCAACATGGAATGAAGGTATTAGTTGATGCTGCCCATGGTGCTCATTTTGGAGCATCTAAATTGTTACCTGAAAATCCAGTAAAGATGGGCGCTGATATGGTAGTTATGAGTGCCCATAAAACCTTACCTAGTTTAACACAAACAGCTTTTTTGCATATAGGCGAGGGCGTTAATATTAGTAAGATTGATTTTTATGTAAGTGCATTTCTAAGTACAAGTCCATCATATATGCTTTTATGTTCTATGGATTATGCAAGATTTTATATTCAGGAATATGGTAGCGAGCACTATGATAAACTAATTAAGACATGTCAGATTAACAAGGAAAGGATTAATAGTTTAGGAAAATTTTATATTTTAGGCGAAGAAGATTTAAGTGACATGTCAATAAGTTATGATAATAGATACAGCATAGATCTAACTAGATATATATTAAATGTGCCTAAAGGATATAGCGGACATAAGCTATTAGACTACTTAAGGAAAAATAACATTCAAGCTGAGATGAGTGATAGTAGGAATGTAATTTTAATTTTTTCTACATTTAATAAGGAACAGGATTTTAATAAGCTATATATAGCTTTGAAAGACTGTGATATGAACATTTTAAAGCAGGAATATATAGACTTAATGGATTATGATATGCCAATGTCCGTGATGCATCCATATGAAGTAATGGATAAGGAAAAGATCATGATAGAATTAAAACATTCCAAGGGAAAGATAAGTGCAGTGGCAATAGTTCCATACCCCCCTGGAATACCTATTGTAATGCCTGGAGAAAAACTATGCGAGAAAAGTATAGCTGTGATACAATATTATATACAAGCTAATGTAACAGTGCTTGGGATTAATGATGGAAAAGTGGCAACAGTAGAAAAATAGTATTATATATATTATAATTATTTAATATTAATATATATACATATTGCTGGGAGGATTGCATGAAAAGAGGGCGACTAATAGCATTAGAAGGGCCAGATGGGTCAGGGAAAACTACTCAGATAGAATTATTAGAAAAATACCTAAAAGAATTAGGATATGAAGTAATAAGAACACGTGAACCTGGGGGTACGGGAGTTAGTGAAAAAATAAGAGAGATAATATTAGATAATGACAATTCTAATATGAATTATATGTGTGAAGCACTACTTTATGCAGCTTCCCGTGCACAATTAGTTAGTGAGGTTATAAAACCAGCATTAACAGAAGGTAAAATGGTTATATGTGATCGTTTTGTTTATTCTTCAATGGTATATCAAGGAATTGGTAGAGGTCTAGGAGTGGAACGAATAAAGAGTATTAATGAAGCTGCCTTAGATGGGTTAGAAGCAGATCTAACATTCATGATCACAATACCTTATGAGGAAGGGTTAAAGCGAAAAAAAATGCAAAAGACTTTGGATCGGTTAGAGAATGGTGGAAATGAATTTCATAAAAAAGTTTTTGAAGGTTATTTAGACATTAGTAGGAAGTGTGATAAAATAGAAGTGATAGATGGTAATAGAAATGTTGAGGCAATACATGAAGATATAATAAATGTTATAAAAAAAATAAAATTATGAAGGATGGGATTATATGAAATTAGTTATTGCAATTGTACAAGATGATGATACAAATGATTTAATTGAGGTAATAACGGACAAGGGCTTTAGGGTTACAAAGCTAGCTACTACAGGTGGATTTTTAAAAGCAGGAAATACAACATTATTAATCGGTGTAGAAAAGATAAAAGTGGATGAAGTTTTAGCAATTATTGAAGATGTATGCAAGACAAGAAAGCAAATAATAACATCACCTGCATCAGTAGCAGGATCCACAGGCGTATTCATGCCATTTCCTATTGAAGTAAATGTAGGTGGAGCAAACGTATTTGTAGTTGATGTAGACAAGTTTATAAGGGTATAACTAGTTAGAAGCAAGTATAACTTTATACTTGCTTCTATGTATGGAGGACTAAAATGAGCTTTGAGAGTATAGTAGGTCATAGCAGCATAAAGAATCAAATAAATAAATCTATAAAATCAAATAAGCTATCGCATGCTCATCTTTTAGTTGGAGAGGATGGCATAGGGAAAAGTATATTAGCCAGAAATATAGGGTTTAAGATCTTAGGGAAAGATCAAGATAAACAATATGTTGATTTGTTAGAGTGGCGCGTAGAAAAAAACAAAAGTACAATTGGTGTTAATTCTATAAGAACCTTAATTGAAGAAATAAATAAAAAGCCTTATGAAGGAGATAAGAAAGTTATAATTATTTACGACGCTCATAAAATGACGGCGCAAGCTCAGAATGCTTTCTTAAAAACAATTGAAGAACCACCTAAGAATGTTACTATATTTTTATTATGTGAGAATCTTGAGGCTATATTGGATACAATAAAGTCAAGATGCCAAATACATAAACTAAGGAACTTAAATATTGATGAAATGAAAACATATTTAAAGATAAACTATTCCGAATTACCTGAAGATGAATTAAGAGTTATCATAGCTTTTAGCGATGGAATACCAGGAAAAGCAGATAGATTTATTGGAGATAGTAATTTTAAGGATATTAGAAGTATTACCTTGGAAATATTACTAAGCCTTGACAAGGTAGGCACTGAGGAATTAATTAGATATGAAAAGAAGCTATCCAATCAAAAGGAAAACTTCGAAGAAATATTAACTGCATTTCTTTCGTATATTAGGGATACTATAATATATAAGGAAATTGAAGATGAAAATTTAATTATTAATATAGATAAATTGTTAAATATAAAAGAATTAGCTAATATATTCTCATTTAACAAATTAAATGGTATTATAAATATAATAAATGATACTAGAGAAAACTTAGATAGAAATGTTAACCCAGGGTTGACATTTGAAGTAATGTTATTTAAAATGCAGGAGGTTTAACATGGTTACAGTAATAGGAGTGCGATTTAAAAAAGCTGGTAAAATATATTATTTTAGTCCAAATGATATAGATATTCAAAAGGGCAATAAGGTTATAGTTGAAACAGTAAGAGGAATAGAATTTGGAGAGTGTGTTATTGGAATAAAGGAAATAGAAGAAGATGACATAGTATCTCCTCTTAAGTGTGTTATCAGAAAGGCCACAGATGTAGATGCAGAAAAGGATGAGGAAAACAAAAGAAAAGAAAAGGAAGCTTATGAAGTATGCGTAGATAAGATACATAAACATGACCTTGATATGAAACTAATAGATGTGGAATATACCTTTGATAATAATAAAGTTATATTTTACTTTACAGCAGATGGAAGGGTTGACTTCCGTGAACTAGTAAAGGACTTAGCGGCAGTATTTAGAACTAGAATAGAACTTAGGCAGATAGGTGTTAGGGATGAAGCAAAAATGATAGGTGGTCTTGGACCATGTGGTAGACCTATGTGTTGTTCGACTTTTTTAGGAGAGTTTGCACCAGTGTCTATAAAGATGGCTAAAGAGCAAAACTTATCACTAAACCCTACAAAGATTTCAGGCATTTGCGGAAGACTTATGTGCTGTTTAAATTATGAGCAGGATACTTATGAGAAAATAAGAAAAACTTTACCGACGGTAGGGTCTATAGTGGAAACCCCTTATGGCAGAGCAGAAGTTATTGGGAATAGTGTTGTAAAAGAAGCTGTAAAAATCAAGATGAAGCTTAATGGTAGCGATGAGGAAATAGTAGAGGTTAAAATTGAAGATTTAACATTAATTTCTGGAAGTTATGAAGATGCTGCAATTGTAGAGGATATCAGGTTAGAGCTTGCTGGAAATGAGGAAGATTCATATATAATAAAAGAATTATTTAAAGATAACTAGGGGGATAAAAATGAGGTCGGTTATAAAAGTATGCAATATGAGTACTTCAAAGGATATTAGCAATATTAATTTAGCAGTATCAAGTAATCAAGGAGTAGTTGCTTGTAAAATAACTAGTGAAAGCAAAGAAATAGAAGTAATATACGATGATTATTTTGTTTCATTAGATGATTTAATTGAATCAATTGAAGATGTCGGGTATACAGTTATATAAAAAAATCAGAGAAAATTTTCTCTGATTTTTTTGTACATTTTTTCTATACAAAAGGGAAATGCCTGAGCATTTATTTGAATAAACTTTTTTTTATTGGAGATAATAATTTTAAAAGGGAGGCGGAAAGCATGAAAAAGATAGCAATACAAAAGGGATTGACTCCAATCAAAGATTATTTATCCCAAGAAGGCTACACTGTAAAGGAATTTAGTAATAGAAAAAAGAATGCTGGAAACTTTTTAAACAAGTATGATTCAGTTGTTGTTACAGGTGAAAATCAAAATATTATGGGAGTAGAGAATACTATATCCAGCACAACTATTATTGATGCAACCGGAATGACAGGTGAGGAAGTAAAGAATCAAATAGAAAGAGCATCAAAATAATAAAAAATTAATATATAGAGGCTGTTAACTTATTTTTATAGGTTAGCAGCTTATTTTTTTAGATACATGTTTAATATAGCAAGCAAAAAAGTGGAATTATTAGTTAAGATAAAAATAATTTTATTAACATGTATGAGATTTTTTAATTGTGTCAATAATTCAAATGTAAAACATTGACTAATAAATATGAAAGGGGTTTTAAATATGAGAATGAAAAAGGGAATAATCACAATATCCACCATTGCAGTGGTTATCTTAGGAGTATTTTTTGCAGTAAGGTTTATAGGAAAGGACGAAAGCGTTACCAATACAGAATTGCCAAAAGAGAATATAGTGCAAAGCGATAAGTCATTGCCTAAAGATAATAGTACGGCAATAACAAATGAAAATGAAGAAGATATCATAAGTACTAATGAGATACAAGAGGAAAGTGCTAACGATATGGATGCTATTTATATGAATGACAAAACTACTGTTGGAATATATACTGTTAAAAAAGATGATACAGTGTTTAGTATTGTAAAAACATATATGCCTAGTCATGATAAAAGTAAAGTTCTTGAATTTATTAAGAGTAGAAATGGTATAGATGCAGCTTATAATATTAAAGTGGGTCAGAAAATAGTAATTCCTTATGAAAAAGAGATTGAAATATCAAAGGCTGTGGCTTCTGATACAAATACAATTGAATACAAAATTAAAAAACAAGATACATTAACATCAATTGCTAGAAATAATATGAAATCTTACGATATAAAAGAAGCAATAGATAAGTTAAAGAAAGAAAATAAAATTACAGATGAAAATGCAATAAAAGAAGGAACACTTATTTACATTCCAAAATAATAACTATAAAAAAAGAGGTGTAGTTTGAGATAATCAAGATTACACTTCTTTTTATGCTAAAGAGATTAATAAATACTTAAATTTTAAGTATTTGCATTTCGCTATGTTCTGCAAAAATAAAGTCACCATCTAAGGTTAGTAAAAAATCTATATTGTTATATTGTGCTGTGGCTAGGTGGAAAGCATCATTTACGGATAATAAGTTCTCACACATAAGGGTTTTAACTATAGGTATACATTCTTCAGAAATATTAAGATATTTTATATTTATAATTTTTTCTAATTCTGAAATTATTTCTACAGACTTACTATAATAAATGGTCAGCAAGTTTCTTTTCATAGAGTTTTTAGAAATATTATCAAAATATCTTTTGTAAGGTATATGAATAAGTCTGTCTTCTCTTCTTTGCTTTAATATCTTTGTGTCATGGCGACTAAAGCTATTTATTATAGATCTAATATTGTCAATGGAGTTGTAAGGGCTATTCCCAGTTATTTTACATTGGATGTCACTGATAAATAATTTATAAAGTATTTGATTTAATACCTCTGCAGATATGATACTAGTAGTGTAAAATTCGCAGTATCCTTCAGAGAGTTGTTTTAAGCATGATAAACAATCGCTATGCTTAATATCCTCATCATATATTAAGCTGAGTAAGAAAGATGCGTCTAATAACACAGAGTTTTTACTAAAAACCGTATTTTTGAAAGGGTATAATATTAATTGCATTTCAAACCTCATCACATCAATTATTATATAATTAATATATATTCATCAATGGCTATTAATAGTAGTTTTATAATTAATTACATTAGTAGTAAAGAAGTGAATATATACTTTTTTGATTTAGTAAGGAAATTGGGGTATACTTTTTTTGTTGTTATGTATATAGTGAATATAGATTTCATAGAAAGGAGATACATAATGAAATTTTTAAATGATGATGAGACTTTAGATGATCTTAACTTAAAAGGTATTCATGTTATTCAAAAAAAACATGGGTTTAGGTTTGGTGTGGATGCAGTGCTTCTTGCTAACTTTGCTAAGGTAAAGAAAGATGCTAAGGTTGTTGATTTGTGTACTGGAACAGGAATAGTTCCCTTTATATTGGCCGGTAAGACATATGCAAGAGATGTAATTGGTGTGGAAATCCAAGAGGACTTTGTTAATATGGCAAATCGGTCAGTTCAATACAATAATTTAGAACATAAAATCAAGTTTATAAGTGGAGACTTAAAAAATTTAGAACTTATTAAGCGTATTGCTAAAGCAGATGTTGTAACGGTAAATCCCCCTTATAAACTTCAAAATTCAGGCTTAATAAACTTAAATGATAAAAATGCTATAGCAAGACATGAAATTTGCTGTACGCTAGAAGATGTGATTATTGCATGTAGAATCTTACTAAAGGATAATGGGCGTATGTATATGGTACATAGACCTGATAGATTAGCAGATATCTTATGTGTAATGAGAAAACATAAGATTGAGCCTAAACGCATAAGAATGGTGCATCCTAGTGTAAACAAGGCACCTAATATTGTGCTCATCGAAGGTCAAAGAGATGGAGGAGCATTTTTGAAATGGGAGAGTCCGCTTTATGTTCATACTGAAGATGGTGAATATACTAATGAAATCACTAACATGTACAATTCAAATACAATCTAAAATTGTACAATTTTAAAATAGGTGAAATTAATACAAATACTACAGTAAAGGATGATAAGAATGGCAGGAAAGTTATATTTAGTTCCAACCCCAATAGGAAATTTAAAGGACATTACACTAAGAGCTTTAGAAGTACTACAAAATGTAGATATAATAGCAGCCGAAGATACAAGGCAAAGCTTAAAACTCTTAAATCATTTTAACATAAGAAAAACGCTTATAAGTTATCATCAGCACAATGAGCAAGGGAAAAGTGAGAATATAATCAATCAGGTTAGAGAAGGTAAGAATATAGCTATAATTAGCGATGCTGGAACACCAGGAATATCAGATCCTGGAAGTGTCATAGTTTTAAAGTGCATAGAGCAGAATATTGAGTTTGAAGTATTACCTGGAGCCACAGCAATTACAACTGCGCTGGTATACTCAGGCCTTGATACTACTAAATTTATATTTAGAGGGTTTTTACCTAGGGAGAATAAAGAAAGAAAGCCTATTATTGATGATTTAATAAATAGGAGTGAAACACTAATTTTTTACGAGGCTCCTCATAGACTTTTAAACACTTTAGAATTCTTGTATGAAAACGTTGGTAACAGAAAAATATCAATGTGTAGAGAGCTTACAAAGCTATATGAGGAAATAATTAGGCTTACATTAGAAGAAGCCATAGAGTATTATAAGCAAAATGCCCCAAGAGGAGAATATGTACTAGTAATTGAAGGAAAGAGTAAAGAAGCTATTGATAATGATGAAAAAGCTAAATGGGAGATGCTAACAATACAAGAACATATAGAAAAATACATGGACGAGGGATTAGATAAAAAAGATGCCATGAAGAAAGTTGCAAGAGACAGAGGAATACCCAAGTCAGAAATATATAAACATTCATTGGATATCTAACTTATAATTATATTCAGAGAGATAAATGTTGGAATATAATGTAAAAATGTAGAGTAAATCCTAAAGAACATATAAAGTTTACATTTAAATTTGCGTTTTCCATTGAGGTTTCTTATAAAATAGTGTTATAATAGGTCTGTTGAGTTAAAAATATTTAAATTACATATGTATACACATTGATATGGGGGGATTGGATTGCGTAAAAGAATACTAGCATTGATAGTTACCATTGGATTAGCTACGACTATAAGCATGCCGATATTGGCAGATCCATTATCAGATAAACTTAAAAGCCAAAAAAGTCAGCTTGCAGAACAAAAAGCTGCATACAATCAGGCCAAGGATAAAGTTGAAGATATTGAAGGTTCTATTGAAAAATTAGACTCTGTAATAGAAGTTGCTTTTGCAGAAATAGATAAGACAAAAGTTAAAATAGGCGAAACTGAGCAACAAATAGATAATACAAAAAAGAATATACAAGTTGCGGAAGATAATATTAAAGAAGAAGAAGAATTATTTAATAAGAGAATGAGAACCATGTACATGAATGGCGTGGATGGATACTTAGAAGTGTTACTAAGTTCAGATGGAATAGAGGACCTTATTTCTAGAGTAGACAACATTAAAAAGATTGTAGAATATGATAATAAGATTATCGGAGAATTAACAGATAAAAAGGTTAAAATTGAAGAGCAAAAGACAGCACTTGAAACTGAAAAAGCTACGTTAGTGGTATTAATAGCTGATAATGAAAAGAAAATAGACAAGCTCAAAGAAACAAAAAAAGAACAAAGCTTATTAATTGCAGAGGCTAAAAAGCAAGAGCAATTATACTCTGCTAAGCTTAGCGATGCACAGACAATAGTAAATACCACTATGAGACAAATACAACAAATAAGAGATAATGCACCTAAGTATACTCCATCTAGAGGATCATCATCACTTAGCTCAGATTCAGTAGTTGCTTATGCAAGTAATTTCTTAGGAACACCATATGTTTGGGGTGCAAATGGTCCTGATTCATTTGATTGTTCTGGATTTACCAAATATGTATATGCTCATTTTGGAATTTCATTGACTAGAACTACATACACACAGATAAATGAGGGATCATCGATATCTAGAGATAACCTTGAACCAGGAGATCTAGTTTTCTTTGGTACAGGATCAGATCCACATCATGTGGGAATTTACGTAGGTAATAACTCATATATTCACGCACCTCGTACTGGTGACGTGGTTAAGGTATCAGCACTTACAAGAAGTGATTATATCGGTGCAAGAAGAGTTAAGTAATTCAAAATGTGGACAGGCTACTAAGGTAGTCTGTTTTTATTTATATATATGTTTCAATAATATTTGTTCAATTACTTTACGTTTTGAACAAACATTTATCAGTAATTTGAATGTAGTTTTAAAGTTGAAACATATATAATTTAATCATATAACTTTATTTTTAATTTATAAAAAGGAAACCTGTATTTAATTAGGTTTCCTTTTTATAAATTAATAGATTATAAGGTTTAACAACATTTTGGAAGCTTCAAGTCTGCCATCTTTTATAAGTGGCAGTTGCCTAGCCCAGAAAAGTTACTTTGGTGGCAGGATAACAATTGAGAATTGTTATCTACCCCAGAGGCCTACCCAGAGGTAAATTTGCTTCCAAAGTTGTTAATATTGCAGCACCGCAGGTGATGATTTAACTTTGTTGTTTAAGTTGATCTAAACAAGATTTACATATGTTTTTGCCTCTATAATTAGCTACATCTTTTGCATCGTCACAGAAAATACATGCTGGTTGGTATTTTTTCAGAATGATTAGTTCACCATCCACGTAAATTTCTAAAGCATCCTTTTCAGCAATATCTAGAGTTCTTCTAAGTTCTATAGGAATAACAATTCTTCCAAGTTCATCTACTTTTCTTACAACACCTGTTGATTTCATAATAATTCCTCCTTAAGATAATAATTTGAAATAATTTATTATTTGATACTGATAAAACGACATAAAAAGCCAAGAAACTGTTAGATTATATTAGTTAATATTACATAATTAATACTAAATTCCATCTAAAGTTAATATACTACCATATAATGCAAATGTCAATATGTTTTTTAACAATATCTAAAATTATATAATAAATAAAGTGGTAAATTTATATATATATTCATAAATATAAAAAAATCTGTCGAAGGCTTGTACAAAATATGCGTTGTTAAAATAATTCGAAAAATAAAGCGCAGAAAAATGGAAAAATTGAAGGCTAAAACTGTTTATTCCACATAAGGATTAACAAGTTACCCACAGGAGACAATGTGAGGGTGTGGGTAAAAAAGCTGTAAAAATTATTTTTAATATGTAAATGTCTTTAAATCAAGGGGTATGGTGTTAGTTAAGTTATCCACAACTTCTGTTGATTAAATAATTAAAACTGTGGACAACTTGATAATAATGGTTTAGATTCAGCATTTTCAAGCAATAATTGTGAATAAAGTTATATTACAATGACATTAATTATTTCTGTAAGTAAATCACATGTATTTTTTTAACTCTAAGCTTAAGTCTAACCTAGTGATACCATCTAACTCATTACTTAATTCATTAGCAAAATTAAGATCTGTAAGGCCCGATACATAGCATTCTTTTTTTTCAATAATTCTTTCTATATCAGAAAGGGGCATAGCATTATTTTTAGTTGATATATTTCCAAGAATCTCATTTATCTTTTTATCAGCCTCAGCTGCGGTATATCTGGCAATAGCTTCATTTCTATATATTTTTGTTTCATATATGTTTTGTTCAAGCTCCCTTAATTTTAATTTTAAAGAATGAGCTTTTGCTGTTGAATTTGTATAACTTGAGTTTAATGAGATACAATACTTATCATTGTCTAATTTTTTTTGAAGAATTTTTTTAGCTAAAGTTTCATCTCCTTTACTTAGTGCAAGTTTAATAGTTTCAACATATGTAGCAGATTCGGTAGATAAGCTTTCAATTCTTCTCTCGATTTCATGTGTGCTACCTAAAACTTTAGCCGATGAGAATTTAGCCTCATTTAAAGTACACTCCATATCTCTTATTTTTTGATCAAGTAGTTCTAAGGGATTCTCAAGTTCATCTAAGGTGCTATTTATTTTAGATTTTAAAATGTAAAGTATTCTAGTAAGTAGTGTCATAGTAATCTCCTTTAGTTATTGATTTTTATAAGTGTAGTGAAGAATTAGTAATAGTTATACTTATACTTAAAGATAAGACTTAGAGCTTAAATCTAAAGTCTGTTAATATTATTATGGTAATATGTTTAATCAGATATACTATGATTTACAAATACATTTTATATAAAAGAGTAAAGTTGTTTATTTGATTTTTTTGAAGAAATGAACATGAATTATAAAAAATATGAAAATAACTTGTAATAAGGTTATATAAAACTTATAATATTGTTATGCAAGAACTTATATTTAAAAAATTAAAACACATATTATTTATGATGTTAATTTTTGAAAGGTGATGAATAATGGATAGTACAAAATATACTCAGGAGAATATAGATTTGCTAGCAAAAGAAATCTCAGAAAATAATATAATTCCTTATGAAGAATTACCGCAGTATGACTTGTTTTTATCTCAAGTTATTGACTACTTAAATGATAGATTTGATGCTGATAACTACACTAATAATATAGTACAAAATTACATAAAAAGCGAAGTTATATCGAAACCAGAGGATAGTAAAAAAAGGGGTTATACCAAATTACATCTTGCTCAATTGGTGCTACTTGGGTACATGAGACCAATACTTACATCGGACGAGATAAAAAAGGTCTTTAGGCTAGCTTTTAACGAAATTAATGATAGAGATGATGATATTATTTCATGGGAAAATGCTTATAAGATTTTTTCAGATATGCAAAAGGAAAGTTTTAATGGTTTTTCAAAAAAAGAATTTTTTGATAAAGAAAGATTACAAATTATAATCGACGGTCTAGATTTAAAAGAGAGTGACGAGGAAAGAATATCTGTCTTTTTGGTAGTAATGACATTAGTAACACAAGCTAGTGCCATAAAGAAACTAGTGCAGAAAATTGTAAGTGATTATGAAGGTTAAAATTATAAATAATATAGATACCTTAAAAAGATAAAAGACCTATAAAAAGCATAGGTCTTTTATCTTTTTTAGAGTTAATATTAGCAAGAACTATCTGAAGCGCTTGATGTGAAAACCTTAAAGGATTCTCCAAATATGCTTTTAGCATATACGATTTTTGTATCTTCAAAGACAAATGAAGATTCATTATCTACTACAAAGTTAATTCCATCTACTGACTTTGAAATATCATCTTCTTGTTGTTCGTCCAGAACAACACCTAATATGGGACCGCCTCAACCAAAACCCTTAATAAGTAATCTAACTGAAGACTTATCCTTTTGTATAAGTTCTTTGTGCAAAGCTTCCTTAGTAATATCATCAAAAGAAATATTCATATAACATCCTCCTTGTACCCGACGGGGGTATATATAATAATATTATTATATGGCTTTATTGTTATTATGTCAAATTAAATAAAAAGATATAAAAAAATTTTTATGAGACATATTCACTAAAAGTATATATTTATACAGTTAATACAAAGGACTTTAGTCTATTTAATGGATTTATACAAGGATTGGATAAGTTTTCAGAGAATTAAATTAAATTCGCAAAAAACTAGCAGAATACTTATGCATATAATAAAAAAATGCAATGGTTGACAAGAATTATTTAACAGGATAGTATAAAAATAAGAATAAATTAAAGAAAATGTAATAATTAAAAAGAATTGCTTTGGGGGGTTAATGATGAAAATAGTATTAGCATTAGGTGGAAATGCACTTCAATCAGATCCAAAAGACAAGAGTTGTGAGGCTCAGCTTAAGACTTGCAAAGAAACTGCTATATCAATAGTCGATCTTATAGAAGAAGGTCATAGAGTATCAATAGTTCATGGGAATGGGCCACAAGTTGGTCAAATTGTTGCAGCTGTAGAATCAGCTCAAAAATTCGATGAGAGCAATGTATTGTTCCCATTTGATGTATGTGGATCTTTTTCTCAAGGATATATAGGATATCACCTTCAGAATGCAATTGGTGAAGAATTAAGAAGAAGAAGTATAGATAAGAGCGTAGGAACTATAGTTACCCAAGTAGTTGTTGATAAAGAGGATGAAGGATTTAAAAACCCAACTAAACCAATAGGATCATTTTATACAAAAGCGGAAGCGGAAAAGTTAGAAAAAGAACATGGCTACATAATGAAAGAAGATGCTGGGAGAGGATACAGAAGAGTTGTTGCTTCCCCAAAACCTATTGATGTTATTGAGAAGGATTTAATAAAACAATTAGTAGACATGGGAAATGTAGTTATATCTTGCGGTGGCGGTGGAATACCTGTTATTCGCCAAGGGGAGATTGTTAATGGAGTTGCAGCAGTTATAGACAAAGATTTTGCTGCAGAAAAACTTGCAGAAATATTAGATGCAGATGTCCTTCTAATATTAACAGGGGTAGATAGAGTTTGTGTAAATTACAATAAGCCAAATCAAAAGGAACTTGCACAAATCACTCTTGATGAAGTTAATGATTACATTGCTCAGGGCCAGTTTGCTCCGGGCAGTATGCTTCCAAAAGTAGAGGCTTGCAAGAAATTTATAATGAATAACAAGGATAAAACAGCAATTATAGCATCTTTATCAAAAGCAAAAGAAGCATTAAAAGGTATGTCTGGAACAAAGATTGTGTATTAATAATTTTAAATAGGAGTGTAAAATTTAATGGATAAGAGAAAAATCAATGTTTATTCCGAAATAGGTAATTTAAAGACAGTACTTATACACAGACCTGGAGAAGAGATTGAAAACCTTATACCAGAATATTTAGAAAGACTTTTATTTGATGATATTCCATTTCTGAAGGTAGCTAGAGAGGAACATGATAATTTTGCCAGGATATTACAAGGGAATGGTGTGGAAACCCTGTACCTTGAAGATTTAGCTGTAGAAGCAATAAAAGATACTAAAGTTAAGGAATTATTTTTAAATGAAGTTATAGATGAATGTGGTATAACTGAGACTGGAATCATAACATCTTTAAAAAATTACTTATATAATATGCCTGAGCAGAAGATGATAGATAAGGTTATGGGCGGAATAAGAAAGAAAGAAATAGAAATTAAAGAGCATTATGATGAATACCCATTTATAATGGACCCTATGCCTAATTTATATTTTACACGAGACCCATTCTCATGTATTGGGAGTGGAATAAGTTTAAATTCTATGAAAACTAAAACTAGAAGGCGCGAAACTATATTTGGAAAGTATATTTTTAAGTACCATCCAGAACTAAAGGATTCAGGGATTAAGTTGTGGTCTGATAGGAATGACGTATATAACATTGAAGGTGGCGACGAATTAATTTTATCAAAGGAAGTCATTGCAGTTGGCCATAGTGAAAGAACGGATAAAGAAGCAGTTATAAATATGGCTAAAAATATATTTGAAAATGAAGAAAGTTTTAAAACAGTCTTAATTTTCGATATCCCAAAAACTAGAGCATTTATGCATTTAGATACGGTATTCACTATGATTGACTATGATAAGTTTACTGTTCATCCCGGAATAGAAGGTGCATTAAGAGTTACCGCAATAACTTATGATCATAAGAATAAAGCATTAATAACTAGAGAAGAAGAAGGAAGTTTAGAAAAAATACTTTCTAAATATTTGAAAAAAGACATTTCGCTAATACGTTGTGGAGGCGGAGACAAGGTTATATCGGGGAGAGAGCAATGGAATGATGGATCAAACACCTTAGCGATATCTCCAGGTACTGTGATAACTTATGAGAGGAATTATGTTACCAACGAGATCTTAGATAAGAACAATATAAAAGTACTTCAAATGCCTTCAGGTGAGTTATCAAGAGGTAGAGGTGGCCCTAGGTGTATGTCTATGCCATTCTATAGGGAAGACCTAATAGAATAAAATATATCAAAAGTAAAGATAAGAGAGGAGAATTATTATGTTTAATTTAAGAAACAGAAGTTTTTTAACGCTTATGGATTTTTCACCAAAAGAGATTAATTATTTTCTTGATTTAGCTAGAGATTTAAAAAGAGCTAAATATGCAGGCACAGAGAGGCAAACATTAAAAGGAAAAAATATAGTATTACTATTTGAGAAGGATTCAACTAGGACAAGATGTGCATTTGAAGTTGGAGCTCTTGATCAAGGAGCGCATGTTACATACCTTGGACCAACAGGAAGTCAAATGGGTAAAAAGGAATCAATTGCAGATACTGCTAGGGTTTTAGGTAGAATGTATGATGGTATTGAATATAGAGGATATGGTCAAGAAGTTGTTGAGGAGTTAGCTAAATATGCAGGAGTACCAGTATGGAACGGATTAACTACTGAGGACCACCCTACTCAAATTCTTGCAGACTTCTTAACTGTGCAAGAACACTTTTCTAAACCACTAAACGAAATTAAATTTGTTTATGCTGGTGATGGAAGAAATAATATGGCAAATGCTCTTATGATAGGAGCTGCTAAGATGGGTATGGACTTTAGAATAGTTGCACCAGATTCATTATTCCCTGAGGAGGAATTAGTTAACAAATGTAGAGAAGTAGCTAAGGAGACAGGAGCAAAAATTACTATTACTGCTGATGTAGCAGCAGGAGTAAAAGATGCAGATGTTATATACACTGACGTTTGGGTATCAATGGGGGAAGCAGATGAAGTTTGGGAGAAGAGAATTAACTTGTTAAGACCATATCAAGTTAATAAAGAAATGATGGACCTAACTGGGAATAAGGATACTAAATTTATGCATTGCTTACCAGCATTCCACGATTTAAAAACTAAGGTAGGTAGAGATATATTTGAGAAGTTCGGAATGAATGGAATTGAAGTTACAGATGAGGTATTTGAAAGTTCGGCTTCAATAGTGTTTGATGAAGCAGAAAATAGAATGCATACTATAAAAGCAGTTATGGTTGCAACTTTAGGGAATTAATAAGAATTTAATTAGTTACTAATTATAAAATAAGAAACCTTCAGATTTATTCTGAGGGTTTCTTATTTTATAATTATGATTTAAAAAGATTCATTTATAAGGTTATACAAACTATAAATTTAAATTAATAGAAATTTTAGCATAAATACTTATATACCATAATACTTATTAATCTATAATTAATAAATATTAAGGGGTAGATGCATATGCTAAACAAGATACCAACATTAATTTATGATCTCTACGGTGACAAGGTGGAAGTTATGAATTATACTAAAGTTTTTTTTGAGAGCAGGAAGGTAGAGGGATATGTACTTCATGTAGAGCAGCATGATAGGATTACATCTATAAATGAATTTGATTTAGAAAAAAGAGAAGATAAATATTATTGTACTAGAAGATTGTTTAGTTAAATCTATAAGTACAATTATAAACTTAAGGACTTATTGATCATACAGACTTTATAATTAATAAAGCTTGTATGATTTTCTATGTTTGTAGTAAAATATTATATCTGTAGTATAATTAAATAATAATTATGTTTTAAATTATAAATTTAATAATATTCTTTATTAATGCAAGCGTAAATCAATGATTGAGTGATGTAAGTTATATTCTTATAGTGAAATTAACAGTTTATACACTGTTAACTTCGTAAGAAATGGTTTATAATTTTATAAAATTTACATGTGAAACGTAATAAGTCTGGAGGAATGTATTTTTGTCTATATATACTATAAATAGCAGTATAATTATAATAATAGGTGCAGGGGGTAAAATATGCTAAGCCAGCAAGAAAGGATAATGGTTTTAGAAAACTTTGCGGAGGAAAATCAACCTATAGAAATAATAAATGAGTTGAATGATGGACAATCTGGTGCACAAGTGTATACTGTGGAATTTGGTGAATCTCGTAAATTAGGAGTCTTAAAGATTCAAGAAATGAATGAAAGTGGGCTACATAATAAAGCATTTTTACAATCAAGAGAAAACTCTATTGAAGGGTACATTCCGATGATTATTGATGAAGTAGAAATTAAGTCTGAAAGCAAATCAAGGAGATTTGCAGTGTTGTATGAATTAGGAGGGGATAATGTACTAGGAATTAAAACTCTAAAATATTCCCTTGAGAATGAATTAGCATTAGTAAAACAAACATCAGAACAAGTAGCTAAATTTTTGTATACTTGGAATAAGCCTCATACTTCTGATATTAAATCTCCTATTAACATAGTGAAAACTTCTTTAGGTTATAGGTTTATGGATGAGAAATCGATAAAGGCATTTGAAACATTGATGATAGATGAAGATAAAACCTGGTTAGTTATTGATGGAGTGGATAAATTTTTTCCGAATCCATATAAATTTTTTACAGATCCTAAAGTATGGGGTGGTAGCAAGATAAAATATTTACGTTCTTGCATACATGGTGATTTTCATGGTGGAAATATAATTGTTTCAGTGAAGAAACCATCCATTATTGACTTCGGGACTTATCAAGTTAATAGTAATATATTTTATGACACAAGGTATTTAGAATTACATTCTTTAATGGACTATTTAAAGTTTGATAACAATAAACAAAGACAGTTTTGGATTAGTTTATGTGATGAGTTAACGAAAAATGTTAAGTATGTTGATATACCAGATGGTGAGGGAGCTAGCATACTTAGGGATATAATACCGGAATTAAGACATGGAATAGATTATTTGCTATCAGATTCTAGAAATAAGCTGTATGAACCATCCTTTTATTTAGCTGGAGTTTCCGCAGGATTAAACTTTATTCGTAAAGCAAAGGATGATAATAAAAGAATGGCTGCAATGATATACACTATGTATAATTTAAGAGCTGTTTTAAAACATGAGCTTCTAGGGTTATATAATCCTAGTCTATCTTCAAGCATGAGTGTGCAATGGTTTTTAGATGAAACTTCAATGAGCGAGTATTTAGACAGCAATTCCATATTTAAGATCGATGAAAAGGCATACCATATTTCGGGTATAATAAAGAATAAATCTATACAACTTACGGTTCAGCCTATTATAGATTTACGTAGCGGTAAGGTTAAATCATTAGAGGTGCTAGTTAGAGATTCTAGATTAGAATTTTTTCCTGACGAGATGTTTGAAAAAGCTAGACTTACTGGAGATTTAGAGAACCTTACTATGCTTGCCTGTGACAAGTTAGGCAATTATCTAAATAAATTACAGCCTTTTATTCAAGAAGGATTATTCTTTAAAATTCAATCTGACACAACTAGACGCACTATTAAAAAAGTTGTAAAGAAGTTGCAAGGAGTAAATTTAATCCTAGAAATTACTCAACGCATACCAAGAAGCGCCTTTTGGCGTAACTTTGCAGATGAATTAAAATTTAAATTAGCTATGGATAACTATGGAGAAGGTAATTCCAATATGGTTGAGTTAATAAAGATGAAGCCGCATTTTATAAAGATTTCTCAGGAAATAGTTAGAGATATTGATAAGGATGAAATAAAGGCATTAATGGTAGAACATATGGTTAAAATGTCTATAAAAACTGGCATAAAAATTATAGCTGAAGGAGTAAGAACCATGGAAGAAAAGGAAAAACTCTTTGATTTAGGCGTTGAGTATGGACAAGGAACATACTTTTCTTCTGCTATGCTTATTGATCATGCTGATTATGAAGTGTGGAAAAAAGGATTCTAGCTTATTAACATGCATTACTGATGATAGGTAATATTAAAGGACATTCTATTTATAAGAATGTCCTTAATTTTGTGTGTTACATAAATTTATAAACTTTTACTTTAACAAACATATGGCACTAGAAGAGATTCCTTCTTGGCTACCAGTAAAACCGAGCCCCTCTTCCGTGGTTGCTTTAACGTTAATGCTATCTATAGATAATTGTAGTGCAGTTGCAATATTTTTTACCATGGATGGTATGTGAGGTGCCATTTTAGGCTTCTGTGCAATTATTGTAGCATCAATGTTTTCAATTATATAACCTTTGGTTTTGATTAAACTGCATACATGTTCCAGTAAGACAATGCTTGAGACATTCTTATATTTATCATCAGTATCAGGGAAGTGCCTACCGATGTCACCAAGCGCTGCAGCGCCTAAAAGAGCATCCATAATAGCATGAATAAGAACATCTGCATCTGAGTGGCCTAGCAATCCAACTTCGTATGGTATAGTTACTCCACCAAGTATTAAATTTCTATCCTTAACTAATCTATGAACATCGTATCCCATTCCAATTCTCAATGAAATTACCTCTTTTCAATTTATTTTGTGAGTACCATAAATATCTAGAAATACAATTGCACTAAATATATCTTTCTTTTTTATAATATAACACTTAAGAAGGGTGTAATCAAGATGCTTTATTATATAACATATTGTTAAGGATGCTTATACTTGATTGCTTTGAGTATGTGGGTATAGGATTAATGAGAATGTGTAAATATGATATAATAGTTGAATGTCTCTAAAAAATATAAAATGGATGGAGAAAGATTATGAAGAAAAAGTGGATTGGAATACTTATGATTATTATAGGTGCAGCTATAATAATTTCTGCATTATCAATAAGATACGAAGCTAATAAAGTTCAAAAAAACATGATTGAGGATTTCAACAAGAATATCCAAAAGGTTGATAAGCAGTTAGGTGACCATGAAAATATAATGATTGATGAGAAAAGGCCTTCAGATAGTAAAGAAGGGACCATAGGAATTATTTCTATTCCTAAGATTGACTTAAATGTAGCACTTAGTGAAGGAATTGACGCCAGAACATTAAAGTATGCAGTCGGGCATTTCACTGGAACACCCATGCCGGGAAGTAAAGGGAATTTTTGTGTCGCAGGGCATAGAAGCTATGCATATAATGAATATTTTAATAGATTAGATGAATTAAGTATAGGTGATAAAATAATAGTGACCACTGTGGACGGAGAGTTCACATATGAAGTTTATGAGAGTAAAGTAGTAAAGCCAGAAGAAACAGCTGTTCTTGATAATACAATGAGCTCAGAGATCACGTTGGTGACCTGTACTCCCATAAGAGTAGCTACTCACAGGCTTATAGTAAAAGGAAGGTTGATAGCAAAATAATTAATAAGTTATCAACATGTTATCAACAAAACTGTGGACAATGTGCATAACTAAAAATAGGAAGATTGAATTATATTACATTAGATGAGATTAATTACAGAATAATAGTTTTAGATTTCTATGATTATCATAAATAAACACCAAGTTATATCAATTACACAGGTTATACACAAAAAAAATGTGGATAATGTGTATAAGTCTTATATTGTATATAATAATTTTCAAAAGATATGCATACTTTTAATAAAATTGTGGATTAGCAAACATTAATGTGCATAATCTGTGAATCTAAATAAGATGTAGTAAATAATGATGAATATATATCACTTATTTAAAAATAAAACTTTTTACATTCATAAAAAAATATAAGTATGTAAAGTTAAGACGATACATTAGAAAAATTATTCAAATAATTAATAAGATTATAAGCAAAAAGGATGGCAATATACAATAAATATACTAAATATGAAAGAAATCATTTAAATATTTAAAATAAAGAAAGTTTACAATCGAAAAAGTTGCATAAATACTATTTTATGGTATAATAGGATTCATAAGAGTTTATTCATGCAAAAATTTACTTCATAAGTTTAAATTCGTATTATATTATTGTCATTATATTTTAAAGATAATAATAAATATAAAAAAGAGTTAATTAGGAGGAATTTTAAATGGTTAAAAAGATTTTATCAAGTATCTTAGTATTAGTTATGGCGGGTTCTTTAGTAGCCTGTGGGAGTAGTAAAGAAGAAGTTAAAAATGATGCACCTGTAAAGCAGGAAGAACCTGCAAAGACTGAAGCTCCAAAAGAGGAAATTAAGTTTGAATCTATAGGACAAATATTAGATAGTGCTGCACAAAAAGATGAGTATTATTCAGATAAGTATAACTTAAAGATACTAAAAAAAGATGCAATAGCAGCTTACGAGGAAAAAGCTGCAGCTGTAACACAAAAAGCTATGGCAGACAATAAAATTGATGCTAAAAGCTCAAAGGTTTATCCGTATTACAACAATATTAGTGGAGTTAGATTTGAAAAAGATTACATAGTTGTATATGATGCTAATAAAGTTCCTGTAGCAGTACATGAATTAATAATTGCTGTTTCAGATAAAGATGAACCATCTTTCAAAGAAGTTAAAGAAAATAAAGAAATGATAACTGATGAATTTAAAGCGTTATTTCCACAAGAAATAGAAGCTAAATAGAAACTATTATTAACTAAGATTAACAAGTTATCAACAGGCAACCTGTGGATAGTGTTAATAACAATTTGATAATTAAAAAGGCACACGTTAATCGTGTGCCTTTTTAATATAAAAGTAGAAGTTTTATTGCTTTAATCTAGGGTATCTTCAGTTTTAGTTGAATCAGAAGTCAAGTCATTAATACGCAGCAATTCATTACTTGTTAAGTATCTCCATTTACCCACAGGTAATTTATCTATAGTAACGTTCATAATTCTAAGCCGCTCAAGCCTTATAACTCCATAACCTAAATAATCACACATTCTTCTTATTTGACGATTAAGCCCTTCGGTTAAGATTATTTTAAATACATATGTACTTTCTTTTTTTACAAAACATTTCTTAGTTACAGTATCTAATATAGGGATACCATTTGACATAGCTTTTATGAAGCTAGGTGATATTGGTTTATCTACAGTAACAATATACTCTTTTTCATGGTTATTACCTGAGCGTAGTATCTTATTTACAATGTCTCCATCGTTAGTTAAAAATATAAGCCCTTGGGAGGGTTTATCAAGACGCCCTATGGGAAAAATCCTTTTTGGGAAATTTATAAAGTCTATAATATTTCCTTTAACCTTATGTTCAGTAGTGCAAGTTATTCCAACAGGTTTATTAAAAGCTAAATAAACTAATTGTTCTTTAATTTTCAGTGGTTTGCCATTTATTTCAATGTAATCAGCATTAGACACTCGAGTTCCCATTTCAGGAATCTTACCATTTACAGTGACATTGCCTCCTTCAATCATTTTATCGGCTTCCCGTCTAGAACAAAAGCCTGTTTCGCTTATAAATTTATTTAATCTAATTTGGGGATTATTATTTTCATAATACACAGTAGTATCTTTTTCATTATGTATGCTTTTCATTTCGCACCGTCCTTTAGGATTATAAAGTAAGATCAAGATAAATAATCTGAGTTATATGGTAAAGTAGTAATTATTATATATAATAATGGAAAGGGTGTTGCTTAACTATAGCAATATCTTATATAATTATATTAAATATTCATTAAAATATAAAGGGAAATGATGAATTAATTATTTTTAGCTTCAGGTGAAGTCATTAATTCAAACATTTTAGTGAAGTTTGATACAGGGGGGAAGATAAATTGACAAGTAAAAATTTTATGGACAAGCTAAAGTTAATCTTAGTAATTATGTGTGGGTTATTTCTAATGGCTTCAAATGAGGTTATAGCAGCTACAAGTCCCACTCAAATGGAGAGTAAGATAAATGTGTCAACTGATAAAGTGTGGCAGATTAAGTTCAATCAAGCAATAAATGTGGACAACCTTAGTAAAAAGGTTATGGTTTACAATCCTATTGGACTTTCAGCACAAGTAACCGTATCTTATGATAATAATATCATAACAGTAAAACCGCCAAAGGATGGGTATATATCTGGACAAACATATTCATTGCAGATTTATGAAACTATAACTGATTTGAGTGGGAATCCACTTAAAGCGGCTGTAATTATGAATTTTACTATAGTGGCACCTGATAATGGTGGATTAACAAATAACGGAAATAAGAGCTATATTTATAAGAGCTATGACAATGATTTAGATCAGATTGTGGATATACAAAGCAAGCTAAGCCCTGTTAATGTTGTAGCGAAGTATTCCTTAATTCCTAGTAAAACAGATATCTATCAATATATGAACCCTAAAAACTTTGAAAATCATGATTGTGCTATATATCAATTTTTAAAGTTAAACTATATTGAAGGTGTTGAAGCTGAGGAATTAGATGCTATTTTAAAGGGAAAGGGGTTCTTAGAAGGACAAGGGAAGATATTTTTAGATGCTTGTAAGGAATATGATGTGAATCCTGCATATGTTATTGCACATGCTATATTAGAGACTGGAAATGGAAGTTCATTATTATCTAAAGGTATATTGGTAAGTGAAGTAAAGGGAGTGCCTAAAGAAAGTAAGCTTACATATAATATGTTCGGTATTGGAGCAAGAGATATTGATGCTAATAAATTAGGATCAGAAAGAGCTTATGAAGAAGGGTGGTTTACTCCAGAAGACGCTATTAAAGGCGGAATTAAGTGGATTTCTAGCCAATATATAAATAATGATACTTATAAACAGAATACCTTGTATAAAATGAAATGGAATCCAGATATTCCATTAACGCAAGAGTATCGTCATCAATATGCTACAGATATAGCTTGGGCATATAAGCAAAGTTATAAAATTAAAGAAATTCTAGATAAATGCCAAAATGCAAACCTAATATTTGAAATACCACAATACAAGTAAAAATAAGGGTACCCTAAATGGGTACCCTTATTCTATCACAGCCTGTCCATTATTATTAAATAATACTTTAAAATTATGAGTGCCAGCATATTTTTTAAATTCGGTTAAATCAACTTTAGTATTATTTTTATTATCGGAAACAAATATAGAGATTTTAAAACCGTCATCGGCATGTGCCTTAGTAAGATATTTTTGCTTAATAGATTCATCTAAGATTAAATGCAAAGCTTCTTCTAAGGATTTATGTTCTAAGTCCAAAATCTGTTTTATTTTATAGCCACCAGTACTTAAACCTTCGACGGTTTTAATTTTATTAGCTCCGTTTACTTGAAGTTTTAAGGAACAATTCATATCTACTATAACGGAAAAGTTATATTTATTGTCCAAATATAATTTTCTTATTGAAAATATAAGTAGAGTGATGCAAACAATTGCCAATAGATACTTCCAAATAGCAACTTTCCTAAATTCCTCGCCTGCATACAGTTCTCCTAGTATAGGCTCAGTACTGTGTTTTTCAACTGTTATAAATTCCTTATTTACAGTTAGAATATAAACCTTATTTTTCTCAACATTAATTACTTTACCCACTTTTCGCATAGAGCACCCCTTTTTATATAATTATATTATAATATTCATTAATATTTAATTCTATTAAGTGCATTTTATGGTATATTAGTAAGGAGTTATACTAAATACTTATCAACACTTGATATAAAATAAAAGAATTGATAGTTTCATTATAACAAATATAAAACTTCTGTGGGGATAAAAATACCCTTTTGAAGTTATTAATGTTGCAGGACCGAAGATGATCTACACACATGATAATTAATAAAGAAATAGGAGTATATTATGATTGAGGTATTAGGAAGCAAGTGGCACTTATATATTGTAGTAGTAATTGCAATATGTATTGCAGTAATACATATTAAAATTAAAATGTTGACGATTAAAAATAATAAGGCCTTTGATAAAAGAATTGGTGATATAATTAGTATATTTAATTCTACAACAGATATCAAAGATATATTTAATAGATTATTGAAGTACTTACAAGAAACTTTAGGTTATGATGCCGCTATAAGCATGTCAAAAGATGATGAAAATTTTGAACTTATGGTTTGCAATGGGTATAACGACGAAATAAACTTAGGAAGTTATTTTAAGGAGGCTAAATGTACTCTATTAATAAAAAAGATTATGGCGTGTTCCAAGCCATACTATATTCAAGATTTAAAAAAATTAGAGTATGAAAAGTATATCAAAGACTTTAACTTAATATTATATAATATGAGAAGTGTACTTGTAATTCCAATTATATACAGAGGAAAAATATATGGTGTAGTTACTTTGCTTAACCATAAGAAATCAGCATATAATGAAAAGCAGCAATCTAAGGCGTTTTCATTTGCTAGCCAAGTAGCTGTGGCTATAGAAAATGCTATGCTTTTTCAAAAATTAACAGACATGGATAAGATAAAAACAGATTTTCTATCTACAGTTTCTCATGAACTTCGTACACCTTTAACTTCAATTATCGGATTTGCAGAAATGGTGAAAAGGAAATTTGAAGGATCTATAGTTGAAAAATTGGATCTCACAAATGAAAAAAATTTAAATGATGTATCTAAAATAAGGAGAAATGTAAATATAATTTTATCAGAAGGGGAGAGGTTAGCGAGCCTTATAAACGACTTGCTAGATATATCTAGAATGGAAGCTGGTAAGGACAGCTTAGATTTAGTGGAAACTGACATTGAGGAAATTATAGATAAGGCTATAACAGTAACTAAGCCAATTATTAAAGGTAAGCCCATTCAAGTTATACAAAATATAAGAGAATCACTCCCTAAAATTATGGCAGATAAAGATAAATTAATGCAAGTGATAATTAATCTTATTTCTAATGCTATAAAATTTACGGAAGAAGGGTGCATAGTTTGCACAGCTAGAAGGCTTGATGAGGATATAATACTAAGTATTACTGATACAGGTATAGGAATTAAAGAGGAAGATAAAGAATATATATTTAATAGATTTAGTCAAGTAGGGGACAATCTTACAAGCAGGCCTAGAGGCACGGGATTAGGACTTTCAATATGTAAGCATATTATTGAAGCTCATGGTGGAGAGATATGGGCTGAAAGTGAAGTGGGTAAAGGAACTGATTTTTCATTTAGGATACCCATTTCAATGGCTAAGGAAGTTATTTAATTTGGACTATACGGAATGCCAATATTGCAGTATCGCAGATAATGATTTAATTAGGATGATTTAATTAGTAAGTTATGTTAGCATTTACATATGGAATAAAATTAGGGCTTGGTGTATAATATATTCATTGGAAACTTATTCAAGGTTTTACTAACAATAGGAATAGATTTGTGTTAGAATATTAACTAATGATGTGTATGATATTAAATAAACACTAAAATCTCTATTTATATACATTTTAGGATACTAAAGTTAAGCGGGGGTGGATTTTTGAAGAAAGATATAAAAACACTGAAAGCATTGTTAATTATATTCCTTATTATTATTTTATGTGGGAATTATAAATATGTAATGGCTGTAGAAAGCACTGTTAAGGTAGCATTTGTGGGAGTGGATCATTCTCCATTAGTTGAAGGAGATAGTGAAAGCTTTTATTTAACCGCTGTAGGAGCTGAAAGAGTTAAATATAGAGTTTTTTTAAATAACATCAATTTAAACAAAACTGAAGAGATTACTAGCGGATATACGGAAGTAGTGGAAGGCACTAAACCATATGTAATTAGGCCAAGCGAAGGATTCAAAGCAGGAAAGTATAGGCTTATAGTTTGGGTAAAAGAAGAGAATTCTATAAAAACCTATGATAGTGAGTATATAGCTAACTTAAATTGTGTAAGTAGAGATGATAAAAATAGAGTATATTCAGCAGGGGATATTGATATTGAAAGAGATGTTTATACAGTAGGAGAAAAGGTGTCAATTGGCGGAATTAAAGATATTAGCGGAATGAAAGGTCCATATACATATAAACTTCACATATACGATACGCAGGCAAATGAATGGATATTAGATGATAAGGAATACAGAAATAATCTAGAATGGGTACCAACAAAGCCTGGAACTTATGTGTTAGTGATTTGGGATATGTCTTATAATTCTACACTTTGGAAGACTTTATTAAATAAACCTAGGGAAAGATTATACGAGGGCTGGAAGTTAAAGGTTATAACGGTTAATGATGCAATCGAGAAGGTACAAGTATCATTTATAGGTATTGGACATTCACCCCTAGTGGCAGGTGAAAAAGAGAAGTTTTATCTCACCTCAAAGAATGCGAAGAAGGTTCAGTATAAGGCCTTCATTATTAATGAAGATAATACTTTTGAGGAGCTCACTAACGGATATACACCCTTGGTGGATGCAGATGAGCCGTACGAGATTTCTCCGGATAAAAAGTTTTGGGTTGGAAAATATAAGCTTTTGATACGTGTAAGAGAAGAAAAGTCTTCCAAGGAATATGATAATTATAAATTCGCTTATCTAAATTGTGTTACAAAAGATGATAGCAATAGGGTATATACCATAAATGATATGGATATTGAAAAAAGTACGTTTAAAGTTGGCGAAAAAGTCATTGTAAGAGGTATTAAAGATATAAGTGGAATGGTTGGACCATACACGTATAAACTTCATATCTTCAATACTAAAACTGGTGTATGGACGGATGACAATAAAGAATATAGGGGCCAAACGGAATGGATTCCTACTGCTCCTGGAACATACATTTTAGATTTATGGACGATGTCTGCAAACTCTACCTTATGGAAGGGTATAAAGGGGAATCCAACGAGAAAGCTTTATGAAGGTTGGAAACTTAAGGTTATAAAAGTTATCGATGAAAATGATGTAGGTAATGAAGTAGAGCCACTTAAGCCATACACTGAAGTTAATAGGCTTGAAGAATTATATGCAGCTATGGACAATAAGTATGAGATGCTTATAACTGATGCAAAGGTAGCTACAGTATATGAGAAGGCTAAAAACATCGTAAATAATATAATTAACATCAATATGAATGATTTAGAAAAGGAATTGGCTATACACGAGTATGTTGTGAGAAATACAGTCTATGATTCTGATAAAATAGTGCCAGATGACTCTGATTCTAGAACAGCATATGGAACATTAATTCTTGGTAAGTCTATTTGTCAAGGATATGCTGATACAATGAAATTACTGTTAAATTTAGCGGGAATAGAGGCTCAGGTAGTAGTAGGGTATGCAAAAGAACCACATGCTTGGAATCTAGTGAAAATAGACGGGGAATATTATCATCTAGATGCAACATTGAATGACCAAGTATCTGGATACTTTTACTTTAATGTATCTGATGAAGAACTTTCTAAGGATCATGAATGGAATAGAAAGAATTATGAAACTAGTACAAGTAAAAGGTTTGAATATCTACAATCTATGTACTATGCTGTTATAGATAGTCCTTGGATATATTTCAGTAATGCATTAGATGGCGATAAATTATATAAAATGTCATTAGATGGAAAGGTACAGGCTACTAAACTTAATGATTCTCTCTCTTACTTTGGAGCAACAGATGAAAAATGGATCTATTTTAGTGATTATTCTTATGGGGGATTTTTGTATAAAATTAGAAAGGATGGTCTCGGCACTACTAGATTAAATAATGAATGGTCTAAAGACATTGTGGTGCAGGATGATTGGATAATATATAAGAATGGTAAGGATGGTAGGATTTATAAAGTAAGAAAAGATGGAAGTGAAAGACAATTAGTAAACTAAGAGTTTAATAAGCAAATATTTACGGGGGCAAAGAAATGAAAAAAAGGGTATACGTAATAAGTTTTATAATGATATTTTTATTAATATTGGGATTTCAATACAAGGTGGATTATGACATAAGGTCTCAAGCACCATCTGATAAATGGAGCAAGGAAGTGGTTATAGCTAAGGCTGATGTTTATACTTCACCTAAGATATTAAAAAGTGATAAAAATAATATTATAGCATTTAATGATGGGGACAAGCTAAAGGTTGTAATAGCTGATGATCTAGGAAAAAAGGTTAAGGAGAAATCCTTTGAAACTAAAGCAGGGTTAATAAAAGAAGTTAATTTATTAAAGGGGCAAGGATTCTTTTATCTTAGTTTTAGTTTTTATGAAAATGGAGCAAACATTTTAAAGACCATAAAGCTAGATAAAGAATTAAATGAAGTTGAACAGACAAAAACAGAAAATGTAACTGAAACTTATCAAGTAGGAGAAGAAATTCTAATAGTAGGACACAAGGATAAAGTTGAAGTATTAGATATGTCCAAGAACTCTAAACTCAATTTGAACATAAAAGGCGCAACACTATTTTCAGGGGTGAAAATAGAAAAGGGATTTATGATTACATATTGTAATGGAGAAGAGGGATTTAGTTACATAACAGTAGAGAATGGAGTAGCATCAACACCTAAAATAGCGGGAGTACTTAATAAAAGTGGAGCTATGACATTTATGCGAACTTCTACATCTAGTGACGCTGAAAATGGATATGTATTAGTTGAATATAGTGTACAAGGAGAGTTTGTAGGTACAAGGGTTCTAAGGTTTGCGCTTGATGGAAGTAGTAAGGAGGCCAGTGAGTTATATATTAATGAAAATAAGATAGTATATAATATCCTTGGAACATACTCCAAAGAAGGTGCTAGATTTTTTGCCACAACAGAGAGGGTATTTGGAAAAAAAGATTGGCAAAAGAGCATTGTTGAATTTATATTAAAGGGTGATAAGGTAGCTAGTTATAACTTTGCATCGAGGCTAGCTAGATTAACAATTTATCCTGCAGTAGCTGAGGATACAATTGTGTACTGTAGTTATAATAAGGAAAATGAATATGGAATTTATATGGGATCACAAAATGAGCAGTTTAAAAAAGTTAATAATGTTCATTTGCCAATTGAAAAAGAGCAGGCAGTATTAAATACACTACAGGGTTTTATGTATAGTTTAGTTTATATAGTATATCCAATTAAGTGGGTAATGCCTATAGTTTTGATAATTGCAATCCAGACTTTCTTTTCTTATAGTTTTACAGAAGAGAAAAAGAAATTATACTTCATAATTACTTGCATTGTAAGCACTGCATTAAAAGTGTCAGTTGTGCTAAGTAATTCCTATGGAGATAAACTCTATTTGCTTCCGCAAGTATTAGTTTACAAATGGGTTGGAATACTCATTAGTATAGTTATAAGTGGAATATGCTATTCATTTGGATACAAGCGTTACAAAGAAGACTTAGAAGGAATGCCCATTAGTAGTTTCTTTATAGCGTTAACATTGGATGCAATGTTAACTATGATGATATATGTACCGTTTTTTATTACACTTTAAAAAGCTAGAGACTTGATTATCAAGTCTCTAGCCTTTTTTAGTTATAGTATAGGAGAAAGTAATCTTGAAACAGATTCTTTGAACTTAACAACGAAACTTCTATTAGCATAGCTTTCAATGGTTATTTCATCACAAGACTTTAAATCATTAATAAAAAAGGCATCTAACTGTGAGGTTATTTCTTCATCGTATATAAAAGTATTTATTTCAAAGTTTAAAGTAAAGCTCCTAATATCTAGATTAGCGGTACCTACAGAACTCACTGACTGATCAATTGAAAGAAACTTACTATGAAGAAAACCCTTATTATAGGTATAACACTTGACACCAGATTCTAGTAGTTCTCCCATATATGATGTAGAGGCCCAATATACGAAGGGGTGATCTGGTTTACTTGGAATAACTATGCGTACATCTACACCAGACAAGGATGCTATTTTCAAAGCCTCTAATATACTGTCATCTGGAATAAAATAAGGGGTTTCTATATAAATATTTTTTTCAGCTTTACTAATCATTTTTAAATATCCATTTTTAATAGAATTAAAAGTAGAGTCAGGACCACTTGAAACTATTTGAAGACCTGTTTTGCCAAGGTGAGGTCTGTGGGGGAAATACTTGTTATTAAAAGGAGCATTTTCATTTGCAGCAAATCTCCAATCCATTAAAAAATGTAATTCCAATGCATCTATTGCATCTCCTTGTATGAGCAAATGGGTATCTCTCCAAAAACCAAATCTTTTTGAAAGACCTAAATATTCATCTCCAATATTAAAACCGCCTGTAAAAGCATGTTCACCATCTATAATGCATATTTTGCGATGATTTCTAAAATTTAATCTAAGATTTATATAAGGTAAAAAAGGTGGGAAGAAACAAATAGCTTCTCCACCAGCTTCAATTAAAGGATTAAAAAAGGATTTGGGTAACCTAAGACAACCCATGCCATCAAATAGTAACTTTACCTCGACTCCTTCCTTAGCTTTTTCACATAAAATTGCCAAGATAGATTTTCCCAGGTTATCATTTTGAAATATATAATATTCAATGTGAATATATACCTTTGCATTTTTAAGGGTGGCTTTAAGGTTATCAAACTTTGACTTACCTTCAGTAAATATAGTTACACTGTTGTTGTTAGTAAAAAAGGCATTATCACTACAAAGATTAAGTTGCATCATATCAGAATACTTGCTCATGAAAGCATTCGGTTTAATTAAAGATTTATTGTTTAAGAATTCGGTTTGATTATCAATAATCGAAGCAAGCTTTTCTCGCTCCTCCTTTTTCAGAGAAAATATTCTTTTTCTTTTTAAGTTTTGGCCAAGAAATAAGTATAAAATAAAACCGACACTGGGTAAGAAAAGTAATACCATAAGCCAAGTCCAAGTGGTTGATGGATTTTTTCGTTCAATAAATACAACGGTTAAGGCAAAAAGAATATTAATAAAAAATAATAAATTTAAAAAACGTAATACTAATTCGCTTGTAAACATATAATCCTCCAAAAAAACATTATATCGTATAACAATAGTATACATATAAAACAATATAAAAGACATCTTTTAAATGTAATACATACACTTTTAATAAGTATTTTTTTAATTAATAGAAGTATTTTAATTTTATAATTTATATTATTAAAGAAGTAGTAAATTTTATGATATAATAATATTAAATTGTTGAAATCAATTTATGGGGGATAAGTATGGTCCAAGCTGATTTTTTCATTATATCAATAATATGTATTGTTTTTCTTATTTGTGCACAGAGGTTTGTATTAAAATGGGGTATTAGAAATAGTAGTGAAGTTGAGGATAAGAATATGGATTTAGTTTATAGCACTGTTAATGAGGAAATAAACAAATCACTGGAGCTTATAAAAGAGTTAGAGAATGTTGTACAAGAGATACAAGACAGTGAAAGTTTGTTTAGTTCAGATATTCAAAGTATGTCATTAGCTCATAAACAGATTATATTAGATAAATGGGTTAGGTATGTAGGATGTTATAATGGGTTAAATGAAGTTAGAAAAAGGTATAAAAAAGATCTTATATTAAAAAATACACAAGATTCACACGCTAAGTTTAAAAGCGTATTGTTAACCTATGCCTCAACAATAGCAATACGAAAGAATACCGTGTCGTTAGCCAAAGTTATAGATAAGAATAAGTATTTGGAGCCAATGCTAAACGAAAGTAGACCAGAATATAATATTAATAAAAAACAATATTATTATATTACACAAGAAATCACTGAAGTTTCTTATATGATATCTTTATTTAGAAATAAGCACTATTTTGACTTTATGGTAAATTACTATGAAGCTTATGGATACAAAAGAGGAGAAAGTGAAAAAAGGCTACTAGATTATGCAAGCAATAATTATTTAAACTTTGTAAAACTTGTAAGAAATCATAAAGGTATTGTTTTTAACAATATGATTGATTTTTTAGGTAAGAATGCTTTTGATTTTTGGTTTCCAGTTCAAAAATGGCTTGCAATAAGCATTACTGGAGTTGATTACTCTAGAAGAAAAGAAAAGTATGTTAGCAATGATGACATTGATACTATCAAAGAAGAATTGCTTCCAGGAGATATACTTTTAAAGAGGGATAACTTCCAAGTAACTAATATGATGATGTCGGGGTTTTGGACTCATTCAGGGATTTATATAGGAACACTGGAAAAGTTGGATAGTTTCTTTAAGGGCATATCACTAGGGCAATACACGTGTGTGTCAGAGTATGTAAAGGCAACCTATCCTGAGGTATATAATAGTATATGTGATAAAAGCAAGAAGAACAGAGGGTATATTATAGAAGCTATTGCTCCTGGTGTAGTAATAAATCCTCTAGAGGCTATTGCAAAAGTTGATTACTTTTCAGCATTGAGACCTAAGTTATCCAAAGATGATAAATTAAAAGCCTTATTCACAGCTTTTGAATCTTTTGGAAAGGCATATGATTATAACTTCGATATCATGACAGATAGCGCTCTGTTTTGTAGTGAGCTGATTTATAAATCATATTTATGTTCGAGTAATAAGAAAGGGCTTACATTTGACTTAGAACCAAAGGCAGGTAGGTTACTACTTTCACCTAATAGTATTATAAAAAAGTTTGATACAGAATTTGATACTGAAAATGAAGAATTTGATTTTGTAGTATTTTATGATGGTAGTGAAAGGGAAAAGAAAGCTATAAGAAGAAGCGCAAAGCAGCTAAAAGAAACTTGGAAGATATCTAAGCTAAGAACTGCAAAACATAGAATTGTTTTAAAGACAGAAACAAAATATCCTGTGGTAAAATTCAATTCAGTGGTATCAAAGTTAAAAATAATTTTCAATGGCATGTTTTATTAATTGTTATATATGTATATAATATAAGATATGTATTAAAAAACAAAGTTCAAGCATTAAAAAAATATAATTAAAATATTAGAGTAAACTCTAGAATAGAAAGTGGGATTAATAATAAATATGAGAAATATAAAAATTGTAATAGAATATGATGGAACTAGGTATAAGGGATGGCAAAGACTTGGGGATAGCGATAATACGATTCAACACAAAGTAGAAACAGTTTTAAGTAAGATGGCTGGAGAAAACATTGAAGTTACTGCGTCAGGCAGGACAGATGCAGGAGTACATGCAAGAAATCAAGTTGCAAATTTCAGAACTGATAGTGATATGTCAGAACATAAAATGCGTAGCTACTGTTATGAATATTTGCCAGAAGATATTGTAGTAAAATCAGTAGAAGAAGTAGATTTGAATTTTCATTCAAGATATCATGCGAAAGTTAAAAAATACACATATAATATTTGCAATAATAGAGTACATGATGTATTTAATAGAAAGTATGCTTATCACATACCGCAATCCTTAAATATTGAGAAGATGAGAAAAGCAGCAGATATTCTAGTAGGAGAACATGATTTTCAAAGTTTTACAACACTTAAAACTAAGAAAAAGTCTACTATAAGAATAATTCATACTATAAACATTGTAAATACTAACGGAAATATAGAGATTAGTATTCAAGGTGACGGATTTATGAAGAACATGGTAAGACTAATAGTTGGTACACTGGTTGAAGTAGGTCTGAGTGAAAAATCTGTAGAACAAATTTCAGGTATATTAGATAAAAAAGAAAGAAAATATGCAGGACACATTGCACCTGCTAAAGGGTTATTTTTAGAAGAAGTTAATTATTAAAGATGTTTTAAATAGATTAATTGGATAAGCAAACAAACAAGAATTACACCTTACCTTCAAATGTATAAAACATTTAAAGGTAAGGTGTTTTTTAAAATTTTATTTTTGTATATAAAGATGATTTGCTTGTACATCTAAGCATAAGTTTTTGCTATAACCAATAAGAACATGCTTTACTATAATATTGTATTGTTGTATGATAATGTTATGAGGTTATAATTATAGTATAGAGGGTGTATTATGTGGGAAACTTATATAATTGTATTAATGATGTTGAATATCTAAAGTCTAAAATAGCCAATTACGTGGACAATGATAATAATGATGGTATCCTATTCAAAATCGAATTTATTTGTGATAATACTATAAAGAGCATATCTGATTGTATTGTAGGGTATATTCAGGGTAATTGCAGTTTAGAAAATGGAACATTGTATACTGAGATATCGAATAGTATTATTAATAATATACTTAAATATAGAGAAAGATCTAATATTAAGTTTATTGTATATATTTTCAAGTGTTATAGGAAGGCATATGTTGACATCGTTTTAAAGGAAGGTCTTGATGACAAGAGTAAACTAGATATTACTAATTATATAGAGCGGTTTTTTGATAAGTTAGAAATATCGGCTTGTAGTAATGCGTTAAGCATTGAGAAGAAGCAAAATACTGAAGATACCTTAAAGGAAAATGAAGATAGTTATAGAAAACTTTTAGAGGTTATGCCTGATGCTGTATATGTTCATTGTGATGGTAAGGTTGCGTACACAAACAAAGCTGGCGCTAAGTTAATGGGATATTTAAATTCAAAAGATATAGTAGGAAAATCGCAATACGAACTTTTAGAAGTAGATGATTATGATAAAACTTTAATAAAGCAGCAAGATGATATTACAATGAGAAATGGCAAGTTGCCTCCTGTAGAAAGAAAGTTTTTTAGAAAGATTGATGGTAAGTTTTTGGAGGTAGAGACTACATCTACAGTAATATTGCACGAAGGTCAGAAGTCAATTTTAAACATTACAAGAGATATATCTGAGCGTAAAAGAATAGAATTTCTAAAACAAAAGGTTAAACAAAAAACACTTTTACTAAATAAAACTATTGAATATAATAAGCTTAGAACAGAGTTCTTTGCTAACATATCCCACGAACTACGAACACCCTTAAATATGATATTAGGATCAATTCAGCTTGTAAGTATTATGGGTGATAATCAAGGGTTAACAGATCCTGATATTAAAATTAAAAAGTATATGGCCATAATAAAGCAGAATTGTTATAGATTATTGAGACTTGTAGATAATCTTATAGATATTACAAAAATTGATGCAGGTTATCTAGAGATTAGTCTGAAGAATGATGATATTGTGAAAGTTGTAGAGGATATAGTGCAATCTGTTGCAGAATATGTTGAGAGTAAGGGATTAGAACTTGTATTTGATACGGATATTGAAGAAAAATATATGGCTTTTGATGCAGATAAAATTGAAAGAATTATGTTGAATCTAATATCTAATGCTATTAAATTTACAAAACTATCCGGTAAGGTTTATGTTAACATATATGATAAGCTTGACTCTATAACTATAACTGTGAGGGATACAGGAATTGGAGTGCCACTAGAAAAACACAAAGAGATTTTCGAAAGATTTGTACAGGTTGATAAGTCTTTATCTAGGAAGAGAGAGGGTAGCGGAATAGGGTTATCTTTAGTTAAATCATTAGTAGAAATGCATAATGGTAAGGTTTATCTTAATAAGGAAATAACGCAAGGTAGCGAATTTATAATTGATTTGCCAGTAAAGATTTTAGATGAAATGAAGGAAAGTAATGAGAGCTTAAACGTAGGTGAAAACTACATTGAGAGAATCAAGGTAGAGTTCTCTGATATATATTCATAAAAACCATGAAAGGACTAACAGTAGTAGTCCTTTCATGGTTTTTATATAGTTGCATAGGAAAAACTATAATATACCTTCGCTTTTCAATATATCTTCAATTTCGTCAACTTTCTTAGAAAGAATATAAAAACTCTCTTTTAGTATGTCGTTAGAAACTGGAATTCCTTGTATGGTTTTCTCTAAGGCCTCTATGGTATCTAGAGCATCATCAATTCCCTTTTGTGCTAGTTTTAGGTTATCATCTTTCATTTTTTAGTCTCCTCTATCTTAGGTTATTTTTTTAGGTATCTAAATCCTAACACTAGTAATGGCAAATTTCAAGTTAGGACGGAATTTTATTTTTAAAAGTTTATGAAGTTATTTTTTCTTAGCATTATGAACCTTAGTTTTAACATCTTTTAAAATAGAATCTAAACCTTTAAATTTTAAAGAAGGAAAGGCATTTATAAGTCTTAAGTAATTAGGGGATCTTTTAATAATCAATAAGTCATACTTAATCTTTAATTCTTTTACAATATGCTCAACATCAGATTTTTTCTTAGTAACTTTCATTTCAGCGCCTTCTATTAATTGATCTAATTTGACCCTTAATTCAGATATATCACGATAGTTAGCAATGTTAAATTTAAACCCTGAGAGTTTATCAGTTAATTCTAAATGTACATTGTTTATCTGTGTTAATAAGGTTCTCAATTTTAACACAGTTATTACTGTCACTGTAAAATCAATAAAAAGGTACATGAAAATGGCACAAAGAATTATAATACTTGGTCTTGTTGGTATTAAATTTACGGTATAAACAACATAGGGATGAACTATTTTTAAAATAAATATGGAAATAAAACCCCATATTATAGAAAAGGATAAGCAGATTCTTCCGTGAAGATTATAGGGCTTATCACTGTAATCCCACCAAGTACTATTAAATAAGTTTTCTAGGATAAGGCCTGTTACATATTCAATAGTGGAGGTTAATAATACTGAGCCTAAAAAGAGAAAAACATAATTGGATTCAATAGACTTTAGCAAAACGATTATTGACAATGTACCAAAGCCATAAATAGGGCAAAAGGGACCATGGAGGAAACCCCTATTAACGAATTCTCTTTTGTTGATTGTAGCGTATACCGTTTCGATGCACCATCCCATAAAGGAATAGATAATAAAATAATAAAAAAGTGTAACTACACGAGGACTTATTAGATATATATTACTAGCCATATGATAACTCCTTTTTTTAGTATTGAATGTATATTCAACAACAAAAGAATAACACAAAAAATGTTTTTTTTATAGTATTTGGGATGAATAAAATGTTAATACATGCAAGTATACTGAGATTTATACATATACATTAATGAAACACCGATAATTAAGCTGAAAGTCTAGGAGGAAAGTATATGATAAATATCATTTGGTTTTTAATTTTATCATTGGGAATAATAATTGGAATTGTTACTGGAAAAGGAGAAATTTTATCAAAGGCAGTTGTCTTATCAACAACTAGTGCTGTGGAACTTGTAATGGGCTTAGTTGGAATGATGTGTCTTTGGTGTGGGGTAATGAAGATTGCAGAAAAAAGCGGACTAACGGATAAGTTGGCAGCTGTACTTAGACCAATTTTAAAAGTTATCTTTAAAGAAGCTGGGAGAGACAAGAAGGCAATGTCTAGTATTACAATGAATTTAACAGCAAACATGATGGGACTTTCCAATGCAGCAACGCCATTTGGTATAAAAGCAATGGAAGAGATGCAAAAATCTAATATCGAAAAGGATGTAGCTAGTAATGACATGGCATTATTTTTAGTTTTAAATGCTGCCTGTATTCAATTTTTACCTACAACAGTGATATCTATAAGAGCTGCATATAATTCACAAAATCCAGCGATTATTATACTGCCAGCCATAATTGCTACAGGAACTGCTGCAGCACTAGGCACAGTCTATTGCAAAGTTCTAGAACGATACTTCTAATGATGTGATATACAATTATTTATATTTAAATTTATATGGGTAGGTGAAAAAGGTGCTTATAGGTAATTTAGTGTCGTATATTTTAAAGGGTATAATTCCAATAATTATTGGACTAGTAGTAATATATGGAGTTATTAAAAAGGTAAAGGTATATGAGTGTTTTGTTGAAGGGGCAAAGGATGGAATAGGCATTTGCCTTAGGATATTTCCATATCTTTTGGCTATGGTTATAGCGGTTAATGTATTTAGAGCATCTGGAGCTTTAGACTTTTTTATTTCTTTAGTAAAACCAGTTGTAAAATTTATAGGACTTCCACCTGAAGTTGTTCCCTTAGTTTTAATTAAGCCTCTTTCAGGGAGTGGAGCTCTAGGTATATTTACTGATATCATAAAACAATATGGAGCAGACAGTTACATAGGACGAGTATCATCTATAATAATGGGATCAACTGAAACAATCTTTTATACCCTAACAGTATATTTCGGGGCGGTAAATGTGAAAAAAATTAGACACACACTAGTTGCAGCTATATTAGCAGATATTACAGCAATTATAATGGCGGTTAATTTAGCTAAGTTTTTCTTTTAACAACATTTTGGAAGCTTCAAGTCTGCCATCTTCTATAAGTGGCAGTTGTCTAGCCCTGAAAGGTTATTTTGGTGGTAGTCTAAATCTGCTTTCAAAGTTGTTAATATTGCAGCATCGCAGATGATGATTTGACGAAGTTTCAGGAGGAAAGTCTCCTGTTTCCATAATAGGACTAGTACAGTGCAATAGTTATAACATATATTGTAAGAAAACAAAAGGTATGATAATATAATTATGTATATATGCTAGTTTCTTAAAGAAATTACAAATATGTAGGTTGAAATAAGGATCATAACAATTATTTATTGTTATGTATCGCAAAAGAATACGGGGGTGTAGATTGTGATTGAAATTACTAATGTAAATAAGAGTTATAATGGTAAGAATAAGGCGGTAGATAACATAAGCCTAACTATAAGAGATGGTGAAATATTTGGATTCTTGGGACCAAATGGAGCGGGCAAAACCACTACTATAAAAATGGTTACTGGGATACTAAGCCCTGATAGTGGAAAGGTTACAATTAGTGGGATTGACATAGAAGAGAATGCACTTGCAGCTAAAAAGCAATTTGGCTTTGTACCAGATAATCCGGATATGTTTTTGAGACTTAAGGGTATTGAATACTTGAATTTTATGGCAGATATTTATGACGTTCCAAGTAAACTTAGAAAAGAAAGGATTGAAGTATTAGCAAATAGATTTGAAATGAGTAATGCGCTAACTGATCAAATTCAAAGCTATTCTCATGGTATGAGGCAAAAAATAATTATTATGGGCGCACTTGTTCATGAACCAGAAGTTTGGATTTTAGATGAACCAATGACAGGCCTTGACCCTAAATCTTCATATGTTTTGAAAGAAATGATGAGGGAGCATGCCAATAGTTCTAAAAGTGTATTTTTCTCAACTCATGTTCTAGAAGTAGCTGAAAAACTATGCGATAGAGTTGCTGTAATAAACAAGGGTAAGATATTGTTTTGTGGAACCTTAACTGAGTTAAGAGAGCATTTTAAAGACAGTGGGTCCCTTGAAAAAATCTTCTTGGAGATGACCGACAATGAGTAAATTCATAGCGTTAACTAAGGTGCTACTAAAAGCAGGCACAGGATCTTTTAGTAGGAAGAAGAATAAAAAACAGATAAAAGGGATATTATTAGGGCTCCTTTTAGTACTAGCATTTACACCTATAGCAATAGAATTTGGTAAATTCTTATCTGTAGCCTATGACGGATTACATTTCGTGGGGCAAGAAGCAGTTATATTAGCATTTGGATTATCTATTGTAAGTGTTACTATTTTCTTCTTTGGAATATTCTATGCTATGGGCATATTTTACTTCTCAATGGATGTAGAGAATCTATTACCACTGCCATTCAAGCCTTGGCATATCATGGGTGCTAAGTTTGCTGTAGTATTAATTTATGAATATCTCACTGAGCTTATATTTTTTCTACCAACGTTAATGGCCTATGGAATAAAAAGTAGTGCAGGAATATTGTATTATGCTTACGGAGTTATAATCTTTTTATTACTACCTATAGTTCCACTAGTAATTGCATCTATAATTAATATGATTATAATGAGATTTACTAATATTGCGAAAAATAAGGATAGGTTTAGATTAATAGGTGGGATTATGGCTATGTTTTCTGGTATAGGAATAAATATATATATTCAGAAGTTTACGCAAAATATAGATCAGTCACAAATTACTAAAATGTTTGCAGAGGGAAACAACTCTTTAGTTACCTTGGTAACAAATATATTTCCTAGTACAAGGATAGCTGTAAGTAGCTTAATTAATTCAGCAAATATGAAGGGATTCATTAATTTAATCTTATTTGTTGTGATAACAGTAGCTGCCTTAATTATATTTATAGTATTAGGCGAAGCATTATATTTTAAAGGCGTTATGGGGGTATCTGAAACAACATCAAAGAGAAAAGTTCTTAGTAGTAACCAGCTAACAAGGAGCACAATACAAAGTTCTTCCTTAAGGGGATATTTATTAAAAGAATTAAGGATTTTGTTTAGGACACCAATTTATTTTATGAATTGTGTACTCATAAATTTTTTGTGGCCTATATTTATACTAATACCATTTTTTTCACAAAAAGGTGGTCCGGGACAAATTGGAGAAATATCTAAGTTTTTAAGTGATGGTAAAGCTGCAGGAATAGCAATAGGAATTTTCTTTTCCTTCGTAGTTTTTGCATCTTCTAGTAACTTAATTTCAAGCACCTCAATATCAAGGGAAGGTAAGAACTTATTTATACTAAAATACATACCAATGAAATATAAGAAGCAACTTATGGCAAAGGTGTTGTCGGCAGTAACACTTGGAATGGTTGGTATGGCTATGATAAGTATAATTGGAGTTGCAGTACTTAAGATTCCATTAGATTTAATTCTATTGATGATTATAGTTGGTGTTATAGGGATATTATTCACATCCTTTATAGGAATATTTATTGACTTAAATTCTCCAAAACTTCTTTGGGATACAGAGCAAAAGGCGGTTAAGCAGAATCTTAATGGTATGATTAGTATGTTTACTTGCATAGTCATAGCTGGTATTACAGTATTTATGATATTCAAATTCAAACTTAATAAGTGGTCTGCATTTGCATTCATAGTAGCGGTATATTCTACTTTAGATGGTGTACTATATTATCTTCTTGGTACAAAAGGAGCAAAGATGCTTAGAAAGATAGAATCCTAAAAAATAAGCATAATATAAGTATAATCTTAGGGTTTTAGGATAAAAATATTGACATAGTGATTTATTTGCAATACAATTATTATAAAATAAATGCAATGATGAGAAGAGTAATAAGTGTAAATGTTAAAAGAGAGCTGAGGTAGCTGAAAATCAGTAACAGATAAGCTTATGAACATGGTCTTTGAGCAGATTGTCTAAGTAAAGAATTTTAAAGTTTGTTTTTTAAATTAGACTTTAAGGATCAATTATTAGGATAATACGGGAGCAACCGTTATATTGACAGGTGATGATTGTCACCTATGGAGGTTTTTATAGTAATATAAAAATAAATTAGAGTGGTAACGCGTTAATACGTCTCTAAGCAGGATATTATTCTGTTTAGAGGCTTTTTTTATTATATTAAGAAATTATGAAATTTAAATATGAGAGGTAGGAGAAAACTATGACTAAAAAAACTTATTATATTACTACACCCATTTATTACCCATCAGCGAACCTACACATTGGAAATACCTATACAACAGTAGCAGCAGATGCAATTGCTAGATTTAAGAGGCTTACAGGTTATGATGTAATGTTCTTAACAGGAACAGATGAGCATGGTCAAAAGCTTCAAGGAATAGCAGAGGAAAAAGGAGTTACTCCAAAGGAGTATGTAGATGAGATAGTAGCAGGCATTCAAGATCTTTGGAAGCTCATGGATATAAGCTATGACAAGTTTATAAGAACTACAGACGATTACCATAAAAAAGCTGTTCAAAAGCTATTTAAGCAGTTATATGATCAAGGTGACATTTACAAAGGCGCATATGAAGGGTGGTACTGTACTCCTTGTGAATCTTTCTGGACGGGAACTCAGGCAGTAGATGGGAAATGCCCTGACTGTGGAAGACCTGTAGAGAAGGCAAAGGAAGAAGCGTATTTCTTCAAGATGTCAAAATATGCTGATAGGCTTATAGAATACATTGAAACCCATCCGGAGTTTATTCAACCAGAGTCAAGAAAAAATGAAATGTTAAATAACTTTTTAAGACCAGGTCTTCAAGATTTATGTGTTTCAAGAACAACCTTTAACTGGGGAATACCAGTAGAATTTGACCCTGGCCACGTTATATATGTATGGGTAGATGCATTATCGAACTATATAACAGCTCTTGGATATAATGGAGAAGATACATCCCTCTACGAAAAATACTGGCCAGCAGATGTTCATTTAATAGGTAAAGATATATTAAGATTCCATACAATATATTGGCCAATTATGTTAATGGCCTTAGATCTACCTCTTCCGAAACAAGTATTTGGTCATGGCTGGCTTCTTGTTGATGGAGGAGTAAGAATGGCTAAATCTAGGGGTAATGTAGTAGATCCTGTTGTGTTAGTTAATCATTTTGGAGTAGATGCAGTAAGATACTTCCTCCTTCATGAAATACCATTTGGTTCTGATGGAATATTTACTAGTGAAATATTTATAAAGAAAACAAATTCGGATTTGGCTAATGATTTAGGAAATTTATTATCAAGAACAGTAACGATGATAGAAAAGTATTTTGATGGAATTATTCCAGCACCTAAAGATGTAGCAGATGTGGATAATGAACTTATAGAACTTGCACTTGCAGTGCCAGTCAAGGTAGAAAAATCACTAGAAAACTTAAAACTTCCGGAGGCATTAGATCATATTTGGGCACTTATAAGAAGAACTAACAAATATATAGATGAAACTACGCCTTGGATACTTGGAAAAGATGAAAGCCAAAAGGGAAGACTAGGCACAGTACTATACAACTTAGTGGAATCCTTGAGAATGACATCAGTTTTAATATCAGCATTTTTACCAACCACAAGCGGAAAAATAAATGAACAGCTAAATGTATCCGCTGGTACATGGGAAAGCTTAGCTTCCTTTGATGGAACTATTGCAGGGACAAAGATTAATAAAGGTGAAGTAATGTTCCCAAGAATAGATGTAGAAGCTAAAATAGAAGAACTTGATAAACTTGTTGAAGAGCAAAGAAAGGCATCACAAAAGCCTACAATGGAGCCATTAAAAGAAGAAATCACCATAGAAGATTTTGAAAAGATAGATATGAGGGTAGTTAAGGTGTTAGAATGTGAGCCAATGAAAAAATCTAAAAAACTTCTCAAATTAAAAGTAGATTTAGGAGGAGAAATAAGACAGGTGGTTTCAGGAATAGCTATGCATTATAAACCAGAAGAGTTAGTTGGGAAATATGTAGTGCTTGTAGCCAACTTAAAGCCCGTAACTTTAAGAGGGGAACTATCCCAAGGGATGATAATTGCAGCAGCTACAGAGGATGATAGCAAGCTGTTTGCAGTGTCAATACCGGGAGAATTACCTACTGGGTCTGTGGTTAGATAAATACAATTTTAAAAGCATGAGATACTAGTAAAATAGTTCTCATGCTTTTCTCTTGCTTAAAACACTTAAAATTATGCAGCTATTGAAATTTAATAAGGATAGATTTATAATTAATTGTTATAACTACAATGTAGAATCATAAGGAGGAAATGTTATGAAATTTATTATAGGTTCCTTAGTTGGAGCTGTTATCGGGTATATAACCAATTGGCTTGCCATAAAGATGTTATTTAAACCACATAAAGAAGTTAGAATTGGTAAGTTTAAAGTTCCGTTTACTCCAGGACTTATACCAAAGGAGAAGACTAGAATTGCAAAAAGTGTAGGGGAAACTATAGGGACGCACCTTTTGACAAAGGAAACAATCATAAAGTCTTTGTGTAGTGAGGATATGAATCAACAATTGGATTCTTGGGTGCAAAGTAAAGTGGTCGCTATAAATATTAGTGAAGCCACAGTGGGAAAAGAGATAAAGAACTTATTAGGGGATGAATATCCTAGCTTTATTCAAAAAACTAATGATAACCTTTCTAAGTTGCTTATAGAGTATATAAATGAAGAAGATGTTAAGCAAAGCATTGCTAAATATGCAAGTGCGCAGATAATAGGCGAACTAAATGCTAAGCCAGAAGTGATTTATCAAAGTGAATTATATAAATCAATAAAAAATAAGATTATAAATGGTGTCATTACATATAAGGATTCAGAAAGCTTCTGCCAAGAAATTCAAAGTATTTTAAAAGAAAAGATAGATCAGTTAAGGGGTTCAGATAAGAAGTTTGGAGAAATCATACCTAAAGAAATAACGAATGATTTAAAAGTATATATTCATGATAAAAGACATAATATTGCCATGGAAATAAAGCGCACCATGAAAGAAGAAAAAAACAAACAAAAGCTTAGACAAATTGTAAAGGAAACAATAAGTACTAAATTAAGTCCTATGATAGCAATGTTTATGAATGCAGAAAGTACTTATGAAAAGGTTGCAACTGGTATAGATGAATTCTTAGATGAAGAGAAGAATCATGAGGATATTGCTTTAATTATTAATGATATGATAGACAAACTATTGAATAACTCAATAGCTAGTGTTATTTCTGAATTTCCTAAAGAAGGAGATACAGATGGAATAAGGGCCTTAATTAATTTATTAACAGAAAAAGTTATAGATGAAAAGCTTATTAGAAGCATATTTAATAAGATTGAGGGTATGTTTGATAATTATATATCCATTGATGATATGTTAGAGAAAGTTGGTATAGATTATAAGAGTGCAATGGAAAAACTTATAAAGAGCAAGATAGATACAATGGCAGTAAGCAGTGATATCAAAATAAAAGTTACAGAAATAGTGAATGCGATGATTAATAGAGGCTTACAAACAGAGATGAAATCAATATTTAATGAAGAGGGAGATAAAGTATCTAAGTCTATTTCTAATGTAGTTAAAGATATATATAATAAATTTATAGAAAATAAGGCCGCTGACGTAATTGAAGTGTTAGGCGTAGCTAAAATAGTTGAGGATAAAATTAATGAATTTGATGTAGCCTTTACAGAGGATATCATATTAGGGATTGCTAGTAAGGAATTAAAGGCTATAACTTGGCTAGGTGCATTGCTTGGTGCGATTATGGGGATATTATCTCCAATACTAGGTTCGCTTTAGGCAAATAAAAATAAATAGACTAGCATATTGATTTTAATTCATTTTACGTAGAAGGGTGGTGGAAACTGCAATTAAGCTTTTAAGATTAAGAGTTTAAGGCAGGATTTATTATGATATTTGATTCACATGCACATTATGATGATGAGGCTTTTAATGAAGATAGGGAAGAAGTAATAAAAGGGTTAAAGGATAAAGGTGTGATAGGAGTCCTAAACTGTGGTGCATCCATTGAGGGAGCGCGTATGTCAGTGGAATTATCAAATAAGTACGATTTTATATATTCAGCAGTAGGAATACACCCAGAGCATGCTGATATGGTTAATGATAAGGTTATTGAGGAGTTAAGGAATTTAGCAAGAAATCCAAAGGTCAGGGCCATAGGGGAAATAGGTCTAGACTATTATTATGAAGAGAACCCTTCTAGAGAAATTCAAAAGGAAGTTTTTAGGCTTCAAATGAATTTAGCAAAGGAACTTAAAATGCCAGTGGTTATCCACGATAGAGATGCTCATAAAGATACATTAGATATCCTAAAGGAATTTCCAGAGGTTATAGGAGTTGTTCACTGCTTCTCGGGAAGCATTGAATTTGCTAAGGAGTGTTTAAAACTTGGCTATTATATAGGGTTTACTGGCGTTATAACTTTTAAAAATGCAAAAAAAATAATAGAGGTCGCGCAGATTGTTCCAATGGACAGAATATTAGTGGAAACAGATTGTCCCTACATGGCACCTACGCCACATAGAGGGAAAAGAAATCAATCGGATTACATTAAGTACATAATAGAAAAGATATCAGAAGTTAAAGGCAGCACAATAGCTGAAGTTGAAAGTTCAACTGTTTTTAACATAAAGCAATTGTTAAAAGTTAAATAATAAAGCAGAATAGCTACCAAGTGCCTTATGGATATATTTTGAAAAATTATTCTGGTAATTAAAATTAAATAATAAACATATAATTTAAATGGTAATTATCAATTTTGCCATTTGCCCTTGAAAGACTGGGTTTGATAGATCATTTTGAAATTATAATTTGATATTATAATTGTATGCAGAGCCATGCATTATCAGTCAAAACTAAGAGTAATGGGTTCAAAATTTGACATATTAATTGTTTTAAGGTACAATACCCAAGTACTCTTGTCTAAGGGAGGAAATCTTTATGATGAAAAATATGAAAAATAATTTGAAGAACTATTTTTCAAATGCGCCCAGGACAGCTTTTGTAGTAGTGCTAATACTAGTATGCATTACAATGACTATATTTAACACTAAGAAAGCTATATCTGTTGTTGTTGATGGTAAATCTATTGAGATTACAACTTTTCGAAGTAATATTACTCAAATACTAAAAACAAATAATATAGCATTAGGGGCAAAAGACCAAATAACAGTTAGTTTGGACAGTAAAGTAAAACACGGAGACAAAATATATATCAAAAAAGCTGTAGATGTTAAGGTAATGGTTGATGGGAAAGAATTAAATATTAAGAGTGCTGAAAATACAGTAGAAGATATGCTAAGAGCGGAAAGTATTGTATTAAATAATGAAGACAAGATTACCCCATTAAAGTATCAATCGCTAAAATCAGGGTTACAAGTACAAATAACAAGAGTAAACACTGAGATTCTTCGAGAAGTTAAAGCGATTGACTATACAACCGAATTTAAGAACAGTTCGCAGCTAGATAAAGGTGTGAAAAAGGTCATTCAAAAGGGACAGGTGGGTCAGAAAGTTATTACCTCATCTGTTGTATATGAAAATGGCAAGGAAGTGTCTAGAAGTTTAGTTAGTGAAAGTCTTAAGTCAAACCCAGTTAAAGAAGTAATTGCCTTGGGTACTATTGGTGTGTACTCGCCATCCCGTGGAGGCGAGGTTCGTTATACAAAGAAACTTAGGGTTCGGGCAACAGCATATACTGCTGATTATAATTGTACTGGTAAAGGTCCCGATGATCCTTACTTAGGTATAACGTCTACTGGAGCAAGAGCAAAGAGAAATTCTGATGGCTATAGTACTATAGCTGTAGATCCTAGGATTATTCCACTAGGTAGTAAGCTTTGGGTAGATGGATATGGATATGCAATTGCAGAGGATGTAGGTGGGGCAATTAAGGGTGATAAGATAGATTTATATTTCCATTCCAGCGATGAAATGTGGAATTGGGGAGCAAGAAACGTAGATATTTATATTTTGAAATAGGAGCTAAAGCTCCTTTTTTTGTTTTGAAGTTCACTATTAATAAATAAAATGGTATTATATAAGCAGTAATAAAAGGAAATACTAAGGGATAGATTTGTTTTTTATAATTATAGAACAATTGAAATGCCTTAGTTTAGTATAGTATGGAGATTACAATTAGGAGCATTCCTGTTATGAATTAAAATGAACTTTGAAAAAAAGAGCACCTACTGATAAAATACAGGGTATAACAGTTGCAACTTTTATCCCTAATTTATAATTATCAGTGGAGGTACTCAAATGAATTATACACAGAATGAAAAGATTATGTCAATAACAGAAAATACCTTAGTGATAGGAATTGATATCGCAAAGCAATTTCAGTATGCAAGAGCGTTTGATTACAGAGGTATAGAACTTAGTAAGGTTAAATCGTTTGAAAATACAGCGGATGGCTTTAAAACATTTCATGAGTGGTTAAAATTAGTAGCTAAAGAAAATAAAAAAGATAACATAATTGTTGGGTTAGAGCCTACAGGTCATTACTGGTTTACATTGGGGAATTTTTTAAAGGAACTCGGGATTAAACTTGTTCTAGTTAACCCATTTCATGTTAAAAGAAGCAAAGAATTAGACGATAACTCTCAGACAAAAAATGATCTTAAAGATCCAAAAACAATTGCAAAGCTTGTTATTGATGGCCGATATTCTCAGCCCTACATTCCGGAAGGGATATATAGCGAGTTAAGAATAGCAATGGGTATGAGAGAAAGTCTTACTAAAAATTTAAATATAATTAAAAATAAAGTAGATCATTGGTTAGACAAATACTTTCCCGAATTTAACGATGTTTTTGCTGACTGGGAAGGGAAAGCTGCCTTAATTTCATTAACTGAGTTCTCTACACCAGAAGAAGTTTTATCAACAGGTGTTCAAGAGATAACTAGGATTTGGAAAAAAGGAGTAAAACGTGCCGTAGGCAATCAAAGGGCTGTGAGGCTTATAAATGCAGCAAAAGTTTCTATTGGAATTAAAGAAGGCCTTAGAATGGCTAAAAATGAGCTCAAGGCTAATTTAGAACAGTACAGACTATATCTAAAACAAAATGAACAATTAGAGATAGAAATAGAGGAATTAGCTTTTCAAGTGCCTGGGGTTAAAGAGATGGTATCTATAAAAGGCGTAGGAATAATGACTGCTGCAGGATTCATTGCTGAAGTTGGTGATATAAAAAGATTTACACATCCAAGCCAAATTCAAAAGCTTGCAGGTTTAAATCTAGTTGAAAGTAGTTCGGGTAAACATAAAGGCAAGACG
>NZ_JAIZZN010000030.1 GCF_020443565.1 Clostridium sp. CS001
AACTATTAAGATTTTCGCCATAGAATTTGCCACTAGATACTGCAAATAAATATTTATATCCTTTATCTATTCCTATAACATTGTCTTGATTATTATTCTCTTTAGGTTTTACTTTTAAAGGGCAATGAATTTCTATCTTATGCTCTATTATTTTAACTGTTAATGTGCTATTTCTAATATTACTATCAGTTAATCTAACAGGTACCCTTTTTCCTTTCTTTATGCAGGTTATATTTATATGTCCACCTTTATATGAATATAAGCCTGTATCTATTAAAAAAGTAACACCTTTTTTAGAATAAGGTATATTTCTTTTATATTTTCTTGTATATCTTTTAATCAAGTTGTTAAGATATTTATAATTTAACTGCTTATCTTGAAATATCTTAGGAATATTGAAAATTTGATTAGTTAATACTTTATAATAATAATTATCAAACTTTAAAATGTAATTAATATAATGCTTATCTTCATTTGATAAATTATCATTTACTTTTATTTGTTCTCTAACTCTTCTTTTAATATTAGACCATTGAGATTTTATATTTCCCATAGCTTCACTTAAAGCTAACTTCCAGTACCTAGTGGGTAACTTCCATTGCTCTGCAAATTTAGTTTTTACCCATTCATCTCTTATTTTTCTTTCCTTACCTAATAATGGAATACTATTGATTCCACTAAATCTTGAATAAACATAGTTTTTAACATTCTTATATTGATTCGCTATGAATTTTAACTCTTTTAAAGTAACTTCGTCTAATTCACAAGAATATTGTTTAACAGTTTTTATTATAGTATCCATTATCTTCACCTCTTTATATTTTATTATTATCATAATCCACCTATTTTATAGATGCTTTTTTCATGATATAAAATATTTTATTGAGGTTATTTAAATGGCTATAAGCAAAAACAATATAAGTATTAAAACTAGTATCCTAAGAGGGATAAATAAAACCTAAAATCAAAAGCAGAAAGAGAACGACATTCTGTACCTAATTACGTTTACAATTTAATTGCTAAAGATTTAGAAAAATAGTTGATTGTTATAAAACTTTAAAATACGGTTGTCTAAATTATCTAATTTACATTTATACATTATTTTTAGAGTGTTCACATAAATTCGTTAATTCTATGCAGTTCTCTTATGAACTTCTTATACTTTCATATAAGCACAGACTATATCACAATCCTATTTCTCTATTACACAGTAGGCAACTATTGTATAATAGCCATACTAGGATTCTCCCCATTTCCCCACACTTGCAGGTACGAGATTTCTCTCTAGTCGTTGAACTTTACTCTATTCGAGTCTTAGCTGCTGATTACCCATTATTACAACTTTTATAAAGTTATTTAATGTTTAGGATTTAACCTTGCACCATACTAATTATTTTTTCTACTTTCGTCACCATCACGCTTGATTTTGTTTCATATCTACGTTGTGGTTAATTAGTCTTTAGGGACTTCCAGCAATTAAAGGAGTTTTGGCGTTTATACAAACGCACTCTACACTCTTTACGAATGTAGGGAGCTTTATTTGAATAAAATATTCCGTTTGTACATGTTTGTGTACATTCGTATATATTTTATACAACTATTGAGTTGCTCCATCTTGTTTGAAAAACTCTACATTAACCTGTCCAAGTATTTTAAAAACTCTTTCAAATACTGGAAGCCCAGCCATTACCCCCTCTTCTTTAGCTATCAGGTCAACGCTGCAAATACTATCATCACTTATAATAAACTCTGTTGTAATATCATTTTGTGGTACATCTTCTATTATTGCCTCGGCAATAATCTTATCAATAATTAACCAATTCATTTCTAATACCCTCCCTCATCTTCTTAAATTTGCCTATAATCATAGCTTTATTAATTTCACTGTATTCACCAAATATCTCTAAGCTCTTTATAAATTCATAGTTTAAAGTATTACTCATATTAATTGACTTATTTATAAATTCCGAAGCTCTTGTTGAAAAAACCAAGGCTTCTAGTAAAGAATTACTTGCCAATCTATTTGCACCATGTACACCTGTGCAACTAACTTCACCACAAGCAAATAAATTTTCCATGGATGTCCTAGAAAATAGATCAACAGCAATTCCTCCCATGTGAAAATGTTGCACTGGTGTTACCGGTATTTTGTTTTTTGTAATATCTATACCACTTTCTAAACATTGTTTGTATATGTTTGGAAATCTACCTGTAATATACTCTCTATTTTTAAATGATATATCTAAAAATACAAAAGGTTTACTGCTCTTTTTTTCTTCTTCATAAATGGCTTTAGATACTTCATCCCTTGGTAAAAGCTCATCTACAAATCTTTTACCGCATTCATTTAAAAGTTTTGCTCCCTCACCTCTTAGCGACTCTGATATAAGAAATTTCTCACAATTAATCTTATTATCATATAATGCAGTTGGGTGAAATTGCACAGAGTCTAAATCTGAGGTTTTAACATTATGTCTCATAGCAATAGCTATTCCATCACCTGTTAGTCCCCTCCTATTAGTTGAATTTTTAAATAAGCCTCCAATACCACCTGTTGCTAAAATAGTTGCTTTAGAGTATATATTTATTCTTTTTCCACCTTTAATTGCCACTCCGCCATAGCATGTGTTGTCTTTTGTAATTACATCCACTAAAGTAGTGTTCTCCAATATTCTTATGTTCTTTTTACTTTTTAATACTTCAATTAAAGATAAAAAAAGTTCTTTACCAGTTTCATCTTTACTATGCACAATTCTATTTACGCTATGTGCACCTTCCTTTGTATATTGGAAGGCTCCATCTAATGTGTCAAATTTAGTTCCTAAACTTACAATCTTATTTATATTATCTATGGATTCATGTACTAAAGTTTGTACTGCTTCTAATGAATTCTTATATTTTCCAGCTTTTAAAGTGTCTTGAACAAACAATTCAAAATCTTTTTCATCTCTTGCTACAGAAATGCCCCCTTGTGCTAAAAATGTATTACACTGATTAGCAACATCTTTGGTTATTAAAAGTATGTTTAAGTCTTCTCTTAAATTCAATGCAGCATACAGACCCGCTGCTCCAGTTCCAACTATCAGTACATCTACAGCAATATCCATAAAATCACCTTGCCAATTCATGCATTGCATTTAGACATTTTTGTGCTGCTTGTCTTACATCTTCATCCAATGTTATTTCATATTGATTATGAAGAAGGCTATTATAAACATCATCTAAAGTTGTCTTTTTCATGCTATTACATATCATAGCAGTCTTTGGTGTTATAAACTCTTTGTTAGGATTTTTATTTTTAAGTTCATATAGTATACCTTCTTCTGTTACAACCATATATTTCTTGCCAGTATCCTCAGTAGCAAATTTTATTATATCTCCAGTGCTTCCTATAAAGTCAGCTAAACTTCTAATTTCCTTGTTACATTCTGGATGAACCAAAACTTTTACATCTTTATCTTTATTTTTAACTTCTAAAATTTCTTCTGCACTTACAAATTCATGTACGCAACAGAACCCATTCCATAGAATCATATCCTTATTCGGAATCTTTTCATTTATATATTCACCTAGGTTTTTATCTGGTATGAAAATTATTTCCTCATTACCTAAGTTATTAATTATTTTTAGAGCATTTGAAGAAGTACAACACACATCACTTTCAGCCTTAACTTCTGCTGTTGAATTTATATAACATACAACCTTTGCCCTCGGATGATCGTTTTTAAGCTCCCTAACATCCTCACCATTAATCATATCCGCCATTGTACACCCTGCATCTATGTTGGGTAGCAGCACAGTCTTTTCTGGTGAAAGTATTTTTGCACTCTCAGCCATAAACTTCACTCCGCAAAATACTATTATCTGCTCTTTTGACTCCTTTGCCACTTTACTAAGATAATAGGAATCCCCTACAAAATCAGCTATTTCTTGTATATCATCATTTACATAATAATGCGCTAAAATCAAAGCTTTCTTTTCTATTTTCAATTGCTGAATCTTCTCTTTTAATTCTTGCATTTATTAAACACCTCTTTACATATATCTATACACGTGTATATACACCTATATAGATATTATAATAGCATTTACACAATGATATATCAATATATTAAGAAAATAAAAAATTTCCTAGATAAACTCATTTTTCGCTTGAGTTTATCTAGGAAATTAGTTTATTGATTTTAGTACATTTACCTCGCAAGTAGGCAAAAATATCTTTACCTTCTAAAAAGGTTTAACCTTATGTTTAACTTAAATCTACAGTATAAATATCTTTTTTCCCTACAACAATAACCAATATTTTCTTTAATCCTTCATCTTCCATCTCTTCCTTAACCATTTTGCTATGGTAATACATTTGAAGTTGTTTTAATCCTTGCTCTTTTACCTTTTCAAAAGTATTTCTGTCACTTTCTTTTATATATTTTAATTCTATAATCCATTGAAATTTTGTTATATTTTTAAGTTGAATTTTTCTTTTTAGCATTAGGTCTACATATCCTTTGCTGGTTTCATCTTCGCTTTTTATAAAATACGTATTATCTACACCCAGCAGAGTAAGAAGCATCATTTTTATGTTTTTTTCATCCATTTGTATAAGGTCTCTATTAGATAAATCTTCTAATAAATCTTTTACAATATTCATTAAAGGTTCAATATCACCATTCATCCTCATTTCATTTACTGCAATTCTAATTGCCTGAGTTTCAATATTATAATTTTCATTTATATTTTGAAAATGCTGTTCCCAATAAATAGTCCTTATAACATAGTTAGGTATCTTTAATACAGTTCCAAGAGGTCCTTGCTCTTTTATAGTAAGCATCCCAAGATAAAATAGTAGGGATTTAAAATTTTCTTTTTGGCTATACATAGTATGAATATTAAATCTATCCACAAGAACCGTTGAAGTTTCACCAGTAGACATTATTTCATCTAAAGCTTCTCTATCATTGAAATTATAGGCTAACTGATTAACTTTGCCATAGTCTGTTTTCACATTATTATCTATCATTTCTTTTGGATACTCATTATATGCTAAATAGCCATCAAGAAAATATAATGCCATATCAGGATTGAAAACAGATTCACTGTTCTCATTAAATTTATATCCGTTATAATACTCCGTCATATCTTTGCTTATCTTTTTTCTAAGATCGCAATCAGTAAGTTCCACCTCATCCATAATAGTAGAAAGTTCTTCCTTAGTAAACCCAAGCATAGCATTGACCTTTCTATCTAACGTGTAGTTCCTTGTTATGTTAAACCCACTGGTTAAATCATCTAGCATTATAGGGCTTACTCCAGTCATAAATATCCTTGTAAAATTATCTGCCGTAGCATCTTTTAATGCCTTATAAAAAACTTTAACAAAGCCTTCACCGTGAAGTATCCCATTATACGTATTATGTCTCCCTCCTGTGATTAATTCGTTTGCAAAGTTATCGTATTCGTCTATGAGAACAAAAACCTGTTTTTCTATCTTACTTGCCAAAAGAGATATATATTGTACCGCTATTTCTGCACTTCTTATGTTTTTTGAAATAATCTTTTCTTCTAATAAATTTGAATAATGATTTATAAATTTTTCTACAGATATAATAACCTTTTCGTTAAAACTCCTTCTTAACTCTTCTTCTCCATTTCCAGCATCTACTCCTGCAAAACTTATTTTCCAAACAAGATATTTATTTTTCTCTTCAGTTGGGTTCTTGCCTATATATAAATCTCCAAATAACTCTTCAAATTTATTCTCTTTATTTATGTCATAATAATTCTCAAGCATTGATATAAATAAACTTTTACCAAATCTTCTAGGTCTTATAAAAAATTGATAGGGTGAATATTTGTCTAGTATATCTATATAAGATGTTTTATCAACATAAAGATATTCTTTTTCTCTTAAAACTTCAAAATTAGAAATGCCATAAGGTATTCTCTTCATATAAGCTCACTCCTTCATTCTTCTTATTTAATTTTACCATTTCTATGTGAAATAATATACCTAGTAAGAAAACTTTAACAACATTTTGGAAGCTTCAAGTCTGCCATCTTCTATAAGTGGCAGTTGCCTAGCCCAGAAAAATTACTTTGGTGGCAGTCTAAATCTGCTTCCAAAGTTGTTAATATTGCAGCACCGCAGGTGATGATTTAATTATTATGTTGAAAGTCGTATTATAAATACTATTCCATCTTTTATAAGAGGGTCTGGAACTGTAAAAAGAGATGAAGTCTATCAATCATAATCTGATCGAAAACCTCACCTCTTTATCTTTCTATATTTTTTATTTCACTACATTTTTTTCTCGCATTATGAAGTTTTTCTTATGTTATGCTAACAAAAGTATATGTTGCTATGAAAGCATTCCAGCAACATATACTTTTAGTTAAAGCATAATATAAGAAAAACTATTCCTCTTCTTGTTTAAACATTTCCTCAGCTCTAGACATATATAGTATTCCATCTAAATGGTCTATTTCGTGGCAAAAGGCCCTTGCAAGTAACCCTGTAGCGTTATGAGTTACTTTCTTACCTTTATAATTAAGCCCTTCAACAGTAACGCTGGTAGGTCTAACTACTTCACCTTCATATCCTAAATAGCTTAAGCAACCTTCAATATCTTTTTCTTCCCCTGACTTAGCCGTTATTATAGGATTTATAACTATTATTGGTTCTTCATCCTCTTCACCTAAGTCAATTAAAATAACTCTTTTTAAAACACCTATTTGTGGAGCAGCGAGACCTATGCCGTTCCCTTCATAAAGTGTATCCATCATATCATCAATTAAGTCTAATATTTTTCCGTCTATCTTTTGAACCTTTTCGCAAACTGTAGTAAGACGTTTGTCTCCATATTGTAAAATTTCTCTAACTGCCATGTCAATTCTCCTTTTCTTTATATTCACACATAAAAACAAACAACAATATAGCATAATAGCATCATTGATTTGTTATATATACCCATGTACTTTAATTGCTTTCCGTAGCAATAAATTTTTGTTTCTTATCCTTTATATTTTATTATAAATAGTTATATACATCAACTAAAACTTTCACAAAAAAATTAAGGTGTCATAAAAACACCTTAATTTCATACTATTGCTCAGCTAATTGTCTCTGCTTATCTGCAAGTTCTTGAGTTTTTTCCATCATATCTTTAACCTTCATAAGTCTAGTTAAAGCTCCTCTTTCATTTTCACCAAGCTTCATTTTTATATACTTTATAGTTTGGTTAAGTTGAGGTATTGTCATATATTCAAGAGCATTAACTGTTCTTCTAGTTTTTTCAATCTCATCTGCCATAAGCTGACATGACTTTTCTACTTCCGCAAGTTCTAAAAGTTCTGGCAAAATTGTATATAGCTTTTCTATTGCCAAATCAAGTTCTCCTGAAGTACTAGCAAATCCATAAGGATATATACTGCCAGGATCATCTTCCAATTTTCTTTTGAACTTCATTACCGGAACATTAACACTCATAAGATTTTTTGTTTCTACTTCTACCGAAATACTTTCTTTGGGATAAGCAATGGCTTCCTCAAGAAATTCTGAAGACATTAATGCACTTGCCATAACAAAGTCCTTAAAAGAGTTTTGTAATTCTTCTTCAACGCTCTTTCTAAGCTCATTGTTATGTTTTATAAGATCAATAAATCTTCTCATAAGTTCATCTTGCTTATCTTTTAATAATTTATGTCCTCTAGTAGCTGTACCTAACCTTTTTTTAAGTTTAGTAAGCTCCATTCTAGTTGGATTAACATTTAACCTTGCCATGTTTATTCACCCTCTTTAACAGGTAAATACTTTTCAAGATATTCATCTCTAATTCTCTTAAGTTCAGTTCTTGGTAGTATAGATAGAAGCTCCCATCCTAAATTTATTGTTTCTTCAATGGTTCTATTAGTTCCAAACCCTTGAGATACATACTGCTTTTCAAAAGCATCTGCAAATTTTGCATAGGCTTTATCAGCATCAGATAAGGCTGATTCTCCTAAAATAACTGCAAGTTCTTTTGCTTGTTTACCTTGTGCATAAGCAGCAAACAATTGGTTCATTGTATCAGCATGGTCTTCTCGTGTTTTGCCCTTGCCTATACCTTTATCTTTAAGTCTTGATAGTGAAGGTAGAACATCTACTGGAGGCATAATGCCTTTTTTATAAAGTTCTCTACTTAAAATAATCTGTCCTTCAGTTATATATCCTGTTAAGTCAGGAATAGGATGAGTTATATCATCTTCTGGCATTGTAAGCATTGGTATTTGAGTTATTGAACCTTCAAGGCCTTTGATTCTACCAGCTCTTTCATATAATGTAGAAAGGTCAGTATAAAGATATCCTGGATATCCACGTCTACCTGGAACTTCTTTTCTTGCAGCTGAAACTTCACGTAGAGCCTCACAGTAATTTGTAATGTCAGTCATTATTACAAGTACGTGCATTCCACGCTCATATGCAAGATATTCAGCAGTAGTTAGAGCCATTCTAGGTGTAGCTATTCTCTCAATTGCTGGGTCATTTGCAAGATTCATAAATAATACAGTTCTGTCTATTGCACCAGTACTTGTAAAATCATCTACGAAGAATTGTGCTTCCTCAAATGTTATCCCTATGGCTGCAAATACAACAACAAACTTTGAATCCGAATTTAACACCTTCGCTTGTCTTGCAATTTGAGCTGCAAGCTCTGCATGTGGAAGACCTGATCCAGAGAAAACTGGTAGTTTTTGTCCTCTAACTAAGGTATTAAGTCCATCTATAGCAGAAATACCTGTTTGAATAAACTCAGATGGATAGTCTCTTGCTACGGGATTTAATGGTTCTCCATTTATGTCTAATCTCTTATCAGGTATAATTTTAGGTCCACCATCTTTAGGTCTTCCAAGTCCGTCAAAGACTCTTCCAAGCATATCCTCTGAAACTCCAAGTTCCAGTGGTCTTCCTAAAAACTTAGCCTTACTACCTTTTAAATTAATTCCTGCGGAACTTTCAAATAACTGAACCATCGCTTTATCTTCGCTTATTTCAAGTACTTTTCCACGTCGAATCTCTCCATTTTGTAGTTCTATTTCTACTAGTTCATCATAACTTACACCTTGAACTTTTTCTACAACCATAAGGGGTCCTACAACTTCTGCTACGGTTCTATATTCTCTAATCATTAGTAACCCCTCCTTCTGTTATTAATTTTTCTACTTCACTAGATAAAGCTGTAAATATATCATCAATCTTTGACATTTCAGTTTCTGCAATATATTTTGATCTTGCTATTTTATCTCTTACTTCCATATTTAATATCTTATTTAAATAAACTCCTGCTGCTAATCCTTTTTCTGCTTCAACTTGGAATGTTAAAACTAACTTTAACATTTTGTGTTGTTTTTCTAATGATGAATAAGTATCCACCTCATGGAAAGCATTTTGTTGAAGATAATCTTCTCTAATTGACTTAGCAACTTCTAATTTTAATCTATCTTTTTCAGAAAGAGCATCTATACCTACAAGTCTTACTATTTCATCAAGTTTTGCTTCTTCTTGAAGAATTATCATAGCTTTATTTCTAAGATCAGTCCAGTCACTTGCAACGCTATCATCCATCCACTTACCTATCTTATCTAAATATAGTGAGTAAGAATCTAGCCAATTTATTGCCGGGAAATGTCTTCTATACGCAAGTTGAGCATCTAGTCCCCAGAATACTTTAACTATTCTTAGCGTACCCTGTGTAACTGGCTCTGACAAATCTCCACCTGGAGGTGATACTGCACCAATAACTGTAAGTGCTCCTACTCTTTCAGAGTCTCCAAGACAAACTACCTTTCCAGCTCTTTCATAAAAATCAGCTATACGTGATCCAAGATATGCTGGATACCCCTCATCACCTGGCATCTCTTCAAGTCTTCCGGACATTTCACGTAGTGCTTCTGCCCATCTTGAAGTAGAGTCTGCCATTACCGCTACTGAGAATCCCATATCTCTATAAAATTCTGCAATAGTTATACCTGTGTAAACAGAAGCTTCTCTAGCTGCAACTGGCATATTAGATGTGTTTGCGATTAAAACAGTTCTTTTCATTAAAGATTCACCTGTTTTTGGGTCTTTAAGTTCTGGGAACTCATTCAAAACGTCTGTCATTTCGTTTCCACGTTCACCACAACCTATGTAAACAACTATTTCTGCATCTCCCCATTTTGCGAATTGATGCTGAACTACAGTTTTTCCACTTCCGAAAGGACCTGGAACGCATGCTGTACCACCCTTTGTTACTGGGAAAAAAGTATCTATTACTCTTTGACCTGTAACTAATGGCTCTATTGGATTTAATTTTGCTGCATAAGGTCTTCCACGTCTTACAGGCCATTTTTGCATTAATGTAATCTGCTTAATTCCTGATTCCGTTTGCACCTCTGCTACAACTTCCTCTACAGTAAACTCTCCTGCAGTTATAGAAGTTATAGTTCCTGAAATTCCATTTGGTATCATTATTGTTTGAGTTATAACGCTAGTTTCCTTTACGCTACCTATTGCTGACCCTGAAGAAACCACATCTCCAACAGAAGCTGTAGGAACAAAATCCCATTTACGTGTTCTATCTAAAGGAGTAACATTTACACCTTTAGTTAAGAAGTTACCAGCAATAGCTCTTATTGCATCAAGAGGTCTTTGAATTCCATCAAACATTGATTCCATAAGTCCTGGTCCAAGTTCCACACTTAGTGGTTCTCCAGTAGATTCTACAGGGTCTCCTGGTTTTAGACCTGATGTTTCCTCATATACTTGAATGGAGGCTCTATCTCCTCTCATTTCGATAATTTCGCCAATAAGACCTTTTTCGCCAACCTTAACTACGTCATATATATTAGCTTCATCCATGTCTTTTGCAACAACCAACGGACCCGAAACTTTTACAATTTTACCGATTTTCAAGATATCTCCCTACCTTTCTATAAAATATTTACGCCCACTGCCTTTTCCACATTATCTCTAATTCTTTGCATACCTATATTTAGTGAGCCTTGATTACTTGGTATTAATATAATGGCAGGAAGCATCTGTCTATTATATCTTTTTATAGTTTCATCTAGATGCTGAGCTATCTGCTCTGTAACAAATATAACTGCATAATTATTTAATGCCATTTTATCTATAACTTTTCTAGCTTCTTCAACTTCAATAACTGGATACACGTCAATCCCAAGAGCCTTAAAAGCAAGTATTGAATCTTTATCTCCAACTACTCCTACTTTATGCATAAACCTCACGCACCCTTTCTCTTATAACTGCCGTATCAACTTTATTTAGTTTTCCAACCATAATTATTCTTATTACTTTAATTTCTGTTTCCTTAGCTGCAATATAAGCAAATACTGGCTCTGGTCCAAAAGTTATATACTTAGCACCTTTCAGATTATTCATAATGTAATCTTCCGAAAGCTTTTCAAAAGCTGAAAGTTTACCTGTTTTCAAATACTCCTCTAGTCCTAGCTTTATAACTTCTCCATATTTAAGTGAAGAAAATTTAGTTGCTAAATTTTCAATAGGTTCTTCAAATGATCTTACTAAAATATCCTTAGATATCTCACCACCATCTAAAATTACTTCTTTTAAAAATTTAACATCTTTTTCTTGTTTCTTTAATCTAACAATTGATTTTATATTAGAAAAATCTATGTTCATTTTAATATAATCAATCATGAAATCAATTTTTGTTTCTTTTGCTCTAGCAAGCATATCTATATACATATATTTATCTAAAATAATATCTATCTTTTGAGGGTCTTTAAGTTCATGATAGACTTTTTCTGCTTCAAGTATAGCCTCCATCATATTAGGCTGTAGTTCCTTATATTCCATATTAGCCATGTAACTTGTTAATTTCTCTATTTCCACTGTACCCACGGGAATTAGCATATGAGAAAAATCCTTATCTAAAATCCGCGCCTTTAGCATTACTTTGATATTATGATAATCATATTTCAAACTCATAATATCTACTATAACAGGGTCTGGAGAAACTTTGTACATAAAGGAATATACCCTATTTAACTCCTCTTTAAGTAATATATTGTAGTCCTCTGGTCTTTTTACATTAACCATTAAGCTTGCATATTCAGTTTCCTGCAAAATCTTAATCACATCTTCTGGCGAGGTACTATCAATCATTCTCTCAATCTTTAATTTGTTAAGGAGTCTTTTTTCTAATACTCTTAGCCTAGCCACAGCTTGTGTAAAATTCATTTCATCCATATATGGCTATCCTCCTTGTTTTGCTCTTAAGTAGATAACAATTTATAATTGTTATCTACTCTAGATTTAATTAAATAACTGCTGAACAATGTCTGCCTCAAGTTCATCTCTTAAGGAATTAACTAGATTTTCAAAAGTATTGTTAATCTCTATGCCATTCTTAATTACTATAAATCCACTATTTATGTTTCGCGGATCAGAACTTAACTTCATTTCACCTATTTTACCTGAAAGATTAAGTGCTGAATTTATTTCTGATAAATACTCATCACTAAAAATATTTCTAAGTTTTGTAGGAAGTATTAACTCTTCATTTCCCGCTATTGGCATTGACAAAAGATATGTTTTTATAAGCTCTATGTATTGTTTATCGTTTATTTCTAAAAGATTTTCTAGAGCGCCCTTAAATACTTTGTCAATGATCCCCTGCATAGCTATTAATTTTTCATTTCTCACAGTTAATATAGTACTTGATATAATTCTTTGCTTTTCAGTAACAGCTTCAATTTTAGCTTTTTCAAGCATCTGAAGCTCTAATACCTTTGCGCTTTTTACTTTATTTTCTATCATTGATGTTCCATTATCATTAGCTTCCTTTAATATAGCCTTCGCTTTAATGTTAGCGTCCTCTACTATTTTAGAAGATAAGTTGCTTAAATTTGACATATATACACATCCTCTAACTTCTTAGTTTTAAAATTAGAATGTCTTACTTACTAAGATTATTGAAACAACGAATGCTAAAATTGCATATGTTTCAACCATTGCTGCAAGTATTATAGCTTTTGTATTGTGTTCTGGGTTTTTAGCAAGTATTGCAATACCAGCTGCAGCTGTTTTAGCCTGAGCTATTGCTGAATATAATCCTACAAATGCTATTGGTAAACAAGCCATAAATAAGTATAATCCCAAATCTAAAGTCATACCCGTAGCTAATTTAGGTAATACCATTAGTCCTATAACGAAACCATAAAGACCTTGTGTACCTGGTAGTAATTGAAGAATAAGCGCTTTACCAAACTTTTCTGGTTCTTCAGTTGTAAGTCCTGCTGCCGCCATACCAACTATACCAACACCTTTTGCTGATCCTATTCCCGGTAAAATTACCGCTAAAGCCATACCTAGTGCAGCGAAAACATATCCGCCATTTGCTCCCATAAATTCCATAAGTGTCATAATTAATTCCTCCTTAAATTTGCTTTTCGTTTTGTACTATAATATATTGATTCTTTGGTTTAAATACTTTAAAGGCTTTTCCTCCACCTTCATAAAACTTACTAAAATATTCTACATATTGAAGTCTTGCACTATGAACATAAGCTCCCAATGCACTTAATAATAGGTTGAAGGTTTGTGCCCCAACAAATATAAATGCACCAAAGATAATGTTAAATGGAGATGGAATCATCTTAATAAGCATATTAAACGCTGTTGCAATAAATCCACCAGCAAGTCCAAGAGCCATAAGTCTTGAGTATGAAACCAAATCACCTATATAACTGGATATGCCATATAGACCATATAAACCTCCACCAAGCTTCCCACCAATACCTTTATTTTGTCTTCCTTGAGTTAAAACAAGTCCAACCATTCCAACTATCATTACCCATTTTCCTGCAGCACTTACTCCAGCACCTAGTTTTAAAATGCCTCCACCTATGAATAAAAATGCACCCGTTAATGATAGGTACCATGTTAAAACATCATAAATTGCATCCATTGGCTTTCCATCTCTTATTAATATATAACCCTTAACTCCAAGGCCAAAGTAAATTTGAAAGGCACCTATGGCAATTGATGCATATAATATTAACATTAGGTCTTTTGAAGGATTTATTAAACTATGCTCAGCGAGCCATGGAATTGCATCTCCAAAGAACCCCCCATAAACTGCTCCTGCAATCATTGTTGGTATACTAAGTAGTAAAAAGAACTTAGCAAACTTACGCTGACCTTCCTCTAAATTAAATTTCTTTAATGCAAGTGCTGTAGCTATGAACATTACTAATCCATACCCAACATCAGCTAGCATCATCCCAAAGAATACCATGTAAAAAGGTGTCATTACAGGTGTTGGATCTATTTCTGAATACTTAGGTAAGCTATACATTGATGTTAATGACTCAAAAGGTTCTACTAATCCATTATTCTTTAAAAGTATAGGTACATCATTATCATCCTTCGCAGCTTGTTCTAGTTCTAAATAAAAGTTTTCTTTAGTTATACCTTTTATTACAGTTTCTAGCTTTTCTACTGCTTCTGATTGTACCCATCCATTTATGAAAACTACACTTTCTGTTTTCAAGAAATTTTCACAAGCTGAAGCTTTTATATGTTTATTAGATAAATACTCATATGCTATTTTAAAATCTTCTAAATATTTGCAATCATCTTTGATTTGCTCATTTACTATTTCTTCTTCTTTTGAAATAGCCTCTAATCTTTTAGTGAAATCCTTTAATATCTGATTTGGAATTCCATCATATTTAAAACTGATTGCATTAAAGCTATTAAGTTTAAGTATCTCTTTGGCTTTATCTTCATAATCCTTATGTATTAAAGTAATTATATTAATTTCACCTTTTACTTCACTAATAACTTCTAAATATGAATATGGAATTTCATTTTCAAAGCTTTCTCTAAAGGTATCTTTAAAAGCTTTAGGAAGTGAACCCATTAGAAATATTGAAGAATTTAATGATTTTAATTCATCAAAAGAAGCATCTAATGATTTCCAAGGAGATAGCACTTCTATTTCTGAGTTAATTTTAGATTTTTCATTCTTCATTTGAATCATAGCATTATCTTTTTCTTTTAGCTTATTGTAATTCTCATTATAGTTTGATTTTTCAGCTAAAGTTTCTAACTCGGTGTAGCTTAGCAAACTTTTACCCTTTACTAAAGATTTTATCATACCTTCTTTTTCTACGTGTTTTGTCAATAGTTCAAGGGCAAACTTTATCTTTGCTAGTTCACCTTCCATGTAAGAAATTTTTTCACTTTCTGAATCTTTTACAAGTGATTGCAAATGTTCTTCCTCACACTCTTGCATGTTTACAAATTGAACATTTTCAAACTTATGAAGACTGTCTAATAAATCTTCTTTTTGTGATTCAAAGGCAAACAATGTAAACTTACTCATTTTAACTATTGCCATTAATTTTCACTATCCTCTCAACAACAGTTTTAACTGCTCTATCAAATCTTTCACTTTCTAAATTAATTATACTTTTTACCTCAGTTTTACCCTTTTCTAAAATAGGCTCACAGGCTTTTTTACCTTCTTCTTTAGCATTTTCAATAATCTTTTTAATTTCTTCTTTAGCAGAATTTAAAACTTCTTTATATTGACTTTCAGCCTCAAGCTCAGCCTTTTTAGATATATCCTTACTATCTAAAATTGCTTTATTGATAATATCCGCTGCTTGTTTCTCTACTTCTTTTATACTGTTTATCGCCTCTAATGCCAAAATATCACCACCTTCTTCTTAGACGGTACATTTAAATAAATGACAAGTTACTATTCTTATCACTTTTTCTATATACCTAACTAGATATATTTTTTTGCAATTCAACTCTTAATACTACAATTAATGACAATTAATAACAGATTATAACAAATATTTGTTATAATACTTAATGTAGTATTCATTACAACTTGATTATACTTATTTTTTGTATAAATTTCAACTGCTTTTTTAGAAAATCAACAAATATTCGTAATATTAAATTACCACACTAAGATAAAAACCATTATTAATGCACTTTGCAACCATTTTTATTTTTTTTTGAAATTTACTTATCTTACTCTTTCATATTCTAAAATACTATAGATGTTATATCCATTATATTATTCTCATCATTAATATCATAAATTAAATAATGAGGCTCTAAGCATACAGTAGAACTCTCTATATAGTCTAAAATACTAATCATAAATTTTTCAATATGAATATTATTCACATTATTTATAATGCTGGTTTGTAATAATTTTTCTTTAATGGTTCTTTCTATTTCTTTATTAGTTTCTCGATTCAAAAACTCTGGAAGCCACTTTTTTTTGTTATATTTAAGATAGTCATACTTAACAATTTCTTTAAGAGCAAAATTATCTTCTTTAAGTTTTTCCATATTAAACTCAATAAACACCTTATAATAATCTACAGAGGAGATGTTCCTACTTAAATATCCTTTTTCATAAAAAAATTGTCCTAGATCATAATAAAAATCAAAAGGTGTGTTAAATCTTTTCACAAAATACTTTAATATAGTATTGAACTTTTGAGAATTATAGTACTTATCTACCATTTCTTCCACTCTTTTTAAAATAATGATTTCCTCATAACTAATATCCTTAGTTTTCAAGACTTCATAAGGGGTATAGTTTGGGTAAACAATCCCCCATTTCTCTACTTCATCTTGCATAGGCGCACCTTTTAGTATTTTTAGGAATCCAAGTTGTATTTCATCTGGTTCTATGTCATACAGATCATTAAAAGATCTTTTAAAGGATTCAAAATTTTCTCCTGGAAGTCCTGCAATTAGATCTAAATGTTGCATTATATTTCCATGCTTCTTTAAAGTCATAACTTGCTTTTTAATATCTTCAAAAACCACAAATCTATTTATATTTTTTAACACTTCATTGTTTGTAGTCTGCACCCCTATCTCAAACTGAAATCTACCCTTTTGTGCCTTTTCTAAAAGCTTAAGCTGCTTATCACTTAATATATCTGCTGAGATTTCAAAATGAAAAACAGTTTCAGTATCTAGACTCATTAAGTATTCCCAAATCCCCATGGCAAATTCATCACTACAATTAAAGGTTCTGTCTACAAACTTAATAAGTCTTACCTTTTTATCTATTAAAAACTTTAAATCCCTCTTAACTCTTTCAAGTTCCATGAACCTAACTCCTCGTATAGTTGAAGATAGGCAATATTTACAGTTGAAAGGGCACCCTCTTGATGATTCAAAATATACTATTTTGTTATTTAAATCATCATCAATGGTATATGGGAACACAACCTTATTTAAATCCATAAGTTTCCTTTTACCGCCATAAAAAATTTCATTATTTTCTTTGCAATATAAGCCTTCAATATCCTTAAGGTTTCTATTATTTATTACACATTCTATAAATTCTCTGAAGGTCTCTTCACCTTCTCCCTCAATTAGATAATCTGCCAAACTATCTTTTAAGTATTTTTCACTATCAAAGGATACTTCCGGACCTCCAAATAACAATTTTATATTATTATCTATAAGTTTGATTGATTCAGATACTTGTTTAACATAATCTTTGTTCCATATATAACAAGAAAAAACCACCATATCAGCCTTTTCTGCCATTATTTCTTGAACAATTCTCTCCACTCTATCGTTTATGGAAAACTCTTTTATAAAACAATTATAATCTAAATCCTTCGTAAATGCTTTTAAATACCTAATTGCAAGGTTACTATGTGTAAACCTAGAATTAACTCCCACTAATAATACTTTCATCTTCTGTTTTTCCTCTCCTTTTGCATTCCATGTAGTAAATATCATCTGAATTTTTCATGGTTAAAACTTCAAAATAAGGTTGTAAAATTTTCATTGTATTTTCTTTAGAGCTGTCTTTCAATACATTTAAGTCCTTTATACATATTTGCTTTGTACTTTTATCCGGCAATAAAATCTTTATTTTTGAATTAAAGCTTTTAGCAAAGCCTTTATCTATATCCCATATATATAGAAGTCCATCAATTTTTAAAAATCTATATATATCTTGTATCAATTTATTTTTGTTATGTGTAAGTTTTATATCACTTAAAGTAAGAAATAGTGCACAACTGTCATATTCATTTTCTTTTATTCTTATCTTCTCCTCTTTGCCCTCTATATACTCCAAATTGCTATATTCATCAGTATGCTGCTTGTAAATGTTATATATAATCCCATGGTTAGAAAAACCTATATCTAATAAATTCCCTTTGAAGATTTGCTTCTCTAAATTTATAAAAGCCTCCTTTTTCAATTATTGCCTCCTCACCAAGTTTTTTTATTTCACTTGTTTTACTTCTTTTGTAATTTATTCTGCAAAAACAAAATAATCCCTTTAAAATAAAGGAATTATTTCTTAATATCATTATAAAAGTTTAACATAAGACCTGCAGTAGTCTTTTGTGCTCTTTGCACTATAAGAGTAGATATCTTCTTATATCTATCTTCCTTGTCTTGGATATTTGCGTAAGCAATATAAGTTTCATTAGCAAATAGTGCATTATTTTTTATATAATCTTTGATGTCTTCATGCTCTATTATTTCATTGAGGATAGGAAAAGAATAATCACTCATTAGTTTGCTTATAATCCAAAGTTCAAAGTTCCTGTGACTTTTAAGCAATTTATTGTTTACATGTTGTGGCACTGTGGCATCCTGCACTAAATGGCATGCTGCACCAAAATAAAATAATCCTTGTTTTATATCCCCAGCTTCCACAAACCTCAAAGCAGTTTTATAATATTTCCCGAATTCAGTTAATGCATTGGAAAATCCATAGAGCCCTGTGCCCTTAAGATGATGATAAAAATGATTTGAGCTTTTAAAATCTTGGTCTGCCCAAGTGACTCCATTATTTAGTTCTTTTATATATCCTTTATAAAAACTATTAACCTCACTATATCCCTCATTTTTCAATATTTCTATAGATTGAATATTTATAAACTTATGAACTATACAATGAGTTTTCATAATCCTTTTTTTAATTGGATTTACTGTTACCATTAAACCTTTTAAGGTTTTTCCATAGGTTGTTTCGAATTCTTTTTTCAAGCTGTTCACCTCTCAATTTAGTATAGTTAATTATACTTCTAAAACGTATTCAACTGTGTATAATGTTATTTAATATATTCTATACCTTTCTACTAAAACAAACAACTATGCTAACTATAAAAGTTATCACAACTACTAATAAATAGCAAGTGCCTCTTTATACTTTTTTATCATCCTTATAGAATATAATCAGGTCTCTTCACATACTAATTATTAATAACTGTTATCTAACCACAGGGAAGAATAAGGAGGGTCCTTTTATGATTAAAGATAATTTCTATAGAGACTCAATAATACTCACCGTTTCAAATTTAACCGGTGGTGTATTAAGGTTTATGTTTTCAATTTTACTCTCAAAAAAATTAGGTGCGGAGGGCATGGGATTATACAGCCTAGTAATGCCAATCTATGATCTGTTTATTTGCCTTATTTGCGGTGGAATGGTAACTGCTATTTCAAAAGAAGCCTCCTCTTATCATGGAATAAACGACTTTGCTAATTTAGAAAAATCTGTACACACTTCCTTAGTCTTTGATTTTCTATGGGCTATAATAGTAACACTTTTTGTATTTCTTTTTTCACCTTTCATCAGTACATATATAATAAAAGACCAAAGAACACTATATTCTCTTTGGGTTATTTGCCCCGCTTTAATCTTTGTTGCTCTTTCATCTATATATAAGGGTTATTTCTATGGTATTTCAAATGTTAAAGTTCCTGCAATAATAGATATAGTTGAAAAAACTGTAAGAATGGTCATAATACTTGGAATTATAAATTTCTTTGCATTAAAAAATGTAACCACTACTGTAACTGCCACATATATATCATTATCAATTGGAGAACTTATAAGCTTTATCCTCTTGTTTGCTTACTATAAAAAAAGTAAAAATAAATTTAAGGTAACCACTAAAAAAACTGAGGGAAGAGCTCAACTTTTGTTTAATGTCCTTGTTGTTTCATTTCCCCTATGCTTAAATGGTTTTTTAACCACTGGAATCTCTGCATTATCCACATTAATTGTCCCAAGGCGGCTAGTATATGCAGGAATAGAGTATAGTGAAGCTTTATCCCTAATAGGTAAGTTTTCTGGTATGGCAATGAGCATAGTATTCTTCCCCTTTATTATAGTAATGTCCATGGCAACTATTTTAACCCCAGACATTTCTAAAAGTATTAGTAAAAAAGATTATAATGCTTTGAATAATAGGGTAATGGAGGTTATAAAAATCTCATTTTTACTAGGAATCTCAACAATGATAATATGTTTATGCTCTGGGGACTCTTTGGGAAAACTATTTTTTGATAGATATGACTTAGGCATTTACATACGCCTTGTTGCTATAAGTGCCCCTTTCATGTACATGTCTGGTTCAACCTTCGGAATATTAAACGGCCTTGGAAAACAAAAATCTCTTTTAATAAACTCTATAATAACTTCCGTACTTCAACTTATATTGTTGTATATATTATTAGGTATTCCAAGTATAAATATTTTAGGTTATGGTATAACTCTCTTTATAAGTTCTATGGTAAGCTTCATATTAAATATTATTATAATCAAAAAAAATTGTTATATACAATTTTCCATGGTAGAAATTATAATTGATATATGTCTTAGCATACTCTTATACTTTATATTGAAAATTTTAGATAACACTATACCAAATTCTATTTTTGTAACTAAAAATATAGTTATTATCATTACTGGCTTCTCTTTATTACTATTTTCTCTTTTGATTTCAAAAAAAACAAACAAGTCTAATGCTTAATATAGCGTTAGACTTGCTTAACTTTCTTCACTTCTTTAAATTTCTATCTAATTATATTTAAAATAGAATTAGGTATAAGCTTGGTAATCTTGCTTGGTAATACCTCTAAATCAGCTTTAGATATACCACCAATAAGCACTAATATTAAGAAATAGGTTACTATGGCAAAACCTATGGAAATTAGTACAGCAACACCATTAGCAAAATATCCTTCTTTAATAAAACTTAATATGAAATCAAAGTTACCGTATATTAACTTTGCCACAACTGCCATAACACCTGAAGCTATTATAGGTTTAATTGCATGTTTAGATAGTTTAATTTTAACCCTCAATACTTTGTTTATAGTAATGCTGTTCAATATTAAGGGGATTGCAAAACTCACTCCATTAGCCAAAACCGCACCTAATATATTAAAACTTGGAATGGCTACAAAAATATAATTAATAATTATCTTTCCTATGAGTCCAAGTACCGCATAAAAAGTAACTAAGTAAAGCTTACCTAGCCCTTGAAGTATTGAGGTTTGAATACTAACAACAGCCATGAGTATTATAACCACAGATCCATACCTAAGCAATCTTGAAACATCAGTCTCGTAATGAATTAAATGTACTATAGGTTTAGCTAAAACTGAAAGTCCAACTGCGGAAGGCACAGACACTAAAAAACATAGCCTAAAAGCATAGTTAATCTTTTCCCTTACTGCTTTTTTATCCTTTAATGCCACTAAGCTAGATATAGATGGTAAAATAGCTACTGCTAAAGCTGAAACAATAGCTATAGGCACACCTACAAGTGTAGTATATTTTGCTAGCATACCCCATAAAATATCAACTTGCACTTTGTCAACTCCAGAATATGCCATCCTAGACTTAACTAAGAACAAATCTATTAATAATCCCGATTGCTGAAGTCCTACACAAACTGTCATTGGGACAGAATAACTTAATAGTTTTTTTACTAATTTTTTAGTTGTAAACACTCTTGTAATACTCTTATTGTATCCTTTAGGAACTCTAAAAACCTTATTTTTTTCATACATATTAATCATATATATTACTGCAATTAGTGCTCCTACAGACGTTCCAATGGTTCCCCCTGCAGCACCTGCTGCTATACCATACTTCACAAAGATTGCAGCGAAAATCAAACTAAATATTGTATTTGCAATTTGCTCAAGCACCTGTGACACCGCAGTAGGAGTCATATTCCCTCTTCCTTGAAAATAACCCCTGTAAGCTGACAATACAGATGATATTAAAATTGTTGGTGAAAGAGCCATAATTGCGAGTTTTGCTGAAGCACTATTAGTTGAATTGGCAAGTGGTGCCGCAAAAACAAGCATTAACAAAGACATAATAATACCTAATATTAGCAGTAGTCCTCTAGCTATTTTAAAAGTCTTTACTGCATCTTTGTAATTTCCCGTAGCTATAAGTTCTGAAATCATTTTAGAAATTGCCACTGGAATACCTGCATTAGTTAAAACATACATGTACACAAATATATTGTATGCTGATGCATATACACCATACCCTTGCCCTTCCCCTCCTAATATTTTGTTTAAAAAAGGCACATAAAGCAAGGATATAAGCTTAACCATAAAACTTGCTGCAGATAATATGGCAAAGCCTTTTGTGGTAGATTGTTTATTTGAATTTATTTCTTGATCCATTTAAAACACCTCTAAAATTTAAATACATCCTTTTTGATCTTTTTAAATACTGGTGGTAAACTCTCTGCAACGGTTTTATTCTCCATATAAGCTAGTTCCTCTGGACAATTTTTAAATGTTGCCTTATATGCATATAAATATTGGTAGTTCAGACCATATTTATTAGTGAAGAAACTATTGATTTTTTTATCTCCATATTTAGCATCACCTACAATAGCATGACCTAATTGACTTAAATGAGCGCGAAGTTGATGGCTTCTTCCTGTCAAAAGATTAATGTCTATTAACGAAAACGTACCACAACTTTCTATGTTTTTAACTTCCATAGCAATTTTTTTTGTGTCTGGCATTTCTACGTTATATACCTGAGATATGTTAGCATCCTCATTTTTATGTATATATCCTTCATAAATTCCATCTTTAATTCTTCCTCTTACTAAGGCCATATAAAACTTTTCAACATTTCTTTCTCTTATCATTTCATTTAAAGCTTTAAGCGCTTGAAAATTCTTACCAAACATAACTATACCTGAAGTATTTCTGTCTAGTCTATTACAAGGTGCTGGCGTAAAAGTTATTTCATTTTCTGGCCTGTAATCTCCCTTGTCAAACAAATAAGAAAGTACATAATCTGTTAAAGTAGGATCTCCATCCTTTTGGTCAGCATGAACTAAAACTCCTGGCCATTTTTCTACCATTAATATATTAGAATCCTCAAAGGTTATTTTTAATTTATTTTCAATCCTCTTAAACTCTTCTTTTTTAACATCACTGGTAATATACTTTGTTTCAACGATATCCCCTTCTACTAAAGAATGTTTTTCATTGATTTTGTTACCATTAACTCTAATATCACCTTTTCTAAAAGCTTTATATATTCTGCTTAGTGGCACATCCCCAAGTACTTTTCTCATGAATTTATCTGTTCTTTGTCCTGCTTCATTTGCTCCAATTTCTATCCTCATAAATACCTCCTAGTTCTTTTATCTATAGTTTTTATATCTAATGACGAATTCCGTACATAATCTAATTTACATTATAATAAATCAACTTACACTATTAAAAAATCACATCAAACATCAATTATATACTAATATGCATCATAAGTTCAATAAAAATTCAAAAGCAAGCTTGCATTGCATAGCTACCCCTACAGATAAACAGCTCTCATCTATGTCAAATAAACTTCCATGGGCAGGATTCACTATAGCTTTTTCCTTGTTTCCACTGCCTAAAAAATAAAATAGCGATGATCTTTCATTTGCAAAATAAGCAAAACTTTCCACTCCCATAGTAGGTGTATCTAGTTTATAAACATTACTTTCTCCAATGACTTCTTTTGCCTTGCTTTCAAACATATCTGATAGCTTATCATTGTTATAAAGACAGGGATAACTTTCTTCTATATTAATCTCACACTTCCCTCTCATGGAGCTTACCGTTCCCTCTACTACTTCTATTAATCTAGTCTTTATGTATTCCCTATGTTCACTTTTCATAGTCCTAATAATCCCCGATATTATTACTTCCTCTGGGATGATGTTTTGAGCTGTCCCTCCATGAATGGAGCCTATGGTAATTACTGCAGCATCTGTGGGTGGAATTTCTCTACTTACAATGTTTTGAAGCGATATAATAACATTGCTGGCTATTACAATAGGATCAATTGTCATGTGTGGACTTGCACCATGGCCTCCTCTACCTATTATCTTTATGGTAAAAGGATTTGATGCTGCATAGGCATTACCTCTTTTCAAACCAACAGTTCCTGCCTCAAGCCACTCTTCTACATGCAAGCCAATAACAGCATCCACAGTGGGGTTTTCAAGTACTCCCTCTTTAATCATTATTGATGCACCACCAGTTGTTTCTTCTGCTGGTTCAAAAAATAGTTTAATGTTACCTGGAATTTCATCTTTCATGCTGTTTAGTATTTTAGCAGTGCCTAAAAGTATAGTAGTGTGAGCATCATGTCCACAGGCATGCATTTTGCCATTAACTTTTGAGGAGTAACTACATATTTTCCTATCTTGCAGTGGAAGTGCATCCATATCTGCTCTTAAAGCAACTGTTTTTGTACCATTGCCACGAATAATAGCACAAATCCCAGTTTTCGCTACCTCATAAAACTCAATACCTTCCTTTGATAAAAAATCTTTTACCTTTTGAGAAGTCCTAAATAAGTCAAAACCCAGTTCAGGGTTCTCATGAAGATCACGCCTTATTTTAACTAATTCATCCTGAAGATTTTCTGCCATATTTAAAAAATCCATTATATTCACCTCTTTACAATAAAGTCTTTTCAAAATAACCAATCTATTTTCTCTTATTTCAAAACGCTAAAATTACTTTTCCCAATATATCGAAGCTATATCACCATTTTTAAGAGTCTGATGATAGCTAGCTTTGTCGCCATTTAGCATTAGTATTAAACTTCCCTTTGAAACAGACAAATCAAAATCTATATAATCAAATATATCTAAAAACACATATTTTTCTTTATTTGCAAGAGTTACAACTTTCTTATTAACCTCAATATAAACCTCAGTTTTAGCTTCGGTGCTTATCTTAGGTACATTTATGCTAATCTTATCAGGTGCCTGAGTAGTATGATCTGATTCAATACCAATACCCTCTAGTTCATCTTCAGCATCTATGTGTGTTTCTATTTTGAAGTTCTGCTGATTTTCAGTGTATTCTCCCTGAATTTCTTCTTCCTCCACTTTAGCCTTTTCAATTTTTGCATTTACTTTATATATTCTATCCCCTTCTTGTATAACATAATCCTTTGGAAGCTCCTTATTATCAATTATGAAAGTTAAACCTTCTGATTTATTATCAAAATACTTTACGTACTCTTCAATTGTAGCAGGGAATTTTATATTAACATCATCATCTTCTTTTATTACAGTGTTTATTTCAGTTCTTATATTATTTATAAATGGAACAGGTTCAATATTTTGAATTATATCTTGCAAATAAAAACTCACAGTTTGGATACTTCTTACAAAATCCATAACCTTAGGTTCTGCATTTTTACCATCTTTACTGAAAATAGTCTCAATTATATCCCCTTCTTTTACCTCAGAATCAATATTAGAAAGCTTTTCATTTATTTTAATTTGTGCACCTTTAGCTAAACTTCCAAAAGCCACTCGTCCTATTCCATTAACTGTAAACCTTATATTGCGTCCATTCTTACCAATCAGTATTTTAGGATTTATACCAGCTTGAACCATTACATCCATAACCGTATGTTTATTTGCATTAAATAGACTTATAATCTTATCATTTATAGTTACGTCAATAAAATCATGTCCCATTCTCTTTATTGATATAAGTGCAATACCTAAAACCGTAACTCCAATGCTTCCGAGTTCAGCATTACATATACAGTCAACCACTGCTTCGCGACCTTTAATTGCAATCCTTTGTATTGGCAAATTTAAAATCTTAGCAATAGTTTCTTTAATAAAAGGAGTATGAGCTCCCCCACCTACTAAAAATACTGCATTAGGGGCTTTCCCTCCATTTAATTCAATTATCTTTTTCCCAATTTCTTCTGAAATTTTCATAACCACAGGATTAATTACTTTTAATACTTCCTCTGGCGATATTTCATTTTCAAAGCCTAATACATCTATATACCCAATATTATCTTCTCCGCTACATTGCTTTTTAATCTTTTCAGCAGTGTTAAAATCAACTAAAAAAGCCTGTGATATTATTTCAGTTACCTCATCCCCTGCTGTTGGCACCATACCATATGCACTTATGCTATCATTACTACTAATGGCAATATCCGAAGTACCTGCACCAATATCCACCAAGGCTAAATTTAGTAATCGCAAACTTTGAGGAACTACAGCTTCCATAGCTGCTATTGGCTCTAATGTTAGACTTATAACTGAAAGACCTGCCTTGCTCATTACAGCATAAAGACTATCTATTACTGATCGTGGAAGGAAGGTAGCTATAATTTCTACTGCAATTTTTTCTCCTTTGTGAGAATTCAGATTTGAGATTATGTATCCATTTAAATAGTAACTTTTCACACTATATCCTACACAATAAAGCTTTCCTTGTGTAGACTTATTAATTTCATCTTCTGCCATTTTAACTGCAGTAAGCTCTAAACTTCTAATTGCTTCTCTATCAATTTCCTTTTCTGCATCCACTTCAATTTCAGACTTCACCTCCGTGGTCCTTAAAAATCTTCCAGCAGCAGCAATGGCTACTTTAGTTAAAGAAACATTTAAGCTAGTCTCTAATTCTTTTTTTACCTTTTTTACTCCACTAGCTACCAATTGAATATCATGAATTTGACCATCAATCATAGCCCTTTCTTCATGTTCTTTATAACTTTCAGCAATAACCTGAAATTTCTTATCTACAATCTTTCCAACTGTACCTATTATAGATCTTGTTCCTATATCTAAAGCAAAAATCAATTCCTCTACGTTAACATTTGTGATCTCCATTTTTATACCTCTTCTCAGAAAATTATTCGGCCCATAAATAAGTACTAAGCCAAAGATGATGTTTGTTTTTATGTACACTAAGCTCATATTCACAGAATATGAGCTTAGTGTAATTATATAACATTACATGGAAACATTCAACGAAACTACTATTTATGTTTTCCTTTTTTCTTCATTTTAAGATTTCCTTTTCTAGCAATAGATTCAGTAGGCTTATCCTTTGAAGTTGCCTTAACAGCTTTAGCCTTTTCTATAGACGTATTAACAGAGTTTTTACCTTTTGGAAGTGTCACAATAAATCCCTCCTTATATTATAAACTCACTAGAAAACAAATTATTTAACAAAATTAAGCATTACACTTTTGATATTAAAGAATTGTTGTATAATACATTAGTATCAAATTTCCTTGTAATTCCACCCTCAAAGCTTAAATCCAAATCTTTACTTGTAATAGAAATAACTTTTCCCTTGCCAAAGCTTTTATGGATAACCGTATCCCCTTCTTTAAAAGGTAAGTCCGTTTGGTAACCACCTATAACATTGCACTCCTTAATAAATCGTGAGGTTTCTTTAACCTTTCCTTTCACATTTTTAGAAATGCATAGCCACACATTATCAACAGCTCTTGTAATTCCTACATAAAATAATCGTCTTTCTTCTTCTAGGTTTTTATCTATGCTATTTACATGAGGTATATTTTCCTCGTTACAATTAATAAGGTATACATTTTTAAACTCCATTCCCTTTACCCCATGGATCGTACTGAGTATTACTGCATCCTCATCTGTGTTTTTCTTATGTTTACTAATCTCTTCCTTAACCTGCTCCACATGGGCTAGAAACGCTATTATAGAGTTATATCCTTCTATCGCTTGTCTAAACTCGTCAATAACATCCTCCATCTCACCTAGGTCAATCTTAAACTTACTACAATATTCCTTAATATAGTCATGGTAGCCTATGCTTAAAACTATATTATCTATTGCACTTTTCAATGAAATCTTATTTAAAGCATGAATATCTTTTTTTAATTTATCTAGCATTTTCATTTGAAACACAGGTACCCCTTCAATTTCCTTTACCATTTCAAAGCAGTCTTCCTTTACAGAATTTCGCCTTAAATTATCTAAATTCACTTTGCTTATATATCTAAAGGGTTTATTAATTATTTTAAGGAAGCTATCTTTATCACTTTTATCAATGCTTAGCCTTAAATATGCGATTATATCTTTGCAAATAAAATGTTGAAAGAAATCATATTCTTTATCTAAAAGCCTAAAAGGTATCTTTTTTCTAATAAAAACATCTATTAAACTTCTACATTCTACGTTTGTTCTATACAATATGGCATTATCTCTATAATTTTTATCAAAGGTTTCCATACGATTTAGTATTATGCAACTAATTTCCTCTGCTTGAGAGTTTTCATTTACATTATTAAGTATTGCAATACCGCCATCTTGCTCTTTAAAAGCTGTTATATGTTTTTCATTTCTCATGGTGTTGTTCTTTATAACATTCATGGATATCTCCACTATATTCTTTGGACATCTATAATTCGTGGATAATGGTAACTTATCCCCGCCCTTAAAATGCTCTGAAAACTCAACCATGCATTCAGGCTTTGACCCTCTAAAACCATAAATGCATTGGTCCTCGTCTCCCACTGCGAAAATAGAATTTTCCTCATTTAATAGCCTTAGTATCTCTACTTGCATGGCATCACAATCCTGGAATTCATCAACTAAAATATGCTTAAATAAATCTCTATACCCCATAAGCATTTTGTAATCTTTTATAAATAAATCCCTACAACCTATTTGAAGATCATCAAAATCAAATAAGTTCTTTTCCTTTCTGTACTGCTCATAAATATTATAAGCTGCCAAAAATATACCTTTATCGATACTTGGAGAGAACTTCTCAATTGTTGCACCACTTGTTTTAAATACAGAAATGTTATTTATGACTTCCTTTACTTTTTCATCACTTACTTCATCTAGATAAGACATTAACACATTCTTTATAAGTTTATAAACATCAAGTGTATCAATTATATTTATCTCTCCATAATAATTTTTCAGAATCTTATAAAACAAACTATGGAATGTACCAAAGAATGGAACGTTTGCCCTTCCATTTATAGCAATATATCTGTTTTTCATATTAATAGCAGCAGCTTTTGTAAAAGTAATTACAATAATATTACTTGGGCTAAAATTTAGCTCATTTATTAAATGAACTATCCTGTTAACAATAACTACGGTCTTACCTGATCCCGGTCCTGCTGTAACCAATAAATTTCTTCTTTCTGAAAAAACTGCATCCTTTTGTTCTTTGCTTAATTTTGAATTTATCCTACTACTTTTTACTACTTTATTATTCATCTTGTATTTTATCTCCGCTTTCATCCATCTTTTAAAATTGTTCTGGTATTATGTTTATAAAACTAATTATATACTATAGTTTATCACTATTTTGCCCTAAATTGCTCATATATTATCTTTATACCCAAAATTCTATTGAAATAATCCTATGTAACCATTAAACTGTAATTATGTTATAATTCTATTAAACAATATAATTAAATTTCAAAGGGGAAAAATTATGGAGCAGACAAAAGATTTTAACGTACGTAATGAAAGAAACCTTACTATGCTTGTAGATTTTTATGAATTAACTATGGCAAATGGTTATCTTGATAATAATGTTCAGGATAAAGTTGCTTACTTTGATATGTTTTTTAGACGAATACCTGACGGTGGCGGATATTGTATAATGGCTGGTGTACAACAATTAATTGAATATCTTTCAAATTTAAAATTTACAAATGATGATGTACAATACTTAAGAAGCAAAGGGATTTTCTCAGAAGAATTTATGGATTACTTAACAAATTTTAAATTTTCATGTGATGTGTGGGCAATACCAGAAGGTAATCCTGTTTTTCCTGGAGAACCCTTAGTTATAGTCAAAGGACCTGTTATGCAGGCTCAATTTATTGAAACAATGACTTTACTAACTATAAATCATCAAACTTTAATAGCTACTAAAGCAAGTAGAATATGTAGAGCAGCTAAAGGTAGACCTGTAATGGAATTTGGATCTAGACGTGCTCAAGGCTATGATGGTGCTGTATATGGTGCTCGTGCTGCTGTTATTGGTGGTTGTATTGGAACTGCCTGCACCATAGCTGAAGAGATGTTTGGCATTCCAGCTTCAGGTACCATGGCTCACAGCTGGATACAACTTTTCGATACAGAATACGATTCCTTTAAAGCTTGGGCCAAAACTTATCCTGATAACTGTATGCTACTTATAGATACATATAACGTTCTGCGTTCTGGCGTTCCAAATGCTATAAGGGTGTTTGATGAGGTACTTAAACCTATGGGAAAAAGACCTAAGGGAGTCCGAATAGATAGTGGTGATATTACATACCTCACAAAAAAAGTTAGAATAATGCTAGATGAAGCTGGCTATGAAGATGTTAAAATCACAATTTCCAATTCCTTAGATGAATACATAATAAGAGGAGTTTTGGAAAATGGAGCACAAGTTGATAGCTTTGGTGTAGGTGAAAGACTTATTACTGCAAGATCTGAGCCTGTGTTTGGTGGTGTTTATAAACTCGTTGCTGTTGAAACAGATGGAGAAATAGTACCAAAAATTAAAATCAGTGAAAATGAAGAAAAAATCACAAATCCTGCTTTTAAAAAGTTATATAGGATTTTTGATAAAACATCACATAAGGCAATTGTGGATTTGATTTCCTTACACGATGAGGTAATTGATGAGAGTAAACCTCTTGAAATATTTAATCCAGTTTATACTTGGAAAAAGAAAAAGCTTAAAAATTACTATGCAAAAGAGCTTATGGTTAAAATATTTGAAAATGGTGAGCCAATTTATGAGTCTCCCACAGTTATGGAAATTAAAGCGTATTCTAAACGTGAAGTGTCTAAATTGTGGCCAGAGGTTTTAAGACTTGAAAATCCTCATGCATATTATGTAGATCTTTCTTCTAATCTATGGAACCTAAAGCAAGGATTACTAAATCATTATTCTGAAATCTTTGCAGAATAGCAAGTAGCTAATTGTTATTTCTCTCTGATGAATGTTAGGAGGAATTATGGAACAACCTTTAAAAATCAAACTTTCAAATATTGCTCATGATGAGCTTATAAAAATGCTTAAACTTAATAACACTTATGATAGTGTAAGGCTTTTGTATGTAAGCGGTTGTTGTAAAACTGCAAAAGTTGATATTTATTTAGACAACTTTAAAACAGGAGACATTAAAAGTAATATTGGCGATTTAAACGTATTATATGATGAAACTCTTTTAAGTAAGATTAAAGAACTAACAATAGCTTATAGTGATTCTAGATTTTGGATTAAAACAATATTACCAGAAGGCAATAAGTCACATTGTTCAAGTTCCGAAAAAAAATCTTGTAGTGGTTGCTCTGGGAATTGTGGTTCACATTAGTCATAAGCAAATATACTAGATAATTAATTCTTATTTAAAAATGCTAAATTTAGAAGAGCTAACCAAAATTTTGGTTAGCTCTTCTAATTTCAATTATACATTTATTAATGGACCATCAGTTTTTATAAATAAATTTACCGCGTTATTATCCTCTTGTGAAAGTTCTGGAAACCAAATCATAATTTCACGATGTGCACTTTCAACATTATCAGAGGCATGGACTAAATTACGAGTTCTATCTAGTGCATATTGTCCTCTTATACTACCAAGTTCAGCTTTCGTTGGGTCCTTATCTCCATTGATTTTACGTACTACATCAATGGCCTTTTCACCCATTAAAATCATTGCACAGATTTTACCTTCAGTAACATAACTTATTAATTCCTTAAAGAATTCCTTTCCTTCATGTTCAGCGTAGTGTTTTTTAGCAATGTCATTTGTAGCTGTAATCATTTTAAGTGCAACAATCTCAAGTGATTTCTCCTCATAATGACTAATAATTTTCCCAATAAGTTCTCTTTTAACTCCATCTGGTTTAATTAAAACTAAGGTTCTTTCCATTTAAATTCACTTCCTTGATATGTATTATTACAATCACACCAAAATAAATAACAAGATCTATGCTGTTTATACATTTCAGTGCACTTAGATTATATCCTATTATTACATATAATACACAACCATATAAGAACCTCTACGAATAATTCTCTTTGTATAGCATTCTTAATGGGGAGGTTTTGTCCTCATTAAATAAATCATAATTAGAAATATCTTTAATAGTGAAAGGTTTAAAGTTCTTTAATTCAACAAATGGACATTTATCCTCATTATCTACCCATTTATATAATGCACACTCCTTAAAACATTCTACTTCTTCTTCTATAGTTGTTAGAAAAGGACACTGTGACATCTTATACCACCTCACTCCCATAATGTGCTACTAGAGTAACAATATTACCCATGATAACATTATAAGACATTTTAGTAACAAATTGAAGTGTTTTTTAAAATTTTATATATAAACATACAATTACAATCTTAATTATTAACGCCATCCTTTAAGTATTTCCACTCAACCACATCGCCTGGATTTAGTTTATAAGCCCCGCAACTTACACTTGACTTAACTCCATTTACATAATAACACCATCCACTTAAAGGCCCTGCATCTCTAGCTTTAAGGCTATCAATCATTGTAAAATAGACTGCCTCTCCTCTTCCTGTTGCCCTATAATTTATACCCTTATTATCTAGCTCACTAAGTGTAATCTGACCTACTGTTTTACCCTGGGTATTTACATATATAGATAAAATAGTTTTATCAGTTATATCATCCTTAACTATAAAATTAGGCTCTTTTTTAGCTTCAGGTACCTTTACAACTGGTGGCTTAGGCACCTCTTTTACAGGAGTTACACTCTCTGGAGTGGGAACCTTTTCCACTGTAGTTTTCGCATCTTTTTTTACCTCTACTACCTTTTCCTTATCAGTTACTGGTGTGCTTTCAACCCCTGTTGTAGGAGTCTTAGTAGTTTTAGGAATCTCAGCATTTCCTTCTACTATTATATCTTGTTTTTGAGCAACTTCTGTTGGTTTTTGGACTAACTCCTTTTGCTTCGCTACTACATTATCTTTATTAATATACTTATCTTGAACAACTTTAGAAATACTTAATAACCCTATGCTTACAAATATAACTACAACCATAAGCAATATCTTCTTTTTCACTTAATAACCTCTTTTCTATTGATACACTAATATTTAATTAATACTTAGTAAATAATTTGTTATTTTTCAATTTTAAGCTTTCTTAAATACAAAGTTCCAACTGCCATAAATAATAGCCCTACCATCACAATTACATTTGTATCAGCAAAAGATCCTGTCTGAGGTAACTTATCAGTGCCTAAATCCACTGCAGCTTTACCGTTATCAGTAGTTGTAGTATCTTTCAAAGCGAAAACTGGTAAGTTCTTTGAGTTAATATTACTGGAATAAAAATTGTATTTCCCTGATGTTTTATATTCTTTTATAGCTATTAGTGTCCTTAGTGACTGTTCTGTGGAAGTATAATTTAATGTTAAATCCTCTACTAAGTGTTTAAATCCGCCATCCTTAGACTTAAAGGATAATAGTGCTGATACCAAATCACCTTTAGTTTTAGTAAATACTTCTCCCTCTGGGTTTATTCCAAGAGATGTAAGTCCTAATATAACAAAAGCTGTTGTTTCACTAGCGACTCCATATTGACTAACACTATATCCACTTTCATTTTGCAATTTAGACAAAGTTTCAACTGCAGCATCTATTGAAGTTTTAACCTCTGGTTTTGTATTATAAAATTCTGAAAGAGCATTTATAGCTGCTCCTGTCATATCCGGATCAATTTTATCTCCATAGTATGTCCATCCTACTAACTTATTTCCATCTTGCTCGTAAGTTAACTTGGATTCTAATATAATATTAGCCAACTTATCTTTTGTTACTTTATAATCCTCTTTTATATTGGCATAATTATAAGTAAAGATTCCAAACACTGCGTCATTAATTAAAAATGTGCTTATATCTCTATTAAGCAATTCTGAAACTAAATTATGTCCCTGGAAATTATAAGGTGTATATCCTGCCGCCGTAAGTCCCATAATCAATTTTTCCATATCTGTATTGCTTATATCTTTCACTCCATTAGCCTTAATATCCTCTATGCTTTCATTTAAAAAAGTAGTGTCTACCTTTTCACCTAACTTGTTTAAACTCATTACAGACCAAGCATTAAGTCCCTTTGACTTTATAACTGATACTGAGCTATTAATTGCATCTGTTATTTCTTTTGGTATTTTAGTGTTATCTACATTTTCACTTCCATTACTTCCATTACTTCCATTACTTCCATTATTATTTTCAGCTGGATTTTCATCTGCACCTATAGTGAATTTTATTTCATCATAAACTACTTTTGGAGACCCATCTACTTTAAAATCACTTAACGTAAGAATATGAGCTCCCTCTTTTAGTCCTGCTTTAAGAGTAATCTTATTTTCTACAACAACCACGTCTACTCCATCAATTTTAGCCTTTATTCCATTGATAGGTTGTATAACTTGCGCTCCTGTTGTCCAGTCTTTGTATGTATTATTTAAACTTATAGTTAATTCCTTATTTGCTTCCTTTGTTGAATACTCAATTTTATTTGAGTTTAACGTTCCCATGTCACCATAATAGAAAATAAGCTTATCCCCATTTTGTAATGTGGCACCATCAATGCCTGTGTTAATATCTTCATAATTATTATTTCTACTAATTGCATATGACCATCCATCATATCCGCCAAACTTACCAGACTTTACTCCATTAACTTCTGAAATAAATTTTCCATATTGTCCATCCGTTGCAACCATAGATATACTATTCTTATCTAAAACATCTTTTAAGGCCTCGAAAGCATTTGCTTTACTTGATGTTCCTACTGTAATCACTTTATCGAAGCTTTGTACTTGCACTGCAACTTCAAAATTATTTTCTGCTGCCTTTACCATTGTGCTAGTTCCTGTAAATATCTGCCCTATAAGAAAAATTAGTACTAAGGCCATTGTATAACCCTTGTTTTTTATGGATTTTATCATGATCTTTCCTCCTCGAATTTTTAAATATATATTTTAATATTTTTTACATATTATTTTTTAATGTCTTTAATATACGTAATTTCTAATCTACTTTTAAATCTAGTTAGTACTTTGTAGAAGCTTTCATAAAAAATCATGGCAAAAATAAAATTTCCCACTGCATGCATTACATCTGCAGTAATACTAGTAAGATAGACGGTTAACACACCTTTAAAGCTAATTGGATCTACAATCACAAGTACTGACCATAAGTTCATTATCCAATCAAAAAGAAATCCATATAGAAAACATATAATTGCAAACTTTTCTACAGAAAGCTTTTTACCTCTTTTACCTATTAATCCTGAAATTGCCCCCACAATACCCCAGGCTAGCATCTGCCAAGGAGTATATGGCCCTTGACCAAGAAAAATGTTTGAAATAAATGCTGCTGTACTTCCAACCAAGAATCCCTCGTAAACTCCAAATACAAGTCCAGATAATGCAACTAAAAACGTGGTAGGCTGAACGTTTAATATGGCTGCAAAGGGTATTCTGCTAACTGCTGCAAATACACTTAAAGTTGCTATAACTGCTATTTCTTTAGTACCCATAGAGCTTTTTTCAAAATAGAAATAGCTTAAAAAAATTATTAAAAACACTGCTAAGGTCACACTTAAAGACATATTAATATAATTATTGTATCTTATCCCTAGCACTACCAATAATAGTGGAATTAAAAATGTTAGATACATAGTAACTTTTTTCACTATTTCACCTTCAAACTAAGTTTATTTTTTCTTGCTTAAGTTTGTCTTATGTTACTAGATTTGTTTTCCCAAAGTTAACTTATTCTTTTCTACCTGAAAGAAGTCTTTTAAAGTAAATATGCTGCTGTTTATATTTCTAAAAATCTTATTAATATTTGTAGTATAATATATCCCTCGACCAAGCACTTGTTCGCGATTTCCATCCCCTACTATCTCACCATTAAACATTAATAAAAATCTATTGCAAAACTCTGATGCAAACTCCACATCATGAGTCACCAGTATCACTGTAGTTCCATTCTTGTTTAATTCTAACAGGATTTCTCCAAGCATTGTTTTTACTTTTAAATCAAGGCCTCTAGTTGGCTCATCTAAAAGCAAAATCTTTGGCCTTAGAACCAAAATTGATGCTATGGCAACTCTCTGAATCTCCCCACCACTAAGATCTCGAGGGTTTTTATCCTTTAATTTATACAAATCTAAAGCTTTCAAAGTCTCTTCTATAACCTGATAATCCTTAATATTATAATTATCTAAGGTAAATTTTAATTCCGAATAAACTGTTTCTTTTGATATGTAATCATTAGGATTTTGTGATACATAGCCTATAATTCTAGCTACATCCTTAATTTTAAGCTTTCTAATCTCACTGTACTCACTACTAAAACTTTTAATAAGGTTCTTTGATAGTTTTTTACTATTACCCTCTACTAATGAATCCCTTAGTACTTTACTGCTGCCACTATAGTCAATTAAGCCCATAAGAGATTTTAAAAAAGTACTTTTGCCAGCACCATTAGCCCCCATAATACTAATAAACTCACCTTGTCTTATACTAGTACTTAAACCTTTAATGACTAAATTGTCTTCATACTTACAACTCAAGTTATCAATTTTAATAATTTCTTCCCCATCAGATAAATCTTGTTTAATAATATTGGTTTCATATTTATAGTTAAATGCTTCAATAGTTCTTCTTGCTTCTCTCAAACTACATGGCATATTAACAATATTTAAAGCTTTAGATATCTTTAAATAGTTTGGGAGGAAATCCAATAACTTCTCTTCTCCTTCGTTATAAAGTTCTTGTTTATTTCCGAAAAAGGCTATTTCTCCTCTAGATAATACTAAAACTTTATCTGCAATATCAAACCATTTATCTATTCTTTGCTCAATAATAATGATGGTAATTCCTAGTTCCTCGTTTATTTTCTTTATAAGTGAAATAACATCTTCAGCAGAAGATGGGTCTAGCTGAGAGGTAGGCTCATCTAAAATAATACAGTTTGGTAAATATGCAATGGCAGAAGTTATTGCCACTCTTTGTTTTTGCCCACCAGATAAAGTGTTAATTTCTCTATTAGCTATATCTAATATATTAGAAAACTGCATAGCTTCCCAAATTCTTCTCTTTATTTCTGAGCTTTCAACACCTACGTTTTCAAGTCCAAAAGCAATCTCTCTGTGCACTTTGTTCATGATTAGCTGACTTTCTGGGTCTTGGAAAACCATAGTTACTTCAGTTGCTCTTTTATTATGTTTCATTTCTATTATATCTTCACCATCTATACTTACACTTCCCTGTATTGTGCCACCATAAAAGTTTGGAACAGCTCCCGAAATGCACTTAGCCAAAGTGGATTTACCTGAACCCGATTCTCCTACAACAAATAAAATTTCTCCTTTATTTAATTTCATGTTTATATCCTTAATTACTGGTTTTAGTTCTTTAGGATAGTGATAAGTTAATTCTTTAATCTCTATATATGGCATTTATTTTTCTCCCTAGAATATTATTTTTTATCATTTACCTTTTGTGCTCTAATACCCCAATTAACATAGTCTCTATTATAACAATAAATATTAGAACTCCTAAAACCCAGTAATTAAAAAGCTGTGACAAACTAATTTTCATATATATATCAAAATCATCTACACCACTCGTCTTTATTATTAAATAAAAAAACAATGTAGCTATACTTGCCATAATTAATAAATAGTCCTTCTTTTCAATTTTAGGCTTATCATAAACGCTTCGGTCTCCACTTAAAAACCCCCTAACATAAGCCGCCTCACCTATGTCAAAAGCACCTTCTAAAGAATCCTCTAATAAAACAGATAGTACAGGTACATTACTTTTAATCTTTTCTATAAGTTTTTTGCTTTCAAAATCCACACCACGTATACTATATATTTCCTTTAGGTTTGTAATCCTATTTTTCATATTGGGGAAAATTTTTAGGCTAATCATAATGGTTAATGTCGACTTTGGTATTTTAGAAGAAAAATATGAAGATGCCATATCAGAGTCTATAATTATTGAAGTTATGGCAAACAAATATATTACCACTAAAAGCTTTAAAGATAATATCACACCATAAATTAAAGCTTCTAATGTGAACTTTTCTCCGAATAGATAGAAAAGAACAATATTTCCCTGTGACACAAAAATCATATTAACTACTATAGCCAAAATAGAAAATGGGATAAAATATTTAAGGCCCATTTTGAGTTTTTTTAAATTCCCGCTATAAATCATTGTAAACACACAAAAGCTAAAAATTATCATCAGGATAATTGGGTTCTGACACAAAAATGTTATGATAAGTAAACTCAGCCCAAGTAAAGCCGCTGTTACAACATGAATTTTACTGTTTTCATTAATCATAGTTCCTCCTATAAGAAAGTAGTGCCACCCACGTGGCAAGTGGCAAAAGTGACAACCTATAGCGTATAAATGTTATCCACATGTACTTTCATAAACTGTTTCCTATATAATTAAAAAAACCGAACTAAAAAGTTCGGTAAAGGTCCATAAAATATAACCTCTACCTTCCCTCCGAAGATATTGTATTCATTATAATTATAAAAGATATCCTGGCTTTCACTTCCTCCTAAAGGTACCCTTCCCTAACGCCTTTCCATGCGTTAAGTGGTATTATACCTGTCGTCCATGATTACAGTAACGGGGGCTGCTGTGGAATTAAACCACATTCCCTCTTATAATTACGTAGTTTATTAAATTGTTTATATAACATTAGTATATTGCTTTTATGCATAATAGTCTACTGTTTTTTAAGTATCTAACCTTGTAATTTAAGGAATCTCCTCAAAATGAAACTAATTACCAATGATTTTTATATTACTTAAAAACCCAACTCTTCGCCAATTACAACAATAGTAATATCCGTTCTCATAGGTTTTCTTTTTATTACCGAATAAACCCTACAAGCTCTAGTTTCTAATTTGCAATCAACACAAGTTCCAATTTGTGTGCAAGGATTCGGCATGCTTAGTCTTTTGCAATTCTTTGGCGCAGCAATTTGTTCTAGTCTTTGAAAAGCTGATGCTTCATCTTTGCAAATTTTATTAACCCCAACCACTACAATTACTTTTTTAGGTCCAAAGGTCATAGCTGCTACTCTATTACCTACTCCATCAATGTTAACAAGTTCACCCTCTAAAGTTACAGCATTAGAACTACACACAAAAACATCACTAAGTAGCTCGCCCCTCATAGTTTCCATTTTTTCCTCAGGAGATAAACTTGGATCTCCATGATCTAGTACAACTGCACCTAAAGATTTTACTTTTTCTTGTATCCCAAGCTTTTTTATAGTCATGGAGCCACCAAAACCTACTTTGTCCCCTGGGTGTACATTACTCATTATAAATTCTGAAGCTTCCTCTGCTGTTTTAAAATAAACCGATGAAAACATATTTTTTTTGAAAGTCTCTACTACCCTTGTTCCTATAGTCTCATTATGCCATTCATGAATTTCCTTCATTTTCTTCCCCCTATTTAATATTCCACATTAAGTATTAATTATGTTAGATAATCTCAATTACTGCTATAAAATTAATTGGAGTATACTTACTACAACCTATGATTTCCCAACTAAATAAACAAGAGAATTTGCAAATATCATACATTGTATATAAAGTATATCAATGTTATAATTGTACATACTAAAGGTCCTTTAATCAAGTACTAACTTATTAGTAACTATGTATCATAGTAACTATGTATCATAGTTACTAGGTATCTTAGTTGCTAAATTTACGGAAAATCCCAGGAGGTAATATGAGCGATAAAATTATGAAAATAAATAATAAAGAGTATAGCTGTGCTATAGAATTAACACTAGATATTATAGGCGGAAAGTGGAAACCAATTATTCTTTGGAGATTAGCCAAGAACGATGTTTTAAGGTTTAGTGAATTAAAACGGTCTATGGGTGCAATTACACAGAAAATGCTAACTCAACAACTTAGAGAACTAGAAGCCTATGAAATGGTTAACAGGAAGGTATATGCAGAGGTTCCTCCTAAAGTAGAATACTCCTTAACGAAACAAGGCAAAAGTGTAATGCCAATACTAGATATTATGTGTAATTGGGGAAATGATTACTATGAAAGCTTGGATCCTGATAAAAAAGAATAGTGATATTTGATGAGGGAGTAAATTTTTATAATTTATGCTCTCTTTTTTTATGTTTTGTACTTGGTGTAAACATATGTTTTAGCTTTTAGGGTATATTAATCATAAAAGGAGGGATTTTTTTGAATATAACTAGTATCTCTTTGTCCTATATATTTCTTGCAATATCTATAATAGAGTTTGGTTTTTTCTTATATTACATATTTCTAGTAACTAATACAGGTGATAATAGTAAAAGAAGAGATAAGATTATTGGGACCATGAAGGATCCCGATCATTGGAGAACACGAAATAATAAAATGGCTTATAATTCTCTGTTTTGGTCTGTTATCTCTGTAATCATTTTTATTTATCTAAAGTTTTTCTTTAAATCAGGATTAGTTTCAATTATATATGTTTTTGCATATTTAGCCCTAATGGCAGTAAGTGTTTCTTTATTCCTTAAGCAAAATAAGGTTGTAGGAAGTAAGTAACCATGTTACAAAATAAAACTTCACTTTTAAAAAAGTTGAAGTTTTATTTTGAACTACATCTAAACTAATAGTTTAAACTTTATTATTTTTTAAAACTTCAACAAAACTTTTAATAATCTGAGCTGTAAAACCCCATATTACATAGTTATTATACTCATAGAAATATTCATCTAAATACCCTTTTCTAAAGGCATAGTCTTTGCCTCCATAGATTAAGTGAAAAGGAAATCCTTCTTGATTTACAGGTCCAATCTCCATTTTATAAAGTAGCGGTTCGTTTTCCAAAAAGAACTTTAATGGAACTGTAAATACACTATTTACCTCATCCTCATTGTGATTTATTTCTCCGTAATTTAACTTACCAACAAAAGCATACATTATGTTCCCATAAGGACTTATATAGTAATCCATATCTCCTATCATTTCAATTTGATCTCTTTTTAAATTTAATTCTTCCATGGTTTCTCTTATAGAAGCTTCTCTCGGACTCTCATCTAGCTCTACCTTTCCACCCGGAAGGCAAACATCACCTGGCTGACTTCTTAATTTATGCGCACGAACTTCAAAAACTATGGATAGTTCACCTTTATCCTCCGCAAATAATATCATAACTGCACTTCTTTTAAATTCTCCAATTGCCTTAGAATCCCTATTACTAAATATCTCTTCAAGCATATCTATCATGTTAATCACCACCAAATTTATTTTCAAGTTAATAATATCATACAAAATTATTAAAAACATTTATTTTTCTAAAACTTATTAATAGCAGGATTTTTATATATACTTCATAATCTTTTACTTTTTATGAAGGAATATCCGATTTGATGTAGAATAGAAGAAAATAGTAAAACATTATTTTTAGGGGGATTTACAATGATAGGTAATACAAATGAAAACGATACACATAGCATCATAAAAAGTTTTGAGGATATTATTGATCAGCTACCATTGTTTTTTGAGGATGAAATTTCCTTTACATTAACGGATAGAGAGAAGTACATTAAATTCGTTGAAAGTAAGAACATGACTGCATACTCAAAGGTAGGCGCTGTAATAGCAAAGGATGAAGCTCTAAGAGAGGTAATGGAAACTGGAAAAATTAAAATGTTTAATGTTGACGCTTACAATGGTGGCATAAGTATTAGAGTAGTTGCCGTTCCTATAAAAGATAACAATGGAAATATAGTTGGGGCTGTATCCTATGGGCGAAACTTAGAAACTAGCGTTAAGATATCTAAAATGTCTATGGATTTATCAAAGGTAACAGAATCTATATTAAAAATAGCAAATGAAATTGATGGAGATATTAAAAATATTAAAGAAACAAATAATAAGGTAGTTGAGGAGGTAGCCGTTACCTCAAGTCAATGCGATAATACAGATACAATCATATCTTTTATAAATAATGTATCAAGGCAAACAAACCTTCTTGGATTAAATGCAGCTATCGAAGCCTCAAGAGCGGGTGAGCTAGGAAGAGGTTTTTCTGTTGTTGCAGCGGAAATAAGAAAATTATCCGTATCAAGTACAACCTCTATAACACAAATAAACGAAATACTCGGCAGTATAAAAGACTCAGTAAAAAGAGTAGAAAATAACATTGAAATTTCTATGAATTCATCAGAAAAACAAGAAATGTCTTTGTTGCAAATTGTGCAAGCTGTAAAAGAATTAAATACATCTGCAGAAACATTGTCACAACTAGCTACAAAACTGTAAATCTAAAAAAAAGAGGCTAAAAAAATGAAAAAAATATTAACACTGCTTGATCCTTATAAAGGATTACCAAAAGAAATATACATAATTTTTATTTCAAAAATTATAAATGCTATGGGATGCTTTGTCATGCCCTTACTTACCCTTATCCTTACAGAAAAGATTGGATTATCTAAAGAAATCTCTGGAATGTACATTAGTGTATCAGGACTATTATTTATTCCAGCTTCCATAATTGGTGGTAAACTAACGGACTTTATTGGTAGGAAAACTGTTATCATCATATTTGATTTCTTATCTGCCATGTTATATATTGTTTGCGGATTTATGGACCCATCAATAAATATGATTTATGTATTGATGCTTGCATCCACCAGTATGGTTATAGCTAGTCCTGCTCACGATGCACTTATTGCAGATTTGACAACACCAGAAAATAGAGATGGCTCTTATGCATTATGTTATATGGGATGGAATATTGGTTTTGCCATAGGTCCTATTCTTGGTGGCCTTCTTTATGAAAATCATATGCCCCTTATATTCATAGGTGATGCACTTACAGCACTTTTATCTCTTGGTTTAATAGCCTTTTTTATTAAGGAGACTATACATCTTACAAAACAAGATGTTAAAGAAAAAAATAGAAATTTAGAAACCAGAGAAGAAGGTTCAATAATCTCAGTATTATTAAAGAGACCTATTCTCATATATTTTGCACTATGTACTTTTGGATACAACTTTGTTTATTCACAGTGGTCCTTCATGATGCCAATACATTCAAATCAAAACTTCTTAAGCCAAGGAGCTAAATATTATGGTTTAATGGCTGGCTTTAATGGACTTGTAGTTATGATTTTCACTCCTTTGGTAACAAGAGCATCTAGAAATGCAAAACACATTAGAAAAATGATCTATGGTGGCCTACTATATGCCTTTGGCTTTGGTATGCTAGGCGTACTTAACACATTACCTTTCTTCTTTGTATCTGTTTTTATATTTACCCTAGGCGAAATCATTTTGGCAATTAGCGTTACTCCTTTTATTGCAAATCATACACCTATGTCTCATAGAGGCAGGATGAATGCAATTCTTCCCATTATCTTTGGCATGGGCTATACTTTAGGACCAATAACCATGGGTAAAGCTTTAGGATATATTAGCATAGAATCTGCCTGGTTAGTTTTAGGTATGATTGCTATTGTATCAACAATATTTATGTGTGGACTTGAAAGGTATGATGAAAGACAAAAGAAAATCAATGGGGATATTTGAACCATAATATAAAAAGGAGTTTACCGATTGTTAAATAAAGGCTATGAGGACGCTGCCCGCATAGCCTTAACTCATTCCTTTATATTACCAGAGATTAAATGCTATGCTGGCAAAGTTGATTGTACTGAATCAGAACTAACTTTTATTAAGAAATATCTAAAAGAAACAACTTATAATGATTATGATAAACTTATTCAGTTATGCGATGCACTAGCTTTGCCAGATGGTATATGCTTGTTAGAAAAAAGATTAATAGATGTAGTTATGAGATATGGTATAAATGATTTCACTTTACTAAAGTGGAAAACTCAATTAGGCTTAAGAGACTATTTTAGTGAAAAAATAGGCAAATCAATTTATGAAGTTTTAGATGGTGTTGTTGAAACGACTTTTGGTTTAAATACATTTAATATCAATAATTAGCATCATTGTAGGAATTGATATCTTAGGGACATCAGTGGTTATTGGCAAGAATTGTTGCAAATAATATTTGTGGTTCCACTACACCCTTTAAAGGAACTTCTACTATTAAATTAACGTTTTAAAAAAAGAAGACCCGGCATATATTATCTAACCTAGTCTTCTTTGAATTGCTAAAAATTCTTATTTTTCATAATGTGTCTTACATTGAGCTATTTCAATTTGTTCATCTTCAATGCGATATACCAAACGGTTTTCACCATCAATTCTTCTACTCCAAAAACCCTGTAACTCATATTTTAATGGTTCGGGTTTTCCAATCCCAGTATATCCGTTGCAATCTATATCTTTGATAAGTTGATTTATTTTCTTTAATGTCCTCTTATCCTGTGACTGCCACTCAATATAATCACTCCAGGCCTCATCAGACCATACTTTCTTCATTTTCTACCTCAACAATATCGTGCATTATACCTTTTTTTTGATTAAGTTGATTGATAGATTTTTTTAAGTGTTCCATATTAGTTTCACTATAAAATGGTTCACTTGCAGTAATTTCAAAAGGTATTTTCCGTTCTCTTACAACTGCTTTTGCAAAAATGGTAAATGCGGTTGTCATGTTCATACCAAAATCTGAAAAAAGGATTTCAGCTTGTTTCTTTAATTCTTCATCAATACGAATATTAACTGTTTTTAGAGCCATAGTACCACTCCTTTCATTACATTATATACATTATATAATAAAAAGTTACCTTTGTAAACACATTGTATATATATCGTATACATATATCATGTTAATTATTCATTTAAAGTTACCATATTGTATTTTATAATGGGCCTAATTGTGTAAAATTAATATAGTTTTATTTAAATAAATTATTATTTTACTTTTTAGTCTTTGAGTTCCTTATTGTTCAAGTATTTTAGAAGGAAAGTCTCCCACTTTACTAAATGAGAGACTTTCCTTCTGAAACTTTGTTAAATTCTTTATTTTCTCCACGTTACTTTCTAAATGCTATGTGGTGATTTGGATATATTATCTTAGTGCTATCACATATTTCTATAGCCAATTGTTCACTATAAATGTGAGAAGTTGAATTCCTGTCATTTAACATCGCTAGCCATAATTCATCATCTTTTATAATTCCTGCTGAAAAGGCTTCCCGTAATACTGTTTTAGGAGCATTAAGTCCTAAAAGACCATCCTTTTTAATGTTTTTCATTAACTTCAACTCAGTTTTTTCATTCCTTACGACTCAATTATAGTCAAAAAGTTATTTATTGAATGCATTACACAGATCATTGTCCGTTTGAGATTCTTCCAATCCGTACAAAATAATATTTATTTAAACCTTAGATGTTTTTTCTTAGATTATGATAACAAAAATATGTATTTCTTAGAATGCATTCGAACAATCCCTAGCAATTCTTAATTTATTTTATTTACAGATGCGTAAAGAAAAATTCATGTTTGAGCCATAGCGAGTTTGAATTTTTTAGCAGCTGTAAATAAAATAAATTTTAGAATTACTTGGCGCAGTGAGAGCATTCCAGAAATACATATTTTCGTTAAAGCATAATCTAAGAAAAAACTTTTAACTTGAGATCATATTTCGCATTGCTCCTTATTCGCTGCACCTTGTTCTTAATGTCTTAAAATGTTATACTTGCTTTGTATTTATCACTACATAAATACAAAATCTAATTATAATGAAATATAGTGTAGATAATTAGATGGTAGTTATAGTATTCTATGTTACATTCTTATATAGAAAAGAAACGATGATTATTAGATATATAGTTTACTAAATCATAGTGTTTATAGTAAACTCTATGTATCGAATATAATCAAAACTATAGGGGTGTATATAGAATATGGAAGTAGTAAAAGTAAGAACGGAAGAAGGAAAAGAAAGATACTTTGTAGCAAATGATGATGGATTACCTATAGAATCAATATTAAAGTTCATTAGGTTTAAGGATAATACAAATTACGCAAGAAATACTTTAAGAATGTATTGTCAGCATCTAAAGCTATACTTTGAATATCTACAACAAAGAGAATTAGACTTTCAAAAAGTAACAATTGATGATTTAGCTTTATTTGTAAATTGGTTACAGAATCCTTATAAAAGTCTAAAAGTTATACCTAAAGACCAGGTAGATGAAGTGCGAAGTCCAAGAACAATAAACGCTATAGTAAATACAGTTTTAGCTTTTTATGACTATATTTTAAGACATGAGGAATACAGCAATAACATTTCAGATAGATTAAAAAAGTTTGTATCTACCCCAAGTAGAAACTTTAAAGGTTTCCTATATGGAATAGCTCACGAACAGAAGAGGATTACAAGTAATATATTAAGACTTAAGGTTCCAAAATCTAAGCCTAAAACATTGTCCAAAGAAGATGTTACAAAGCTTATAATAGCTTGTAATAACCTTAGAGATAAATTTCTATTAACATTACTATATGAAACAGGAATGAGAATAGGAGAAGCTCTATCATTATGGATTGAAGATTTTGATATAAGTGATATGGTCATAGACCTTCAAGACAGAGGTGAGCTTGAGAATAATGCTGAAATTAAAACTGTAGCAAGTCCAAGAAGAATTGATGTATCTCAAAACCTTGCTGATATGTTTATGGAATATATAGCTGAATATCATACAGAAGAAGTTAAAACTAACCATATATTTATAAAACTAAGTGGTAACAACAAGTATAAACCTATGAACTATATTGATGTTGATAATTTGGTTAGAACATTGAAAAAGAAAACAGAAATATATGTTACACCACATATGTTTAGACATAGTTCTTTGACTATACTTAGAATCGCAGGATGGCAACCTGAGTTACTTAGAATAAGAGCTGGTCACAAAAATATTTATACTACTTTAAATACCTATATACACCCTTCTGACGAGGAAATAACGGCAGAGTTTAACAAGACTCAGCCTAATTTGAACTTAAATATTTACAACAAGGAGGACATGTAGATGCTTAAAGTGCACCAACCACAGTCTAACCATCAAAGTAAATATGATGAAATTATAGAGTATCTGAAACAGGATAATGGATATTGGTTAGAAAATGATAGATGGGATTTAACAGAGGAGTTTTTTATAGGTAAGGTTGTAAGAGGTAGGAGGAACGTAGATTTTTCTAACATCAACAATGAATTTTTAAAGAATGAATTAAAGTTTTATTTTGTTTATAGCTTCAAAGAAGGCATATTTAAAAACTCTTATATTACATCTTTGGCTAATACATTAGGGCATTTTGGAAACTTTATGAATAAGTTTTATGTAAAGGATAAGAGTTTTAAAACAATTGCTTATGACAAGTTTAAAGTTAAATTTAATAATTACTTATTGAGTAATGGATTTAAAATCACAGAAAGAGGAAATATCAATTCTTATGAAATGAACAACGTGTCTTACGTAGTGACTTTCATTAAAGATTTCTACGATAACAGAGAAGAAATTGAAAAAGATATATGGTATTCAAAGAATATCAAAGGTGCTAAAATTCCTGCAAGTGGTAGTAATCATCCCAACAATATTTCAATTAATTTTACTAAAGTGCCTATTTACTATAGGGATACTGTAAAAACATATTTTAAAACTATAATAACAAAAAAGAGCTGGAATCATTGCTTTCAAATCCTAAATAGCCTAAATTATTTCTTTGAAAAATTCTATTTAAATGGATATACTGATGGGTTTATAGAAGAATTATCAAGAAAAGATATAGAAAATTACTTATATTGGTTAAATAATGACCATAAAGATAAAAACTCAACCTATAAATGTAAGTTTGTATCTTATATAAGAAATTTCTTAGAGTATATTCAAATGGCTCAATATGAAAAAGTACCCAAGAAAGAGGTATCATTTTTAATGTTTCAAGATGATATTCCCAAAAGAGAATTAAGTAAAGATACAATGAACAAAATTAAGTTTATTCCAGAACCTATACTAAGGCAATTAGATAATAATATTATGGGCTTGGATAGACCTCAGTTTATACCTATTTATATTCTTCTTAGAGAAACAGGATGGCGTGGGACAGATATATTAAATCTTAGATATCATAATTGTTTGGAAAAAGTATGGAATAGCAAAGAACAAAGTTATAACAATTATCTTTGTGGTGAAATAACTAAAACAGGTATAGCACAACTTAAAATTCCTATAAGGGATAAAGTTGCTGAGGTGGTTCAAAAGGCTATTGATAAGGCTAAAGCATTAAGTATAGATAGTAATAATCCTAAGAAGTATTTGTTTAATACTTATGAAGGTAAGCTAAAAGGAAAACCATTAGCAAAGCACTCTTTACTTAATACTATTAAAAGACTAATAGCTCAAAAAGATATTAGAGATATAAATGGAGAGTTATACCATTTCAAACTACACTCATTAAGGCATACAAGAGCTAAAGAATATGTAGAACAAGGTATGGGAATTAGTGTTATACAGCAAATTTTAGGACATCAGAGTTTGCAAATGACTGTTCATTATGCAACAGTTAGCGAGAATGTTCTCTATGAAAAATGGAAGTATACTGAGGATTTAGAGTTGTTTAAAGTTGATAATAAAACCAATGAACTTAAAAGAATAGATACATCAACTGATGCAGGAGAAAACCTTGTTAGGTATGAGTATGTCAAAAAGAATTTAGATGCTGTAAGAGTTCCTTTTGGAGTGTGTTTTAAGGCTTCTAAGCTACCTTGTAAACAACAAATGAACCATTGTTTAACTTGTGCAAGTTTCTGTACTACTACAGAGAATGTTCCTGAATATGAGGAAGAAATAGCAAAGGTTGAGGCTCAAATAGAAATAAGTAATAGATGTGGTAGGGAACTTTGGGCTGAAAAGAATAAAGGTTATTTAGAGTTACTTGAAAAGACATTAGAAAAAGTTAAGGAACATAAATTAGTTCATAAGAACGGCAAATCAAGGGAGGATTTATAATGGCTGACCACACTAAAGGACTTAAAGAATATGCAAAAAAGAAAACACAGTTAACTTTAGAAAAGGTTGATAAAGCCATTAGGGAGCTTTCTTTGACTGAACAGAAAATTAATTTTAATAGTGTTTCTCAGCTTGGTGGTGTATCTAAGACATTTCTTTATAATAATGAAGATATTAGGAAAAGGATTGAAGAACTTAGAGACAAACAAATAAGTAAAACTATGAACAAAAGAGCCAAATATGATAAAAGTGCTAAATCGAAAGACATAGTTATAATGGCAAAAGATAAAAAGATTAAAGAACTTGAAGAGCAGAACAATAGATTGAAAGAACAGTTAGAAATTTTGAGGGGTAAGTTGTATGAAAAGATGTAAAGTACGCAATTGTAGTAAAGTACGAATTAAAAATTGAATAAGTAGTAATTTCAAAGGAGAATAACATTATGAATTTTAAACTAATAGAGAAAGAAAAATGGCAAAGAAAAGAAATTTTCG
>NZ_JAIZZN010000031.1 GCF_020443565.1 Clostridium sp. CS001
GTGTTAAACAACTTTAGTAGTATTAGTAATAATATGAAAAAGAACACTATGAATAAGGAATTAAACTTAGAAATTATAGTTTTATAACTTCTTATAAGTTTTAAGTAACGGATGTATGTTAGCAAGAAGCTGAAAATATCTGATGATGTTAGGGAATGAATGGGATTATTTTTCGCCATTTACCACTTGCCATGTGGGTTGCACTTCTGTAATATAAAGATGTATATACTTCATTTAGGAGAAGTAGTTTCTATTGAGTACAATGAAGATAAAGTGAATAGGATTATGGAGACTATGGATGAGGGGTGTTTTAATTATGAAAAATGAAAAAAAGATTTTGTTGGATATGATAAAATCACGGACCAATACAGGGAACTTCAGGAATTTGGGAATTTCGATGCTAAAACATCTAGTTGGATTAAAACACCTGGAGACATTAGAAAACTTGGTGGCGCAATCTTTGCAGATTTTCGTTATGGCAACGTCTTTGTATATCATAATGGTGTAGAATCTTACTATAGTGGTAGGGGATTTCGTGGGTGGATCAAGATATAGGTTTAATAAATAAATATTTTAAAAGGAGAGATGAATATAATGGGTAAATTAAAAAATGGATATGTGCAAGTTTATACTGGAAATGGAAAGGGGAAAACCACTGCAGCTGTTGGCCTTGCTATGCGTGCGGCAGGAAATGAGTATACAGTCTATATGGTGCAATTTTTAAAAGGTGGAAAAACTGGAGAACTTGAAAGTGCTAAAAAGCTAGCTCCGTTTTTTAATATATTTAGATTTGAAACAAAACGCGGGTTTTTTTGGACACTAAATGATGAGGAAAAGATTGAATTGAAAAAAGAAGTACAGAAGGCTTATCAGTTTTGCATGGATGCATTAAAAGAAGAAAAATGCGATATACTTATCATGGATGAGGTGATGGGAGCATTAAGCAATGATCTGATAAGTGAGAAGCAACTATTAGAATTAATAGCTAGCAAACCTGACAATATAGAGCTGGTTTTAACTGGGAGAAATGTTCCGAAATCCATAATAGATAAAGCAAACCTTGTAACAGAGATGAAGGACATAAAGCATTATTTTAATGACGGAGTGCCATCTAGGGAAGGAATAGAATTTTAATAAACCTGATGGTGATGATTCTTACTAGAGAAAAAGTGGAATATTGAAAGATATGGCAAGGTAAAGTTTTAAAAACGAAACGGATAGGTATTTATTGCTTATCTGTTTTGTTTTTTGAATGTACTTATCACTTGCCACTTGCCATGTGGGTGGCACTAGATGTATCATTAAAGTTATGAATTACTATTATTGGGGAGGGTGATATCTAATGGCAAAGTTAGTATTATATAGTGACCAAGTAATTGATGAAAATAGAAAAGTAGATGATGAACTACTGAAACTGTTTAACAAGACAAGCCCATCAATAGCATATATTCCATCCTGTTCAGATCTAAGTAGAATATATTTTAAGGAAAAAATTGATTATTATAAGGCATTAGGGATTGTGGATTTGAAGTATTTCGATTTAGATGAAGAATATGATGCATCAAGGGTGAAAGAGATATTTACATATGATGCTATTCATTTATCCGGAGGTAATACCTTTTACTTTTTACATCTTCTAAGGAAGAGAGGCTTAATTGATTTACTACAAGATTATGTGAAAGAAGGCGGAATCTTAATTGGTATTAGTGCTGGAAGTATAATGATGACTAAGGATATTAGTGTTGCTGGACTTGGGGAAAGAGGAGATTGTAATAATATAGGGATTGAAGATAACAGTGCTTTAGGGCTTGTGGATTTTGAATTTGCTCCTCATTGGGATGGAAATATGGAGTATATAAAACTATTAAGTAAATATGCTAAAGATAAAAATAAAGTAGTATATGCATGCAAAGATGGAGATGGAATAATAATAGATGGTGATGATATGAAGATAATTGGTGATGTTAAAAAAATATAATAATAAAAACGAAGGAGAAATAGATATGGATAAGAAATCGCTTAAAACAATGGGTGCAATAGCTTTAATGCTGGGAACAGCGTATGTAGTAGGTAAGCATATTTGGGAAGTTAAAAATGAGCCAATAGCAGTCTTTAAATATAGTGCAGAAACAGGGGAATTGGAGAGAATAAAATAAGGGTATAATTGAGACATTATTATAAAAAATTATAAGTAAATTAGGGGGCGACCTATGACCTTTTTTAAGAAAGAGAATACAAAGATGATTTTTATAATGCTTATTATTATTGGGGTAGTTTTAATATTATTTAATAATACAATTGGTATTTTTATAGCGGATAAAATATATTTCAACGCAATGAGCGGAGTTGAAAATACACCAGGTGTTATCATGACGCCTAATTATGATTTATTTACTATAAAAATAGTAGTATTTGGAGCAATATTTGCCATATGGGGTGGCGTGGGTTTAATTATAGAAGGTATTATTTTAAAATATAAAAATGTGTAGATTTAGTATGTTGTAGAGTATGACTAATTGAATCTACATAGAATTTCAGAATTACTTGGGGAGAACTAAAAATAAAAATTATTTGCAAGAGGTGAAATGACAATGAATATATGCATTTTGATGGGTAGCATGAAACATAATGGTAATACTGAAATGTTGCTACGACCATTTGTAGAGCAACTAAAATCTAAAGATTTAGAAGTTCAGTATATATGGTTATGCGATAAAGAAATTTTACCTTGTAGGAGCTGCTTTGCTTGTCAAAACATTGATGATAAACCAGGTTGCTCAATTAATGATGAAATGCAGCAAATATATAAAGCAGTCTTAGAAGCAGATTGCATAGTTTTTGCTACATCCATTTACTCTTGGTTCTGCACCACGCCAATGAAAATAGCTATGGACAGGTTCTTTTGTATGAATAAATTCTATGGGAATACAGAAAAACAATATGGTCTATGGGAGAATAAAAAGTGTGCCATTATAGCTACTTGTGGTTATGAAATAAAAAATGGCGCAGATTTGTTTGAGGAAGCGTTAAGACGTCTTGCAAAACATTCGCAGCTTGATTATATTGGAATGTTAGCAGTCAGAGATATTAATGGGATTATTGATTTTCAAACTGAAGAAGCCATAGATAAGTCTAAAGACTTTGCGATAAAAGTCTATAAAGAATGCAAATAAAGCTTGTATTTTTGCCACTTGCCACGTGGGTGGCACTAGAAGAGATGCGTGGAGGGTAGAACATGGAAAATATATTTAAAGTTGCAATTGTACAGGAAAACCGCGATGCTTATGACAGTGGATGGAATACGGAAAAGGGATTGAGTATTGTGAAAAAAGCTAAAGAACGCGGTGCTGATATTGTTTTATTTCCTGAATGCTGGATTACAGGATATGAATTCCCAAAGGTGGATGAAACATTAACAATTGAAGAAATTATGAAAACATCACAGTTTAGGCAGTGGAATGACTTGGCTATAGATGAAAACAGTCAGCATATAAAGGCATTTTGCAAGATTGCGAAGCAGCTAAGCATTGGTATTGTTATTACTGGTTATACAAAAGGGGTAAATAGACCGCAGAATTCGGCCTTTGTAATAAGCAAAAACGGAGAAATTCTTATAAAATATAGCAAAGTACATACTTGTGATTTTGCGGATGAACGAATGCTTGAATGTGGAGAACAATTTAAGGTCTGTGATTTTGAGGGCGTAAAAATTGGAATAATGATATGCTATGACAGAGAATATCCCGAAAGTGCCAGAATACTTATGCTAAAGGGAGCAGAAATAATTTTAGTTCCAAATGATTGTGGAGCAATGCTTCCTAGGGTTCAAGCGCTGTCCACTAGAGCCTATGAAAATATGGTTGGAGTTGCAATGGCAAATACACCTGGTAAAAATAAAGGATTATCCTGTGCATTTAGTCCAATTGTTTGGGATAAAAGTGGAGTGCCAATTGATAATGTAATTGTAATGGCAGATGATGAAACAGAAGATATTTTTATGGCAGAGTATGATATGAAAGAGTTAAGAGATTATAGAAGTCATGAGATGATGGGAAATACCTATCGCAAGGTAAAAGCATATTCTATGCTGCTGGGTGAGGAAATTCATGAACCGTTTAGGAGATAAGGTGCAATTTCTATTTTAATCAAACCAGGAAAGGGAGTAAAAAAAATGCCTTTTGCAATGACACATTTATGTATTTCATATAACATATTGATCAATACACCACAAATAAAGAAACCTTATGACTTTATGATTGGCGCCCTTGCACCAGATTCAGTTCATTTTAGGCATAATTATAATAGCGATATGAAAAAGAAAAGCCATTTATGCGTTGGTGATGAAAAGTGGGGTAGAGCTACAAATAATCAAGAGTGGTTAGAAAGTGTACTTGCTTTTTTACAAGAAAATAAACATATGGAAAACCAGGATTTTATATACGGATATTGTTCTCATATAATTGCAGATATACGCAACAATATTAAAATTTGGACTCCATTCCGTTTGGAAAATATAGAGCAACTGAAAAAGGATTTGGGTAGTGAATATCATGAAGAATCCTATGGTGTTGATTATGAATTATACTTATCAAGTTCCCACCAAAAGAAAATATGGGAAATTCTTGAGAACTCAATTGGATATGATATTCTAAATATTGTATCGGCAGATGAAATTAATGAAATGAAACACAATATCTTATATAAACAATTTTTCGGCAGAGAATCTGTAGATGTGTCTTTGAATAAATATGTTAAGTTTTCTCGTATGCAAGAGTTTATTTCCGAAGAATCTCAGTACATTAAAAATCTTTTGTATGAAAAACAAATAAAGTAGTTGTGAAAACAGAACGCATGATGAAACATAGGCTATGAACATTTAAAATGATGATATTTTAGTTCAACTTGCCACTTGCCACGTGGGTGGCACTATAGAAATAGTCTGTCATAGGGCTATTTTTTTGTAGGATGAGTTATAATTTATTAGCAATATTATTATAAAGTTTAACAAGTGTGGTATAATAGAATAATATATACAATTATGGGAAGGGTGGCTAATTATGATAAAGTTAAATAAGATTTGTTGTTTGCTTTTAGTAGGCATTCTTATGCTTAGTTTTGTTGGGTGTAGCACTAATGTCAGTGAAGATTCAAGTGTTGAAAGTGTCATAACCAAATATGTAAACACGTATTACACAATAACTAAAGATGACATAGACTTGTACAAAAAAATAGCAGGTGGTAATAAAGATATAAATGCCCTTGTAAGTGACACTAATAAAGCTAATGAAAAGTTTAAGAACTTAATGACTGATGCTGCATATGAAGACTTTATAAATACAAGAATTCCTTATGGAAGATGTAAAGAAGCCAGTGAAGGAAACTATTATGTAACTGTAAAAAGCATAAAATTTGAAAAGGATTCAGAGAATGCAGAAACCAAAGTATATTATTATGATATAGAACTGATACAAACATCTATAGCAGGAAACGAAGTTAAAAGTATTAAGGATAGAAAACAAATAACTCTATCTAAGATTAAAGACGGTTGGAAAGTTAGTAATTCGTATACGTATGGATATTAAAACAGATGAGTACTAGTTGCCCATCTGTTCTATTTTTTTAAAAACTTGCCACTTGCCACGTGGTGGCACTAGGCAATGGCCAACAGGGGCTAGCCCCTAGCTGTTAGTTATTCTCTTTTGTTTACTTACAACTAAAGCCACTGAAAAAACAGCCACGGCAAAACCTAGTTCTATTAGCATATAAGTGAATACCGGTGAAAGATTATCAAAACTGAAATTTGACAGTTTACCTATAACATTATTGCCTTTTACATACCAATAGGTAGGTGTAAAGCTAGCTATAGCCATGGCTTTATCACTTAGAACTTCCTGAGGGACAAATACTCCACTTAGGAAGGAAAGTCCTAGGGCTAGTACATTGGCCACGGCGGATTGAGCGTTTCTGTTTTTTATTAAAAGCCCTACAAGGTAGCTTATACTTAAGGCAACGATGGTAAAAACTAGAGCATTAATACATAACAGTAGGCCATTATAAGACATCATTTGATCTCTATTGAGGATAAATGCAAAACCAGCCATAACGCCGTAAGCAGCGAGGGCAAAAACTAGATTTCCCATAATTAGTTGTAAATTGAAGGACTTATTTTTCATTGGTGAGCATAGATTTCTTCTTTGCAGGTTTTTATTATTGAATACCATTAAAATTGAGCTTACCCCGAGTATCAATACTGAGAATAGTGAATAGGCCATGTAATTAAATGCGGATACAGCAAGGGCATTGTTTTGCTTTTTAACCCCGAAGGACTTTAATTCTACATTTGTATCTAAGGATGCTCCTTTAGAAACTTCTTTTGCTAAGTTTTCTGGTGTTATACCTTTGGAATTATTAATATATACTCTTGCCATATTAAAGTATTTATTTATGGACATATCCACATACATCCTACTTGTAGAGCCTGGCACTACAATCTTTTGAAGCTCTGTAGGCTTTCCCTGTAGAAAATCCTGGGTAAACCCCTTAGGTATTGTTACTATATACTCCACTTCCCTAAAGAAAAGAGCATCTTGTAATTTTTCTGGTTTATTTTCTACATCAATAAAGTTTGCGCTTTTTGATAAATATTCCTTGAAGCCTGTAATTAGAGCTGTGTTTTCGTCCAAATTTATGAAGGTAACATTGGTCTTAGTTTGAGAGAAATTTTCTTCGTTTTTTGTTGTTGCAGACAATGAATAAAGTAAAGATATTGCTAAGAAAATACCTAAAAATATAAACATTTGCGTCTTATTAGCTTTGATAATTTTAAAATAAACCTTAAAGACTGGCATACTTTTGCCTCCTTATAATGAAGTAAGTAGTAGCACAAAATACTAAAGATAAAAGGGTTAGCATGGAAATATTTATAAAAAATCGTTCATGGTTATTATAATAATATAGGGTGTAAAACCCATCAGTAATAAGGGTTGCTGGGTTTATATATGCTAATAGTGGAAAGCTTTTTTGTACAAGGTATTTCATATCTGAAGTCATCATCCCTGCTAAAAAAGATCCCAGCATACTTATACCTATTAATACCCCGGTTTTTATACCTTCACTTTTTTTAATAACAGCACCTATCATGGTCCCAAAGGAAATTCCAGTGGCAGAGCCTACAAAAGAGAGAATAAGAATATAAAGTATTTGATTACCAAAATCAATCTTTAAGCCAAAATGTAAATATGAAATCAAAATGGCAATTTCCATGCATTGAATAAAGAGTGCTGCGCAAAGACTATAAATAAACATCTTTATTTTATGAACTGGGGCCATATTAATTCTAGCGGCTCTTTTGGATAAATCTCCTTGTATATCAGTAACTTCTTTTACTCCAAAAAATCCTCCATATAAACATGCCATGGCAATAAGTGTATAAAAGAAATTAAGAGTTGTATCTGGTTTCCCCTTAGATGGTGAAATTTCATTAGTGTATTCTTTATAAGTTGTTACATCCTTTATCAAAGCAGTAGGGTTTGCCCCAGGATTTTTTGCTATAATAGTTTCTATGGTACTAGCACTTTCTTTATAATCATCTAAGAAAGTCTTAATCACCGTTTGATTTATGCCTCGGGATTTAACTACTAGATTTATCTCTGGATTTAGATAAATATAACCTTCTATTCTACTATTTTTAAGAAGATCCTCAGCGATTTTATCATCTGTGAAAGTCACATTAAAAAGTTTGCCTGCGCCATCCTTAGATACCTCGGCTATAGCACCCTGTAGGCCAACATTTCCAAGGTAGTAGTTGCTATTTACCACTGCGATATCAATAGTTTTAAACATCTCACCTTGGGAAATATTAGAAAGAGCTACTTTGAATAATGTACCTAAAACGATTGGAAACATTAAAGTCCAAAAGATCAGTTGCTTATCTCTTAATAAACATTTAATTCTTGTGAAAAATATATGAATAAACAAACTTATTCCCCCTTAATCCCTAAGCTCTTTGCCGGTTATTTCTAAGAAAACATCATTGAGTGTTGGCAACTGCGAGTATATCTTCCCAAACTCAATATTATGATCATTTAAAAATTCTATAATTCTAACTATATTATTTTTACCTTTTGTAGATCTAATCACTAGAGTGTTTTCTCTATATTCAGCCTTGTCCACTGTGGATAATTCTCTTATCTTATCTAAATCACCAGTGGATAAATTAAATATTTCCACGGTAATTTTTTCGGCAATTTTAATCATAGCTTTTAATTCTTCTTTTGTTCCAAGAGCCACGGTTTTGCCTTTGTCTATTATGGCTATTCGGTCACAAAGCTGTTCAACTTCCTCCATATAATGAGTGGTGTATATAATTGTTACTCCATTTTCATTCAGCTTTTTAATGCCGGACAGAATATTATTTCTACTTTGAGGGTCAACTGCCACAGTTGGCTCGTCTAGAATTAAGAGCTTTGGCTTATGAGCAATACCACAAGCTATATTAAGACGTCTTAAAAGTCCTCCACTTAATTTCTTTGGATAAAACTTTTTAAAGTCATTTAGTGCCACAAAATCTATAGCTTCCTCTACAAGTGCTTTTCTTTGTAGCTTATCCGTTATATAAAGTCCACAGAAATAATCTATATTTTCATATACTGTGAGTTCCTCAAATACCGCAACGTCTTGCATAACAACCCCAATATCCTTTTTAATATCATAAGCATCAGGTCCCATAGGTTTGCCAAAAATACTTATTTCACCCTTATCATACTTAAGAAGTGAAAGTATACAGTTTATTGTGGTGGATTTACCTGAGCCATTTGGTCCTAAGAGTCCGAAAATTTCACCCTCTTTAACTTCCAAATTTAAATGATCTAATGCTAAAAGCTCATTGTATCTTTTTACTAAATTATTAACTTTTACTATCATAAATTTTCCCCAGCCCTTCAATCTATATTTTTATAAATGAATTCTCTCTATAGATATATTGTACGTTTTCATGGTATGATTTGTAAGTGAATATAATCATTATTCATGGTGACAAATGTAATATGATAAAGTGTCAAATAAAAATAATTTGAAGGAGGTGTCAATGGGAATCTCTATTTCCATTGGTATACGAGATGCATGAAATTGTAGACAAATTAGTTATTTTTCTCTGTTGCATAAGTATATATCTACTTGAATTAGCTCATGGTTTATTCATTTTCCCAGTAATTTTAGTATTAACACTGAGTAGCATAAATAGCTATTTTGAAGATGATAAATTACATATGCTGATTTTTATAATATATAGCATACTATGTGTGTTTTTTAGTGAACTTTTAGTATTTCTTCCTCTGATTTTATATGACGTAATATCTAGCAAATTCCGCTTCATTTATCTATTTGGTCTTATACCAATAATAAGTAATCAGGGATATTTGTCTAATAGAATTACTTTCATAACCCTTGCATTTATTGCATTAACTATACTCTTAAAGATTCGTACTATTTCTGCAAGGAACCTTAAAGAGGAGTATATAAACTTTAGAGACAAGACCTGCGAACTTTCCATAAAGCTTGAAGATCAAAATGCTTCGCTTATAGTAAGCAAAGATTACGAAATAAATCTTGCCACCTTAACAGAAAGAAATAGGATCGCAAGAGAAATTCACGATAATGTGGGTCATATTTTATCAAGGTGCCTTTTGCAAATTGGGGCTCTAATAGTTATTAACAAGGATTCTACTATAAAGGAAAGCCTTAACGGAGTTAAAGATACATTATCAGAGGCAATGGATAGTATTAGAAAAAGTGTACATGATCTTCATGATGATTCTATAGATTTGCATGACCAAATTTATGCGCTTACGAAAACATTTTCTTTTTGCCACATAAAGCTTAATTATGACATTAGTGAAAATCCTGATAAGAGGATAAAATATTCATTTATATCTATAGTTAAGGAAGCCATATCTAATATTATTAAGCACTCTAGCGCCACGGAGGTGTCTATAACTCTTAACGAACACCCTGGATTTTATCAACTTATTATTGCAGACAATGGGGTTGTAGAGGGGTATAACATTGAAAATGGCATTGGTATTAGAAATATAATAGATAGGGTTTCTGCGCTGCGAGGCAATGTTAACATAAATACGGATAAGGGGTTTAAGATATTTATATCAATTCCAAAGGAGATTATAAAATGAAGGTTTTAATTGTAGATGATGATAAATTAGTATGTGCATCGCTAAAAGTTATTTTAGAATCAGATCTAGAAATAGAAGTGGTTGCCTTGGGGTATAACGGAAAAATGGCAATAGAGCTATATGAAAAGCTAAAGCCGGATATATTATTAATGGATATACGAATGGACACAATGACAGGCCTTAGTGGCGCTGAAATAATTCTCTCCAAATATAAAGAGGCTAAAATACTGTTTCTCACTACTTTTTCTGATGATGAATACATTATAAAAGCCTTAAATATTGGTGCAAAGGGTTATCTTTTAAAGCAAAACTTTGATAGCATCATTCCATGCCTTAAAGCAGTGCAAGCTGGTCAGACGGTTTTCGGCAATGAAATAATAACTAAAATTCCATTTCTAATCACAGAAAACAATAAATTTAAATTAACGGATTTTGATATAAGTGACCGGGAATTTGAGATAATAGCTAAGGTAGCTAATGGTTTAAATAATAAAGAAATATCGCAGATGCTATTTTTGAGTGAGGGAACTGTAAGAAATTATATTAGCGCAATACTAGAAAAGCTCAGTCTACGTGACCGAACTCAATTGGCGATTTTTTATTTTGAGAATATAAAGTAAGTGTAGGATGTGGGAGTTTCACTTATAAATAAAAATTCAAATGAGGATATCCAGTATTATAAAAAAGAAGATTAATATAAAATTATTGATTTACTAAGTGAGAATTTATCCAGTGAAATTGTTAAGATAAAGAACTAAAAGTTGGCAAGTTAATTATAAAGTTAGTAAGTGTTTATGTTTGATAAATGATACAATATATACAGGTGAGAATTAATAGGAAACTTGCCACTTGCCACGTGGGTGGCACTAAATTAAGTTTTCTATGGTATAATAGAAGCAACTAATTGAAGTGATTAATGGTATTAGTTTTTGGTTAAAATTATATTGTACCTATTAAATAATGGGAGGGAATATAATATGATAACTAAAAGCGAAGAAATTAGCACAGATAATGATGAATGTAATGATGGTTTTATAATGTCACCTAAAATAGATTTTGTATTTAAACTTATTTTTGGTGATGAAAATAATAAAGATGTGTTAATTGCTTTTTTAAGTGCAGTTTTGAAACTGCCTATAGAAGAATTTCAAGGAATAGAATTGGTAAATACAGAACTATTGAAGGAGTTTAAAGAAGATAAAAAAGGAATTTTGGATGTAAGAGTAAAGACTAAAAATAATGAGTATATAGATATAGAAATACAGGTATTACCTACACCATTTATGGCAGAAAGAAGCCTGTTTTATTGGTCAAAGATGTATAAGAGCCAAGTTGTACCTGGAGAAACCTATGATAAACTTGAAAAATGTATAGCTATAAATATTGTTGATTTTGAGCGAATACCATTAGAAAAGATTCATACAAGTTTCCATGTCTTAGAAGATGAAACTGGATATAAACTAACGGATGTTCTTGAAATACATTTTTTAGAACTGCCAAAGCTTGCAAGGCTTGGAAACATAAAAAACACTGATGACAAAGTTTTAGATTGGCTTAAGTTTTTAGATGCAAATTCAAAGGAGGGGTTGGAAATGCTTGCACAGAAAAATGAAAATATAAAGACTGCCTATGAAATCCTTAAAAGAGTCAGTAAAAGCAAAGAAGCTAGAATGGCATACGACGCTAGACAAGCAGAAATTATGGATCAGTTAACAAGAGAAAATACAGCTAGAAAAGAAGGAATAGAGAAGGGAATACAAGAAGGAATAGAAAAGGGAATAGAGAAGGGAATAGAAAAAGTAGCAATGAGTTTATTAGACGTTCTTGATGATGAGACAATTTCAGCTAAAACAGGCTTAACTGTTGAATTTGTTAATGGACTTAGAAAATAATATTTTATTGAAGAGAAAACAGTATGCAAGAAAATGTATCGTAAAGTGAACTTTAAAAATGAGACAGATAGGTATTTATTGCTTATCTGTTTTATTTTGAAACTAAAGGATGTAAATTTTCTACCATATTGGACAATACTATTAAAGGATATTATAACTTATATAGAGAAATTAATTTAATATAGGTAATATTATTTAAAGGTTATAGAAGTTTAGGTGTGATTGTATGAAGTTTAGGCTGATAAAACCAAGCTTAACTAAAAATATTTATAGCAGGACAAGTTAATAAAGAATAATAAAAATAAAGGAGCAATAGCCATGACAGAATGTATATTTTGCAACTGTAATCGTTCAGAAATAATAGCGGAGAATAGATATGCCTTTGCTATACTCGATCATTTCCCGGTAAATGAAGGCCATTGTTTGATTATACCTAAAAGGCACTTTTTTAGTTTTTTTGAGGCAAGTGAGGAAGAAATTAAAGCAATATATAGCTTGCTGCATGAAGTTAAAGAAATATTTGATGTTCAATACGAACCAGCGGGTTATAATATAGGCATTAATGAAGGAACTCACGCAGGACAAACTGTTGAGCATATGCATGTGCATTTGATTCCTAGGTATGTGGGGGACGTCGAGGACCCTAGAGGTGGAGTGAGAAATTTGAAAAAGGCATTGGTGGAGTATGAGGGGTAGGGATAGTATTCATTTATTTAATTTGGTACCTGATAATTTGTTTTCGCCTTTGGCGTCGGCTAATAGATATTTATATGCGGAGATTATTTTTATTACATATAAGTTGGTTCAGAATGGATTGTCCTATGGAATAGAGAAAGATATATTGGTGGATGAAATAGAGTCAATACTTAGGGAAAGAAATATAGAAAATCTAGAGGAAGAGTTAGGGGATGCTGCTTTAAGTTTTAAGGATAAGGCAAATAGTTTGGTGAGAAAGTTAATTGATTATGGATGGTTTTATAAGGAAACTACCAATAATTATAAAGAAATAATTAATTTTAATGATTATGCGGTGGTTATAATTGATGCGTTGCAAAAGATTATGAATAAGGAAACACTGGAGTATCAAGGAAATATTATATCCATATATCACTTGTTATATTCTTCGGAGAATATAAATAATGGGGTGCTATTAAAGCAGGTCTTTGAGAATACTAAGGAGATATTGGGCGCTCTGAAAACTTTGAATGCAAATATTAAAAAGTATATAGATGCTTTGACTAAGAAGCAAACACCAGAGGATATTATGGAGTCGCTTTTTAAGGATTATATGATTAATATTGTGGATAAGTCTTATCATAGGTTAAGAACCTCGGATAATATATCTAAATATAGGCCTAAGGTGATTTTAAAGCTTGAGGAATTAAGTTATGACAGTAATTTTATAGAGGGTGCTGCGAAGTTTTTTATGGAAGAAGAGGGTTTAAAGGAGTTAGAAGAGGGTAAAGAAAGAGCAATTACAATTATACATGAGGTTATTTATGCCTTTAATAATTTGGATGATATTATGGAAGAGATTGATAGTAAGAACTCAAAGTATCAGAGGGCTGCGGTTACTAGGGCGAAATTTTTGCTGAATAATTCAAGGGATTTAGTTGGACAGGTAAAAAGGGTTTTACAGTTTGCGGCAGATTGTTATAAGGATACAGAGATGAAGTTAACTGAGGATTCCATAGAGGAACTTATGGATCTATTTACGTTATACACTCATGGATACATTGATGAATCTTCTCTTTATACGTCCAATGAAGGAAAGAAGTCTTTTGAACCAAAAGCTTTAGTTTTAAAAGAGATTTCTAAAGAGGAAAGAGAAAGAAAAATTGAAGAATTTAGAATAAAGCAGGATAAAAAGTATTCTATGGACAAGGTTAATAGCATAGTTTTAGAGCTTCTGCAAAATAAGTCTATGATGTACGCAAGTGATATAGAAATTAATACAATTGAGGACTTTATAAAAATTATATATATAAGATTATATTCCTCTTCAATTTTATCAAAATACAAGTTTGTAAAAAGAAACGATATGATAAATAACGCTGGCTATAGCTTCAAAAACTTTGAAATCTGGAGGAAATAAGGTTGAGAGTAGAAGAATTTAACATAAGGAACAAGGAAAATTTTAAAAAAGTGTGTAACAAACTTTTGAGTGTATGCTTCATATGCAAGAAAAAAGAAGATACGAAAAGTGATTACTACTATGTAGAAAGTAATTTAGAGGCGCTGAATGAATATTTAGAGCTACTGGACTATGAAATAGAGATAAATAAAAGTATCGGAGTTGCTCAGCTTATAAATAAAGTTAACACAAATAAAGTAAACCTAAAGCTTATAGATAGCATATTGCTTTTGATACTTAGAATTCTTTATCACGAAAAGATGGAGGAGCTAAGTCTTACTGAGGATATAATGATTCAAGTATCAGAAATACAAGAAAAATTTATAGCGCTAGACTTCCAGGATAAATTAATGGATAAAACAAAGCTTTTGGATAGCTTAAGAACATTAAAACGTTATAATATAATTCAAAATTTAGATACTAATATGACTTTAGGTGACTCTAGAATTATAATATATCCTTCTATACTTATGGCATTAAGAATGGAGGATATAACAAAGGTATATGAAAAATTAAACACATATAAGAGAAAGGGGGTGAAAGAAGATGAAGAAACTAGTAACAATGAGACTGATTAATTGGCATGCCTTTGTTGATGAAACTATAGACATTAAAAACTCAGTGCTGATTTCAGGTGATAATGGAGCGGGTAAGTCTACTATATTAGATGCTATACAGTTTATTTTAACCTGCAATAAAAATAATTTTAATAAAGCTGCAAATGAGAATTCAAAAAGAAATCTTACAGGATATGTTAGGTACAAAACTGGAAGAGAAGGAAGTGAGTACTCAAGAAGCGGTGATATAACGTCACATGTGGCTCTTGAATTTTATGAGGAAAACAGAAAAAATTATTTTATTATAGGTGCCGTTATTGATTCGTCTTCTGAAACCTCTGAAAAAGTTATGTTTTATAGAATAGAAAAACATAGATTAAAGGATGTAACCTACATAGATAAGGGCATACCTCTAGATATATCTAATTTTAGGACAACACATAGAAATAAAAGTATTCAGCCCTATAATACCTATGGAGAGGCAAAAAAAGATTTCTTAAATAAGTTTGGAAGATTAGGAGAAAAGTTTAATGAGCTATTGCCTAAAGCGCTTGCTTTTAAGCCAATTAAGGATATTAAAGATTTCGTTTATCAGTATATATTAGAAGAGAAAGAACTTAGTATAGATAATTTAAGAGAGAATATAAGAACTTATAAAGAGTGTCAAAACCTAGTGGATGATGTTAAAAGAAGGATAGAAAAGCTTCAGCGAATAAAGGAAAGCTATGAGGATTATGATAGGGCGGTAAGCAATGTAAATTTGCACGCCTTTATAATTGAAATAGTGGAAAAAGAAATAATTAAAGAAGAGATAAGCATATTAGAGCAAAGGCTTAAAAATGCTAATAATGATAGGCAGGCAAAGGAAAGACAACATGAAGAGCTAAATAGTAGGATAAGTCAAAGTGAGGAAAAAAGAAATAGTATTCAAATGACTTTGAATACAAATGAAGAGTTTCGGGCTTTAGCGGAGATAGATAAAAGAGTAGGGGATAAAGAAAAGTTACTAGAAGAATTATCAAAGAGTAAGATATCATTTGTTAATAAATTAAAAGAAGAGGAAAAAAGACTTCAACGCATAAGAGAACTGGGAATTGAAAGGATAGATATAACAACGCTTTTAGATCTTACAAAAGATATTAATGGAGAATTAGAAAACTTTATAAACCTTGCAAAAGCTTTAAATGAAAGACTTTTGCAAAGAAGAGATGAAGATTTTGTGGCATTAGCAAAACATGAGATGGAAAGCGAAACACAAAGAGATGCATTAAAGGAAGTAGAAGAAAGTATAAAGGAACTTGAAAAAAGGAATCTTCAATATCCTAGGAATGTAGTTCTTTTAAAGGAAGAAATATTAAGTAACTTTAAAACACTAGGCATAAAGGATGAACCTAAAATATTATGCGAGATACTGGAGATTACTGATTTAAAGTGGAAGAATGCAGTGGAGGGTTATTTAAATACTCAGAGATTTTATCTTATAGTTGAAGGAAAGAATTTTGATAAAGCTCTTTCGGTGTATGATAGGTTGGTAAAGAAAAATGGAATTCATTCTGTGGGTCTTATAAATACCTTGAAACTTGAAAAATATGATGAAGCTGATACAAGTTCTTTAGCTGCGGTGGTTACATCTAAAAGTAGGGAAGGCAAAAGATTTATCAATATGATTTTAGGTAAAGTGACAAGGGAAGAGGATATTAAAAAATTAAAGGACCACAAAACTGCCATTACGCCAGATTGTATGGTATATAAAAATTATGTGGCAAGGGCAATTGATCCTGAAGTTTATAAAAGGCCATATATAGGAGAAGACGCGTACAAAATTCAACTAGAGGAATTTAAGGAGAAAAGGGAGATTCTTAAAGAAAAATTAGTTCAGCTTTCAGGGAAGAAGAAGGATTTAGAAAGCGTAATAAATATAATAAAAGACATTAAGTTAGATAGAATAAGCGAAGAGGTTTATGTAGTTAGAAAAGAGCAAAATGAAAAATTAGCTTTAGAGTCACTAAAAAGAGAAAAAGAAGAACTGTCTAAAAACAATACCTTTATAGAACTAAACCTTAAACTAGAAGATGTTAAAAAGGAAATAGATGGTTTGAAAAAAGAATATAATAACTTAGCTATAAAAATTGGTGCTTTAGGAAATGAAATAGAAATTAGCAAAAGAAATATAACAATGAAATCAGGTATTGCGGGTCAAAAGGAAGAGGATTTAAGAGAAAAGAGCTTAAAAAGTGCAGCGATTTTTGAAGAGGCGGAAAAGAGAGTTCAAGTAGAAAGAAAAGCAAAACAATTAGAAACTATAAAAGTAAACTTCACAACTTCAAAAAACAATAATGACACAAGAAGGCTAAACAGATTAGAAGAGTTAAAGAATTTACAGGGCGACTATAATAGGGAATATGAATTTGGAGCAGCCCTTGGAAAAGATGGAATCGATAGCTTTTTAGGTGAAGTAGAAAAACTAAGAAAAAGTACAATTATAGAATATGAGGACAATGTAAAGCAGGCAAAGGAAAGAGCAGAGCTTGAGTTTAGAGAGCATTTCATATCAAAAATAAATGAAAATATAACTGTAGCGAAAAAAGAATTTAGAGAATTAAATAGGGCTCTTCACGGGGTTAGTTTTGGAAATGAAGAGTATGAATTTAAGATAGAAAAAAGCAAAGATGTGAAAATAAATAAATATTATGACATGATAATGGATGAAAGAAACATAGGGGAAGGTTTTACATTATTTACACAGGAATATGAAAATAAATACAAAGAAATATTAGAAGAACTTTTTGACAAGCTAACTATAGACGGAGAAACAGAAGATAGGGAATTACAAAGGTTTACTGATTATAGAAGCTATATGAATTATGATATAAAAATAAAACATTCAAATGGCGAGCATTCACTATTTTCAAAGGTATGCAAAGAAAAGAGCGGTGGAGAAACTCAAACACCATATTATGTAGCAATGGCAGCTTCCTTTGTGCAGCTTTACTCAATGCCAACAAATTCAGAGCCAATAGGATTAATATTATTTGACGAGGCTTTTGATAAAATGGATGAGAGCAGAATAGTTGCAATGATGGAATTCTTTAATAGATTGCCACTGCAGTTAATAATAGCAGCACCTCCACAAAAAATAGACACTATAGCTCCTTTTGTAAATACCACTTTATTAACAATAAAAGGGGAAAATTATAGTTTGATTGAGGGTTATAGCAATGAAAAAGTATAAGGAAGAAATATTAAATAGTTTAATAGATAGTTACGAAAGAAGTGCCCTATATAAGGGGACTTCTTTAAATCAGAGGAAAATATCCTTGAAAGTAACAGCCAGAACAATAAAAGATTACTTTGATGAGAATGATTATAATAAAAAAGAGACAATAGATCAAAGTGCTAAAGAATTAGAGAACCTTGAGATAATTCATATACAATGGGGAAAAGGCTACGAAAGCCATCTAATAAAAAGTATTGATTTGAATGTAAGAAGTATTAATGAGGCTTACAAATTATTAAAAAGAAAGCCAAAGGAATCCAGTGAAGAAGAATGTATCAACTTATTAGCAAAGTATTCTCTTGAAAGTAACCTGCTAGGGGATTTTTGCAAAACCATGATTCGAAAACTAGAGGAAAAGTCTTCTATAAAAAAGTACTTAGACATTGAAAACATTGGGGAATGTGCTGAGATTCTATGGGCTATAAAAAATATAATAGCACAAGAAGATGAGATATTTAAACGGAATTTTTCTATAAGAATCTTTGGGGATTCAAAGAAATTTGAAGTGCTAGAAAATAAAGTTTTGAGAATACTAAAGGATTTTAGTGAGGAAGAAAACTTGACATTAGGGGGATTTAACATATTAAGCAATCCGAGTTATGTTCACTTTAAAGGGGATGCAAGGATTAAATTAACCGAAAAAGTTTTGGATATAGGGGAATTAAAGTTTGGAATAGGTATAAGCTCGCAAGATTTGAAAGAGATAATAGATATACAGATAAATACTCCAAAGGTAATAACCATAGAAAATCTCACAACATTTAATACCTTTAATGATAGTGACTTTGTGTGTATATATTTAGGTGGCTTTCATAACAATGCAAGAAGAGAGCTTCTTAAGAAAATAAAAGCAAGTAATGAGAAGGCGGAGTTTTATCACTTTGGAGATATTGACTGCGGTGGATTTAAGATACTTAAGCATTTAATAGAGAAAACTTCAATAAACTTTATTGCCTATAATATGGATTTAAACACATTGATTAGCGGAAGAAGATATTGCAAAGAATTAACACAAAACGATAAGAAAATACTTGTGGAAATGCTTAAGGATGAATGTTTCAAAGAGTACTTAGAGGTTTTTGAGTACATGCTTAGTGAAAATGTAAAGCTTGAGCAGGAGCATTTGTAATAGGGTAAACTTAAGATAAACTTAACTATAAATATTAAGTAAAGAAGGGATTTTAATGGACGGAAATAATCCGTCCATTTCCTATAAGTATTTGTCTATATCCTCGATTTTTTCTAAATCGAAAATATCCGTTGCTATTAGCTCAATTGTTTCCTCTGGCAATTCTTTAATCTTACTTAGATAGTAATCAGAAAGGCCATGGAATTTTTTTGTTAATTGAGTGATAAGTAGGTCGGATTTACCCTTAGCTTCACCTTCTTTAATACCTTCTTTAATGCCCTCTTTAATGCCTTCTTTAATGCCTTCTTTAAGACCCTCTCGAACTCCTTCTTCTAAACCTTCTTTTATTGCATCGTTTTTTAATTTATTAAAGATGTTTGATGCATTAGAAACCATAATTGTAACCCCCTCATTTTCATTATTAAATATATTTTCTACTAATGTGTTCATATCTACTACTTCATTGTTATTAGTGGTATTTTTGATCCAACCCTTTAATAAGAGTTTTTGCTCAGCAGTTAATTTGCTGAAATTAACAACTATATCCTTTAATCTTTGTAAAAACTCCATGGCATCAATATCTTGATCTAATAAAAATATGGCTGCGACTATATTTTTAAATTCATACAAATACTCCTTTGAGTATCTGTTTATATCAACTAATACATATTTGAAATTTAAGATGTTATCGCCAAATAATTGACTTTCATTAATGATATCCTTAAAGCACCTAGCACAAGTCCATTTTTTCCTACCATTATAAAGAACTATAGGAACAATGGCAGGAAGCCGATAATCTTTTCTTCTGATTTCTCTATTCTCACTATTTCTTAGTACATCTCTCCATAATTCTACCATATACATTAACAATCGAATAGGCATAGTATTATCTACACTAGATTGAAGCTCTAGAAGTACATAGAAAATTACATTGTCTGATCCGATAGTTGTTTGATATACTATGTCAGATTCTGATTTTTCATAATCTGATGAAATATATGATTTATCAATGAGTATTAATTTGTCTGCATCTAATTTATCTACCCAGTCGCCTTGAACAAAGGTATTGAGTAAAGATAAAAAGGTATCCTTAGTTGAAAACAAATCCTTATAACTTTTATCATGGATATCGTTTATTTTCTTCTTAAAGCTCATTTGTACACTCTCCATTATATCAAATTTTCACTGTGATAAGATATATTATAATAATATTATTATTACCAGCATAAGAACAAATATTCGCATGTGTTGAATTATTTTAAAAAAGATAAATATTGAAGGCAAATTTACTTGCTTACAACATGATACTATTAAAGGATATTACACCTAATATGAAGAAACTAATTGCATATAGGCAATAATATCTAAAAGTTGTAGAAGTTTAGGAGGAGATATCCATGACAGGATGTACATTTTGCCACTTGCCACGTGGGTGGCACTATATTTTAAACGGAATAATGGGCGGCTGCGTAGCTGATGCTTTGGGTGTTCCAGTAGAATTTCAAAACAGAGAAACATTAAGAGGAAATCCAGTAATTAATATGCGCTCCTATGGCACTCATAACCAGAAAGCAGGGACCTGGTCTGATGATACTAGTATGACATTATGTCTTTTAGATAGTCTTTCTAAGGGCCTTGATTACAAGGATATAATGGATAAATTCTTGAAGTGGATTAATGATGCAGAATACACAGCTCATGGAGAGGTTTTTGATGTAGGAAATGCAACAAGAAAAGCCTTGAGACGGTTTGAAGATGGAGAAAGCCCTCTGAATTGCGGTGGATTATCTGAAAATGATAACGGCAATGGGTCGCTTATGAGAATTTTGCCCATTTTGTTTTATATTAAAGCTAATTATGGCGCAGAATTCACACAAAGTGATGAAGCTATGAACATAATTCATCAGGTTTCAGCTCTTACCCATGGGCATAAACGTAGCTTAATTGCTTGTGGAATATATATATCTGTTGCCAGTATGCTATTAGAAGGTAGAGATCTTTCTGAAGCAGTCGAAATGGGGATTTATAATGCAATGGAATACTACGAAAGGCATGATGAGTTTCAAGTGGAGCTACATAATTATAATAGGCTAAATGATAAGTCCTTTGCAGAAATACCTATTAATAATATCAAAAGTAGCGGATATGTAGTTGATACAATAGAAGCGGCTATTTGGTGCTTATTAAACACAAAAAGCTATAAAGATTGTGCTTTATTAGCTGTGAATCTTGGTGAGGATACAGATACTGTTGCAGCAGTTGCAGGCGGTCTTGCTGGGCTATATTATGGTTATGATGATATCCCTAAAGAATGGCTTTCTGTTATAGCAAAGCGTGAATATATAGAAGGGCTTTGCAAGGAGCTTGGTATAGCACTTGGTAAAGAAGAAGCTCAGAAGCTATGCTCCTATATTCCTCACTTTGAGACAGCTACCAAGGATAGAGTTTGCAAATGGGGAGGCGGGGAAATGCTTGCAGAAAAAAATGAAAATATAAAAACTGCCCATGAAATCCTTAAAAGAGTCAGTAAAAACAAAGAAGCTAGAATGGCATACGAAGCTAGACAAGCAGAAATTATGGATCAGTTAACAAGAGAAAATAGTGCGAGGAAAGAAGGAATGCAAGAAGGAATAGAAAAAGTAGCTAAGAGTTTATTAGACGTTCTTGATTATGAGACAATTTCAGCTAAAACAGGGTTATCGGTTGAATTTGTTAAGGGGCTTAGAAAATAATATTTTAATGAAAGAAGGATGTAATAAAAATGAATTATAATGAGTTTATCAAAGAGGTGGATGAAAAACTAGCTACTATGACTGAAAGTGAGAAGGAAAAGTGGATTCATAACTTAGCACGTACAATTCAGGAAGATGAAAGATGTAAATTTTTAAATTCTCTAAATGGTGAAAATAACTGTGATGAAATTATACATGATATCAAAGAGATACAAAAGTGGTGTGAAGAAGTACAAAATGGAGATGTTTATTTTGAATGTAGCTATAGTGAACAATATGATGAAAATTATTGGAAAGATGATTCCTATGAGTATTATGATACTTGTGAAATAGGAAAAAAGCTAACTTCTGCATTTCAAGTAGCCAAAGACCTATTATATCAAAAGGAATATGAAAAAGCTTTAGGTTTATATGATTTGCTTATAAATATGGTATTTCAAGCATATGATAGTGACTCAGAAGAGACAATGGAATTAGGGATAGAAGAATTAGTTGATGAAAACTTGGTTTCTTTAAATTTGAAGGAAATAGTTCTTAACTTGCTATATGCAAAATATCAAATGTCTAATGGAAAAGCCAGGGTTCAGGCAATTTATAGTTATATGAAATTGAATATTTCAAAAGATATAAAGCTAGAAGAGTTTTTTACTATAGGTCCAGAAGAATTAGTAGAAATAGACATATTTTTAGAAGAATGGATTGTTTTCTTAAAGTGTGAAGATGGAGACTTAGCAGGAAACTTGATTTTTGAATCTTGTATGCTTCAAGGAGGCATCAAAATGTTATGTGACATAGCTCACGAAATGGTACAAAAGCATCCTATTTTGTACTTAAAAGCATGTGAATACTTAATTGATGAAAGCAAAGATGCTGAATGTGAAAAAGTAGGATTAGAGGCAATTAGCTTATTGAATGAAGAGTTAATTGTTAGGGGAAAGGTGGCAGATTTAACTGCAATGGCTGCGAAAGGATTAGGCCATACAAAAATTGTTTGGGAATGCTATAAAGCAGCTTTTCATTCGGAATCAACACTAAACCACTATTTAAGACTTTTTGAAGCGGAAACTTACGAGAATATAACAGATATTAGCACTATGCAACTAAGAATATTACCTGAAAAATCATATATAGATTTTGATAACATTAACAATCAAATGAAAATGAATAATATTTCAATGGAATATAAAAAAATACTTTGTTTCTTTAATGGAGAATTTGAGTATATTTATGAAGAATGTAAGAAAGATAAAACTTATTTAGGTTGGAGTGATAATATTAAAGGTATATTTGTACCATTATTTATTCTATATTTAGGCAAAAGTAATAGCATTTCTAAAGCAAGTGAAAAATTAATAGAAGGCTTAGAATATAGGCTAAATTATTCGAAGGATGATAAAAGTTTTTTTGAACGTTTTTTAATATGGAAGGACAAAATTAAAATAACTAGTGAACAATGTGAAAAGTATATAACTTGGTTACATTCAGAGGTTGATAAAAGAACTGATGCAGTTGTAGGTGGAGGATTTAGGGGAAGCTATTACAAAGCAGCAACACTTATATCTGCACTAGGAGAAATAATGGAGTTGAATGGTAATTGTGGAGCTAAAACGAATTTGATAGAGCATTATAAAAAAATACATTCCAGAAAGACAGCATTTAAAGGAGAATTTGAAATTTTAAAATAGGGCTATAATATCTACGTTCTTATGCAAGGCTTGCAAACTTAAAAAATACTGATAACAAAGTTATAGATTGGATCAAGTTTTTAGATGCAAATTCAAAGGAGGGGCTTGAAATGCTTGCAGAAAAAAATGAAAATATAAAAACTGCCTATGAAATCCTCAAAAGAGTGAGTAAAAGCAAAGAAGCTAGGATGGCATACGACGCTAGACAAGCAGAAATTATGGATCAGTTAACAAGAGAAGAAACTGCGAGAGCAGAAGGAATGGAAAAAGGAAGAGAAGAAGGGATAGAAAAAGTAGCTAAGAGTTTATTAGACGTTCTTGATGATGAGACAATTTCAGCTAAAACAGGGTTAACTGTTGAATTTGTTAAGGGTCTTAGAAAATAACGTTTTAATGAAAGAAAAACGGTATGGAAGAAATTAAAATCAATTTATAAAGGCCATGAAAATGTGATATACATTTTTAATGGCTTTTATTATTTTGATAGAAGAGGCAATTATTTTGCCCTCTGGAATGATATTATGGAAGAAGAATTGTAAAGTAACTTGCCACTTGCCATGTGGGTGGCACTAATTTTAATTTAAAAAGGATGGCTAAAAATGAAAATAACATTTAATCAAAGTATAGATAAATATCTAAGTGAAATAAGAGATTCAAAGGAAAAAACAGTATGTACAACTTTACTTATAAATAATTTTTTAGCTTGTATTAAAGGAAAGCTAAATGAGAAGGGTAAAAAGTATGAGTTAGTGTTAGATCTAAAAGCTAATTCTTGGGATTGGATTACCTTTGTAGATGCAGTAGAGGAAACAATGAGGCATTGCCAAGATAAAAAGAAAAGCTATGATCGGTTAAAATTGTATTTTACTTGGTTAAATAGAAATTATGGTACACGCTTTATTATTGATGAGATTTGTCCCGATAGGAAGGCCTTTGAATCTGATATAGAAAGGCAATTAGATATTGTAAAATACCTACAGGGAACAGCAAAAACAATGGATGCGCTTAAAGAGCACTACTGGTTAAATGAGAAAAATATTAGACCAGACTTGACTGCACTAGATAACGGAATTGAATTTCAAAACCAGAAGATAAAGATAGAAGTGGATAGGGAAAGAAGCAGTGATGGTAAGCAACAACTTAAGTATAAGTCTACGATGCATCCTGTATTTATGCCACTTAATCTTACTCAAGTTTATGCGTTAACTGTTGGGATTAAAAAGATTTCAAAGAATACCCAATATGATAATATACTTAATGATTTAAGTAACTGGGTGTATTCGCAGCTTTCAGATTATGCAAAAAATATTATAAATGAATTTATAGAAACCTGGGAAGAACCTATAACTTTTGAAAATAGGAAACAAAGATACCATAGTGAAGAAGAAATATTTGAAGAAAACCAGATAAATAGGTATCACTACTATGAGAAGTGCAGCAAGATTATAATTGTTACTTATGCCTCTGATCATGGGGATGAGGATGTTCTTGTAGCAGAGGGAAGGGTACGGGTTAAAGATTCTTCTAATATACAAGTTATCTCAAAAGAAAAGGTGGAAACTGTAATACCTATTAAAAACATTATAGAAGATAAAGAAAGTACGCTTAGCGTCCGAAACTCATTTGATTATTGATATATTATATACTTATAAACAATAATTAGTAAGGAGATGTTAATTATGAACCTGGTATTTGCTTATGGGAGTTTAATAAATAGGATGGAAATTGAAAAGACTTTGAAGGAAGACGGTGCGCAGAAGGATTATGTTGTACTTGGGATAGGAAAGCTTGAAAAATATAAGTTAGCATTTACAAAGAAATCCGCTAAATGGAAGGGTGGGGTACTTGATGTTGTAGATTCAAGAGATAAGGACTATGTTCTTGGACTTGTAATAGAAGTTAGTGATAGGGCACTTAGAGCAATTGATAGAAGAGAAGGGGTTAGTAACGGCGCTTATGCACGAAAAACTGTAAGTGTTAATCTGGCTGGAGAAATGGTGGAAGTAATTGTTTATACCGTAGTTAATAAAGAGCGAAGTGGAGTGAAAGCCTCGGAAGAATACATTAGCAAGGTTGAGGCTGGAATGAGGGAAGAAGGATTCCCGGAAGAATATATTAATAAATATCTTATAGGTGAGGTTTCTGAAGACTGTAGACATAGCGCGTTAATATATCTAAGAAGGGAGAAGCATGCACAACATTTGTTTGCACTTTCAAATATGGTGGGGATAGATCTATGGGATATTCCTATATTGGTGGATTCTTTGACAAAGGATGGATATATAAGACAGGACAAAAGAGACAGGGTTGGAAAATATAATACAAGTGCATTGTATTATACAGTTCCAGAAAAAAGAAAAGAGATAGATGATATGCTTTTAAAAAAGCTAAAGGAAAGCTTAGTACCTTTTGAAAGTATAGATTGCATTAATGCAAAAGAGAATGATAAAACCATGGCTTGCATGAAGTGCTTAACAATCCATAAGGAAGGGGAGACTTTCTGCAGAAAATGCTTAAGATCTCTTAGTGAGATGGATACTCCAATGCTTGATATAATTTTTGATTTAAATAAAAAGGGATATAAAACTGAATTTTGCTGCTGTGGCCACCCTACATTAAATTCGTCTTATTCTGCCTATTTTCTTATGAGTGGAATTATAAATGAAGTAACGGTACCAGAGGGATTTACCATGAAATGTTCGGGTGGTAGAACAAATATAACTTCTATATATGTTAGAAAGAAATTAAACCTATCCATGGCTCAGCTTGAAGAATTGAGGAAAAGAAATTTGAGTATCCTTAGGGAATGGGTTAAAGCATTGCCGGTGAGAGTGTAATAATTACAACTTGCCACTTGCCATGTGGGTGGCACTAGGTTTAATTTGCAATGCGACAGTATTCGCCTTATTTAGCAAGATTAATGTGTTAGAATGCTTTGAATGGGTAATACTTGGAAACAAATTACTTTGCTATATATATTGTAGTTTGATAAAATGTACCTAGATTCTACAATTAATTGGATATAAAAAGATATAATAATTGGAAATATTAATTGATAGAGTATTGAGAATTGAAGTGAGCATAATAAGGAGATTTATGTATGATTAAATATATTTGTAAAAGTTGCAATATAGACTGTGAAACAAGCGAATGCCCAATTTGTAATGAAAGGACAAATGCTGAATCAAGAATTTATTGGTGTAAGAATTGTAATGTACCAATTTATGATGAAATATGTGATGTGTGTGGAGCAAATTCAGAACCTTTAACTACAGACTTAAGGCCTGTTTTCCCAGAAGAAAGACTCCTTTTAGAGATTTTAATTGGAGAACCCTTTAAATATATAAACTCATCTGTTTGGAATAGTACGGGGAACAGGTATATTGTTGATGGTGTGAGGTTAAAGTTATCCATAACCAAATTAATGAAAAAGGATGCTAACAGTGTAATTGAACAATTAAATAAATATAAAGATGAAAATAATTATGATTATTTTAATAATAATATAGCAAAATTTATTGAAGCAAATAAAAAAAGATTTAACTTAATGGTATCTGAAGCTACTAAGTTTATAAATGAAGTTTCTTATGGTTATGAATTAGATGAGCTTTTTATATCATTTAGTGGTGGAAAAGACTCAACGGTTACTCAAGATTTAGTAGTTAAAGCACTAAGCGAACCTAAGATAATTCATATTTTTGGTGATACAACGCTAGAATTTCCGCTTACGCATGAGTATATTAAAAGATTCAAATCGAATAATAGATATACACCGATGCTTACTGCTGAAAATAAAGAGAAAGAATTCTATGACTTGTGCGACACTCTTGGACCACCGAGTAGAGTAATGAGATGGTGTTGCACTGTTTTTAAGACAGGCCCAATTACAAGGAAAATAAGTTCTACTTTTAAAGATAAGAAAAAGATAATTACTTTTCATGGAATTAGAAGAAGTGAATCTAGCAGTAGAAGTAAATATGATAGAGAATCAGATAGCCCTAAAATAACGAAGCAAAAGGTTATGTCGCCAATTATAGATTGGTATGACTTTGATGTTTGGCTGTATATGTTAACAACTGGTATAGATTTTAATGATGCATATAGACTAGGTTATGCTAGAGTTGGATGCTGGTGTTGCCCTAACAATAGTAACTGGGCGCAATACTTATCCAGCATATACATGCCTGAGCAATATGAAAAATGGAGAAATTTCTTAGTTGGCTTCGCAAAGAAAATTGGAAAACTAGATGCAGAAGTTTATATTGATGAGGGAAGCTGGAAAGCAAGACAAGGCGGAAATGGGGTAGAGTTTAGTAAAAACTCATTTATTTCATTTAAACCCTGTGCTATAGAGGAAAATTCTTTTAATTATGAGTTAAAGAGAAGTATCTCTGAAGATCTATATGAATTATTTAAGCCCTTTGGAAAGATATCAAAGGAAATGGGGAATGAGAGGCTGGGGGAAGTTTTTGTTTTAGATAATCAAAACAATCCAATAATAAGATTGCAGGGAAAAATAGGAAGTAATCTATTGAAGGTTTCAATACTAAAGCTACCATTACTTAAAACTAAAAATATAAAAAATGCTAAATTAAAAATTGAATGCCAGATAACAAAATTTCAGATGTGTGTTGGCTGCCTTGCATGTGAAAGCGTTTGTAAGCATAACGCTATAACAATTAAAAAATCCAATGACAGCACAAATGGAGAACTATCTTATACCATTGATGATATAAAGTGCGTTCGTTGTGGGGAGTGTATAAATCATTTTGATGGTGGTTGTTATATGAGAAAAGTCCTAGCAACTAAGAGGGGAGATTAGACTTGGAAGATACTATAGTTAAAATAAGATTAAAAGCACATGAGAGTTTCTATATTAGAGAAGGTTGGTTAAGAAAAGGAATAAAAAATGTTCATAAGGATTGCAGAATCTTTATAAGGGAGGATGCAACAGACATTTTAGGTATAGGGGTTAGTATGGTTAAGGCGCTTAGATATTGGCTACAAGCTTGTGGCTTAACCGAAGAAGAAAAAGTTGCAGGCAATAAAAGAGAGCAGAGGCTTACTAAAAATCTTGGTGAGATTATTTTAGATAAAGACCCTTATTTTGAGGATATATTTTCATTATGGATTATTCATTATAAGTTGGTGACTAATAGAGAAAATTGTACTTCTTGGTATTTGTTTTTCAATGAAGTTACTGTTAATGAATTTACAAAAGAGGATTTAAAAAATGAAATGATTTATGCATTAAAGAGATCTACAAATAATATGACGTTTTCTGAAAGTTCTTTATTTGATGATTGTGAGTGCATTATAAAGACTTATGTTGATAATAAAAAAGAAAATAAGAACCCTGAAGAAAATACATCTTGTCCACTTAATGAATTGGGATTATTAGCGAAGAGCGTTTCAAATCATGGGAAGGAAGTTATTTTAAAAACAAAGCCTTCAATGGATAAATTAGATAAATTTGTAGTACTCTATATAATTTTAGATAATTTAAAAGGCGCAGAAAGTATAAGCATTGAAAACATTTTAACTGATAAGTGTAACGCAGGAATGGTTCTAAACTTAGATAGAAATTTGTTAAATGAATATTTGGATTTGCTAAAAAATGCTGGATATATAGGAATAAATAGAACTGCCGGGTTAAATCAAGTATACCCTGGGAAATATGATAAACAAGACATAATAAGAGAGTATTATGAACAATTAATGGAATGAGGGACAGATGATGTTATATAAAGACTTTATAAAAGCGGACGAGGGGTTTCAATACTCGATTAATCTTCAATATGATTTGAATAAATACTCAAAGGTAACAGGATATATTCCTACTAGTGCATCAGTTGAGATCTTAAAGAAATATTTAACTAGTATTTATTACGATAGTAAGGATAGGGCTTCAATACTTGTAGGACCATATGGTAAAGGAAAATCTCATTTGTTACTGATTCTTTTAGCTATAATTTCAATGAATAATAATACTGAAGGACAAGAAACACTGGATGTATTATGTAATAAGATCGGAAATATAAGCGATGAAGTAAAAAAAATGATTTTAGAGATAAGAGGTCAAAATAAAAAATTGCTTCCAGTTATAATTAATAGCAATTACTATGATTTAAATCAAGCATTTTTGGTTGGAATTAAGGATGCATTAGAGCGTGAAGGGCTGAATGAATTAAGACCTAAAACGTATTTTGAGGCAATAATTGAAACAGTTAAAATATGGGAAAATGAATACAATGAAACATATATAAATTTCAAAGAAAAACTCAAAGATGTTGATCTAAATATTAAGATGTTCACGAATAAAATAAATAATTACAATGATGAGGCATATGAAATATTTAAGGAAATTCATCCTAAAGTCACATCAGGTACAGAATTTAATCCTTTGATTAATTCAGATATAATTCGTTTATTTGAAGAATTAAATTGCAAACTATGTGAATCCCATAATTTCAACGGTATATTTGTTGTGTTTGATGAATTTAGTAAGTTTCTTGAGGCAAGTATAACAAGAAATTCAGCAAGAGATATTAAACTTATTCAGGATTTTGCGGAGCTTGCTAATAGAAGTGGAAAAAATCAAATTCATTTATCTTGTATAACTCATAAAAGTGTAAATGATTATATATCGGACTTACCTAAAGAAAAAATAAATGCCTGGAGAGGTGTTGAGGGTAGGTTTAAAGAGATATACTTCACTTCTTCTTCACAACAAAATTATGAGCTAATTGCAAATGCAATAATAAAAGACGAAAAGAAGTTTAAAACGTTTAAAACTAACAATTATGACAAAATAAATACGGTTTTGAATCAATGTGAAAATACAACAATTTTTAATGATGTGGATAACTATCTTAGTTTAATTGGTGATGGATGTTTTCCTTTAAATCCTATAAGTAGTTATGTACTTCCTAGAATTAGTGAAAAAGTTGCGCAGAATGAAAGAACTCTATTTACCTTTTTATCTAAAGATGAAAAAGGAAGTTTAGTAAATTTTATCAATTCTAATAATGGAAGGGCTGAATTTCTAACCATAGATTTGATATATGATTATTTTGAAGCACTATTTAAAAAAGAAGTTTTTAATGAAAGTGTTCATACTGTTTGGTTAAAAGCTAATAGTGCATTATTAAAAACTAACATTGAAGATGAGCAGAAAATAATTAAAAGCATAGCCGCAATTGATATAGTAAATGAATTTCAACAGCTTTCTCCTACTGACTTATATTTGAGAGCATCACTAGGGCTAACTAATGATAATTTTGATACTGCAATAATGCAGCTTATTAATAAACATATTATCTTAAGGAAGAAAAGCAACGGTAATTATAGATTTTTACCTGGAAGTGAACTTAATATAATTAAAAAGATTAATGATAGAAAAAATCTTAATTCAAGTAAAATAAACATTAAAGAGGTACTAGATAATATAGTCAACTTGGGATTTGAATTGCCAAAGAGATATAATGATGAAAAAGAAATGATTAGATATTTTAAGAAAGACTTTATTACCGTAAATGAATTCATAAATATTAGAACAATAAAGGATCTAATTTCAGAAAGCAATTCTGATGGAATAATCCTTTACTTAATTCATTGCTCTAAGGAAGAAAAAGAAGTAGCACTTAAAAAATTAAACGAGTTAAATGATCCTAGAATTATATTATGCAGTTTAAATAATATTTTTTCTAAAGATGAAGAAGTAAGAGAATTGGTATCGATAAAATCTTTGAAAAGTGATATTGAATTTAATGAAAATGAACTTGCAGCTCAAGAAATAGAAATATTTGAAGATGATATAACAGAAGATATTGAAGACTATGTATCTGTTAATTACGATATTAAAAATGGACTATGTAAGTATTATGATTTTAATGGTGAAATTTTAGATATAAAAAAAGAATACCAATTAAACAGAAAGATATCTGATATTTGTTTTGAGGTATTTAGTAAGACACCAGTAGTTAATAATGAGCTTATCAACAAAAATAAGATTTCTAGCCAAATATTAAAGGCTAGAAATAAAATAGTACAGTACATTTTTGATGAAATGGAGAAAGGTAACGGATTTATTACTGAAGGAAATGGTCCTGAAACAACAATTTTTAGGATTGCAATAAAGAGGAAGGGACTACTCGATGGATCAGAAAGTGAAGATGCTTATTTAAATGAGATTTTGGATGTAATTAGGAATTTTATAATAAGTAGTGAGGAAGACAAAATATGTTTTTCAGATTTATATAAAATACTTTATGATTCAGAGTATAAGTATGGATTAAGGGCTGGAATAATCCCTATTTATATGTCACTTAAAATGAAAGATTATTTAGAAAAAATAGTAATTTATTTTGGAGATAAAGAAGTTCCGTTGTCCATCGAAACTTTAAACAGAATTAATGATAATCCAGATAAGTACTTTATTTTATTAGAAAAAGGTTCAAAAGCAAATGAAGATTATATAACTAATATTGATAATTTGTTTAGTGAATATAAATCAAAAAAAGATGCAGGTTATAGTAGATACACCTCAATACTTGAGGCAATGCAAAACTGGTTATATAGCTTAGCTAAGTATTCAAAAGAATACAAAGTAGTACCTTATAATCAAAATAAGCAGATTGATACTGATATTGTAAATTTCAGGAGGGAACTTCTAAAGTTTGATATTAACCCTAGGGATCTATTACTAAATAAATTGCAAAATAAGATTTTAAAAGTAACAGATTTGAAGAAATGCATCAATAGAGTGACTATTATTAAAAATGAATTGGATAATTTTATTGAATGTACTAAAGGTTACTTGATATCTGAAACAAAAGATATATTTGAAAAAGGATATAAAGGTGAATTTAGAACTACTTTGGAAAATTGGTATAAGGGGCTGGATAAGGATAATATTGAACATCTATACGATGTTAATGCAAATAGTATACTGAGTATCATTCCAACAATATCAAAGTTAAGTGATGACGTTATAATTGAAAAATTAGCTAAAGCTGTTACAGGGCTTAGCATTGAAGATTGGCAAGATGACACATTAAAAAGTTATTTGCATGACATAAAAGATATAAAAGAAACTATCACAAATTATAAGAAAGAAGTAAAAACAAAGATTAGCAATTCTTATGACATTAGTGTTTTAGTTGGTGATAAAAGGGTTCGTAAAACTTTTGAGGGTAGCGAAATTTCTACAATAGGAAGCACTCTATATAACAATATTGAGGAAGCTTTTGATGATTATGCAGAATCAATCGATGTAAATGAAAAGAGAAGTATACTGATGAAAATGTTAGAAAAATACATGTAGGGTTTACCCCTACATGTCAAAGGAAGTGAATTATGGAGAAAACAATTTATCTTGATAATGCAGCAACGACATTCCCAAAACCAAATAAAGTGTACGAAGATATGGATATGTTTTATAGAAACTTTGGCGTTAATGCAGGCAGGGGTTCATATAAATTGGCTAGGGATGCAAGTAAAATAATCGATGACACAAGAAGTAAATTAGCTTCCTTAGTTAATTTTGATCGTGTAGAAAGAGTTATTTTCGCAGCGTCTGCAACAATCGCATTAAATCAAATAATTGGTGGATTAGAATGGAGCGAAAATAAAACAGTTTATGTAACTCCATTTGAACATAACGCTGTAATGCGACCATTAGAATATATAAAAGAAAAATTTAATATCAACATTGAAATGATACCATTTGATCCACTAACCTTTGAATTAAACGTCGAGGAACTTAATTTGAAGTTTTCAAGAAGATTTCCTGATTTTATATTCATGTCTCATATTAGCAATACTACTGGTTTTATTTTACCAGTAGAACAGATAATCCAGGCTGCTGAGAAATATGAATCTGTAATTACTTTAGATTGTTCCCAATCCATAGGATTAATACCTGTTGATATTAAGAAAATAAAGGCTGATTATTTTGTTTTCGCAGGACATAAAACACTATATGGACCATTTGGTATAGGTGGGTTTATTGATAATAGTAAAATTAAACTTTCGGAGTTTATCATTGGTGGGACAGGATCAGATTCATTAAATTTTAAAATGCCAGATGTGTATCCTACGAAATATGAAGCAGCTAGTCCTAATATATTATCAATTGCAGGATTAAATTCATCGCTAGATTGGCTTAATGATATGGGCATAGACAATATCAAAGAGAAAGAACTAAAGCTAACTGGCTCATTAATAGCAGGTTTAAAGAGTATTGATGGAGTAAAAATATATTTACCAGAGAATCTTAATAATCATATTGGAATCGTTTCACTTAATTTAGAAGGTTATAACCCTACGGAGTTAGGCCAAATACTTGATCAGGACTTTAATATTGCGGTTAGAACGGGGTATCACTGCGCCCCTATAATCCATAATTTTATAAATACAGAGAATGTCGGTGGAACTGTTAGGATAAGTTTAGGGTATTTCAATAGTATTGATGATGTAAATTACTTAGTAAGATGTTTTAGTGAACTATGATTAATTTAAAAAATATAAAATTAAATAGTATAGTTATGGATGTTAAAAGGAGGTGTAAGTTTGGATTTTAATGATATACATATCAAATCTGAATACAGATCTTTAAGTGATAATATTGTAAAGGATTTTTATACACCTTTGCTTGAAAATGCAGTGCTTTATAAACGTGCTGTAGGTTTTTTCTCTTCAACAGCACTTATTGATATTTCCAAAGGAATAACAGGACTTATTAAAAATGGAGGGAAAATACTCCTTGTAGCTTCGCCACGGTTATCAGATGAAGATATTGAAGCAATTGATAAAGGGTTTGAAGTTCGAAATAATATTATTGAAAAAGCTTTGACTAATTCTCTTATTGAACCCAAAAATATATTTGAAGAAAAAAGATTGAATTTACTTGCAAATCTAATTGCTAATGGTCAGCTAGAAATTAAAATAGCTTTTATAGAGCATTCTAATAAGATTGGTATTTTTCATGAAAAAATGGGACTGATTTATGATAAAAATAACAACATAGTAGCATTTACTGGTTCGATGAATGAAACAACTACAGCTTTTACTTATAATTATGAGTCTATAGATGTTTTTTGTTCTTGGACAGAAGATAAAGCTAGGGTATTTGCAAAAGAAAGTGCTTTTTCAGCAATTTGGAATGACTATGAACCTAATATTCGGATTATTGAGTTTCCCAAGATAGCAAAAGAAATGTTTCAAAAGTACGTAAACCCCAAATTTGAGTTGGCTATTGATGAAGATGAACCTTCAGAAAATAATGAAAATTTTTTACTTGAGACTAATCAAATAAAAAATATTGGTCCAATAATACCAGAAGACTTACACTTACATGATTATCAATTAGATGCAATTAGTGAATGGAAAAAAAGAAAGTTTAGAGGCATTTTTGATATGGCAACCGGTACAGGGAAAACGTATACTGGGCTTGGAGCGGTGGCAGAGCTATATGATAGTTTAGGAAAGAACCTGGCTGTGTTCATTGTATGCCCATATCAGCATTTAGTTGAACAATGGATTGAGGATATTACAAAGTTTGGGATGAAAGCCATAGTTGGTTACTCAGCTTCTTCACAAAAAGATTGGAAAAGTAGATTAAAAGATGGAGTTATTTCTTTTAATTTAGGTGTAAGTAACCATTTTTGTTTTATTTCAACGAATGCAACATTTTCTTCAGAATTTGTTCAAGGTCAGATAAATAAAATTAAAGGAAATGTAATCTTAATGGTTGACGAGGCTCATAATTTTGGAGCAAAACATTTAAGTAAAACTTTAAACTGTAAGATTCCTTACAGATTGGCATTATCTGCAACACTTGAACGACATGGAGATGAGGAGGGAACTACGAAACTTTTTGATTATTTCGGTGAAAAATGTATCGAATACACATTGAAACAAGCCATAGATGAAAATAAACTTACCCCCTATTATTATTATCCATTAATTGTTGGCTTAACAGAAGATGAACTTGAAGAATATAAAAAAATTACAGCACAAGTGTTTAAACAATGTTCAAAGGACAGAAGAGGGAAACTTTGCATAAGCGAGATGGGGAAAATGTTGCTAATTAAAAGAGCAAGGATAGTTGCAGGAGCACAAGAAAAGATTATAAAGCTATCTGAAATTATGGAAAAATACAAAGAGGATTCACAAATGCTTGTTTATTGTGGAGCAGCTTCATTACAAGACCCAGGTTATAGTGAAGGTATAATTGACGATGAAGATAAACGCCAAATTGATATTGTTGCAAATATGCTTGGAAATAAGTTTGGAATGAGAATATCAAAATTTACATCGGAAGAATCAGCAAAGGAACGTGAAGTGCTGAAGGCAACATTTGCTGATGGGAAACATCTGCAAGCATTGGTGGCTATTAGATGTTTAGATGAGGGAGTAAATATACCAAGTATTAAGACAGCTTTTATATTAGCAAGTAGTACAAATCCGAAAGAGTATGTACAACGACGAGGTAGAGTATTAAGAAAATATCCTGGTAAAAATCATGCAGTGATTTATGATTTTATTACACTACCAAGGACATTGGATAATATGGATAGCATGACAGACGATGACATAAGGATGCTTCGTTCGCTTGCAAGTAAGGAAATTTCAAGAATGAAAGACTTTGCTTCAATCGCAGAGAATCCATCAGTGGCTGATCAAATAATTATTGATATTTTAGATGCTTACAAGATAAATGAAGTTGGAGGAGAAGAAGATGATATCTGATAGTATTACAGAAATTAATGTTGATCAAAAAAAACTAAATCAAATGAAACTTAATATTTTAAAAATTGAACGTGATAATATTAAAACGAGGGAAAAATCAAATGATGAAATGGTCGAAAGTATAAGAAAGATAATTAGTGATGAAATCAAAAAAAATTATTAAGTGAGGTAATTAAGATGCTTTTAAAATCAATATCTATGAAAAACTTTAGACAGTATCGAGGAGAACAACGTGTAGAGTTCTCTTGTGACAAAGAATGCAATGTTACTGTTATTCTAGGTAATAACACAAGTGGTAAAACTACGTTATTGCAAGCATTTAATTGGTGTTTGTATGGATTTGCAATTTTTGAAACAAAAGATTTTGTCTTAAACTTAGATGTGGCTCATGAGATGAACGTAGGTGAAGTAGAAACTGTCGAGATAGAGATAGAGCTTATTCATAATAATATAGAATACATCATAACAAGAGCTCAAGATTACAACTGTGATTCTAGAGGTACACACCTCACACCTATAAAGGCACCAAAAGTCTCTTATAAGAAAAATGATGGACAAACAGAACCAATAAAGCAAATATATGCAGACAGAACTATAAATGGAATTCTGCCGAGAGATTTGGCAAACTACTTTTTTTTCGATACAGAGCGTATCGGAAGTATTAGCAACAAAGCTGATGTAACAGAAGCTGTAAAAGGATTACTTGGTCTATCTGTTCTTGATAATGCTATGAAGCATATCGGAAGTAAAAGCCTTAAGAGTAGTGTTATAGGCAAACTCACAACAAGTATGGATTTAGCAGGAAATCAGAAGGCATCAGAAGCATTAATTCGCATCCAAAGTGAAGAGTCAAGAAGACAGGTTATTACTGAACAGTTGGACACAGTTAAAAGTGAAATAAATCATTACGAAAAGAGGAAAGAGCAATTAGATGAAATATTGAGGGATAATCAGTCTACAGCTTCATTGCAGAGTAAAAAAGAGAGCATTGAGCGTAAATTAGGACCTGAAAATATAGCACTTGAATCAGCATACTCTAAGTTTATTTCAGATTTCAATACTAATACTTTAAATTTCTTTGTCCAGCCACTTGCGAAAAGAGCGTTAAATATTTTAAAGGAAGCAAAGATAGATGATAAGGGTATTAAAGATATGAATGCTCAGTCTATTTACGATATTATTAAACGAGGAAGATGTGTTTGTGGTACGGAAATTGTCAAAGATAGCGATGCATTTAAGCATTTAATGGAGGAACTTGACTTTTTGCCTCCACAGTCTATAGGGACAATAATAAAAAATTTCAAAGAGAAAATATCCACCTATGATAGTACTAATAAATCATATTATACTAATTTACAATCCAAGATAGAAGATATCTATAGGTATAAAACTCGTATTCAGGAATGGCGAGATGAAGTCCTTGAAATTAGTGATGAAATAAAGGGCAAGGAGAATATGAAGAAATATGAGGAAGAGGTTAACGATGTAAAGAAACGTCTGAAGGAGTTTAATGATAAAAAAGATAAAATGATACGTGAAGATGGTATTTGCACTTCCAATATAGAAAGATACCAAAAGATGTATGATAGTTTGATTGTGGTGACTGGAAAAAATAAGCAGGCAATTGAGTACATAAAATATGCTGAAGAAATTTACAATTGGATTAAAGTAACTTTTAATGAAAATGAGTTTAGTATCAGAGAGAAACTTGAGATGAAAGTGAATGAAATTTTCTCTAAGATGTATCATGGACATAGAAAGGTAATTATAGACTCAAAATATTGTGTTTCATTACTTACTGCATATGCTGATGATGAAATAAAGACTGATGAATCAAAAGGACTTGAAACAGTTAAAAATTTTGCATTTATCGCCGGTCTTGTAGACTTAGCAAGAGAAAAAATAATAAGCAAATCAGGCGATACATCAATGGCACTGAGCTCTGAGCCTTATCCACTCGTTATGGATGCACCATTTTCTAATGCTGATGAAACTCATGTCATCAATATATCTAGAGTACTACCTGAGGTTGCAGAACAAGTTATTATGTTTGTTATGTCAAAAGATTGGAATTATGCCGAAACAGTTATGGGAAAGAAAGTAGGTAAAAAGTATTATCTTGATAAAAAAACAGAAACATTAACTTATATAAAAAGGAGTGGGCAGTAATGTTTGAGCATGATTTTACGCTAGTTGGCAAACATGCAACATATACAAAATTTTTAGTTAAAGAAAGAATAGAAAATAATGACCAAGAGAGACCATCTATTTTTAATAGATACATTGATGTATATATGAATGCTGCTGCTCTAGGATTTCTTTATGGAAGAAAAGGAATAAGAGATTTAGAATCTATTGATAGAGCAAGAATCTATGCAGATGCTTTCGCAACGGAAAGGCAGAAATGCGAGTATATATATCGTCTAATTATGCTTTTAGATGAAACACCAGGATTTACAATTGAAAATAAGGTTGATAGAGCATTTAGAGATGATGCTAAAAGTAATGAAGTGAAAACTAATACTTTGAATATGGAGCTTTTTAACTCTTATGTTTTAGGTGGAATTGAATTCCTTTATGAAACATTTGCAGAAAATTGTACAACAAAAGAGGATTATATAAATAAGATATATGAGGTTGTAACGGATTTTAAAGATGAAATTAGTGGTATTGAATATAATGATAAGATAAGAGAAGTAATGACAGATTATAATGTTAGGTGATTGAAATGAATAATTTATTGTCCGAAATAATTGAAATTGAATTTGCATTATCAAAAATTAAATTTTCAGATTTATATAATGGAGGGATAGAGCTATTTAAAGCTATGAACTATCCTGTTAATCCTGCTAATGTAGCTATTAATTTAGATGTAAATCAGTTTATTTATTTTAAAGTAGATAATAAAACACAATTTGGTGCAGATGAACATGATTATTTAAAGAAAATCGAGTCAATTTCTTTACTGTTTACTATAGTACCTGAAGACATTGTATGTAAAAAGTTAAAAAGAAGGAAAAATGATTTTGAAAAGATAGTCTTTCTTGCTGTTGATTTAAATTGTAATAAGAATGAACGAAGCCATGATGCACATTGGATTACAAAAATTCTTAGCAAAGCATACTCTGATCCTGTATTTATATTATTTTATCATGAAGAGTGCATACTATTTTCAGCTCTTCAATATGAGATTATTGGTGAAGGGCAAAGTGCTAAAGTATTTTTATCTGATTGGTATAACTGTACCGAGATGGAATATGAAACAATTTGCAGATTGTCAGAATTGTGCTTTGAAAACCAAGCTATAAATAATATTGGAGAGCTTTTTCATGAAATGATTATATCAATTTCAAGAAATTATTATACATACATAGAGGCGTATGAATCGATGATTTTTGAGGATTCTATGATAGCTAAAAATAATGAAGAGGTATTCAATAGTGATGAACGAGTATATAGTTATAAGCTATATGGTGATGATTATGTTAATGAAGGAGAAACTATTGAAATACTTTTGCCAGAAGATGATGAGTGGTTATTAAACGAATTAGACTGGGAGACTCCTTATGATGAAGAAATAGATGAAGAATACATGGAAAATGAACTTTATAAAAAAGATAATTATGTTGAAGAAGATGAGTATACGCTTCCAAAAGATATTAATGAAGGATGTTTTGAAGATCCAATTAAAATGTTAGAATGGCTAAATGTAGAAGAAAAAGATGAATCTACAGAAAGTTTTTTTAATTTCACTAAAACCTTAGCAATAGAATCTAAACCTAAATATGAGCTAAAGTTTCATAAATCAAATTTGGAATATGAAACAAACAAAGAATGGAAAAAAAATTATTTGAATTTTCAATTGCATGAAATAGAAACATGGACTATAGAGGAGAGCATTTTGTGGCTAGATCAAACAGCAAAGCTACCCCTCAATTTGAAAGATGATATAGTAAACATTTATCAAGAGTATAAGATAGTTGTTAAAGGAAGAGTGAGTGACTTGAAAATTGAAAATATAATAATGATTTTTGAAGAATTAGATGAAAATGCAAAGAGAAAATGTTTAAACATTTTAAATGAAAATAATAATGATATTGAGAACAATAAAGAAGTGACAAATGCAACACTTATTCCAGATATTTCTAAGTCTAGAAAAAAAGAAAAGCCAAAGCAAATTATAAAATCAAAATTGATTAGTATTTTCAATGAAACTTTAACCTACGTAAAATTGCTGTATAGTGATGAAGAAAAAATAAAAATTAAAAATTATTTGGCACATGTTCAAACAAACTTATATATGGCGGGGTATGATGTTACAGAAATAAAAATGCAAGAAATATTCATGATGTTTTTTACAGAATTGAATTTTGATTTAGTTGAAGGAAGCTATGAAGAAGATTTTGTAGCAGTGAAAGATATGAATGGCAATATAATCGTTAGAGAATATATAAGTCTTAGGGGGTAGTGAATATACTATGACTTCAAAACAACAAGAAGCTGAAAGAATTATTAGTGCAATAAAAAATGGAGTTGTTCCACATGCTTATTTAAAATTATTAGGTGTTGGAAGAGAAGATGAGATAAAAGAATTTAAAAGGTGTATAAAGTTAACAGAAGAAGGAAGCAGTATTGTAAAGTTTTTAATTGGCTCATTTGGTTGTGGGAAAACTTTTTTGCTTTCTCAAATAGAAGAGCTAGCATTAAGTAGCAATTTTGCCGTAGCAAAGATTCAAGTAGGTAAGGATTTTAAATTTAACAAAACAGAAGAAATTTATTACAATGTCACACACGCCTTACGAATTAGTGGAAGTGACATTGCTGGTACTTGCTTTGAAGAAATGTTTGAGAATTGGATTGCAGAATTAGCAAAAGAAAAAGATAGAAGTGAAGCAGTGAGAAAGTTAGATCATGGTATATTTACAATAGAGAAACATAATAGTTCTTTTGCAATCGCATTTAAGGCTTATATTAAGGCAAAGCTCAAGAAAAATAAAGATGAATGTATTTCAATATCAGCATGGATAAAAGGTGAAAAAAACATACCCGCGACAACAAAAGTTAAATTTGGAATTAAGGGAGATGTGGATAAGGAGAACTCGCTAGATTTTTTAAAAGCTTTTTTAAAAACTACAACACTATTAGGCTACAGTGGCTTGGTAGTTTTAGTAGATGAAACATCATTGATTACGAATGAAAGAAAAGATATAAGAGCTAAATCTTATGAAAATATAAAAAGTCTTATAGATATGAGTACATTGGGGCAAAGTGACAATTGTATGTTTATTTTCGGTGGAACAAATGAACTTATTGATGATGCCGAAAAAGGGATAAAAAGCTATCCAGCACTATACAATAGAATAATTAATGGATATGATTCAGAGGATGAAAATTTAAAGAATTTAAGAGATTTAAGACAACCTATTATTAGATTGGAAAAATTAAAAGAAGAAGAATTGAAGTTGCTTACTATTAGAACTATTAACATCCATAGGATAGCTTATTCGTGGAATATAAAAATTGAAGATAAAGATATTGATGGATTCGTTGAAAGAACTTGCAAGAGAACCGGAAATGAAAAAATGGAGGCGAACACAAGAGAATATTTAAAAAACTTGGTTGATGCTTTAGATATTATGGAGCAAAATCCGGGGGTGAATTTGTTTAGTGGAAGTGAAAATGGAAATAGTCAAGAAAATTACAATAATAAAGTTAAAGTAGCCGAAGTAGAGGATACTCAAAATAAAATTGAGAAAAGCTTTGAATATGTTGAAGAAGAGATGATTGATTTATGTTAACGGTAAAACTGATTTTATTTAAAGTAGAATTTATGGAATATAGAGTTTAATATTAAAATTAATTACTTGGGAGATTGATTATGGAATTAATAGAATTGTTTAAGTTAGTAGATGAAAAGAAATTGGTGTTGCCTGATTTTCAAAGAGACTTAGTATGGAATAAGGTTCAGCAAAAGGAACTAATAGCATCACTTATATTATCACTACCGATTGGAAGCTTTTTAATATTGGATGGTAAAAATGATGATTTTGCAACTAAAAAACTCGGATTTCCTAATGGTGAAGCTAGTCCAAAAGAAGAATGTATGTATTTGCTTGATGGTCAACAACGTCTAACTTCATTAAAGGGAGTGTTAAGTGATTTTTTTTCTGAAGATGATTGGAAAGATACTGCTAGAGAAGTATATCAAATATTAAAAGTTAGGTGGTTCTTAAGAATAACACCTAAACAAGATGAAATCGATATTTTTGGTTGGAAAGACTTGAAATTTAATTCCAAGAGCTTAAATAAAGAGGAACCAAGTAATATAGAAAATAGGTTGGTTTTTGAAAATATAGGGGTTACACTTTCACAAAAATGGTATAATCCTGACTTTGAGGCACGTGATATTTCTGGCAATAAGGTTGTAAGGCCAAATAGCATATTAAATGCAAAGGCTAAGGAAGCTAAAAAAGAAGGTTGGATACCTTTGTATAGTTTATTTAAAGCAAATGATGAAAAAGCATTTTATGAATATGTAATAGATAAAATAGCAAATGATAGAAAAGATGAACTTATAAATGATTATAAAGATAACTCAGTTAAAATTATCGAAATACTAGGAGATATAGATACTGATATAGAGTCATATATTGATAAGAATGATGAAAAAGCCATATTAGATACTTGGTCAAAGTTAGCTGCTATATGGAAGGTTCAAGTACAAACATTTTTCGAGAACATTTTAAATCAAAAGGTAGATATAATTAGATTACAATCTGATGAAATTTGCAGAGCAGTAGTGATTTTTGAAAGAATAAACAAAGGAGGAACTCCTCTTGATAATTTTGATCTTGTTGTTGCTAGAGCAGCAAGAGATAAGAGTTGTGAATCTTTAAGCAAACGAATCTCAAAGTTATTAGAGACAGAAATTCCTATATCTGATGAACTTACCGGATTGCTAAAGGGTAATAAACCAAAGAATTTTAAATCTTCTTATATGGAAACTATAAAAGAGAACGAAATAAATGCCGTTATTAAGAAACAGTATTTAAATCTTTTGTCAATTTTAAGCTATACAGATTATGGAGATGTTGACGATATAAAAATTGATTTGATGAAGAGAGATAAGATTTTAAATATAAAACATGAGGATATAAATAAAAGTACAAATACTGTTATCAATGGATTAATAAGGGCTTGTTCATTTTTGCAAATACGCTGCGGTATAGTTAAGATTACAGATTTGCATTATAATTTAATGATATTACCTATTGCTTATTTATTACTAGACGATGGTGTATGGAATAGTAATGAAAAACTTTCTAAGATAGAGTTTTGGTATTGGGCTTCAATAATTGGTGGAGAGTATAGATACAATCAGAATGATAAATGTATGAAGGATATTCAAAATTTATATAAATGGATAGTAGAAGGGCAAGATGGAAATTATGAAAGGCTAAAAGATAGGATACTAAATGTAGAAGGCTTTTCTGATATGTCTATATTATTAGGGGAAGACGAGAATGAAACAGTTACAAGCGTTGTTCATAAAACTATTTTGCAATACATTTTAAGTGGACAACCTAAAGATTTATTATATAATATTAATCTAAATGCCTGGGAAATAGCAGCAGGTAAAATAGCGCAAATTGATAGTGAAACTATAAACTTAGAAGTTCAAGATCATCATATTATACCATTAAAAAATTGTGTAAAAATGGGTGAATCTTCTAAAGAATTGAGAGATAAAAAGAAGCATATTTTAAACAGCCCGTTAAATAGAACCTATATTTTAGCAAAAACAAATAACAAGATTAGTGACTTAAACCCAATTAAATATTTAGAAGATATTTTTGACAAGAATAATAGCAATTCAGTCTTTGTAAATCATTTTATATCTAGTGAATATAAACTGATGTTTGAAGGCTGTACTGGACAGCAAAGTGAAATTAGTTGTTATAAAGAAATGTTACAAAAAAGATTTATAATGTTAAAGGATGGAATTGTTAAAGAGTTAGATGACTTATTATCAATAAGAGATTAGATAGATTTTAAATAGATAGAGAGAATTGATAATATGAGTAAATATAAATTTAATCTTCGTAATTAAAAAAACATTAAATGATGAATAAATTCTTCAAGTATTATACAATTTCAAATATATCTTACTGGAAATGAGGTTACTATAAATGATACTAACAAAGTCTTTTCCTATTCTTGCTTTTTCATGGATTATACAATCACCCTGCTTTTTTATAAAGAAAATGGACAGAGCTGTTTTTATTCATCATGGGACCGGTATTCCTAGAGAAATAAGAGGCTTTTTTAATATTGATAACATAAAGTCAAAAGAAAAGAAGCACCTTATTTTTAGATATAAAGAGAATCAATTTAAGGCTTATATAGAATGTGACAATATAAATAGGACAAGGCTTATGTGGTACAGCGATTTTGCTGCAGCTATAAATATGGAGCTGCCTCTTTGGGGTAAGTATTTTAATGAATTTAAGGAAAGTCAAGATATTTATCCGGAAATGCAGATTATCAAGGAATCGGATACAGTTTATATTATAAAAATCGCTGATTATGCGTTTGGATGGGTTGATGGTCTTCCAATGACAATAAAAGAAAAAGCTAAATTCAATTCAAAGATTGGATTTCTGGGAGAATCTTATATACTAAATCACGAAAAAATTAAGTTAATCAAGGCAAATCGAACAGATTTAGCTGGACAAGTAGAGCATGTCTCAGATACAAAAGGAGATGGACTAGGGTTTGATATATTGTCTTTTCAGGAAGACGGAAATCCTAAATTCATTGAAGTGAAAACATCAATTACTCAAAATGAATCTTTTTATGTAACAAAAAATGAATTAGAGTTTTCTAAGGACTATTCAGGGCATTTTTATCTATACAGATTAACTGAGTTTGATTGGATGAATAATATTGGCAAGCTGTTCATATCACAAGGAAATTTATATAGGTTGTTAGATTTAAAACCAATTTTATATCAGGGGAAGTTTCAAGAACAGAGTAGCTATTAAATTAGCTGAATATTTTTAATATCAGTTTAAAGTAACTTATGAAAATTATATTATGAGAATTAAAAAACCTAAATAAAATAATCGAAAAAGGGGTTTAAGAAATGGGTATAGATTTAAAATCTAATAAATTTAAAATTCAATATGAGAAAATGTCTATTAACTCGCAGAATATTTTAAATAAGTTAATTTATGAAGTTGATAAAAAATCATTAAATCATATGTCAACTGATACGCCAGATTATAGATTTTATGTTAATCATTCAGGTAAAAATGTTAAACATAATTATTGTTTAATAAAGCTTAAGACAAGAGAAGATTTAATAAAAATTCATTTTAGAACAGATGGATATAGTATTCTACAAGATAATAAAGTAAAAGCGAATAAGTTAGATAAGAATCCCTATAACGGTAATGAGTGGTACGAAGTTATATTAAAAAATGAATATGAAATAGAAATAGTTGTAGATTATCTAATGCAGGTATATAGGAATATATAAGAATATATCGGTATATATAAATAAATTGTTATTACCAAAACTGTTCTAGTCTTTGCACGGTAGCTTATTACGGGGCAAAGACTTAAAACAGTTTTAATTATTATAAATTATTTTATAAAATATGGAAGTGTATGCTGACGGGTTTTACTTGCTAATAAGCTCAAATTTTTTTATTATGCAAAAAAGTCTTGTCTTGTTTTTATTTACTAGAGATAAAAGATTCATTTGAAAGTTCAAGCTTAAACCACATTTCTCTTAATCACCCTAGTCTATTCTCTTTAAAATATCTATATTAAATTCGTTTCACTCATTAGCAATAAAAATCGCTCACTACGTTTCCAATTTTTTAAAGGTGTCTGACCCCTTACAATAACTGGAACAGTTTTTGTTGCTTAAATAATAGGAATTAAAGGTTAATAGGATGAGGAATTTTTAAAAAACAATTATATTAACCTAATTGTGAATGCTAATCAATTTATTAAATACAATCCGATATAACAACCTATGATTTATACACTACTATGATTGTTATAGGACATCTCAGTTTGCAGCATTCAGGACAAGAAAAGTTGCAGCAAGAATATTAAAAAAAATCGTAGATAGCTTTTATATAAGTTCTAAACTGCCTACGGCTTTT
>NZ_JAIZZN010000032.1 GCF_020443565.1 Clostridium sp. CS001
TTGTACAATTCAGTAGATTTCATAAAATTCCTCCATTATATTATTTTTAGTTTTATTTTGGAACTGTTTATTTGATACGTAAAATATAAACTCTACTTCACACTTTCTTACTATTCTTCATAAATCGTAAATCTACATTTGATGAGTCAATAGTCAATGACATTTACATTATATTCTAAATTATTTTAGCTATAAATGATATTACTTGAGCTGCGGGAACTAATAAAGCCTGAGCTAAAATTGTACCTATTATTAGTCCGCTAACAATAAAAATTATACATCTATCAAACTGCAATTGAGTACATTCTCCCTTGATTACATCATCTGTTAGAATTGATATATATGGGTCGATGAATATAACCATAAGTATTGTTGACAGCCCAGTTATTACAGCTGACAACGTACTGCATGTTGTTCTTAATTCTGGATTTAAACATCCTGCATATAGAGATGCCAAAACACCAACGGTTGATACTGAAAATGCTAAAGTGTTAAGTAAAATAATTTTTCTTGGCATAATCTTAAAGAATTTTAAATGTGACAAATTTTCTTTTTTAGGTATTGTAACACTATTTTTAAATTGCAATATTCCTGATTTCGAGAAACCATGTAATAATAATTTAGGTATAGAACGATTAATACTAAATGATTCGACAGCCTTCCCAAAAACTTTTATAAAGGTTGGCATTAGTGCTGAGCCAATAATCGTCGCAAATGTTGTTGATAATAATATCCATCTGAATGTAGATAATAAACTTTGAGGATTGCCTGACTTTATAGTATTTTCAATTGTTTTAGCCAATAATGGTGCTTGAAGACTGTTTGCAGTTCTGGATATTAATGCAAAAATATTAAACACTGCAAAAGATACTGCTATTCTTCCTGTTTTTACAGCAACAATTCTTACTGAATAAGCCAGTGTTGCAATTATAGAAATGATAACTGTAAGAATTAAAACGATTATTATTTGTGTAGACATTTACTTTCCTCCATTCATACTTCATCCTATTATATAAGGTCCTAACAATCTACAAATCATTATTATTACAACCTTTATGAAAGTTACAAATTAACTATTTTTGAGATTATACTTATTTGTGATATAACTTAAAATGAGTCTGTCCTAATGATAAACGCATATTCACATTCATTTTCTTCCCAAGTAGCAATCATTCTAAACCCTCTAATATCAGTTTTACCTTCTACATAATATGAACTTAAACCAGATGCCAAGTGTTTCTTTATTTCAAAAGAACCCATACCATCTTTTAATTCAACTGGAATGTTAATTATTTCTTTATTAGAGTATCTCTGATTTCCGTTTTCATCAATTAATATATCTGATATAGTAAATTTTTCTGGAGGATTATTAGTAAAACTAATTGTAGCAGTGTTGCCAATTTCAATATATGGAATTTCATTTTTTGAACCTTTCTTCAAAATTGTTTGAAACGTGCCTTCCCTATTATATATTGAACCATTCCATTTATTTTCTCCAACAACATATTCTAATTGCTTCTCGCTAATAGTTATTGATAGTTTAGGAGGTTGTTGTGGTGGGTTAGTGGCAGAACATCCAATCATCAAAATAATTATTAATAATACTAATGTAATAGCAACAATTAATTTCTTCATAATAATCAGCCCCTCTTATTTTTATTATGGATGAAAGTAGTTAATCCTAGGTACTTTACAACTATACCATAAATTGCAATATAATATATATAAATACTTGCAAAATAGGTTTTTTATAATGGTGCATATCTATTCAATTGGGGCCGCATATATTATGTTATATTTCCAATTCTATAGTGAAAAACCCCTACACCTTTTGATGTAGAGGTTTTTACTTAATTTATAGTAAATTGTTAATTTATATATTTGGAAGGTAAGACGCCCTTAATGTCAATGGTCTTTACTTTTTCATTACTTATAAAGTTTAATAGTTCTCTTGCCTCACCATAAATTAACACCCCATAGATGTTTATTCCATTCTTTTCAACATAAGCTAAAGTATTTTTATAGTGATCTAACTTTACAATATTATAGTCTAGTGTACTAACTGCCTTTTCCCTATCGATCATATATTTTAGTAGTGAAATAAAATGTTTAGTATATCCTTCTGTCATAGAACCAGTAAATTTACCACTATCAATTTCACTGGTTACGTAATCCATCAACTGTAGATATGGGTATTTATTCTTATCTGGACTATCTTGAGTGGTAGACCCATTATAAATATTAGGATTAAAGCCACATAAATAATCAAGAGATGAACCTTCACTTCCAGTGCGTACTCCTACCCAGTTAAAACTAACTTTGTCATTAAATTTTTCTCTTAGTTCATCAAATTTCTTTACACCTATATCATCTCGAAATATTACATAGGAAGAAACATAGGAAATAGGATTTAACTCCTTAATATGATTAATAATTTTTTCGTTTTGACTTTCAACAATGTTATTATTAGAATTAGTCTGTCTGTCCTTATACTCCGCGGAGCTAACAGGGAAGAAATCTTGATAACTCCCTATCTTAAAATTTCTTTTGATTTTGGCATCAATGTCTTTATTTTGGTGATTAAATAAATTTAATCGTTCAAAATAGATATTATATTCTCCAAAACCTAACTTTTCAGACCTTACCCCACCAATACCAATTGCATACCCTGGCAAATTTAATTCAGTAAAGGCTCTTATATCAAAATATAAATCTTCTTGCTCTTTACCTACAGTCTTTTGAGATGGGTTATAATAAAAACTACTTATAATAGGCGAAACTATAAAATAGGTAGCAAATAATATTAAAAATACAATGGAAACAGCGGATAAAACTACCTTACGTAGTCTCATATTTACACTTCTTTTAACAATGGTTGTTTCATTATTACTGCTACTCTGCAGGATCTCTTTTTCAAGCCCGATATCGTACCTTTCAGACAAATAATCTTCTATGGCCTCATGTTTAGCAATCTCTTCTTCTATTAACTTTATTTCTTCTTCAGAAGCACTGCCACTGTTATATTTATCTAATAACTCTTTAAAGATCATTTCAACTCCTCCTCTAAAACTACTTTTAACTTTCTTCTTGCTCTAAATAGTAAGGTTCTAGCTGCACCTTGAGAAATTCCAACTATTTGCGATATTTCTTGTAAAGTTAAATTACAATAATAATATAAAGTAATTACTTCCTTATAAGATGTCTGCAAATTTAAAACCTCGTAATAAACTCGCCTTCTATCTTCACTAAGTATAATTTTATCTAATGTGTTGTCCTCTACTAATAGCTTCTTTACATTCTTCTCAATATCCTCTAAGCATTTATTTTTTCTTAAATAATCTAAATATAGATTTTTGCATACCCTAAATAACCAATATTTAATATATATCTGAGTATCCTCAATGGATAATAGGGCTTTGAAGAAGGTTTCGCTTACTAAGTCTTGAGATAAATGATGATCCTTACATAGTGAAAGGGCGTAAATATAAAGTTCTGCACTATATTTCTTGTATAAAATTTCAAACTCATCATTTCTCACAACGTTCCCACCCCTTTCACTTAATAAACGGACTTCTTTCATTTATGTTACACTATATTCCAACTTAATTTATAATTAAATACAATAAAGCATAAATAATTATATCTCATACTGTGTATCCTTTACTAATTTAAAAGCTGATAAAGGTCTCAAATAAAATCATATAATATATATATAACCTACAATAGGTTAATCATATAAAAAAACAAAAAAATAGAACACTGTTTGTTCTATTTTTTTAGTATGTATTATTTAAAATCTATCCGCTAAATTACTATTTGTCTGCATATTATCTTTACCTCGTCTTTAATTACAAATGCCCGCTAACTAAGGAATTAGCTTAGCAGGTATTTTAAGAATGATGTACACTTACTTAAAATTAAGATTGTCTATTTTCAATATCAAAATCCAGCTTTATAATAATACCAATAGTCGGTTATTTTTTCTGTGTAATCAAAATTATCCCCATTAAGTTCCTTCCATTCCCAACCATTTTTAGTTTTAGTAAGGTTGTGTGTGACACCTTGAAACCCAGTAGGTTCATCTACACTTGTGTAATAAAATCCAGTATATAGTCCTGCAGGAACAATCCCATATCCTTTACAAAAATATTCTACAATTATTCCATCAGAATCATTTTTCCAAAAATGATTCTCCTTTACTTCTGCAAGCTCGAGAATCTTATCATAATTTTCATTTTCAATGCATTCATTTAAAAACTCTATATTATTAATTACTAAATTCTTTATATTTTCCTTATCACGATACCTTTTATATTGGCCTACTTTAGGAATTAAAAAAACAATAAACATTATTACAGTAATAAAAATAGCTATTTTTTTAGCCATTTAAAACTTTTATTTTTTTCCATTCTAACATCCCCTTAAGACGCATTTTCTTACAATTTCGACTGAATAACTCTTATTGAGTTATTCCATTCTTTCTACACTTCTTTCTACTACCGCCACCATGTCATCTTCAGCACCGAGACTGAAGTTGAAAATAACACCTTTTCCACCACCAGCACCAATTGCAGAAATAAAAATTTCACTACCTTTACCTACTACAGTAAGACTTAAACTCGCTCTATTACCGTTCCTCATAAAATATTTATCATATACCCTAACTGCTATATTGGTGTCTCCATAAGTGTAGTTACTTTCATCCACTAAATTTATAGTTATGGCACTACTACTAATATCGTTTTCCAAATGATGAAGTACTTCCTCAAATTGACCACTAATAATCTTTTCATACTTTGCCATGCCACATACCCCCTAATATTAGTTTGTTCTTTTTTTACAAATATCTATTAATAAAATAACTAAGTCGTAGGATCTTTTAAAAAAATGTGAATCCATCATTATTCGAAATCTTTTATATATTTCCGAACCTTCTATAGGAACATAAGATATCATAACCTCAAGGCTGCATAATCACTTTTTTATTCTACATTTTTTATTCATATCGTACATGCTTTTTAGAATTCCCATTACATAAACAACTACCTGTGCAATAGTTATATAATTATAAAATTTGCTGTTAAAAAAAACACCGATAATCCCCATAAGAATAACTGTTCTATATTCTATAAGATTAGTTTTAAAAATATTTTTTCTAAGGTAGAGTATTGTTTAAGCAAAAGTAGAATTATTGGGTAGAATATTAAAAATCCTGATTAGATTTTATAATCTAATCAGGACTTTTAATATTAGAACCTCTTTCTATAGCATCTTTAATTATTCTAATAAGATATTCCGAATTAGATTTATCACCTAAATCATGAAATATTGCAGATGCAGCTACCAAGGCATTTCTTACGTAATCAGAATTATCTTTTAACAAATCAGTATCTAATGGAAATTTTTCTTTTTCAGCATAATAACAACAAAATGTAATAACTGTTCTAGTATTGCCTTCACGAAATGGATGGGCTTTCCATAGTCCTGCCATGCTTTTAGAAAATATTGCTATTGTTTCGTCAAAATCTAACTCATTCCATTTAGTAGATTTCATTGTGGATAAAATAGAAGTAATGTCTACTTCTACATTTTCAAATTTAGAGTACTCAATAGATATTCCACCTAAAGCAGGTTCAGGTTTTTCTATATCTATAGTCCTTATTTTGCCAGCCCAATCATAAATATCTTGAAATATAGTATAATGAAATTTTAATAAGTGTTCTAAATTAAAGTCACCTATTATACCATTTTGTATAATATCTTTTAATCTTGAACTAGTGAAATCAGCTTCGAGTGAATTGAGCTCATCAATATTTTAAATATCAAATTTATTTATTAATATCTCAGTATTAGGATATATATATGGATCCTTCATTCTAGTTAGAACCCTTCGCTCTATATTTTTTATCTAACACTTTTCTTATGTCATCTGTAGTTATTTCACCATTCTTTTCTTTTTTAACAAGTTCTAAATATTCCTTTGAAGGTTCAAGACCATCAATTTTAATCATTCCTAAGGCATATTCCCAAGCTTTATTATTATCCACTGTGACCCCTCCCAAATATGGTTTAGTTAGATTATTAATATATATACTATTATACCATAAGCCTAGCGCTATTCACTAAGAGATTACAATGTTTATTACAAATAATAAAGCTTATACAAAGAAAATAGTTATGAATATACTATTTAAAATTTCTATATTCCTCTTCAAGAATACTCATATTCATTAATGACCAATATTGTCCATTTATTCTTCTGCATTCTCTTAAAGTACCCTCAGTAGTAAATCCTGCTTTTTTATAGCAATCAATGGCAGATAAGTTAACTCTATCTATTCCCAATAATTCTATATGACCTACTGTTTCATTACTTCCAATTAGTTTAGCACTAAAAATCATACTTTTAGATTCTTCGTTTATCATCAAACTTATATCATTTTGAAGTTGCTTTTCTAATAATTCAAGTGTATATGTTGGCCCAGCCCATTGAAGTAGAAATTCTTTATTAGGAATCCATGAAATTAATTGTGGAATTTCTTCGCAAGTGAATTTTTTAAGTTTTATAATCATACTACCCACCCAGAAATAATTAGTTGTATCTAAACATTATTTTATCTTTACTAATCTTATTATAAAATATATAAGGGAACCAAATATTAAACCCAAAAACACGGGCAGAAACCAAATAGGCATTCCTTTCGATAATGTTGAGTTTATAGTTATAAAGCTAAATACTGATACTATTATTAATTTTACTGTTCCAAGCATATTTTTAAGTAATCGATATACTAATTCTTGGTTTTGCTCTGTAACCTTAACCCCTGTATTCCAAATTTGTGGGTATTTTTCTATCACAGTTAATCCAATATACATAATCCATGCGATTATTGGAACAATAATCAACTCACCCTTATTTCCCCACCTATCTACAACGCCAATTGCATTGTAATGTCCAGGTATCCTCTCAGGTAAGGTATCCCACATTTGACCTAAATATATTAATATTCCAAATAACAAAACTATACAAGTCACATTTATAAAGATATCATATCCAGTTCTATTAATTTTCATTTGTCTATCCTCCGAATATTTATTTAATCCCATTGCTCTGGAAATCATCCAAATTCTAATCTTACTTCTTTTCTTTGCAAATCATTGCTTTTGTAGCAACAAAAATCCATACCAATGAAGCTAAAGCCCTCTGCTTATCACGTGATATCTCTGAAAATTTAACTTTATCATTTATTAGGTCTGCTGTTACTTTTAAATTATTGCTCATAATGAAACCTCCTGATAAATCATATCCACTATTTCATTTAAACTTAATTCTTTATGTAGGCATACCTCAGGAATAATATCTAATAAATCTTTTTCATTCCACCATCTTTTCATTTCTTTTTCTCCAAATTCGTGAACATTAGGCTTTTGTTTATGACGATTTAAGGTTTCTTCAAAAGGTATGTCAAAGTAATATGCAAAAATCTGATTGTTAAATTCATTAAATAAATTTTCAAATAGGTTTTTATACCACTTTGAAGTTAGAATGCCTTCTAAAATTATAATGTTGCAATGCTTCTTTCCATATAGTGTAAGCTCATATAATAACTGACTTGCTTCTGGATTAGGTCCATCTTTCACAAATAGCAATTCTATTCTTTCTTTTTAGCCGATTCTGCAATTACAATATTTGAGCAAAAAATAGTAATTGTACCACAAAACATAACGATGGTTGACCTATTCATCCCACGATATAAAATGTTAATACCAGAAATCATCATAGCAATTAATGATACAATAATTCCAAATTTAGAAATCTTAGAATAATTCTTCATATCGTCACTCTCCATTTTTTATTGATAGTGTAAACACTATTTTTGTTTTATTCATTTATCTGTTCTAAAATCACTCTTCTTTTATAAAAACCATACTTTTTATAAAATTCTAATACATTTTCATTTCCTTCTGCTACTCCGATTATTTTTGTTTTTACTAGTTTGCTATCTAGCCAATCTAGTCCTCTATTCATCAACTTATCCCCTAATCCATATTTACGGTATTCTTTTAGAACGAAAATTGAATCAATTTCTCCCACTAATTCTTTATTAACTGTGCTAATACAATAAGCAATATATAAGCCTTTCTCTTTATCTTTAATTAAGTCCACTTTAACTTCTAAATTGTTATCATTAACAAACTTACTTTTTCTAACCTCAAATTTAATATCTATGAACCTACTGTTGAAACATTCTGAGTTAACCTCATGATGTTTATTTAATTTTTCCCACAAAGGTTGTACAATATCAAGTAACTCTATACTTCCAGTTACAAATTCAAAATTACTCATGTTAAATCTCCTTTATATTTAGAATATATGGAAAATGTGAAATAACTGAGTAAACTCATGTTACTTCAACTCTACGAATGGGAAACTATCTACATATTTATATATTTAATTGATATCTCAATGCATCTTCAGTAGGGTTGTCATAATACTCTTTAAAAGTTTCTACATTTATGAAATCAAAATCACTAAATACCTTTTGCATTGCATAGTTTGTAACTCTTGTCTCTCCCCTAAATCAAATCTATCTATCCACAATTATTAGTTAACAGTTGCTCCCCATCTTCGTGGCAACAATCATCGGTGTATTATTATCTCCTTTATAACCCATTAATTCAACTTTTTCAAACCCTGCTTGTTTCATTAAGTTAATTTCATGCTTCAAAGTTAAAGGTGTATCAAAATGTATAAACACATCTTCTGGAATAATCTCAGCCATCTATTCATAGTATGCTTTCCATTGAGACATATGCTCTTCATAACCATGAACTCGCATGGCAAAGAACTGATCCATTTCTTCTAGTTTTATATCTTTTGTTTCTCCAAGCCATGACTTAATACCCTCTAAAAATTCCATATCTTTTTCTTCCATGTTGCTATTCCCCCTTTGAAAAACAATTAATTACATTTGCAATATCAATTTTCTTTTCTAATCCATGAATTTGCTTATCGTAGCATTTTATAGAATCATTTATCAATTTTAGCTTTGCGCTTGATGCGCTATTTATGAAAGTTGCTAATCAATTATACATTATTCTCATACACCATAATGTATAACATATTTATTTTCAGAAATTGCCGTTCTTAACAATATCATTAAATCAATCAATTCTATTGATGATTTTGATTTCGTATCTTTTGAAACAATGTTATAGAAAGCCTCTAATGATTCTGGAGGAATAAGAGTAATTCCCCACCTTGCAAGTGCAAAATTTGGTCTACTATAGCAATGGAAGTAAGTTTTAATTAAAGTTACTCGTTCCACCAAGCATTCAAAATATCGTCATCAATAGAAATACAGTTATACTTCTGAGGTTCATAGTCATTGTATTCTTTATCTTTTTCAAATTCATTTATAATACCGAATTGGGCACCACAAGACACATTATCACCGACTTTCATATTATAAAATAGTCCTTTATTTCGTCTAAAAATACAAGGTTGGAACAACCTCAAAATTATTATTGCTGTAACATTTACGAAGATAACGACTTATTTTAATTAGATATAATTTCTTCTTCAAGCAATATTTTTAAGCCGTTTTGCATTGTTATGTTACCTTCTGAATTTAGTAAAAAATACTTATTATTGTCAGTTACGCAGTCTTTCTTTATTATTGCTAATGAATCTTCTAGTCTTGAAAGTTTCTTTTCTAATATGGTTTTCATTTCATTTATTTCTTGTTGAGAAGAATTAGTTTCATTTAATCTAATTAATTCTGAAAAGTCATTTCTTATGTTTACTAAATAAGATGATATTCCAATTTGGGGCATATCAAACATAGTAAATTCATTGAACTTCCAATAATCTCTATTCATGTTAGAGATACTATTATCAGATAAATCCTTCTTTGAATCATAAACGGCAAGTGAAATATACCGCACATTAGCTTGAATTATTGAACCTTGTTGATTTTTAAGCAAACTATTTTCATTAGATATTTTAATTTCGTTAATTAATAAGAGTGTTAACACTGATGTTAGAAGTAAGCAAATTACTAAAATAAAGCCTTTCTTTTTATTCATAATCATCATATTTACCAAACATATACTCCTCCTTAAACTCAAATATATTACTTAAATCAGTTTTTTTCTTTTAAAAATGAGATTTATGATTAGTTGGTAATGAGCCCTTATTCCAACACTTCATAAGAAAATTACGAAGCAACTATTATAATAGTTATTTATAGCCCAAATGTGTTTTCAACTACACCAGGAAGAATGGTATACACTCTTTTCCCATCTTGGCTTCAAATTAATCTTTTATTTCTAAATTTACCTTCTTGGAGATTTTATATTCTACTAACAGAAAACTTATCACATAACCTTAATTCATTTAATCAGTTACTTTTTTTAGTTCAAAACATGTTGCTTCTGACAGCAAGATAAGCCTATCATTATTAATAATAAAAAAACCTACACTTACAGGTATGCTAAGTTTTGTATAAAGGTCACTTATGTCTATATATTTTACTTCATCATTTATATTTAAACCTGGGGAAACCGTTGCATTTTCTACGCTATTATTCGAAGTATTTGAAGTCCTTTGAGTTGATGTTTTTTCAACACTTTCACAAGCTGATGATAGCATCAACATTATCGTAATACAAACTAATAATCTTTTTTTCATAATGGAATCTCCTTATAAAGAATAAATAATAATCTACTGTTGAGTCCTAAAATACAATTGTTTAAATATCGTATAATTCTGACTTATCAATCTTATAAGAATACTACGTTATATCAGTAATAATTGGTTAATGGTCACACATCATTGAAACTAAAGGATTAATTATTTTTATTTACCGTAAATATGGCATTTCCCCATTGAAAATTCACCTAAAAAATATACTATTGCTCTATTCTAATAAGTTCATCTTCACTATAGTCTTTAATAGTTCTCTTCACTAATCCAAAGTCCTTGGCATAATACATTTTAACTTCCAAGCCACCCCTTAACAACGTAACTTCTACTGTGGAGAATGTGGCTACAGGAGTTTTTACTCCAATATTAATTCCAGTGATTTCATATTTTCCATCTGCGTTATCAGTCCACTGTGTACCCACTTCTAAGGGTGATTTTAATATAATTTCATCAACGTTTGGTTTAACTATTCCTATATAATCCTTTTTAAACTTTCCATCAGGTTCTTCATTTCTAAATATTAATCTTATATCGTTTTCACAAACTTGATAAATAAGTATTGTTGCTGTTCCTGTATCCAGTTGCTTTATCTGAACTTTACCTTTTTCAATTTTGTCAATTATGTGCTTATACCCTCCATTTTCAAAACCGCCACTGAACTGCTTTGTCATTGTTTTTCTTGGAAAATAATCTTCAACCCTAATGTTATTGTTTCCGCCATTTTTAGAACGAAAATTTATTGTTATAACTATGGAGACCATAACTAAAATAATTACTGAAAATAATAATTTTCTTTTCAATATACTACTTAATTTCATAATTTCTTGTGGTAAACATTTCAACTCCTCTAAATGATTCTGAAAAAAGTATTCGAAAAAAAAGATTTATCTGTCTTTTATCAAAGCTATAGTCATCTTTATTAAATTTGTACATACCACTATAATATATTTTATCAAAAATATTCTTTACTTCTAAATAAGTTGGAGGAGGTAAAAAATCATCCCTTACTACACTTAATGTATAAGTTTTATTATCTTTTATAAATTCATAAGTATATGGTTGTACATTATGCGGAATTATTCCACTGGGTGAAAAATGATATGTTAGTGGGGAAAGCATACTATATAAATCAAAATGACTTATAAAAATATTGTCTTTGATTTCAACTATATCCTTAGTAATAGGATTAGTAATTTTTATAACATCCCAATTTTTAATACTTATGATAATTGACAAAGCTATTATTAGATATATATTTTTTTCATTTTAAGCTAAACCCTCCCCACTAAATGTATTATTGTTTAAATTAGTGGTTTAAATCATATTTTTAGATTGTTGTGTCAAAAATTCTTTCATCAAATGCAAGTCTTATTATAGTGAACAGCAAAATACAATGTTGCACTAACTCTAAACCCATGATTAATGTAACCTTAAAGAAGATTACGAATTTAACATATTACTTTTCCATGTGTATCTATTTCCTACCAATTCAAAGCCTACAGATTCATATAATCTATTAGGCGCTGGAAATTGATCAGGCGTAAGTGTAAATACAGTTGATATTTCTGCACCTAGATCTTTTGCAACCGTTAATGCATGAAACATTAGAGCCTTACTTATCCCCTTTTTTCTGTGTTCTCTTAAACAAGCAACAGCCTCGAAGCTGGCCATTTTATTTTTTTTATCATATCTTCCACTACAAAGTGCTACAGGCATATGTTCAGTAGTCATAACTATAACGTCCAGTTCATTTTTGTAATTTGGCGATTCTTTCGCTCTTCTTAATGAAAGTTCATTAAATTCCATTCCAAGGCACTGATTATAAATTTCTATAACTTGACTTATATCAGGGAGCTCTGATAGTGTTTTTATATAATATCCTTCAGGCAGCTCATGCTTCTTTATAGCTTCTTTATGGTCAAAGGATCTTAATACCCAATATTCATCTGTTTTCTGATATTTATTATCTATTAAAACCTTTTCTATTTCCATATCCCCATCAAAAGCGCGCCAGGAGCATTCACTAAAGTCGTTAATGCCTAAAGTTTCCTTATTCTCTTTTATGTATCTATTCACTACTTCCTCAGCAGCTATAAACATTTCCCTAAATCTATGTTTATCTCTAGGATTTATAAATAACTGAGCCCTTCTATTCGCCCATATGCCACCTATAAGTCTATCTCCTTCAAACCAAAGAAAGCTATTAGAAAGTCCATTAGTCATAGCCTTTGCATAACTTTCATCTTCATAAAAATCAATGCCAAATTCTAACGAGTTTACATTGAAATAAAACTTTGGCCCTGACACTGAAATACTATCCTCTAGAAATTCTTTCAATTTAAAATAATCTTCTTTCCCTTGAAATTTTCTGCAGCTTATCTCCATTATTACCCTCCACATAATCAACTTTTATTTTTGATATAAATCTTACTTAGTAACTAAATACAATTGCGTCTCTGAAAAATAAATAAAAAACTTTTAAGCTGTCACTAAGTTGATTTAAAATTGCATCTAACGTGTCTTACTACAGATACGAGAAGCTTAGAAAGCTCTTCTCTTAGCTTCGCAGGTGTGCTTTGCAGTCTTCTCATGCAAAGCGAACTGGAGTATTTTGTTATACGGAGTTTAGCCACTACACGTTGAGCAATACTTACCCCATTTTTCTTAAATATGATTTATACTAAATAATAATTTGAACTCACTTTATTACTATATTAAATAATTTTAGAGTGATTAATTTTTGAATAATCACTTATAATAATTTTAAAATACCAAGTTACAATAATAAAACGACATAAACACTAAAGAAACATCCCAATTGATGACTGTGTCTCTTCATGAAACTTATATCCTAAACTACTATAAACCGATGATGCTCTTTTATTTGCACTCCACACTTCCAAGCTTGATTCCTTAATACTCAAAGCTTTTAAATCTTTTAAGGCTCTAAGTATTAAATTTTCACCAATACCTCGGTTTCTCCATTCCTTTGAAACAAATAAATCGTCTACCCAACCATACTTAATGTTTGATTCATTTTCCTTTATAATAATTATGATATTACCTAGGATTTCACCTTCATGCTTGGCTGCTATACTGAACCACTCATTTTCGATTTTCAATTTTTTTAAATCCTCTAAGGAATAACCTGAAATAAATACTTTATTTTGCTTTTCTACTAACTGTATTATTTCATCTTCGTCTATAAGCTCAAGTTTAACAAAATCAATGCCATTAATATCTGTAATATCGAATTTTTCCTCAGTTATCTCTTTTTTTATTATATGCATACCCTCATCATGATTGAAGCCTTCTTTAGATGAATAATATGCAATATTCTCATTGTTATCCGAAAAACAACAATGATATACCCTTACATCAATATCTTTGTTTTCTTCTTTTATAGCACGCGCACGCTTGATTATTTCATCAAACATTTGATCTTTTAGCTGGATCTTATTTGCAACATCTGTCACCTTAATATCAATATAAATATTTAGTCTAGGTTTTTCAGATAAATCTGAGTCCATAAAAGGTGAAATTACAGCTTCACCTACTAAGTTATTATCTTTGTCATAAGCTTCTAACATATGTTTTCTTTTACTATCTCTAATTTTATATATCATAATATCCCCCTATTTTTCAACTTTATTTTCTGGAAGTTTGCACCTAACCTCGCGTTTAATAGATTACATTCAGAAATCTATATAACTTATGAGGAATCATTTTTATGTTCTAAATTCCGTATAACGTCTGGCTTGCCGAAGTGCCCCAGCGTTACAGGAGTTTAAGAAAACTTACATAGCTCTTATGTTGTTTCCTTAAACTCCGACTTGGTTAGCTGGGGCATTTGGGTGTAGCGCTAGCGGAACCGGCAAGGTGTTGTTAGTGGTAGTGGCATATTTGCACTACATCTTATTCGTTGATTATACCCCTTAGCTCTTTTTGGCTTTGTTCGTCATATAAGAGATTGTGAATTAACTACTCGATAAATTGGAATTTGTAGATTGCAGGGTATGCTCATTTTCATTATACGAGAAGTTATCTGGAATTCGAATGTATGCTCGTATATGTGAATCTTTCTTTCGTTCAATTATCCCAGAAATATTATCGATATTACCTTCTGCTACAACGATTGAATCGGGTTTGTTTTCTATAACGATTCCAATGTGGTCATGCTCTGAGCTATTGAAAACCTTATCAAAGAGTACAACAACTCCAATTTCAGGTGTATAAGAATCATCAGTACCTGCAATATAATCTATTCTGTCATCTGCTAAAGCCCATTCCTCCCAAGCACCACAACCTGCTAAATTACATGAACAACATTCGTTCGGACGTCTTGGAATATCATAACCTGCTTTTTTGCAACAATAATACACGAAGGCAGCACACCAATTTCTATCAGCTTTTTCTAACGACCAGTTTGGAAAATCATATATTATTAAATCAATATTTGATTCTATCTGCATATCAAATCCGTGAAAGCATTTTAAGGCCTCTGTTTTTGCTATTTTTGCCAAAGTGTCTTTTGTACTCATTTTGCACCTCCTAAAATCAAATAATACCCATTACAAATTACTATTTATAAATTTCGGCAATCCATGTTAAGTTTACGACATGTTCAAATGTAATTTTCAAATTAAGTCTTTCTATATACTGCCTTAAATCTTCAACTATAAAAAAATGTTTACTTTCTATGAACTTCCATAAATCCGCCCTGTTATTTCTTAATAAATTTTCTTTATATGCTTGTTTTGTTTTAATATTTTCAAACATAAAATCTATTAGTATGGCTCTTTTTTTGTCGCTAAGTAATAACATATTAAAGAGTGCTTTCTGTTTTTCTTCCTTAATTAACCCATGTAACACATAAGATGATACTACAATATCTGCTTTTTCTTTTATATTTAAGACATCCAACATACTACTTTCAATAAAATTCATTTCAGGGTATTTTCTTTTACCTTCTTGAATCATTTCTGAACTCTTAGCTATTCCTATAACATTCATTTTTCCACTTAGAAGACCACATAAGTTACCTGTTCCACACCCAAAATCAATTATGCTTTTTATATCATATCCTATTATCTTATCTCTTATTTTTATTAATGTATCTTCATATTTATCGAATAATCCAAGTTCATCTCCAGATTTTTCTTGAACCATTTTATCATATATTACACCCTTATTTAAAATTACCGTTTTATCCACCTCCATCTCAATCTACACAAATTTGTCTCTAATTGCACCGTCATATTCTACTATTCTTCATCAATCATAGATTTAAGCTTGTTGAAGAATTTAAGGAAATTGTTTATTAAAAACTATTAATAAGTTGCATTCTCCTTACAATATATATATACGTAGTGTAGGCTAAATTAGTAATTATCATTGAAAAAATACTGATATAAATTATAGTTTTCTTTTTTTTATCAATATTTTGACCTTTATAAATAATTTGTTTATTCACAGTTGTTAATAACATTAAGGACATTATAAGTGGTTCTATTCTTTGATTTATTGCATATACATTCAAAATTATAATCATAAGATTGATTGTAATTGCTGATATTACTGGGTTTTTGTATATGAGTGATTTTATAATAATTATACCTCCATAGTAATAGGTTATAACCTACAAATTCCCAATAACTAAGGAATTAACTTAGTAGGTTTTTAAAGAATATTGTTCATAGCTACCCATTCTTATTATTACTATTTATAGCCTTAATAATATTTAAGGTGCAAATTATAATTACTACACAAAGCATAACAATAGACATCACAATAACTATTTTAAAAGTTGAGAAATCTGTATAAACTTAATTTTCATCATAATAATTTCTTAAATCATCTATGGTATATCTATCTATGTCACACCCAAACCTATTCCAACACGTAGTTCCACATCTGACTTGGTAATTTTGACACTATTAATTAAATCAATTAGCCATTTAATTTTCTTCTTCTATAAATTTCAACAAGAACCAATGCTGCTGGAATAGAAATAAAAAAACATATCATGCTGCCATACATTAATTTACTGTTTGTAGTCATAAAGATAGCATAAAGAAGTACACAACCTGGAACTAAATTAATAGTTAATGCGGTTGCAAGCAACTTTTTATTCATTGCTTTTATGTCGTCTAATTTTAAAATTAATGTCACAATTGTAAATACTCCTCCAACTACTCTGCTAATTAATGTGAATCCAATTTTATCTAATATAATAGATATGCCTAATATTACAAACAATATGATTGTTACGATATGTTGTTTTTTCATCTTCAATGATCCTCTCTTAATATGCCGTATTTTATAACTATTCATATACCATAAAATATCATTGACGAACTATATATGAATGCTCCCTCTCAGTCACTTTAGACAGTATACATCATTAATTGCTATTTTAAATCATTGGTACCATTATATAACATAATAGTAAAGATTAAAAGCATTCAGTCTTTACCTCGAAAGTTTTATAAATAAAGGGTATGCAATCTTATTTGCATACCCTTTATTTATAGGCACAAACCTATAATTCACTGTTCATGACGCCTATTTATAAAAATAAGTTATATTTATTCATCAACAAACTCAAATAACTCTTCAACTGTGGTATTAAATACCTTGGCTATATCCATAGCTAACTTTAAGGATGGATTATATCTCCCATTTTCTAAATGTAGTATAGTTTCTCGTCTAACGTTCACTAATTTTGCAAGGTCAGCTTGCTTCATCAATGCTTTTTCTCTATATTCTTTAATGTTTGTATTTAGAATTGGCACGTATTTCAAATCCCCTTTCTGTCATAATATATAAAGGATAATAATCTTATTAAAGTAAATATAAATAGGATTAACAATAAGCAAATTCCTATTGCAAACTTTGAAATAATAAAATTCTTAGAATGAGGAGATATAAGCAATACGCTTAACGTCAGAATTGAAATCGCTAAAAAATTCACACCAATCTTATTTACTTTAGATAAGATACTAATTACAAACTCATCACTTATGCCACTTAATCTTTTTTCATTCAACATAATTATGATACAAAATATAATCCAAAGAACACTTGGGACAGTAAAAAAATTTCCAGTAGCAATTAGATTTAGCTTAATCAGTAATAAAGTAATTAATAAATATAGTACTCCTAATAATTGAAATGCAAGCCTAAATTTAATATTCATTTTTCTTTTCATAAAAAAACCTCCTCAAGGTTATATATTTATAACCTGTATGTTATAAATATATAACCTTATGGAAGTTTTGTCAATATGAAATTTTATCGTTTATCTTATAAATTTTATGCCCATTTCCTAATGCTTATTTTACAGCATTAACAATCCAATCAATAATATATTGAAATCTTTCTGCTGTAAGCGCATGTCCACCTTCATATTGTTTAATACTAAGCTGTTGCCCTGCATTATATCTTTTGTATTCTTTTTCTGCACTTTTGTATATATCCATTGCATCTTTTGAATATTTATCATCTGTTGCAGATACAATTAAAAATTTAGTAGGACAAATCTCACATACCACATCATCTATATCATAGTATTTCGCAAAATTGGGTATAATGCTTGCCATCTCAATACCAACATTATTCTGAATTCTGTTTTTAAAGGTTGCAGCACTTCCACTTGCACAAGCATAACTTAATCTTTTATCAAATGCAGCAAGATAAATTGCTGTATTGCCACCATATGAATGTCCTAAACATCCTATTTTGCCTTTATCAACGCATCCTAGTCCATTTAGCACACTAATAGCCCCCATTGCATCTTCAATAACTATCTTAGCCAAAGTTTCTCCAGTAAGTATTCCATAGCACATTGTAAGAAAATGCTGCATATCGTCATCATCTGCATTCTCCTTGATTCCCGTAGTGTTGACTCTTCTATCCTCAAAACACAATGAATCTGGTGCAATAACAACAAATCCTTGCTCTGCCAGTTTGGGCCCAAATGCTTGTAGATGATTTCCTGCAAGACCACAGACTTCACTTTTGCCAAGGTTTCTTTCTCCGTTATGTTGATGGTTGATTAAAACAGCTGGGTGCCTTCCTTCTGAATCTGGTAAAAGCAAAAAAGCAACGATTTTACGTTCTTGTACAAAGTATTGAATAAGTTCACGTCTATATCCATTACATTGTGTTGTTTCTAAAACCTCATAATTAATACTATTACTGACATTTTCCAAACCTATAAGTTTTACCATATGTTCATTATTTGTTCCCATGCTACCCCCTTATAACAAATACAGCTCAGCTGTTCCTTGTTCCTTATCAATATTCCAAATACTAATTGTACCTATAACCTTCTTGGACACTTTGTGTTCAAGCATAGGAATTTAAATTCCTATGCTTCTCCATTACATAGTTTATAAGAAAAACTCCTGACACCTCGACCTGTTGCTCCTTTAAAACCTTATAACCTCTTTTTTCAAAAAAAGGTTTTGCTGTAATTGAAGCATGAACTGAAATTGTATCACCATTTGCCTGTTTCTCCAATTCATCGCAAATTGCCGTTGCAACACCTCTGCCTTGAAAGTCTTTATGAACATAGAGTCGGTCTAAATAATTTGTTTTATCAATATCTCCAAAGCCAACAATCTGTCGTCCCTCAATTGCCACTATACTGTAATTTTCTAAAAGTGATTTGTTCCATCTATTCGTGTCTAATTTTCCTGTTGCCCAAACATCTACTTGTACCTGACTATAATCTTTCAAATTGATTGAATGTACAGTGTTATAAAACAACTCTGCTATCTCATCAAAATCTGTATTTTGATATTTCCTAATTTCCATTATGTCCTCCTCAATCTACCATCCAATTACATATTATATAGATTATCTTTAATTCGCAGTTAAAGAAAAAGTTGAATCTATCGCATTTTTGAGAGAGATTCACAATATATAAAGAAAAAGTATGAATTAAAGTGTTATTTTACTTCTTTTGTCTTTTGAATACAAACATCATCATAGAACCGAGCATATCCATACATTGAAAATTAACAAGTTCCCAACCCTCATTTGCGTGTTTGAAAAGAATCTCATTGCATTTTTGTTTTAGAGAACGTTTGGTATCCCACATTGAACTAAATATCTCAGTTTTGTATTCCCACATAGTATCCCCCTAATTATTAATAATTTTTAATTTGCACTTTCTAACGATTGCCCATTAACCCAGAAATTGATTTAGTAGGTCTTTTAAGAATATTTCTAACTAAGCTTAGATACACATTGTTCCAATAATAGGACTAATATCGCTCTCCTAATTCTTTCCTTGCTTGTTCAGTAATGCTTTCGATAAAGTTAGATTTTGCACTTGTATATCCTTCTCTATCAAATTCATATCTTTCTTTCAGTTGTAGTTTTAACTTTCCATATTCCTCTAAAATGTCAGGATGTAATATTAAATAATCTCGAAAATATAGTTCATCCCAATCACCGCTATAACGCACATGAACATGATATGCTTGACCACTAAAACCATTTGGAGTATACCCTTTCATAAACATCATATGTGGAGCAGGTTTATCTGGCTGAGGGCTATAACCATAACCAATTCCTTTGAGTAAAGAGATTATTCTCTTTGTATCCATGTCATTTTGAATTTCTAATAAAATATCAACCGTAGGTTTTGCATACAAATTAGGTACAGAAGTGCTCCCATAATGATTTATTCTTACAATATTACTTAAACCTATCATTTGCTCAATGTTCTTTTTTTCAGACAAATATAAAGTACGCCACATTGGGTCATGCTCACTTATAATAATGGGAAACAGTCTTCCTAATTCTTCTGTATTCATTTCATCTAATTGTTTTTCCAAAATTTCTCCCCCCTAATATAAATATTGGATATACTTGTAAATATATATAGCATTATAGTTTTCAACAGTATACTTAAACATAACCATTCTTTTAAATATTAATTATGATTATATATAGAAGATTTTTAATATATACTCAAATTAATGTTTTACAATCATTCCTTTATAAGCAATAAATGCACATGTAATCATTGATAATAATAATCCTACAATTCTCGATATTCTCATATTAGTTGGGAAACTGTATTTGAATGCAATTACAACTAAATATATTAAAGAAATAGTAAATATCAAAACTAGTATTAATAATATTAATACTTTACGTTTGTCTACTATTTTATTTCTAAAATAAAAATATATTATTATAAAAGTTAATAATGAAAATGCAGATGCAAGTATACAAGACGAATCCATTATGCGACTAACAATATTAGGATATCCGTTTTCAAGGTCGTAATAAAAGAAAAATTCCAGTAGTTTTAAAACAAAGATAAAAATGAGCATTCCCAATACCATAATAACTGATCTGGATTTCCCTAATCCATCTTTCAAAAAAATCATCTCCCTATTAAAATTTAATAATACTTATAGGTACATAAACTATTGCATAATATCTTACAGACTCCTACTAACTAAGGAATTAGCTTAGTAGTTCTTTTATGAAAGATACGAATTAACTGACACTAAAATTATGCTACTACCACTCTACAAATTGGAATCTATTACTTGTCTATATAATCGGTTTATGAGTAATCCTCACCAAAACGACTTGCATTTTTTAGCACTTCTTTAACTATTTTTGCTATTTGTTCATACTTCGTATTACCAACAAGTCTGAAGTATAAGCCTTTTAAGAAAAGAATTACATTGAATTCAATAAATAAATAATCAGGAACTATACCTTTTTTTTCTATGTTACCAACGTTTCTGATCCATTCTTCAATTTCTTCTACAGGAATTATATCTCTTTCCCAAACCGCCTTAACAGTCGATATCATCCTCTCATCCTCGTTGTTAATATATCCATAGTAATCTATGCTAATTTTTTTATGAATTGAATCGAGTATCTCTTTTAGACCTTCATAGCCTATTATCTGACATTGTGCAAGCTCTGCCAGGGCATCAGCACCGTGGGCAGCCCCATGAGCCCAGCTTTTACCTTCAACAAAGCCTCTTACATCCCTGTCCTCATTATAAAATTTCAAAACTGTATTAAAAGCTTTTAAAATATCGCTATCAGATAAAAGCTTCCTGTGCTTATAGATGATACATGCAGCCACTTCAACGGAAAAAGTTCTGCCAAAAACCGTATCATTAATTTCTCCCAATCCATTTAAAATATGTTTTTCGTCTAATGCTATCATAAATATATCGTGTGCTTCTTCAAATGTCAGAACATCAGTCATTATCCAATTTACCTGAACACCATAAAGCAAGTCATTGCGCAACTCACCGTCAATATCTCCTATATAATCCATCATCACTAAGGATAATTTATATGGGTTCACATCCTCTGGTACTGCATATTTGTTATCTTTTATATTTCTTAATAATGTCTTTAACGCTTGCTTTTCCATACATTTCCCCAACCTCTCAATATTTTTTTAGTTCCCTTCTACTGCCATAGCTTACTATCTTTTTTTCAAAAGTCGTTATTATACATACTTCACCTTCTCATTATATTATTTCCACTACTAAAGTAATCCTTCATGGAATACTCTCTATTCTTAACTTAATGTAGTACCTCATGTAATGCTTCATAATAAAATACTAATTCAAATGAATCCGTAATGGAAGATATTAATGCTAGTACCGATAATTCAATATTATTTTCGCAACAATAAACATTGAAAAAATACACACCTGCATAATATTCCACCAATTATTTTTCCAACTGAAATTATCTTCAAAAAATTTATTATTAATAATACTCCCTGCATTAGTAATGACAATTCCACCACACATTATAATTATCATCATTCCTTTCAATATATCTTTATCGATAAAAAAATAGTAAATACAAACACCTATCATCGCAGTGCCAACAATCCACTGAATGCTACCATTAATTTTCTTTAACAAAGCTTTATGAACCATATTATTCCTCCTTTCTTATGCTCTAAATTCTAAGGTTGTTACTCAAGATATGAACATTGAGAACTAGTAATTTTGAGAGTTCTGAAACAAAAAATTGGGTAGATAATTAAAAACAAATTATATTACATAGAATTCATTCACTTACAAATCTATCTTTACTTATTCTTATCATTATTTTAAAAATCACATCAACATTTTACTTAAACATGGCCTTTTCAGTTAATATATTACTAATTTCTCTAGATAATTTATAAGCATCACCTGCCCCAAAAACTATAATTATATCTCCGCTTTTAACTTTTCTAAGGATTTTACCACATATTTCATCAGAGCTTTCTATATATTCAGCTTTACTTATATCTATTTCATTACATAGCATATCAAAATTAACTGGCTCTATGTTTTTATTTGCTTCTCGTCCTAAAAATGGTTTTGTAATAATAACTCTATCTGCTTTCTTTAATGCCATAACGAACTCATTAAAAAATAGCTTTGCCCTTGAAAGTTGATGGGGTTCAAAAATAGCAAAAACTTTTTTTCCTGGATAACTAAGTTTAATTGAATCTAATGTAGTGGCTACTGCTGAAGGATGATGAGCAAAGTCATCAAAAACCTTAATATCATCAACATCTGCTATTAATTCTAGCCTTCTTCCTATTCCTTTAAAATTTTCAAAGGAATTCTTTATTGCATCTATATCAACACCTAACTCTAAGGCAGTAATTAATACCCCTAAAGAGTTATAAACATTATGTTTACCTATAAGTCCAAGCCTAAAATCATTTTCTTTGTCTCCATTTATTACTTTAAATGATGAATATTCAGGGGTATTTGAACCCAATTGGGCTTTATACTCCATGTCAAAAGGAAATTCAAACTTATTATCTATATAATATCCAATAACTTTTACTCCTTCGACCTTTAACCAGTCTTTTAATTCACATAAAATTTCTCTAATAGCTGTACTATCTTCATTAACAATTAAAATTTTCGGACCTTTAAGCCTTTTTATAAAGTTTTTAAAAGAATTCTTAACTTCATTTAGATTTACCATGTGTACCTGCAATGGAAATAACAAATTTGTCATTTTGCACATATTTAGCTGAAAACTCCTGCCATGTCATTAAAATTTCTCTTTTTTTAGCTTCCAGTATTTCTGGATGATTAGGGGAAATATCTAAAATGGCAGGTGATATAGCTAAAATATTAATATCCTCTATATGACTTAAATCATGACATTTTAGAACCTCTATATTATTTTCCAATATAATTCACTCCTATTATCATATTACTTAGATTAAGGCTATTAATTTAACAAACTTACTTAACCACGATATTTAGTACGAGTTCACCTTGAACCTCCGAACTATCAATATCCATATATTTAAATACTCTCTTCTCACTACCCCTTGATCTAGACTTAAATAAAAAATTCTGTCTTCTATTGGAATCACCCTTTAAAGAAGTGAATTTAAATTCATAGGGCTCTATAAAATTAGAGTCTTTACATTCTAAAATTTTAATATCTTTCATCTCTTCTATTTGCCATTTTAAAGGCCTTGTAATGTTAGCATTGAGTGAAATAATAAATTCTGTATCTTTTGGTACACTCAAGTCATCATGTTTATTTTTATTTGATTGACACCGTTCAAACTTTGTGAAGGGCGCTTGAAATCTTATAATATACACTTCTTTTGAATTATACTTGTGATTTTTCAAAACAACATCACTTTTACCCATGTATATAACTGTTTTAGAATTAAAATATAGTACATATGCAAACACTAAACCTACTATAAATAATAATGGAAGCTTTTTTTTCATGATGATACACTCCTATATATTTATATTTTGTAATTTAATCAATCTTCTATGCTAGCAAACAATTACTCTATCATTTAAAATGGTAGATCACTTCAATATTAACATATAAAGGATAACAGTTCAATTTATGCTTAATACAGTTCAAGACTATATTATTGCAAATCCATCAATTTCTCTTATCTCTATAATATTTCACTCTCATGAAATTATTTTAATATATTATATGAATTCCCCAATAAATAATATATAATATTTACATGAATGAAATTAGGAGTGGTTTTATGAATATTGGAATGAAAATTAAACAATTAAGAACTGAGAAAGGCATTACCTTAAAAGAGTTAAGTATGAAAAGTGATTTATCTATTGGATTTTTGTCTCAGCTAGAAAGAGGCCTTACCACTATAGCAGTTGATTCATTAGAAAAGTTGGCTGGAATCTTGGAAGTGCATTTAACTTTCTTCTTTGATTATCCACACAAAAGTAAAGATAAGATTTTGAGAAGTTACGAGCAAGAATTGCTAGATGTAGAAGACGGTGGCTTTATTAAGTATAGTTTAAGCTCCAACTTAGAAAACAAACAACTATTTCCAAGACTTATCGAAATTCTTCCTCAAAAGACGAAAGAAGAAATAATATCCTATAAACATGAGGGAGAAGAGTTCGTTTATGTATTAGAGGGGATATTAACTGTTTGTATTGATGATGAAATTCATGATGCTTATCCTGGTGACAGCCTTCATATAGATTCAAACATTACACATAATTGGGCGAACTACACTAATAAGAAAGTTAAACTTCTCACTGTAAATACGCCAAACCATATTTATAATAGTAAAAATAATTAAATCGTACTTATAACGTCTATAGGAAGGGAGAAACACACACATGGATAAAATTATATTATATTTAATCGGTTCTTTTTTTGTAATTGGAGGAATTGATTATATACTGGGAAGTCCTTTGAAGCTTGGAGGAAAATTTGAGGAAGGAATAAAAACCATGGGGGTTTTGGGCATTGGAATGATAGGAATATATTCTTTAGCTCCCGTACTTTCAAATTCTCTAGCTACTGCCATTGTTCCCTTGTGCAGAGCTCTGCATTTAGATCCTTCAATATTCCCTGCGTCTATTTTAGCTATGGACATGGGAGGATATCAAGTTGCTGCTAAGATAGCATCAACAAATGAAATGGGGTTATTTTCTGGAGTTATTATTGCCTCAACCTTAGGCGCAACTATTAGCTTTTCAATACCTGTTGCCCTTGGAATGCTTTCTAAAGAGGATGAAAAGTATTTTTCTAAAGGAGTTATGATTGGCCTTGTATCTATCCCCATAGGATGCCTTATTGGTGGACTTTCACTGAAAATAAACTTTAGTATATTACTTTGGAACCTATTGCCTATATTTGCTTTTGCTATTATTTTGGTAATTGGACTATTAAAAACACCTACTCTTTTAATGAAGGGTTTTAATTTATTTGGAAAATTAATAATGTCGTTGAGCATTGTTGGATTACTTCTGCAAGGAGTAGATGCTATATTGGGAGTTAAGCTTGTTTCTGGACTTGCACCCCTTTCAGAATCAACAGTTATAGTAGGTAAAATAGCATTTGTTTTAGGTGGAGCCTACCCTATGCTTGAACTTATAAATCGAACTTTTAAAAGTAGTCTTGAAAAGATTGGTGAAAAGTTTGGAATTAATTCAGTATCCTTAGCAGGTATTTTAGGAAACTTAGCAAGTAACCTGTTGATATTTGCTTCATATAAAGAGATGAATCCTAAAGGTAAAGTAATTTGTACTGCCTTTGGAGTAAGTGGAGCCTTTGTATTTGGTGGTCAGTTTGGTTTTGTGTCAGGAATAGCGCCAAAAATGCTGGGAGCGTTTATTATAACTAAGCTTACAGCTGGGGCAATCAGTATTGTATTAGCATCATGGCTATATGAACGTGAAGCTAAGTCATATAATATTATAGAAAATGGAGGATTAAATTATGCAGATTAAAGAGAGAGTTGAAAGTCTTAGAAAATTAATGGTGGAAAATAACATTGATGCTTATATCATTCCTAGTTTTGATGCACATCAAAGTGAATATGTAGCAGAGCATTTCAAAAGCAGGCAGTGGATATCAGGCTTTACAGGTTCTGCAGGTACAGTAGTTATTACTTTAGACCATGCAATATTATGGGCAGATGGCAGATATTATATTCAAGCTGAAGACCAACTCAAGGGCAGCGGAATTAAATTATTTAGAATGGTAGATCCAGGTGTTCCCACCTCAACAGAGTGGCTAAAAGATGTCCTTAAAGAAGGTAGCGTAATTGGTTTTGATGGAAGTGTTTTTCCCGTAACTATGGTTAAAAACATGGAAAAAGAATTTAAAAAGAAGAACCTTATATTAAAAATGGATCAAGATTTAATTAATGAATTGTGGAATGACAGACCAGCCATGCCAAAGGGTTCAATTTTTGTTCATGACGTAAAGTACGCAGGTAAATCTAGATTAGAAAAGCTAGAACTTACAAGAGAAGAAATGAAGAAAAACGGTGCAAACTATTATTTATTATCTTCACTTGCGGACATTGCTTGGCTATTAAATATAAGAGGCTCTGATGTTCCAAATAATCCAGTTGTAGTATCTAACCTAGTTTTGTCGGAGGAAAGTTGTTATTTATTTGTTGATTCTTCAAAGGTTCCCCAGGATGTTAAACTTGAACTGGAATCTGAAGGGGTTGTACTTAAAAATTATAATGAAATACAAGAATTTTTAAAAGGCCTTACATCAAGTGATGAAATTATCTTTGATGCTAGTAAAACAAGTGCCAACTTATATAATGCTATTAACCCTGGTGCGACAAAAACGGAATGTCCTAATATCACTACTAAATTAAAAGCTATTAAAAATGAAACTGAGATACAAAATATAAAATGCTGCGAAGTAAATGATGGCGTAGCTCTTGTGAAATTTATAAAATGGTTAAAAACCTCAGTAGATAAAGAAGAAATTACAGAAGTTTCTGCTGATGATAAATTGCAAGGCTTTAGAAAACAGAATGAACTATTTGTTGGGCCAAGCTTTGACACTATAGCAGGTTACAAAGATCATGCTGCTATGATGCATTATAAAGCAAGCAGTGACACTCAATATACATTAGAAAGCAAAGGTATGTTCTTAGTTGATTCAGGCGGACAATATTTTAATGGGACAACTGATACTACAAGAACCATAGTACTTGGACCCCTTACCCAGGAAGAAAAAACAGATTTCACTTTGGTATTAAAAGGTTTCATTGCCTTAAGCTCTGCTAAATTTTTATATGGAGCAACAGGTTCTGCCTTAGATGTACTTGCAAGACAACCTATTTGGAAACACGGCTTGGATTATAAGTGCGGAACAGGTCATGGAGTGGGCTTTTTCTTAAATGTTCATGAAGGCCCTCAAGGTTTTAGCAAAGTGCCTGACACTGTAAAGCTTGAAAAAGGAATGGTTATTACTAATGAACCTGGAATATACAAAGAAGGAAAGCATGGCGTTAGAATTGAAAATATGATCCTGGTAATTGAAGATGAAAAAACAGAGTATGGTGAGTTTTTAAGATTTGAAGCAATCACTTATTACCCTATTGATTTGGCTGGAATAGATGTAGCTATGCTCGATGAAAGCGAAAAACAATGGTTAAATGATTATCATAAAGATGTATATGCAAAGCTTGCCCCTTCTTTAAATGAAGAAGAGAAAGCATGGCTACTGGAAGAAACTAAATCAATATAATAAACTATTATTATAACTAAAAAGTCTACAAGGGAAAGGAATTTAACTATTTTGAATAACAATAAAATTTTTACAGATAAAAGATTTGTGGCTTGTATTGCAACTCTATGTTGCTTATTATGGGGAAGTGCTTACCCTGCAGTAAAGTCAGGATATATACTATTTAATATTGGCTCTGCTGATGTATCCTCAAAAATTGTATTTGCAGGATATAGATTTACTCTAGCCGGGTTACTAGTGCTTATACTTGCTAAAGCTTTTAGACAAAAGTTGTTTGCTTTTACTAAGAAAAACTTTTTAAATCTAGTTATCCTTGGAATTACGCAAACAACTCTTCAATATATATTCTTCTATATTGGATTATCAAATACCACTGGGGTTAAAGGCTCCATAATGAATTCCATGGGAACATTTTTCAGCGTATTTTTAGCTCATTATATATATAATAATGATAAATTAAGCCTAAGAAAAATAACAGGATGTATTGTAGGCTTTGTTGGAGTTATGATTGTAAACTTCAATGCTGATTTACTTAATTTTTCTCTTAATTTTAAGGGTGAAGGATTTGTAATTATTTCTTCCTTTATGTTTTCAGTGGCAGCTATTTATGGCAAAAAACTTACCCAAAGCATGGACGTAATGGTAGTAACAGGCTATAGTTTATTTCTTGGAGGGGTGCTTTTAACATTCCTTGGTATGGGTTTTGGAGGAAGTGTTACTAACTTTACTTTATCCTCAACTTTGCTATTAAGCTACCTGATATTACTGTCCTCAGTGGCATTTACACTTTGGTCCTTACTATTAAAACACAATAAAGTAGGTTCCGTTTCAGTATTTATCTTTTTAACTCCAATCTTTGGAGCAATACTTTCAGCCATATTTTTAGGCGAAAACATTTTAGAAGTTAAAAATGTATTTGCACTTTTGTTAGTATGCTTTGGAATTTGGATGGTTAATAAAGACAAAAGTATTACAATCAAATAAGTAACCTTTTCCTCACATACGCTTTATGAATTTGGTTATATTAATATTAGAATCTATTATTAAATCATCACCTGCGGTGCTGCAATATTAACAACTTTGAAAGCAGATTTAGACTATCACCAAAGTAACTTTTCTGAGCTAGACAACTGCCACTTATAGAAGATGGCAGACTTGAAGCTTCCAAAATGTTGTTAAGAGAGTAGCAAATAACAATTTCTTTCTGATATTAATTAGAATAAAGGAGGCGTTTGCAATGGCTCATATAGACAAAAAAAATAATCAAGAAAGTAAAAACACTGGTAAAAAATCAAAAAAACAACCCTCTAAAGGGAAGATAGAAAGGTTAATGTCATAGGCTTTTCTAAAAGATTTGAAGGCTTTAAAAATCTAAAAAATATTATTAGAAGGGAGGTGTCCTAGGGCATCTGCCTTTTAATAATATCTTTTCTAGCCTTAATAAATAATTACCTGAAAGGGAGCTTTTATTTTTTATTAATTTCTATAAGTGGAATTATTATATGATCAACAATATGTTCTACATATTCCATTTTAATAGGTTTACCTGTAACTATGAGTTCATAAAATAATAATGCCGGCCCCACATCTGAGATGAGCTTTAATTTATCTTTGTCTAATTTTTTATTTATGCTACACTCTATGGCATCACTAAATATGCAGGTTTGATTTGTTATGCAATCTTCGTGAAGCGCTTGTGATAATAGTTTATCTCTGCTTATTGCTGTTGAAATGGACAGCATTACCTTTTGCCTAACCTTGTCTTGTATCCCAAAATATATGCTAAGTGATTCACATAAATAATCTCTTAAGTTGCCTGTGCAACGCTTCGTATCGAACTCTTGCTCACAAGGCATCATAAGTTTTATGGCTTCTGCAACAAGGTAAGGTTTAGACTTCCATCTGCGGTATAAAGTAGCTTTTCCTGCTTTAGCTCTTAATGCAATAGCATCCATAGTAACGCAGTCATAGCCATGCTCTGCTACCAGCTCCAAGGCTGCCTTTAAAATAGCTAGATCACGCTGTTTATCTACAGGTCTTCCAAGCTTACATGGGGCCTTTTCTTCAATATTTTCAATGAAATCAGATTTATTTATTGCATCCATCATCTAGCCTCCATTCTTCATTTTCTATAAATATAACACACTGCAAACACTTTTTCAACATAACTGAACTAAATAGTTTTGAAACTGTTGTGTTTTACTAATGACTATGATATAATTCCAAATATAAACCATAGGAACCGAGGGGTGAAATATTTATGATATTTAAAAAACTATCTTTAGAAGATAAAAACATTATAGACAAATATATATATCCATACAAATTTATGAGTTGTGAATATTCTTTTACAAGCTTATATATTTGGAAAGATGCCTGCGATATTCAATACACCATATATAAACAAGCTCTTATATTAAAAAAGAAAGATTTTGATGGGAACTATCATTTCATGCAGCCTTTAGGGTATAATAAAGAAGACTTGAAAGAGATTATAGAACAATTAAAAGCATATAGAGAAGAAAATCATATGAAATACTTGTTTAAGGATTTAGAAGAAAGCTTTATAGAGGAATTTAATATTTTACTTAACCACAAAAATATTTTTTTTGTAGAAGAAGATAGAGATAACTTTGACTATTTATATGAAGCCCAAAAACTTATGACTTTATCAGGTAAAAAGCTTCATTCAAAAAAGAATCACTACAATGCTTTTACTAAAAGCTACAACTATGAGGTAGTTGAAATAACTAATGAAAAAGTAATTAACGATGTTATCGATGCAGCCCAAAAGTGGTATGAGGAAACAGATGAAAAAGACATTAAGCTTTATTATGAACTCATTGCAATAAGCAATCTAGTTAATAATATGAATTTGTTAAAGCTTAAAGGAATAGCAGTGTATGTGAATGGAAAAGTAGCAGCATTTAGTATTGGTGAAAGTTTAAGCGAAGAACTTGCCGTAATTCACATTGAAAAAGGTGATAAAAATATAAATGGTATATATAGTTTTATCGCAAAAACATTTATAGATAAATGTTTTAATAATGTTGAAATAATAAATAGAGAGCAAGACATGGGTATTGATGGGCTTAGAAAATCTAAAATGTCTTATTATCCTCTAAAACTAGAGAAGAAATTCATTCTTAGCTTCTAGCATCAACAACTGATAATGTAACTACTATAATAAGTTAAGAATATATTAAGAGAGGTGCTTTATAATGAAAAAAAAATCGGGCATTGTCGTTTGGGCAATCCTTCTTGTTTTTATTGCAGTGTATATGTTTCCAAAGGCAGATCAAAATTCAACAAATATTAGTTTTGATCAGTTTCAGAGTAATTGGACAAATAATACTATAACAAGCTTCGCGGTGCAAGATGATCAGATGTCAGTTTCAGGAACTTTGAAAGATGGAAGTACCTTCAAAACTATTGTTCCATCTGCTAGATTATTTAAGTTCATTGAAGATAATCCAAAGAACCCAGCTATTTCAGAAACATACTTAAAACCATCTAGCTCATTAATGTGGTTACGAATTTTACCTAATTTATTATTCGTGTTAATGCTTGTAGGTGTTGCTTTTATGTTCATGAAACAGTCAAAAGGTGCTGGCGGAAACGGCGGCGTAATGAAGTTTGGTAAAAGCAAAGCAAAACTAACGGACCCTAATGCGAAAAAAGTTAGTTTTAATGATGTTGCAGGAGCAGATGAAGAAAAGGCTGAGCTTGCAGAGATAGTGGACTTTTTAAAGGAACCGAAAAGATATATTGAAATGGGTGCTCGTATACCAAAGGGAGTTTTACTAGTAGGGCCTCCTGGAACAGGTAAGACACTTCTTGCAAGAGCTATTTCTGGCGAAGCTGGAGTTCCATTTTTCAGCATCTCAGGTTCAGATTTTGTAGAGATGTTTGTAGGTGTTGGAGCTTCTAGAGTACGTGATTTATTTGAGCAAGCAAAAAAGAACTCGCCTTGTATAATCTTTATAGATGAAATTGACGCTGTAGGAAGGCAAAGAGGTGCTGGAATCGGCGGAGGAAATGATGAGAGAGAGCAGACATTAAATCAACTTTTAGTTGAGATGGATGGCTTTGGAGAAAATGAAGGAATAATAATGATTGCAGCTACAAATAGAGCAGATGTACTTGACCCTGCATTATTAAGACCAGGTAGATTTGACAGACAAATACACGTTGGAGTACCTGATACTAAGGGTAGAGAAGAAATTTTGAAAGTTCATTCAAAAAATAAACATCTTGCACCAGAAGTTGAACTTAGTGTACTTGCAAAAAGAACACCTGGATTTACAGGAGCAGATATTGAAAACTTACTGAATGAATCTGCACTATTAGCTGTAAGAAAAGATAAAAAGCTTATTGGTATGACCGAACTTGAAGAAGCTGTTACAAGAGTAATTGCTGGACCTGAAAAGAAAAGCAGAATAATTAGTGAAGCTGATAGAACCCTTACAGCATATCATGAAGCAGGCCATGCAATTGTAATGAATTTACTTCCAATGTCAGACCCCGTTCACCAAATAAGTATAGTTCCAAGAGGAAGAACTGGTGGATATACTATGCGTCTTCCAGAAGAAGACACATCTTATATGTCAAAAGCAAAACTTGAAGATGAAATTGTAGGGCTATTAGGTGGTAGAGTTGCTGAAAAACTGGTTATTGGAGATATTAGTACTGGTGCAAGCAATGACATTGAAAGAGCAACTACAATAGCAAGAAAAATGGTAATGGACTATGGTATGAGTGAATCCCTTGGACCAATAGCATTTGGCTCAGGCCATGATGAGGTATTCCTAGGAAGAGACATGGGTAACGATAGAAAATACGGTGAAGATACTGCACGCAAAATAGATGCAGAAATAAAAAGACTTATTGATGAAGCATATAAAAAAGCATTAACACTTCTAACTGAGAATAGAAGTAAACTTAATGCTGTTGCAGAGGAGCTTTTACTACGTGAGAAGCTTGAAGCAGTGGATTTCCAAGAAATATTTGCAAGAAGCTAATTAATAAAAGCACAGGCTACACTTAGCCTGTGCTTTTTTTGCTGCAACTGATTTAAAACTTCATAATACTCCCTATCTAATTTCTCAAGATCATCTTTTCTAGATGGCATAGAAATCTTACTTACCCAATACTCAATTTTTCAACAGCTTCTTTTTCATTTGCCAAGAAAAATATATCCCTTCCCTTATTACTCTCATATATGAAATCTTTGAGACTTTCACTTGCATACACAGAAAAATCACCAACTATAGCAATCTTTACTTGGTAATTAATAAACTTTTGTAATATTTCTCCTGCAAGCTTTGTTCTTAAGTTGAAAAAATCTTCACATATTGCTGATTTATTTAAAATTATACGATAACAACCTACTTCATAATTTACTGTTGCTATAAAATCTAGTGCTGACTGAACATCAGTTATAATTATCTCGCTGCTGTTTACAACAGCAATTTCTGCATTCTTCTCTTTAATTGTAGTTATTTTCATGATTCTCCTCCAATGATATACTCTTTTTATACTGTGGTTAATTTTTAATCATTTCATCCACAGTATTACGATAATATTGAATGCTTATCCACAAATTGAATATATGCTATTTTATTATCCTACCCTGTTTATATTTTAACTAATCCACAAATAATATCAATACTATTTCATATTATTTTTCTTTGTACAACTTTTTACAATCCCAAATATTAATCGATCTTCATATTTCTCTGTTCTTTTATTATAAGCTGCTTCTTTTTTCAAACCTTCTTTTGCAAATCCAAGTTTTATATTTAATTTAATTGATGCAATATTTTCAGGATCTATCAATGCTTCTATTCTATTAAGTTCTATAACCTCAAATGCATAATCTATTACTTTTATCGTGGCTTCACTCATTATGTTTTGTCTCCAATATTTTTTATTAAGCATGTACCCTATCTTCGCTTTTGAATTCCACTCATCAAAATCATGAAGTGTTATTAACCCTATAACATCGCTATTTTCTTTTAGTGTAATGCACCATCTAATAAACTTTTTATTTTTAAAGCCATTGATAAAAAACTCAACTGCTTTCTTTGCTTGTTCCATTGTTGACATAGCTTTTATTTGTTGATACTTTACTGCATCTTCATCACAATATATATCATATATAGCTGAATAATCACTTTGGACTACCTCTCTCAGTACCAATCCTTCAGCCTCAAGTCTTGGAAATTCATTAAATACAGAATCTAGTTTATTCATTTTTTACAACTCCTTCTTTATACTTAAATCATCACCTGCCGTACTGCAATATTAACGACTTCAATATAACCTTTAAAGAAAATAGCTTTAAAAACAAAAAAAGTCTACTATTTTTCAACAGTGGACTTTCTAATCACAAAATATTTCTTAACCCATTACGTTTATTTCCATGCTGCAATCTAAATATCTTCTCAGATATCATTAAATCATAACCTGCAGTGCTACAGCATATTGTCTATAATCACTTTTAAGCACACTATCAATTATAACACATTTAAACTTATCTTACAATAATATCATAATGAAGTCTTTTACTTAAACAGTATCCTTAACTTCCCATCCTCGTAGTTTGCTTTAATTACCTTCTTTGAATGTAATTTTTGTGGAAGTGTAAAATTCCGTTTTTCATTCTTAATAGAAATACTAATTTCATCTCCATTTTGGAGTAAATTCAACTCTTTTTTATCAACGAAAGGCATATGGATATTCAAATAATAACCTTCATCTGAACTTAACTTCACAACTTCAAAAATCTTTTCTTTAAAAAGCACCTTCTCTGCAGAAGTTTCTCCAAATATAACATTACCCATATTTATCAGTGAATCATAATCTCTTACTTCACTATGCATTAACTCAGCTTTAAAGATTGGAACTGGGCTAAAGCTCTCATTTATATCCTTGAGGTTTTCACTTTGAAGTTTCATCCACTGCTGGAAATACCCTTTCCCACCTTCCTCTGAAATTATCTTATTAACAATAATTGCATCTACATTGAAATCATAAAGATGTAAATAAGAAAAATTTCTTTTAGCTTCCTTAATAACAATTTTTTCTGGGGTAGTAACTATTCTAAGGCTTACCTTATCCTTTTGGAGCATTAACCCATGAAGTTCCTCAATTTTATTATAAAGAATTTCAATCTCATCAAAAGTTTTGTCATCTGGAAGTGGTATTTTAACTGTACGTTCAACTATTGGCTTTGCTATTTTAGCTGCTTTCCTTTTCATGGGGAAAATTTTATCCATCCACCACTTAAAGAGCTCTGGAAATTTTAAAAGTGACATAGTTTCTCCAGTAGGAGCACAATCAACTACTAATACATCATAATTATTTTCATCATTAATTTGTTTAATCTTAAGTAAAGAAATTAGATCTTTAAATCCTGGGAAAACTAATAATTCTTCAACTTCAATATTTTTTTCACTTTTTAAAAGCATCAACTTTTCTATATATCCCTTGATATTTCCCCAAATTGCTTCATTTTCAATGAGAGCATCCATCTCAATAGCTTCTAAATTATTTGTAATCTTAGTGGGAGTATTGCATAGCTTTACACCGAAGGCATCAGAAAGACTATGGGCTTGGTCAGTACTCATTATCAGTACCTTTTTACCCTGCATTGCAATATGACAAGCTGTTGCCGATGCAACACTAGTTTTCCCTACTCCACCTTTTCCTGTATATAGAATAATTCTCACTTTAATCCCTTCCTCTCTATACTTTAAAATTCTTTTCTATCAATTATAAAAAATCAACTTTAACCTTTTTAACTTCTTTTTTCACTTCTTCCTTAGACCCTTCAGAAGACTCATTAATAAAATCTAAGGCGATATCCTTTATAATTGTCATAGCTTCCTTCTCAAAATTATTAAGCTTAAGCAGTGCTTTCTCTGGAAGAATATCCTTTATAACTTCATATTTAAGTTTTTCTATTTTTATCAACTTTTTAATTATTTCACTATTCATTTAATCCACCTTCTCCGTAAAATATATGGATAAGTAATCCTCACTAAAATTTGCTTTACTTATGAAGTACTTTCTCAGTGAGTTTGGACAAGGAATATTCCTTTTGAAATTGCCTATTTTTATAGATATATCAGTTCCAGTTTCATATAGTTCTAAATCTTTCTTATCACCAAAAGGCACATATATCTTAAGATTATAACCGCCTTCTACCTTCTCAAATTTCTCCGTAAAGACTACATTTTGAACCTTTAATATATCTTTAACGTCAAGAGAATCTTTAACTATTAGTTCTAGCCCCTCAATTCCATTAATATCTATCTCATACCATTTAATTTTAAATCTAGGCAAGTTTAGAAATATTGAGTCTATTTCCTCCACATACTTTTTTTGAATACACTTCCACTCATCAAAGAAGTTATTATCTATGTCCTTTGGTATTATCCTATTGATATATATAGCATCTACATTGAAATTATAAAGATTTAAATACATGTAATTTCTCTTTGTCTCCTCAATAACCATCTTTTCAGGAATTGTAACTAATCTTATACTACAAACCTCTTTATCCTTTAACAAATTTTGAAGTTTTGAAAACATTATATACAGTTTTTCAATATCATTCATGGCTTGTTTATCGGGCATTTCCATCTTAAATGCAAACTTAGAAATGGGTCTTAGAACTTTCATTGCCACCTTTCCAATAGGAAATAATTTCTCCATATACCAACTCATGAGCTCAGGAAATTTCAGCAATGATATGGTCTCTCCAGTGGGTGCACTGTCTACAATTATTAAGTCATAAATACCCTTATCATATAGATCCTTAATCTTTAAAAGAGAAAATAGTTCTTCCATTCCTGGAAACACCACAATATCTTCAAAGTTTTCTGTTTGTTTTTCATCTTTGAAAATCATAATTTTCTTCATGGCTGCTTGAATATTTCCGTAATAATTCTCCATTTCATAATTAGGATCAATTTCAAGTCCCCATAAGTTTTCTTGTATTTCTGTAGGTTCATTCTTTATTTCCTTCATAAAAATATCGCTTAAATTGTGTGCCATATCTGTGCTGACAATTAAAGTCTTTATGCCCTCCATTGAAGCCTTAAGTCCATGAGCTGCTGCAGTGCTGGTTTTGCCAACTCCGCCCTTTCCAGTAAAAATAATTATTCTCCCCATGTTATCCCTCCTGATTTTAATTCTCTTAATGAATAGTTCTCTTATAGAAGTATTTCTTTTAAGAATAACTCAGATATACTGAGCTATTCGATAATTATTCTTTTCACCTTTTTAACAGGAATCTCTTCTTCTTTAATTGGATTCTTACTTTCCTTAAAAACTCCAATTACTTTTTTATAAATACTTAATGCTGAAGAAATTTCATCCTCAGTAAGTGTCTCATAAATCCTAATAATATATTTGGTAATCATATCCTTTTCCATTTCAATTACCCTGTTTGCTGTTTCTGTAAGAGTTATTAAAACTATTCTTCTATCCTCTGAACTTCTTACTCTTTCTACCATGAGTTTTTTTTCTAATCTAGAAATAACTCCTGTAGCAGTATTTAATGGTGCCATTATATATTCAGCTATTTCCGTCATATTAACATTCTTTTTTCGATACAAGAATAATAATGCTAAAATTTCATTCTTAGAGTAATCTAAGAATATGTCACTCCATTGCTCTGGAAAAAACAAAACTTTAAACTCATCAATATAGCTAAAAATAATACCCTCTATTTTGTTTGCATCCATAAAAGCCCTCCAAATTAGTTCTCTTGTCGAAGTATATTTTAATTCTATCACCGAAGTATTTATTTGTCAACGATACTAATAAAAAAATCAAATCATTATTTGTGAAGTTATTTTAATACCCTATAACTATCTATTTCTTTAACTTTTTCAGTTCTGCAAAGCTATAAGTTCCATCTTCATTAATATATCTCTTAGCAAGGATATCTTCAATTTTCTTTTGCAAATTTACATTATTGGGTTTCCTATAATAGTTCTTGTCAATATAATATTTTATCATATTATATATTATAACTATTACTACAAAAGCTGCACATATTAAGAGGACTCGTCCAAATATAACTGTATCTTTATTTGAACCTATTACCATGATAATTGCAAATATTAATAGGCCAATTAGGATATAAGTATCATTAATTGATTTTTTTATCATATAGCTCCCCCCATTTTTAAAGAATCTTATAACCTATAATTATATTTCTTTATATATAATAAAATTCCTCATATTGTATAGTTGCTTAATTATTTACTTTCACAAAAACTTCCTTTCCCACCTTTTGTGTAAATTTAAGTAATATTCATTACCAAAGTATAATGCATATTGTTATCAACTGATAATAAATATTAGCAATAGAAAGGGTTGCAAATGTCCATCATTGTGCATATACTATAAGTATATCTTAATAATTAATTATCAATTGAAAATGAGGTGTAATAATTGAACAGCGATGAACGATTTAAAATTGGTATGAAAATATCCAAAATCACAATACTTATTAATATTTTATTATCATCAATTAAATTAATTGCAGGTATTATAGGTAGAAGTGGAGCCATGATTGCAGATAGTATGCATTCCCTTTCTGATGTACTAAGTACAATAGCCGTAATGGTTGGATTAAAATTAGCCAAACAACCTGCCGATGAAGATCATCCTTATGGTCACGAAAAGATGGAACCTATTATGGCTAAGATACTGGCAAGTATTTTATTAATTACTGCCTTACTAATTGGCTACAATGGCATAAAGAACATTATAAATGGAACAACCGTAGTTCCAGCAAAAATTGCCGTATATGCTGCTATACTTTCCATAGTAACAAAAGAGTGGATGTATAGATATACCGTTATTGGCGCTAAAAAGATTGAAAGTTCTGCTCTTATGGCAGATGCCTGGCATCACAGATCCGATGCATTCTCCTCTATTGGAACATTAATAGGAATTGTGGGAGCTAGAATGGGCTATCCAATATTAGATCCAATGGCATCACTGGTGATATGTGTTTTAATAACCAAAGTAGCTATAGATATTTATAAACAAGCCATTAACCAATTGATTGACCATTGTGCTGATGCAAAAACCATTGAAAATATAAAAAATGAAATTGAGAAAACAAATGGTGTTATAAGTATCGATGAGTTAAAAACTAGAGTCAGCGCTAATAGATTATATGTGGATGTAGAAATATGCGTTAATAGTGATTTATCAGTGTGCGAAGGTCATGATATTGCTGAGAGAGTTCATAATGCTATCGAAAACCTAGACAATAGGATTAAACACTGTATGGTACATGTTAATCCCAACATTTAAACTGGAAAAAGATATAGCTAAATATGGTTATATCTTTTTTTATAGTCATAACCAAATAATTCTTCAATTATCTAAAATATTGAAAATGTCAGTTAATACGTTTATAATAAAGCCGAGGTAAATTACAACTAAGAACAATAAGTTAACCATACAAAAGGTGCTAGGGTGCATTGTGGGTTTTATAGGAGGTGTTAATCATAAATATTTTAATAGCAGAGGATGATAAAGATCTAAGGCAACTACTAGAATTACACCTTATAAAAGAAGATTTTACGGTTTATGCTGCAGAAGATGGATTAAAAGCTTTGGACATGTTTAAGAATAACGAAATCAATTTAGTTATTCTTGACGTAATGATGCCAGGACTTGATGGCTTCCATTTACTGAGAAAGATAAGGGAAACAAGCGAAATCCCCGCAATATTTTTAACTGCAAGAGGTGAAGATCCAGATAAAATATTAGGCCTTGGACTAGGTGCTGATGACTATATGGTGAAACCCTTTAATCCCATTGAGCTAATAGCAAGAGTTCAAGCTCAACTAAGGAGATCTTATCAGTACCTAGCCTCGCAGAAAACACCTGATAAGTTAACTATTCAAATAGGAGACTTAACTTTTGACAAGAATAGTTATAGTGCATATAAAAATGATAAACTATTAGAATGTAATGCAAAGGAGATAAAGCTACTTCAGATATTCATGGAAAATGTAGGGAGAGTTTATACAAAAAAACAACTTTATGAAGCTGTATGGGAAGAAGCTTACTATGGTGATGATAATACAATTATGGTTCACATTAGTCATTTAAGAGACAAGATTGAGGATAACCCTAAGAGTCCTCAGTATTTAAAGACTATAAGGGGAATTGGCTATAAGTTGGAAAATCACCAAAGGATAAGTGATGATATATGAGAAATAAAAAAGTTGCAAACATGCTTTTATTAAATTACTTTTTACTGTTCGTTCTCTCAACTGCAATATTCATTGTAATGTCCTTAATTATTTCATTTAGCTTTAAAAACTTACTAAAGCTAGATGAAATTCCTGCTTTATCTGCTACTCAAATTATGAGAGATGACTATGAAAATATAGATTACTCTCAGATTTTAAAGTATAAAGGCGGAGTTCAAATAATTGATAAAAATTATAAGGTTATATTTTCAAAAGGCATAAATCCTCAAAATATAACCCAATATACTAAGGGTGAGTTCAGTAATTTCTTAATTCATAGTGGAAAAGAACAGCGGGAATATTATTATAGTGTACTTTATAATAGCAAAGGTGATTTTTGGTTAAAAATCGTTATTCCTCATAAGTCTCAAATGGTTAATGGTATTTTCTTTGATAGAAATGGAACTCCTGTATACATTACTAATTTTATATTTATTATAATTTTAGGTGCTTCAATCAATATTACCTCATTTATCCTAGGGCTTATTATTTACTCTAGATTAACCTCCAATAATTTCGTAAAACCTCTTAAGAAATTATTAAGTGGAGTTACAACTATTGCGGCTGGTGATTATTCTGCCAGGGTGGAGCTTCAGTCTATGAATGAATTTGGCGAACTGAAGGATGCTTTCAACATAATGGCTGAAAAGATTGAAAATGAAAGAAAGTTAAAGGAAAAAGCTGAGGATAACAGAAAGAAACTGATACTCGATATATCTCATGATTTAAAAACTCCACTTTCAAATATAATGGGATACTCAAGTCTAGTAATGAATAACAAAGATATACCAGACTGCGACAGGGAAAAGTTCTTGGGAATAATAATGAATAATAGTTCAAGAGCTAACAGTTTAATAGGCGATTTATTTGAACTTTCTAAAATGGGAAGCTCGGATTTTAAGCTTAACCTTAAAAGCGTGGATATTTGTGAATATTTAAGGGAGCTAATAGCTTCATTAATACCCCAAATAGACGAGGCAGGTTTTAAGTCTTGTTTTGAAATACCTGAAGGTAAGAAAATTGTTCTTATTGACGAGAAACAAATGGATCGGGCCCTTCTTAACATTCTTAATAATGCTTTGAAATATAATAAGCCAGGTACAGAAATTAAAATAGTTTTAAAGAATTTATTAAGCAAAGTGATAATCGAAATTCAAGATAATGGAATTGGAATGCCAAAGGAGCTATCTGATGAAATATTCGAACCTTTTAATAGGGTTGATAGTACACGAAACTCTCAAACTGGAGGTACGGGCCTTGGCCTTGCAATTACTAAGACCATCATTGAAAAACATAATGGCAGCATAAGCCTTGAAACTGAGATGGGAAAAGGCTGCAAATTCATCATAGAGTTAGATTAAGTAAATCAATCTCTGCCAAAGCATATGAATTAACTTCTATGCTTTGGCAGATTTTTATTGGTATGCAGCATTTCAAATTGAAAATCTCCTACTGAAATCATTAATATTTCTGCATAACAAATAATGATTTAAGGTGGATTTAAGGTTAACAGATGCTTGATTTAAGATTCACTTGTTATTATAGATACATAAAGTTAAATCATCTTCTTCGAAGCTGCAATAGAAATACATTAATTGATTGGAAAGGAGTTATATATGCTTTTATCACTAAGTAATCTTTCAAAGGAATATATCATTGAAAAAAAGAAAAGTTTTAACGCCCTAAGTGGCGTAGATCTTAATTTTGAAAAGGGAGAATTTGTTTCAATCCTAGGTCCTTCAGGTTGTGGAAAATCCACACTTTTAAATATAATTGCCGGGCTAGATCAGCCTACTTCAGGTGATTTGATTATTGAGGGAAAATCCACTAAAAAATATAAAAAGAAAGATTGGGATTTATATCGTAAAAACAATATTGGATTTGTTTTTCAATCCTTTAATTTAATTGAGCATTTATCAGCACTTGAAAATGTTGAAATTGTTATGAATTTAATTGGTCTATCGAAAAAGGATCGTATTTCGCGTGCAAAAGACCTACTTACTCAAGTTGGGCTAGAATCACATATGGAACATAGACCTGGAGAATTATCTGGTGGCCAAAAACAAAGGGTTGCAATAGCAAGGGCCCTTGCAAATGATCCAGACATAATACTAGCAGATGAGCCAACAGGAGCCTTAGATAAGAAAACCGGAATTCAAATTATGCAACTTATTAAAGAAGTGGCACAAGATAAATTAATTATTATGGTTACTCACAACAAAGAACTAGCATATGAATACTCTACTCGTGTAGTAAGTATCCTAGATGGAAAAATTCAAAAGGATGAAAGAATTAATGAGTCTGAAACAAATAATTTGAAATCAGAACTAAAAAAGAAAAATAGCAGCATGTCCTTTGGCGATGCGCTAAAACTATCCCTTAGAAACATTAAACAAAAGATGGGACGTATCTTAGTGACAACCGCTGCTGGCTCCATTGGAATAGCGGGTATTCTATTAGTTGTAGGTCTTAGTAATGGGGCAACTGATTATATAGATCTTCAAACAAATTCTTTTACTAGTGCTAACATAGTACAGGTGTCAATGAAATTTAAGGATGCCGCACTTCAAAAGACTGATTTTCCAAAGAATATAAATGTCTATGACAGTATTAAGAAAAACCCTGAAGTAGCAACTGTCAGAGAAGATTTAAATATTAAAAACGTTGCTTCTTTTGAAGTAAATAATGAAACTTTAACTGATATCTCCTTTAATGCTTTAGGTGGAGAAAACTATCATTCAAATATTGACCATGCACTACATGGTGATTTCCCAAAGGATAATCAGAATGAATTATTAGTAAATAAGGATATGGCAAAAAAAGTTATTGAAAAGTATGGCTTAAATCCAGATACAGATGATTATACAAAAGCCATTGGAAAGACTATAAAGGTAGTAATTCAAGATAAAACTACTGACCCAGCCACTGGAGCTGAAGTCTTAGGTAAAAAATATACACGAGATTTTAAAGTTGTTGGTGTTGTAGATGAAATAGCCTTAAGCTCGGCTGCTGCATATTATTCATATGATGCAGTTAATACTTGGCTTAAAGATGATGGTTATTTTGTAGGAAAAGATAACCGCGTAATAAATGCAGAAGTAGTTATAAAAGATGTTCATAACAATGAAAAGGTATTAGATTATATCAATGCTACGGAAAATGGTGGTATTGGTGGACATAAGATGGCCAAAGATAAGGGTTTCTCTGCAAGCTCACAAATTGTTATGGTTAAATCCGCTATTAAAACTTTAATTAACTTAGCTCAGGCGGTTATGATTGTATTTATTTCATTAGCCTTAGTTGTTTCAACAATTTTAATAGGTATTGTAATTTTCTCAAGTGTACTTGAACGTAAAAAAGAAATAGGTATTTTAAAAGCTGTGGGAGCAAGAAATAAAGATATTGCTCGTATATTCAAAGCTGAATCTGCTTTAATTGGTTTCTTTGCAGGTGTCACAGGAGTAGTGGTTGCCTTTATAATACAACCAATTGCAAATAAAATAATCAATAGCGCATTAAATATTAATGCAGACAATATTGTAAATATCCCATTGACAGGTATTCCATTTACAGATATTAAAATTCCCTTTGTAACTATTGCCGGCCTCATTGTTATCAGCATATTAGTTGCAGTTTTAGCGGGACATTTTCCATCTAAACGAGCAACTAAAATTCAAGTTATTGACGCATTGCGTGATGAATAGGAGGGGAAGTAAATGTTACAGATTAAAAATTTAAAAAAGACATATAAAATCGGTAAACACCAAGTTATAGCATTAGATGATGTATCTTTTGATTTACCCAATGGAAAACTAGTGGCAATTGTTGGACCTTCAGGATGTGGAAAAACCACCTTGATGAATTTAATTGGCGCTTTAGATGCAGATTTCCAAGGCGATGTTATTGTTAATGGGAAATCTTTAAAAGAAAGTGGAGCAAAAGATTTAGACACTTATAGAAAAAATACAGTAGGTTTTATTTTTCAACAGTTTAACTTACTTAATTCACTAACATCAATTCAAAATGTAGAATTAGCTTTAGATTTATCAGGAATCTCTAAGAAAAATAAAATAGAAAAAGCTCACAATCTGCTTAAGAGAGTTGGACTAAGTGATCAAATGAAAAAGAAAGTAAACCTTCTATCTGGTGGCCAACGTCAACGTGTAGCCATTGCTCGCGCTCTTGCTAACGATCCTGAAATAATTTTAGCTGATGAACCAACTGGGGCCTTAGATGTTAAAACTGGGGAACAAGTTATGGAGTTACTAAAAGAAATTTCAAAGGAGAAGCTAGTGCTCATGGTTACCCATGCACCAGAACTTGCAGAAGCTTATGCTGACTTAATTGTGAAAATGGAAGATGGAAAGTTAATTTCTATTGAAGAAAATATTTCTTCAATGTCCTCCGCTCCTACTGAAATAGATAAAATAGAAACAAAATCAAGAATGTCCTTTTTAACAGCCCTTAAAATGTCACTGCGTAATGCTTGGCTTAAAAAAGGCCGTACTTTGGCAACAGCAATTGGTACTTCTATAGGTATATGTGGAATTGCCTTAGCTATAGCTATTACCTCAGGTACCACTGATGCGGTTAATAATCAAGTTAAAGGTATATTCCCCACAAATGCAATAACTGTTAATTTAAAAGAAAATGCAGATAAATCTATAAGAGATGTTAAGCCCGTAAAATATAGTGATATAAACTCAGTTATGTCTTTGAGTAAAGATTTGTATGCTTATAACTTCCAAATTGGAGGAAAAGATATTCCTGTAGCAACCTTTTATTCTTTAGATGAAAGTATAATTAAAGATGAAAAATTAATGAGTAAAATGTCAGATCCAGCTACAAGAGAAAAATTAATTATGATGATGACTCCAGGGGTAATGGAAGATGTTAATAATGATATTCAATATGGAACCCTTCCAAAAAAGGATTCTACAAATGAAATTGTTATTTCACTTTCCACCGCTAAAGATTTAGAAAAAGATGGTGGCGATCTTAATAACTTAATTGGTAAGGATATTTACGTTCGTTACCTAAAGCAAGGTTCTAACCCCCGTGGTAATCAAGGCACTGCCTCTGAGGCACCAATCGTTAAGACTTGGAAAATTGCCGGAATTGCAAACACAACTACTTTAATGGACACTTATTATGCTTCAAGTGATTGGGCTATCAATTTTTATGAGAAAGAGTTTAAAATAGATAAAACTACTCTGGAAAGTCCTGCTCTAGTTTTATATTCAAAAAATACTAAAGATTTAGATGCAGAACTACAAAAATTAAATGACTCCCAAGATAAATATAAATTTGAGTTAACGGGAAAAACTATTTCCTCGCAAGTGGAAGGCGCAATGAAGCAAGTACGTTATGCCTTACTAGGATTTGCTGCAATATCCATTGTTGTAGCTGCTCTAATGATATCCATTGTTGTTTATATTTCTGTGCTTGAAAGAATCAACGAAATAGGTATTCTCCGCGCGGTAGGTGCAAGGAAGAGAGATATCTTGAACATTTTCGTTGCAGAATCCTTCATAATTGGAGTGTTATCTGCAGGCATAGGATTGCTGTCTACTTTGGGTATATCTAGAATCATAAACGCAGCAGTTTATAACTTCTTAAAGAATATTGCTGCAAATGCTCCTCATATGGAAGTATGTAAGTTGCCCCTTGCAGATGCTGGTTTAATTTTATTATTCTGCGTGGTGCTAAGTATGATTTCAGGGTTCTATCCATCTTATAAGGCTTCAAAAATGGATCCTATAGATGCTTTAAGAAGTAGGTAGAAAATAGTAAAAACCCCTTAGATATGGTATGTATCTAAGGGGTTTGTTTTATTTTGCAATCTCAAATTCTGACTTAATAGGAGAAAGGGGCTGTCTCAAAATAGAAAGTAATTTCTAGATTGAGATAGCCCTTTTTTATCTTTTAAATGCAAAAGCGAATTCCTAAGAATTCGCTTTTGTTGTATAATTTATATATG
>NZ_JAIZZN010000033.1 GCF_020443565.1 Clostridium sp. CS001
CAGGGTTCCGCATAAAATATTTTCCCACCACATAAAGAGCCCTCATGGCAGTTTTTTTAAGTCTGTAAAATGATTTTGTTTTGTAGAAAATATTCATGCGTTTGCCCTGTAATTCATACTGAATACCCTTGACAAAATCCTATTCATTTATTATACTTTAGAAAAATAAAGGCAATGAAGAGAAGAGTAGTTATTTTGGATGCTTACAGAGAGTTCCTGTTGATGAGATGGAACAGTGGAGAATTTAACGAAACAAGGCTCTAAGCTGCATACGGATCTTATTTTAAGGAATAGGTGATGCTATGACGTTTGTTCACGTTACAGAACTAGAGTATAATTTTGTACTCGACAAGATTATCATGGCGACATGCTAATGAAATAGGGTGGTACCGCGACACATTCGCCCCTACAAATTATTGTAGGAGGTGTTTTTTTTACGTTTTTTATGTAAAAACATATTTTATTTTAAGGAGTGATCGTTATGGAAGAGAGAAAAATAAATAGACCCATATTTCCTAAAAAAGCTGTTATAACTGCAGGTATGCCCTACGGTAATAAAGAATTACATTTTGGTCATATAGGTGGTGTGTTTGTGCATGCTGATACTTTTGCAAGATTTTTAAGAGATAGAATTGGCCATGAGAATGTTATATTTGTATCAGGAACAGATTGTTATGGTTCACCTATTTCAGCAGGCTATTTAAAACTTGTAGAAGAAAATCAATATGAAGGCACGGTGCAAGATTATGTTCGTGCAAATCATGAAAAACAAAAGGAAGCATTAGATAAATATGAAGTGAGCCTAAATTTATATGCAGCTTCTGGATTAGATAGAGCTGGCGAAATACACAAAGAAGTGTCAGATGAAATATTCAATAAATTATATGAAGGTGGCTATTTAGTAAAGCTATCCTCACCACAGTTTTATGACCCTGATTTTAAAGTACTATTGAATGGTCGACAAGTAGTTGGTAAATGTCCTATTGAAGGATGTAGCTCAGATAAAGCATATGCTGATGAATGTGCACTAGGACATCAATATATGCCAAATGAATTGATTGAGCCAAAGAGCATTTTATCGGGCAAAACACCAGAATTAAGGGATGTGACAAATTGGTATTTTAAACTAGAAGAGTATAACAATCTTTTAAATGAAAAAGTAAAGTATTTAAGAACACATTCCAATTGGCGTAAGAATTTATTAAATACTATTGAAGAATTTTTAAAGGCACCAGTTATTTATGTAAAACGCAAACAATTAGAGGGTATTGCAGATTTAGAAGAAAGATTACCAAAACACACAACTATTGATGAAGAAAAGAAACCTTCTATTACTTTTGTATTTGAAACTCTACATGATAGAGATACTGCTAGGGAAGTGCTCGATGGGATGGGAATTCGATTTCGAACTGGTAAAACGCTAGTACCTTTTAGATTATCGGGAAACGTTGAATGGGGTATCAAAGTACCAGAAAAGGAAGAACTTAAAAATTTAACATTTTGGGTTTGGCCTGAATCCCTTTGGGCACCTATTTCCTTTGTTAAAACATATCTTGAATCTATGGGCAAAAACCCTGATGAATGGACACAGTGGTGGCATTCTAAAGATTCAAAGGTATATCAATTTATTGGAGAAGATAATATTTATTTTTATGGAATTGCGGAAATGGCATTATTTATGGCTTTATCAGGCATTAATAGTGAAGACACAATAGACTGGGAAAATATTAATCTTCCTCACCTCATAGCCAATAGCCACCTATTGTTTATGGATAAAAAGGCAAGTAGCAGCAGTACTATTAAGCCACCTATGGCAAAGGATTTATTAGAGCACTATACAGCAGAGCAATTACGTATGCATTTCTTAAGTCTAGGACTTTCAAAGAGAAGTGTTAGCTTTGCACCTCAAGCGTTTATGGATAAAGAAGATAAGCAAGGGGCAGACACGGTTTTAAAAGATGGTAATTTACTGACTAATGTATTTAACAGGCTTGTTCGTTCTTGTTTTTATACTGCACAGAAATATTTTGATGGTACTATACCTGTAGGTGAAATTAGTAAGAGTATTCTAGAAGAATCTAATGAAGCTATTCTCAAATATGAAAGACACATGTATAACCACGAATTCCATAGCTTAACTTATGTTTTAGATAGCTATATTCGTAATATGAATAAGTATTGGGTAAATAATATGAAACTTGCAGAAACTAGCGATGACAATATTCTTCGTAGACAAGTGTTAGTAGATGCATTTCATGCTGTACGAACTACCATTACTTTAATTCACCCTATTGCACCAAGTAGTTGTGAAATGGTAAGAGAATATCTAAATGTAAATGAACAACTTTGGAGTTGGGATTTTATCTTTGAACCAATCTATACATTAATAGAAGATACATTAACACATAAATTAAAATATTTAGAACCACAGGTGGATTTTTTTAAAAAACATGAATCACAAATTTCTTTTTAATACAATAAAAATAAGAATCCTTTGATGATAGGGATTCTTATTTTAATTTGCTACTTTTCGTTTTTAATTTAATTAATTGTTCCCTCAAAAACATATGCCGTAAATTAAACAAAAATCCCTGAATCCGTAAGCCTCGGACCAAATCAGGGGGTTTAAGTTTGGATATAATTTTGATAGCTATGTTATAAAATAACCATCGCCTCTAAGTTTTCCCAGAGCCAATGTGCTTCGTTTGCAATATGCACTAATAAAAGTGGTGACGCAGTTGTAACGGCCACACAACGTTTTACTATCTCATATAGTTCTAATTTAAATGCTTCAAGGGCTTTAGTTTCTTTAATAACCATTTGATTATACTTTCAATGCTAAAGAGAAGGAGAAATTATAAAGACAACCTGTTATATATCTGCCATAAGAACACTCTTTTTTGAATAGTAGTTTGTACCCCATACACCTACCAATATGAGTATAGAACCAATAAAATGGTACAACTTAAAATTTTCATGCAGCAATATAACTCCAGCAATTATTGAAACAATGGTAGATAAATTAGAAAAAATTGCAGCTTTAGAAGCTTCTATTCTAGATAGAGTAAAGTTTATTAAAAAGAATGCAATTATTGAAGATAATATTCCTAAGTACCCAAGAGATATTAGAAAATCACTATTCTTTAGAGGAGAAAAATACTGGGTTAAAGTATTAGCTCTAATATTATTCAAAATTGAAACAAAATTAAAAAATACTGCGCCCATGGCCATCATAGCATAAGTTAGTTCCATTGGACTAAATTTTTCAGAGTACTTTCTTGATAATATGTTAAATACCGCAGCAGAAAGCACTGCCCCAAGAAGTAATAATATACCTAATAAACTTCCACCTGAAGAGCTTGATCCATTCATAAGCACAATGAAAATTACTCCGCTAACAGAGAGAAATATAAAAGCACATTGTAATTTTGAAGGGGTTTCCTTTAAGGCATAAGCAGACAAAATGGTTACAACTATAGGAATAAGAGCAATCATCAGACCAGCTTGAGAGGAAGATGAAAATTGAATTCCATAGGTTTCAAAAATAAAATAAATTATTGGCTGCATTAAGCCAAGAAAAAACAAATTCTTTATATTTTTGCCTTTATAGTTTACCTTTATTACTTTCACAAATATAAGCATGGACATGATTAAAAAGGCCACAAGAAATCGAAAAGATAATAAGGTAAAAGGTTCTACAATATTTAGCGCTTTTTTTGAAAATAAAAAACTTAAACCAAATATTGATGATGTAAGTATTCCAGATAGAATTGGTAAAATATTTGTTTTACTTTGCATAGAATTTCCCCCAGTTTTCATTTTAATCTTTTGATTATTAGTACAATTACATACTAGACTTATATTTTAATATAGACCTCCTTGATTATACCTTACTTTAATATTGATTTAAATCATAGAAAGGCATTTTTTCTATGATAAATTATTTAATAATATTAATGTAATTTGATAATTGGGGACAGAGGTGCTGTGCAAAGAAAAGAAAACGGACTATCCCCAGATGACTTATGGTAGGCGTTTAGTTTATAGTCTGTCAGAATTGTATTTTTTGCCTTTAGACATTACAAAGGCATAAAGGAACACACTGTTAAAAATGATAACTCGGACAGTCTCAAAACTATTTGGATCAATCTTTTCTAGCCATAGAGGTGTTATAATCATGAAACTTTGAACGAGCAAGATGCCAAGAAAGGCATTTTTAACGGTTGCTTTGTTGATTGAAGCACCACCTACAATTAGAGAAAATGTAGCGAGTATACCTATATTCATGTGAGAACTGTAGGTATTTAGAAATCCTGTATTTTGGAGAAAAATGATTTGACCCCACGCTGCAATAACAGTGGAAAATACGATGGCGGAGATTCTAACTTTGGATACATGACCCTTAGAGTCTTTTGAATTTTTCTCATTGAGACCAACTTTAAGAAAAGCTTGCCCCATTTTGGTGCGTGTAATCAATAAATGGAGTGCGGCGAGCAAACCGATAAGTAACCCTGTGATGAGTGGAAATTTCATATCTTTTAGAGCGCTGATCCCCTTTGGAAGGACGTCTATATACATAATCAGAGCACTGATGATAATGACCGCAACTGTTAGGATTATGCTGGAATGAACCCGCGTTTTATTATAGTTGATCATTTCTTTCTTCATAGTATAAATGATTAATCCAAGCAAAATAAGTCCTGCCACCATAAGCAGAAAGAAGAATGGCACTTGGAGCAATCCGTCAATTGATTGACCCAGTGTATGATTAAGGTAAATGGCATTTTTGAGTCCTGAACCTTTTGTGAGTAAAAGTGAAGAGGTAATGGGAATAACGCTACCCATAAGATAGAGTAAAATGAACTGGTATATTCCAGTTCCAACATACCCCACAAACAGTGAGGCAATCATCTCGTAGCCACGGGCTTTATTGAGTACCACACCTGCTAGTATCCCAAATAGAATGGCAAATGGTGTTGCAAAAGCAACTGCAGCGAGTAAACCACCAAAACCAGTTAATCCAAAGTTGACTACCATGATTATGCCTATTTGACCCGCAATAGCTCCTACGACAATACTGAAGTTGAAACCCATACCCGCCATTACAGGGATAAGTAATGCAAGTACCAAAAGGGCGTTGCCAATAAAGCCTTGCATCAGTCCATTCATAATGGACAGTGGCGCCTCTTTTGTAAGGAATAGTCCAATAAGAGCAATAACGGCAAAGATTATTGGGACTATATTTTCTTGAATGGAAGCTTTAACATTTTTGATTTTTAAGTTTTTATTTATCATCAATAATAGCTCCTCCTTAAAGTTGTTTCTTCAACTTCATTTTTGAGTGGATAGAAAACACTCAATTAATTATACCATACCAGATGTTGGATGTTAAACTATTTTAAGGTAAAGATTTTTGATGCACTACATTTCCATATTGAACTGGTGTAATATAGCCCAGATGTGAAGCTACTTAGAGCGACTTATGTCATCTTTTAAAATCTCTTCTGTAACCAACTTACTTGAAAGTAAGACCATAGATACACCAGTGCCGAGATGAACTGAACTTCCCACAAAATAAAGGTTTTTAACTAATCTCAATTTCAAATGAGGTCTAAAGTAATTGGTTTGACTTAGTGTGTGGCTTAATCCAAATGCTGTGCCTCCATAGGAGTTAAAAGATTCTTGTAAATCTATAGGTGTCAGATAACTTTCGTAAATGATATTTTCTTCTACATCCTCTAATCCATCTATCCTGCGTAGGGTTTCAAAAATTTGGTTTCGAAGTGATGCTATATCTTTTGCATCCCAATGAATTTCATCAAATAACAAATTTGGTACACGTACCATGATATTTAAACTCTCTTTATCTTTAGGCGCCATAGTTTCGTCAATTTTACTTGGACAATAAATATATATAGAAGGGTTTTCTGGCAATGTTCCTTTAAAAGGGGCTTCAATATTATTTTTAAAGTCCTCTGCTAAAAAAAGATTATGTACTTGGAGCTGTGGATACTTTTTATTTAGACCAAGATATATTATAAACGTAGAACAAGAATATTTCATTTTAGATATTTTTTCATTATTATAGTCATCCTTGGCTTTTTCATCATTGATAAGCTCTGTCACCGCATATGGGAAATCAGCGTTGCATATAATTATATCGCCTTTTTCAGTTCTATTACTGGTTTTTATACCAGTGGCAATTCCATCTGAAATTAAAATTTCTTCAATATTTGTTTCTGTTTCTATAATACCGCCTAATTCATATATAAGTTTTTCAAGAGCTTTTATATAAGCATACATACCACCTTTAAGATGCCATAGACCGTATAGTTCTGATATAGTTGGCACAATGGTATAAATATTGGGACCATTAAAAGGAGAAATGCCTACATATAATGCCTGAAAACAAAGGAATTCACGAAGTTTTTCATTATCTATATATTTTGAAATATAAGTGTAGGTATTTGAAAGAGTTTTGCTCTTTATAGCCATGCTCAGAGTAAGTGGATTAAAAAAATCAATGGGGTTTATAAAAGCTTTATTCAAAAAATACTTATTAGCAATAAGAAATTTTTCATAGGAGTCCCCTAAAAATTTCAAATATCCTACACTGTCCGCTTTAGAAATAGATTCCAAAGTCTCTATTAATTTAACAAGATCACTAGAGAAATCATAACTACTGCCATCAGCATAATTGACTCTATAGATAGGGTCTAATCTGATAAAATCAAGATAATCCTCCCAGTTTTTATGTGCCCAGCTGAATACTTCTTTATACTCCTCAGGGCGCATTAAAATAGATGCTGTCAAATCAAAAGTAAAACTATCCGTCTCTATAATATTGACCTTTCCACCAACTCTTTTTTCTTTTTCATAAATTTTAACTTTATATCCCTTACTGAGTAGTCTCACTGCCGTTGCGAGCCCTCCAACTCCAGCTCCTACAATTATAACTTTTTTACCCATGGTAACTTTCACCTACTTTGTAACAAATTCTTAACCACTTCTAAACTGGTAGTAGTTGACTATATCTTATTTTTATCTATTTTATATATAATATACTAAATATATGAAATATCTTTAGGCAGTCACTTTAGGCACTATTATCAACCTTTGTATTCTCAAAGGTGGTTTTTTCTAAAATCAATCGCTTTTGTGTAAGGCAACTTCTTGCTAACAACTAAAGTTGGATATATAAAGGTAAATTAGATTAACGGATTTTAAAGAAAAGTTGTTTACCAAGACTTACTAAGTATTATTTATCAATTCACTCATAGTACTAGTCATATATTTATATAATTTACAGTAGTATTTATATTAGAAAGGCTACAATACCTTTCTGTATATATAAACTATGTAGGTGTGTGTGAGGATAGGTAAAGAAGAATGGTAAGGGAGATAGTGTTATGTTAGAAGGAAAATGTCCAGTGACAGGAAGAACAAGCAAAGAAGTAGCAGGTGGGGGACCAACTAATGAGTATTGGTGGCCAAATCAGCTTAAGCTTAATGTTCTTCGTCAAAACTCAGAACTAAGCAATCCTATGTCTAAAGGTTTTAACTATGCTCAGGAATTTAAAAAATTAGATTATTATGAACTAAAGAATGATTTATACAAGTTGATGACAGATTCTAAGCAGTGGTGGCCTGCTGATTATGGTCACTATGGACCATTCTTTATTCGTATGGCTTGGCATAGTGCTGGAACTTATAGAATCGGTGATGGTAGAGGAGGTGGAGGGCAAGGATTGCAACGTTTTCCACCACTTAATAGCTGGCCAGATAATATAAGTTTAGATAAAGCACGTCGTTTACTTTGGGAAGTTAAAAAGAAATATGGAAATAAAATATCTTGGGCTGACCTCATGATACTGACAGGTAACTGCGCATTAGAATCTATGGGACTAAGGACCATTGGTTTTGGTGGAGGCAGAGTGGAGGTTTGGGAACCACAGGATATTTACTGGGGTAGTGAAAAAGAATGGCTTGGAAATGAGCGTAATAAAGATGCTAAAGAACTTGAAAATCCTCTTGCTGCTGTGCAAATGGGCTTAATTTATGTAAACCCAGAGGGACCAAATGGAAACCCTGACCCTAAGGCATCAGCCAAGGATGTACGGGAAACATTCTCTCGTATGGCAATGAATGATGAAGAAACTGTTGCTCTTGTGGCAGGGGGACATACTTTTGGTAAATGTCATGGTGCTGCATCACCGACCTATGTTGGACCAGCGCCAGAAGCTGCACCTATTCAGCAGCAAGGGCTTGGGTGGAAAAATAGCTATAAAACTGGTAAGGGACCAGATACTATAAGTAGTGGGCTTGAAGGTGCATGGAAAGCAGAGCCTATAAAGTGGACAATGGGTTACTTAAAGACATTATTTAAATATGAGTGGGAATTAGTTAAAAGTCCTGCAGGAGCATACCAATGGTTAGCTAAAGATGTAGATGAAGAGGATATGGTAGTTGATGCCCATGATCCATTAATAAAGCATAGACCTATGATGACCACAGCAGATTTGGGCTTTATTTATGATCCTATTTACAAACCAATAGCAGAGAATTATCTAAAAAATCCAGAAAAATTCGCCCAGGATTTTGCCAAAGCTTGGTTTAAATTAACCCATAGAGATATGGGACCAATATCAAGGTATCTTGGACCAGAAGTTCCAACAGAAAGCTTTATTTGGCAAGACCCAGTGCCAAAAGTTAACTATAACTTGATTAATAAAAAGAATATTTTAGAGATTAAGAAAAAGATTTTAGATTCAGGCTTGTCAATATCGCAGCTTGTTACAACAGCCTGGGAATCCGCATCAACATTTCGTGGTTCAGATAAGCGTGGAGGAGCAAATGGGGCAAGAATACGCCTAGAGCCACAAAGACAATGGCAAGTTAATGAGCCGGAAAGACTTAGCGAGGTTTTAAATACCCTAGAAATAATTCAAATGAGCTTTAATAGGTCACATTCAAAGGAGAAGAAGGTTTCTTTGGCTGATATTATTGTATTAGGTGGATGTGTTGGTATCGAACAAGCTGCAAAAAATGCAGGGTACAACATTACTGTTCCTTTTACTCCAGGGCGAACTGATGCAACCCAAGAGGAAACAGATATAAAGTCATTTAGTGTTCTTGAACCTAAGGCAGATGGATTTAGAAACTATATAAAAGATAAATATGCAGTAACATCAGATGAAATGTTAATTGATAGAGCACAATTATTAACACTAACTATTCCAGAAATGACAGTATTAATTGGTGGTATGCGTGTGTTAAACACTAATTATAAAGGATCAAAGGAGGGGGTGTTTACAAAGAGGGAAGAATGTCTTACAAATGATTTCTTTGTAAACCTTCTTGATATTAATATCCTGTGGAAGGAGTTACCTGAATATAAGGGAAAATTTATGGGTTTTGATAGAGAAACAGGGAGGAGGAAGTGGATAGCAACAACAGTTGATCTTGTATTTGGATCAAATTCACAACTTCGCGCAGTTGCTGAGGTATATGCATCCAGTGGCAATGAGGAAAAGTTCATACAAGATTTTGTAGCTGCATGGAATAAGATAATGAATGCAGACCGTTTTGATGTTGAAGAGTGTTAGCAAGTAATTAATATATACATTAAAATAGAATTCCTTAATCTAAATTCATGCAGAAAATAGATTAAGGAATTTTTGTGTTTTGATAAAACCCACTTGTTATTAGGCGAATGTAGTAGTTACTTATATCTGATTCAATGAGCAATGTTCGGAAATTATTTTAGCTGTACTTACAATATCATTAATCACATTTTCAATTGTGAATTTACTTAATTTAGTTTTAGCACAACGTATGCTTAAAACAGAGATTAAGGTATTGGTTTTATCAAATATAGGAGCGGCTATACAGACGTATCCCTTCTTAACATCCTCTTCTTGATAAGAATAGGCTTGACCTTTAACTTCATTGATCGCTTGACGAAATTCATCAAAACTCCATTTTTTATTAAGACATCTATTATTAATTTTTAAATAGTGTTGCTTTAATTCTATTTCGTCGATATCCTTTCCAAATGCAATAAAACATAAGTATACTGCAGGAAGAAAAACTTCACTGCTTTCGCATTGGCCTGGAGTAATAAGTGTCTTGGTATAAGTATCATTAAGGTATTGTTGAAATACCACAACAAAATCATTATTTACTGCTGAGGATCCATTACCTTGAATACCATTGTCTAATACACTTAGATCAGCATATTCATTGTATTTTTCTGATAGATAGGAAAGATGTGGTCTTGCAATCTTGCTTATAGGAACACTCCGGGCAGCAACCAATCCCATCATAAATACTCTAGATCCTAAAGTATACATGCCTGATAATTTATCACGTTGTATAAAGTCTTTTTCTTCTAATGTAAATAAGGTTCTATGGACGGTGCTTTTATACAGGGATAGCTCCTTTGATATCTCTGTTAAAGTCATTTTTCCTCCATTTTGGTACATTAAGTTAAGAATATCTAAAGCTCTTTCCAAGCATTTTATAGATGACATAGCTATTTCCTCTTTCTGTTATTCATAGTATAGTTCCGAATTTATCTGTAATTTTTTATATTTAAATGCATTTTCATAATGTATTATATCATAGCATATTTTTTAATCCAACAATGAAAAGTACTTTAAATTATAAACAGATGGCGAATACATTTATCATAAGAGCAAATCCATCGCTTTACAAGTGATGTAGATAATATTTAAATAGTAATAATTCTACTGAGTAGAACTCAATATTATTTTAATATTATTTAAATAAGTAATAAGAACCCTTTAATATAGTAAATTGATAAAAATATATTTATAATATAGTTGCGCACAGTAGAACTGTGAAGTAAAATATAGTAGTAATATCAAATTTTAAGGGGGTACATTAAATGAAATCTTTCCAACCTATTAAAATAGGAAATCTTGAATTGAAAAATCGTTTTATAATGGCAGCTATGGGACCTGAATTAGGTAATTTTAATGAAAGAACAGTTGAGTATTTTGTACGTAGAGCAAAAGGTGGAGCTTCAATGCTACTGATTAATGTTCTTGCTACTGAGGCGATTGATGGACATGGACCTTCCTCTACACTAACTGAAGAAAGTTTTGAAGGATTTAGAAGTCTTGTGAATCAAGCACATGAATATAATTGTAAAGTATGTATTCAAATCATGCCTGGAGTGGGTCTTGGAGGGAAAGCAGAGGGAAGGGTGAAACCAGCCAGTGCTTCTGCATTGCCACTTTATCCTGGTGCTAATATTACATTTGATGAGCTTTCAAAAGAAGAGATAAAGTTTATTCAAGGTGAGGTATTTAAGACAGTAAGCTTAGCGAAGAAGGCAGGAGCAGATGCAGTAGAAATTCATGCATATGGTGGTTATCTGACAGATAAGTTTATGACTCCTAAATGGAACATTAGAACAGATGAATACGGTGGAAGTTTTGAAAACAGAATGAGATTTCTTAATGAAATTATCAAAGGGTTACAAGAGGAGTGCGGTAAAGATTTTCCTACGATTGTGAAGTTTACACCGTGCCATTTCCTACCATCTGAAAATGGATATAGAGCTATGGAAGAAGGTTTAGAAATTGCAAAGATGTTAGAACAAAATGGTGTACATGCACTACATATTGACACAGGGTGTCATGATAATTGGTATATGGCGATGCCGCCTATTTACCAGCAAGAAGCAGTTCCACAAATTATGGCAGCAAGAAAAATTAAAGAAGTAACATCACTTCCAGTTATAACAAATGGAAGACTCGGTGATTATTCAAAAGCAGAAGCAGCGCTAGAAAACGGATGCTTGGATATCGTGGCTGTAGGTAGACAATTTCTTGCAGATCCAGATTTTCCAAATAAAATCCTTGAAAATAAATCAGATGAAATTCGTTATTGCATCTATTGTAATGAAGGGTGCATTAAAAGTGTCTGCGAAGGTACAAGTATAAAATGTGCAGTTAATCCGGAGACAGGTTACGAAAGTATAAAAAAAATAGAAAAAAATCAAAATAGCAAGAGAGTACTCATCATTGGTGCAGGTCCTGGAGGATGTGAAGCAGCTATAGAAGCAGCAAAAGCAGGTCATGATGTAGAGATCTGGGAAATGCAGGATCATATGGGTGGTAATTTTTATAACGCTTGTTTACCGTCATTTAAAAGAGATGGGAATAAAGTAATTGATTATTATCGTACTGCTATTCATAACTTAGGTATTAGTATTAAATATTGTAAGGAAGCTACTGAGGAAGCTGTCTTAGCATATGAGCCGGAGATTGTGATTAACGCAACCGGTGCAACACCTTTAAAACCTCAGTCCATTCTTGGAATTAATAAAGCGAATGTTGTTACAGCTACCGATGCATTACAAAACACAGTATATATCGGGGAGAGTGTAGCAATTATTGGAGCTGGTCTCGTTGGATGTGAGACTGCTGTTGTACTTGCCAATAAAGGCAAAAAGGTTACAATGATTGAAATGGCTGACCATATATTACCAGAGCCTGTATTTATTCAAAATGCAATGATGTTAAATAAATTGTTAGAACATCCTAACATTAGCTTTAAAACATCGGCTAAGTTAACTTGTATTCAGGATGACAACATCACAATTCAAACAGCAGAAAAGGAAGAGGTATTACTTTGCGATAGTGTTGTACTTGCTATGGGATTTTCACCAAACAGCAAACTTTATAACGCTTTAAAGGATAAAATTAAAATCGTTAATATTGGTGATAGTGTCAAGGTTAGAAAGGTATTAGATACTGTTCAGGAAGCTTATGATGCAGTATTAGCAATTGATTAAGAGAAACCCTAAGAAGTAAAACCCGTTCGCATACGCTTCCATATTTTATAATGGGGTCGCGCCGACAAATTAATAAATATAAAAAAAGATTTCACTAAGTTAATCCTTAGTGAAATCTTCTTACTATGCTATCTCAAAGTATTACTAGCAGTATGAACCGTCTTAGCATCTTTCTTTTCAATTCAGCCACCATTATTATATTTCGAAATTAAACCCAATATTTAAATCTTTTGCTTTTTCATATATTTTATAGGCAACAACTACATCTAATATAGCACTTCCTACAGATTTAAATATGGTAATTTCATCTTCACTTTCTCTTCCTTGAACTGTTCCGAGTATAACCTCACCGAGTTCGCCATCAACATCATTCTCACTTATAATTCCTTTGTTTATTGGTATTATCAAATCACCAGATTCTGATAAGGCGCCATTTCTAGTATCAACATATAGTTTATCACATTTTTTAATTAAATCTAAATCTAATTCCTGCATGTCTGGTGTATAGGAACCTATGCCGTTAATGTGGCAGCCCTTTTTTACTAAACTTCCAAGGATTACTGGTGTTTTGGTTGTTGTAACTGTTGTAATGATATCAGCATTTTCTAATGCATCCTCAATGCTGTCAGCAGCTACTATTCTTGCACCATATTTATTAAGTTCAATTTGCATTTGTGCAGCAAAGGCTTCAGATCTTTCTTTATTAATGTCGTACACCTTCACAAGCTCAATGTTCCTTACAGCTAAAACAGCCTCAAGTTGTGCTGGAGCTTGACCCCCAGTGCCACAAAGCGCCATTATTTTAACATCTTTATTTGCTAGTATATCTGTAGCGGCACCAGAAATAGCACCAGTTCTTAACTGAGTTAGGTATGTTCCATCCATTATGCATAACACCTGTCCAGTTTTTCCATCTACAAGCAGCATCTGTGCAGGAACGGAAGGGATGCCCTTATCAATATTTTTAGGAAACACAGAAACAATTTTTACGCCTGTAATATCAAGTTCTTTTGCATAACCTGTCATAAACAGGGTTTGTCCCTCAAATTTTGGAATATCAATATTTAATCTTAATGGAACTACAGTGTTGCCTTCGCTATACATTCTTGAGGCTTCCTTGTCTGCTTCAATTGCCTCTTTCATAGTAAAAGCCTTCATTATGTCATTCTTAGTTAATAATAGCATTTAAATTCCTCCAAATAAATTTATTTTAAATCGCTTGAGTTTTTTTTCTGCCTTCTAATATCATACTTATGCTGCTGTAAATTAATACTGCTGCCACAACCCATTGTAGCATTGAAACATTCAGAGATTTAACTAGATAAACAGCACATAAGACTCCTATTACGCCAAATATAGAGGTGAAGAAAGGTATTTTTCTTCCATACTCGCCATACTTTATAAATTGCATACTTCCAATTGGAACTGCAAAAGTGCAAGCACCCATCATTATTGGGAAGGCTATAGCTGGATTTAATCCAAGAGCATATACTGTTGCCATAGTTAATGCATATGAACCTATACCTATATTGTTTAATGCACCATATATGAATATGGTAACAGCTGCAATAACAAGCTTGATACCATGTAAGCCAACTTCATTTCCACCAGATGGAACTAAGTTGAATTTACCTGCAAGTATAAACAAGGCTGCTACTAATAATCCGGCTGAAATAAATTTTTTTATTACTGTAGCTTCGAGCTTTACTACAAATCTTGGTCCTATGTAAGCACCAATAACTTGGGCAAGTATACATACAATCAATGTAAGAGGCTCGACTTTTATAGAAGATATATATGCTAATGACATAACTGCTACAGGTATAACACATTGAGCATTTAATGTACCAGGTAATTTTTTATCTGTAACTAATTTTTTCTTTCTGTATAGAACGGTTGATATAGCAAAGTCTGATATACCAAAAGTTGATAGAAAGAATATAACAGCAGAGGATATTGCAAGGAATATATTGCTTCCTGGTTCCTTCATAAACTCATTTTTATTTGCAAGTAAATCTTGAACTAACTTAAAAGCAAAGTAACCATTTACTAGTATTATTAAAGCTAAAACTATTTTGATCATATAAATTAACCTCCATTAATATAAAGTCTGAATATTGCGAACAATGCAAGCATAATCTCTCTGTTATTAAGAGATTATATAACTATTAAAATATTTTTCGGACACCTGATAAATCTTCTCCAAACTTTACCTTTAAATCATCACCCAGTGAATCAATTAGTTTTAAACAATAAGCATCATGCTTAATATTTTCCTTTGCTAAAAATACAATAGGTGAGCTTTGTGTCCATATGATTTCTGCATTTTTTTCATGTTGAATATTACCAAATATCATTTCGGTTGAATCAACCACTAAGGATATCCATCTGCCACCGATTTCTTGAAACTTACTTTCTTCAAAGCCATGCTTATAAAAGTTTTTAACTTTTGATGAATAGTCATGCTGCATACTGTATAAAATCATGACAACATCTTGAAGTTTTTCCTCAATAACGCTAAGTTCAGCTTCGATTTCGGATAAATCTTCTCCCCAAACCTGAATATAGACTTCTTTTTTAGCATTTGAAATCATATGCCTGCATTTATTGAAAATATTTTCATAGCCTCTTATATACCAAATTTCATTTGAGTCAACTTTATTATTATAGGTATAAAGTTCTTCTTTTATATCCTCAATAACTGTATCCATATTGTGTTTAATATTTGCAACTAATTCATTTACAGGTATAGCAGCATATTTAACAGGTTTATCTTCTTTAGATACTATTACACAGCCTTTAAGCATAAGCATTTCTAGAATATTATATACCTTTGACCTTGGTACAGAAGAATTTTTGCTAATCTCATAACCAGTGCCAGAACCGTTTTGAAGTAAAGCCACATATACCTTTGTCTCTGATTCAGTGAAACCAAACTTCTTAAGTGAAGTGAGGAGTTTGTCCATAATTTATCATACTCCTTATTATTATTTATGAGTCCAGTCCTATTTTCTCTATACTTAATGTATATTTTCAAGAAATAAGCTATTCCATGCTAAATAATAACATAAAAAAGTGTTTTGTAATAGATTAATAATAGAATTTAATTAGTAGCTACCTTTAGTAACTATTATAATTGAGAGAAATTAGTTTGTCAATAAATTAACATAAATATTTAAAAAAAACTGAAAGGTGTATGATTTTGAGAATGAGTTAGCTTTTTACTTAATTGATAATCTATTCCGTGCTCTCCAGTTCCATGCTTAATATATTCTTGGGTCCTTATCTGTAAAGTGACTGACACCTTTCAAAAACTTATTTTCTTGACAATGGCTAACTTGCTATGATATCATTTAAAAAAACTTAATAATAAATACTATTGCGTTGCCACCGGGCAACTCATTTACGGTACTTAATTTTATTCCTTTAGGTCTTTGTAGGAATAAATATTAGGTATTTTTTTATGTTTATTTTGAGAGGAGTTATGAAAATGAGTATCAAAAGAACATTTTTACGGTATGTATTCACAAATATTATAGGGATGATTGGGCTTTCATGCTATATTTTAGCAGACACTTTTTTTATATCTAAAAAATTCGGGGCAGATGGATTAACATCGCTGAATTTAGCTATTTCTATTTATAGTTTTATTAATGCAACTGGACTCATGATTGGCATAGGTTCCGCTACAAAATATTCCATTTATCAGGCGCAGAATAGGAATACCAAAGCAAATACTACTTTTACAAACTCAATCAAAATGGGTATTTTAGCAGGTATGATTTTTTTACTAATTGGCCTCTTTGGGTCTTCAGTGCTTAGTAGCTTACTGGGGGCAAATGAAAACACATTTGATATGACAAATATTTATTTAAAAACCATTTTATGTTTTGCCCCATTTTTTATTCTTAATAATATTTTCATTGCTTTTATTAAAAATGATGGAAATCCAAAGTTATCAATGGCGGGAATGCTAATTGGAAGTTTCTCAAACATTATTTTAGACTATGTTTTTATTTTCCTCCTTCAGTGGGGAATGTTTGGAGCAGCTTTTGCAACAGGACTAGCACCTATCATTAGTATGTGTATTCTAATGATACATTGTATTAAAAAGAAAAATCGTTTCCATTTTCACAAATCAAAATTAGCAATAAAGCAAGTAACTCGTGTTTGTAGTTTAGGTGGATCATACTTCATCGCAGAGATTGCTTCTGGTATTATTCTTATCGTATTCAATTTACTTATCCTAAGTATTGCTGGAAATATAGGTGTGGCAGCATATGGTATTGTAGCAAATTTAGCATTGGTGGCAACGTCTATCTTTGCAGGTATTGCTTATGGAACACAGCCTTTACTTAGTAAAAGTTTCGGACAAGGAAACATTGAAAACATTCGACATCTATTTAAATATGAAATACTTGTATCACTTGTAATTTCAACTATTTTATATGTTCTCATTGCTATTTTTAATTATCAGTTTGTGGAAATATTCAATAGAGATCATATTGAAATTCTTTCAAAAACCGCATCGAAGGGCTTGATCATTTACTTTTCCGGTTTCTTCTTTGCAGGAATTAATATTATTATTTCAGGTATATTAAGTTCTATAAATAAGCCAAAGCATGCATTCACCATTTCAATTTTACGTAGTGGTTGTATTATTGTTCCATTAGCTCTATTACTATCGTATCTCTTTGGAATGATTGGCATATGGCTGAGTTTTTCGCTATCAGAGATATTAACATTAATTGCAGCTGTATTTCTTACAAAGAGATCAGAAGTAATGTAATATCTTAATTTCAGCGTAAGCTGTCTAATATGCTACTCAAAGATACTTGTAACAAACACTATAACAAATGTTGGAAACTAAGCGGCAAATTTTGCTTGCTACCCCCGATAGGCTACGCAAAATGCTATAATGTATTTAGGATACTAATCATATTTATGGGGGAATTGGAAATGTTTAAATACGACTGTTTAATCGTAGATGATGAGGAAGCTCTATCGCAAAGTACCTGCGAATACTTTAATATGTTTGGAATAAAAACCTTTTGGGTAGCAGATGAAAAGGCTTGCTTTGATTTTTTTGCTCAAAACAAAACAGATTTAATTCTATTAGATATTAATCTAGGGAAATCATCAGGGTTTGAAATATGTAAAAAGCTGAGAAGTTCCATGGATATACCTATTTTATTTATAAGTGCAAGAACAAGTGATGACGATGTGCTGTTAGCACTAAATATTGGTGGGGATGATTATATCCAAAAGCCTTATTCTCTAAGTGTTCTAATGGCAAAAGTGAAAACAGTTCTTAAAAGATATAGGGGGGATATTGAGGATGTTATATGTTTTGGGAACTTTACAATTGATTTAAAAACGGAAAAGCTTACAAAGGGCAATAGTGAGATCAAATTAAAGGCAATGGAATACAAATTGTTAACATATTTAGCTCAGCATAAAAACAAAACTATTACAAAAGTTGAATTGTTCCAAAAAGTTTGGGGAGATGCAATAACAGGAGACGGAACTTTAAATGTACACATTCGAAGACTTAGGGAAAAAATCGAAGAAGATCCGAATAAACCATGTTATATTAAAACGATATGGGGTACAGGCTATGTATTTGAGATATAGGTGCATGATATGAATATTAAAAGGATAACCATTTTAATTATTATAACTTTAGCAGTCTTCATTGGTGGACTTTACTATATTTTACTTGATAGGAATGAAGCTAAAATTGATGTGGTGGCAGTAAATGATATTTCGCAGGCTCTGGCAAAACATTGGGGTCAGCTGCAAAAGGATGAACTTCCAGGCTTGCAGTATGGATTAGATTACGTTGTTATAGACAGCCATAACAATTTTATTATAGCAACAAGAAATTCGCTTAATAATAGTTTAAATACTGCCATAAGTAATCAAGATACTATTGTAGATATAAAGCTTGATAATACAGTTTTAGGTAAATTAATTATTTACAATAATACAACTAACATATGGAAGCAGCATAGAAAATATTTATTTAAATTTTCTGTATTTCTAATGGTTTTAATTGCAATAATCTGTCTTGCCTATGCAGTATATATTGATAAATCAATTTTTCGCCCATTTAGAAAACTGCAGAGCTTTGCTCGTAATGTGGCAGAGGGTAAATTGGATGCGGTTCTTGAAATGGACAAAGGTAATAAGTTTGGCGCATTTACAGAAAGCTTTGACTTAATGAGAGAAGAACTAAACATAGCAAGGGAAAATGAAAGAATGGCAAATCAAAGCAAAAAGGAGCTAGTTGCTTCATTAAGCCATGATATTAAAACACCAGTGGCCTCAATAAAAGCTGTATGTGATCTAATGCATGTTAAATCTAGTGATGAAATCCAAAAGAGTCAACTAGAAGTTATTAATTCAAAAGCTGACCAAATAAATACCTTAATAACAAATTTATTTGATGCAACACTAGAAGAATTACAAGAGCTCAAGGTTACAACTACAGAGCAATCAAGTAAGTTATTGTATAATCTTATTAAAAATGCTGATTATAATAATCAGGTATCCATTGAAAGGATTCCTGAATGTATTGTAGTGGTAGATGAGCTTAGACTAGCGCAGGTTATTGATAATTTAATAAGTAATTCATATAAATACGCAGGAACATCAATTGAAGCATCATCGAATATTAAAGGTAAATATCTGGAGATAGCCTTCAAGGACTATGGCGTAGGTGTTGATATTAAAGAAACACCGCTACTTTTTAATAAATTCTATCGTGCTAAAAACTCAGTAGGAAAAAGTGGCGCAGGTCTTGGGTTATATATATCAAAATTCTTAATGAACAAAATGTCAGGGAGTATTCAATGCAAAAATCAAAAGGATGGCTTTGTTATAATACTAAATCTACTCATTGCATAATAAGTTAAATAAAAGATTTAAGGATTGGTTAAGAAGTGGTTAAAGACCTGTTAAGGAATGCAGAGTTATAATAAGGCTACATACAAGGTAAAGTCTTATTTTTTATGGAAGGAGATCTTATTATGAATAATGCAATATTAACTACAACAAAGCTTTGCAAAACCTTTTCCAATGGAGGAACGCAACAACATGTTCTTAAAAACCTAGATATCGAAATATTTCAGGGGGATTTTACTGTAATAATGGGTTCCTCCGGAGCAGGAAAGTCAACACTTCTATATGCCTTGTCCGGTATGGATAAACCAACACTTGGATCAATTAAATTTTTTGATATAGAAATAGCAAAACTATCTAATGATAAACTAGCGTTTTTTCGCAGATTAAACTGTGGTTTTATATTTCAACAAATGTTTCTGCTTGATAACATGAGTATACTTGATAATATCTTAATAAGTGGCTTACTTGTTAGTAATGATAGAAAAGCAATTGCATTAAAAGCAAAAGAATTACTTGCACAGGTTGGCTTAAATGAGATGATTTGGACAAAATTCCCCACACAATTATCTGGTGGAGAAGCTCAACGTGCAGCTATAGTGCGGGCATTAATTAATAATCCAAAAGTGGTTTTTGCAGATGAACCTACAGGCTCGCTTAACTCCGCAGCTGGAAAAGCAGCTCTTGATGTTTTGACCCAGGTTAATAATGAAGGCCAAAACATTATTATGGTTACCCATGATCTAAAATCAGCAAGACGAGGAAATCGGATTCTATATATGCGTGATGGGGTTATCCATGGTATTTGTGATTTGGGAAAATATACAAGCGGAGACATGGAACGGCATGTTAAGCTTCAAGCCTTCCTTGATGAAATGGGGTGGTAGTATGAAGAAGTTATTTATGCTAACTTTTGCAAATATTCGAAAGAGTAAAGGAAACACAGTTTCACTTTTTATGATGTTTTTTATAGCAGCATTATTACTGAATGCAGGGCTACTGGTTTTTACTAATTTTGGTGGTTTTTTTGAAAAGACAATAAAGGAACTTAACGCATCTAATGTTTATTACCTTGTACCAAGCCATTTATACAATAATCAGGTTGATGATTACATCACAAAGGACAATAATGTTTTGAAAATGCAAAAGGAAGATTCTTTATGGGGGGTTGCCACAACTAAGTATAAAAACGACACCCGTGAGAGGTTTTATCTCATAAATGATGCGGATAAATCTAGAGATATGTCTAAGTGGAAATTCGTAGGAGAGCATTTACAGGTAGGTGGCGAACTGCTTCTAGATGAGATGCCCATTTATTTACCATATTTATACAAAGAAGACGGTGGCTATAAGTTAAACGATAAATTTGAAATGTCCTTTAAGGATGTAAAATTTGTTTTTACAATAAAGGGTTTTACAGAAGATGTCTTCTTTAGCTCATTAGAAACAGGTTTTATAGGGGCTTATTTGCCACATGATACGTATCAAAAGGTGTCTAGTAAATTAGGAGACACTTATAATACAAAAGTTGTTTTTGCAAATTTACAAAAAATAAATAAAGAGGTTGAAACGGGAATAAGAGAAATAACAAAAGCAGACCTAGTATCTGCATCAAAAGACACCACAAATGCAATTTTTAGCATGGATTTACAGCTTGTAAAAATGTCACGTATAATGATGGCGGGTATGGTTTCCATAATGATGGTAGCTTTTGCTACAATTATCGTGGGAGTATGTCTAATGGTTGTAAGATTTAGAATTGGAAACAGTATTGAAGATGATATGACGAAGATAGGCTCACTAAAAGCCATAGGGTACACAAGTAGGCAAATCATTTCTTCCATAGTAATGCAGTTTGTTATGATAGCTTTTATTGGTAGCATAGTCGGCATAGCCCTATCCTATTCAATTACACCAATGCTATCAGATGTTTTTGCGCAGCAATCAGGACTTATGTGGGTGCAAGGGTTTGATGGTCTTATCAGCAGTATTACTCTGTTTATAATTATATTAATTGTAATTATAGTAGCGATGATTACTGCCAGACGCATAAATAAGCTTAATCCCATTGTTGCTATGCGTGGTGGGATAATAACTCATAATTTTAGTAAAAATCATTTGCCACTTAGCACTACAAAAGGCAGCCTACCAATTGTTCTTGCTTTCAAATCAATATTGCAAAATATGAAGCAAAGCATCATGATAGTAGTAATTCTTACGGCTGTATCCTTTGCCGGAACATTTGCAGTTGTAATGTTTTATAACACAACAATTGATATGAAGGCGTTTATCGAAACACCTGGAGTTGAACTTTCAAATGTCCTAGCTGTTTTAAAGCCAGATGCTGATAATAAAAGACTTGTAGAAAATATTAAAAATATGAGTGGTGTGAGAAAAGCTCAATTTATTGATGAAGTAGTGGTTAGGATAGATAACAACGAAGTAAATACCTATGTTATGGATGATTATTCTATGAAAGAAACTAACACGGTTTATGATGGTAGATATCCACTTCATAGCAATGAAATAGTAATTGCTGGGCATTTAGCAGACCTAATTGAAAAAAACATTGGGGACAGTGTAACTTTAAAACTGGGAGATGTTCAATCAGAGTTTTTAATTACCGGTTTGTCCCAAGGGGCCTACATGGCTGGAATGAATGCATCAATTAGAACTGACAGTATTATAAAGCTCAATCCGGACTTTAAGAGGCAAAGTCTGCAGATATATTTAGAGAAAGATCTAAATGCCGGAGAATTTGTAGAAAGACTTAAAAATCTTTATGGTGATTCGCTAGCAACAACATTGGATATGGATGAAAGTATGAAAGTTGGAGCCGGTGTCTACGCATCAATTGTTTCAAAGGTGGGAATTGTAATTTTAATTGTCACCATAGCTGTTGTTATCCTTGTATTGTATTTTGTAATTAATTCATCAGTTGTACGAAAAAAACGTGAAATAGGCATTCAAAAGGCGCTTGGATTTACTACGCTTCAACTTATGAATCAACTTTCACTGAGTTTTCTTACTCCTATAATAATAGGGGTATGTATTGGATGTGTAATAGGGATTACACAAACAAATGTTATAATGTCAGCTGCACAAAAAGGGATGGGTATTATGAAAGCGAGTTTTATTATAACTCCTGTTTGGATAGCTTTGTTTGGAGTTGCTATTGTAATGGTATCATACATTACTTCCATGCTTATTACGTATAGCATTCGCAAAATATCTGCATATGGATTGGTTAGTGAGTAGTGCCACTTGCGTGGCAAGTGTGATTATCCCATGCAGACTTTGCGAGCGAAGTCTGCATGGGATAATCGTTAGCAATAAAAACTGTTCCAGTTTTTGTAAGGTGCCTGACCCCTTACAAAGATTGGAAGTGGAACTGACAAGCTTTGTTGCTAATGGCACGCACGTTTCTTGTTGCCGACATTCCTGAACCTTAGCGCGAGGGGATTGGTGAAGGAATGTGCATTGGCGTTGGTTTTGATTTTCTTAGTTTGAGATATGCATTCTTTGTATAAAATATGCTTCGTAAGAGAGCTTTCCAGGTAAGGCGAATGGCAAGATTTTGTTAGACGTTGTTATACTAAAGGACCCATTATATACATATTTTTCTGATAAGTATTTAAAAATACAGACAACCATTTTAATTGTCTGTATTATAAGTTATTCTTATGTTTTACTTACATCAATATTTAAGTTTTTTAAGTCGATTACTGCTCCAACTTTCATGAGAATATCCAGTCCGATTAGGCCATTTATTTCACCTCTTGTATCAATCATACCAAAGTCTATTTCAATATCATTTATGCTTTGAGAACCTAATTTAATTTCGTTAAGTTTCTTTATAAAAGCATTATGTGAACTACCTCCAACACCATAATATTCCATGATTCTATCGCCTAGCTCAGCATATATTCCAATATCGTCTACTGCATCAGGTGAAATAATTGAGCCTGCAGCCCCAGTATCAATTACTACATTATTAACTATCTTGGAATTACCTTTGTAAGAAATCTTTATGGATGTAAATATCAATCCGTCTCTATATTCAATATTCATTAGATTGCACCTCTATATCCTCTTATGTTCTTTACCTCAACAACTATACTTTCATTACCTGTATGATAAACTATTGTATTATCGCCTGAGTGAACTAACTCTTTTGTTGCTTCCTTGTTATCGTTTATAACTTTTATAATAGCCATATCATCAATGTATTTTTTGGTGCCTTCCATATGTGATTCTAGTATCTGAAGCTTTACGAATTTATCTGGATATGTTCTTCTTACCTCTTCCCATTTCATGTAAAACACCTTCCTTATCGTGAATCATTTATTATATATATTATAACAGATTACCTCGGTTATTAAACAATATTAGCAAATATAGTACTTGCAAAATGTCATCTAACGTCTCATGTTGCCAACATTTTGTTGAACCAAACCGCTACTGCGGTAGCTGGCTAGTGCTAATCTAATTGTTTTATATATAAATTAAAAATTATCTTTAGTATCTTTATAGACAAGACCACTCCGGTCAATAATCTTATTATACCCAATAAAAGTTAAAAGGAGTGGTAGCAACAAAAACTGTTCCAGTTTTTGTAGGGTACCTGACCCCTTACAAAGATTGGAAGTGGAACCGACAAGCTTTGTTGCTAGTTTCTGCCATTAGAACATCGTGTTAAAGTAGGCAGACAAGCTTACTTAGTTCAAATAGAAGGAAGATCAAGTATTAACGGTATTACGCTAGATGAAAGAGATGCAATGGAAATTGTTGAAGAGAATATAGAAATAAAGGCAGATTTACTTTCACATTTTATTATAGTAGAGATGAGTAAGTAAGGAAAAAAAGGTATTTGCTACCCAGATTAATCCAAGCTCATTGGTGCATAAACATTGTATTTGAAAGCCGGGTATATGACTTCATTAACCATTTTGGTTTCTTCCCTGTTGGCACAGTATGCCTTTATGGAAAGTGTCTTTATCATCATTTTGTCATAGACAACGCTGGTTTTTATGGCAATGTTCGCACTTCTTAAAATATCTGCAAACTCTTTGCCACTGTGCAGGTTGTCTGCTGTGATATCAAAGATGTAAAGCTTCTCCTTCTCAGACCTTTTAACGGCAAGCCCTGGAATTAGAGTTCCGATAAATGTTGCGGCACATATCGCCATGATGCTAAGTATTCCATTTGACTTTGCCATCCTCACAATAGCAATCATGTATATAGTTGTAGATAAAGCTGCCAGCAAGCTTGAAAAGAAGAACTTTTCGCGGACTAGATATATATTCTTCATTGTACCTAGAGTGTTGTCGAGCAGTTTTAGTAAAAATACTATTAAAATTTCCATTTTTCCTCCTGATTTCTGTTACCACAAAAAAACAAAAGACTCTTGCAATAAAAATCACAAGAGTCAAATAATATCTTAATTTATTGATAAAATTGTTTTGCGCATAAGACGCATTCTTCTGTAACTATACTAGTATATCACAAAAACATGTAGGTTGTCTACATATTGTGTCATTATAGTATTATTATGATATAATTATTAAAGCATAAATGTATAATAGAACGGTGCTAAAGCCATTTAAATAAGGGGGATTCTTATGAATAAAAAAGAGATTAGTGAAATTAAGAATGAAAATAAAAACAATATATATCCAATTTACACAGCAAATTCAGACACATACGAAAAAGAGACATGGGTATATGCTTATGTTACTAACAATACAGAACTAACAAAAAAATAGCGATGATAAATCTAAATGAAAGCAAAGAGAATGAAGGAATAAAAGAACAAATAAAATTAACGGGAAATACATGGGCAAGAAAGTATTTTCAAGGCTCAACGGGTGGTAAAGTTACTTCTGTTACGTTGATTGAAACAATGCTACAAAAGGAACATAAAGAACAATGGATAGATGGTGTCAGATTTTTATATAATAATGGTGTTTGTAATTTTGACCACACATCTGATTTAAGTAAAGTTAATTATAGAAATTAGTAAAAGAATTATCTTGTGTGTAATTCTTTTGAACATCAAAACATTTTAAATTCTATTCGAGACAACGCATAAAATAAAGGTATATTTAAGAAAAGATCTTAGATATACCCTTATTCATGCAACTTTCCATTCTTAAACGGTTTTCTTTTAATTACGCGTTCATTGGCAGAATTATTTGTTCTTGAAAATATGTTTAAAAATAAAAAGGTGAACTAAAAAGGGTGAAAGACAAGAAATCTTCACTACTTAAAGGTGAAAGTTTTTACTAAAGAGTAGAATTCATACAATTGCGTTTATCAAAACATGACAATTGAGAAACACTAAATGAAGCTGGTGCTAATGCATTTGAATTTGCTTCGTGGGTTTCACCAGAAATTAAATTATATATCATAAAGGATTATCAAAGATTAAAAGGTGATGAAAACTCAGATTTAAAGGGTAATATAAGAGATTATGCAACTATAGAACAGCTTATTGTACTGGTTAATATTGAGAATATGAATGCTAATTTTATTGAGCAAGACCTACCCCAGATATCTTAGAATAGCATATATACTCCATAACAATTGTTGTATAATATAAGAAAAGTGTGTCGTAGTTTGAAGTCTATTATTTTTTGTAACAATTTAATTGTGACAATTTTTAAGATATCCACATTTCAATTGATTTTTTTTGAAACCACTTACCAAATAGATTATAGAATTTTATTGTCATTCCACCACCGCTTAAATAATCCCCTTTACTATTATCAGACACTGCCCAGGTATTATCTAATGTTAGCTTAGCATTCCAATTATTAATATCTATTTTTCTAAAATTAGGATACAGGAAATCTCCTTCTTGATTTGCTTTTTTCTTTATTTCTGTGGGGCTTAATACAATGAGTTTAATATTCGGTAACACTGGTAAGAGATTAGAATCAATAATTTCTGATGATATAATTATATTTTCCTTGTCTTTAATAAGATTATAATCGGGTATTTTACCATACACTATTGCCGTTTCAATTACTCTTTTTACTAACTCTTTATTTGAATTAGTATTTTCAGGTCTAAATGTTGCGAATGAAATTAACAATAGAATAATCATTATTGATGTTAAAATTAAATTTCTTTTTGTTTTACCCTTCATTAATATCTCCCCCTTTAAAACTCTAATTATTACATAATAAAATACAACTGTGTCTTAAAAAACAATTCCAAATAACATTAGAGCAATAATTTTCTTGTTACAAATGATCTATAACGTTTCGTGTTCAAGATGCCTGAGAAGCCTAGAGCGACGCGCTTGGTGAAGGAATGTGCCTTGGCGATGAGTTCAAGAGTTTCATAATTTAAAAGGTATACAGGAATACTAAACTGGACCCATTAAAAGTACTCACCAGCCAAGGCGAATAGCAACATTTTGTTATAGGCCGTTTAGTAACTAGACTTTGAGCAAGACCTACCCCAGATATCCTAGAATATGGTCTTTGCTCCATAACAATTGTTGAACGATATAATAATGTTCTGACTGTATTTGTCATATCACTATGTTTTGAAAAGCACATGAATTTAATAATATATTAAATTTACTTCTTCATAAGAAATTCCTCTTTATAATTCATGTTATTATATAATTTTCTTAATTCCTCGATAACTTTTGTGTCTGTGTATTTATATATAAATTTAGTTGTTTCATTTTCTTTATATTTGAATATAAAAATTTGTTTTTTAGATACACCTATTTGATATATATAACTCTTTGCAAATTCTGTATTATCAATTAAGGATATGCTAAAGTCTGCTTCTTTTTCTTTTTCTTTTTGATTGCTTTCTATGCAACTTATTGTTTTTAGGTACTTGGCTATGTTTTGCATATCTTGTGTGTCAGTAACCATTTTGCTCCTGCCCAACTCTTTTTCGCTACTCGTAATTGTAAGATTAGAAAATTCGATTCTTTTAGTTAAATTTATTGGAATATCATTAAGTGGCTTTATCGGTTCTCCACTCTCTGGTTTGGAACATCCAGTATATAATAATATTAGACAGGAAAAAAGAATAATAAAAATAAATGTTTTTTTCAAAATATCATCCCCTTTTATTTGATGAAAATTCTTCGTAACATTTAACAAATATCCATTAACTAAATAATTAAGTTAGTAGGTCTTTTAAGAAAAATATGAACTAGCATTCAGGTTATGAAGGGTGTATGTCTACAACCTTTCGTAACGTAGAAAATGCTATTATCGGTATTTGTTAAGAACTCTATCATCACTCCATACCTGAGCTTCAATGTACCATGGACGATTCCAATCAAAATTAAAATTATCATAACCTTCATAAGTTATCCAACCGCGTTGATTTATAATCTCTAATATTCCATCAAATGTATATACAGGCGGTCGATATTTGCCAATGTCAAAATTATCAAATTCTCTTGGGTCAACAGTTTGACATTGGTCGCCATATGTAAATGATACAGCAGTCATATCAAAATCATTTACTGGAATTTTAATGTAATCCCTATCATGATAATAATGCAAAAATGCATTTTCGTATGATGAATCATTTACCAATACCATATAAATAGGAACCCGCCTTACAGGTTTACCGCCTTTTTCTATAAAGGTTATTCGGGTCATGTTTTCCTGACGTCGGCGTATAACAATATTATCATCGCTGTAAACACTACCGACAACGGTTTTTTCCCCGGAAATAATGCTTTCTTTTCGATATTGACTTAACAATTTTTGCACTTCATCATCAGGCAAATCTGATAATGTTAGAAAAGGACCTCTTTCTTTCTCAAAAAAATGATATAAATACATGTTACCCTCCTGAACAAAATTTTATGTTTTTTACATAACTCTAACAGCGCACTTTTTTACTATTGCTCATCAATCGTAGTTTTGCAACAAATAAAAAATATACGAATCTTGTGTGATATACAAAATGCGTAGCATGTTACTAAAAATCATACTTATGAATCACCTAAAAAAAATAAATACAGAAACAATGGCTGAAAATAAACCAGATGAAATTAAAAAAATTGCTGATTTTTTATTTTTAATATATAGGTAATACCCATTTGTTATATTAAAGATACCTGCTGAAAGCAATATAGGTGGCATTGCATCCATATTAACTATATTAAATAAACTTAACAAGCCTAAAACTAACAAAAAACATCCTATAACAATGAATACTGATATGAATTTTTTAAGAACTTCTTTTTTTCTCAACTTAGAAAACACCTCCTAACTATATAATAAAATACCGTTGCATAAAATATGAAGAACATGAATTGAGCAAAACATTATAATAGTCATCTACTCCATTTATTAGTTTGTCTGAACGGAACTTATAACTGTTACCTTCTGTTCTAAACTTCTTTTTATGCCAAAATTATCATAGGTAATTTTTATATATGGTTGAAAATTTGTTTCCAGTTTCTTATGAAAATTAATTACTAAAACAACCTGAAAATCTTTTTCCCTAATCTTATACCCTTTAATCTCCTTATACCCCATTTTAATTTCTTCTGATAAAGCACTTTCTTCAGTTAAAACACCTGTATGTTTATTTTCGTCTATGTAGAAATCATAACTAAAGGCATTATTATCATAAGTGATAGGCTTATAATTATCATCAAGAAGAACAATATCTTTAATTTTAGGATTCATTATTCCTTGACTTTTAAAATTATAGGATAAATAGTAACATTCATCTAAGTTGTATGTAGTAAGTCCTGTAGATGATTTACCAATTAATTTCATACTCCAAGATAAAAAGATAATACCCACAAGAATGATACTTATAAGAAAAAGCCATTTTACTTTAGGTTTCATACAATCATCCTTTCTATTAATTCGTACTTAATTACCAATATGAAACAACTTTTAAGAATATTATACCACTATATACTACTTCTGTAAGCTTATAATCATCACAATAAGTATACTTTCCTAAATAATAAAAGACCTTATCCTTGGAGCCTCACTATCTTATGAAAAATACAACATTTTGGAAGCCTCAAGTCTGCTTCCAAAGTCGTTAATATTGCACTATCGCAGATGATGATTTAAAGAAGAAAAAGGGCTATCTCAAAATAGAAATTACTTTCTATTTCGAGATAGCCCCATTTTCATTATGCTATTTCAACAACATTACTATCAGTATAAACCGTCTTAGCATCTTTCTTGCCAGTTAAATCACCATTAACTGATGCAAAAATATTTTTTGCAATGACCAAATCCATAAGAGTATTTACCTGTGCTTCTGTTATAGTTGCCATGCCGTTTTCATCAGATTTAATGTCATCTACAGTTAAAGTAAAGTATTTACCTTCTACAGATGTTAAAAATCTCATAACTAATTTATGCATATTATTTGTCCTCCTTTTAATTATTTAGCTAATAGCTATTAAGCTATTAAACTATTATTTAGATAAGCTGTACTGATCTTCTTTGTTTATGGAAACTAATGGGTATGTTTTGATGTTAGATATTGCTTCGCCAACAGCGAAAATATCTTCATCCAAGGCCATAACTTTTAGATTACCAAGTGTTTTTACTGCCACCTTATCCTTGCCTTTGCTGTCAACGCCTACTTTCATAGTAAGTTTTAATACACTTGCTACCTTTGTAGATTCTACTGCCATAATGAATCACTCCTTTCTTTTTTTCTTTTCACTGAATATATATGCTCTTCTAAAAGTTTTTGCAGATTTTATGAAAATAAAAAATAAGGATACCTAAGTTGGTACCCTTATTTTTGGGGTTTTTCTATAACGGTGGATATAGCTGCAGTTAATTCAGAGATAGATTTATTGAGATCCTCAATTTTCTTCTCAAATCGAACAAGCAAGTATATACTCACGCCTATAGGGAAGCCAACTGTATTAACCAGCTTGATAAATGTATCATACATGAAACATTCCTCCCCTCACCGTTACAGCTAATATATATGCTTATCCTAGTTGTTTTCTATGAATTTCTAAAAAAATTTTTTAGTTCCATATAATAGTCAATTAAAGAATTTATTTAAGAAAGAAAAGAGCAAAGAAGAGCAGGGGTTTTATGAGCGCAAAGGGAATTTCTCTCTAAGTTCCTCTTGCCATGGATCTAAAAAACCTTTTTCAAAAAAATACGTGGGGTTACCACATATTTCACAGAATCTATTATTACTAGGGTTGGATGGGCAGTCATCAATATTTTTAAAATAACTAGAGCAGTAATTAAAAATATGTGTACCACAAATCGTGCAACGGTCATCTTTTGCATATTTTACATCAGATTTACATAAAGGGCATTCAAGGACTCTTCTGTACTTATCTAGTTTGATTTGCTGCGTATAATAAACTCTTTTAAATCCATTTAGGCTATTACGCACAGGGTTACCACAAATCCCACAAAACTCTGAAAATATTGAAAAACAAGTATTTCCACAGGTAATGCATGTGGATATTTTTCTTGAGGTAAGTAGATCTAGTCTTTTCATATTATTTAATCTTTTCCATAGTGCTGTTTCAGATACAATAAAAAATTCGGAAGTTGATTTAAGAGAAGGGTAATTACAGGATAAAATAAGGTGTTTTGGCATGAGAAGTATTCCACCAAGTTCGTCAGCTTCTAGCTCTTCTAAGATTTTTTCTTCGCTTGTTTTTGCTTCCCGAGGAATTTTAAGATGGTCTAAGATAATATGGGCTACTTCATGAGCCAGAGTAAAATTTAATCTTCTTTCATGTGAATGCTCATAAGGATATTTAGCCTTATTTTTATTTATCTGCATTAGATAAACATTGTATTTATAATTATATTCAGTTAATGCGTCATATATAGGAGGCAACTCAAAAAAACCATATTCAAATGGTATGAGTTGTAGTTCTTTCATTTTTTTTATGAGTAGAGTGCAATCAAGTGGCCAATCAGTGGCTTTTAAGTCAAATAGATCAATAAACCATTGCAGTCTCAAGTTGATATATTCATGTCTATGTTGTGGTATAAGATCCATAGTATAATATTTCTTATTATAAATACTCATCATATATAACCTTCTTCCTGAACGTATGTTCGTACATTGCATAAGAAGATTATACAATTATTATAACAATAAAACAAGTATTTACATATTATTTTTCTTTATTTTTTATAAATTGCTCAAGTAAAGCTTCAGTTTGAGCTTTTATGATGTTTCTTTCTGAATCTGAAAGATTTGCGGCAGTGACTCTGTAGGCAAGGTTAGCCCATTTGCTATCTTTTTCATACATATCCTTAGCACGTCTTACAATATCTACAAGGTGTCCTTTATCATCTCTATATATATTTTCTAAGTATCCTTCATGATCTATAACCTCTTCAATATAACCAGCCTGTTTTAATAATTCCTCATAGGTTTTACCTAAGTGAGGAGCAAAAGCTTTAAGAGCCATTGGGGATGGTTTCTGCCTTTCACCAGTTTCAATTCTTGAGATTTCAGCATTGCTTACCCCTGATTTTAGAGCTAAATCTCGCTGAGATAGATTATTTTCATTTCTTAAATTTTTTATAAATTCACCAAAATTCATGACAACACAACCCTTCACCCCCATTATATATAAAGTGATACCTAATGGCAATAGAAAATACAATAATTGGTTGACAAAGGGTATGCCCAAATGTTACCATAAAATTAGTTACCAAATGGTAGCTGTGGAGGAGGGGGAATATGTTTTTAAATATAGAGTTTCTTAAAGAACTCATTGAGAAGAAGGGTTGGTCAGAACGGCAACTTGCAATGAGAGCAGGACTGTCTCCTGCTACAATTTCACGCATAATTACTGGTAAAAGGGGAGCCGGAACTCGTACATTTTTGGGAATACGCAAAGCCTTTCCAGACGAGCCTTTGGACAAACTATTTCTTTTACCTAAATAGCTACCAAAGGGGAGTAAATATAAAAATTGAAAACTAACTATAAACTAGTAAAGACTAAGGGGGTAAAAAGTATGAACATAAGCATTGATATCAATTTAATAGCTTCAGAGGAAATAACCAATTCTCTATTAAGCCTGGCAGCAGTTCTTCATAATGCAGTTCCTATTTTCAATGTAAATCCAAAGGTCCTAGGTCCTAAAGAAGAAGTTAATATAATAAGCAAAGAAGTAGGGGCACCTAAAGAAAAGATAGAAATATCAAACCAAGAAGTTAAAGAGATAACGCTACAAGAAGTGCGAAGTATTCTAGCACAGCTTTCAAAGAATGGTAAGGGAGCAGAAGTAAAAGCACTTATAAAAAAGTTTGGGGTTAGCAAACTCACAGAAATTCCAAAAGAAAAGTATGAGCAGCTTTTAAGCGAAGTAGAGTTTATAAATTAAGGGGGGATTTATTCATGAAAATAATTACAGGGAAAGTTAGATTTTGTTATGTAAATGTGTGGGAACCAAAGAGCATTAATGGAGGTGAACCTAAGTATTCTGTGAGTATTATAATTCCAAAGACAGATAAGGAAACCCTTAAAAAAATAAATCTTGCCATTGAAGCTGCTAAAAATGAGGGCACAGTAAAATTTGGAGATAAACTACTTAATAACTTTAAAACACCTCTTCGGGATGGGGATGTGGATAGAGCAGAGGATGAAACCTATGCAGGTAGCTATTTTATTAATGCACATAGCATTATAAAGCCTGGTATTGTGGATAGAAGTGTACAAGCTATAACAGAGGAAAGTCAGTTCTACAGTGGTTGTTATGGAAGAGCTAGCCTTGTGTTTTATGCTTATAATGCAGAGGGGAACAAAGGTATAGCCTGTGGACTACAAAACATTCAAAAGCTAGAAGATGGAGAAATGCTTTGTGGACATAGCACTGCCCAGGAGGATTTTGAGGACATGGAAGAAGATTATTTAAATTAAATTAAAGAAGTGCCACTCACGTGGCAAGTGGCAAGTTTTACTTGTAAATTACTTTAGGGGAGAAAAGTTTCTGGTGTATTATAGAAATTTTTCTCCTTATCTTTAGGAGATGATAATTTGTTAGCTATTGATATAGAGACCTATTCAAGCCGCGATATTACAAAATGTGGAGTCCATGCCTATACAGAGGCAGAGGATTTTGAAATATTATTATTTGCCTATGCTTATGATGAAGAGAAAGTAAAAATTATAGATTTAGCTTCTGGAGAAAAGCTACCGCAAAATATAATAGAGGATTTAAACAATCCAGGGGTTATTAAGACAGCCTTTAATGCTTCCTTTGAAAGAACCTGTCTATCTAAGTATCTAAATAAACCTATGCCCGCTAATCAATGGAGATGTAGTGCTGTTTATTCCTTAAGTTTAGGACTTCCCTTGGATCTTTCTGGGGTGGCTAAGTGCTTGAACTTGGATCAGCAGAAAATGGGAGAAGGCAAATCTCTTATTAGATATTTTTCAATGCCTTGCAAAGGAAGTGACACTAAGGGTCGAAGGAATCATAACCTATCCCAGGAAGATGTGGATAAGTGGCAGATATTTAAAAATTATTGTGTACAAGATGTAGAAGTTGAAAGAGCCATAAGAAAGAGATTAGAACAGTTTTCCATGACAGATAGGGAGTGGGAGCTTTGGGTACTAGATCAAAAGATAAATGATGGTGGAGTGTTAGTTGATAGAAGACTAGTTCATAATGCTATAAACTGTGATGAAGCTTATAAAAAGATAATCACAAAGGAAGCCATGGCTTTAACAAGCCTTAAGAATCCAAATAGTCCAGCTCAGTTAAAAGCTTGGCTACAAGAGAAGGGAACAGAAGCTGCAAGTCTATGCAAAGAAAAGGTGAAGGACTTAATAGAAGAAGTGGCGGATGGTGAGGTTAAAAGAGTACTAGAGCTTAGGCAAGAATTATCTAAAACCTCCGTAAAAAAATATGAATCTATGGAAAGGGCAATATGTGTTGATGATAGGATACGTGGACTTATGAAGTTTTATGGTGCAAACAGGACGGGGCGATGGGCAGGAAGACTCGTACAAATACACAACCTTCCTAGAAATAGCATGGACAACTTAGATTATGCAAGGCAGCTGCTTAAAGAGGGTGATTATGAAATGTTAGAGCTACTTTTTCATAGTGTGCCAGATGTATTATCACAACTTGTAAGGACGGCCTTTATTCCATCAAAGAATTGCAGACTGATTGTATCAGACTTTAGTTCCATTGAGGCTAGAATTATAGCGTATCTTGCAGGTGAAAAGTGGATTCTTGATACATTTAAAAGTCATGGAAAGATATATGAGATGACTGCCAGTAAGATGTTTGGAGTACCCCTTGAAAGCATAGTAAAGGGCAATCCTCTTTATGAATTAAGGCAGAAAGGGAAAATAGCAACTTTAGCCTGTGGCTTTGGGGGAAGTACTGGTGCCCTGGTAGCTATGGGAGCACTCAAAATGGGACTAAAGGAAGAAGAGCTACGAGTAATTGTTGCAGCTTGGAGAAAATCTAATCCAAACATTGTAAAGCTTTGGAGGGAAATTGAAAATGCAGCAATAAAGGCAGTGTCAGAAAATAGGGTAGTGAAAATACGTCAGGGAATACAGTTTTCCTGTAGAAGTAGGGTACTATTTATTAAGCTTCCCTCAGGTAGAAGTCTTGCTTATGTAAGACCTAGAATTGAAATGGATGTTAGATTTAACAAACCAAAATTAACTTATGAAGGCACAGAGCAAGGAACAAAACAATGGGGAAGAATCAGTACCTTTGGAGGAAAGCTTACTGAAAATATAGTACAAGCTATTGCTAGAGATTGTTTAGGTGAGGCAATGATAAGACTAGATAAAGCAGATTATAAAATAATATTTCATGTTCATGATGAAGTTATTTTAGAGGTGCCAAAGGGATTTGGATCATTAGAGTCCGTGAATGAAATTATGGGACAAGCTATTTGTTGGGCTCCAAATCTTCCTTTAAAAGCAGCTGGCTTTGAAACCGATTATTATAAGAAGGATTAACCACATTAATATTACAGCATCGAAGATAATGATTAACGAAAAAAGTATAATTTTACATGTGAATTTTGGAGGGGAACAGCATTGATAAAGGATGGCATTATTACAATTGCTACGGGAAGGAACCGCAAAGAGTTAAAATGGAAAAATACTCCTATGAAGTGGTCACAATTTTTAGAGAGAATTAGTAAAACCACAAGAACCTATGAAACCTATGAGGAATATAAAAGATTGCCAAAGCTTGAGCAAGATAACCTTAAGGATGTTGGAGGCTTTGTAGGTGGTGCTTTAAAAGAGGGCAAAAGGAAAGGGGATTCAGTATTAAGTAGATGCCTCATTACATTGGATGCCGATTATGGACAAGAGGGCCTATGGGATACTATTGAAATGCTTTTTGACTTTGGATGTGCAATGTATACAACTCATAAACATAGCAAAGATAATCCAAGGCTTAGGCTTGTCATTCCTTTAAGTAGAGGGGTAAGCCCTGAAGAATATGGAGCTATATCTAGAAAAGTTGCAGAGGATTTAGGAATAGACTACTTTGATGATACCACCTATGAACCTTCAAGGCTTATGTATTGGCCCTCAACCTCTCAGGACGGAGAATTTATTTTTAAATACATGGATGGCCAGTGGTTAAATCCAGATGAGATTTTAAGCAGATACGAAAATTGGCGAGACACAAGTTCTTGGCCAGAGTCCTCAAGGAATATAAAAAGTAGGGAGAAGCTGGCAGATAAGCAAGGAAACCCAAGTGAAAAGAGTGGAGTAGTAGGCGCCTTTTGTAGAACCTATAGCGTTACTGATGTTATAGATAAATTTTTAAGTGATGTGTATGTCAAATGTTCTGAAGCAAATAGATACACCTATATAAAGGGGTCTACTGCAGGAGGACTAGTTGTTTATGAAAAGGGTGACTTTGCTTATTCCCATCATGGAACAGATCCAGCATCCGGAAAACTTTGTAATTCTTTTGATTTAGTAAGGCTTCATAAATTTGGTGCTTTGGATGATGAAATGAAGGAAGGAACGCCCATGAATAAAATGCCTTCCTTTAAGGCTATGCAGGACCTTGCCATGAAGGATAATGAGGTGAAGAGAAAGATAGCAAGGGAGCATATGGGTGAGGCTAGTGAGGATTTTAATATAGAAAATAATTGGGCAGAACAATTAGAGATCAATGCTAAAGGTGGCTATAAGGAAACTTTAACAAATCTAGTATTGATAATTAGAAATGACCCTGCCCTTTTGGGAATTGCTTATAATGAGCATAGTGAAAGAATAGAAACCTTAAAGGAAGTACCTTGGAAAAGATTAAAGCCAGGATGGTCCACTGGAGACGATGCCAGTTTGTCTTGTTATCTTGAAAAAAACTATAAGCTTTGGAGCCCCAGCAAATGCCAGGATGCCTTACTAAAGGTTTCCATAGAAAGGTCTTTCCACCCAGTAAAACAATTCTTAAATGATCTACCACAGTGGGATAATATTTCACGGGTTGATACATTACTTATTAAATATTTAGGTGCTAAAGATAGTGAATATGTTAGAGCTGTTACTCGAAAGACCTTATGTGGCGCCATAGCTAGAGTTATGCAGCCTGGAATTAAATTTGATACCACCCTTATTTTAAATGGACCACAGGGAATAGGTAAAAGTACTATATTTTCAAAGCTTGCTGGAAAGTTTTTTAGTGATGCTTTAAGCATAGCTGATATGCATGATAAGACTGCAGCAGAAAAATTGCAAGGGAGCTGGATTCTAGAAATCGGGGAATTAGCGGGGATTAGAAAGGTTGATGAGGATACATTAAAATCCTTTTTAACAAGACAAGATGATAAATTTAGAGCAAGCTATGGACGAGTAGTGGAGGAACACCCAAGGCAGTGCATTATTGTGGGAACTACTAATCAGGAAGCGGGCTTTTTAAGAGACACCACGGGTGGTAGAAGATTTTGGCCTGTAAGAGTTAATGGCAGGTCTGAATTTAAACCTTGGGATTTAAAAGATATAGATCAAATCTGGGCAGAGGCTCTAATGGTGTACCACAAAGGAGAATCCTTAATATTGGACAATTCACTGACTGAAGCTGCGGAGCTTGCGCAAATTGATGCCTTTGAAAGTGATGAAAGGGAGGGCCTAGTTAGAGATTATTTAGATAAACTACTACCAAGTAGTTGGAAGGATATGAGCTTAAATGATAGGAGAGAATTTTTGAGGGGGGAGGGTGAATTAGGTGCAAATGCCATTGGAACAGAAATGCGGCAACAGGTTTCTACAATAGAGGTGTGGTGCGAACTCTTTGAAAAAGAGGCAAGTACAATAAGAAAAATAGATTCTCATGAGATTGGTGGAATAATGAGAAAAATTGAAGGTTGGGTGAACATTAATGATAGAGTTATCTTACCTATTTACGGAAGACAAAGAATGTTTACAAGAGAATCGCCCGTATAGTGCGGGACAAGTTTTAGCTTGTCCACACCTTGTCCCGTACCTTGTCCCCGCACACAAACCTTTATGCAATCAAGGTTTAGAGCACCTTTGGGACAGCCTGGACAAGAATTACCTATAGAGGTATGTAAATTAGGTAGAATAATAAGAGTGTGTATGCCTAATACGCATAAGCGCGTAAGAAAATCTTGTCCACTTGTCCCAAAAATACATGAAGCCTAGTAAATAAGCCATTCTCATGCAGGACAAAGGGGACATATCAGCAAAAGCAGCAGGTGAAGATATTTTATAAAATATAAAAAGGGGTGCTTATTGTGGAAAAATTAGTTGAAAAGGCTAAAGCGAGTGAAGACAACGCTACAGAACAGATAATAGAAAAATTCAAATACCTAATATTTAAGGAGGCGACAAAGTACCATATTCCAGGATATGAGCTAGAAGATCTAATTCAACATGGCTATCTTTCTGTCATCAAAGCCATTTCTATGTACAAGCTTGGTAGTAACAGTTTTAATGGATACTGCATTACAGCTATAAAAACGAATTTTAAAGCTCTGTTAAAAGGGCAGATAAAGCATTTCAGGGAAGTTCCAAGCAATGAAATGATAGATCTTGGTGCTGCAGGAGATTATGAGTTTACCTTAGAGGATGAAGTGATCGCTTATACAGAAGTTAAAAAAGTATATGCTGCTCTTGACACGCTTGAGCCTTTAGAACGGGAGGTCATAGAAAGATATTATATCCTGAACCAGCCCTTAGGAGAAATAGCTTGTGGTAGCGATAAAAGTTATTATCAATTTGCAAGGATTAAGAAGAAGGCTTTGGAAAAGTTGAGATTGCTTATGTGAATTTATATACTTACTTAACAGCAGATATTACTCAATTTACTTCTAATACACTAGAGATGACTGGCTCCTTTGAAGAATTGGAAATGAACTTTATGAAATAGCAAACAATTAAAAAAATATAACAATACAATTACAATGTAACATAATACATGTTATATTTAAAGTATGATATGTTACATTGGAGAGGTGTTAAAAGTGAAAAACACACTTGAGTATTATTTAAAGGAACAGATTGATTCAAATGTAATCATCGGGCCTTGGAATGAGAAAGAATATCTACCAATATTTTTATCAGAAATATATACATTTTACAGAATGAATATATTAGGTGAGTCTTGTTTGCTAATAGAAATTAACAGTGAAATTCCGGGAATTGAATTTATAAAAAAACATATTAAGCAAATAAGCAAGAGTGTTGATTATAAATTGGTGTTTTTCTTTAAGACTCTGTCAGCTTTTAGGAGAAAAACTTTAATCGAAAGTCGCATTCCCTTTGTTGTAGAGAATGGGCAAATGTATCTTCCATTTTTAGGTATGGATATAAAGATGACCAAAGATGAAAATGTTAAAGTTATTGAAAAATTTTCATCTTCAACTCAATTGGTGTTTTTACACTTTTTGTATAATAAGGATTTACTCATAAATACAACTGAATTAGCTGGAAAAATAGGTGCTTCAAAAATGACTGCATCAAGAGCATTAAACGACTTATATTTACTGGGCTTATTAACTTATGAGGTGAGTGGAAAAACTGGAAGAAGTAAAAGGTATAAACGCATTGATGATACTTATTATTATGATAGAGGTAGTAAATATTTAAAAAATCCAGTAAGTAAGGTTGTATATGTTGATAAGGATAGTGCATATGATTTGCCGGTGGCAGGATTAGAAGCGTTATCAACTCAATCAATGTTGAATCCACCTAAAAGACCTGTAAGGGCTATGGCTAAACAATATATAAAAAATATTAAGGAACACATTGTTACGAACAAGGATAAAATTGCAGATATGGATTTGATAGAACTTCAACTATGGGAGTACGATCCTAAGATTTTATCTAAAAATTATGTAGTTGACTTAGTTTCTTTAATTATGTCAATTGATAAAAGTAATGATGAAAGAGTAGAAATTGCAATAGAAGAAAGTTTGAGACAGGGCTTGCGTCAATACATTTAAGCGAAAGTGTTGCAAGTTTATCAGCTATTTTATTAAACGATTCCTATTACGATTTATTGGTTCAAGGGAAAACCATAGTAGATGGATACTCTGTACTTTCTATTGAGTATATCCTACTTTTTAAAATGAAGGCATGGCTTGATTTATTGCAAAGGAAAGAAAATAGTGAGCATATAGATTCCAGAGATATAAACAAGCATAAAAATGATATATTTCGATTGGTAATTAACATATCACCTTTTAGCAAAGTTTCTGTAAGTGATGAAATACAGAATGATATTACTATATTTTTGAAGAAAATTACTGAAGAGAAGGTAGACTTAAAAAATCTTGGTATACGTGCGGTTAGTATAGAAGGAATATTGGATAGAATTAAAAAGACTTATGATATTACTACTGAAGACACCTTATGATTGGTGTCTTTTTTAATATATTAGCAACAAAAACTGTTCCAGCTTTTGTAAGGTGCCTGATCCCTTACAAAAATTGGAAGTTGAACGGACAAGCTTTGTTGCTAAAATATTATCTTAGAACTTGTTAGTTCTTATAGAACCGCCACGTACCGAACGGTATGCGTGGTGGTGTGAGAGGTCGGTAGATAAATTAATTATCTACCTCCTACTCGATTTGTGATTTTGGGGTACGGCAACGATTCGGGTACAGCTGACATACGTGTAAAAACCGGCCACATACTGGAACTGATATCCAACATGTGGTTCTTAAAGCATGTATGTCGGCTGCACCCCTATCTGAATATGCGCTATTGATGTTTCTCTTTAATAAGTAGTATTATTCCAAATATTGCCACTATTACACATAGAATACTAATAATTAACAGAATAATTAACGTAGTATTATCATTAAAAATATTTTGGATAAATAAAGTACGTAATACAAAGAATGATGCCATAAGTATTAATGTTAATATAAGAAAAATATTTTTAGTAGTACTTAATCTTTTATAATTAAATATTAATAAACTAATGATAAAAATAAATATAATTATAGGCCTTAAATACTTTATATTTGGAAAGAATAATCCTGAGATAATTATTAATATTGCAGTAATTAAATATGTTATCATCTGTGCTTTGTTTTTCATTAATGATACCTCGCAATTCAAATAAATTTAGATTAAAGCAATAAAAACTGTTCCAGCTTTTGTAAGGTACCTGACCCATTACAAAGATTGGAAGTGGAACGGACAAGATTTGTTGCTAATTTTCTTACAAATATCGGATAGTGAAAGTCACCCTAGTGGGAACAAAGTTGCTACTTTCTACTTATTAAGTTTTCCTAAAGTCTTTTTTTGTTTAATTCTTGCAATAATGCCTCCTTTTCCAAATCTATTTGTACCCCTAATTATTTGGCCAATTCTTTCTGTACTACATCCTATTTGTAAACCAATAGATGTATTTGCCTTTCCACTTAGCCACATTTCAACAATTGCTAATTCGCTAGAGTCTAGGTGATCTTTCCAAGTATCAAAATCTTTTATTAATTCGTTGAAATATTCTCTAGTGTTTTTTAAAATGCGTTCCATTTCTTTTCTCCTATAAAAATATTTTTTCAAAATTATATATTTTAATTATATCATCCTTAATATGATATATAAACCTATTTATTAGAATAATTGGAAATATGAAAAACAATTAATGATATAGTATAAAGTTCCTACAAAGATAAATCCAAGGATAATAAGATTAGAAGATTAATCAGTAAGTATTAGAAATCAGAAAATGGCGTTTTAATATCAACTATTTTCTGAGATTATCTCAAAGATGTTAACAAAGATTGGTAAGTTTTATTTGCTATTTATAAAATTAAATAACATTTAAAGAAGCTCTGGGCAACTCAGAGTTTTGTTTTACCTGTTCTTACAAATATTGCAGGAGAAAGATCGGTTAATGTTGAATTAATATATGATAAATGTTAGAGAAAATAGTAAGTTGTACTATATAATTAATAAAAATTAGATACAGCAGATAATGTCTATAATGGGAGTGCGACACGTTGCTAATTTAAACGATTAGCCATTAACCGTAAGGTTAAGAGAACTAATAACTTGAAAAGTCAAATGATAGGGTAACGCCTTAAAGGGCTTTCTCTGATACTCCGAATAGCGAAGCTATAAGTAAGTTAAGTTTTGTTATAAGCTCGGTGAAGTCGGCTGAGGTCACCTCCTAACAGATTAGCTGAGGAAATGCGAACTAGAGGTAGTCGAGGGTGGTATAGGCCGGGAGTCTGTAAAATACCCATGGTAAGAATGTCCAAAGGTGGACTGACGAAACTCTGAATGTACGGGTCTAAATATAGATACATCAGAAATGATGTAACTACCAAAGTTGTAGTGTGTGTATGGTTTAGTAAAAATTCCCATTATGAAAAACCATATACTATTAAAGGTAGTATCAAGCACACAGGCTCATAAGAGTTACCTAAAGATATATGTAAAGATAAAGTTATTGGAACGTGGGAAGCTGATAACATGGAGGACTTACTTCTTTTGAAGTGGTAGCAAGGAAAGACTTAAGTTATAACTTGTTTTTATATCAGTGAAAGTAGTGGCATAGTACCGAAGAAATTTATGAAAATAAATGGAGGGATAGCCACAAGTCAGTGTTAAGAAAATATAAAATCATATGATAATCGTTAGGTTCGATTAAGACTAAAAGAAGCCAAATTCATTTGAAATGAGGCTGACTAATGACGACAAGTGAAGAACCATTATTAAAGAAGCAAAAACTAAGAAATAACGAATACTATGATAGTCAAGAAATACAAGATATACTTTATAGAAAGAGCAAAGAAAATTACGTTTTTAAGGATTTGGTTTCTGAAATAATCACTGAAAGAAATATACTTTTAGCTTATAGAAATATCAAAAATAATAGGGGCAGTAAAACGGCAGGAGTTAACGAAACTAATATAAAACATATAGAAAACTATCAAATATCTGAATGGGTAGAGTATATACAAGAAAGATTCAAAAATTACATTCCTATGTCAGTGAGAAGAGTTGAAATACCAAAACCTGACGGTGGAATTAGACCTCTAGGAATACCTACTATAGAAGATCGAATGGTGCAGCAATGTATTAAGCAGATACTAGAACCGATTGTAGAAGCAAAATTTTATCATGGAAGTTATGGATTTAGGTGTGATAGAAGTGCTGAAAATGCTATCGCAAAAGTAAATAGTTTGGTTAATATAAATAAACTTCACTATGCTGTAGATATTGATATTAAGGGCTTTTTCAATAATGTTAACCATGGAAAACTTTTAAAACAGATGTGGACTTTGGGAATAAAAGATAAAGCATTAATTAGTATAATATCAAAAATGCTAAAAGCTGAGATTGAAGGTATTGGAATTCCAGATAAGGGAACCCCTCAAGGTGGGATTTTATCTCCGATATTATCTAATATAGTGTTAAATGAACTAGATTGGTGGATAGATAGTCAATGGAGAGGTGTGAAAACAAAAGGAAGCTCAAACTATTGTAGCAAAATAAAAGCATTGAAGAAAAGTAGATTAAAAGAAATGTACATAGTTCGTTATGCTGATGACTGTGCGCCACGAAAGCGTGGTAAGCAACTCGTAAGAGTGGCTTAATATAGCTGTGCTATACAGATGATGGAGGAAGGCCCTCCGAAATCGCCATGCAGGTGGAGATTT
>NZ_JAIZZN010000034.1 GCF_020443565.1 Clostridium sp. CS001
TACAGTAGCTTTTTAACAATTGAATATTTCTTCTGAAAATTTCTGCATCATGTAGGCTTGTTTGCTATGCCTATTTTTCTCCCCAACTGCTCTCCGAGCATAAAACCTAGGGCACTATAATTACTTTATAGAAACTCAAGTTTTTCATATTAGTTTCCGTGGCTACTCGAATTATCCTTCGAAGAAAGATTCGGCTTACTAGTTGATACTGAATGGGCTAGAAGAAAAAACAATAAATTATCGGGACTCATCAGAAAATCAGAAATTCACTTTACTGATGCTTGCATTGAAGATATAGAGTACCATGCCGACAGGCAGTTAGATAAAGCTGAAATAATTAGACTATCAACATGTAATTATATTCAGGAAAAACATAACATAATAATTCTTGGTGCTTCAGGTGCGGGAAAGACTTACATTAGTTCTGCCTTCGGCATAGCAGCTTGTAGAAACTTTTATACTGTTAAGTATGTACGTCTTCCTGATTTATTAAACGAACTTGCTGTCGCAAGAGGTGAAGGAATTTATAAAAAAATAATGAAGCAATATAGGAATGTTAGTTTATTAATTATTGATGAATGGTGCCTAGTACCACTTACAGACAGCGAAGCTAGGGACCTTCTAGAGATAGTTGAATCTCGACACAAGGTAGCATCAACAATATTTTGTTCTCAGTTTCCTACTGCTGCTTGGTATTCTAAAATTGGCGAAGGTACTTTAGCTGATGCCATATTAGATAGAATTATATACGATTCATATACAATAACTATCCAAGGTGAGGATTCCATGCGTAAACGCAAGGGTATCAAATAATAAAAATACCACCCTCATGTTAGCCAAGTGGCTCTACTTGCGTGAGGGTGGCTCATTTAGAGCGTCGGTATGGCTCAATGTACTGCGCACGAGTGGTTCAAAACGATTGAAATATTCAGTTTTTCCCCTTTTTTTCAGCTGTTTTGCATTTAAAGTGTATGCTCACATTCTTTCAGTTATATGTTCTTTAAATGACTAAAACTAAAAAAGTTATAGACATTAGTCCATACCTCTTTTAGTTGAATAAAATACTACGTTAATATTACAGTCTCAAAGATGATAATTTAATCCTTTAAATTTATTTTTTCAAGAAGATAATATAAAATTTTCTTTCGTTTTGTTATTATTTGTGCCTCACAGGACATTCCTAATTTTAATTCTGATTTTTTACCTTTATAACTATATAAAGGTATATTTTCCACATAAGATTCTACAGCATAATAGCTATTTCCAGATTGCTGGTCCACCTTTGCATCCGTACTTATTTTAACAAGTGTACCTGTAAGTTCACCATACTCTTTATATGGAAGTGCCTCGAAATGATATTTTACTTTATCTCCTACTCTTATATTTGCTATATCCTTATTAGATAAGTACAACTGAACTTTATACTTAGCGTTATTATCTGGAATAATTGTAGCTATTTCAGTTCCGCTTTGTAATAATTCTTGAACAGTTACATCTTTAATAATATTTACTACTCCATCCATGGGAGCCTTTACATTACAATCATCTATATTAATATTAATAGATTTTAGGTTTTTATCTAATTCTTCTATTTTGCTTTTATTAACTTTTATATTTTCGTCAATACTAACTAATGTATCTATTTCGTACTTTGACATCAGAGTCTTAGAATATTCTATATTAATCTCTTCTAAACTGGAATCTTCAAAATTTAGCTCTAACTCCACTCCCAATGTTGGTAGAATTTTTATGTTTTTATCAATTTCAATGCTAATATTTAATAAACTCTCATTATTAAACTTAGACATATTTAATTTTTCATCTTTAAGTGCAATTTCAGTTTGTTCTAATTCTTTTTTAATATTTATAATGGAATTTTTTTGTTTTACTCCAATGTCTTTTATTGTTTTCTCACACTGATCTACATTATTCTTAAGTTTACTTATATTGGAACTATAAGCTATGTATTTGCTATAATACTCCTTATTATTGCTTGGAAATGTATTTATACCTTTATTTATAGATTCTTCTAAAATACTAAGATTTTTAAGGGTTATTTCAATATTACTTAATTGATTTTTATTTTTTGATAAATTTAAGTTTAACTCTTGAATTGTAGTTTCATTTTCTTTAATACTATTATTAAGACTTAGTAAAAACTCATTTTTGTATTTTTCTAAACTTGTATAAGCATTATCCAATTCGCTATTTCTATAACTATTTATTATTTGTTCAATACTATTTTCAAGTTTTTTTACATCCACCTTGTAATTTAAAAATCTATTATAATACTCTAAATTAGCTAATGAAAATAAGTTTCTATCTTGATTAATGGATTGCTCCAAAGTCTGTAAATTAATAATCAGTTGTTCTATCAATATTTTTTTTGGTGAAGAAGCATCTAAATCTGCTATAACTGTTTTTTCATCTAAGATGCTTTTTCTTATGTTTAACATATATTCATTCTTATACCTTTCTAAATCTAATTTAGCATTTTCTAAAGTTTTTTGACCATATATATCTGCCGCTACTGATTTTGCATTGTTTAATTTTTGTAAATTATAGTTATAATCTTTATATTGTCTATAATATATATTATTCTCTTGCACTTTATTTTTAGCAAACAAATCAGTATTTTGTTTTATGGCGTTTATTATAAATTCACGGTAATATTGGGAGGAAGTTAAATCATCTATTTTATTATTTATTAATTTTATATTATATTGAGTGTCTTTCAAAGTATTATTATTACTGTCGATTGAATTTACAATAGTAATAATATAATCATTTTTATATTTTTCTAACTCTGTTTTTGCATTAAGAAATGCTATTCCTCCATCTTCTAACTCACTATCATAATTTACTGAGGTTTGTTTTTCCTTTTCCTTTATAACCTCTAAAGCTATTATTCTTTGAGCTACTGTATTTTCAAGCTTTTCAATGCTTGATTTGTAATCTACGAATTTGTTTTTAAATAAACTATCATCCTTTGCATATAAATCTTTACTTTTTGTTATAGACTCTTGAAGTTTTTTTAAATGCTTTATCTCTTGTTCTGTATTACTAATTTGCATATCCAATTTTTTTTGATTCAATGATTTGGTGTTTTTAGTTTGTTCCAAAGTAATTTTTGATTGCTTATTCTCTAATCTTAACTTTTCATTGTCTAAATGGTATTTTAAATATTTATAATAATAATCTTTTTCCTCTTCTTTACTATTATCAAAGCAATTTTTATTATCAACAATGCTTTTTCTTAACTTAGAAAGGCTATCATTTTCCTTTTTAACCTTTTTAAATTCATCAAAAAAAGTTTTTTGTTCTAATGTAAGATTGCCATATTCTATGGTATATAAAACGTCCCCTTTTTTTACCTTTTGACCGTCCTGTATATTTATACTTTCTACTTTTCCAGGTATTTTGTTAATAATCTTGCTTACTTTTTCGTTAGGTCGTACTACTCCATTTGACTTAATTACTATATCTATTTCTCCAAAATACGACCACGCTATTGAAATCACTAAAAATGCAATTAAAATATAAATTAGCATGGTAGTGAAGGGATGAGGTTTTGCTTCCAATAATTCTTTGCTATCTGTTATATCTTTTAGGTTATATATTACGTTTTTCATAAATATCCTCTCCCACATCTTCAGTTACTGCTACTTCGCTACAATCATTAACCCCATAACTATCTGGAAGTTGCTCCTTCCAAAGTTCATAATATCGCCCTCTTTTATCTATTAGTTCTTCATGTGATCCACTTTCCATAAGATTACCTTTATTCATAACACAAATGGTATCGCATCTCATAATTGTACTTAATCTATGGGCAATTATGAGTGTTGTTGTATTCTTACTAAATTCATACATTGTTTTTTCTATAGCTTTTTCTGTGATTGAATCTAGACTGCTTGTAGCCTCATCCATGATTAGTATATCTGGTTTTCTAAGTATTGCCCTAGCTATTGCAATTCTCTGCTTTTGTCCTCCTGAAAGATTAGATCCACTCTCCTCGACCATTGTATCATACCTTAATGGCTGTTCATTTATGTAATCATGTATTTTTGATTTTTTACAAGCTTCAACCATTTTTTCAAAATCAACTTCTTCATTTCCAAAATATAAATTTTCTTTAATTGTTCCTTTGAATAAGAATATATCCTGTGATATATATGCTATTTTATCTCTCAACGCCTCTATGTTTATATCCATTATGTTGTAACCATTTATTAAAAGCTCGCCTTTTTCACATTGATAAAAATTTAATAAAAGCTTTACTAATGTTGTCTTACCAGATCCACTTTCCCCTACAAGAGCTATTTTTTCTCCTGATTTTATATGTAAATTTAAGTCTTCAAGAATAAGCTGCCTTGTTCCATATCTAAATGAAACATTTTTAAATTCTATATCACCTTTTAAAGAAGCTGGATTTATCTTTTTATCCTCATCCTTGCTTTTTTCTAATTCAAGATCTAATATCTCCCCAAGTCTATCTGCAGCTACCGTAGCTGTTTTAAGTCCTGACTGAAGGTTTATTAGGTTTTCAATAGGGTCTAGAAAATAAGCGAGTAATGCATTGAATGACAAAAGTTGTCCTACTGTTAATTTCCCTTGCATAACTTCATATGTTCCTATCCATAATATAGCAATTCCAAATATAGCTCTTATTCCACCCTCTAGGGAACTTTGAAGATTACCAATACATTCGCTTTTGAAAACACTTTTTAAAAGCTTTATAAATCTTTTTTCCGTCTCACCATTAACTTGCTTTTCTGCATTGAATGCCTTTATAGTTTGGATACCATTTAATGATTCAACTAAAAAAGAAGTTAATTTTGAATTATCTTCCATAATTCTTCTGTTTACTTTTTCTAGAGGTTTATTAAACGAAAAAACAATAATTCCATATAAAACTAAGGGAACCAAAGTAAGAGTAAAAAGCGTACTGTTTTGAGTATAAAGAAGCACTCCTCCAAAGATAACCATAAATGTGTCTATCATAATGGTAAGGGTAGCTCCCGCAATAGCCTCTCTTATTTTTGATGCATCATTAAATCTAGATATAATCTCACCCACTTCTCTTGTACCAAAGAAATTCATAGGAAGTTCAATAACGTGGTTATAGTACCCAAGCATCAATGGTATATCTAACCTCTGACTTAAGTATAGAAGAAGCTGAGTTCTAAATGCCCCTAGTAAAATCTTAAATATAGTTAATACAATTATTCCAATGGAAAGTATGTGTAAAGTTTTATTTAATCCATAGGGAAGTATATCATCGATAATAAACTTAAAATAAAAAGAACCTATTATTCCTAATAAGGTTAAAACTATAGACGCAAAAAATATATTTATCATTAATTTTTTCTGAGGCTTCAGAAGATGAATAAATCTTGAAAATAAACCTTTAGTCTCATCCCCTTTTTTAAACTCAACATCCGGAACCATAAATATCAATATACCTGTCCATATTTTAAAAAACTCTTCTGGAACATATTTAACCATTCCCTTTGCTGGGTCAGCCACTAAAATCTCTTTTTTGCTTACCTTATGTATGACCACATAATGCAGTAGTGAACCATCTATTACTACATGAGCAATACAAGGCAATGGAAACTCACTAAAAATATCTTCAGGTTTTGTTACCCTAACTGCCTTAGATGAAAATCCAACCTTTTCAGCTGCTTTTATAAGCCCCAAAGCGCTAGTCCCCTGCTTATCTGTTCCTGCAGTTCCACGTATTTTAGAAATAGGAATTTTAAGCCCATGCTGTTTTGCTATAGTTGCTAAACAAGCAGCTCCACAATCTTTATAGTCATGCTGCTTAATACATACATATCTTTTAAAAATATTTTTCATTAGTAATCCTCCATTTATAATATGTAACTTTCAACATATAATTAATTATATGATTAGTTTTTATAGTGAATATTATATATAAAATACAATGCAAAAAGTTAAACTCACCCTAAACGTTGGATTTTTGACCCTGAATGAATGTGGTAATGATGTATTTTTATGTTATACTTTAAATTATCAAGTAGCTATTTGAGAATAATTAAAACCTTGTACGAGGATAAATAACATAATAAACATACAAAGGAGATTGATGAACAATGGTAGAATTAAGTCAAAATGAGTTGATAGATGTTAATGGTGGTGGTGGAGATGACTTCTCACATGACTTAGGTGTATTTGTGGGTCGCAAACTTCATGACCTTTATGATAAGGCAATGAGCAATTCTGAAGAAAGAAATAATAATAAAGAGTACTGGAGATATAAAAAGGGTGTCAATGGATAATGTGTTATTTACTTTTACTATTTAAACTGTAATATAAGTATTCGTTATTATATTATTCAAAACTTTGTAATATTAAATTAATTTGGAGGTTATACCATTATGGAAAATATAAACTGTATTGAATTGACAGAAAATGAATTATGTGATGTTCACGGCGGGAGTGTATTAGGAGGCATAGCTTTATTTGGTGGAGTTGTTTGTGCTATAAATGAAACTTATAAATTTGGAAAAGGCGTCGTTGAAGGTTGGAAAAATAACTAATTAATGTAAAAATAAAGCTAAGTTTTTTATTTAAACTTAGCTTTACTTTATTGTGTAAATATATTTCCGTTCTTATAGTTCTAATAATGTATAAACTCAAAAACATCAACTTACTTTTGTTGTAAAAACCCGATTTAAAACCTTATTAATAAATCGATTGTTCTTGAAATTATGCATAAAGTTGAAATTGCTTTGTATTTTCAAAAAAAACAAACTAATCAAACATTAGTGCTTAGAAAATACTCCACAGTACTAAATAATTTAATCGAGGTGAACACATGAAAATTTATTCTGAAACACTCGCATATATATTAATTATCCTTATGTTATTATCATACGGTATGATTAAATACACAAAAAACCCTATAATAATAATTATTATTATTATTATTATTATTATTATAATTATAATTATAATTACTATAATTATTAAAATGAACTTATTGCATAATAAGATTTTTATTTTTTTTATCATTTTATCTATATACATTTTATTAAGCTCTATTTACTTAGTTCTAAAACAATAACTATAACTTGCAAAATGTTTCCCTTCCCCATTTCGGCAGACATAATAGACTCGTTTTATACTAAAAGTGAAGAAAATGATATATATATCTAAACAATATAGTGCAGAATTTAAACTAGGATCTGTAAAAAGACATAATAATTCAGGTAAATCATTAACAACTGTAGCTCAGAGTTAGAAATAAAGTCAACAATTATGCCTGTTTTGGTGAATAAGTATAGAAAGTCACCTGAAGCACCTTTTCCTGGTAGTGGCAATCTATGTCCAGAGGCCGAGAAGTTATCTTCCCTAGGGTTAGTATTTTTCTCCTGTAGTCTAGTAAATTTATTAATGAGTAAATTTCCAAGCTATAGTGAAACAAGTAAAGTTATAGCCTCAAATACAAATTGTGCTTTAGGTGTTATTTCAATTATACCTGTATCTGAAGATGTTTTATTCACTATCCCTCATGTAACTATGCTCCAAGGAATTTATACGCTTATATAAATAATTTATTATTTCTACCTTAATTGCAGCTATACTGTTCTCAATTAAATTTTTAATTATTCGAAACATGGACAAATATCATTATGAAAATCATAGTAGAACTCAACAACCACCTACTGAAAGTAGGTGGTTGCTTTTAGGACTGAAAGTCCTTTTTCGGCTGAAGCCGACTAAAGTTTAATACTAAAAGTATTCTAAAGTTTGCGAGTTAACTCCCTCTGTAGCTTTAAATGTATCGTCTTCATCCTTGCCTTGATTTTCTATATATTGTTTTATCATTTTTTCAGTTACACTTTCAACTGTTGCACAAAAATATCCTCTTGCCCATAAGTGCTGTCCCCAATATCTCTTTTTTAATTCTGGAAATTCATCTTGTATTAACTTTGATGATCTACCTTTTAAGTATTGTACTACTTTTGATGGTGCTATACTTGTTGGACATGATACCAACATATGGACATGATCTGTTGTTATATTTCCTTGTACAACAGTTATACCCATTGCCTAACATCCCTGTTTTAATAGGTCTCTTAATCTGTATTCTATTGGCCCTTTTAATATTTGATATCTATATTTTGTTACCCATACTATGTTATATTTTATATCATATACAGTATGAGCATCTTTTCTGTAATCTACCATTTTTATCACCCAATATAATTTTACTGCTTTATCATATTTACTGCAACGTTAAAGCATCCTTAGTTTCCATGCTAAAAGCTAACCGACTGAAAGTCGGTGGTTTTAACCTTACACATAGAAAATAAAATCTCCATAAATATCGCTGAATTAATATGTATAATCATTCTATTTTATTTATATCAAATTTGAGTATTAATATTATTAGTTGAATCTAAGATATGTTTATTTTTTGAATAGTTTTTTAAAATTACTACTCCTAACAACAAAAAATTAAAACCTAGTATAATAAACCACAACGGTTGAAACTGAACAACATTGCCTATATCAGTATTGAATCCCTTGATTTTTATATTAAATATATAACTCAAAATTCTTGGTAATAAATTATAAACTGAGTGAGCAATTATACATTCTATAATTGAATCTCCTTGCAATCTAATCCATGAAAGAAATAAGCCCATAATAAATGCAGTAATTAAAATATAAATATTAAAGTGCATTGCTGCAAATATTAGTGAGGAAACGATTACTGAAACTTTTTTACTGTAATTCCTCAATAAACCTGTTAATATGACTCCTCTATATAAAATCTCTTCTAATATAGGTGCAAAAACTCCTACATAAAGAACTGATCCTAGAAGACTTATCTTTCCTCCAAAAATACAATTGTTGTAATTATAACTTTCATTACTTCTAGGAATAATGAACTCTAATATGTTACTAACTTCTGAAAAAATAATTCTAAATCCAATGATAACCAATAATATAGCAATAATAGATATTCTATTATTATTTTTAAAACTAAATAAATTTATAATTGTAAATTCCTTTTTTCTACAAACATAAATTATTATAACTATATCAGCCATACTGTTAATAAACCCTCTAATGTATGGATTTGTCATATTACTACTTCCCATAAATATTCTAATTATAATATCTATACTAAGATTAATAAATATTAATAATATACTTATCGTAAAACAATAAGTTATAGAAAAATCTTTTTTAGATTTCTCTTGATTGAGATTTTCACATCTTAAAGCCATATTAATTATTTCCTTTCTTAACTTATAACAATTTCACAACCTGGTTTAGCCTTACTATCCTTAACCATACTTCTATATCCTAATAACTACCTAAATCATACACTAACTATTTATTTAAAACTACAGAAACACCCTAAACGTATGCTCCGACAATATAATTCCATGCTACAATATGTATAAATACATATTTACTACATTAATATGTTCATTTACATATAATTTTAATAATTAGTTTTATATACCATATTTTTTTAAGGAGTGTTCTAAGTGAGTTATTTATCAAAAATTCATAATTTTTTCAAAAATCTTTCTACTCCTAAATTCATTATAATAATGACACTTTTAACTTTTGTGATTTTGATACCATTTTATCCGATTTTGCATTTTTTAAGTTCTATATCAAAAACACCTAATGCAAGACCACTTGCATATCCTTCACTTTTTATATATAAAGTTTTTGTAGGCTGTATTATAGCACCAATTTGCGAAACATTAACATCACAAACTCTTATAATATACCTAGTTTGTAAAATACATAAATTAAAAAATAATAATATAATTGCTATTTTTATATCTGCCTTACTATTTGGGTTAGGTCATTATTATAGTATTAGCTATATGTTTCAAACCTTTATTGTGGGGATACTTTTAGCATATTCTTATGTACTTTATGAAAATAAACCTGAATCACCTTTTTGGGTAGTATCTGCTATACATTCACTTAGAAATTTTATTTCTGTAGCAATGATGTATTTTTAGTTTTCATAAATATTAATATATAAAAATCTTAAATATATAGATAGGATGGTATAATGCATGAAGCGTTTAATAAAATTACATAATTATTTATATAAATTACCTAGAATTAAGTTTATTTTATTAATGCCAATTATTACATTCTTTTTTAATCGATTTTTAATGGTACCTATATTTTTAATAACACAAAAACTAGGTCATTATAATATTTCAGGCCCATCTCAAGATAATATCTTAATTGATATACTATTTATACTTATAATCTCTCCATTTATAGAAACTTTACTATTTCAGAAACTTATAATAGACGAATGTATTAAGACTTTTTCGCAAAATAAATATAAATATTATATTTCTATATTTATATCCTCAGTATGCTTTGGTTTTCTTCATGTTATGTATGGCATATTATATTCATTATCAGGATTTTTAACAGGATTATTTTTATCATATTCATATACTGTGTATAAAACTAAAAATAACAAACCAATTTTAACTACATCCTTGATTCATAGTGCTTTAAATATGATTGGACTTACATTTACCTTTATTTTAAAATGATTTACTATAATCATTATTCTTATATCTGTCTTATTTTTCGGATTAAGTCATTGTTATAATATTAAATATATTTTTCAAACCTTTATTATTGAAATACTTTTAGCATATTCATATGTATTTTATAAAAGTAAGGTTCAATCACCCTTTTGGGTAGTGGCCGGTATACATGCACTTAGAAATTTTACTTCTGTATGTCTCTTTTATATTTGGTGAGTATATGAATGCTTTTATAGCATATTCTCATTTGCAATGACATACTTTTAGTACGCTTCCATTATTAATCTTTTTTTGAAGGGAGAAATTATGACAAATTACATTGTTTTAGCTTTAGACGCAGGTATAACCACTGCTACAGTTAGTGTTGCTTTTCATTTTATGGACAAGTATTACTTTAGAAATCATAGCAAAGATAAAGTACATACTTTTTATGATTTATCTAAACTTATAATTTTTTTTGCAAGCTCTTTTTTGTATTACTTAATTATAAAATTCATTTAGGCTCTATAATCTATTTAAAAATTAATACTCCATTAATAAAGTTACATTTACTTTATTAGTGGAGCATTACTAAATGGATATCCTAATTTATATAACTTGATAACTATCTAAATTAAACGCTAAATACTTATTTAAAACTATAAAACACCCTAACCGTAGCTTATTTCATCCTAAACGCAAGTCTCAACAATATAATTTCATGTTATAATATGTAATAAACGCAATCTTATTGAAAAAGCTTGAATAACTAGGAGGGTTAATATGAAATATCTAAAAATGCTTGGTAGAGTAATTTTATACTTTATGATTTATATATTTACTACATTTATATGTTCAATTGCATATGGACTAATTTATAGTGTAATGAATGTTGGTAAAGTTAATCAATCTGAGCTTACTGCACTAATATTAAAAAATCAATTTTTAGTCGCTGCTGTTGCTGGCGTTATAACTTTGGGAATTTATGTGCTAATGTTTAGAAAAAAAGAGCTAAACTTATTTCAACTATGCAAGTTTAGAAAATTAAGTTTGAAGAATTCTTCAATAATAATATTGTCCTGTATAGGATTGGCATTTGTCTCTAGTAGTTTAGTAAGTTTATTAATTAACAAATTTCCAAGCTATAGTGAAACAAGCAATGCGATAGCATCAAATACAAACTCTGTTTTAGGTGTTATTTCAGTTGTTTTAATAATTCCTATATTTGAAGAGGTTTTGTTTAGAGGACTAATTTTTAATGAATTGAAAAACCACTTAAATATAATCATAGCTATAATTCTTCAAGGTGCTATATTTGCTCTAGCTCATGGAAATATGCTTCAAGGAATTTATACATTTATCATGGGGGTTGTTATAGCTATCGTATATAATAAAATCCAATCAATACTAGCACCTATGTTGTTTCACGTATTGTATAATCTATTTGGCTCTATTGTAGTACCAGTTATAATAACTGCCATTGGTGGTTATCATATAGCGTTTCTAGTTTTCGGAACAATTATGTTAATCATATCTTTAATTCTTTTATTCAAGAACAATGTTGATGTAGTTACAAGTCATAATCTAGCTGCTGAACTTTAGAGTAACTTCAAAACTAAATATTCACAAATTCATAATAATAAAAATAGTGAAGTCTACTGTATAATGTACCATATAGAGTAGACTTCACTCCTTTTCATTGATTTTATAAACATCTAAAGATGTTTTTCAATATTAAGTAATTACTGTGTGCAATATGTAACTTTACTTGGATATATGTTATAATTAAATATTACAATCAGTCCTAGTTGTTATATTTCAACTGCGGATTAATTTACTAAATGGAGAATGATTATGCGTTATTTTAATGATATTGATACTTCACAAGATATGTTTTATAAATCCCCTTCATCTTATGGACTATTTTCTTCTAAGGAAGAGTTATCCTATGCTTTAGGTGCGTGCTTATATATGCCGGCAACACGTCAGAATTTGCTTAAGGACATACTTTCTAGCAAAAACATGGGTGCCCATACCATTACTATTTGCATTGAAGACTCTGTATCTTCAAATCAAGTTGTACAAGCTGAAAGTAATATTATTAGTCTTTTTAAAAGTATAGCCATCCTTTTAGAAGACAATTGTTCTTTTGCTCACAGCCTTCCTCTAATATTTATTAGGGTTCGGAATATTAATCAATTTCAAATGCTGCTAAAGAAATCACCTCTCATGGGCCTTTGCGGTTTTATCTTTCCTAAATTTGATACTGAGCTTGGTGAGAAATATTTTTCTATACTAAAAGAATATAATATATCAAATAAAAGGACTCTATATGGAATGCCAATTTTAGAAAGCCCCAGTATAATACACAAAGAAACTCGAATAGATGAACTAATTAAGATAAAGCATATCCTAGATGGATACAAAGACTATGTTCTAAATATTCGAATTGGTGGAACAGATTTTTCTGGGTTATATAGTCTAAGGCGAAGCAAAGACTTTACCATATATAATATAGCAGTAGTAAGTGACTGTATTAGCGATATAATAAATGTTTTTAAGAGAGACGGCTATGTAATCTCTGGGGTAGTTTATGAATATTACAGTAAATTTTTAGACCTTGACAACAATATTCTTATTAAAGAAACTCTCTTAGATAGGGCTAATGGATTAACTGGTAAAACAGTTATACATCCAACCCAAGTGACTATAGTAAATTCTCTTATGATAGTTTCTAAGGAAGACTATATTGATGCATGTAATATTTTAAACTCACCTCTTAATGGAGTAATTAAGAGCGATTACTCAAATAAAATGAATGAGATAAAACCCCATGAAAAATGGGCTAGAGAAATACTGTTAAGAGCTAAAATAATGGGGGTATTTGAAGATGGAAAATCATTCACAGACTTATTGCAATGGGTTAGTTCATTACAATATAGATAATAGCTTAGAAATATTGCTTAATATAAAAGAAAATAAATGCAACATACCAGTGTCCAAACTCTTTACTATGTCAGCAAGAGAAAATAAAAATAGAGATTTTCTCTTTGTAAGCAAGGTTATAGGAAAACATATTCCAATGCTTCCAGATACCCTTAATGTAATTGGTGGTATTTTAGCACGTCTTTGGATTAATGAAAGAGAAGACTCCACTGACTATCCTACTAACGAATTAATAGATGCCCTTATTTCTTTAGATGCATCTCATGTAACTCAAGGACTCGGCTTAGAATGTGCTGGAAAAGATACTGACTCTTATAATGATCCAATCAACATGAAACGTATCCATAATATTTTAAATACACCAATAAAATTAAAGAATAAAACTCTTTTTATAGGTTTTGCAGAGACAGCCACAGGTCTTGCTCAAGCCGTATTTCGGAATTTTACTAATGCCTCTTACATTCATACCACACGAGAAAAAATAACTTCCATAGAACCTGCTTTGTTTTTTAACGAGGAACATTCTCATGCAGTGGAACATTTAATTTACCCCTACGAGAATGACTTCTTCAGTAAATTTGATGACATAGTTTTAATAGATGATGAGCTTACTACAGGCAAATCTGCCTTGAATTTAATAAGATGCCTTCCCGGGAAATATTTTGGAATAATATCCATCTTAGACTGGCGAAATGCGGATAACTATAAAATGTTTCAGGATGAAAAAAATATAGATGTTAGGGTATGTTCATTGATAAAAGGTGATATTAAATGTAATAAATCAAAAGATATTATTAGTGACACTATAATTTGCCCTTCTAGTTCTACAAAGTTAATTCCATCTAAAGATTATGTATTTGAAATAGCTGATAGCATTGAAAGCTACAACAAGGCCACCGGAAGATTTGGAATTAACTCAGAAGATAATGAGATGATTTTAGACGAAATCAAATCCATAGCAGAAGTTTTGAAAAAGGAAAGAACTACAGGCAACTGTCTTTGCATGGGAACTGGCGAGTTTATATACCTTCCTTGTAGTATAGGTGCACTTCTTGGAGATAATGTTTATTTTCATTCCACCACAAGAAGCCCTGTTCATGCTAGAAGTATAGCTTCTTATGGAAATAAAAATAAGGTTGCTTTCCAAAGCCCTGAGGATGACACTATAACTAACTATATTTATAATATCCCTGATAACTTCTATGAGCAGGTATTCTTCTTTTCTGAAAAACCTTTAACACAGGAGAAAAAAGAAGAACTCAATAGGATCTTTTCTTATTTTCATGTAAAATCTATTATATTTATAGGCTGGAAAGGTTGATATTTCAGTATCGCAGATGATTAACATCTTTGAAAAAGATGATTAATAAGAAAGAGGTGTATTTAAATGAATCCCTGTACTTTTTCAGGAAGCTATCCAGTGGAAGATGCTATATTCCTTCTTAAGGACATATCTGAACTGATAGTGGAAGAAGATAATGAATTTAGAGAAAATGCTATACAAAGTGGAATACATTATTCTGAAATGTTACCTATAGAATATATTCCCTCAAAAGAATATATGGATATTTTCTATAGTACCCTAGAGCAATCAAAAGTTAAACTTGCTTCACTGGTATGCGTACTAAGCGAAAAAATTATAGCTGAAAGAGGGATGAACATTGTTTTGGTTTCCCTTGCTAGGGCTGGCACTCCTATTGGTATATTGATTAAAAGATATATAAAGTTTAAATATAATATAACTGTCCCTCATTACAGCATTTCCATAATCCGTGATAAGGGAATAGACAAAAATGCACTTATGCATATATTAAAGAATCACCCCTCCTCAGAAATACAGTTCATCGATGGCTGGACAGGCAAAGGTGTTATTCAGCATACTTTAACAAAAGCTTGTAATGATCTATATGAAGAATTTAATATTACTTTAAATTCAAATTTGGCTGTATTATCTGACCCTGCCCATTGCTGCATTATGTACGGAACTAGGGAAGATTTTTTAATTCCAAGTGCCTGTCTTAATTCTACAGTCTCAGGTCTTGTAAGTAGAACTGTACTTAATGATAAATTCATTAGTAGTAATGATTTTCACGGCACAAAGTTTTATAGTGAATTGTTACCCGTAGATGTTTCTAACTTCTATATAGATGAAATATGTAATTGTTTCAATAGTATAGATGAAAAGTATATAGACATGCTGTCAGATACAGATAATGCTTCAGAGGTTGCTACTGATATTTCCTTTGATGATGAATTTCTACAGTGCAAGGGCCTTCTGGATATGGAAAGCATTAAAGACAAGTTTCAAATTAAAAGTATAAATTTTATAAAACCAGGAATTGGCGAAACCACACGGGTTCTCCTAAGAAGAATACCTTGGAAGATACTAGTTGATTCCTTTGAAAATCCAAATTTAAAACATATATTTAAGTTGGCCGAGGAAAAGAACATACCTGTAGAAATATATACAGATATGTGTTACTCCTGTTGTGGCATTATAAAGTCTAAAGAAAAAGAAGATATATAATCAAAGGATGTGCTTTTATGATATTTGCCTCGGACCTTGATAGTACTATCATATATTCTTCAAGGCATTGTAAACTAATTAATGAAGAAAAACTCTTTCCCGTGGATTTTTATAAAGATAAATTCAGTTGCATAACTAAATCCATGGACTATACACTACAACTTATAAATGAAAGTATGCTATTTATACCTGTTACCACTCGTTCGCAAAGTGAATATACAAGGATTAAATACTTTTACGAAGAAATAAAACCTAAGTATGCAGTAGTTGCCAATGGTGGTATCATCCTTAAGAATGGTCTAGTGCTTAAATCTTGGTCAGATATAATTTCTAGTAAGGTTAAGAAAACTGTGTCTGCTCAAGATATGATAAAGCTATGTAGTTTCTTTTTAGAAAGTACTCTGGTGAAATCATATAAAACCTGTGAGGACTTGTTTATTTACTCTATTATAGATGAGGACAAGCTAGACAATATGATTTATTTAGGTTATTTAAAAGAATTAGATTCTATTTGCTTAAAGCATAATTATAGCCTATCAAAACAAGGGCGAAAGGTATATATGGTACCTAATTGTATAAATAAATACGATCCTATAAACTACATAATGCAGTTAGAAGATATAAATATGCTAATAGCTGCTGGTGATTCTCTATTAGACTACCCCATGATTAAGCATTCAGATTATGGGATAATACCATCACATGGAGAATTGCTACATAACTTCCCTTTAGATAAGTTTACTGATAATGTATATATTACTAAAGAATCCGGTATATTTGCGGGAGAAGAAGTCTTAAGCATTGCACATCAAAAGTTCCTTGAATTTAATGGTATCTCCAGAGGTGAGGTATGCTCTTATATTTAACATAAAAGACCCATGCAGTTGATTTTACTCAACTACATGGGTCTTTTAGATTTACTTACTAATGGACATCTAGCCTACTTGTTTTCATAGGAAACTACTAAGCTGCTATCTTTCCATCTGATTCTAACTCAACCTGCTTTTCTTTTTTTGCAAATGGTCTCATAATTAATTTTACAACTTCATTAACCACTATTACAAGTGAAGATAAAGCAAGTATTTTTAACCACATAGTAGCTGTTAACGGTACTGCATTAAAGAAGTCTGCAAATACTTCAGTTACAAATATTTGTACTACTGCAGTGGCTGCAATTATCTTTAAGAATATAGTATTCTTTGTAATATTCTTAAAGATACTATCTGTTCCAAATTCCCTACAGTTAAAGGCATTGAATAATGCACTAAAAGCAAATAATGCGAATAGTACTGTCTGCATTTCATTTGAACCTACAGCTCCTTCTTTCGGGAATCCTGCTCCCAATATGTCAAATTTCATTTGTATCATAATAATAGAAGTTATATACAAAGCATTGAAAATCATACTTTGCATCATTCGTTTAGTTATGATGCTTGCATTTCTATTTGTAGGTTTTCTGTTTAGCACTGCATCTCTTACTGGTTCAAGTCCAAGAGATAGTGCTGGTGGTCCATCCATTATAATGTTAACCCATAGCAGTTGTATTGTAGTAAATGGCATTTGAAAGTCAAATATTACGGATAAAATTGCAGTTAAGAAAGCAATTATATTCACAGTTATCTGGAATTGAATAAACCTTTGGAAGTTTTCATAAATACCTCTTCCCCATTTAATTCCCTTTACAATAGTTCCGAAACTATCATCTGTTAAGATTATATCTGCTGCATTTTTGCTAACTTCAGTTCCGGCAATCCCCATAGCTATTCCTACATCTGCTTTTGTAAGAGCTGGAGCGTCATTTATTCCATCTCCTGTTACTGCTACTACTTCTCCATTACTTTGAAGAGCTTCAACTATTCTCATTTTTGTATCAGGTTTTGAACGTGCTACTATTGAAATAGTCTTTATTTCTTCTCTAAGTTCCTCTTCAGATAATGTATCTATATAAGTAGCTTCTACTGCCCTAAAGTTACCTCCTAGTAAGCCTAATTCTTCACCTATGGCAATAGCTGTATTAATGTTATCTCCCGTAAGCATTTTTGTTGCAACCCCTGCTTTTCTAGCGGTTTCTACAGCTTCTTTAACTTCAAGTCTTAACGGATCTTTTATGCCTACAAATCCTGTAAACACTAAATCTTCCTCTAATGTACCGTTCTCTGTTGCTATTGCTACCTCTTCGTTTATATTCCCATAGGCAAAACCAAGAACTCTCATAGATTTTCTCTGTAACTTTTCAATCTCATCTAATATTTCACTTCTTCTTGCTGAATCTAACTCTACTTCCATACAATTAACATGTTCATATTTACATAGTTCTAGAATGATTTCTGGCGCACCTTTTGTTAATACTGTGTTACCTTCATCGCCTTCTATAACGGTACTCATTCTCTTGTTCTTTGAACTAAATGGAATTTGATGAGCTATTTTTGCACTTTGTCTTTCTTGCACATAATCACAATGATCATTATATAAAAGAAGAGCACATTCTGTTGCACTACCTAAATATTTAACTTCTTTATCTTCCTTTTGAATATCTGCTGTTGAGTTTACAATACAGTTATCAAGAAAGTAGTTATTTTTATCGCTTAATTCATCTCGTTCTTTAAATTTTCCATTTAGATAAACCTTCTCTACAGTCATTCTGTTTTGAGTAAGTGTCCCTGTTTTATCTGAGCATATTACGCTTACAGATCCTATAGTTTCACAAGCTTCTTTCTTAGTAACTAATGCATTTATCTTAGCCATCTTTTGCATAGTTATTGCAAGTGTCATATTTATCATTGTTGGAAGTCCTTCAGGAACAGCTGCAACAATTAAAGCAACACATACAACAAAGGCAGTTTTAACTGGTCCAATAGAATCTAGAAATGCAAATACACCCGAGGTATCTACTGCTAAAGTATTTGCTAAAACCATCTTTATAATCATAACTATGAATAATACCGCAGCAATAGCGCTTGATATTTTTGAAATATTCGTCCCTAAATCTCCAAGTTTTGTTTGAAGTGGTGTTTGAAGATCACTTTCCTCAAGGTTCTTAGCTATCTCACCCATTTCAGAGTTATCACCAGTAGCTGTAACTACAAAGGTAGCTCTACCATAAGCAATTAATGTTCCTCCGAAAACCATATTCTTTTGTTTTGCTGGAATAGGATCTTGTACAATATTTTTGCCCTTAGATTCTATACTTTCCATGTCAATTATAATTTCTGCATTTTTGTTTACATCCTCAGACTCTCCGGTAAGTATATCTTCTCTAACCATTAAATCTATACTAGTTATAAGTCTTCCATCTGCAGGAACCATATCACCTGTCTCAATTGAAACTATATCACCAGGTACCAAATCACTTTTACTTACTTGAATAATCTTACCATTACGTAATGCTTTTACCTCTATATTCTCTGTCATCTTTGAAAGTGCGTCTGCAGCCTTTTGTGATTTCCCTTCAGTAAAAATTCCTATGCTAATTCCTACCGCTACAGCACCTACTATACCAATAGCATCATGAAATTCTCCTACTAATGCGCTAATTCCAGCTGCCACTAACAGAATTATCATCATAGGTTCAGTTAGTGCTTCCTTCACACTGTCCCATATAGATCCTTTTTCTTGCTTAGTAAACTCATTAGCACCATACTTCTCTAATCTTTCCTTAACCTCTAAGCTCGATAATCCTTTACTACTGTCTACCTTAAGCTCTTTTAATACTTCTGAGCTTTTTTCATTAAAGTATTTCATATTATCCACCTTTCTGTAATTCTTATAATTTTCTTTTACATTAAAATGTAGAAAATGATAAATACCTCACTTTCTACATTGCTAATTTATTGTTTCTCATAAATATATCAATACATTTATCTATGATTGTTTTAGACTATTGGTATTTTTTAATCATATCACCTAGTCCAGAAGAAGTATCCCCTTCTCCTAGGCCTACAAATTTCCATTCTCCATTATTGCGATAAATCTCAGCAACAAATAGTCCAGTCTTATCAGCATATTGATCTGTTAAGTTGAAGCGAAGTATTTCCACATTATCTGAAGTATTTACTAAACGTATAAACGCGTTTTGTATCATACCAAAATGCTGTTTACGCTCCTTTGCAGCATATATGTTAACTACAAAAACTAATTTAGCTATATCTCCTGGTATATTTGATAGATCAACTGCAACTTGCTCATCATCACCATCGCCATCACCAGTAAGATTGTCTCCCATATGCTGAACACTGCCGCATTTACTTTTAAGGTTTCCAAAGTATACCAAGGAATCTTTTGATCTTAGCTTATCATTGGCATCTAGCATAATCACAGAAGCATCACAATCTATAGCTGCTTGTTTTCCTCCAAATAATCCCCCAAGCATCCCTTTGGCTGCTTGTTGTACTGGATCCCATCCAAGACCAACCATTACCTTTTTCAAACCTGGATTATCTTTTGTTAGGCTTATTCTTTGGCCCTTTTGTAAATTTATACCCATTATCTCCATCTCCTTTAAATATCTATCGTACTTACTTTCTCACCTATTATTTTATGCATCAAGACCATAGTTTTTACAAAGGGCAGAAAGGCCTCCTTGAAAACCACTTCCTGTTGCACTAAATTTCCATTCTCCATTGTTACGATATATTTCGCAAAATACCAGAGCAGTTTCCACTGAGAAATCTTCTGATAAATCGTATCTTAATACTTCTTCATTAGTTTCTTCATTTACAACTCTTACAAATGCATTTGAAATCTGACCAAAGTTTTGCGCACGAGCTATTGCATCATGTATAGTTACAGTAATTGCAATTTTATCAATATCTGAAGGTACCTTTGCAAACTCAACAATTAATTGTTCATCATCTCCGTCACCTTCTCCAGTTCTATTATCACCAGTGTGTATGACAGCTCCTGTTGAATGCTCTAAATTATTGTAAAATATAAAATCTAAGTCATTATTAGTTTTACCATTTGAACCTACTAAAAAGGCTGAAGCATCTAAATCAAACTCTCCTCCACCTGAATATTTATTTGTATCCCAGCCAAGCCCTATAACTGCTTTCTTCAAACTTGGGTTGCTCTTAGTTAAATCGATTTTTTGACCTTTACTTAAATTAATTGTCATACTTACTCCTCCTTGAATGTTTCATTATTCAAATAGTAATTTAGTCTACACTAATTCCAAAATTATTACAAAGTGCAGTTAATCCGCCCTCAAATCCACTTCCTACTGCGCTGAACTTCCATTCTCCATTGTTACGATATAGTTCTGCCACTACTACTGCAGTTTCAATACTATAGTCTTCACTTAAATCATATCTTATTAATTCCTCATTGCTATTTTCATTAAAAATTCTTATAAATGCATTGGAAACTTGTCCAAAATTTTGACACCTTTGCGCTGCTTCATGAATAGTTACTGTAAAATTAATCTTTTCAATAGAAGAAGGCACTTTACTTAATTCAATCTTAATTTGTTCGTCATCACCATCACCATCACCAGTTTTATTGTCTCCTAAATGTGTTACAGATCCTGCAGCATCCTTTGGGTTATTGTAAAATATAAAGTCATTATCAGAAGTTACTTTCCCATTTGCACCAACCAAGAACGCAGCTGCATCTAAATCAAAGGAAGCTCCCCCATCATATTTATTAGTATCCCATCCAAGTCCAACAATAACATTACTAAGACCTGGGTTAGATTTAGTTAAATCTACCTTCTGACCTTTTTTTAAACTAATTGCCATAATAAATCCTCCTAAGTAGCCACTAAATTGGCTATATTAATCTGTTATAATATATTATATAGTATCCAAATAATTAATTTTACTTATTAAAAATAACAAGCATATATATAATTATTTCCAAAAATTCAGACAATAATCAATTTACCCTTGCATTTATGAAAAAGGCTTTATCTTAGTATGAATTACAAAAGATAACTCAACTCCAACAAAGCAAACTTCATTAGTATTATTATAACACTATTTTTTAATAAACACTATGTTATGCTGTTAATTATCTCTTACTTATCTGTATACTTTTAGTGAACAAATAAGAATTTTAGACATTGTTTATGCCATAATAGTATTTAATATCTTAAATATGTAATTGATATGAAAATTTAATATCTTTATTGTTGTGGACTTATATTGATAAAAATAACAACTACTATATAATATATACTATATAGTAATTGTTATTTAGAATGGATGTGTTATTGTGAAATTATCATTTATTAAAAATCTGTCAAAAAAAGACCATAAACCTAAATTTATGGCACTAGATTTTATAAAGTATATTGGACCTGGACTACTTGTTGCTGTTGGATTTATAGACCCTGGTAACTGGGCAGCAAATGTCTCTGCCGGTGCCAGTTATGGATATACTTTACTTTGGATGGTAACCCTTTCAACCATTATGCTTATTGTTCTTCAGCATAATGCTGCCCACCTTGGAATTGTTACAGGTAGTTGTATAGCAGAAGCATCTACTTCCACATTAAACCCAAAGCTAAACAAAGTAGTCCTTGGCTCTGCTGTGCTGGCCGCAATATCAACTGCCCTTGCAGAACTTCTCGGTGGCGCTATTGCCTTAAACATGCTATTTGGTATACCTATAAAACTAGGGACTCTTCTGGTTTTAAGCTTGATTTTATGGATACATTCTTATCAATGATAGTAGGTTGGGCTATAAATAGTGCTATGATACTTATTGCGGCAACTACTTTCTTTATGCAAAAAATTCAAGTTAATGAACTTAGTCAAGCTCAACAAATGCTTACACCCTTGCTTGGTAGTACTGCATCAATAGTTTTCGCTTTAGCACTACTCTTTGCCGGTATTGCCTCATCTGTTACCGCTGGTATGGCGGGCGGTAGCATTTTTGCAGGAATATTTGGTGAACCTTATGATATTAACGATGTACATACTAAGCTTGGAGTTGCGATTACTTTAGTGGGTGCTGCCATAGCTATCCTTTTCATAAGTTCACCATTTAAGGGGCTCATATACTCACAGATGCTTTTAAGTATCCAACTTCCTATAACAATATTCCTCCAAATATATTTGACTTCTTCTAAAAAAGTTATGGGCAAGTATGTAAACAGCAAATTTGATAAAATAACTCTTTGGATCATTGGACTTATAGTAACTGCACTTAACGTAATGTTGTTATTAAGCTTTTTATAATAGTCTTTATAATAAAATAGGGGAATTGGGAGCAATAGCTTTCCCAATTCCCTTATTAGCTTTATATGATTTTTACATGACTTTTTTATGGGTTTTATATGATTTCTCTTAGTAGTTTTATAGTATCTTCTACATCCTTCATACTTATCATTTCTGATATAGAATGATTATATCTACAAGGAATCGAAATTACCCCTGTTCGTATTCCCCCTCTTTCCTTGTGTATGTTTCCGCCATCTGTCCTATCTTTTGATACGCCATATTGAACTTTAATTTCTGATCTTTGTGCTGCCATTTCTATCATTTCTTTTATTTCATGATGCATAATTAGATTAGCATCTTTTATCTTAATTATTGGGCCTTTTCCAAGTTCTAAGTTTCCTTCGCCACCAATGTAATCTCCTGTCTCTTGTGTATCTATTACAATACAATAATCTGGCTCTATAGCATAAGCCGCTGCTCTTGCTCCTCGTCCTCCAAGTTCTCCTTGAGTAGAAAATACAAAATATAATTCTCTATTAGACTCTTTGATTTCCTTTATTATTTTAAGAAGAATGTAACAACCAACCCTGTTATCCAAAGAAGGACTCATTATCTTGTCTTCTATTTCCATTCCATCACATAAAAGGCATGCGGTTTCCCCTTCCTTAACTATCTTTAATGCCTCTTCCCTTGAAGTCACACCAAGATCTATGAATAAGTCTTCTACTTTAGGCTCTGATTTTGCAGAAGCGACCTTTCCCATAGCACCCTTTTGAAATACAACAAAATTGTGTACTATTTCTGAAGGCCGAATTTCTCCAACATTACTTACTCGTACAAATCCTTTTTCATCTATATATGTAGCTATAAGACCTATCTCATCCATATGAGCACAAAGCATTACCTTTTCGGTGCCTTTTCCTATTTTAACTATTAAATTTCCCATCTTGTCTTCTGTTATATCACAATTAACATCCTTTAACTCTTCCCTTATAGCTTCTCTAACTTCTTCTTCATGACCACTAACGCCAAATGCACTAACTAGTTTTTCTAATATTATATCCATAATTAATCCTCACTTTCCTAATAATCTTAAAGAGTTTTTAGCCACCCAATCATAAGTCCTACTGCATTTTTATAGTCTTCCATACTTGCTACTGAAACAGAAGAGTGTATATATCTACAAGGCACTGATACTGTAGCAACCTTTGCACCATCTTTTGACATAAGTATGGCACCTGCATCATTTCCGCCAGCAATAGCTCTCCGGAGCTGATATGGTATATCTTTTGCTTTTGCTACCTCTATTAATTCTTGTAAAATATCATCATTAAAAATACTAGTTCTATCCATAATAGATAAAGCTGGTCCTTTTCCTATTTCTGTAGCACTTAGATGCTTAGGGACATTTGGCATATCTGCACATATAGTTCCCTCTAAGGCTACTGATATATCTGGATTTACATTATATCCAGAAACAAAAGCTCCTCGCTCTCCTACTTCTTCTTGCACATTGAAACTAACATAAAGGTCGCAATCATAACTTTCTCTTAATATTTCTATAGCCACAGCGCAGCCCATTCTATCATCAAAAGCTTTTCCCTTAACCAGTCCATCTCCAAATTCACCGTACTTCACATCAAATACTGCAAATTCTCCGATTTTAATAACCCTTTTAGCTTCCTTTTTAGAACTTAATCCTACATCAATACAACATTGGCTAGCTCGCACATTCTTTTTTCTCTCGTCACCATTTTGTAGATGTATTGGTTTAAATCCTATTACTCCCGGTATTTTATTTTCACCTATTAATACGACTTTAGATAAAAGTACTTTACCATTAATTCCACCTAATGCTTCAAATCTTAAAGTTCCATCTTCATTATATCCAGTAATGATAAATCCTACTTCATCCATATGAGCATCTATAAGCACCTTTTTACCCTTACCTTTTTTATGAGCGATAATATTACCCATGACGTCTACTTTCATCTCATCCACATAATTCTTTATTTCATCTTTTATAATATCTCTTACTTCTCCCTCAAAGCCTGAAGGACCTGTAGCATTACACAGTTTTTCTAAAAGCATAGTAATTCACCCACTTCCTCGCTACTTACCTTTTCAATAAACTTAGCTATTAATCTTCCTGTATTTATAATATCCTTCATGTTTATAATTTCAACTGAAGTATGCATGTACTTAATTGGTATAGATATTAATAGCGTTGGAATACCGCCTCTAGTTACTTGGATATCCCAAGCATCTGTTCCTGTATTACCAGATTCAACCTCTACATTATAGGAAATAGAATACTCGTCTGCTATTTCCATAAGCCTTGCTCTAAACTTAGGATGAATATTTGGCCCAATACATATAACAGGCCCTCCTCCTAGTTTGTTTTCTCTGTCTGTGTCGCCCATAGGACCATTATCAAAAGTAACATCTATTGCTATAGCAAGAGTTGGATTTAAATCATAGCTGGCCATCTTAGCTCCTCTATGCCCAACTTCCTCTTGACAAGAGGCTACAAAATAAACGTCCATGTCATGGTTTATTTTTTCTAATTCTTTGCAACAAGAATACATAGCTACAATACCTGCTCTGTCATCAGTAGCTTTACAAGTTACGTTATCATTTAATAGTTCATAAAAATCTCTCTTTAATGTAACGTAGTCTCCTATATTTACACTGATCTGTATTTCTTCTTTGCTATACCCTGTATCAATTAATAGACCTTCAATAGTAACTGCCTTTTCTCTTTCCTCATCATTCATAAGATGTGGTGGCTTAATCCCTATAATACCATCTATTTGTTTTTTTCCATGCACAACAACTTCCTGTGAAACTAATGTCTTTGGGTCAATTCCATTACCTATGAACTTTAAGAAACCATTAGCCATAATCTCTGTTATCATAAGAAAAACTTCATCAGAATGTGCCATAAGCATTATGCTTTTTCGTGCTACATCTTTGTTACCTTTTTTTATAGCATATAAATTATTTACATTCCCTTCCTTAACTTCACAGTAAGGCTCAAAAGCTTCCTTAATTAATGGGTGAATCCAGTGTTCTCTTCCACTTGGCGCATGTGCCATGCATAATGTTTTTAATAATTGCAGCTCGTCCATAACTTCCTCCTACTTAAACCTTTAGTTTATATTTATATTTATTCTATATGAAACCACTTTTTCCTCCAATATCCTAGGTAATCTTTGAAAAAACTGTGATGCTATACAATTTCAAAAGAGACCTTAGGTTTTTACGCCAAAGTCTCTTTACTATCTTCATGTTTATCTTCGTCATTATATAGTTTTTCTACCTTCTCATCTATGTTTATTAAGTCAATTTCTTGTTCCTTATTTTTGGTATATGATCCTTCTAAATATATACTTCTGCTTGGAAAAGCCATTAAAACTCCTTCTTGCTGAAGAATCTCTGCTATATTAAAGTTAACCTCTTCTTTTATTTTAAGATACTCATCATACTTTGCTGTTTCAGTAAAAAAGCATACACGTACATCTAAACTAGCGGCACTTAGTTTGTCAAATCTAACTATGATATCTTTCTTACTTACCTGTGGATGATTCTCTACCATATGTCGTATACTATCCACGCAAATTTGTAGTTTCTCTTTAGAAGTTTTGTAGTTTATTTCTAAATCGAAATTAACTCTTCGTTTACCTCTTCTACTGAAATTCGTTACAGGTTCATTGGCAAGCTTTGAATTGGGCACTGTTATTAATGCATTATCCACAGTTCTTATTTTGGTAGTTCTAAAAGAAATATCCTCTATAGTTCCTTCTAGCCCATCGCAATTAACCCAGTCCCCTATAGAAAAGGGTTTATCTAATATTATAAAGATACCTGCAATAACATTAGCTGCTGCATCTTTAGCTGCTAGTGCAAAAGCAAGTCCACCGAGTCCAAGTCCCGTAACAAACCCTTGAATGTTATATCCCCATTTTTCAGCTATTATAGTAATAGCTAATGCAATTATTACCAAGGTCAGTGTCTTTGATATAAATGGAAATAATATTTTATCTACCTTTATATCATATGCCTTATGCATCCTCTCAAATAACAAAGAAGATTCTCCAGAAAGGTTACATAAACCCCAACAAATTAATATTATTACCACAGAACTGAACATCTTATCTATAAATATAATACTAATTGGTATATCTGCCATAACCAAAACTCTAAAACCAAAGTAAAACCCTAATACTTCAAAAAAATTAGTTACAGGTTTTTGAAATGCTTCTACTATTTTTGTATCTGCATTAAATCTTGTTTTATCAACAAATCTTAATATTATCTTGAATACGTACTTTGCAAATATTTTTTTTAGTAATACAAAGAATATAAAAACTCCAATAGCAATACCCACATACTTTAATTTATGGTATGCTGTATCATTAAAAAAATTCGTTACTTGATCTTTTGTAAAAAACACAACCATGAATTGAAACAAACCATCACACCCTTCTTATCTTATGTTTATATATATCATTATTTTAAGCTAATAATGTTATTTTCTCAATAGTATCTCCGAAGTCTATATTTTTTTCATTAAATTTATAAAAATACGAAGTTAATTTTTCTAAATTTTTATCTGCTGGCTTGTAAGTTGGATCAAACACGTATGCAGCTCTATAATATATACAAGCCATAGATTCATCTCTTTTATATTCTGAAATAACTCCTAATAAATTATACACCACTGCTGAATGATCATTTTCAAGCATCTCTGAATATAAGTATTTAAGTGCTAGATCATATTTATTTGATTTTATTGCACTAATAGCCTCTTGTATGTTGTTTTGCATAAAGTTTTCCCTATTCATATTTGTTAACATTTCCTCACCTTAAACTACCCTTTCTCTCTTTATTTGATAATTATATTTTATCAAAATCGCTATATTTTTGCTATTAAGAAGGTATAAAGATACAGTGTAGCGTATAAACGTTGTGTTAAGATTTTATTATTTAAGGTTGTTTTTTTGATGAAACCCTTACATATCAATGCTTTCCATGCATTCTATACTTTTACTTGCTAATTTTAAAAAAATATAAATTAATTGTATAATGAATATATGTTTTAAATTCAAAACTTTTTACTTGAATCATCACATGCGTAGCTATTCATCTTATTTGAAGCTGAAATGCCATTAAATAACCAAAATTTTATAAATAAAGGATTGATATAAAATGAGTAATAATTCTTTTAAACGGATTACTCCTGAAGAGGCATTAGTATTTCTAGAAAAAGAAAAGATAAAAGGACATTTAAAAATATTTTTAGGCTACGCTCCTGGTGTTGGAAAAACTTACTCCATGCTCAATGAAGCTAATCGAATGCTTGCTAGAGGACAAGATATTGTTATCGGTTATCTTGAAAGCCATGGAAGAGCCGAAACTAATTCTCAAGTGGCTTCTCTTGAGGTATTACCAAGAAAAAAAATAAACTACAATAACATGATTTTAGAAGAAATTGATTTAGATGAAGTATTAAAACGCAACCCCAAAATAGTTCTTATAGATGAACTAGCACATACTAATGCACCTGGTTCAAAAAACAAAAAAAGATATGAAGATGTTTTAGAAATACTAGGACATGGAATAGATGTACTTACTACTTTGAATATTCAACATCTAGAAAGTCTTAATGATATTGTAAATCAAATAACAGGTATAACAGTAAGAGAAACCATTCCTGATATTATAGTTGAAAATGCTGATGAAGTAGTTGTTATAGATATTACTCCAGCCTCACTACAAACTAGATTAAAAAGAGGTGATATTTATAAACAAGAAAATACTGCAAGAGCATTAAAAAACTTTTTTAGAGGTGGAAATTTAAATGCCTTAAGAGAAATAACCTTAAGGCATATTGCCGAGGAAATTGATGATAATTTATCTGAGTATATGAAAAAACATGATATTAGAGAAAACTGGCATACTGCTGAAAGAGTAATGGTTTGTGTAAGTGCTAATCCTTTTGGAAGAAAATTAATAAGAAGAGGTGCTCGCATATCAAAACGTTATAAATGTCAATGGATTGTAGCCTCAGTAAACTGTACTCATGCTTTATCTCCTACTCTATCAAAAAAAGAATTAGATAGTTTAGAAAGCCATTTTCAGTTAGCTAAGCAACTCGGTGCTGATACTGTAACGTTAACCGGTAAAAGTGTTTCTAAAGAACTAGTGAAATTTGCTTCACAAAAACATATCACACAACTTATAATTGGTCACACCAACCGATCTATTTGGCAGATAGCATTTAGGGGCTCCTCAGTGACAAAAATTTTGCGTCATGCAAAAGATATAGAAATACACGTAATTCCTGATAATAGAACCTTTTAATTAAGATCACAATTAAAAATTAAGAGCTGACAGTTAATTTTTCTTAACTCTCAGCTCTTAATTATAAGTTCTCAACTAGCGAATCTTATTATTGACTTCTATATTGAGTTTCAACACATTAACTCTTCTATTTCCAAACACACCAAGTTGTCTTTCCTCTGTATTATTCTTAACCATTTGTTCTAAATCACTTTTATCAATACCTGTAGCCTTTGAAATGCCTGGTATTTGAATCTTTGCAGCTTCTATGCTTATATGAGGGTCAAGACCAGATCCTGAACTTGTTAAGAAATCTGCTGGAATATCTTCTTTCGTAACTTCTGGATTAGCCTTCAAAAATGCATCTAGATCCTTTTGTATTCTCTCTTTTAGTGCAATATTAGAGGATGCAAGATTTGCAGATCCAGAAGACAATGTAGCCTCCTCCCCTTCTTTGTAAGTATTATAGTTTACAGCTGAAATTCTTCCTTTAAAGTAACGAGCATCAGTGAATTCTTGCCCTATAAGCAAAGAACCCACTTCACGCCCATTCACCACTTGCATACTTCCATTTGCCTTATTATTAAAAAACAACTGACCTACACCAGTCATTACTGTTGGAAATACAAAACCACACACAAACATAAGCGTCAAGCTGACTAATATTGATTTTTTTAATACTTTCATTATTTTTATCCTCCTAAATTATTTTACATCAAGAATTTATGCTACATTAAGAGCTTTTAACAGTGGGAATATTATCATATCTATTATCTTAATCCCAAAGAATGGAACCATAATTCCACCTACACCATAAATTAATATATTTCTTAAGAGAAGAGCTTCCGCCTTTGCGGGTTTATATTTTACCCCTCTCATAGCTATTGGAATTAATAGAGGTATTATTATTGCATTAAACACTAATGCTGACAATATTGCACTTGCAGGTGTGGCAAGCTTCATTACATTTAATACACTCATTGTTGGAATAGCAACAGTAAATATTGCTGGTATTATAGCAAAATACTTTGCAACATCATTTGCTATACTAAATGTAGTTAATGCTCCTCTGGTTATAAGTAACTGTTTACCTATTTCTACTACTTCAATTATCTTAGTAGGGTCTGAATCTAAATCTACCATGTTAGCAGCTTCTTTTGCAGCAATTGTTCCACTATTCATTGCAAGTCCAACATCTGCTTGAGCAAGAGCTGGAGCATCATTAGTACCATCCCCAGTCATAGCTACAAGTTTACCTTCTCTTTGTGCTTTTTTTATAACATCAATTTTATCCTCTGGGGTACACTCTGCAATAAATTCATCTACTCCTGCTTCTCTTGCTATGGTAGCCGCTGTGAGTGGATTGTCTCCTGTGCACATAATAGTTTTTATTCCCATACTTCTTAATCTTTCAAACCTTTGCGTAAGTCCTGGTTTTACAGTATCCTTTAAATAAATAACCCCAAGTATTTCGCTATTTACACAAACTATTAATGGTGTTCCACCAGCCATAGAAATCTTTGTTGTAACTACTTCTAAATCCTTTGAAACCTTCCCGCCAAGTTCTTGCACCATTTTTATGATGCTGCTAATAGCACCTTTTCGTATAATTTCTCCATCTGTTAAATTTAACCCACTCATTTTAGTTTGAGCAGTAAATTCTATAAATTTAGCATCTTCATAATTATTTGCATCTACTGTTACTCCAAGTTTACTCGCAAGCTCAACTATGGATCTACCTTCAGGAGTTTCATCCTTTAGGGAACATATTAATGCATATTTTATTAGTTTATTTTCATCACATCCAGATACAGGTATAAATTCTGCCGCAAGCCTATTACCATAAGTTATCGTACCTGTCTTATCTAAAATCATAACATCTACATCTCCACAGGCTTCAACTGCTTTACCTGACATAGCAATTACATTAAATCTTGTAACCCTATCCATACCTGCAATTCCTATAGCTGATAATAAAGCACCTATTGTAGTTGGTATTAAACATATAAGTAATGCTATCAGTGTAGATGTTGGAATTTTAACACCTGAGTATGCAGCTAATGGCTCAAGGGTAACAATAACCATTAGGAAAATCATTGTGAGTACTATTAACAATGTATTTAATGCCATTTCATTGGGGGTTTTTTGCCTTGAAGCGCCCTCAACTAGACTTATCATCTTATCAAGGAAAGATTCTCCAGGGCTTGCTGTGATTTGGACCTTAAGCCAATCACTTACCACTTTAGTTCCTCCAGTAACAGAACTAAAATCTCCACCAGCTTCCTTCATAACAGGAGCTGATTCTCCTGTTATAGCAGACTCATCTACCGCTGCAAGACCCGAAATAATTTCACCATCATTTGGTATTATGTCCCCATTTTCTACAAGAACAATATCTCCTTTTCTTATCTCCGATGCATTGGTCACTGTTACGTTCCCATTTTTGTCTAAAAGCTTGGCCATTGTGTCTCTTTTGGTTTTCTTCAAACTCTCAGCTTGAGCTTTACCTCTTCCTTCCGCCACTGCCTCTGCAAAGTTAGCAAATAAAACTGTAGTGAAAAGAATAAAAGCAACTAATCCATTATATACCCTTAAATTTGTACCTGTATCACCAAATGCGTTAGGAACAAAAGTAAGAAATAAAGTTATAAAAAATCCAATTTCAACGATAAACATAATAGGATTTTTTATCATAAACTTAGGGTTTAACTTCTTAAAAGAATCCTTAACTGCATCATTAAAAATCTTCTTGCTTATAAACTTTTTTTTATCATCTATATTATTCATTTATTTACTCCTTATATTTTATTGTGCTAAATCATTAAATGCGGTGCTGAAACATTAACGAAATGTGGTTAAATGTTCCGCTATTGGTCCTAATACTATGGCGGGCAAGAATGTTAACGCGCCTATTATTAAAACTATAAATACTAATATTATAGTAAATGTAGTGTTATCTGTTTTAAATGTAGAATCCGATTCTGGTACGAGTCTTTTTGATGCTAAAGAACCAGCTACAGCTAAAAGAATAACCATGGCAAAAAATCTTCCTGCATACATTACAAGACCTGTACTTACATTCCAAAACATAGTATTATCTGCTAGTCCTTCAAAACCTGAACCATTATTAGCTGCTGCAGAAGTAAATTCATAAAGAACTTGAGTTAATCCATGAAACCCTGGATTACTTATTCCTGCAAGGCCTTGACTAGTAAGTACAGCTATACTTGACGGCACAAGAATTATAAAAGGATGTATTAGTATGGCTAAAGATATTAACATAATTTCCTTTGCCTCAATTTTTTTACCTAAAAATTCTGGTGTCCGTCCAACCATTAGTCCGCACAAAAATACTGTTAATATTGCGTACATCATCATATTCATAAAACCTACACCTTCACCGCCAAACACTACATTAAGCATCATCTGCCATAATGGAACTAGTCCACCAACGGGTGTTAATGAATCATGCATATTATTTACAGAACCGGTAGTGAATGCTGTTGTAACTGTTGTAAATAACGTTGAGCCCGCAAGTCCAAACCTTATTTCTTTACCCTCCATGTTGCCCATGGCTTGACTTAAATTGAGATTTGCAATTGCAGGGTTCCCAAGCTTTTCAGAATGGAAGCAAACTGCTAAAGATATTACAAACAATATAGACATTGCTGCGAATATTGCCCAGCCTTGCTTTTTATTTTTTACCATTAACCCAAAACAATAAACTATAGCTCCAGGTATAAGCATCATAGCTAACATTTCTATTAAATTAGTAAGAGGGGTTGGATTTTCAAATGGGTGTGATGAATTAGCTCCAAAGAAACCACCTCCATTAGTCCCTAAATGTTTAATAGCTTCAAAAGACGCTATAGGTCCAAGTCCAATAACTTGTTTAGTTCCTTCTATGGTCGTAATAACCTTATTTGGTGAAAATGTCTGTGGAACTCCTTGCACCATTAAAAATATAGTTACTATTATTGAAATTGGAATTAACACCCTTGTAGTAACTCTTACTAAATCAACGAAAAAGTTACCTAGCATTTTAGTTTTCCCAGTAATTCCTCTCATAAATGCTGCTGCAACAGCAAATCCTGATGCCGCTGAGGTAAACATAAAGAAATTTATAACTGTCATTTGACTTAAGTACGATAATCCCCATTCTCCACTGTAGTGTTGAAGGTTTGTATTTGTAATAAAACTAAAGATAGTATTAAAAATAAGTGATGCATCCATAGCTTTATTGCCATTGGGATTTAAAAAATGAACTCCCTGAACCCTGAGCACTAAGTATGCTATCAAAGTCATAACCATATTTGATACAATGAAAGCAATAGCGTATTGCTTCCAAGTCATCTCTTCTTTAGTTATCCCTGTAACCTTATAAATTAAGTTGTCTACCTTGTCCATAAAAGGATCTGTAAAACACTTCTTATTATTTATAACTTTATATATATATTTCCCAGTTGGAATAACAAGCAATACAAAAATTATAAGCGTTAATATAATTTGAAAAATGTCCATATATAACTATCCTCCATATATTCTTTTTAAACATAAAAAACTATAATATTAAAATTTCTCAGGATTAAGTAATGCATATCCTAGATACAAAAACAATAAAATTGCCATTATAATTAAAATTTTCATAGCATCCTCCATTTAATTATTACTTTAAGTGATATGTTGATTTTTATTTATTTCTGATTCACACCAAGTAATAAAGGGCAGTATTAGCAAAAAACAAAGTGCTGTTACTATTATAAATATTGCATCAATCATGAATTTACTTCGCCTCCTTCTGATCACCTTATGTATTCATTCTAACAACAACAGTATAAAGATGTTGTGAAGATGATCCTTAGCGTATAAATTTCGTATTAAGAAATTACATTTCAATTTTTTCATAAAAAAAAGACAAAGCCAAAAGCTTCATCTTCTAATTATTATTCATCAACTAAACGATACCCTACTCCTACCTCCGTTATTATATACTGAGGTTCCCCAGGATTTTTCTCTATTTTTCTTCTTATATTAGCCATAAATACCCTAAGAGACTGTGTCTCATTTTCAAAATAACTTCCCCAAACCTCATCAATTATATACTTATGAGTTAGTACACGACCTGCATGTCTTGACAATAACTCAATTAACTTGAATTCCATCGGTGTTAAATGTATTTCTTCATTTAAAATTGTAGCTCGGTGTTTTTCAAAGTCTATTTTAAAATCCTTAACTACAAACACTGATTGAACACTGTTTTGCAAATTGGAATCCTCATTAAAATGCCTAAGGGCAACTCTGACTCTTGCTAAAAGCTCAGCTACACTAAAAGGCTTGGTCAAGTAATCATCTGCACCACAATCTAAAGCTTCAACCTTCTCACTTTCATGTCCGCGGGCTGAAACCACTATAATCCTAGCTTTCGTAGACGCTCTTACCTTCTTAATAACATCAAGTCCATCAATATCAGGTAATCCTAAGTCTAAAACTATTATATCTGGATTGTTAGAAAAAATAAGCGCTATAGCTGTAATTCCAGATTCGGTTTCAATGCACTTGTATCCCTGTGCCTCTATGGAGAGTTTCATAAATTTTTTAATTGGTTTATCATCTTCAACTATTAAAATCAAAGGCTTTATATCCATTTTCATCGCTCCTTGTTTCAGGTAAAGTAAATCTAAAAGTCGCTCCTCCAGAAGAATTATTTAAAGCTTCCATTCGTCCATCATGAGCCTCTATAATCGACTTACAAATAGCTAATCCTAATCCTATGCCTCGCTTTTCTAGGCAATCCCCTTTTGTCTTTGTATAAAATCTATCAAATATTGACGGTATGTCTTCTTCTGGTATTCCTTTCCCATTGTCAGATATATCAAAAATCACAGTTTCATGCTCCACCTTAACTTTAACTTTTATAATGGAATCCTTTTGTGTGTACTTAATGGCATTGTCAATTAAATTAATAAGTACTTGTTCTATTAACAATCCATCTACGAATAATAGGACCATGTTTTTAGGTAAATCAATAACAATGTTATGCTCCCCTGAAAATCTTTTAACTCTCGATATGGATTCAGCAACGATTTCTTCAACAACTTCTATATCTTTTTTAATTTCAAGTTTACCTTCATCTATCCGTGTCATGCTTAATATATTCTCAACTGAATGTATAAGCCAGCTTGTATCTTCATAAATAATCTCAAGAAGCTCTTTCTTTGTGTCATTATCAAGTATGTCATAATTATCACTAATGGTAGAAACAGATCCTAATATCCCTGTTAGAGGGGTTCTTAAATCATGTGAAATTGACCTTAAAAGATTACCTCTAAGCCTTTCTCTTTCAGCCTCTAAACTTATATGTTTTTTCTTTTCATATAAATCTTCTCGTTCAATAGCTAACGCAATTTGTGTAGAAACAGACTCTAAAAGAATTTTTTCACTTTTTGATAAAGTATCTTCTTCTAGGCACGCTATACCAATAACTCCAAGAATTTTATTTTGTCCTTTTATTGGATGATAATACCCAACAGTATCTGATATAACTTCAGCTTTAATACCTACTGATTGACCTGTTATAAAACATTTCTCAATTGCATCGCCCTCTACATCTAACTTGAAAATATCCCTACCAGCTTCTCCACTAACCATATAATCACAATGCTTTTGCAAATTGTTTTTATCATCTAATATAGCTATCATATTAGCTCTGTTAAACATATCCACTAAATTGTCACCACAAAGATGAACCACTTGTTTTTTATTTCTTGCTGTAAGCAATGATTTGTTAATTTTATATAAGATTTGCATTCTGTTTTCCCGCATAAAAGATATTTTAGCTTGAGTTTTAACACTTGAGGTCAAAGTACTTGTAATAATTGCAGCTATAAGCATTATGGCAAAGGTAACGGGATAATCAGCTCTGTAAGCTAAAAAACTATAGTATGGTACAGTAAAGAAAAAATTAAATGATAACACTCCAATTATTGCTGATAAAATACCATAAGCATATCCATCTGTACTTGTTGACACAAGTAATACTCCTAAAATAAAGACTATAATTACATTTGACTCATGAAATCCAATTTCTCTAAATATCAGAGATACTATAGTGGCTAAACTTATAATCATTATAGTTTTAAACAGATTCTTAATTATCATTTCTTTAGGTTTAATTTCTTTATAGTCACTGTATTTATACTTACCAAAAATTTTCATATGCACATCATTAAATTTTATTTTTTTCACTCTACTCATTCCTTTCTTATAGATTTAAATAGCCTTTGTATCAGTTTCTAAAAAAAGCATTTCAATATGAAATGCTTTTAGTAAATTTCTTATATAAAAAAATTGAAGATAGTGCTCCGATTGCTAGCATTATAGCCAAAATACCTTTGCTCCTACTTATAGGAATTATTACTTTCCCTCCATGTTCTTCAATTTTAACTGAGATTGGATGGACATCCATATCACCACCATGCTCTGCACATGCCCTATTAAAAGTACCGTATGCACTTAATGTATCTCCCTTATGTCCATACCTTCCAAAGTTTTTTATAAATTCAACTTGATCACTTTTAATCCATATGCCTATAGCATTGCTACCATCGCTAATATTTACCCATGAATATTCACCTCTTTTCATGGATTCTCCAATAGCCTCACCTTTTAATGTAATTTTAGTGTTATCAAACGTCTTACCATTTTCAATTAGTTCAGTATAATTTGTATACTCCTTTGCCATGCATATTGTAGAAAAGGAAACTACTAAAATGCAAGTAAATATTATTGTTTTAAAAGTCTTAACCATAATCTTTTAATGCCTCCAAATGTAACTCCTATTAATGCAAATACAGATATAAATTCTAGCCTTCCTAAATACATTGCAATTATATAATATACTTTAAGTAAAGTTGGCATTGTAGGTGAAGTAATTCCAATGGATAAACCTACATTACCTGTAATTGATGCAGCTTCAAAAGCTGAGCTTAGAACTGGATATCCATAGTAGGTTCCAAGTGTTGTACCTACGACAAATAGCATTATATAACATAATATTATAAGGTAAGCAGACTTCACCATTGCATCCTCTAAAATGATTTCCTTTATATGATGAAATTTAGCTATTCTTATTTTTCTATCGGAATTTATCAACTTATTTACTTCTGCACCTATGCTTCTAAATAGCAATCCTACCCTAAGTCCTTTAAACCCACCTGCTGTAGAACAAGCTGATCCACCTATAAGCATTGCTATTATAAGCATAACAATAGGAAAGTCTCCCCATTCCGTAGCAAACTGCCTGGCATAAAGATTACCGAACCCTGTAGTTGTATGTGCTGATAATACATTATAAACAACTTTTCTGAAAATTGATATCCCATTACTGTATATACCTAGGTTTGTTAGTTTTAATGCAGTTAAAAAAGATATAATTAAAGCTGTAATAAAAAAACTCTGTGTTTCAATATTTTTTAATATCTCATTTTTCTTACCTTGCCATACTGCATAGTGCAATGCAAAATTTAAAGAGCCAATGACAAAGAAAATCATTGTTAATAGTTCATATGAAAGACTATGATAATAAAGTATATTTTGAGACATTGGTGCAAAACCACCAGTGCTCCATGCAGACATAAAAATAAATAATCCATGAAAAAAAGCACTTACAGGTTGTAGTCCTATAGCCATTCCATTAATCCAAAGCATAAGAGTTCCTACAACTAAATATGTTATACTTACTTTCCAGATTATCCTTGCTGTATTCTTTACATTAGGTACAAGCTCTGCATCCTTACCTTCACCAACATACATTTTATAAGCCCCTAATGTATGGTTTACCATAAAGCTTAAGGCTAGCACCACCATCCCTTGTCCCCCTACAAAGGTAATAATGTGTCTCCACATATTTAATCCAAGTGACAGATGATCAATATCTTGAGTAAGCAAAACCCCCGTTGTTGTAAATCCACTCATAACATCAAATACTGCATCTAAAAATGATGCAGTATTTCCACTAAGCGCATATGGCACAGCACATAAAAACGTTAATATAAGCCACGAACTAGATGCAATTATTAATCCATGTTTCCATTGCACCTGTGCCTTATCAATTACACTTCTACCTGTAGCCATAAGTAATATACCCAAACTTACAGCTATACTCATACTAATAGTGAAATCTAAAAGTGCGCTCCATTCCTTAAATATCAATGATGTAATCATTGGTATTAACATTAAACTTGAAGTCCTTACTATTACATATCCTACATAAAAATTTATTAGTTTAAAATCATCAAAGTCTTTTATTATTTTTTTCATATGATCACCTTGCCAAAATCATAATAATTCCATATAGGATAAATAAGAACACTAATGTGTATCCTATTTCTGTAATTACCCCACCTATAACTTTTTTGTTTGTCATAATATATTTTTCCTCCAATTATAGTTCTCTTTAACATTTTCTTTCTTTATATTTCTTTTAATGATTTACATTAAATTCTTCTTCTATTAAATTGCAAATTACTTGTGTACTACAAACTGTCTTATTTACTCCCAGTGCCTTGAAGATTGCTGTGTTTTTAGGATTATTAATTCTAGCTATTGTTTCCTTAATATTAAAATTAACCTTAACCATCTGGCATATCACAAGATTTTCTTCATCTTTCCCTGTTACTGCAGCCACTACATCAACTTCTTCTATACTAGCATCCTTTAGTACTTCAATATCCGAAGCATCTCCACATATTACATATACTTGTAGTTCTTCAGCAATCTTTTCACAAATTTCTATGTCTTTTTCTATTAATACCACTGAGTGCTTCTTTTCTTTTAGTGCTTTAATAAGATAGTACCCTACCTTTCCACCACCAACTACTATTACTCTCATATAAATTTCTCCCTCATTATTGCCCTTACCAACCTTTTCTTATTGTCCTTACTTATGCTGCAAATTATTTTATCACCTTTTTCAAGTGATTGGTTTTTGCTTGGTATTATAAATTCACCGTTTTTCCAAACTGCACATACTCTACAATCAAATTTATCCTCTATTTCTAAAACTGTATTAAACTTAAGTTTATTTATTGTAATCTCTTCTATAGATATATCATTGTCTATTATTAGCATAGTATCTGAATTTTCATCTATTATTTTGTTTTTAATTATATTTATACCAAGTTCAGTTGGACTTATAGTTTGTAATCCTAGTTCTCTATAAATAGATTCCCTGGATGGATCATAGATTCTTGCTATTACTTTAGGTACCTTAAATATATCCTTTGCAATTTGACTAGCCATAATATTTATATTGTCTGTAGGGGTCATAGCCAAAAATATATCCGCTTTATCTATTCCAGCTTCCATCAATGTATCATTATCTATTTCTACACCTTTAATCCGAATTCCATTAAATCCACCTCTAAGGCGCTCTAGATTTTTTGCGTACTTATCAATTATAACAACATCATGTCCTTCATCAGATAATTCCATGGCAAGTCCACTGCCTAATCTACCACACCCTATTATTACTATATACATAATTTGTTCTCCTTACTTGAGTTTATTAAATAAACATATTAATATTAAATATATTAATATCATATGCATATTTTAATCAAATATAGGGAATAGTGCAACGTGGCCTAGGTGATTTTAAAATCATTATCCTATTTGTTATATTCTATTTAAGAACTATAGCATTATCATTCTTTGTTTATATTGGTTTATCTTCATTTTACTCATAGAACTAAATCTATAATTTTAAAGTATATATAATGCTTTATGCTCAATAATTTAATCATATCTTTTATGTGTATAACTTATAGTTATTCGTTTATAATCTTATAGTTGATTTTAATTGATTATAGCCTTATAGTAATATGTAGACTTAAAAATATTGATGAAAATTACATTTAAAATTATTACAAGGTATAGATATCTAAGAAAGGAGGGCAGCTATGAAAAAAGCTTTGGTTGTAGATGATACAAAAAATATTCGTACATTACTCAGGATCTATCTTGAATTAAATGATTTTGAAGTTTTGCTAGCTACTAATGGTTATGAAGCATTAGAAATAATTGATAATGAAGCAGTAGATTTAATATTTTTGGATATTAAGATGCCAGAGATAAGCGGAACAGAGGTTCTAAAAAGAATTCGTTCTAAAGGAATAGTTGTTCCTGTAGTAATTATGACGGCTTTTGCCACGGTTAAAAATGCAGTGGATTGTACTAAACTTGGTGCTATTACTTATTTACAAAAACCTTTTACTACAGATAAGATTAAAGTTATTCTTGAAGAAATGATGACAGAAGAAAATCTATCTGCCCAAAGTACTGAATACCAAATAAGTATCATTAAACAATTAATAAATGAGAATAAATTAAAAAAAGCATTAGATGCTTTAAAATTACTTTTATCCATAAATCCAAATACTCCTGAAATTTATGAATTAATATCTATAGTATATAATCTGCAAGGAGAATTAAATAACGCTGAAATATTTCATAATATGGCTGATCAATGGAAATAAAAAAAGCACTTCATAAAGAAGTGCTTTTTGGTGGCTTACCGGGGAATCGAACCCCGGACACCATGATTAAAAGTCATGTGCTCTACCAACTGAGCTAGTAAACCATGTGTACCTGGCGACAACCTACTCTCCCACAAGGCTACCCCTGCAGTACCATCGGCGCATTGAAGCTTAACCTACCTGTTCGGTATGGGAAGGGGTGTTACCTTCATGCCATAAT
>NZ_JAIZZN010000035.1 GCF_020443565.1 Clostridium sp. CS001
AAAAATATTTATGATTAGGTAAATCTTATTGAACCGCCAAGTACCGAACGGTATGCTTGGTGGTGTGAGAGGTCGCTGAATAAATTAATTATTCAGCTCCTACTCGATTATAAAAGAATTAGAAATTATAGCAATAACCATACAAATCAGCCTGATTGTCTATTGTGATGTTACAAGAACCTTCTTATAATCAAATGATAAAGAAGACTTAAGGGGGTACTTATAATGTATTATAGTAATGGAAATTATGAAGCATTTGCTCGTCCTTTAAAACCAGCTAATGTGGATAAAAAGTCAGCATATTTAGTTGGAGCAGGCTTAGGATCATTGGCTGCTGCATGTTTTTTAATACGTGATGGTCAGATGAAGGGTGAGAACATTCATATTTTGGAAGAGCTTAGTTTACCTGGAGGAGCTTGCGATGGTATTAACGACATTCAAAAGGGATTTATTATCCGTGGTGGACGTGAAATGGAAGATCACTTTGAATGCTTATGGGATTTATTTAGGTCTATTCCGTCTATTGAAACAGAAGGGGCTTCTGTTTTAGATGAGTTTTATTGGCTTAATAAAGAAGATCCAAACTATTCTTTGCAGAGAGTAACTATCAATAAAGGTGAGGATGCTCATACTGATGGAAAGTTTGGACTAAGTGATAGAGCTTCCATGGAACTTGTAAAGTTGTTTATGAGTCGTGATGAAGATTTGTATGATAAGAAGATTTCTGATGTTTTCTCAGAGGAGCTTATTAATTCTAACTTCTGGTTATACTGGAGAACGATGTTTGCCTTCAGAGATTGGCATAGTGCATTGGAAATGAAACTTTATCTTCAAAGATTTATTCATCACATAGGTGGACTTCCAGATTTATCTGCTTTGAAATTTACAAAGTACAATCAATATGAGTCATTGATTCTACCAATGGTAAAATACCTTGAAGATCATGGCGTTAAGTTCCAATATGATACTCAGGTAACAAATGTTATTTTTGATATTAAAGATGGCAAAAAGCTTGCTGAGAAAATTATATGTAAGCATAACGGTAAAGAAGAATGTATTAGTCTAACCGAAAATGACTTAGTATTTGTTACTAACGGAAGCTGTACAGAAAATTCTACACTAGGGGACCAAAATCAGGCACCAAAGTTTGATGGATCTATAGGCGGTTGCTGGGAACTTTGGAGAAACATTGCGAAACAAGACCCAGCGTTCGGGCGTCCTGATAAATTCTGTACAAGTACAGAAGAAACATTCTGGGAATCTTCTACAATTACCACACTTGATGATAGAATCCCTCCATATATTGAGAAGATTTGCAAGCGTGATCCATTTAGTGGAAAGGTTGTTACCGGTGGTATAGTTACTGTAAAAGACTCAAATTGGCTTATGAGCTATACTGTGAATAGACAACCTCATTTTAAAGAACAACCAAAAGATCAACTAGTAGTTTGGGTATATGGTCTATTTTCTGAAATTCCAGGAAATTATATCAAGAAACCAATGAGAGAATGTACAGGAGTGGAGATTACAGAAGAATGGCTTTACCATATGGGTGTACCTGAATCTGAAATTCACGATATGGCTACAAATTCTGCAATCTCTATCCCTTGTATGATGCCATATATTACTGCATTTTTTATGCCAAGAACAACAGGGGACAGACCTAAGGTTGTGCCTGAGGGCTGCGAGAATTTTGCTTTTCTTGGTCAGTTTGCCGACACACCACGTGATACAGTGTTCACAACTGAATATTCAGTAAGAACAGCTATGGAGGCGGTTTATACATTGTTAGACATAGATCGTGGTGTACCAGAGGTCTTTGCTTCTTGTTACGATGTTCGTACATTGCTAGATTCTACAGTAAAGATGATGGATGGAAAAAAAGTTACAGAATTGAATCTCCCATTTATGGCGAAGTTTATGAATGAGAAAACAATGCAGTTGATTTCAGGAACAGTTATTGGTACCTTGCTTAAAAGGTACAAAATGATATAAACCAATATAAAATACAAAGGTAAGTTTTAGCAGTCGTCTAATTTGTTTTTAGGCGACTGTTGTAATTCATCTTTGTATTTTTTATGTAGGATTGTATTAACAAATAAAATCAGATTGTGAAAGATGTTATATTATGCAATAATTGAGTATATATAGAGTTTTAATTGTAAAACTTAACTTGAAGCTATATATAATACTTGCTTTGCAAGAACTGTGTGAGGGGTGGGTTTGTGCCTAAAATAAATTTTATTAACAAGTCATATAAAGATAAATTAAGAGCAACTTATACTTTGCTTATGTTTGTAGTTTTAATCTTATTAAGTATTTTTCTATATTTTCAGATGAACCTAACAGTGAAGCCTATTATTGGTAGTATGGGAGAACATGTTGTGAATAGCGAAGCAAACTATTTAGGGGAACGCTTTGATGATCAAGGCAAAACCTTAGAAGTACTTGCTAGTACAGAAGTATTTAAAAATGGCAATATTCCTGCTATTAAACAAGAGCTTGACAATCAAATGCTTAAGAGTAAAGATTTAATAATATCAATTAAATATAAATCAATAACTGGTGAGGAATATGAAAACAATCCATATGATATCAAGACCTTAGATAGGTATGAGAAGGAACTATTAGCTGGAGATAGAAGTAAAGTCAAGACCCCAGCAGTGTTTAATGAAAATCTTGGCGAATATACTGTTTTTACAGGTACAAGGATTATAGATAATAGTGGAAAAATAAAAGGAATATTAATTGTTAACCTCGGGGTTGAAAAAATGGCTGCATCATTAAGTAAAACAAAAGAAGGAGAGCTAAATGAAATATGGATTTTTGATTCTTTTGGTAACGCAATTGTAAATCCAAATAAAGAGCAGCTGTTGATGTTTGACATGGAAAGTTTCAAGAAAAATATTCAAACTAATAAGTTTGGGGAAATAAAACCTATAAGTTCAAAAGATAGGACCAACTATTTAGTTTACCGTTCAATACCTAATACTCAGAATCTATACTTAGCAATGCGCATGGAACATGGAGATTTTGCAAAGGCAGTAAATTTTTTAATGGTTATTTTTTTATGTTTCGCCATCAGTATTTCTGTTCTGATTTTTATTGCTGCAAATAAAATGATAAATTTAATTACAAAACCATTGACTCGTATGGTGGAAATTATCGAGAGTTCTGATGGTATAAATTTTATTGAAATTCCAAATGATCTTAAGGCAAGTAAAGATGAAATAGGAATTCTTGCAAATACTATAGACAAAATGGCCAAGAATATTCGTGCTAATTTACATATACTTAATTCTGAAATTAAAGAGCGTAAAAAAGCAGAGGAATTTCTAATTATTTTAAATGATGATTTAGAATGTCGTGTACAAGAGCGAACCAAGGCATTAACTGAGGTTACAAAAAACTTAACTATTTCCGAAGAAAGATTTAGAATTGCTATGGAGGCTTCACATATTGGATTGTATGATTCAGATTGTATTAGCAACTTATCAGTGGTTAACGGTGTTTTTCTTAAACTGATTAACGCACCAGAGTATAAACAAGGTATTATTAAAAATAGCGATTGGACTGAATTTGATGGGAAATTGGAGGACTATTTGTATGAAGATGATATATTTAGTATTATGCAATTTGGTGAAGATAATGATCTAATGGTAGGTAAGGACTTTTATAAGGAGTTTAGATTAAAGGAAGACCCAAGTATATGGCTTTCATTTATTGGACAAGCAACAAATAAAGATGAATCAGGAAATGTTATAAGGTTTATAGGGGTACTTCAAAACATATCTGAAAGAAAAAGGACTGAAGCCCAGCTTAAGACTGCTAAAGAAGAAGCGGAGGAGGCAAACCTTGCCAAGAGTCAATTCCTTGCAAATATGAGTCATGAAATTAGAACCCCGATGAATGGAATTATGGGACTCACTCATTTAATTAGTCAATCTAATTTAAATGAGTCTCAGAGAAATTATATTTCCAAGATAGAAGGATCATCAAAGACATTGCTTAGAGTTATTAATGATATTTTAGATTTCTCAAAAATAGAGGCAGGAAAACTGGAACTAGAAAACATTAGGTTTAATCTGGATAAAGTATTTGAAAATGTATCTAGTTTATATACAACTTCAGCAACTAATAAGGGTATTGATATTAATTTTGATATAGGTGAAGGTGTACCGGATGTACTAAACGGAGACCCACTACGGCTAGAACAAATTATATCTAATTTGACTACAAATGCTATTAAATTCACAAGGCAAGGCGAAGTGAATGTTGTGGTTAGAGATTATGATGATAGGGAAGAGAAAATTAAGCTGCATTTTAGTGTCACAGATACGGGAATAGGGCTTACAAAAGAGCAAATAGAAAAATTGTTTACTGAATTTACCCAGGCAGACAATTCAATGACCAGAAAGTATGGCGGGACAGGTCTTGGGCTCACAATTACAAAACAATTGGTAGATTTGATGAATGGTGAGATCTGGGTAGAAAGTGAATACGGTGAAGGTTCAACTTTCCACTTTATTATTGAATTTGATAAAGTTTCAAATGCAATAGTACCTAGTTACGAGGGATATCCTGATTTACACGGCAAAAAGGTATTGGTGGTAGATCATAACAAAACTTCATTAATGATACTTGAACGCATGCTACGATCATTTTCACTTGAGGTAACAGTTCGCAGGAACCCATTTGAAACTATTGAATTACTAGAAAGGGAAAACTTTGATTTACTTGTTATTGACTTTAACTTACCAGGATTATCAGGCATTGATTTGTATAAAAGGTTAGTAGTAAATACTGAGATTAAGGTTCCTAAAACAATATTTGTAAGTGCAACCGGGCGTGAGAGCTATTATAATCAGGCAAATCAATTGGGCGTTAAAAACTTTCTTGTCAAGCCTATTAATCAATCCTTAATGTTTGATGCGGTGATAGGTGCTTTTAAAGGAGCAGAAGCTAGGGGGGGTATTAGAGAATACAATGAAGAAGGTCATATGAAGGCTCAAAGTCTGCTTAAAGACAAGCGAATACTACTAGTGGAAGATAATGATATTAATCAACTGGTTGCAAAAGATATTTTAGAGCAGGCAGGTATTCGTGTAAGTATTGCAAGTAATGGTGAAGAGGCAATCAAACATGTTCATGCCAATAAATTTGATGCAGTTCTCATGGATGTACAAATGCCGATAATGGATGGATATAAAGCTACAGAAATACTTAGGGAGACTTATCCAAGTTCCCAGCTACCTATTATAGCAATGACTGCTAATGCACTCAACGGTGACAGGGAAAGAAGCATTGAAGCAGGTATGAATGATTATATTTCAAAACCGATTAATCCGGAGATTCTATTTGAAACCCTTGTAAAATGGCTTATAGGTGATGAGAAGAGAAATATTGAAAGGTCTTTAAAGGTGGACTCATATGAAAAGGTTGAAGTTTTAGATTTCGATAGAACATTAATCCGACTAGGGAATAAGCAAAGCTTCTATTATGATTTATTAAATAGATATTGTGATAATTATAATAACTTAGCAAATGAATTTTCTGCTATGAGGAGAAATAAACAGTATGATGAAGCTAAACGATTTATTCATAGTATTAAAGGTGTTACTGGAAATATAGGTGCGATAAAACTTAGCAGATTTATTACTGAATTTGAGAAGCAATATGAATCTTATGAAGAAGAAAAATTAAATGAAAAGCTTATAACTCTTTCTGATTTAAATGATGAACTTCTGAATGCGATTGCAAAGGTTATATCAAAAGAGAATTCAGAGAAAAAGCAATTAAGTTTGGGTTTTGATGTTTGTGACGCCTTAAATAAGTTATTGGAAGCCTTGAAAAAGGCCCGTGCTAATGAGATAAAGGAAAGTATGAATTATTTATTAGCAAATAAAGAAGCAATGGGATTTATGGCACAACTTACTGAAATAAAAAAGCAGGTAGACCGCTATCGTTTTAAAGATGCTAAGACTATGGTAGAGGACCTAATAAGTGTTATGGGGGAGAAAAATAATGGATAGACAAAAAACCATAATGATAGTGGATGATACAGAAATGAATATTGTTATTTTGGTGGAGGCACTTCAGGATGATTATGAATTAATTGTTGCTATTAATGGGGTAGATGCTATGGAGCTACTTGAAGAGCAAAAACCTGATTTAATTCTTTTAGATATCATGATGCCAGAGATGGATGGATATGAGGTTTTAAATAAAATAAAGAGAAGACGGGACCTAGAGCATATACCTGTTATTTTACTATCAGCAATCACCGATAGTGATTCAAAGAATAAAGGATTTTCACTAGGAGCGGTAGATTATGTTACTAAACCTTTTGAAATTATCGAAGTTAAGGCTAGAGTTAGAACACAAATTAGACTTGAAGAAGCACGGCTTGTTCTGGAAAGTCAGAATGTTGTTTTGGAAGAAATGGTTAAGGAAAGAACTAAGCTTATTGAAAGAACTAACTTTGCTACAATATACTGCCTAGCCGCCTTAGCTGAGACCAGGGATCCGGAAACTGGGGAACATATAAAAAGAACTCAAAAATATATCAAAGAATTGGCACTTGAATTAAGTGCCAAGGAAGAATATAAAGATGTGCTCACGAGTGAATATATTGAGCTTCTTTATAAATCAGCACCACTACATGATATAGGTAAGGTAGGGATAAAGGACAGTATCCTATTAAAACCAGGGAAACTTACGAAGGAAGAATTTGAAGAAATGAAAAATCATACAACCTATGGAGGAGAAGCTCTAATGGTGGGCATAAAAGAATTAGGTGAAGAATCATTTTTGACATTAGCTAAGGAAATTGCACTAACTCATCATGAAAAATGGGACGGCTGCGGATATCCAAGAGGTCTATCAAAACAGGAGATTCCTATATCCGGAAGGCTTATGGCACTTAGTGATGTATATGATGCTCTTATCAGCAAAAGAGTTTATAAGGAAGCATTTAGCCATGAAGAGGCTAAAAGTATTATTCTAGAGGGTAGAGGAACCCATTTTGACCCAGATGTTGTTGATGCCTTTATAAAAAGAGAGGCCAATTTTATTGAAATTATGAAAGAATTTAAAGATAAGTAGGGCTATAAATAAAAAAAGGGTAAATGTTTATCTTTTAGATTATTAACTTAAAAAAAGCAACGAGAAATCTTTCTCGTTGCTTTTTTTGAAATTATGGTTTAGCTAGCTTCAACCACATCAAACTGACTGTTATAAAGATTTGCATAGAATTCACCTTTTGTAAGAAGCTCTTCGTGATTTCCTTGTTCTACTATATCACCGTGATCCATAACGAGAATCAAATCAGCGTCACGAATGGTTGATAAACGATGAGCGATTATAAAGCTGGTTCTATTCTTCATTAAGTTATTCATAGCTCTTTGGATTAGAAGTTCAGTACGAGTATCTACAGAGCTTGTTGCCTCGTCTAAGATAAGAATCTTAGGATCAGCAAGGATTGCTCTAGCTATAGTTAATAGTTGTTTTTGTCCTTGAGATACATTTGATGCTTCTTCATTAAGTACCATATTATATCCATCTGGCAAAGTATGAACAAAGCTATCTGCATGTGCTGCTTTAGCTGCTGCTATAACTTCTTCGTCTGTTGCATCAAGACGGCCATAACGAATGTTTTCCATTATACTAGCATTATATAGCCAAGTATCCTGTAGTACCATACCAAACATTGAGCGAAGGTCATTACGAGTGAAATCATTTATATCATTACCATCTATTTCAATTGCACCTTCATTAATATCATAAAAGCGCATTAAAAGTTTTATAATGGTAGTTTTACCTGCACCAGTAGGTCCAACAATAGCAACCTTTTGTCCAGGCTTAATTGAAGCAGAGAAGTCATTAATTATAACTTTATCGGCATCATATCCAAAGTGAACATCTTTGAATTCAACATGCCCTTTAACCTCAGTATGCTTAACTGGAGTTGAGGTTTCTTTTACTTCTTCTTCTTCTTCTAAGAATTCAAATACACGTTCTGCTGAAGCAGCAGTTTGCTGAAGTATATTAGAAATATTTGCAAGTTGAGAAAGTGGCTGAGTAAACTGACGCACATATTGAATAAATGCTTGAATATCACCAACTTCGATAGTTCTCTTTGCTGCAAGATAACCACCCAATATACATACTGCCACATATCCTAAATTCCCCACAAAGTTCATAAGGGGCATCATTATACTAGATAAGAACTGTGATTTCCATGCTACACCAAAGAGCTTGTTATTCATCTTATCAAATTTTTCAACACTTTGCTTTTCACCATTAAAGGCTTTCATTACAATATGGCCACCATACATCTCTTCTACATGACCATTTACATTACCTAAGTAATTTTGTTGCTGCTTAAAGAACTTTTGAGAATTCTTTACAATCACCATAATAAGACCCATAGATAAAGGAATCATTAACATGGATACTAGGGTTAATTGCCAACTTATAGTTAGCATCATAATCAGTACACCCACAACGGTAGTAACTGAGGTAATAATTTGGCCTAAACTTTGATTAAGTGTTTGACTAAGAGTGTCAACGTCGTTAGTGACACGTGATAACACTTCTCCGTGGCTTGTTTTATCAAAATATTTAAGTGGCATACGGTTAATCTTCTCAGAAATATTCTTTCTGAAATTATAACTTACCTTCATAGATACTTTGGACATTATGAAACCTTGTACGTAACTAAATAATGAGCTTATAACATATAATCCTACAAGTAGAATCATAATTTTACCTATATAATCAAAATCTACATTACCAGTGCCAGCTATCTTCGCCATAACGCCTTCAAATAATTTTGTAGTAACTTTACCTAAAATTTTTGGTCCTACTATGGAAAATACAGAACTTGCAATGGCAAATATAAGTACTAAAAGCATTGACATCTTATACACGCTTAGATAATTAATAAGTTTTTTCATTGTGCCCTTAAAGTTACGGGCCTTTTCTCCACCTACCATTGGGCCTGGGCCCATAGGACCTCCTCGTCTAGGAGGACGCTTTTCTTTTATATTATTCTCGCTCATGCTAATTCCTCCTTTGAAAGTTGTGATAGTGCAATTTCTTGATAAGTCGGGCAACTTTCCATAAGTTCATTATGAGTACCCATGCCAACTATCTTGCCTTCATTAAGTACAATTATCTGCTCTGCATTTTTAATTGTGGATATACGCTGCCCTACTATAAGAAGAGTGCTTGAAGCAGTTCCATCCTTAAGCGCCTTTCTAAGTGCTGAATCTGTTTTAAAGTCAAGTGCAGAGAAGCTATCATCAAAAATATAAATTTTAGCTTTCTTTACAAGGGCACGGGCAATAGATAATCTTTGCTTTTGGCCTCCTGATACATTTGCTCCACCTTGGGATATCTCACCTTTGAAGCCTTCAGGTTTTTCATTTATAAATTCCATAGCTTGCGCAATTTCAGCAGATTTTCTTAGTTCATCTTCGCTGGCATTTTCATCTGCATATCTTAAATTAGACTCAATAGTACCTTGGAATAAAGAACCTTTTTGAGGTATATATCCAATTTGATCACGTAGTTCATGTTGAGTTACTTGTCTTATGTCTACACCATCAACAAGAATTTCACCACTAGTTATGTCATAAAAACGAGGAAGTAAGTTTACTAGTGTAGTTTTACCTGAACCAGTAGAACCTATAAAGGCAGTGGTTTTACCTGGCATAGCTGTAAAGCTGATATTTTTAAGTACATCCTCTTCAGCACCTGGGTATCTAAAACATACATTTTTAAATTCTACAAGGCCACTTACTTTTTCATTAAAGTGTTTAGGCTCTTTTGGGTCTGTGATACTAGGTTCTATTTCTAAAACCTCGTTAATTCTCGAAGCAGAAACGGAAGCTCTTGGTATCATAATAAACATCATAGACATCATTAGGAAGGCAAACAAAATTTGCATAGCATATTGCATAAAGGCCATCATATCTCCTACTTGCATGCTTGAAGTTGCAATCTGATGTGCACCTACCCAAACTATGAGAAGTGTAACTCCATTCATTACAAGCATCATTGCTGGAAATAAAGCTACCATTACACGATTTACAAATAGGTTTGTGTTTGTAAGATCTTTATTTGCCTTGTCAAATCTATCTTCTTCAAACTTCTGAGTGTTAAAGGCCCTTATTACCATCATTCCTGAAAGGTTTTCACGAGTAACTAAGTTAAGCCTATCAATAAGTTTTTGAATCATTTTGAACTTAGGAAGAGCAATTGCAAATACTGTTCCAATCAAACCTATAAGAACTATAACTGCTAGTGCAATAATCCAAGACATAGATGAACTCTTATTAAGAGCTTTAAGCACACCACCAATACCAAGCATTGGTGCGTAAATTATCATTCTTATACCCATAACCACAACCATTTGAACCTGGGTAATATCATTGGTAGTTCTTGTTATTAATGAAGCAGTTGAAAATTTATCAAACTCTGCATTAGAGAAACTTTCAATTTTTGTGAATATACTTTTTCGTAAGTTTCTTGATAGGCCAGCAGCAGTTCTTGAAGCCAAAAGTCCAACTCCAACGGTACAAGCTGCACCAAGTAAAGATAATAAAAGCATGAATCCACCTGCACGAAGGATATAACTACTTTGAAGTTTATCTGTATTAACTCCTAAGGCATCATATTCAGCTTTAATGTTAGTGGTAGCTGCTTGAACTATCATACTATCACCTAAGGCTACAAATCTTTTATCACTTTCTTCGCTTATCTTAGCACGCTGATCAGCTGGAAGCTTTCCAAGCATTGCAAATAAATCAGTGTTAGCTGGTAACTTTGTTCCATTTAAGTTTATCTCTCCACCTTTTGCATCTTCTTTCATTTTTTCAACTCCAGAAACTGCAAGGAGAGCTTTACCCATTATGGGGTTTAATTTGTCTATCTCTGTTTTTTCAATTTCTTTTAATACATAAATAGGCTCTTTTTCTAAGTTAGGGTATTCTGCAACATATTTATCGTAATCTGAACTTGATTTGTTTACTAATGTATAATTGCTAGAAACCTCAGCCTTGTCAGTATCATTAATGAATAACATAAGTTTATCCATTTTACTTTCTCTAACTGCACTCGGTACCGCACTTTCAATACCATGTTGTTGAATTCCCTTATTTACAATGTTAGACATGTAGTCTGGTAATGCAAGATCGGACATAGCTTGCACGTACAATAAAATAATTGCGAGAACAACCATGGATATAAAGGGTTTTAAATATTTTGCTAATTTGAACACTGCGTAATCAACTCCTTATCTGTTTTAATGTGATTAAATCTATTAGTGAGTATCATCTTTATCATGATTGTCTATTAATCGTTCTAAAGCACTTAATCCCTTTAATATTAGTTCAATATCTTCATCAGTAGCTTTGCTAATTGCATCTTCAAATGTCTTTTCGATTTTAGAAAAGTTTGTTTTACAGTTTTTTTGAGCATTAGAGCTGACCTTTACATTGACAACCCTTCTGTCATCTATACTTCTAGTTCTTTCAACTAAACCCTGCTTTTCTAATCTGTCAATGATTCCAGATACAGTACTATTTGACAATCCAAGTTTTTCACTTAAATCACTTACTTTCATTTCACCATCATGAGATAGAATACCCATCATCATACCCTGAGGTCCCGTCAAATTTGTCTCACCAAGGTACTGTCCCATAATATGTTTTATTCTATGACCTATTCGTTTTAGAGATTTAAATATTATAATTCCATTGTTAAGTTCGCTCAATTTTTCACCTTCTCTCTTAATAGTTTCGATGTAAACGTTTCGCACAGAAATCTTTCGTATAGATATGTTTCGTATGCAAAACATATTTTACGCCTTAAATTATTATCTGTCAATATAAATAATTAAATTCTTAAATGTAGATTACTTTTTACATATTACCTTTTTTATTAAGTGTAAAAGGGAATCTCAGCATAAATATAAAAATACATTAAATTATTCTATATATTGGAATATATATGAGAATATGATATTATATAATGGTAGTCATTTTATGGGTGAAATGCTACTTTACGTCATATAGAGTTTAAAAGGGGGATTATTATGAAAAGGTTCTTATCATCTATTTTGATCACGAGTATTCTATGTTTAAGCACAACGTCTGTTTTTGCATTAGGTGAAAATCCAGCAGCATCTAAAGTAGCAGAAAAGGGGATAGAACAGTCTCAAAATCTAGTTGAAAAAGGTACAAAGAAAGTATCTGAGGTTATTGAAGAAGTAAATGAATCTGTAGTTGCAGTCATAGGCAAAAATACAAAATACAGAGAACAAGAAGAAATATTCTCGAAGTTCCCAAAGAATTTACAACACGGATCAGGGGTTGTAATAGGTAAGGACGGAAGAATTCTAACGAATAATCATGTAGTAGATGGGTTAGAAGAGATTTATGTAGTTGCATATGATGGGAATGTTTATAAAGCAGAACTTCTATATGCAGATAAGGAAATTGATTTAGCACTATTAAAGATTAATAGAACGGATTTAAAACCTATAAAGTTAGCAATTGAAAGTGAAATAAAAGTTGGGGATGATGTTGTAGCAGTAGGCACACCTTTATCTTTCGGATACAGAAATAGCGCTTCTAAAGGAATTGTAAGTGGGCTAGATAGACCTGTAGACAGTATGTACACTTATTTACAGACAGATGCAGCTATAAACCCAGGTAATAGTGGTGGTCCACTTATCAATATGAACTGTGAATTAGTTGGTATAAATACGCTTGGATATATGTTTTATCAAGGAATGAGTTTCTCAATTCCTGTAGGAAATATTAATTATTTTAACGATCATTATAATAAATTTGGAAAAATTAAAAGATGTTTTACTGGTATTGAGTTTGAAGAAAACTGGGCAGCAATGCTTGGGCTTCCAACTAATCAAGGATTAAAGGTAGTAACACTTCAAAAGGATGCAGTTGTAACAAACAGTCAAGTAAAAGAAGGAGATATGTTAGATTTCATTGATGGTAAGGCAACAACCTCCATAGCTCATTATAATGAGATTTTAAAAGGGCATTTGCCTGGAGATAAAGTAAAATTAAGCTTTAGCCGTGGAGATAAGAAGTTTGATATAGAAGTAGTTCTAAAAGAACAGTTAAGCAAAGAAAATAAAGATGGAAAGGAGAAATAGAAAATGCATAAAAATAGATTCACCGCTACGTTACTTACTCTTTGTTTAGTACTTGGACTAGCAGCTCCAACAGTACAAGCTAAAGAGGCTGATGGCAAGATTGATTTATATCAAGTATTTTCTAATAAAGCAGATCAAATGAAAACTGAAGTGGGAAGCCGTATATATAAATGGTCTATGCACCTACCTGATGATGGAATTGTTTATAAGTCAGATAGAGCAAATTATTTTAATATGGCAACAAGTAGTTATAAGTCATCTGTTCAATTACAAGTTGAGAAAAATAAGGATGAGCTATCATTAGAAGAGTTACTATATAAAATGCAAAATAATACGACACAGCAATTCTATAGATTTGAACAAGAAAAGGAATTAGTAATAGATATCGCTGAAGATAATTTGGGAGAAAAGTATATTCGTATAATTAAATCTAACCCATTTATAGATTATTATTTGATAGATACAGCAGCAGAAGAGATGGGTGAATATGTTGAGAATAGAATTTATATAAAAAATAATTATGTATACAATTTAACAATAGCTATGAATGGGCAGTTCTATAGAGAGCATGAAGAAATGTTTGAAAAGTTATCATCTTCCTTTAAACTTTCCTTCGACGAAAAAAACCTATACATTAAGGAGTTATCAGATTCAGTTAGTACTACTAGGGAATATAAGAATACAAGTTATGGGTGGAAATTAGTGATGAGCCCTTATTGGAAAGTGGAAGGAGCACCTAATGCTCGTACCCAAATGCTTACGCCAGTATACAGTGATGAGGAGCTATCACAAGTGAAAAAGCCTGAAGAAAAGGCTGAAGAAATAAGAGTGCCAGAAGGAGTTAATGTTAGTTTAATAAGCTCAGCAGAAAAGGATGAAACTGCCTCAAAATGGGCAGAAGAAGATATAAAGGCATTAAAAGAAAAGTATAATAATGAAGTCTATGAAATATTAAGTAGTGAAACAAAAAAACAAGCAGATACAAATGTTCATCATGTGGTAGTTAGGTATAAAACAGTAACCCAAAACCCTTATGTAGTGCACAGTTTATATGTTATAGGAAATGGGTACAAGTACTTAGTAACTGCAACAATGAAGGAAGAGCAATACAATGATGCTAGTAAGAGAGCTGCTTTTGAAAATATGCTAAATTCATTTAGTTTAGATAAAGCATGCATAAGTAAGCAGTTAGGTAAAATTATTTCAGCTAAATCACTGATAAATTTAAATGATTCAAAAGAAGTAAAAATGAAAAAATATGACTTTGTAGCAAAGGTAACAAAAAGATTTAATACCTTTAGAGATGAACAAAACTTTTATTATGAAGAGTATATGAATTATAACAATGGGTACAGAGGTAATATAAGCAACAATGAATATATTAGCGTATCTGATCCGATGAGTAATATAAATGTAGATATGAATGCAGGACTTGACACAGCAGAGATGAAAGAAGCTATTAAAAATAGAGCTGAGATTTATTTGAACGATGATGAAATACGCATGGGACTTGCAAAGATTAAAATTAAATCAGCACAATATAGTGGTGCAGAAATTTACTACATTGAAAAGGAATATGATTTAAGTGCTATCAAGAACTTCGTAAAAGAAGATGTTACAAAGATATATGATTTAGAACAGTTACGAAATCAATATGAGTATATAGTTAAAATAGGAAAGGATACGTACACTCAAAGTATTACTTTACCTGTTGCTAATATGACTTCAAATAACAAAGCTTATGTTAATAGTATATGGGAAAATACTACTATAAACAAAATAAATTATAGCAAAATGAATATTAATTGGAGTGAACACAAGCTTGAAGAGTTTGATAAAGAAAAGAATAAATAAATTATAAAAAAAGGCAGGGTTAAATTTAATCCTGCCTTTTTTTAGTTATCACTATTTCATATTAGATATAGCTCCAGATAGAAAAGGTATTAACCAAATGATCCAAACTACTATGCTAAATTTATGGAATTTTGATATCATATTTTTATTTTTCTTAAATAGAACTACTGCAGCCCATATAGCATGAATAAGCATTAGAGCTATAGCAAGAACACCAGTAAGTGCGTGGAAATTAAATCCAGTTATTACTTTGTCCGAATTACTTGCTATACTTTCCATAAGTAAGGTACCAGTTGTATCACAGATGAGTCCTAATAGAAATAAACTCAAATGCCAAGGCTTTAGTGTTCCTTGAAGTTTTTCACTCCATACACCAATTGTATAAAATACAAGGGCTAAGGTTATAAAAATAATTGCATAAGTTAACATATACTAATCCTCCGTTTTTTATTTATATTTTTAAATTATCATATAACTCATCGAAACTTATAAACTTACTTTTGTTTAGGTACATTATGTTGGAAACTATAAGTTCAGCAAGCTTGTTAGAGGGAAGTGTGGATACTACATTTCCTTTGGCTCTTTCGATATCCAGAAGTTCACTTATTTTAATGTATAAAATATCATATTTATTAGTTTCTATACACCTAGGATCCTCTTCACTAGCAGTGGCCATTTCATTGAATATTGATATATAGCTACTTACAAACCCACCTATGGATAAATATATCTTTCTAAACTTTTCTTTGCAAGGTTCCTGGGTAAGCTTTAGCTCATCTACTAGGTTAGATACTTTCTTCCAATCTTCTCTAAAGATTTCTGCGGCAAGTTGTTCTTTAGTAGAAAAATAATTATAAAAGGTACCTGTACCTATATTGCAACGTTTTGCAATTTCTCTTATGCTCAAAGCTTTGAAATTTTCAGTTAGTAGGATAGTCTTAGCTTCTGAAAGTATAGTTTCTCTTAAGTTTTTTATAACCTTTGGCATTTTGTCACCACCTTTATGAACTATGTTCACTATAACATTATAATTTTAATAGGTCAATACAATGCTAAAAATATATTTACTTTTTTAATAATTATAAAATTTATAAGAACCTAAACTAAACCCTATTGAAATTTACATAACTTTGAAGTATACTTAGTATGAAAGCGGTAACATATTTCAGAAGATTAAGTCTTGTAAGTTGTATATATGCGTTATAAACTAAAGTTAATAATTATTTACATAAGAAGTTGTAGGCATTTTCCTAAACACAAGGAGGACTAAAATGGCAGTGACAATAAGCGATATTGCTAAAGAGGCTATGGTATCTCATGCAACAGTGTCAAGAGTCTTAAATAATTCAGGTTATGTAAAAGACGAGACAAGAAAAAAAGTTTTAGAAGTAATAAAAGATCTAAATTATACACCTAGTGCTATAGCTAGAAGTTTATCTACAAGTAAAACTAATACTATAGGCGTTATAATTCCAGATATAAACAACTTGTTTTTTGGAGAAATAATTAAAGGCATTACTGAAGTTGCTGATGAGCATAGCTTAAATATAATTCTTTGTGATACTGATGAGAATAAAGACAAGGAACTAAAAGCTATTAATGTGCTTAAAGAGCAAAGAATTCAGGGGCTAATTATAACACCAACCTTCTACAAGGAAACAGGTAATAGTGAAAACTTAAATACTCTCAAGAACTTAGGAATTCCAATAATCTTAATTGATGGTCATGTGGAATATCTTGATTTTAGTGGAGTCTTTATTGATCACATAAAAGGTGCTTATGATGGAACAACTGCATTAATAGAAGCAGGCCATAGAAAAGTGGCGATAATTACTGGGGATATGAATTCTAGGCCAGCAAGAGAGAGATTACAAGGGTATGAAAAGGCCTTACAAGCTAATAATATTGCTATAGAGAGTGAATATATATTTTATGGCGATTATAAATATGAAACAGCTTACGAAATCACAAAGCAAATATTGAAAATGGATAATAGACCTACTGCTATTTTTGTAAGTAGTAACACAATGATTTTAGGATGCATAAGAGCTTTTTATGAAGAGAAGCTAAGCATACCAGAGGATATGGCTATTATGGGCTTTGATAAGATTGATGTCTTAAACATAATAGGCATGAACATTAGTTTTATAAACGGTCCATCTAATGAACTTGGCAAGATAGGTATGAAGATGTTACTAGAACTATTAAGTAGCAAAAAACGTAATGAAGTTAAAAGGGTAACAATTTTACCAGAGCTCGTATTAAGAGGATCAGAAAAGTATATAAAAAAATAAATATATATAAAATATAAAGGAGACGATTAACTATGAAAATTCAGCAATATATAGACCATACATTATTAAAACCAGAAGCATGTGAGGAAAGTATTATAAAAATTTGTGATGAAGCAAAAGAATATGGATTTGCTTCTGTTTGTGTAAATGCATATTACACATCATTAGTAGCAAGAGAATTAAAAGGAAGCTGCGTAAAGACTTGCGTAGTTGTTGGATTCCCACTTGGAGCTACAACTAAAGAAGTAAAGGCATTTGAAGCAAACCAAGCTATCGAAAATGGTGCGCAGGAAATAGATATGGTAATTAATGTTGGAGCTATAAAATCAAACAAATATGATGTGGTACGTGAGGATATTAAAGCAGTAGTTGATGCAGCTAGCGGACGTGCTCTAGTAAAAGTAATACTAGAAACTTGTCTTTTAACTGATGAGGAAAAAATTAGAGCATGTGAAATAGCAAAAGAAGTAGGGGCAAACTTTGTAAAAACCTCAACAGGATTCTCAACTGGGGGAGCAACAGTTCATGATATAAAGTTAATGAGAGAAACTGTAGGAACTGATATGGGAGTTAAGGCATCAGGAGCGGTAAGAACAACGGAGGATGCAAAAGCTGTTATTGAAGCTGGAGCCAGTAGAATAGGTGCTAGTAGTTCTATAGCAATTGTTAATGGTACAAAGGATTCAAATTCTGGTTATTAGTTTCAAGAATATATAAGGGATTTAGGGGTGAATGATATGAGAATGTATGATTTAATAATGAAAAAAAGAGATGGTAGAGAACTTACTACAGAAGAAATTAACTTTTTTGTAGATGGATATACAGAAGGAATTATACCAGATTATCAAGTTTCAGCATTGATGATGGCTATATACTTTCAAAAGATGAATGAGAGAGAAACAGCAGATTTGACAATGGCAATGGTTAACAGTGGTGAAACCATTGATTTATCTGCAATAAAGGGTGTAAAGGTTGATAAGCATAGTACTGGTGGAGTAGGGGATACAACTACATTAATACTTGGACCTATTGTTGCAGCAGCTGGAGTACCTGTTGCTAAAATGTCAGGAAGAGGTCTTGGACACACTGGCGGAACTATTGATAAGTTAGAAGCTTTTGAAGGCTTCTCAACTGATATGTCCATTGAAAAGTTTATGCAAAATGTAAATGAGCATAAAATTGCCATAGGTGGCCAAACTGCTGATTTAGCACCAGCAGACAAAATGCTATATGCACTTCGGGATGTTACTGCAACTGTTGACAATATGTCTTTAATTGCAGGAAGCATAATGAGTAAAAAAATAGCTTCTGGAGCAGATGCTATAGTGCTTGATGTTAAAACAGGTAGCGGTGCATTTATGAAAAGTGAAGATGATGCCTTTGAACTTGCGAGAGAAATGGTAGGTATAGGAACAAATGTAGGTAGAAACACTATTGGTATAATAACTGATATGGACCAACCACTAGGATTTGCAGTTGGTAACGCTTTAGAAATAAAAGAAGCTATTGATACATTAAAAGGAGAAGGTCCGGAAGATCTTACAGAACTTTGCTTAACACTCGGAGCTCATATGCTTGTGCTTGGTGAAAAGGCAAAGAATGCAGAGCAGGCAAGAGAAATCCTTAAAGATATTATAAAATCAGGAGAAGGCCTTGCAAAGTTAAGAGAACTTGTGGTAGCACAAGGTGGAAACCCAGCCTTTGTAGATGATATGTCTATGTTCCCTATGCCTTCCATTGTAGCGCCTATTATATCAACAGAAGAAGGATATGTAAAAGCAATAAAAGCTGATGATATAGGAGTTGCAGCCTTAGTTCTAGGTGCAGGACGTGAAACTAAAGCCAGCGTAATAGATTTAGCAGTAGGTATTGTTCTTCATAAAAAAATTGGAGATTTTGTAAAAAACGGCGAGGCTATTGCCACTATTTATGCTAATAATGATGAAAAGCAAAAGATATCTGAAGAAATGGTATTAAAAGCATATGAAATAGTTAAAGAAGAAATAATAGCTAAGCCGTTAATAAAAGGAATTGTTACTAAAGACGGTATTACAAGATTTTAACAACCTTCGTTTATAGTAATAATATTAAGGGTTACAGCAGCATATAAATTGTTGCTGTAACCCCTAATAAATGCGTAAATAATATAAGATTATGGAGGGTTCAAATGAGTAACCTACTTAAAGCATTAAAAATAGGAAATTTAGAATTAAGTAATCGTCTAGTAATGCCACCCATGGCTACATCAAAATCTCAAGAAGACGGTAAGGTAAGTGAAGATATTTTAAATTATTACAAAGAAAAATCAGAAGGTGGATACATATCTTTAATTATCATTGAGCATAGCTTTATAAATGTGAAAGGGAAAGCAAGTAATGGTCAACTTTCAGTATCTATGGATAGCGATATTGAAGGATTGAAGAAGTTAGCAAAAGTAATTCAGAAAAATGGATCAAAGGCCGTTATGCAAATTAATCATGCAGGAGGAGCGGCTACTAGGGACGTGACAGGGACTACTCCTGTTGGGCCATCATCAGTTCCAAATCCTCGTTTTAAAGAGAAGGAAATTCCACAGGAGCTTTCAAAAGAGGAAATAGAAGAAATCATTGAAGACTTTGCTAAAGCAGCAGGTCGAGTTAAGGAAGCAGGATTTGATGCGGTGGAGATACATTCAGCTCATGGATATTTATTGAATCAATTCTTCTCACCCCTTTCTAATAGAAGAGAGGATGAATATGGTGGAGATGTGAATAAGCGTATTCGTATTCACTTAGAGATAGTTCAAGCAGTGAAAAAAACCGTGGGAAATGATTTTCCAATCCTTTTAAGATTGGGTGCAGCAGATTACATAGAAGGTGGTACAGTAATTGAAGATAGCATAATTGCAGCTAAGGAATTTGAAAAGGCAGGAGTACACATTCTAGATATTTCTGGTGGATTCCTTGGATATATGATGCCAAATTCAAATGAGCAGGGATATTTTTGGCCATTAACAAAGGCTATTAAAGAAGTTGTATCTATACCGGTAATTTTAACCGGTGGAATTACAGAAGCACAAGCAGCTGAAAGGCTATTGGCTGAAGATAAAGCTGACCTTATTGGAGTTGGAAGAGCTATTTTTAAAGATTCTCAGTGGGCAAAATCAGCTATGGAAAGCCTGAAATAATATATGCACTGCATTTAAAAGTAATGTTAGTATAGTTTCTGTAAGGGGATTGTACCAACAGCCTAAAGCAAGGAGGAGGAAAGCTCAAAAGAGTGGACTCCTTTTTTTATTTCTTAATTGAGTTAAACTACACTTTAGGGTTACAATGTATATAAGACTGGAGGGATACATAGTGAATATTCTAATTGTAGAAGATGAACAGGATATAAGGGAACTTTTAGAGATGCATTTATCAAAAGGCGGATACAATATCTTCACCGCAGAGGATGGTGTGGAGGCCTTAAATATATTTGAAACTATAGATATAGATATCGCTTTGCTTGATGTTATGATTCCGAAGCTAGATGGATTTAATGTTCTTAAAAAGATTAGGGAAACTAGCGAAATACCAGTAATTTTTATAACAGCAAAGGAAGAAGAAGCAGATAAAATTAAGGGACTAGGGCTAGGTGCAGATGATTATGTGATAAAACCTTTTAGTCCCATTGAGATAGTTGCAAGAGTTAAGGCTCAACTAAGACGTTATTATAAGTATACTAATAAGATTCATAAAACCACAATAACAATAGGAGAGCTAACGCTAGATAAGGAGAGTTGTAGTATTTGTAAAAATAACGTAGAACTTGCTTTAAATCAAAAGGAATATAGATTACTTGAGTTTATTATAGAAAACCCCGGGAAGGTATATACTAAAAAGCAACTATATGAAATAGTATGGGGCAATCCATATTACGGAGACTCTAATACAATTATGGTGCATATAAGTCATATTAGGGAGAAGGTTGAAGATGACCCTAAAAATCCTAAATATTTAAAAACTATAAGGGGAATAGGATATAAAATGGAGCAACAACATGATTAATAGAAACGTATTAAAGAAAGTAGTTACAGCACTTAAGAGCAAGAAAATGGCTACCCAATTATTTATAAATTATATTTTGTTTTTGATTATTTTAATTGGGATTCTTGCATTAACTATGGTGGCATTAGTATTTTATCTTTCTACTTATTATAATGAGTCACCTACAATCAACACCACGGCAGAACATATTATAAGGGAGAATTATAAGGATATTAATGTTTCAGAGGTTAGAAAGTATAAGGGATATGTAGAAGTGCTTGATAAAGATCTAAAGATAATTATGCAAAGTGGTAGCAAACATGAAGTCGGATTTAAGTATCCAATACAATACTTTCACGATATGGTTACTAATAATTTAAAGGATGGTTATTTTTACTCTAGTAAGTATGCTAATGAAGGTGACTTTATTTTAATTACCGCTATGCCTAACAGTATTTATGATACATATACTTGGGGAATTGAACATATTGAGCGGCTAGGAGAAGCTAGTAAAACCAAAAGGACTAGACTTAACTTTTTAGAGATATTCCCTTTTATAATTCTTATATTCTTGTTAACTACAATGATACTTTATTCTAAGCTTACATCAAGGGTATTTGTAAAACCTCTAAAAAAGCTTTTGCAAGGGGTTAATACTTTAAAAAACGGAGAATATTCAGCTAGGGTTGAAATTAATTCTTTAAATGAAATAGGTCAATTAAAGGATGCCTTTAACTTAATGGCAGAAAAAATACAAGAGGAAACTTTACTTAAAGAAAAGTCTGAGAAGAATGCAAAAAGAATGATTCTTGATATATCTCATGATTTAAAAAATCCGTTAACAAGTATACTAGGATATTCAGAATTTTTATTAGAAAATGATGATATCTTACTGGAAGATAAAATTAAGTTATTAAGAGTTATAAATAACAATAGTAGACGTGCAAATGATTTAATTCAAGACTTATTTCAATTTTCACGCGTGGAAAGTACAGAATATAAATTAGACATAGGTAAACATGATATTGGTGAATTTCTAAGAGAACTTATTGCAGGCTATGTTCCAATGATGGAGCAAAGTGGTGTGAAATATGAGATTGATATTACTGAAGATGAGGTTGAGATATATTTTGATAAAAAAAACTTAGATAGAGCCTTAAGCAACATTATATTAAATGGTATTAAATATAATGAACCCGGGATTACAATCAGCATAAAGCTATTAATAGCAAATAAAAGGGCAGTAATTATTATTAAAGATGATGGAGTTGGAATACCTAAAGAGTTTCATGAAAGTATTTTTGAACCCTTTGTTAGAGTAGATACTACAAGAAACTCTAGGACCGGTGGCACAGGACTGGGGCTTTCAATATCAAAAGCTATAATTGAAAAGCACGGAGGAAACATATATTTAGTACAGGATATAGATAAAGGCTGTAAATTTGTAATCACACTAAAAGGGGATAACTATGACGGATAAATATATACTTACCATAGATTGTGGAACACAGAGTATAAGGGCACTTATTTTTGATAAAGAGGGAACATTAATTGGCAAGAAAAAGCAGGAGTTTGATCCGTATTTTTCAAATCGTCCAGGTTGGGCGGAGCAGGACCCAGAGGTTTACTGGAATAACCTATGCATAGTGTGCAGGTTACTTAAGAAAGACTGTGAGGACATTTGGAGTAAGATCAGTGGCGTAGTTGTGACAACCCTTAGGGACACCTGCATTAACCTCGATAAGTATGGGAATGTGCTAAGACCAGCTATACTTTGGCTTGATCAAAGAGTAGCGGATAAAGTTAAGCCCTTTTCAAGCATTGAAAACATGGCTTTTAAAACTATTGGGATGAAAGAAGCTATTAGAGTATCCCAAAAAAAGGGAAAGGCCTTTTGGATAAAGCAGCACGAACCGGAGATATGGGAAAAGACAGATAAATATATTCTTATTTCAGCATATTTTCATTTTAAGCTTACTGGAAATATTGTAGACTCTGTAGCTAACCAAATAGCACATATACCTTTTGATTATAAAAATAAATGTTGGCCCAAAAGTGACCTAAGCTATAGATGGACGCTTTTTGGAGTGGAAAGAGAAAAACTACCTATGCTCATAGAGCCTGGCGAAATCATAGGACAAGTAACAAAGGAAGTTGAAGAACTTACAGGTATAAAAGAAGGAACTAATGTAATTGCTGGAGCTTCGGATAAGGGCTGTGAGACACTAGGGAATGGGTGTTTTAACACGGAATGTGCAAGCATCAGTTTTGGAACTACTGCAACAGTACAAACTACATCAAAGAAATATTTTGAACCAATAAAGTTTATGCCATCTTATCCTTCAGCGATGCATGGATATTATAATCCAGAGGTAGAGATATTTAGAGGCTATTGGATGATAAATTGGTTTAAGAAAGAGTTTTCTATGAGAGAAATGAAAGAAGCTATTGAAAAAGGAATATCACCAGAAGTTCTCTTAAATGAAAGATTAGAAGAAGTGCCTCCGGGGTCTCATGGGCTTATTCTTCAACCTTATTGGACTCCAGGGCTTAAGATGCCTGACGCTAAGGGAGCAATAATCGGGTTTGGGGATGTACATACCAGGGCGCATATTTACAGAGCTATTATAGAAGGAATTAATTATGCACTGCTTGAAGGTATTGAGAAAATAGAAAGAAAATCAGGAAAAAAAATAAAAGAGATTGCTGTTTGCGGTGGAGGTTCGCAAAGTGATGCTATTTGCCAAATAACTGCGGACATGCTAAATAGAAAAGTATTTAAAGGACAAACTTATGAAATCTCGGGGCTTGGAGCATCCATTATAGGATATGTATCATTAGGAGTATATAGCTCCTATGAAGAAGCCATAAGACATATGTTTAAAAGGGAGAAGGAGTTCACTCCAAACGCTTGTAATGCTGAGGTTTATTCAAAGTTATATAGGAAAGTATATACAAAGATTTACCCTAGTCTTAAGAATTTATATAAGGACATAAAAGAGATAACAGGGTACCCAGAATATTAAATTTGTGAATTTAATGTGATTTTTTAATATTTTTAGGGTATAATTGAAGTGAAAGTTATTAATATTGCAGCTTCGTAGAAGATGATTTAATGTGTCTGTAGAAGAGGTAAAGATAAAATACTATAAATATTTAATATTGAGGGGAGTAATAAAAATGGTACAAAGGATTAAGGTTAATTTAGAAGCGGTAGAAGCTATGCTTTATTTTTGGCAAGCAGCTAGCGAAAAGGACAATATTGCAGAAAAGTTTTTTTACGATGTAGCAGACATGGTGGCATTATCTTGTGCCTATGACGCAGAATTTAATGCTGAATCAGTAAGAAGAGCTTTAAGTGCAATAAAGAACAGAGAGCCTTTCGTTGGGAACAAGAAGGAGTTAAAGTTCTGGAACAATAACATGTGGATGATGGAGGATTTTGAATATACATTCTCTATGGTAAAACCTATAAAAAAACTTAACCTAGATAGCATGGTAGGTAAACTTAAACAAGAAAGTGGTACTAATAAATATGAAGAATTAGAGGTTATATTTGCACCACTACATTCAGATGAGTACATAATCACAGGAAATAAATTAGTAATTAATTTCTTTAGAATAAAACCTGATCTTGTAAGTAGCGAAACACATATAGCAGATAAAGAACTTAATGTATATATAGAAGAAAAGTTAAATGAATTAATAAGTAAATAAATATTTAAGAGGTGGAATAACCAACAAGGTTTAATACAGCGTTGGTTATTTTGCATTATATGAAAGGGATGATTATTTGGACAGATCAAAACAATTAGGAGAAGAAAATATAGGTAAACTACTTATGAAGTTCTCCATTCCAGCTATTGTTGGAATGCTTGTCAACGCACTATATAACGTTATAGATAGAGTATTTATAGGGCAAATACCGGGAGGGGTAGGCAAAGTTGCCCTATCAGGGGTTACAGTTACATTTCCAATTGCTACTATAATCTTAGCTTTTGGGATGCTAGTAGGGATTGGAACCGCAGCCCTTGTATCCATAAAGCTAGGGCAACAAAAAAAAGAAGAAGCAGAGCATATCTTAGGAAATGCATTTACACTTATTATTCTAATATCAATTATGGTAACCGTAGTAGGTCTTATATTTTTAGAACCAATGCTACTAAAATTCGGAGCTAGTGCAGCAACTTTGCCTTATGCAAAGCAATACATAACAATAATATTAATAGGTGTAATAGTCCAGAACGTAGGTTTTGGACTAAATAATACAATACGATCTGAGGGAAATCCACGAATAGCAATGTATACTATGTTAATTGGTGGAGTATTAAATACAATCTTAGATCCTATCTTTATTTTTGTGTTCCACATGGGGGTTAGGGGAGCTGCAATTGCAACTGTTATTTCTCAAACTGTAAATACTATATGGGTATTATCTTATTTCTTTAGTGGAAAAAGTGTATTAAAAATACGACGTAAGAACTTAAAGTTAAACGCTAAGGTCATAAAGAGTATTTTTGCTATAGGGATGTCGCCATTCTCCATGCAAATAGCAGCAAGTGTAGTGGCTATTATCTCCAATAGGAGTTTAGCTAAATATGGTGGAGATTTATCAATAGGGGCTATGGGGGTTATTACAAGTACATCAATGCTGGTGTTAATGCCTATCTTTGGGATAAATCAAGGTTGTCAACCAATAATCGGATATAATTATGGAGCGAAAAAATTTGATCGTGTAAAGCATGCTTTAAAGCTGGCAATAATAGCAGCTACAGCTATTACTACCACTGGATTTATAATTATACAATTAATTCCGAAACAACTTATAGGTATATTTAATAAGGACCCAGAGTTATTAGCAATAGGTAGCCATGGCATTAAAATATATCTATTTATGCTTCCGATAATAGGATTTCAAATAGTTAGTTCAAGTTATTTTCAAGCTATAGGGAAAGCTAAAGTATCCATATTTTTAAGCTTAAGCAGGCAAGTTATAATTCTTATACCATTACTATTTATACTGCCAAGGTTCTTTGGTTTGAATGGAGTTTGGATGTCAGGACCTAGTGCTGATGCAATATCGTCTATTTTAACAGGTATATTCTTATTTATAGAAATTAAACATCTAAATGAGTTACATGGTGAAGATAATGATGTAATTATATAAGTTAAATTAAAAGATAGTGGGATAGTCCACTATCTTTTATTATTGGCGTTAAGAATCTCTTTTTCTAAAGCACTTATGCGTTTTTCTATTTTCTTAAGGGCATTGCAATAATCTAGTAAAGAGGAGTCAATGTGACCATTGCGTTTAAACATGATGTATAATTCCTTCCCTATATCTTTATAAAGATCATCCATGCTACTTTCTTCAGAATGAATTTTATATTTAAGCTTGGATGTTTCAATGAAATCCTCAGATTTGTTTGATATAGTTTCAAAGCCATTACTAATTGAAACTTTAATTTTGCTTAAATCAGGCATTGAAGGCATAAACAATTCCCCCTTTTTATGTTATAATTTAAGGTAAGTGGATAGACTTAATAACATATTATTTAATCTATTGAGTATATGTGACTAAAACCCACAATGTGTCTTTATAAAGATAAGATGGTACCATATAAGTTACATGTGTATTTGTTAATTTTAGTGTGGTGGTGATAAGGTGAATAACAAAGAAAAGCCAATAGGATTTTTTGATTCAGGAGTAGGGGGCATAAGTGTTTTAAAGGAATGTTTAACAGTACTTCCCAGTGAGGATTTTGTGTACTTCGGTGATTCAATAAATGCACCCTATGGAACCAAAGGTGTACAGGAAGTTAAAAAGTTAACGTTTAATGCAGTAGATTTTCTTTTAGATAAAGGAGCAAAGGCGGTGGTAATAGCTTGCAATACAGCAACTAGTGCGGCTATAGATGATCTTAGAGAAAAGTACAAGGACATACCTATAATTGGTATAGAGCCAGCGCTTAAGCCAGCAGTAGAAGTAAGTAAGGGTAAAAGCATAATTATCATGGCAACTCCCATGACCTTATCCGAAAAGAAATTTAGTGATTTAATGAAGCAACATAACAAAGAAGTGAATATAATACCGCTTCCCTGCGCAGGTCTTGTTGAGCTCATAGAAAGCGGAATTATTGAGGGAGATGAAATCCAAAATTACTTAAAGGAAAAGTTAAAGGAGTTTATGAATTTGGACCTAGCGTCAATTGTGCTAGGATGCACTCATTACCCATTTATAAAAGGTGAACTAATTAAGGTTGTTGGAGAAAAGACTATTATAATTGATGGTAGCATCGGTACAGTAAATCAACTAAAAAGACAGCTTAATATTAATGATCTTTTAAGTGAAAAGAAAACAAAAGGTACTGTAACTATATATAACTCTGCTACAAGTAGCAGTTCTTCTACAGGTACCAGTTCCCCTATTAATAATAATATAGTAGATTTAAGCTACAAGTTATTAAATTTATAATGATGCTTTAAGGCTTAATATAAATATATAATAGAAGCAATGTAAAACTAGTTAAGTGGTTTTATATTGCTTTATTTTATTAGAAATATAATGTTACAACTTATAAATAAAAGAGCATTTGATTAATTTCAAATTAATTATATCAATAACATGACTAGGCGAATACATTAAATTAGGCATCTTAAAAAATAACAAGTCAAGGTGTCTGCATATAAAAAACACAGGAAATAAGGTGATGAAATGAAAGTATTTAAATTAAAAGAAAATAATGAAAGTCACATTGGGCATGATACATTTAACATGGAAATTGAGGAAATAAAAAAAATCAATTGTATAGTACTCAATAATCCAATTCAAAGTAATTGTTTATGTGTGATAAATCATCTAGTGTGTAAGTTTGAGGAAAACAACAACATTGCCCATTTAATTATTGCAAAAGATGATAGTAAGTTAAAAGACATAACTACTTTTGGTAGTTTGAATGTTGGGTATGAATATGCCAGGTCAGAAATTGATGGTAACTTAGAAATAGACGTGGTTAACACTGATAAAAGTAGAGAGGTAGACATGCTAGAAGAACACTTTTTAATAATACTTCCCGGAGGAAATATTCATATAAAGTTTGAAAAACCGCAGGAAAAGGTTATTTTACAAATTAGCCTTGGACAACAAGCAATTTGAGACATTACTTGTGAAGGCATCTAAAAAATAACTAGTAGCCATACTAGTTATTTTTTAAAGATACCTAAAGGTATGATTTATATATAAAAAATAGTAAATAATATAAAGTGTGATATAATTTATAATGAATACATAACAAAAGGAGAGATTATATATGAATCCAATAGTAACAATTAATATGGAAGATGGTAAAGTTCTAAAAGCAGAATTATACCCAGAAATTGCACCTAACACAGTAAATAACTTTATTAGTCTTATAAAAAAGGGATTTTATGATGGAATCACTTTTCACAGAGTAATTCCAGGATTTATGATTCAAGGTGGCTGTCCTGAAGGAACAGGCGTTGGCGGACCAGGATATTCAATAAAAGGAGAATTTTCTTCTAATAAATTCAAAAATGATTTAAAGCACACTACAGGGGTTTTATCAATGGCTAGATCAAATGATGTAAACTCAGCAGGAAGTCAGTTCTTCATTATGGTAGCTAATTCTCCACATTTAGATGGAAGCTATGCACCTTTTGGAAAAGTAATAGAAGGTGTTGAGAATGCTCAAGAAATAGTTAGTGTGGAAAGAGATTTTAGAGATATGCCACGTGAAGAACAAAAGATAAAAAACATGACAGTTGATACTTTTGGCATTGAGTACAGTGAACCAGAAAAAATGTAATAATTTTAAAATAGATGATTCTAAAATATCTATAGGATTATAGAAATTAAATTGTAGGGGGAAGACAACGTGGAACTTATTAATGAAAAACTTATCCTTGCATATGGTCTAACAAAAGAGGAACAAGAAAGACTTAATAGTTTACTATCAAAGAAAAACATATTACCTTGCAAAATAATTGAGAAGAACATGGGAAATGTAACAATTAAAGAAATATTAAGTCACGTGCAATGGGAAGAAAGTGGTGTAGAAGGTAAAGGAAGCAATGCTGAATTACCTAATGAAAAGTTGCTTTTATTTAGTAATTATATGGATAAAGAGCTCTTTGATTTAATTGCTAGTATAAGAGAAGTTAAGCCCATTAACACTATACAAGCCGCTGTAACACCTACATCAATAAATTGGACGATTAGTTATCTCCTACAGCACCTAATTGAAGAAAGAGAAGCTTATAGAAAGAATACACAGTCATAATTAAATCTTCAATGGTTTTTTAGAAACAAAAATTCAATTAGAAAGGCGGAGAATTATGAGCAGAGTAGGAGATAAAATTAAACAAGTAAGAGAATCAAAAGGTATAAGCCAAAAGCAATTAGGTAAAAAAATCGGAGTTGCTGAGAGCTTTATCAATGAAGTTGAAACAGGAAGAAAAGTTTTAAATGAAAAATTCTTAGAAAAAATCTCTAAAGTCTTAGGTGAAGAAATTGAAGATACCTCAATATCTTTTCATGATGAGGAATATGTAGAGGAAAAGAAACCTAAACTTGAAAGACCTAGCCTGGAAAAAGTTAATGAGGTTTGGAATGATGCATTTGGATCAGTTTTAAAAAATGTTGCTATTTATAAATATGATTTGGATAAATCTATAGGTATAAAACAAATGCCCATAATATCAAACAAAGTAGAAGGCTATGCCCAAGATAAAGTAGTATTTTTAGAAATAGAGAATGATGATATGATTGGGTTTAGAATTTGCAGTGGAGATATTGCTTTTGCTCACTTAACACACGAAATAGAAAATAATGCATTTTCACTAGTGGACTATAATGGGGAAAGATTATTAAGGCAGATAAAGAAATTGGACGGCAATAAAGTATTACTAATAAGTAATAAAGGTACATTAAGAACTGACACAGTTAATAATAAAGAAATTAAAGTAATTGCAAGGTTAGATAGAATTGAGTTTAAATTGTAATCAAGGAAATAATGTGTTTACTTAACTTGAAGAGAAAAGCATATCCACATTAAAGTGGATGTGCTTTTCCTTTTGTAGGTGGAATATATTAAGTAAGGTAGACAAATAATATTAATTAGACTAAGAATTTGCAAAATAATAATTAATCTTATTAACAAAACACTATCCATAGTTTATAATATATAATATACAGCTAATAAGTGATTTTTGTGGTGTACGAATAAGCAGGATTACTAAAGAATTAAAATACAAAAAATAAGCAATAGATAAAAGGAGGAATTACATATGAAAGGAACGGTAATAGCTACTTGGATGAAAACTTGTAGAGGGTTTTATGGTGATGACGTGGTTGACAGTGCTATGGAATCAGTGGGGTGGAATTCTCGTAAAATATTTTCACCTGTAGAGAACGTAGATGATGAACAAGTTAGAAAAGTTATAGATAATATATCAAAAAAACAAAACATACCTTTGGACAAGTTGTGGAGAATTATAGGAAGAGATAACTTAAAGGCTTTTAATAGAGATTTTCCTGCATTTTTTAATACTGAAAATGTGTATTCATTTTTAAAGTCACTATTTGATATACATGTTGTAATGACAAAGAAATTTGATGGAGCAAAACCACCACTAGTGGGAATAAGGCCTATTTCTAGTAGACAGGCTATATTTACATATAAGTCCAATAGAGGAATGTTTGATTACTTCCTAGGGATGTTAGATGGAACTTGTGAATACTTTAATGAAAACATCGAAATTGAACAAATAGAGAAAACAGCAGATAGTTTGAGTCTAAAACTTACCTTTGAAAAAGATATTTATTATAAAAAGACATATAAAATTAATAAAATGCTATCCTTAGGATTTATTAAAAATATACCTGCAAAAGTTGGGATGTCTACCTTTATTATATCACTATTAGCAGCAGTTCCTTTAATGGGAATGAGTAATATACCAAAAGCAGTAGCTCTTGCTATATTTTCTGGAGCAGCTTCAAGCCTTGTGTCCTTTATAATGATAAGACCTACAAAAATGATAGAACAAGCTATAGATCAAATAAATAGCAATGATTATGTTGAAGATGGAGACATAGTTACAGGTGATGAATATGAAGAGATATATAAAAAAATAAAGCAATACAAAAAAGCTTTTAGAGCTGATTTCGTTGGATTTAAGGGTGTTACTGATGAAATGGATACTTTTGCAGATAATATTAATGGTATTTCTCATACTATGAAAAATACTTCTGAGGACATATCTGGAGTGGTTGAGCAAATGGCTGGTTCCTCTGTAAGCCAAGCAGAGAGCACTGAAAGTGCGGTTTCTATCTTAAATGATAATATTAGATCACTTAAGGATATTGTTAAAAATGAAAATGATAATAAGGATGAATTAGAAAAAGCTATTGAAAAGATAAATAGAAGTTATGAAAGCGTTGACAGTACAAGCAAAAACATACTTGGGACTTTAGAAAAGTTCCAAGAAGTTAAAGACAATGGTATAAGACTAGAAGCGAAGGCTCATGACATAACCAATATAGTTTCAATTGTTTCTCAAATTTCCGAGCAAACAAATTTACTTGCCCTAAATGCATCTATAGAAGCAGCTCGTGCAGGTGAACAGGGAAGAGGATTTGCTGTTGTTGCAGATGAGGTTAGAAAACTTGCGGAACAGTCTAAAGGTGCTGTGGAAGAAATTAATAGTAATTTAATTGAATTTGTTAAGGATATAAACACACTTGTTGATAAAATCGGTGATCAGTATGATATCTTACAAAATGAAACAAAAGGACTAGAAGAAGTAAGAGATATAAGTTATGAGGCTACAATGTCTGTTAGAACGGTTTCGAAAGCAATGATAAATACTATAAATGATTTAGACAGGGAAGCAAGTTCTATTTCAAATATATATGAAACCATAGAGTCGCTAGCTGCAATTGCAGAAGAAAACTCTGCAGCATCTGAAGAAGTAAGTGCAAATGTTGGGAATTATACTAGTGAAATAAAGAAGCTTATTGACAGTATATTTGAATTTAAAAAGATAACAAGTTCATTTAAAGATGAACTCAAAAAATATAACATATAACTTGGATTAGGCAGTTAGGAGGGAGCCAAATGGAACGATTGCAAAAGAAGGTAGGTACTTATGAGTGGAAGGATATTATGAAGCGTGGATTATGGGCGCTAAGCATACCCTTAATAAGTTTGACCTATCCAATATTAAACCAACAAAGGGGAGAGACTAACTCTGTATTTACTGCCGTGGACAAACTAATCCCTTTTAATAAGTACTTTATATTACCTTATTCATCTTGGTATGTATTCATAGCAGTATTTTGTGCTATTTTATGTATAGTGGATAGAGAAAGGTATTTGAAGTTGCTTATAACATTAAATATAGGCATGATTACATGCTATGTAATCTATTATATTTACCCAACCTATGTTCCAAGGCCTATGGTAACAGGAAATGACTTCTTTAGTAACTTGGTTTTAAATTTGTATGAGGTGGACAATCCATATAACTGCTTTCCAAGTATCCATGTTTTAAACTCTGTTTTAATAGCTTTGTATACTTATGAATCAGAAAAGATTCATAAGTTAACTAAAACCATTTGTGGTGTTATAGCTTTTTCAATAATCTTATCTACTATGTTTGTAAAGCAACACTATTTTGCAGATGTGGTTGCAGGCATAATATTTGCTTTTGTGTTGTATTTTTCTTTTAAGAAACTAAAGCTTACCGACGTTTCAGAAGGAAGGATAAGTACTACTGTAAATTGGAGTAACACACTATAGTAAAAGGAAAACATAATTATGAAATAAATAAATACTAAAAGGCCCTCTGATTAATAAAATTAGAGGGCCTTTTAGTATTAGAAGATAGTAACTTTCTAAAGAATAATTATACGCCACTTAAATCAAAGTCAGGTACAAAAGCTGTTGAGGAGGTCTCACCTTCTTGAATAAAGCAATTGGTAATTCCTATGCTTAAACAGTAGTCAATTAAGGCATCATAATGATTTGGGTTTAAAGGTTTATTTATTTCAGGATATTTAGAAGCCTTATGCATAGGTGTATATTGATTCATTAAACTAATATACACGCAATCACCAAATGTGTTATATATAAAATCTAGTATTTTCTTAGAATCAAATAATAAGCCGGGGAGCATTAGGTGTCTAATTATTACCCCCTTTTGAATGATACCATTATCATCAAACTTAGCCTCCCCTACTTGAGAAACCATTTCAGAAATAACTTGGCTAGCTGTACTAAAGTAATTAGGAGATTTCGAATATTTAAGTGCATACTTATCTTTGTAATACTTTAGATCTGGCAAATAAACATCAATAAATCCTTTTAAAGATTTGATGGTATCTATATTTTCATATCCATTTGAATTATAAAGAATAGGAATGTTAAGTCCATTGCTCTTTGCGAGCTTTAAGGCCTCTATTATCTGCGGTACATAATGAGTAGGTGTAACTAAATTTATATTAAGTGCGCCCCTTTGCTGCTGCTCTAAAAAGATTTCGCTAAGGCGATTTATTGACACTGTTTTGCCAGTGTCCTCATGACTTATTCTATGATTTTGACAAAATACACATCGGAGGTTGCAATTAGAAAAAAACACAGTTCCAGAACCTGCTATGCCTGAAATACAAGGTTCCTCCCACATATGCAAGGAGACTTTAGCTATTTTTACATCCTTAGAGGCGTTACAAAATCCTAATTCTCCATCTAATCTATTAACATAACATTTCCTAGGACATAAGTTACACTTTTTTAGCATTTGTAAAGGATATGAATCATTTAATTCATTGACTTTGCTATTAATCATTTTAATCTCCTTGTTACATCCACATAGCATAAGCTAAATGAGTACATTTTTTATATAAAGCTTATATATAAGAATTGTACAACTAAGCACATATAACGTCAATTATGCTTTTTAGTAGTTTTCCTATAAAATATAATGCATTGAACCAGAAAAATGAGACTTATTGCACCAAATCCAGGATAAAGAACTTTAATTAAATTCCTAAAGCCAATTTGAGAAATAGGTATGGCTAGAAGAAGTATGAGTAAAACAGATTTCTTATAAGAAATATTGAATTTTTTCTCAAAGGTCTTGCCTACACTGTAAATGTCGGAAACTTCAGTTGAGAACATTTCGCACCAAATTATACATAGCAGAAGGATTTGCATTAACATGCCAAACCGATGGGTTATGTATAAAAGGGGAATCTCGTACTTGAAGATTTGTGGTATGTTGAGTAAAAGCATTATATTTATGAAATAGCATAATACTGTTAGTACCAAAGCTCCAATTATAACCCCAGGAATAAGAATTCGTCTATGCTTTATCTCCTTACTTATTGGAACTAGAACACCACTACAGCATAGCATGTTAAAACCGGCATAGAGTAAGGCTGAAAAGAACCATTGAGCAGGAATAATATTATTTTTATAAGAAGGAATTTGTTTTAGATAGGAAGCACCTACCATATCCTTGTAAAATACTAAATATAAAATGAATATAGTTATAATAATTGTAGTAAGGGCAGGAACTATAAAGGAATTTATGGCTATTAAGCCTTTGGTATCCTTAAGTAGCGTGTATAAGGCAATTATAGACATAAGTGAAATTCCTACCCATTTTGAGATACCAAAATATTGATGAAGAAGCGCACCGCTTCCAGCTAAGATTACGCCAGCACCGCTTATTAAGAAAAAGCTTGTAAAGATATCTGTAATGCTGCCAAAAAAGCCTGGGCTTACAAGAGTTATAAGCTCAGTATAGGAACTTAAATTATACTTTACACTGATAGAAACAATAATAGAGCTTATTACAATGTAAATTAGGCCGCACATAAGGATTCCTAAAAAGCTCCTATATCCATAAGTGCTAAAAAATTGGGTTATCTCTTGCCCAGAAGCAAGACCAGCACCTACTATGGTACCGATGAATACAGCTGCAGTTTGAAATATTGGACCAATTGTTTTTTTCAAAATATCTCCTCCATAAAATTATTAAATTAAGAGTTATACTTTAATAAAATGCTTGTCTTTATAAATATATGTGCATTCATTGATAATAAATAATAATTTTATAAATTAAAAGTTTATTTATAGGGAAACTATAATTACAAGAGGAAGTTTAATATTGCAGCACCGCAGGTGATGATTTAATGCGAAAGCAATTATAAATTCTATCATTGAATTAAATTTGAATTAAGAGGGAGTGGAAATATTGAAAAAGAACTTAAGTTTCTTATTAATACTAGTTTTTATTTTCTCCTTTACAGCATGTAAAAAAGAAAATAAAGAGGAGCAGCCAAAGGTTAATGCATTTGAAATTAAAACAGCAGTTAATGTGGTTGAAAGCTATATGAATTTTATAATGAAGGAAGATTATGAAAGTGCTAAGAAGCTATTTACTAAAGAACTATTTAGAAAAGCTTCCAATATGCCAATTAGTGAAATAAAAGTAAAGGGTTATAATATTATAGAAAGTAATGAGATTGGTAGAAGTGGAGTTATTAAGGTTAGAACAACTAGGACGTCTATGACTCATTCATTATCCTCTTTAGATGAGTACACTATTAAGGTTGTTAAAGATGGTGCTGAGTATAAAGTAAGTGAAGTTAGTAGTATGCTACAAAAGGAAGCTTTCTCAGAAGGCATGAGCCTTAGATTTAGAGATAAAAAGAATATAAAAACTAATTTAATTATTGATAAAGCAGGTTTACCTAAATATGCATATTCAAGAGAGGATGGGGCTCAGCTTTATAAGATATTAGTACCTACAAAAGAATTTAGCTCTATAAACTTTGATTACGAGGGCGGTAGACTTGCAATTAGTACCTATAACAAGGATTCTTTTATTGGTATTGTAAATATTGATGAGTCCCTAGCAGTTCAAGGAGATGCTCAAAATTCTCAAGGGCAGCAGTCGCAAGGTGGCGGATCTGAAGTAATGGCTAAGGAGAAGCCAATTGGAAAGGAATTAATTTCAGTAGATCTACTGATGAATTGCAAAGTGGACTTTATGAGTTTTTCATTAGATGGAAAATTTCTGCTTGTGCAATATATTAAGGAGGATTCAGGTAAATGTATTATGGTTTATAAGGCAGAAAGTGGGGAATCAATTCCTATTAACTTTGAAAAAGACTATCCAATAGAAAAAGTACAAATAGTATTTTCATCTTTTGGGGAGGATGCCATGTCATATGAAGTAATACCTAAATCAAGTCTTAATAATTCTGAAGCAGATATAATTGGTAAATGGAAATTGAATTTAAAAACCTTTACTATACAGAAATTATAATTTATACATTCTTCAGTGACTATAATGTATAATAAACATAGGGTTGCCATGAAATAAATAACTAGCCTAGGGGTAACTATTTATTTCATGGACTTATGTATAGAGAGGAAGAGGTTAGTGCAGAAAACATGGGGTGACAAAAGATATAACAGTTTAAACTATTTTTTAAGGGACAAGTTCGGTGATAAGGTTTTTAAAATTGCATTAGATGGTGGATTTTCATGTCCTAATAGAGATGGAACCATTAGCAGTGGAGGATGTTTGTTTTGTAGCGAGAGAGGCTCAGGCGATTTTGCTGGAAATAGAGAGTTTTCTATCACAAAGCAGTTTGAAGATATAAAGGATATGATGAGCAAGAAGTGGAAAAGTGGAAAGTATATTGCGTATTTTCAAGCTTATACAAATACCTATGCGCCCATAGAGGTGCTAAGGGAAAAATATGAAGAAGCATTATCTCAAGAAGGCATTGTGGGTATGGCAATAGCAACTAGACCTGATTGTCTAGGTGAAGATGTACTAGACCTTATAGAGGAATATTCCCACAAGGTATATACTTGGGTAGAACTTGGACTTCAAACCTGTAGCGATGAAAGTGCAAAGATAATTAACAGAGGATACAAATTATCCACATTCGAAGAGGCTCTGAAAGAGCTTAATAAAAGGAATATTGATGTTGTGGTACATACTATCTTTGGACTTCCAGGGGAAAGCAAAGAAGATATGTTAAAAACAATAGACTATGTGGCACATAAAGATATAAAGGGTATAAAGATGCATCTGCTGCATCTTATGGAAAACACAGCTATGACACATCTTTATGACGAGGGAAAGCTAAAATTTTTGCAGCAAGAGGAGTACATAGATATAATTTGCAAATCAATTACTATGCTTCCACCTAATATGGTGGTTCATAGATTAACTGGGGATGCTCCAAGGGAACTACTAATAGGTCCTATATGGAGCTTAAAAAAATGGGAAGTATTAAATGGTATAGGCAGTAGATTAAAGGAATTAGATTTGTATCAGGGACAAGAATTTAAAGAGTAAAAATTTGAACTAAGAGCTTTTTTCTTAGAGGATGCTTTAACTAAAAGTATATGTTGTTGGAATGCTTTCACGGCGCCAAGAAATTTTAAAATTGCGAAAGGTAATTTTATCAGAAGATTGCTCTCATGATGATATCATTATTGTTGTTTCATTATTTCATGATATAGCAAAGGGAATAGAGACTCATGGAAAATATGGAGCTGTATTGATGAAAGATATCCTTAAAGAATATTGTACACAGTATGAAATTAATGAGATTATTGAAATAATATATTCCCACAATCTAAGAAAGAAAAACAATGATTACTCAGAATACATTAAAATAGTGCAGGATGCAGATATACTCGATCATTTTGGTGCTGTAGAAATTTGGATGAACTTTCAGTATTATGCTCATAAAGACGAGCCAATGCAAAATTCTGTAGAATTTTATAACAAAGAGTTTGACTCTGAAGTTCAAAAGTGTAGAGCATTACTAAATTATGATGTGTCGCATAAAATTTTTGATGACAAAGTTTCTTTTGTGCATTCATTTATTGATAGGTTTGCAAGAGAATCGGAAGGTGAAATTTGTATAAATATATGATGAAGTATTTGAGATTGTTAATTTAATCATGCCAACTAACAAGAATGTACCATTAAGACGGAACAGTTATATAATGCCTAGTAAAAATGGGAAAGTTTTAATATAAAAATACTTTCCATTGAAGTATTGTAAACATAAAGGAATAATAGAATAAGATTTACTATTATTCCCTTGATGAATTAGGCAATTTAAAGTAAATCATTCATAATAAAACATACATATAGGGGGAAATTAAATGATTAAATTAGAAAGTAAAGAATTTAAGAAAATAGCCCATTTAGTTAAATCTCACGATGAATTGTCGGTATTTTCTGTTATCAGTGGTGAAAATCCTGGTGAGATATATGTAAACAACATTGATAATCCAACGGCTACATTGATACAGACTAGTGAGTGTAATTTAATTGCTGGTAGTCCAAATGATGAAGTTTTTAATTCAGAGGTGTCTTCAGAATTGGATTTTTGGGATCAATTAGTTCCTGATTTTTGTGAATGGATGGAGAAAATACCAACTATTCATAAAAATCATTTCATTAGAAAATACAAAAGAAGGCATTATGTGTTATCTAGTGATAGATTTGTGGATTGTGATGCCACTTTGAAAGAAGGGTATATACTAGAAAAAGTTGATACATCTTTCTTAAGAGAAAACTCCTTTGAAAACTCAGAAGGAGTACTAGAATGGGCTGAAAATTGGGGTGATGATGAAAGTTTCAAAAAATATGGCACAGGGTATTTAATACGTAATGACAAGGTAATTGTGAGTTGGTCATTAAGTGATTGTAGTTTTGAAAAGACAATTGCAATTGGGATACACACAGATGAAAGATATAGAAAAAATGGTTTTGGAAAAATAGCTGCTGCTGCAACTATTAGGGAGTGTTTTACTAAGGGATACGAAAAAATTGATTGGCTTTGTGTAGATTCTAACAAAGGGTCAAGAGCAATTGCGGAAAATTTAGGATTTAAATATAATAATCATTATTATTCTTTCACTTCATATCCTCCAATTGAGAATTTAAAGGATTTATCTGAATCTGAATGGCATGAATGGGGTGAATATTTAGAAAATGCATCTAAAACTGAAGAATGTTTGATGGAGGATTGTCTTTTTGCTTATACAAAATCTAATGATGTTGAAAAAACAATTAATATTCTGATAACTATGAATCAGAAGAACATGCCGAAAAATTATTTGAAATTTAATAATTATATCACTTCACTTCAAACCAAGGGTATGTGTTCTAACTTTACTAAAAAAGCTTGGATTGATTTTTTAAACGAAAATATTGATTGTAATGATTAATGGCTAATCTATATTGTATTTGCATCATATTTTTCTTATTAGACGTCACAAACAATAAAGATTTGTGGCATTTTTATTGTGCGCCCAGCATGGGCGCAATCTAAAGGGTGAAAGTCCCTAGCACGGGTTAATAGTGCCAAGTGCATAGCTTAAGACAAGGGTGTCCATGGTGACGTGGAAT
>NZ_JAIZZN010000036.1 GCF_020443565.1 Clostridium sp. CS001
TTGCAATGATAAGACTTTGTGAAATCATATTAAAATAAATTCAAGTTACAAACTTCAAATGTAATTTATTTGAAGACTAACTTGATGACATTGCCCACGTGGCAAGTGGCATGTTGTAATGCAGCACATCTAAACCAACTTTTACATTATAGTAACAAAATCTTTTAGTCCACCTTAGCTGGTGGACTATTTTTATATAGCCATATGTAAAACTATGGCTTATAATCTATATATAGGCTGAGTACAAGTCCTCTTCCAACTCACACTTGGTTACCTAAAATCAGTCACATTAGGACTGCTAAATATCTGCAACAAAAACATTAGTTGCAATTCACAATTAGGTTAACGTCTATAGTGTTCCAATAAAAATTAGTGATAATATAGTAAAAATACGATTTAACCACGTTGTTTTATTTAAGGTATGTTTATTAAATATAGAAGATATAAACTAGTAAAAAGGAGCGATGCATATGGAACGTAGAGTTATATTAAGAGATTTAGAGGACGCAGATGTACAAGATAAATATGATTGGTCATTAGATAGAGAGGTCACTAAGTTTTTGGTAACCCCAGAAAAATACCCACCGTTTACAATAGATGAAACTTATTAATGGATCAGTATTTGTAAGAGTCATGATAATGGATATTATCAGAAATCAATAATTGCAGAAGATGGAATTCACATTGGTTGGGTTGATCTTAAAAACTTTGATAAAGTCAGTAAAAATGCTGAATTAGACATAGCCATCGGAAACAGGAATTACTGGGGCAAAGGGTATGGAAGACTTGCTATAGAAGAAATGTTAATAATAGGCTTTAAAGAATTCACTTTAGAAAAAATATGGTTAAGAGTAGATTATGATAACGTAAATGCAATCAAAAGTTACGAGAAATGTGGATTTGTTCGCGAAGGATTAATGAGAAACGATAGATTACGTGGTGGTAAATATATTGACCGTATTAGGTATAGCATCCTAAAAGATGAATGTATTAATCTAGTTACTTAAAATATCGTAATACATGCCGTTAAAGGAGATGTTATAAGTATGAAAAGTTATTTAGAACAAGGGGTTCCGAGTATAGAAGAGGCAAAACTGTTATTACTAGAAGCACAAAAGTTAAATCCAGGGCCGTGGATTGACCATTCAGTTAACGCAGGCAAGGCAGCAGAGTTGGTAGCAAGAATTTGTTTAACTCATTCATTTGATTGCAATCATATAAGAACTTCGTTTGGAAAATGGGATTATTGCAATGAAGAAGAATATAACTTTGTTAAAACCTATATTGCGAATATAGAATACGACGATTACGATAAATTGATACAATTATGTGATTCATTAGCATTACCTAGCGGAATTTGTTTAATAGAAAAAAGAATGGTTGACGTAGCATTAAGACATGGAATTCATGAGCATATTATTGATAAATGGAAAGCAACGTTTGAAACTAAAAGATATTTTGAAGAAAAAATGGGCAAATCAATTTATAGTGTTTTACCATGTGTTATAGAAAATACTTTTTAATTATAAAGATATGTAGTCTATGTATAAAACAAGTAAAATCAATCAGTGTACAAGCGTGTACACTAGATATTACGAGGAGTGATGAACATGTATAATCATGCACCAAAAGACTATATTTGCCCCTTTTGCTTAATAGTCAATGGAATTGAAAATGAACACTTGTATACTAAGCAAGCGGATATTGTCTACAAAGATGAATATGTTACTGCTTTTATTGGTGCTGGCTGGTGGAAAAACAATGAAGGCCATGTCATTATTATCCCTAATGTTCATTTTGAGAATATTTATGAGTTACCAATTGAATTTTCTACAAAAATTCATGAATTGGAAAAGAAGATCGCTATTGCACTTAAAACTGTTTATAAATGCCATGGGGTATCTTCAAGGCAGCATAATGAGCCTTGTGGAAATCAAGACGTTTGGCATTATCATCTTCATGTGTTTCCAAGATATAAAGATGATAGTTTATACCTAACAGATAGGGAATTATCAAATCCTAAAGACAGAATAAAATATGCAGAAATATTAAGAAATTATTTCAATTATGCACCAGTATTAGTAGATGAAGCTTTTAAATACGATAAAAGTAATAATGAAAATTAGAGATAAAATATGATGAAGTTAGGAGTAAAGAATATGGATGTCTTACATATTGTTGAAAAAATTAATGACCTTTTTAATGTGGCAAATAAGAAAGTTTATTCTAGTGAATCTGGACTTACATACAATGCAGATAAAAAAGTTAAAAAGTTAGGATACTGTGTTAACCTAACTCTTGATACTATAGAGGAAGCAAGACTTCATAGAGTTGATATGATGGTGACCCACCACAACGCATGGGATGAGATATATGGCTTGAAAGATGCTTGCATAGAGAAACTATCCGAGTATGGTATCAGTCACTACTATAATCACTTGCCCCTTGATGACTGTAATTTTGGAACAAATGATAGTTTATTAAAAGAATTGAATTTAAATAATATTAAAAGAACCCATGAATGGGAAGGGTTATATTTTGGTAGAACAGCAGAATATGATGAAGCAATTGAGTTTAATGAATTAGTGAAAGCTATTGAAGATCTTCTTGAAGAACCGGTTAAATCCTGGAAGTTTAATGACAAAAAAATTAAGCGAGTGGGCTTAGTCTGTGGTAATGGAGGACCCACTGAGTGCCTTAAGGAATCTGTTGAAAATAATTGTGATGTATATATTACAGGAGAATGTAATTTGTATACCATTCAATATGCTAAGTTTAAAGGGATAAATCTTATAATTGGCAGTCATACTTTCACAGAATTCTTTGGAATTGAAAGTTTAGCATTGAAATTGAATGAGAATATAAAAGAACTGGAAGTAGTGAGCCTTAATGAAGAACATTATGAAGCGAATATTAAATGATAGAGTAATTTACTATTAAAGTATAGCTAAAGGAAAATGTACTTTTACATAAAGCTATACGTATAGAAAATAGGAGTGGATTAAAGTGGAAGATAACAACATTAAAATAATAGAATTTGATCCAGTATATGCTGAAGAAACAGTAACAATGTGGCGACAAAGTAAGGAAAGAGCTATTGCTCAAAAGGAAATGCATTCTTTTGAAAACCATGTATTTTTCTTGAATAATATATTAAATAAAGACAACAAAATATACATTGCTATAGGTAATAATATAGTTGTTGGTATGATAGCCTTTAATGAAAATGAATTAAATCAATTATATATTCATATTGACTATCAAGGAAAAGGCTTAGGTAGAAGATTTTTAGAACTTGCTAAAGCTAACTCTAATGGGAAACTGACCTTATTTACATTTGAGATTAATGATAAAGCGCAACATTTTTATGAGAAAAATGGGTTTAAGATAATTGGCAGCGGCAATGAGAATGAAGAAAACTTGAATGATATTAAGTACGTATGGGTAGATAAAAGTGTTACTGGCTAATACAGATATTATAATTTGTTTAATTATAGAAATAAAGCTAGATATAAATTGGAGGGATAAACATGATTAAAAAGAAATCAATAATAATGGAAATAAAGAATTGGGGTTTTTCTTTAATAGCAGTATTTTTTATGGCGTCACTGATTAATAGTAGGGTTTTTGCAACTGTTTTGGTACAGCAAAGTTCCATGGAAAACACTTTATATAATGATCAAAAATTAATATTAGATAAGTTAAGTTATAGCTTTGCTCAGCCTAGCAGAGGAGATATTATTATATTCCTTGAAAATGAGGAAAGAGGCACTATTAAATAGAATAAAACCAAAAATAAGGGGGCTAGATTTCTGTGTATAATAATATTTTAGATATGGTAGTTTGTCCAAAATGTCAGGAAAAGTTTGAACTCGAATCAAAAGAACAAATTAATGGAGAAATTATTCAGGGAACTTTAATTTGTATCAATAATCATAAATGGAAAGTAGAGGAAGGCGTCATTAATTTTGGATCTGAAGAGCAACAAAATGCAAATAGCTGGAGTGAATCTTATAAAGAATTAAATTATGATGAATTAGATATAACAATAAAAAAAACTTCTCAAATAGAATTAGATGCTCACAAAAAAGGTAAAGAAGAAATTATCAGTTTAATCAATAAATATGAAGCAAAAAAGATTCTTAATATTGCCACTGGACGAGGTATGCTTTTAACAAACCTAGTAAAAAGCTTTGGAAATACTATTGATTTAGTATGTGTTGATTTGAGCTTTGAAGTTTTGAAATATGATCGAATTAAGGCTATGAATATAGATCCTAATGCTAAAATAAACTATATTGCTTGTGATGCTACAAAATTACCTTTCTTAAAAGATACTTTTGATTTATCAGTATCCTTTTTCGGCATACAAAACATGTTTAATCTGGCACTAGAAGGTATTAAAGAAGGTGTGTTTGTGAGTAAGAAAGGCTTAATTAACTCAAATATGGTTATCAAAGATAATAATCCTAAAATTGAAGAATTGAATAAATTACTCGCTGAGCAGGGTTATGATTTTAAAACAGATTCATTTACTGAATCATATACTCGAAAGTTACATGAGATAGATGATAACTATAAAACTTACGTTACTAATATATTTGAAGGCATAGGCGAAAAGAATGAAAATGATCTAATTCCAATTGAAGGTGAATGGTTTGCTCTTGCATTAAATGAAGTAATCAAGGGCTAAAAATAATCTTTAATAAATTGGAGGAGGATTTCAATGAACGAAAATATTTTAGACGAAGGTAAAAAATTTCTTATTTCTTATTTAAAAGATAAAAACATTAATTATGAGACAACCCATCCTTGGCGAAATAGTTGGGAATTTATTGTTTTGCACTCGCTTAGAGTGGAAGGTTATGTTAAGAGGATTTTAGAATATGAAAACCATGAATTATCTAATGATGAAGTTTTAATTACTCGATTGGCTGCAATACTACATGATGTTGGAAGAATTCATAAAAGAGAAGGACATGCACTTATAGGAAGAGACATTATTGATGATTGGCTAAAAGAAAATCAAACAATATGTAACAGTATAAAGGATTCCAATAGATTATTATATTTAATTGAAAAGCACTCCAATAAGGAAGACTTTGAAGTAGATTATTGTTTAAAAGTATTGAGAGATGCTGATGTTGTGGATGAAATTGGAGTTATGTCAATGTTTATGGCTTCAAGCTGGATAGATAGAAGTAATCCCTATTTCTTCAAACTGATTTTTGATAGAATTGAAGACTTCGAAATAAGCTACATTGAAAATGAATTTAAATTACTAACCACTGACGGTGCAAAATTAATACTTAATGAGAAAAAAAAGTTTGTAACTATGTTTACTTCTCAGTTAAAAGATGAGTTATATGGGACAGAAATGTTTGGGAAAGTTAAAATAGAGGATTACACTATCTAAACTTATATGGGGGTGTTTTCATGGGAAAGATAGTTTCCATAGGTGGCGTAACTCCACCTTTGACATTAGATTTAATTGATGAAGAAATTATTAAATTAACTAAAAAAAAGCATCCTAAAATCCTCTATATTCCAGCAGCAGGTGGTGATGACATCCGTTACTGTGAGTTTTTCAAAAAAATATATGAAGGTAAATTTGGTTGTAAGGTAGATGTGCTTTTTTTAGTGAGAGAAACTCCAACAGAAAGTGAAATTCAAGAAAAAGTTTTCTCGTCAGATATTATCTATATTGAAGGCGGATCTGTATCTAGGTTAATGGAGTATTTAAGAAAATTTAACATGGGAAAGATTCTAAAAGAGGCCAATGAAAAAGGAATAGTATTGGCCGGTAAAAGTGCTGGTGCTCTTTGCTTCGGACAGTGTTATTTTGAAAGTCAGAATACAGAAGATTTTAAAATTGATGGATTTAATGATTACATACAAGTTGATTGTTTGAAAATTTTAGAGTTAATTATCTGCCCTCATTATAATCTAGATGGAACTAGTGAAAGTCTTGATACTATGATAAATGCATATAATATTGTAGGAATTGCACTTGATAATGACTGTGCAATAGAGTTTGTTGATGATAGTTATCGTATAATTTCAACTAATGATAGTGCAAATGCATACAAAGTATATAAAGATGGAACCAAAATACATAAGGAAGCTATTCTTAAGAGTTCTAGTTTTAGGGATATCAATGAATTGATGAGTATGTCTTAGTGATAAAAGTATATTAGAGGAGATTGCCTTGAATACAATAGAAACTGATAGACTTATTTTAAGAAGTTGGAAAGAAGATGACTATTTAGATTTCCATGAATTTGCTTCTGATCATAAGGTTGCTGAAAGTTCAGGAAGCCTTGTTGCAAAGAATATAGAAGAAAGCAAAGATAGTATCATGACATACATTTTGTATGATCAATCATACGCAATTGTACTTAAGGTTGATAATTTGTAATTGGAGGGAAGTATGGAAATAGTCAAAATAGAAGATAAATCATTAGCAGATTTATGTGATGAAATGTTAACATGCTTAATTATAGAAGAAAGAAAATACGATACAAATATTTGCGAGAATTTAGTAGTACGCGATTGGTATTCAACTACACTAGATAATAAACAGCGGGTAACATTTGCAGCAATTGAACAAGGGGAGACAATGGGGTTTATACATGGATTTATAAAGGATGAAGCAGGTTCATTTGTGAATAACACAGTTGTAACCCTTGATGCCATGTATGTAAAAGATAAAAATAGAGGGATTGGAATTGGAACAGCACTTATAGAAGAATTTAAAAAATGGGGTAAATCAGCTAATGCGAAATACATGGACTTAACTGTTTTAGTTGATAATTGTTCAGCTGTAGAAGTATATAAGAAACAAGGGTTTACACCTTTAAAAAGTTATATGAGAAGTACTTTAAAATAACAATTAACTAATCAATCGGAAAACAAGGGAAAGCATGGATTAAAAAAATTAATTAGTTGAGTAAACTAATATGGATTTTTCATAAGGTGTATCACAACCATAGGATTTTAAGCAATAATATAAAAATATAAACAGGAGGGGATTTTTTTGAAGTTAGTATTTTTAATTGGAGATGCAGCTGTAGGGAAAATGACAGTAGGACAAGAACTTATGAAAATTACAGATTTGCGATTATTCCATAATCATATGACAATTGAACCAGTTATAGAGGTGCTAGGATATTTTCACGGAAAGGCAATAAGTAGAATGAGAGAGGTTATCTTTGAAGAATTTGCTGCATCAGAGAATTATGGATTAATATTTACATATATGTGGGCTTTTGACCAGAAATCTGATTGGGATTATGTAGAGCATGTAACCAATATCTTTAAAAAAACAGGTGCCGATGTTTACTACATAGAACTTGTTGCACCTCAAGAAATTAGATTACAAAGGAACATTACAGAAAATCGTTTAAATCATAAGAATTCGAAGCAAGATATTGAAATCTCTAACCAAAGACTTATCAATGATGATAAGAAGTATCGTTGTGTTAGTAACCAGGGTGAGGTACAGTTTGAGAATTATATGAAAATTGATAACTCCAATCTTTCAGCAGAACTTGTTGCCACAATGATAAAGGAAGGGTTTAACTTATGATAAGGCAAGGCTTAGGAATAGTAATAAAGTTGACTTGAAAAGTTATAAAAAAACATTCATAGATTTTATTTGCAAAAATCTATGAATGTTAACTATTATATTCTGTCTGACACAATCTCATATACTTCTCCATCATTTCTAATAGAAATTACAATGTTAGCTTTATCTAAATATTCTATTATCCAGCACATCTATTCTATTTCAACCTCGATATCATCAAGAACACCTTGCTCAATTTCAAATTCATTCATAATTTCTTGACTAGCTATAAAATCGCTATCCTTAACATTTTCCATACATTTTACAGCTAAAGTTAATAAGTTATAATCCTCTACTTTTTCCATTAATTCCTGATATTTTCCAGGTGTAATTAGAACGTAGTTTGGGATATAAGAGTTCAGATTACCTTAGCGCTGAAGGAATGGTAGTTACAATATAGGATAAGATATATCGCCATTAGAAGCGTTGGGGGAAGATTATCAGATTCTAATTTTTCTAAGAACTTTTATCCCTTTGTTTTACATAAATAATGTTTATTACATGGGAATATGATACAATTATAATTATTTAAGAGAGAATTGTAGAAAGACGTAAAGAAACAAAGATGACTTATTTGACGATTTTATGACTTTTAAAGATTTTTTAAATATACGTTTTAGAGGGAGTCATCATATATTAATATTATAAAGGGATGATTATCAGGAAAGGTCTAGTAGGTCAAAGTATATTTTTACCTTTCATCTATTACAAAACTTTAATTAATGTATAGATGTAGAAAAGAGTTCATCAATCGTATATCTAAGATATATGAAGAACTTTAGTATATAACGAAGATTACACTATAAAAAGTTAGGAGTTGTTAATTTATGAATAATTTAGATGCATTAATAAAGCTTGCAATGGAATTACAATCAATAGCTCAAAATGGCTTAACATATACAAAAGATCCGTTTGATAAAGAGCGTTTTGAGAGAGTAAGGGAAATATCAGCACAAATAGTAAGTATGAAAACAGGATTTCCGATTAAAAAGGTTAAAGATTTGTTTTGTAATGAAACTGGCTATCAGACACCTAAAATAGAAACACGAGCGGCAATATTCAACGAAAATAAAATCTTGCTTGTAAAAGAGCAAGATAAATGGTCACTCCCAGGTGGTTGGGTTGATTACAATGAGTCAATCTCTTCGAATACAATTAAAGAAGTAAAAGAGGAAGCCGGTTTAGACATTATTCCTCTAAGGATTATTGCAATACAGGATAGAAATAAACATAATTCTCCGAAATTCGCTTATGGAATTTGCAAAGTGTTTGTTCTTTGCTATGTAATAAGTGGTAGTTTTCAATCAAATAATGAAACAACTGAAAGTAATTTTTTTTCTCTTGATAATTTGCCTATCATAGATGAAAATAAAAATGTTTATGATCAAATCAAAATGTGTTTTGATGCACATAAGAATGAAAAATGGGATGTTATATTTGATTAGTCATATTGTTGTAATTGCTTGAAGAACAAATGACAGTAGGACAAGAACTTATGAAAATTACAGATTTGCAATTATGTTGAGCATGTAACCAAGATATTGAAAGTTCTAACCAAAGACTTATTAATACTGATAAGAAGTATCGTTGTGTCAGTAACCATGGTTAGGTACAGATTGAAAATTATATGAAAATTGACAACTCCAATCTTTCAGCAGAACTTGTTGCTACAATGATAAAGGAACATTTTAACTTATGATTATTAAAACACCTACATTTTAAAACGTGGAATTTTCGCTAATCTTGTATAACGTGTAAAGGGGATGTAATTTTGAAAAACAAATATTCAATAATTAGATTTTTATGTAATATAACAAATATTATATTAGCTATATTCTTTTTTATAGGTAATAAGGAGAGTAAAAGTTTACCATACTTTATTTTTATTATTGTATTAATCAATCTAATCTTAAGCTACAAGGAAAATAAGACATCTAAAAAATATACTAAATATGATGGAATGAAAAGAGGTTTATCTAGTTTAATGATTTTTTGGATTGTGATAATTGTATTTATGATATTTGGAATAATATTTAGAAAATAATAGTCGGGATTTAATAAAATAGCATAGATTATTTATATCTTTTAAATGGAGGAATGCGGGTGTGAAAAAATGGATTGTTAGGTTATTACTGTTGGTAGTATTTTCTTTTCCATATGTATACTTTTCAATGTATCAGGATTTAATAAATAGCTCAATGATTGGTCATGGCTTAATGATTGCAACTTTAATTCCCATGATTTTTATTTGCAAGAAAACACATAATTTACCTGTAGGTGCATTGGGCAACATTATATCGTTTATAGCCTCTTATTTACTGGTAATCAGTTCAACAGGCGAAAAATGGGGTTATTATTTTAAACCTTTTACAGCTGTCGGACTTCTCATATTCGTTAGTATAGTAATCATAATTCTACAGTTAATAGTTATAGGAATAATTAAAAGTAAAAAGGTGTTTTAAGATGAAATAAAAATTATATGTATAATTAGGGGATGAAATGATGATTAAAGTTAGAAGGTTAACGGAAGCAGATATGAAACAAGCAATAAAATTAAAGATTCTGTGTTGGACAGAAGAATTGGCTGGAAAAGCTGAAAATAGCCTTTCTATTTCTCAAGAATTAGATTCCTGGGTAGAATGGATGAATACAGCCAAAGAAAATAATGATATTCGGTTATTGATTGGCGCATTTGAAGACGAGAAGATGTTAGGAGTGGCATTTAGCAGTTTTGCTGAAACCTATGACATACCACAAAAGGGGATAGAATTGAACGGTCTTTGGGTACATCCGGACCAGCGAAATAGAGGAATTTCTCTGTTGATGATGATTTATATATTGGATTTCTATCTTGAAAAGGGAATGGAAACCATTGCTATCTATAACCATCATTATGCACCATCAAATCAGTTTTATCACAAATTTGGCGCACAGGTTTCTAAACAAGAATATCAGATGGATGGTAAACTTTTGGTGGATATTTTCTTAGCAGACATGTTGGCAATGAAATGGAATATGGAGCAGTCTATAAAGAAGTATAGTTAAGGGATATAAAATGTGAGGGGTAATTATGAGGATATTAGAACGTAGGTTTATTTTAAAAAATAATAAAGATGTAATACTCAGAAGTCCTGAAATATGTGATGCAAAAGAAATGCTAGATTATTTATGTAAAACTTCTGGAGAAACAAATAATTTAAGTAGATACCCAGAAGAAATTAACACAAATTTGGATGATGAAAAGAAATATATTTCAGGTCAATTAGAATCAGAAAGAAGTTTTGATATAGCAGCTTTCATCCATGGAAGGTTAGTGGGTAATGCAACAGTATTTGGGATAGGTAATAAAATCAAAATAATGCATCGATGTGGCTATGGTATTAGTATTCTGAAAGAATATTGGAATATGAAGATTGGTACAATGTTAACTCAGTATTGCCTTGAAAATGCTAAGGAAATCGGATATGAGCAAATGGAACTTACTGTTGCTCAAGATAATATAAGTGCAATTAATATTTATAAAAGAAATGGATTTAAATTATGTGGAACAATAGAGAATGCAGAAAAATTAAAAGATGGCTCTTATCAAGATTTAACTATAATGATATGTAAACTTTAATAAAAGGATATAAGGAGAAATTCTATGTTTATAAAAATTGAAAAAATGAAATGCTTGAAGATATACGCTAATTGTTATGGGGAAGGTGAACCAACAGTTATATTTGAATCAGGACTAGGTTGTACTCATGATGATTGGAATGCAGTGCAAGATGAAATTTCAAAACATACAAGAACATTTTCTTATGATAGGGCAGGGCTTGGAAATAGTGATAAAGTTGACTTGAAAAGAACCAGCTTAGACCAGGTTCACGAACTATATGCTGTTTTAAATGAAGCAAAGGTTAAAGCGCCCTATATTATAGTTGCACATTCAATTGGAGGATATAACGCCAGATTATTTGCTGGGACATACCCTAAAGAAGTATATGGCATTATATTTGTTGATTGTTCACATGAAAATCAATTTGATGATAGGGTGAAACGGTCCTCTTCAAAAGAAATAGATATTGTGAAAAGAGAATTGATTGATGAAGAGCAAACTTTTGATGGGTTATTAGTCAGCGCTAAACAAGTAAAAGAAATAAGAACAAGGGATGCATTAAGAAACATTCCAATAATTGTTCTTACAGCTGATCATAAAGGGGAAGGCTCTGCTACCATTACCGAAGAAGCATGGTTAAACTATCAACGAGACTTAGTAACATTATCAGATTATAGTAAACACATCATTGTTGAAGATTGTGGGCATTACATACAAAAGGACAAGCCAAAGGTAGTAATTGATGCAATCAAAGAGATAATCTCAGAATTATTAATGGTTTAAAGCCTAAGAAGGCTATATTTACTTATATTGAAGAATTTCATGGGTTAGACTTTGATGATTATAAGAAATTAGAAAAAGTATTTTCATAGGGGAAAGTAAGATGATACGAGACTATGGGATTTAAGATAAAGATCAATTGATAAAAATAATTAAGCAGGGGATTGTAATTGATGAGCAAGATATTTTTGAATAATAATTAGAAAAATGAATTAATTATAGCATATGAAGATTGTTTATATAACAGTAAGTTGGTGGAGGTGAAAAAAATGATTGAATCGAGATGTGGAATTGATTGTTCAAAATGCGAATATAGAGAAGAAACTGGGTGTACCGGATGTGTAAATATAGACAAGCCATTTTGGGGAGCAGAGTGTCTTGTAAAATCTTGTTGTGAAAGTAAAGAACTATTGCATTGTGGTGAATGTGGAACTTTTCCATGTGATTTACTAAATAGTTTTTCTTATGATAAAGAACAAGGCGATAATGGTATGAGAATTGAACAATGTAGAAAATGGATAAATGGATTTAAATAAGGTTTCAGTTAAGTCATTTATTCTTAAACTACATCAAACCTTTAAAATATCATTCCTTTATGGCATAACTACAATTAATGTACAATCGCAAACAATTACAAAGTATTAACATTTAAAGGCATTATTATATGGAGGCAAAAGATGAGAATTTTAATAGGACAACCTGTTCATGAAAAAGAAATAACTCAGCTTAAGAATGCTATAAGGATTAATCAAGAAATAGATATTATACTTTATCCTGAAGGATATATTTCAAGTGAAGAATTGTTAGAAGATGCTTGTAAGATTGCAAAAGAAAATAATGTCATGATAATTACATCCTATATGAAAGATAATAAAAATAGAGCTGTAATAATAAGTAACACTGGAGAGAAGATTTTAGAAAGATCAAAAACTCTACCAGACGAAAAAGAAGAGTTAAATATACCATTATACGTTAAATGCAATGGTATAAACATTGGATATTTGCTATGTATGGAGATACTAAAGGGCATGAGGGATTTAAGAAATGTAGGAGCAGACGTTAATTTTATTGCACATCCAATTGGTGTAGGAATGTTTAGTGATGAACAGTTTGAGCAATGGGTAAATGAAGCCAAAAATATTGCTAAAACATATAAGACCACTATAATAGGTACAAGTCATGCAGATGGGTCATATAGAAACTGTGGAATATCCATCCCAATATCGTATTGTATTAATAGTGATGGAGAAGCCTTATACATATCAAAGTCCGATATTAGAACACGAATTATAAATTTGGATACAAAAGAGGTTGAGATATTATAAAGATATTGTTAAGACACAATTTATTTAAGGGTTCATTAACGGTGATTTTAGGGATTGTTGCAACAATGTAATTAATATATTTGTAGGGGTAGAACATGGGCAAATTGCTATATAAATGTTACCTATAGTACCAATGATATTATCATTTGCATTAATTTTATTTATATATCTGAAAATTGATAAAAAATATGGGATAACAGATAAAGTAAGTTTAAAACTTAAAGTAAATCAGGATTGGAAACCATTTTTTGTGTTTGTAGTTTTCTTGTAGGTTGCAATAATCATGATTTTGGGATTGTTACAACTTTGTATAAGTTTGAGAATTAAGTGATGGAGGGTATAATGGAAAAACTTATTATTAGAGAATGCACATTAGAGGATTTGGATTATGTTCAGTCTTTACAACACCAATGGGTTGAAGAAGATATAACTTATGGGCTTGTTTCTGTAGATAGGAATTATTTAGAAATAAAACTCAGTAAATATTTTTTTGTTGCTGAATTGAATGTTGAGATTATAGGATTTGTCTTCGGGACAATTCATGAAGCAAAAGATATGGCTATTCTTGATAATGGACAACTTTATATTGAGGTAGAAGATATTTACATATCATCAAATAGCAGAGGAACAGGGATAGGTAGTCTTTTATTAGATAAGATATTAGAGGTTGCAAAAGATAATGTTGTTACTTAGGAATTTTCATATAATTGTTCGTATAGCTGACCATTAAGGTGAAGGCTCTGCTGCCATTACAGAAGAGGCCTGGTTAAACTATCAACGAGACTTAGTAACATTATCAGATTATAGCAAATACGTTATTGTTGAGGATTGTGGTCATTATATACACAAGGACAAGCCGCGGGTAGTAATTGATGCAATCAAAGAGATAACTAGTGGAATTAGTAGGTAGATTAAACAGTATATGAAATCAGTAACTTTTAAAAATACCAGCTCATCTATTCTATTTCAACCTCAATATCATCAAGATCATTTTGCTTAATTTTAAATTCATTCATAATTTCTTGACTAGCTATAAAATCACTATCGTTAACATTTTCCATACGGTTTGCAGCTACAGTTAATAAATTATAATTCTCTACCATTTCCATCAATTCCTGATATTTTTCAGGTGTAATTAGAACGCAGGTTGGGATATTGTTTTTTACAACGATAAATTTATATATAAATATATAAGTAACAAGATTTCCGGACAAATAAAATATAAAAGTATTGAAACATATAATACTTAAATTTCCCTTTGTTTTACATAAATAATGTTTATTACATGGGAATATGATACAATTATAATTATTTAAGAGAACATCGTAAAATATTCCGTCACAACGGTAATTTATTGTGCTTAGAAGTTTATAGATTGGGGGAAGAAAATATTCTATGAAATTTATTTATTGTCCTATATGTGGTAAAAAACTTAGCGAGAAAAATATTGGTGATGAAGGGTTAGTAAAATATTGTATTACTTGTGATAGACCGTATTTTGATAATCCTGCAAGTTGTGTTGAAGTTTTGGTTATTAATGAACATAATCAGATTTTGTTATTGAAACAAGATTACATTTCTAAAACTCATTGGGGAGTAGTTTCTGGCTATGTTAACAATGGGGAGACACTAGAGGAAACAGTAATAAGAGAGGTTTTAGAAGAAACAGGACAACAAGTTGAAAAAACACAGTATGTCGAAAGTTATTATTTTAAGCCAAATGAATTAATAATGGCTGGATTTATTGCTTTTGTTAAGGCAAAACCTTTTAATAATTCTAATGAAGTTGATGATATTAAGTGGTATGAAATTGGCGAAGTTAATAAATGTATTGCAAGAGTCAGCAATATGTCTGGTATTCATTTTGATAATTCAATGCGATTACTTAACTTATAAAGTTTATACCAACTATGGCTTTATTCACTTAAAGTAAGACACAATATTTATAAATAGCACATTAATTATAAAACCACGAATGATAAACAATCGTAGACTATGGAATAGTAACAAAATATTAATTTTAAGAGATGGCTAAATGATAGATTATAGGTTGATAGCTCCTTCCAAAGTATTTGAAATGAAAGCATTTGAATATATACAAGAATTTTTAAAGTATAATTCAGAAATTAATGGAGCAAGAGGACTTAGATATACCAAACATACCAGAAGACGAGGCCATATAGGTTACTCTATTAGACCAACTGAAAGAAAAAAGGGATATGGAACTTTGATGTTAAGGGTAGCCTTAGAAAAGTGCAGGGAATTGAATTTAAGTACAGTTTTAATAACCTGCGATGGGCTAAATGTTGAATCAGCTAAGGTTATTCAAAACAACAATGGGATATTAGAAAATGAGGTTTTTAGTGAGACTTTTTCTGAAATTATTCAACGATATTGGATTAACTTATAAATCATCCATAATATGAATTTGGAATTAATGCGCACTTTTTTAAGGTTGAGATGATCATGATTTATAGATTGTCAGCAATATGAACCTAAACGGAAGCATAGATCAAAGGATAAGCCGATTATAGGACATTACTAGGGGGAAATCCTCTTATATACTGAGTTAATATATTAACCTGCTAAAATGCATGAATAAGAAGGATGTGAATAGAGTGAATATTGAAGTTACGGTCAAGAAATTTCCTGAAATTGAGACTTCAAGGCTTATTTTGAAAGAGATAATTGAAACTGATGACAAAGATATATTCGAAATATTTTCGGATGATGAAGCTATGAAATACTATGATATTGAGCCACTTAAAGATTTAGAAGAGGCAAAACAGTTAATACAACAACTTAATAGAAGATTTAAAAATAAAAAGGGGATCAGATGGGGAATACATCTAAAAGATAATTATAAACTAATTGGTTCATGTGGATATCACAGTCATAACAAGCAATCTTTCCGAGCAGAAATTGGTTATGAACTCTCAAAAGAATATTGGGGACAAGGATTAATGCAAGAGGCGCTGCAGTCAATAATTGACTTTGGGATTAATAATTTGGCATTGAATAGAATACAGGCATTAGTTGAACCTAAGAATATAAAATCAATTAATCTATTACAAAAGATTGGGTTTAATGAGGAAGGTACCTTATATGAATATGAGTTTTATAAAGGAGAATTTAAAGATTTAGCAATGTTATCATTACTAAAGGTAGATTACCATAAAACTTTTAAAAAAGTATGTGAAATAAGCATAAGGTAGAGGACTTAATTAGTGAATTCAATAAGGGTGTTTTGTAATGATAAGGAGAGAATTATGGTTATTTTAATTGGTGGAGTAGGTTGTACAGGAAAAACAGTGATGGCTCAGAGATTGCTTGAGAAGTATAAGGTGCCATACTTATCCATAGACCACATAAAAATGGGGTTAATTCGTGGAAATAAATATTGTGATTTTTCTGCAACGGATAGTGACGATGAACTTACAGGAAAGTTATGGCCAATTGTGAAAGGCATTATAAAGACGAATATTGAGAATGGACAAAACATAATAATCGAAGGCTGCTATATTCCACCTGAATATATTAGTGATTTTGAACCTCGGTATTTAGAACATATTATTGCATTACATATAGGATTTTCAATAAACTATATTAAAAAGTATTTTGTTTCAGGCATTATTAAGCACATAAGTGACATAGAGCTAAAGGAATGTGATGATTATATTAATCCAGATAATTTTATTAGTCTTCATGCACACCTAAAGGAATTATGTTGTAAGCATAATGCAATATTTTTTGAAATCGATGATAATTATATAGGAGAAATGGAGATTATACACAAGTGGATTGATGAACAGGTAAGCGCAAAAGGGCTGTTATAATTATAAAATAGGAATTTTCTATATAATACAATAATAGAAGGTGCTAATAATGGATATTAAAGATATTACTCCTTGGGAGTTATTACAAAAGAAAATGACATGGGAACAGTTAAAATACATGCAGAATAAGAAAGTTCTAGACTTTGGAAGTGGAAATTGTATGACAGCTAATCACTTTGCTATAGATAATGAGGTTACAGCAATTGAGCCAGATGAAAAGATGCTTAAGAACAGGTTTATAGAAAATGATTATATTCAAATAAAGGGAGGCATAAGTGAACTTGAAAAATTTGAAGATAAATCATTTGATGTGATACTGTGCCACAATGTCCTTGAATATGTATGTGAAAGAGAAAGAATTATAAAAGAATTCTCAAGGATATTAAAGAAAAAGGGTTATCTTTCCGTTTTAAAACATAATAAGACTGGAAGAGTTATGCAGATGGTAGTTTTACTCAACAACTTTAAACATGCCAGTGAATTATTAGCAGGAGAAGATGGACATGCAGAGCAGTTTGGTACTATTAATTATTATGAAGATGCAGAAATAATGGAATGGTCAGATAAACTTGAATTAGAGCGAATATTTGGTGTAAGAACCTTTTGGGGTTTACAGCAAAACCAAGAGATTCAAAAGAATAAGATATGGCAGGAAGAGATGCTGGAAATGGAATTAAAGGTAAGTGAACTGGATGAGTATAAACCTATAGCGTTCTTTCATCATGTTATTTTAAGAAAAAAGTAATGAAAGTTAGAAAAAGAAATTTTAATTTGGAGGGATGTTATTATGGGAGAATTATCAAGCTTACCTAATATCGGAAAAGAAGTTGAAATGCAGTTAAATACAATAGGCATATTTACTTATGATGAATTAAAAGATATTGGTACAGAACAGGCGTGGCTTAGAATACAAGAAATTGATACTTCTGCATGTATACATAGATTATTGGCGCTGGAAGGTGCAATTCAAGGTGTTAGAAAAACCGACTTACAGCAGTTGCGCAAGGCAGAACTAAAAGATTTTTATGATTGGCATAAGTGTAAGTAGTAATTTATTAAGAGAATCAAAAATCAAGAAATTAAATAAAAAAGGTAGAAATTGTAACATAAATATTATTTAGATAATTGGAGGTAACAACAGTTGCTTAGAACTATAACACTTAGTAACATATATTAACAAACATCGTATAAATTTCATTAGCTTATGCCATACTACTTTTAAGGAGTTGAGCTTTAAATGAGTAGACTAATTAGTATAGCACAGGCAAGTGAAATGTTAGGAGTTACATCTAAGACCTTAAAAATATGGACCAATGAGCAGAAAATAAAATCTTATAGGACAGCAGGTGGGCATAGGCGTTTTAGAATAGAAGATATAGAAAACTTTCTTGGAGACGGGATTCAAAATGATAAGACCAATAAAGATGTATTTATATATTGTAGGGTATCCACTAAAAAACAAGCAGATAGTGGAAACTTACAAAGGCAAAAGGAAAGACTTACTGAGTATTGTAATGAAAAAGGATATAATATTCTTCACATATATGAAGAAGTAGCAAGTGGTCTAAATGATAACAGACGAGAACTTGCAAAAATGTTTAAAGGAATAGAAGAAGTTCAATGCATAGTAGTGGAATACGTTGATAGGCTCGCTAGATTTGGTTTCAATTATCTAAAGGAGTTTGCTAAGCATAATGGTGTGGAAATAGAGGCAATGCAGCAGAATGAAAAATTAGAGAATAATGAAGAGATGGTAAATGATTTAATAAGTGTTGTTACTTGTTTTTCAGCAAGGCTTTATGGTGCGAGAGGCGGCAAAAAACTTAAAAGAGTTATTGCTGAACTTGAAACAGAGAGGGGCTGCAGTAGTGAAGGTAACAATTAAGGCAATTCTTATTAACGTTGATGAAGAAAAGATAAACATTATTAATAATTTGATGGCTGCATTTTGTAGTGCTGTAAGATATTCATTTAAACGGATACTTAATAACATAAAAATTAGCGATATTGAAAAAGATGTTGCTTTTAGATATGGATTAAACATTAGACAAAGTAAAGATGCGGTAGAAAATGCAAGGCAAACTATAGTAAGCCAGAAGAAACTTGTTAAACTAAACTATGAAAATTATCTTAAAAAAGTCAATGCTATTTTAAAGTTTTTGAATGATACTAATAAAAGATTATCAGATAAGAAGAGAAATGCCTTGATAAAAAAATTAGACAAGAGACAAAGAAAGTTGCAGTATTATAAAGATTTTATTGATAAGAATACTATTCCACCAGTAATTTTCGGCACAAAAGAAATGTTTTTAAAAAGATGCAAAGGGCTTATTAAAAAAGAGGAATGGCAAGAACTTAGAAGTAATAGAGTATATTCAAGAGGAGATAAAACTAAAAAGGGCAATCCTAATTTAAGGATTGTAACTATCGAGAATAAGAATTTTCTTGAAGTCAGCACTTTAGATAAAACTGAAAGTAATAGAGCGGTAAAAGTAAACTTTGAAGTTTATTTACCACAAAAACTATCTACTACAACTGGGAAAGTTAATGGGAGAAACTATAAGCAAATGTTTCTTGATTATATGCAAACAGGAGAAGCTTATCAAGTGGAGCTCATACGGAAAAACGGAAAATATTACTGTCATATAACCTTTGAAGAATCTATAGTAACACCATATGAAAATCTTTATACAGGTCATAAAGGAATCATAGGAATAGATACAAATCCAAATGGGTTTGCGCTTACAATGATAGATAATAAGGGTAATTATAAATGGCATACATATTTGAAAAGTAATGAATTAACCTATACAGGTAGCCATAGGCGCAAGAATTTATGCGGTGAACTTGTGAAAAAGGTTGCAATAATAGCCAAAGCACATGATGTGGGCATTGCAGTTGAAGATTTAAAGTTTCACAGTGATAAAGATGTAACTAAAAAATTTGCAAGAATAAAGCACCAATTTATATATAGGCAATTATTGACCATGCTAGAGTGTACCTGCAAACGCAGTGGTATAGAAATAGTAAAAGTAAAGCCTCAGTTTACAAGTAAAATAGGACTTTATAAGTATTGTCATCAATATGGAATGGTAGTTCATAATGGTGCTAGTATGGTTATAGGTAGAAGAAGTTATAAATTCAAAGAAAAAATACCAAAGCTTTTAAAACAAAAGACAATAACAGATTTGGAGAAATTTGAAAAGAAGAATGAGTGGTCAAAGTGGAATGAAATTAATAAAAATATAAAGAGAAAGGTAGGTGAAAAACCTGCTCTGTGGTTAATCATTAGGAAAAAAATACTTGGAATAGTGTAAACCTGTAACTTTAAGTATTAACCAAACTGCCAAAGTACACGCAGTGAAAGGCTTTGGCGGATAATGATATTTAAGGAGTGGCTAACAGCCACAATCTTGTAGAACTTTATTATCATATGGTAATGAAGGCTTGTCTTGAATGACATGCGAGGTTTATAGGCGAAAGTCTATATCCTAGTGGTAAAATCCTGTGATACTACCATTCTATTTAACGAATAGAGTGCTAAAATTGTTTTGTTACGATTTTAGGTAGCAGGTATCATATTGGAATCAATTAGATATAAGGAACTAAAAAAATCTGAAATTGACGTACCATTATTCGCAAGCTTTAATCGGTATCAAGACGTAAAAAAATGTTGGCGTAAGGAAAATGGGAAATGGGTTTTAAAAGATATCGCTTTTACAGAGCAATGGAGTTCAGATGAATATGAATACTTGGTTAACTGTCTGCGAAACACTATAGATACAGGTGGGGTAGTATTGGGTGCATTTAATAATAATATCCTAGTTGGATTTGTATCTGTTGAAAGTCAGTTGTTTGGTTTGCAAAAGGAATATCTTCAGCTTTCAAGCATCCATACATCTTATGAAAGTCGTGGTATGGGAATAGGTAAAAATTTATTTTCTCTTGTGTGTAAAAAAGCAAAAGAGATGGGCGCTCAAAAGCTTTATATATCAGCACATTCATCTCAAGAGTCACAGGCTTTTTATAAGACACTGGGCTGTGTGGAAGCTATGGAATATAGTGATAGATTGGTTGTGAAAGAGCCGTGCGATTGCCAATTGGAGTATAAATTATTTAGTTGAGGGGTGCAGACAATGATAGAAGAGCTTGTAGATATAGGCACAAAGAAATTAGAAGTTAACATTTATGGTACTGGTGTGTCTACAGTTGTTATTGAAACTGGTATGGGGTGTTCATGGTATGACTGGTGTAGCGTTATTTCTGAAATCAGTAAAAAAGCAACGGTTTTAACATATCATAGATCAGGGTATGGCGAAAGTACACTTGGAAAAGAAGAAAGATCTACTAAGAAAATTGCTGAAGAGTTAAATAAATTACTTGAAAGAAAAGGTATTAATTCTAAGATGATATTAGTTGGGCACTCATTTGGAGGATTGTGTGTTCAGCACTTTGCAAGTTTATTTCCAGAAAAAGTTTTAGGTGTGGTTTTAGTTGATTCATGCTCTGTAGATGAGTACAAAATGGACGAGCTCCGATATGAACTTCCAAGCTTTCGCGACAAATTCCCTAAAACCAGCATATCAGATAGTTGGAGAAAGCTTTCATTACAAAGTAAATTGCAATTAGAGGCACAAATGTCTCCAAAACTTCTACCAGAACAAATGACATTTACAAAGGAGATACAAAAGTGTATTTTAGAGTTTCAAATTAATCCTAATATGTATTCAGCTATGGCATCAGAGCTAGAATTAATGTCACGCAGTGGACAAGAGATAAAGAATTCTTTTAATACGTTGAATGTTCCTCTAAAAGTTTTAGCGAGGGATGGAGCATTAGGTGTTAAGTGGAATGTTGACATGAGAATTCCAGAAAGTGAGGCTATTAAATTTGAAAACTTATGGCATAGTCTAGTACTAGAAGAAGCAAATCTTTCTACAAAGGGAGAGTTTATAGAAGTTAAAGGGTCTAAACATTCAATTTATCGTACTAATCCAGGGAGTGTAATAAAAGCAATAAATGATGTTATTGAAGAAAGTAAATAAAGAATAGGGTTAATTTTATATATTTTCAAAGTTGAGAGGGGAATGATCATGATACCAGTTTTTAGACAAAATCAGTTATTCACATTTTGCTATATTGTAATGGCGTTGAACTAGATAAAAAAATATTAGATTGTGGAGCAGGAGGGAATTTACCACCACTAGCAATATTCTCAGAGCATGGATATAAAACACATGGCATTGATATAAGCCAAGCTCAAATTGAATTAGCAAAGGCCTTTGAGGTAGAGCATAATTTAGAACTAGGAATAAAAGAAGGTGATATGAAATCATTAGACTTTGAAAATGAATCTATAAGCTTTGTGTATTCATATAACTCAATATTTCATATGAGTAAAGATGAAATAGCTATAGTAATTAAAGAAATTTATAGAGTGTTACCTAAAGGTGGATTAGCATTTATAAACTTTACATCAACAAGCGACTGTAGAGCAACTTTGGGTGAAAAGGTTGGAGAGGGCGAGTACCTTCAAGAAGAGCATGGTGAAAAGATATTACATAGCTACTTTGAAGATAACGAAGCAGAGAGATTCTTTGACGGGTTTAAGGTGATTTATAAAGAAAAGAGAATTAGGGATGGTTATGCACGCAATGATGTGAAGATTACGTTAGGGTTTATTGATTATATTATTGAAAAGATATAGCTGCAAATTAGCTACAAAGTTTTAAATACAAAACCCTTGTGTATTGGGGGGATATTGTTGAAAATTGAAGAAAGCAAATAAAAGATAAGGTTAATTTTATATATTTTAAAAGTTGAGAGGGAGATGGTATTAGTGTATAAATTATTATTGACTTCAGCAGGGTTTGAAAATCCTAAAGTAGGAAATGAGTTCTTAAAGTTAATCAACAACAATCCATCAATTGTTAAAGTTTTATTTATACCAACTGCATCCAGAACAGAAGATGAGTTGTACTATGTAGAGGAGTCAAGGAAAGAACTTTTAGATGTTGGAATAAAAGAAGAAAATATAATAATATATAATTTGGATTACACAATCTCAAATGATGTATTAGATAAAATCAGTGTGGTATATGTATGTGGAGGAAATACTTTCTACCTACTTAATAAAATTAGAGAAGTGAAATTTGATAGTGTATTAAATAAATTAATGCAGAGTGGAGTTATATATGTAGGGGCAAGTGCTGGGAGTTTGGTTGTAGGCCCAAATATTAACATACCGGACTATTCAGATTCAAATGACATTTGCATCAGTGATTTTAATGGATTAAATATTACTGATATTGTAGTTGTACCTCACTACTCAGACAGGCAAAAGGAGATAATCGACGAAGCGAAAAAGAATACTAAATATCCTATTGTCCCTTTAACAGATAGCCAAGCATTGCTTATAATGCATGGAAATATAACAATTATTGAATAGAATATCATAAGTATTATCAATTATAATGATTATTATATAAAAAGAAGGTAGTGATTAATATTTCATCTAATATTTATGAAAAACAACAGATATGCAATTATTTGATTACTTATCAACATTTGTGTGATGATGCAATGCTCGAAAGCACAGACAGTATTGTAGAGTATATTCGTAAGGTTGGGTGTATTCAGTATGACCCTTTGAATGTAGTAGGCAGAAATCCTGATTTAGTATTACAATCTCGGTGTAGTTGTTATCGTAAGGGCGATATTGAAAAATATCTTTATTCAGATAGGGCTTTGTATGATGTGTGGGACAAAAATATGTCCATAAGTACTGTAAGCGATTGGCCATGTTTTGAAAGATATAGGGAAGGATATTTGGAGTGGTGTAATGAGCACAAAGATGCCATTGATAAAATAAGCGAGTATTTAAAGGTGAATGATTTTGCTTGTTCCTCAGATTTTGATCTTAATGAAAAAGTAGGGTGGCATTATGGGCCACAGAGACTTGCAAAGGCAGCCTTAGAAGGCATGTGTTATGCAGGGCTAGCCGTGGTCCACCACAAGAAGGGTACAAGAAGATATTATTGTCTAACGAACAAGTATATACCAGAAGAATATTTAAAAATGACTAGACCATATAATACTGAAGAAGAATATTTTAAGTGGGTTGTCCTGCGTAGAATTAATAGTATTGGCGCATTGTGGAATAGACCAAGCGATGCATGGCTTGGCATAAATGGACTTAAGAGAGAACAGCGTAACAAGGCATTTAATGCTTTATTCAATGAGGGCAAAATCACTGAAATTATTGTTGATGGTATGAAACATGCTCTGTATATTGCAACTGAAAATCTTGAGCTATTAAAGGCTTCAAAAGAGAGTTCTATTAAAAGTGGTTATGCTAGAATACTTGCACCACTGGACAATTTGCTTTGGGACAGGAAATTGATTGCTGAGTTGTTTGACTTTCAATACAAATGGGAAGTGTACACGCCTATCGTAGAACGAAAGTATGGTTATTATGTTTTACCAATACTTTGTGATAATAAATTAATCGCTAGAATTGAAATGGAAACAGATAAGAAAAGCAAAACATTGATAGTTAAAAACTTTTGGGTTCAAGACGAAATGGATATTTCAAAATATAGAAATAATATAATCGCTGGAATAGATAGATTTAAAGAATATAACCTTTGTAACAAGGTAGACATATGCTGTAGTATTTAAATTACTCAAGAAAATGGACATAATCTTTGGTCAAACAAATTAGTAATCAATCTTCATATAACAAAATTTGATTAATGCGTACTTTAGTTAATGTCTATAAAAACTTTAATAGTGACTGGGGATTATTAATATGAAAATTTATATTGTTGGTTCTGTTGCCAGTGGTAAGACAACTTTAGCAAGAAAATTATCAAATAAATTAGGAATTAAATGTACACATCTTGACGGCATTGTACATATAAAAGATAAAACTAATAAAGAATGTGGAAATATTAGGAGAACTGATGATGAAATCAATTTATTATTTAAAAGCATGATAATAAAACCCCAATGGGTAATTGAAGATGCCGGTAGAAAGATGTTTTCAGAAGGTATGGAAGCGGCTGATATTATTATCCATCTTAAACCTGGCATCTTTGTTAGAAAGATAAGAGTTATTACTAGATTCCTTAAGCAAAAACTAGGATTAGAAGATAGTTTATACACACCTAGTATACATATGCTCAAATTTATGTTTAAGACTTTAAATAACTATGAGACTGGAAAAGATGATTTAGAAGCTAGACTTAATCAATATAGTAGCAAAGTGGTAGTTTTAATCAGTGACAAGGAGATTAAGAGCTTTATGGAAAGTATTAAGTGATGCTATAAAGTTATTATTGATAAAAAACATTATTCAAAGGTTAAAGAAGTGCTTGTTTAGTTGAAACATAAACCTATGTTTGAATACAAATAAAGCAAAAGAATAAGGCAATATGATTATTTAAGTTATATAAGTTGAATTTCTTATTGTACAAATATAAATTTAAAGGAGAATAAAATGTTGTATGAACAGATGATTGAAAAAATAGAAACAATAGTTGAAGATGCCTGTAAGAGTGATTCTAACGCCTTTGGGTATGGTATTTGGTCTCATCATATAGTCGATGTTGTTAAATATGCAAAGCAACTAGCAGCGAAACTAGGTGCAGATTTGGAAATAGTGGAGATTGCAGCTTTACTACATGATTATGCTGGAATTAAAGATCATACCATGGTAGAGGAACACCATATTTATGGAGCAGTTGAAGCAGAAAAAATTCTTAGTGAATTCTTCTATCCTAAAGATAGGATTCAAAAGGTGATGGATTGCATCATAACACATAGAGGTAGTGTCCCAATGAACAGATTGACACAAGAAGCAGAATGCATAGCCAGTGCTGATGCCATGACTCATGTTTTTAGAGCACCTTCGTTATTACATTTAGCATATGTTACTCATGGTATGGGAATTGATGAAGGTAAAGAATGGGTTATGAAAAAGATCGAGAGAAGTATGAATAAACTTTGTCCAAAAGCTAGGGAAATGGTATATGAACATTATTTAAAGGTTAAAGAAGTACTTGTTTAGTTGAAACATATACCTAAGGTTGAATAAAGATAAATGGTAAGCTATAAAAAAAGAATGGAGCTGAGGATATGGAAATAGAAAGATTATTAAATTTTATTTTTTACAGTGGAAGATACTTTACCATTATGGGAACTTTATTAACATTAGCAGCTATCTTAAATAATTATGATGTATACAAAGGTCCGAAACATCTTAAAGAGAAATTTCATAATCGGAGAACCAAACTAGCCTTTAGTATTTTTATTGCTTGGATAATACCAGGAATTACAGGCTCCATATCAGAAGTTTTCGCTAATAAAGAAAGTATAATATTGCATCTTAGTTCTGAAATAGTAAGAGGTTTTTTTATCTTTATTTATTCAATAATAATACCTATAGTAGTATTTTATATCTTTCAAAAGAAGTACTATAGGGATGATAACTAAATGATAGGAATTTAGAGGTGAAAAAATGAGGATAGGAATAATATCTGATATTCATGGAAACTTACCAGCATTAAAAGTCATTTTGGATAAGTTCCAAATAGAAAAATGTGATCGAATTTATTGCTTAGGAGATACAATAGCAATTGGTCCATTTTCAAAAGAATGCATAAAGTTATTATTAACTTTGCCTAATATAAAGTTTCTCATGGGAAATCATGAGGAATACTTTGTAAAAGGAATTTTAAATGTAACAACTGGATCTATGAGTGAAGGTGAAAAACAGCATCAAAGATGGATTGCTAACTCGTTAAACCATGAGATAAGGAAGAAAATGAGTAAGTTCCCATATTTGATAGAAGAAAGTATTGAAGGTGTTAATGTTGCATTTATGCATTATGCTTTAAATAATAAAGAAAACAAGAAAACCTTTAAAGACATAGAAAAGGACGTAACGCAAGAGAGTATGAATATTTTATTTAAAGAAGTAGATGCCGAAGTAATATTTTATGGGCATGAACATTATGCAAGTGATGTAAGAGGTGAAAAACATTATATAAATGTTGGATCTAGTGGATGCGCAAAAGATGATATAATCCATTGTACAATAGTTGAATTTAAAGAGGGAAATTATGATGTTAAGGTATATAAGATGAAATATGATAAAGATAAAGTTCTTAAGGGATTATATGAAAAAGAAATTCCTGAAAGAGAAATTATAGCGAAGATATTTTTTGGTTGCTAAGTCAAATGGTTAAGTAATATTATTAGTCAATAAAAAGCATCTTAACAAAGAGGGGAAAATTATGCATGAAACACAGGTAAAAGGCATATTATCAGCTGGAAATGGAATGAATATATATAGGGGATGTACCCATGGTTGTATTTATTGCGATTCAAGAAGCAAATGCTATCAGATGCATCATGATTTTGAGGATATAGAGGTAAAACTTAATGCACCAAAAGTTTTAGAGGATAGCCTGCGAAGAAAAAGGAAGAAATGTATGATAGGCACTGGTGCAATGAGTGATCCATACATTCACTTAGAAGAAAGACTTGGAAATACTAGAAAGTGTATTGAGCTTATTCATTCTTATGGATTTGGACTAGCCATACAAACAAAGTCTTCAAGGATTTTAAGGGATTTAAATTTACTTAAAAAAATTAATGAGAAGACAAAGTGTGTAGTTCAGATGACCCTTACTACTTATGATGAAGCGTTATGTAAAATCATAGAACCAAATGTTAGCACTACAAAAGAACGGTTTGAAGTGTTAAAGATAATGCGTGATAATGGAATTCCCACGGTGGTTTGGCTAAGTCCTATCTTGCCATTTATAAATGATACAGAAGAAAATATTCAGGGGATTTTAGATTATTGCGTAGAGGCGAAAGTACACGGAATTATTTGCTTTGGAATGGGATTAACCTTAAGAGAAGGAAATAGAGAGTATTTCTATAAAAAACTAGATGAACATTTTCCAGGTATGAAGGCTAGATATATAGAAAAATATAACTATGCGTATGAGATACCAAGTCCTAGCAATGACAAGCTGATGAATATGATTAAAACAACCTGTAAATCCCATAGTATATTGTTTGGTATTGAGGAATGTTTTAGTTATCTTAATAAATTTGAGCAGGCAGAAGAACATGAACAGTTAATGCTGCCGGGTCTAGATTAGCTGCAACAATAAGAATTCAATATGTTTTAAAGGGGTAAATATGAAAGAGATTTATATAGATAAACAAGGAGTTAAAGCAAGAATCCATGAGTGGGGAAATGCAGAAAGTCCAACAGTTATATGTTTACATGGGTTAGGAAGTACAAGCCTTAGTTTTATTGAATTAGGGGAGCTATTAAAAAACGAATATCATATTATTTCCATAGACTTACCGGGGCATGGGGGAACACCTCAATTTTTAAAATTAGAAGATTATGAAATGCCCAATATAACTAGATGGGTTAATAAAATTATTTCTGAGCTAACAGAAAATAGCTTCTATTTGTTAGCACATTCTTGGGGTGCAGATATTGCACTTCACTATCTATCTACTTACCCATCAAAAGTGATTAAGACAATGCTATTAGATGGTGGATATTATTTGAAGGATGAGTGGTATGCATATCAAGCATCAATATCTGGAGAAATAGATTCATTACAAAGTGAAATTAATTATTATCTTAAGGATTTTGATGAATACAGATTTGATACTTTGCAAGAACATATTGATGTAGAAAAAAGTAACTATGGAAGATGGTCTTGTTTATTAGAAGAAGCCTCAAAGGATTTAATAAGAGTAGAAGATGGCATATATAAATACCATGCAAATGGATTTACTGCAACAGGGGCTATAAAATCAATGTATATGTATCCTCCTAATTCTATTTATGGAAATCTGCCGAGTTCAATTTATTTATTGCAAAGCACACTGCCAGCTTATATGAATGAATATAGAGATAAATTAGTTGAGAATTTCAAAAAAAACACAGGGTCCGAGATAAGTAAGATTGGAGGAGCAGGTCATTTGCTTCATTGGGACAAACCTAATGAAGTAGCAGAGAAGATATTTAATTGGTTTAAGTAAATATATTATATTTAATATAAAAGATATTCTGTTAAAAACTGAGTGACTTCATGATAAAAGAAATTGAAAACTTATATAAAAAAATTATGTCCACCAAATAATCTTTAGGAGGATTAACTATGTACGCATATGCGCTTGTAGGATATTTAGATTCTGAAACAGAAACATGTCTCCAAAGCTTATGGAAAGCTTTAAGTGATAATAATATTACGCAATATGGTGTAGAGACAAAAGGCAAAAGACCACACATTACCATTGCAGATTATGATGAGTTAGATAAAGAAAAATTCATAGGAGCACTCAATAAATTTTATAATAACAAAACCAAGATAAATATATCTCTAAATGTATTAGGAACTTTTATTAACACTGGAACTCTATTTATAGCGCCAACGTTATCAACGGAATTACTTAATTTTCATAGTAGTCATCATGATTATCTTAAAGAGTTCAATGAGAATGAAAACTCATTTTATCTTCCTTGCAGGTGGACGCCACACTGCACAATCGCAAGCAGGTTAAGTGAAGAAAATATGGTACAAGCATTTAAATATTGTAAGAATAACTTAAATAAAGTAAATGGGAAGTTAAGTGAAATTGCACTTATAGAAGTTAAACTAAATGATGAGGGTATAGCTATTGAAGATACGGTTGTTTTTTCAAAGCAGCTCAAATAATTTGTGATATAGGTAATGAAAGATGGTTGACAGTTAAATCATCACCTGCGGTGCTGCAATATTAACGACTTCAGAAGGAGATTTAGACCCCCACTGAAGTTTTCTATTTGTTATAGCATGTAACTCCCACTTATAGAAGTATGAGACTTTCCTTCTGAAATGTCGTTAAAATATTATATCATCATCTTCATTACACTCAAACAAATCTATATTTTTTATATCTACAACCAAATCATCAAATCTACTTGATTTTATATCTTGTTCTAAAAATTTATATTCTCCAGCTAAATTATATCTACCATCTTCTAAGTTATATACATATACTATCTTGGACATAGGAGACGCAATCCAGTATTCGGGAACACCAAATTTTTCATAAATATCTTTCTTTTTTATTGTATCATCTTCTGAATTGCTGGGACTTAAAACCTCTACTACTAATTGTGGCACTCCTAAGAATCCCCTTTTAAATATCTGCTGCTTATCACAATATACTGCAATATCGGGAACGAGTTCTGCACCTTTACCACTTATCAACTCTTTTAGTTTGTTAAGGTCTCTTTTCACATCATTAGGATTATCTTTTGTTAAAAATAAGGAGCCCTCCATAACCACTTTACATTTACCATTAAAATAATTTTTTAAATTAGAGTATAGTTCACCGTTAATTTCTATATGATTATATTGTGGCCTTGGTGACATCATAATATTTCCGTTAATCCATTCCTCTTTTATCAAATTATTCTCCACTGGTATCAACTCCAATCTATTTATTTTAAAAAGTCTTTTTATGAGTTAACAATAAGTATACTCCAGAGTGTACTACTTTCTCTAATTATAGCTTAACATTTTGCTTTTGAATACACTATACATTTGATTATAACATCTTATAATATATAGTATAGGTGATAGAATAGTCATACTCAAAGATAAATGTAAAAAGATTCACTATTAAAGCATAAGGAGCATGGTACAATGCCACAAATAACTATAAATCAATTAAAAGATCTTCCTCTATTTAAGAAAATTGATGATAAAACAATAAATTTAATAAGAGAAAAAATCTATATTAAAAGTTTCAAAAAAGGTGAACTCCTGTTTTCAGAAAGACAAAACGTTGACAGTGTATATATAGTTCTAGAAGGAAAGGTAACTATGTATAGGTTATCTGAAAAAGGCCAAAAGAGAGTTATTTATATCCTAAACAAAGGCGAAATTATAAATGAAGTAATTTTCGATAACGTCACAGCTTCTATTAATTGTGAAGGCTTTGAAGATAGTGAAATTATGAGCATATCAAAAGTAGATTTACTAAATATTATGCAGCAGGACTTTAAACTCACAGAAATTATATTATGCTCCATGAGTAAGAAAATAAGAAGGCTATACAGGCAGATTAAAAATACAGTCCCTACTAAAATGGAAAAAAGGGTAGCAGCAAAGCTTTGGAAACTTTCTAAAGACTATGGAGTAGAAACACAGGAAGGTACTTTAATTGATATTAAAATAAACATCACCTATTTAGCGGATATGATGGGCAGCTCTCGTGAAACCATATCAAGGTCAATAAAGGAGCTTGAAAAAATGGACATGGTTAAAATTAAGCAAAGAAAATTTATAGTAAATAGAGAAAAATTAAGTAAGTATTTTAAGGGCGTGTGATAAATAATCTGGTACCCTTGTCAAGGACAATATAAAAAGGAGTATTAAGAAGCTAAAAGATGATTTCTGTATTGTACGGGAGTCATCTTTTTTAAGTTCCATTGGTATCTATAA
>NZ_JAIZZN010000037.1 GCF_020443565.1 Clostridium sp. CS001
ATTATAGATACCAATGGAACTTAAAAAAGATGACTCCCGTACAATACAGAAATCATCTTTTAGCTTCTTAATACTCCTTTTTATATTGTCCTTGACAAGGGTACCAGATTATAGGCTTCGCTTTTATTTTATCTACTCATACTTAAAATATATAACTAATATTCTTTTTCTAATTCCCGTTTTAATATTTCCTCTATCTTTGGAGTGCATCTATTACCATTACATCCACCGCTTCCTGCCCCTGTGGCCATTTGAATTTCTTCTACAGTTTTTGCACCATCTCGTATTGCCTTTTTTATTGTAGATCTTGGTATGGCTTTACATAAACATACCTTTGTAAGTTTATCCATTATTTCGCTATTTATATTCTGTTCCATAATATCCTTCTCCTTTTATGTTATCTTTTAGCCTTGAAAAAGTCAGTTAATAAATTTCCACACTCTTCATTGTATAACCAGTTTATTTCTATCCAGTGGTTTAATGCATCATTTTGAAGAATGTTTATTACTGACCCACAGGCACCTACGCTAGGATCAAAAGCGCCTATATATAACTTACTTATTCTAGACTGTAATATAGTTCCTGCACACATAGGGCAAGGTTCTAGAGTTACGTACATGTCGCACCCTGTTAATCTCCAATTTCCTAAAACCTCACAGGCTCTCTTTATAGCCAAGACTTCTGCATGAGCAGTGGCATCTTGTAGTGTTTCCCTTAGGTTGTGTGCTCTTGCAATTATCTTATTGTCTTTTACTATAATTGCACCTACTGGTACTTCATTTAATAGTAATGATCTTTTAGCTTCGTTTAATGCTTCATACATAAAATCTTTTTTCATGTAAACCCTCATATCCTTTAAATGATTATTGTTTAATAACTCTTATTATCTATATTATACTTGTTAAATATTAGACTTTCAATATAATTTATATAATAAAAAACTAGCAAAGTATTACCTTGCTAGTTTTCTGGTGCACGCGAGAGGAGTCGAACCTCCGGCCTTCCCCTTAGGAGGGGGACGCTCTATCCTACTGAGCTACGGGTGCATATATTATTCCTACTTAAATATATTATTACACTTTTATAAGTATGTCAACCTATAGCCATTATATACATAAATTTTTTTAAATAACTAAACATATATTAAAAAACTCAAGTTGAATTAAACCATGATTTACAAAGAAACTAATATTTCTGAAAAACAAATGATTTATTGCATGATTTTTATAGATTTGTATGCTAAACTATCTATAAACGATATTATATTATGAGGTGATTAGATGAAAAAAATACATATAACTGAGACCGTTCTTAGAGATGCCAACCAATCCTTGATTGCTACAAGATTAAAATTTGAAGAATTTGCCCCTGTACTTGCGGCACTAGATAATGCAGGTTATCATTCATTGGAATGTTGGGGAGGAGCTACTTTTGACTCTTGCTTAAGATATTTAAATGAAGATCCATGGGAAAGACTTCAAAAAATTAAGGCTATAGCTAAAAAGACTCCATTACAAATGCTACTTCGTGGTCAGAATATATTAGGCTACAAACATTATCCTGATGATGTAGTGAGAAGATTTGTTAAAATGTCTGTATATCACGGAATAGACATTATAAGAATATTTGATGCTTTAAATGACTTTTCAAATATTGAAGTTTCTATTGATGAAACTAAAAAACAAGGCGCACATGCTCAAGGTGCTATAGTTTATACAGTAAGCCCAATTCACGACGTTTCAAACTATACAAAACTAGCAAAGAGACTTGAAGATATGGGTGCTGATTCTATTTGCATTAAAGATATGGCAGGACTTATTATGCCAAGCATTGCTTATGATATAGTTAAAGGTATGAAGGAAACAGTTAAACTTCCTATATATCTTCATTCACATTGTACAAATGGGCTAGCTGAAATGTCTTACTACAAGGCAATAGAAGCAGGTGCTGCTGGAGTTGATTGTGCTATTTCTTCCTTCTCTAGTGGAACTTCACAACCACCTACAGAAACTATGCATGAAGCTCTCTCAATTGCTGGATACGATACTGGCCTAGATGCTAAAAAACTTATATATATAAATGATTTCTTTAAACCTATAAAGAAGGAAGTTATAGCTTCTGGACTTCTTGACCCACTACTTCTTACTCCTCAACCAGAAGGTCTAATTAATCAAGTTCCTGGAGGCATGCTTTCTAATATGATCTCACAGCTTAAAGCACAAAACGCTATTGATAAACTAGACGCTGTTCTCGCAGAAGTACCTAGAGTACGAGAAGACTTGGGCTTCCCACCTCTTGTAACTCCTATGAGTCAAATGGTTGGTACTCAAGCTACATTTAATATTTTAACAAGCGAAAGATACAAAACTATATTAAATGAAGTTAAGGCTTACTGTAGGGGTGAATATGGTATATCACCAGGACCAATTAACCCAGAGCTTTTAACAAAAGCTTTAGGTAATGAACAGCCTATCCATGGCCGCTTTGCAGATACATTAGAGCCTGCTTTTGAGAAAACAAAGGAAGCTCTAAAAGATTTAACAACTCGCGAAGAGGACATCTTGTCCTACTTAGCTTTCCCTGGCCTGGCAGAAGAATTTATTAAAAATAGAAACAAAAAACCTTCTGTGGATCAATTAATGGTTGAAACCCAGAGTGAACCTATATAACTAAAATAAACATCCTCAATAATCTTGGGGGTGTTTATTTATTTTGATTTAGCACACAAGCTATTCTATGCTGGACATTAGCTTATCTATATATGTATAATTTAGATACAATAATATATACATATATAATTATTACAAACCTTAGATATGCTTATAATTTAGTGAAAACGAGGTGTTTTATGATTAAATATTATAACAGAAAAGAAAATAAATACGAAATTGAAAAGGTAGCTGGTGAAAAATATTTAAATTGGTCTTACTCTTCTCCTGTTGGCGTAGGACTAGTTGAATTATTGCTTAAGAAAAAGCTGTTTTCAAAATTATATGGCTATTACTGTGATACAAAAATAAGCTCTAGAAAAATTAGTGACTTTATTCAAGACTTTAACATTGATATGTCTATATATGAGAGCCAAGATGGTAAATACTCATCATTTAATGAATTCTTTATAAGAACTTTAAATCCAGGTGCCAGGGAAATGGATGAAAGTAAAGATACTTTAATATCTCCTTGTGATGGAAAAATCTCAGCTTACGAGAATATTAATCTAAATGATTTAGTTCAGGTAAAAGGTCTTACTTATTCGCTAAAGGAACTACTTAAAGATAATGAAATTTGCGATTTATACCATGGAGGTACCTGCTTAATTTTCAGATTATGTCCAACCGATTATCATAGATTTCATTTTATTGATGATGGGGTATGTAGTGATATAACTAAAATCAAAGGCCACTATTATTCTGTAAATCCAATAGCACTAAAAAATGTTAAAAGGTTGTTCTGCGAGAATAAAAGAGAATGGAGTATATTTCACTCAGATAACTTTTCAGATGTTCTTTATGTAGAAGTCGGTGCTACTTGTGTAGGATCAATTATTCAAAGCTTTACTCCTAATGCAAAAGTTAAAAAAGGCGATGAAAAAGGATATTTCAAATTTGGTGGTTCTACTGTAATACTATTTTTCAAAAAAGATGTTGTCAAAATCCATGAGGATTTACTAAATCAAACCCAATTAGGTTTTGAAACCTCTGTATTTATGGGAGAAAAAATAGGACTGAAATAATATTTCAGTCCTATCTTTTTTTACATCTTAAATTTTGAAGTTATATCTTTTAACTTTTCTGCACTAATTTTGTTGCTAGCAGTTGTCTCTTTTATTTCTTCCATTTTATTTACTATACTAATACTCTTATCTGAAATATTAAAGGTGCCCTCTGCCCCTTCATTAACAGTGCCTGCTACTTGATCTATTGCAACTGCAATTCCATTAATTGAAGTATTTAGATGCTGCGCTGTTTCATCAAATTCCTTCATGAAATTATTGAAAATCTCTGCATCATCCATATATTCTTTTCCAGTACCCATGATAATCTCATAATTTAGAGAAACCTCTTCATCCATGAACCCTAGCATCTTAGTAGAACTATCAGCCAGATTTTTTACAGAAGCATTTACAACTTTAACTACATTTTGAATGTTAGCTGCTGTAGTTCCAGACTGCTCTGCTAGCTTTCTAACCTCATCTGCTACCACTGCAAAACCTCTTCCTGCCTCTCCCGCTCTTGCTGCCTCAATAGCAGCATTTAGAGCAAGCAAATTAGTTTGGCTAGTTATCTGCAGTATAGACGCTGCCAGGCCATGTATTTCTTCAACTGCTCTTGAACCTTCTATTGCAACTTCTAATTGTTTTTTTACATCATTATAAATCCTATCAGTTTCCTTTTTTGACTCAGTAGATGAAACAGTTATACCCATTGCTTTTTCAACAATGCTTTGAGCTGCAGTTGCTCCTTCTGATGCTTTCACTACTATAGTATTAACCATATTCTTCATCTCACCAGAGGATGCAGAAATCTCCTGCGCTGTAGCTGCAGTCTCTTCCATACCAGCTGATAGAGTTTCAGTTTCAACAGAACTTTCTTCTGCTTTTGCTTTTAATACATCCGTAAGATCTTCTACAGTATGTGCATTGTTACTAATATTATCTGAGGCTTCAATTAAATCCTCTACAACATCTTTTAATGTTTTTCTCATATTAACTATAGCTCTAGATATAGCTCCAATTTCATCATTGGTTTTAATTAAACTTTCTATACCCTTGTCATCACTTAAATCTAGTTTAGAAGTTTTATCAACTAATAATGTAACCTTTGTTAATGGATTTACTATTACTCTTGATACAATTGCACCAATTAATAAAGAGAATAAACTTACAAGAACTGCTATCAGTAAGATTATCTTTGTCATTTGATTTACTGGTTGTCTTATTTCATTCATGTCTCCTGTAATTACTAGTGTCCAGTTTATACTTGGTATAACTCCATAAGATGCAAACTTTTTAACTCCATCAAAAACGTAATTAGTAGTACCAGCTTCAACTTTTTGACCCTTTGAAACCATACCAACTATAGACTTTATAGATTCATTCTCTACATCTTTTCCTATTTTCTCTTTATTCTTGTGGTATAGCATTTTGCCCTTTTCATCAATTAAATAAGCATAGCTTGATTTACTGTTTGATACATTAACATCTTGCATATACTTTGAAAAACTCTCTGCATACACAGATACTGCTACATATCCTACTGATTGGCCATACTTGTCCTCATCTAATATAGGGCTTGTGAATACCGTTACTGCTTGTCCTGATATTTCGGATTTCATAGTTTCACTTATAGCAAATCCACCACTTGAGCTAAGGGCGTTGTAGCTTTGCTCTACTAAACTCTTTCCTATAGACTGTGTATCACTATCTGATATAATATTTCCACTTACATCCACTAATGATATTCTTTCGACGTTCTTATTGTCAGCAACATATTTAGAAAACTTTTCATTACTTTCGCTTAATGCACTTTTATATTGTGCCATAGCAATTGGGTCAGGGTTATTCTTAAGTTTCATAACATCCAAAACTTGTTTTGTGTTACCTATAGCCTTTGCCTCGGCTTGCTGCTTTTCTATCATAACGGAAATAGTTTCTATAGCTCTTTTATTAACAGACATCATTTCAGCTTTGCTTTGGGAAAATATAATTTCTGATGATTTTATGTATGTAAAAATAGAAGTTGTAACCATTGATAAAATTATTAGTGCTCCAATAAGCATTGGTATCTTCATTCTAATTGAAATGCCTTTTTTATCATTGTTTTTTATAGATCTTTTTCTTGTACCATCTTTTAGTAGTTTTATTTTTTTGTTTTTACTTTCAGAATTGTTAGTTTGCTTAGAGGCTTTGCCATTCATAAGTTTACTTTTAATTGTTTTTAGCAGTTTTGAACCCGTTTTCACTTTTGTTTTCTTTTCATTACTTTTTCTTTTCTTTATAAAATCCCAAAATTTAAAACGCATAAAGATCCCCCCTGTTTGTGTTAACTATCAATTTTAAAATATCTTATAATATTATGAATATTTTAAAAACATATATATATATTAACATATATTAATTACTTTGTAATTATATAATAAGATATATTTCGCGACACTAAGGATTTTAAAGCAAAATAAAACACCGAATACTGATGCATTTGGTGTTTTATTGTAAATTCATTTTATACTATTGAGTTTCAAATTATATGTATGCCTCATTTCTATATATATTCAAATGAAACATTATATTTATAAATATATTAAATCTATACCTCTAACTTCCATATCTTTAACATATTCATCTTTACAATCACAGGCGCCCTTACAAGTACAAAATTTACTGTTAATAGTCTTTATTAAATCCATTCTTGTTTTTTCATAAGCCCCTTTGACTTCTACATATTCACCTACTGCCCAATAAACAATAAGAACTAAAGCTGCAAAAGCTATAAGTATAATTATATCTAAAATTCTTACACTACTTCCTAAGTTTTGATTTTCAAAAGCGCTAGTTGCATAGTAAGCGTATCTTTTGGCATAAAGAAATATATAAGTAAGCATTAGTACACTCACACCAACAGCTATCTTCCAAAGACGACTCCATTTAACCTTTCTTACTTTTAATTCACATACCTTGTCGGTCTTTTTTTTAACTGAGTAGCTAAGTTTTGAGTAATCCAATTTATACCCTCCATTTATTATTACTTATCAATAATAAGTATGCCTTGAAGTTACAACTTATACTAAATGATTATTTTATTTTATACTTTATAACAAAGCGGGTAAGCTATATATTACACTTAATATATTTAGTGTAATTCTTACATTTGAAAGGAGAATACTAATGAATAAGAATAAGTTGGGAAAAGCAAACAATTCAATTAATCGATTAGACGCTAATAAAAGCAATAGTGGTGTTTTAGATACTGAGATGGCTATTATGTATAACCTGTCCAATATGACTGACGACATTGCTGATGTAACTTTAGAAGAAAAGAAAACTAAAAACTAATGCTGTACCTAAATGGGAGGATCTAGATTTTTTATTTTTGATTTCTTCAAAAAATATTGAAACCCTAGAAGCATCACTACTTCTAGGGTTTCTTTTTTGGTGCGTCGGACAGGAGTCGAACCTGCGACCAACTGGTTCGTAGTGTGGTAGATAGGTTACTTGAATTTGCCTTAACTTCTCTTAACCTCTTATATATAAACGGTTATACACTATTACCTTTTAATATCCTATAGTAAAATCAACCGCTTTTTTATAAGAATAAACACCAAATAAACACCAATAATACATTCTATTCTATTACATTTGAATTACATCAGAACAGGTTTTGAATAGTAATTTAACAAATAAAATGCTGTTGCTATCCATTTCTAATAATTCGTTATAATTATTAGTATTAATCTTATATGTAAATATATTAAATAAGTAACCTAAAAAAAGAGAGCCGGACGCATCCAACTCTCTTAGGTGTAGTCCGAAGACATTCACCGCTATTCACTATATATAATATATCATATACTATATATATATGCAATTTTTTTTTAAATCTTAACAAATTGTTTTAATAATATTAATTTATTCTTTGTTTGTGTATCAATTATACTATTATATATATTTATTGGAATCTGTGCCCTAAGCACTTCTAACGTATTATCAAAATCACTAATAAATCTATTAATTTCTGATTTGGAAACTTCAAGATTTTTTAACATATAAGCTATTAAAATAATATAATCAACAATGCTAGAAAACATTATTCCCGATATAGATGTAGAAAGGTTCAAACACGTTATTAATGAACTGTTGATTTGACCACTTTTAAATCTTGTATCAAATATTATATCATTATGAGCAACTGAATTTCTTAGATCTTTCAAAGCATATATAATAGTTTGTGTCAGTTTTCCTTCAGCATCACAACCTTGGTGTAATTTCAGATTTTTTGATATTTGTATTCTTGAACTCTTTTCTAGGCATGACATAAAAAATCCAAACTCTCCGAGGCTTATTGTTTCAAATATAGCCCATATAGGCACACTTTTATCCAAATCATAAAAATGTTGTACCACTTTTTTATTATTGGAATAGTTCCTTGTTAAACCATGATGAATTGTATTACGTAAGTCCAGTCTTTTTTTAAATGCATCTTTATAACTTCTAGTTCCAGCAGAATAATTTTTATACTCAGTTAATAGCTTATTATAGATAACGTTAAAGTTATCACTCTGACTTTTTTCCAAAACTACTTCCAATACATAATTTTTTATTGCTGTCTCAATAAACATAATCTGTGGATATATTATTGATTTCAATTTCATATCAAAATTATTTATAGCTAGAATTTCATTAAAATCCCTATAAGGAATTTTGTTGACAGGACTTGCTATATATCTATATCCTTTATATCCATGATAATAACCAATATTTCTTAACTTCTTCTTATGACTACTACCTTTTATATTAATACCATGTGTATCTCTTAAATATGACATCAAGGAATTTATACTTTTCACATCACTCATAATTATTCTCCAATATAATACAGATTTAATCGCGTAATTCAACTTTTTTATGTATGTTAATTACATCTACAATATAGTATATCATATTATATTATAGATGTAATTAGAACATTGTGTCGTAAAATGCATAGCATTTCATATTTAACTTTTATTAAAACTTTTATACATACATCATATTAAGTATATTTGTAAGCTTCTTCAATTCCTTTACAGACAAAGAAACTATCTTAGTTGATTCCCAAACAAATCTTGTTGTTCCTTAATTTATAATTCTATGCCTGCTATTATTTTGATTGTACTCCTCTTCCTTCAATAAATTCAATTGGAGTAGTCTTATTCGAGCAGCTTCTTTAGATACATTAAATACACTTGTAATTTTACTAATCATATATCTATAGTTGTTAATATTACATAACTGAGAATCTCTATATAAATATGGTTGATTATTAATTCCAAGTAAAAGCAATGTCTTTAAAAATTCTTTTGTGAAAGTTCTTTTAGGCATTAATAATGCACCGCCTAAGTAATTTGCCTGCCATTCCATTCTTTCATCATTTTCAATATTATCTCTATAATCTTCATTGGAATTATCTTTAAATATATCTTCTGAATCTGATACTAATGAATGCTCTCCATCTTGTAAAAAATAATCTCTATGTAAAATCCAATGTGCAGCTTCATGAGCACAAGTAAACCTAAATCTCCCTATTGCTTTAGAATTATCACTTAATTCACTGTCAACTATTACAGATGGCTCAGCAATATTTAAATACTGTTTTCTACCGTCACTACTGTTGTATGTTATTATTTTTGATGGCTTAAAGACCATATATCCCAATATTTCTCTATCTTCAGAAATCGGTAAAAACTTTAGTTCAAGCCTAAGATGTCTTTCTATAAAATCGGTAATTGTTATTTCGCTTGGCACTTTAATCAAGCTTGAATTATATACTTCTAGATGATTTTCTGCTATTTCTTCAAGCCTATCCTTGCTGCGAAATGGAAAAATACTCTCTTCATAAATCATCTTTAACACCTCTATAAGCTACTTAATTTTTATTTACCCTTCTTGCCGCTATTTTAATATCATGATCTCGGTCAGAATACTCATCAATATTTGCCCTAATTTTTAATTTTTCAAATAATTTCACTTCTATTTCTGAAAGTTTTAAGGCCTTAGCTATTTTTTCGATAATTAATTTTTCTGGCTTCACAAACCCCTCCTCGATCTTTGTATATTCAGATGCTTTTACACTTTTAAGTGATTTCAACATCTCTGTTACTGTTATCCCCTTATCTCTTCTACTTTGTTTTATAAATTCTCCAAATGATATTTCATCATTTTCTTTATCATTTTCTTTATCATTTTCTTTAAATAATTTATGCAAAATTGACTTCATTAGGTGCTCACTATACTTCTTTGATTTTTCTATTCTTTTTTCTAGTTCATCACATAATATCATTAGAGAATCTACTTTTTCTATTATGCGTCTTTGTTCTTTTAATGGTGGTAATCCAATAACAAGATTAGATATATACTCTTTATTTACTCTCTGTTGGCCAGCAGTACCAGTGTATGTTCCTACTCCACCTCTTATAAACGATTCTGTCTTACAGATGGTTAAAATGAACTCTGATAGGATTAACCCACCAATTGATCTTACTACATATAATTCAGTAGTTCCTGCTCCAATCCCATTTTTGAGATTCTTCATAATTGCAGATTTTCTATTTTGAAAACAAGGTGTTATCTTAGCAATAACTACATCATTCTCAGCAAAATGAGTGAACCCACTTTTAATGTCTTCCCATATTTTAATTTCATGTGTATGACTATTATTGAAACTATCATCTATAAGTCTCATAGGAACAAATGACGCTTCCTCTTTATCATTAAATGTATTTCTAGGATTTAATATGCAATATTCACCTAATCTCACCCACTCCCATCCTTTCGGCAATTCATAAGGAATTTCATCTTCTGTAATGGATGGAAGGGGCTTTACTCTTTTAAAATTTTCTTCTTTTATAAGTTTTTCTTTTTCATCTTTTATTTTCTCCAAAAGCATACTTGCTGGCTGATCATTTGGATCTTGAGGAACTAATCTACCTTGTACTGCAAGCCCTAGTATAGCATTTCTAAACTCTTTAACTCCATTATCCGCAGTAAACTCCTTAAAATTTTCAATAATAAATCTTAGCGTTTCTTCTAATTCTTCTAAAGTAGTACAATTTCCGATACTATTAAATATAGATTTTGAACTTAAAGTACTATATCTAACTTTTCTTTCTAGTTCTTTTTCTAAATTATCACAAAGATCCATTAAATAATCTATTTTTTCTACTATACGATTCTGCTCACTTAGTGGAGGTAATGGAAATGTTAAACTTCTAAATTCATTTTTATTCATTTTAGGCTGTCCAGTTGAAACAGCTTTATTAAATATTTCCTGTTTATACATAGAAGTTCTCGTGAAATATTTAAAATAACTTTTGTCTATATATTTTGATGTAGTTACTATGAACATGTTAGGTGCAATTGTTGTTTTCTTGTTAATATATGGCATCTCTAAACATGTCCCTACTCCTGCACCTACATTAGCTACTAATAACTCCCCTCCATGAAGACCTGATTTTTTTAAAAAATTATATCCATCCTCATCAGTGTATAGCAAATCGTTATTTTTAATGTTAATTCGTAAATCTTTTAATCTAACGAGTATTGCATAACTTTCCTCGTAATATGTTTTTACGTTATCTTTTAATGAAGAAAAGCTTCCATTAGCTTGATAATCTGTTATATATGGTACAACATCATCTAATACGCACCATTGCCATGAACTTGGTAATGGTCCATATTCTTTTATTGGATCAACTTTATCTACTACTTTTCTCTGTTTATTATATAACCCTTGTTCAATCAACTTAACATTTTCAAATTTTATTTTTTCTAGCAAAATTGATGCTGGTTCATCCTTTGGGTCTTGAGGAACTAACTTACCTAGGACTGCTAACTGTAATATTAATTCTCTTAATTTTTTTACCTTTTCTGGTCTATCAAATATGGTTTTGAATTGTTCCAATAACATATCCATATTATTTATCACCTAATATCTTCTTTAATTCTTCTATCAAAGAGTTTTGCAAGGTCTCTACAGCTACAGTTGCTTTATGGTATTTTTCTAGTAGTGCATTTGGGTCCCCTAAATCTTCTTCTTGTTTGTTAGGATTTTTAAAGTCTAGGTTGTAATTTCTATTTTTAATTTCTTCTATTGAAACTTTCCATGCATATTCATTTACTTCTCTATTATTCCACCATTGTTTTTCTATTTCAAATTCTTCTATTCTTATAGGTTTAGTTTTTGTGTAGTTTTTGTATCCTTGTGGTAGTTGATGCTCAAAGTACCATACTTCCTCTGTTGGTTTTCCTTTTTCAAAGAATAATAAATTTGTATTTATACCTGTGTATGGTGCAAATACTCCATTAGGCATTCTTACTATGGTATGAAGATTAAATTCACTTAAAAGCTTCTCTTTTACCTTTGTTTTAACACCTTCACCAAATAAGAATCCATCTGGTAAAACTACAGCTGCTCTTCCTTGGCTTTTTAATCTGTACATAATTAATACCAAAAATAAATCTGCTGTTTCTTTTGTTTGAAACTCTTTAGGGAAATTTACATCAATTCCATCTTCTTCTGTGCCTCCAAAAGGTGGATTTGTTATTATAATATCGACTTTTTCATTTTGAGTATATTCTCTAACATTTCTGGCAAGTGAATTATCATGCTTAATCTGAGGTACATCAATATCATTCAATATTAAATTTGTAGTACACAATAAATGTGGCAATGGCTTTTTCTCCATACCAAGGATAGAATCTTCAAATACTTTCTTATTATCTATATTTGTCACTTGATTTCTAAGGTATTTTAAAGCACACACTAGAAATCCTCCTGTACCACAAGCAGGGTCTAATACAACTTCACCTAATTTAGGATTTATCATATCTACCATAAACTGAGTTACTGCTCTTGGAGTATAATATTCTCCAGCATTACCTGCATTCTGTAAATCCTTTAATATATTTTCGTAAATATCATTAAAAAGATGCCTATCTTCGTTACTATTAAAATCAATTTCATTTAGTTTATTAATTACTTGCCTCATTAAAGTTCCTGATTTCATATAATTATAGGAATCCTCAAATACTGATTTTACGATTAATCCTTTTGGGTCATCGTTCTCATCTATAGAAAGTTCTTTTAAAGTTTTAAATAAATCAACATTAATAAAATTTAAAAGATCATCACCTGTTATTCCTTCATCATTTGAAGCCCAGCTTCTCCATCTTAGTTCTTCTGGAATTACGGATTTGTAATCATCATCTCTAATCTCCCATTCTTCTTCCTTTGCATCATATACCTTTAAAAATATCATCCAAACTAACTGTGATATTCTTTGTGCATCACCATCTACTCCTGAATCTTGGCGCATTATATCTTGTATTGATTTTATTACGTTCCCTATAGCCATTTTAAAATTGACTCCCTTCATTTGTGTCTGAAACAACTAAGCTGTGTATATTTCTTTTTCTAATTCCTTGATTGCCTCTAAATATTTGCTCTTATTTCCAAAGCTTTTTACAATTTCTACAAAGGAACCAATTTCATTAAAAGGTTTAACTTTCAACACTTCAATGCTTTCAAGATTTTTAATACCCTCATCCGCATACTTATCTAAAAGAACTTCTAATACCATTCTTGCTTTATCTCCGTATTTAGCAAAATAGTTACGTTTCTTAACATTGTTTGCTCTTTCTTTTCTTGTAAGTGCCTTCATATCATAAGCTACATGGCATATTAAATCAAATGGATCTAATTCCTTCCCTACCTCTTCTTCAAGTGCTTCAAATAGTATCCCTTGATCTTCTAATTCTTGAATAATAGCTTCTTTTTTTTCTGAACCATTCCATCTTTTTAAGAAATCATCCAATGTTTTAAATTCCTTACTAATATTTTTCTTTGTATAATCTTTTAAGCTTTCGGTTACAAGTTTACCATCCTTATCATAATACATAATTCTTTCATTTAAAACCTTTACTTCTACATCATTTACATAGTATTTTCGTGGTCTTCCACTAACACCCTCATCTTCTATATCTATATTAGACCCACCTGAACCTGTACTAGTAGTGCCTTCTCCACCTTCAGGTTGAGTTTCTCCTTCTGGATTATCTGGTGGTGTTATATCTTCTGTATCTTCAGGCTCATATATTTGTACTGGTTCACCATCAAATTCTTTATCTGCAAATAGTCTTGTTGCATTTCTGAAATCAATAATAGTGAAATACAGCTTTTTATAGTCCTCTCTAATTCTAGTGCCACGACCTATAATCTGTTTAAATTCTGTCATTGAATTTATAGTATTATCAAGCACTATTAATTTACATGTTTGTGCATCTACTCCTGTAGTCATTAGCTTTGATGTTGTGACAATTACAGGATGAGTGCTCTCAGGATCAATAAAATTATCTAGTTCTGCTTTACCTTCTTCATTATCTCCTGTGATTCTCATAATATATTTTCGGTTTTTTGAAACCAAATCAGAATTTTCATTAATTAATGCAACTCTCATAGCTTCAGCATGTTCAATATCAACGCAAAAAACTATGGTTTTATCAAATCTACCATCATTTTTCTTTAGATAATTAGATATTGTCTTCGCCACTAAGGGAGTTCTTTTTTCTAATATCAAGTTCCTATCAAAATCTTTTGCATAGTATTCTCTATCCTCAATAACAAACCCATTCTTATCTTGTTTTCCTTTAATAGGTCTATAGCCCTCAATATCTTTATCTAATGAAACTCTTATCACTTTGTAAGGTGCTAAAAACCCATCTTCTATACCTTGCTTCAAGGAGTATGTATAAACTGGTTCACCAAAATAATTTATATTTGAAACTTCATTTGTCTCTTTTGGTGTAGCTGTAAGACCTATTTGAGTTGCAGTCTTAAAATATTCAAGTATCTCTCTCCATGATGAATCTTCCTTTGCACTTCCTCTATGACATTCATCAATTACAATAAGGTCAAAAAATTCTGGTGAGAACTCTTTATATACATTTTGCCATTCCTCTGTTCCTGTAAGCCCTTGATATAAGGCTAAATATATTTCATGAGCCTTATCTACTTGCCTGTTTTTCACTTTAATCATCTTATCTCCAAAGTGCTTAAAGTCATTCACCATAGTTTGATCTACCAATATATTTCTATCAGCTAAATATAATATTCTTTTCTTAGCTTTGCTCTTCCACAGCCTGTATATTATTTGAAAAGCTGTATACGTTTTTCCCGTACCAGTTGCCATAACAAGTAATATCCTATCTTGACCTTTTGCTATAGCTTCTACAGATCTATTTATAGCTACTCTTTGATAATATCTAGGACTTTTACCACCTTGATCAAAAAAATAATCTTGTGTAACTACCTTTTCTTCCATATCTTGAATACCTTTTGAAAGCTTATATCTATTCCATAATACTTCAGGTGAAGGAAACTCATCCATTCCTAATGCCTTTTCTATAGTACCTTCTTTAAGTGTTCTATCATGTTCTATAAATCCATCACCATTTGAACTATATACAAAAGGTATATCTAATATTTCAGCATATCCAAGTCCCTGTTGCATACCTGCGCCTACAAAATGCTTATTATCTTTTGCCTCAATAACAGCAATAGGAATATTTGATTTATAATAGAGGATATAGTCTGCTCTTTTTGCCTTACCTCTTGTAACAAATTTTCCTCTTACAATAACTCTACCTGCTGTAAAAGTTACTTCTTCTCTAATTTGCTTCTTTAAATCCCACCCTGAATTTATCACTGCTGGTGTTATATACTTGCTACATATATCTCTTTCACTTAAGCTTTTCTTATCCATCCCCAATCTCCATTCCTCATAAATTCTGTTATATATTTATAAATTATCATATAAAAAAATTAAGTTCATAATAAATATATTTGTATAATCAGATTAATTCAATTTAATTATATTATAATCCTAATTTCCCTATATTTATATAACATTCTCTAAAAATAACCATTTAAGCATAGTAAGAAGCGCCTAATTAGTACTAGTATTCATGATTAGGCTTATGTAAGCTGTTTTAAGGTATGGTTTATTCTTCTATTGTACGGCTTTTCTAATTTATTAGCTAAGAAAAATCAAGGCCTAGAAATTATAAAATTTACTCACTTTATAATGAATAATATTAATCACAAAAACGATATATTTCTTTTATATCATCGAAGGATTTATCGTTATTTATAAAATCAAAGAGAGTAATTACTGTAAGGTAACCTCCCAATTATTCATTGGAGTTAAAGTGCATGTCCTTTAAAATCTTTTGTTATGCTTAGGTTCTATTGAATTTTTTCAAATTACCAAATTCAGAAATCATATAAAAATTTTAAATATTTGGTAATATAAAATTAGATATTATTTTCCATATTCTAAAATATCAAAAATTTTATTGTGATTTTTTTATTTACATAATTTTGTAGCAGTTTTTTATTATTCCTTCCTCTCTATATTAATTTCTATATACGCCACTTTACCCCTTCTCTGTGTAGGTTTTTTTCTATTTTCAATTATCTTTGAGAAATGTTCCATAAAAAAGAAGAAGGTCCTATTTTCCCTCTTCATATCTTTTAACCAATTTATAGAATGTATTTCTTTTAAGATCTAACTGCTCCATGGCTTTGGTTCCTGTTAAATTTCTTGTCTTATACTTACTATATACTTCGATCCAGTCCTTTGGGTACTCTATTTCTTTCCTTCCCTTGTATACTCCATTCTTCTTTGCTATTGCTATGCCTTCTCTTTGCCTTTCTAACATATTCTCACGTTCAAAGGTATTAATTGCTCCTATCATAGTTAACATCAGCTTGCCTGTAGCTGTATTAGTGTCTATGCTCTCCTTACTGCTTACTAGATGTATCCCCTTCATTTGCAACTGCTCCACAATATCCAATAAGTCTTTTGTACTTCGTGCTAACCTATCTAAGCTATGGATAAATATTGTGTCTCCTTTTCTAGCAAACTTTATTACCTCTTGAAGCTTCGGTCTGTTGGTGTCCTTGCCAGAAACTTTCTCCGTAAACCATTCATCTATACCATATTTCTTTAGTCCCTCTACTTGCCTGCTTTCGTTCTGTTCTATGGTTGATACTCTTACATAAGCTATATTCATTATTTGCACTCCCTCACCATTAACTTTATAATACATATTATACAATTAATGTTTGTCTAGTGTCAATGACTTACTTAAATACATGTTTATTAATTGTAAAAACAACTCTATATAAACACATTTTTTGTCTATTTCTTAGCTGTTTTAGACTATGACCTTACCGAAGCCGAAGAAACTATGGAAGAACAAATATTAAGTGAAGCATTAAAGTATATTAATTTTTATATTAGTACTCAATTAAGCGAAACTGTATCACTTGCCCCTGCTATAGGTGATGCAAAAAATACACTGCCAAGGAATATAGTTTGGAGATGTAAATCTCTAATTGATGCAATGTGGTTAATGTTACTGCTAGACAGAACAAAATCAAAATTCAATGTTAAATGCTCTCATTGCGGTAATTGGTTTTATTCTGAACGTTCCCATGGACTGTATTGTGGTACTGCTTGCAAACGAAGTGCTAACACAGAAACTCAAATATATAAAGCTGAATGTCTTAAAAAAAATAGTGTTATGAATTTATTAAGCCAAGGCAAATCTATATCAGAAATCGGTAAATTAGAAAAAATAAGAAAGAAAACAATTGAAAAATGGATAAACGAAAATGTGGAGGTGTAAACAATGGCTGCTATAGAAAAAAGAGGAGAAAACTCCTACAGATTAACCGTATCATGTGGATATGATAAATTAGGTAAACAGATAAGAAAAGCGAGAACTATTGATTTATCACATATATCACCTAAAAAGCAACATGCAGAAGCATAAAAACAATTTATACTGTTTCAAGAAGAAATAAAAAAAGGTCAATATGTTGATAATGAAAAAATAACCTTTGAAGAGTTTATTCAAAAATGGTTTACAGACTACGCTAATGTTAATTTACAACCAAAGACTTTATTAGAATATAAAAGGCTATTAGAAAGGATCTCTCCTGCCCTTGGTCATATAAGGCTTATTTATATTCAACCAACACACTTAACAGCTTTCTATAATAACTTACGCGAAGATGGTATTAGACAAGATGGTAAACAGGGCGGATTAAGCGAAAAAACAATCCTCCATCATCATAGATTAATCTCAAGTATTTTAACATCAGCTTTACAATGGGGATTTATATTAAATAATCCTGCATTACGTGTCAAAGCCCCTAAAATAGCTAAAAAAGAAGCTAGACATTATAATATTGAGGAAGTTGAATATATCCTTAACTTAATTGAACATGAACCTATAAAATATAGAACCATGGTTATACTGGCCATATATGGTGGTATGAGAGAAGGAGAATTAACTGCTCTAACATGGAGTGATATTGAATTTGATAAATGCCTTATAAGGATAGATAAATCATTACAACATTTGCCTGGAAGAGAGACGTTTGTAAAATCTACGAAAACTGAAAATACTAGGGTAATCTCTATTCCTCCATCAGTCATAGAACTATTGAAAGAATATAAGAAATGGCAAAACGCCGAAAAACTAAGTCAAGGTAACCTATGGAACAAAACAGATTGCTTGTTTACAGGAGTCAACGGAGGACATATATTCCCAAGCACAATATCAAAGTGGTTCTTAAAGTTTATAAGAAGGCATAATCAATCTATTATGGGTGACAATACCATTAGAGAAGAAGATAAAGAATTATATTTGATTAGAGAGGTTAATTTTCATGGCCTAAGGCATACCTCAGCTACCCTATTAATTAGTCAGAATGTAGATGTAAGTACTGTATCTAAAAGACTAGGCCATGCCAGAACTTCAACAACTATGGATATATATAGCCACAGCTTACAAAAGTCTGATACAGCAGCAGCGGATAAACTTGAAAATCTATTTAATAAAAGTAACAAAAACAAAGAGCAGAGATAATATAAATCTCTGCTTTCTTTTCGTAATGTATAGTAACCTTTATTACTTTTCTATATTGATAAACACCAAATAAACACCAATTCGATATTTCACAATAAACAGTAAAAAAATAACAAGTACCTCAAACCCTTGAGATACTTGCATTTGTTATGGTGCGTCGGACAGGAGTCGAACCTGCGACCAACTGGTTCGTAGCCAGCTACTCTATCCATCTGAGCTACCAACGCATAAACATCATTACAATAATATCATACTATATATTAAGAGTCAACTGTCAAGAAGCTAAAATAATGGGTCCTACACCCAATTATATAAAATCCTCTTTAAGAATCCCCATAATGACTACATCCCTGTATTCTCCATCTGAAAAGCAAGTCTTCCTCTTCCTTCCTTCTTCAACAAAACCGCACCTTTTGTAACACTGAATTGCTCTTAAATTAAAAGCCAGCACTTCTAGCTCTACTCTATGAGCAGCCATATCCATAAATAAGTGTTTTAATAAAGCCTTTATGGAGTCTTGCCCATATCCTCTATTCCAAAAGTTAGGACCTATAGTTATACCTAGCACGTATACATTCTTGGCATCTTTAACCTCTAAATAAGTTATATATCCTACAACTACTCCTTTTTCATTTACAATGCTAAGATGTTTCTTGTCAATGTTAGCAAATTTGTTGAAGTTACTTAATACATCTTCTTTAGATGGAGGTAGCACAAAGTTACCATCAAGTTTTCTAACCTCTTCATCACTCCAAATATCGTAGAATATATTTATATCTCTTCTCTCAACACATCTAAGTAATACTAATTTACCCTTTAGCATATTTTCACCTCTTTACTTCCTTAATATTATAATTATACCTTTTAATAATGATCAATTCAATAAATTTACAATTATTTTTTATTATATTACAGCATCATAGATGATAATTTAACGGGTAAAATAAGAAAACACCTAACAATTTGTTAGATGTTTCTGGCGGAGAAAGAGGGATTTGAACCCTCGCACCAGTTACCCGGTCTACGCCCTTAGCAGGGGCGCCTCTTTAGCCACTTGAGTATTTCTCCATAGCTAATTTTTATCTCATTATAAAAAAAATGGCGGAGGAAGTGGGATTCGAACCCACGGTACGCTCACACGTACGCCGGTTTTCAAGACCGGTGCCTTAAACCAACTCGACCATCCCTCCATGTCCTAACGACAAGTTTTATTATATCAGCATGTTTATATTCTGTCAATATATTTATCAAACTTTATTAATTTATTAATTTATTAATTTATTAATTTAATCGTCTTAAATGGTGATATTTTTATCCCTTAATAAATCAATCTATCTATGAAAATAAGAAAACACCTAACAATTGTTAGATGTTTCTGGCGGAGAAAGAGGGATTTGAACCCTCGCACCAGTTACCCGGTCTACGCCCTTAGCAGGGGCGCCTCTTTAGCCACTTGAGTATTTCTCCATAGCTAATTTTTATCTCGTTATAAAAAAAAATGGCGGAGGAAGTGGGATTCGAACCCACGGTACGCTCACACGTACGCCGGTTTTCAAGACCGGTGCCTTAAACCAACTCGACCATCCCTCCGTGTCCTAACGACAAGATTTATTATATCAGCATTATTAATTTCTGTCAACATACTTTAGGTATATTTCTAAAATTTCACCAATTTCAATCAATTTCTTATTTTATAACTTTATACAAATAAACAACTCCAAATTTCAATATTGAAGTTGTTTATTTGCTAGTTTATTTTGAAATTACTGATTTACCACCCATATATGGTATCAAAACCTCTGGAATATTTACTGTTCCATCTTCATTTTGATAATTCTCAAGTACTGCAGCTAGTGCTCTTCCTATAGCAACCCCTGATCCATTTAGTGTGTGGATATACTTAGGTTTACCCTTTTGTTCATCTTTATATCTTATATTTGCACGCCTAGCTTGGAAGTCCTCAAAATTACTACAACTTGATATTTCAACATACTTGTTATAACTTGGCATCCAAACCTCAATGTCATACTTAAATGAAGCCGTAAAGCCAAGGTCGCCTTTGCATATCTTAACTACTCTATAAGGTAGTTTAAGTCCTTGCAGTACTGACTCCGCATCTAAAACTAACTTTTCAAGTTCTGCATAAGAATCCTCTGGTTTTGTGAATTTAAGTAGTTCTACTTTATTAAATTGATGTTGTCTTATTAGGCCTCTAGTATCTCTTCCTGCCGAACCTGCTTCTGATCTAAAGCAAGCGCTATAAGCAACATGCATTATAGGTAATTCTTGTCCATTTAATATTTCATCTCTATATATGTTTGTAACAGGAACCTCTGCTGTAGGTATTAAAAAATAGTCTGTATTAGCTACTTTAAAGGCATCTTCCTCGAACTTAGGTAATTGACCTGTTCCAACCATACTTTGTCTATTAACCATGTATGGAGGCAGTATTTCTGTATATCCGTTTTTGTCCACATGACAATCTAAAAAATAACTTATTAATGCTCTTTCAAGTCTTGCTCCCTGTCCCTTATATACTGTGAACCTTGAGCCTGTGATCTTTCCGCCTCTTTCAAAATCTAAAATATCATTGTTTATTCCTAAATCCCAATGAGCTTTAACTCCAAAACTAAAATTATTTGGAACACCCCATTTTCTTACCTCAACATTATCTTCATCTGTATTTCCGTTTGGTACATTCTCATTAGGTATATTTGGAATGCGCAGCATAATGTTTTCAATCTTTTCATCAACTTCAGATAACTCAACATCAAAGTTTTTTATATCATCTGAAAGTTTTTTCATTTCAGACATAATTTCTTCTACACTTTCTCCGCTTTTTTTAAGCTTAGGTATAAGTGCTGATTGAGTATTTCTTCTATTTTTTAATTCTTCAACCTCCATTAATATATCTCTTCTTCTTTTATCAAGAGCTACAACCTCATCAATTATTGCTAAGTCAAAGTTTTCCCCTCTATCCTCCATTAACTTCTTTATCTCTTCTGGATTGTTTCTTATTCTTTTTAAATCTAACATTACTTTTCCTCCTTTTATATAAGTATATTACTCTATATTTCTTTCAATATTTTTTGTGCAAATAATATCAACCCTAGTATTAAGTATATTATTACATACTATATCCCCTATTTTTACAGGTGGACCTACATGTATTCTACTTAATGCTTTTGAACAGTCAATCCATAATTTCTTTTTAATAGGTTTACTACTTTTTACTGGAACTACATTGCATAAGTTTGAACCTTTTATTCTAACTAAAGTCGTTAATATTCCTTCATCCTCGTTAACATTGCTAGTAGTTTCTTCTATCAACTAAGATCATCTCCTACATACTATCAAACTCTTTTATTCTATATAATACAATATTAGAATTCTTTGAGTCCTTAACTATTTCTGTAATTTCTTTGTTAGTTTCCCTTGCTAAAATGGAAACCACCTTGTTTAAACAATGCGCTCCTTTACAACTTCCAAAGCAAGCTCCTGTTCTTCTCTTTATTCCTTCCACTGTTCTTGCACCTAAAGGTCTCCTTATGGCATCCACAATTTCTCCTTCAGTTATCTTTTCACATCCACATATTATTTTACCATAATTTTTATCTAATTCAATAATCCTTTTTCTTTCCTCATCACACAGTTCTCTAAACTTATAATTCTCTCTTCTTTTGTCATTGAAGTCCTTTTTTAATCTACACTTCATCTTGCTAACTACGCTCTCACATACAATATTTGCTATAGCAGGAGTCATTGTAACTTGACCATAGTGTTTACCCTTAATTTGAATAATACCATTATCTATGCCACTATCATCTATTATTAATGGTTGATCAAAATAAGGCCATTCTAAAAACATCTTAACATCCATATCCTCTACACCACTTGTTATTTTAGATACCCTATCTACTACTTCATTATAGCTAATGTCTTCCTTTGTGCTAATAGCAGCTACTGTATCTCCCTCCATGGTCGGAATTGTGTAAGTTCTTTCACCTTTAGAATTATACATAGATAAAGCATGGGAAAACTTTGATTTTTCATTATTGTCTAAAAGTATATATTTTAATATTCCCTGATTACCCTCTACTTCTAATCTTTTTTCATTTACTATACTGTAATTTTCCGAAGGGGTTGTGTTAATTACCATCTTACAAGTAAACTTATTTTTATTGGTAATAACCCTAAATCCCTTTGATATCTCTTGAATATCTAACACTTCTTCTTCTAATTTAAACTTTACTCCATTATCAAAAGCAACTTCCCCATAGGATAATGCTAAGTCAAAAGGACAAATTACACCTGTATTTTTAGAATATAATGCTTTTTTTATATGTACATTTAAATTTGGTTCCATTTCATATACATATTCAGGTTCTAATATTACTACGTCTTTCATGTCTCTCTCTATTGCTCTACTATATATCTTTTCAATACGTGTAACTTCCTCGTCAGTTTGGGCAATTATTAAAGACCCACACCTTTTAAAAGGAACATTAAACTTAGCAGTAATAGTATCCATCATTTTGTTTCCCATACGTTCAAGCTTTGAAGTTAAAGTATCTTCAATTTCCACACCATCGTATATCATAGCTGTATTTATTAACGCTACATCATCTGCTATATCATAATCCTTTTCAATAATAGCTATATTAAGATTATATTTCGAGATTTCATAAGCAACTGCACAACCTATTATACCTCCGCCTAAAATAAGTACATCATAATCCATATTACCCTCCAACATAAAACAAAAACTATTTTACTTCACATTGCTATTATATCCTTTTTTTTAATATGAAGTGAAGTATCTTTAAAAAACTTCTAAAAAAAAGAATAGATATCTATTCTTCTCTTCACCATATCTTATTAAGATCTAAATTTACTTAACTTTTAATGATTTCTTATTATAATCAATAATCATACTTTTTAAACTCTCTTTATTTATAGGTTTACTTAAAATAAAATCAATATTTTCCATATCCTTATCCTTAAAAGATCCTACCCAACCTGTCATAAGACAAAAATATGTTTGCTTGTTTATGTTTTTAACCTTTTGTGCAACTTGCAATCCATTAATATTTGGCATAGTAAAATCACATATAATCATATCGTATCTTCTTCTAGATAACTCTGAATCTAAATTCTCACATCCACACGCCTTTACTCTGCATTTTGTAATTAGCTTTATCATTCTAGAAACAATTTCTCTTACTTGTGGATTATCATCAATGACAAGTACATCCCCCATAGAGTACTTTACACAACTTAAAGTTTGTTTATTACTTTCGTGTATGTTTTTACATATAGGTAGCTTAACAATGAAAGAAGTTCCTTCATCTTTTTTACTTTCAACTTTCATACTCCCATTATGTGAAAGTACTATATTATAAGAAATACTCAATCCAAGCCCTGATCCATTATCTCCTTTTGTTGTAAAAAATGGCTCCAGGATTTTATTTTTAATCTCTCTCTCCATTCCCATTCCATTATCTCTTATTTCTACAATAATCTTATTGTCTTTATTTTTTGTAATAACTTCTATCTTTCCGCCTTTAGGCATTGCATCTATAGCATTTGTTATTATATTTATAAATACTTCTCTTATTTCTGTTATATTTCCTTGAACCACTTCGCTAGATTCTAATGATTTTATTATATCTATTTTTATGCCTTTAAAAATACTTTCTGTTAACCACCTATTTTGGGTTAAATCTATTGCATCTGAAATTACACTATCTATGCTAAAGGTTTCCAGATCATCACTATTGTATTTTTTAGCTAATCTTTTAACCTTATTTGTAATATTCATTCCATCGTATGCGCAGATTTCAATAACGCTAAGTAACTTTAGATTTTCCTTTTCCTTAATTGTATCCTTTAAAATTTGAACAGACCCTAAAATTGGTGTAAGTATATTATTAACATCATGGGTTATTCCTGCAGCCATTTCACCCATAGCTCTTAGCTTTTCATTTTGTATTAGCTTGTTTTGCATATCAGAAAATCTTTTTTGTTCCTGGATAAGGTAAAAGGCTGTCCTACATGTGGATTTTAAATATTCTATGTTATCCTTAGATAGTTCTTTACTACCTTTATATCTACCTAGCCACACTACCCCTTTAGCAATATTATAATATTCCACAGCAATAGCAATATAACTTATGATACCCATTAATTTAAGTTTATCCAATAATTCTACATTTTTTATTTCACTTAAATTTAATAATATATGTTGATTACTGTTTAATGCGACTGTATTAATTTTATTAACATATTGAATTACCTCTTGGTCATTAATTAAATACTGTTTAAGCTTATCCGATACACCATAACAACTATCCATAATTGCTATATTTTCTCGTTCTTTAGTATAGCTATGCAAAATACAAAAGTCTACATCATAAATATCACTAATCTTACCCATTATGATTTTCTTAAATCCATTTTCATCTGTATCCTTAGGTATATTTGAAGAGATGTCATTAAATAAAACTAACTTTCTATTCTGGCATTTCAATTGTAAATTAGATTGAAGCATCCATAATGCTTTTTCTATTTCATCTTGATTTATAAACTCCATTTCTTTGTTTTTATCTCTAATAATAAGCTTTTTAAATAAATTACTAAATATATACAATCTCTTATCATTGCAAATATCATCGCTAACATATACCATATTGGAAACGTTATCTTTTGAACACTGCATTATCCTTTCGACACACTTAATTATAACCTCTAATTTTTTAGTTTTATTAATTACATTCTTAAAGTCCCATACAATTCTTAGCGTTTCGTTGAATTGCGAAATAATGTTAAGCACATCTAGAAACTCGTCACATTCATAACCAAATGTTGCACTGCTATATGTTTTTATGTCAAAGCTATTTTTATCTGTATTGTCATTTGTTAAATCCTCATAAAACATAAAACTGTTCTCAATGTCATCATAAAATATATCTTCTGTAAAAAATATAATTCTTTCTCCGTTTATAAGAGCATCAGAAATATACTTTTTTATTGTCTTAGGTAAGCTACTTATATTTAAAACATCTACACCTATACATAATGAACTTTCATTATCTTTGTTCAAATCACTATTAATACACCTCATAACATACCCCTCATATTCTCTTTACTCTTACACATTGTATACATTTATTCGACATTTCTTTTCAAATTCCTTTGTTTTATACAGTATTTATCCTGTCTTATGCATTTTTACACATAATAATCTTTATTATAGTATAAAAATAAGGACATACAATTATATATGCCCTAAGTTAGCGTTTTATGCTAATATGATGTACTATATCTTACCTGAAAAACTAATTATTTTTTTAATTTTATTGATATATTTAAATCTATTTAAGTATATTAAAAAATATCTGCCTTAATTACTTACTTTGTCTAATATATCACCTAACTGTTTTATAAATGTCCCGTATTCAGCCCACTTACCATTTTTTTGAGCTTCTAATGCTTTATTATATAGGTCCTTAGCTATTTTTATGTCTTCAAGTGTTTTTATATCTACATTTGACTTATCCTCTGGCTTTGATACATTACTTTTATCAGTATAATCAAATATCTGAAGTAGCGCTGACTCTATATTATTAGCTAAAATCATTTTATCGCCATAAGATACTATAACCCTTTTCATCTCTGGTATACTCTTTTCCCCTTTAGCTCTTAAATACATAGGTTCTACATAAAGTAAAGAGCTCTTAATTGGTATAATCAAAGTTTCACCAAATTGAACTTGTGAACCTTGCGTATTCCAAAGTGACAATTCCTTTGATATTGCAGGGTCTTGATTAATCCTTTGCTTAAACATTGTTGGGCTATATACTGTTTGTTTTGGTGGGAATTTATATAAAACCATCTTTCCATAGTTATCCCCATCCATCCTTGCACCAAGAAGAGATACCATGTTATCTCGTCCTTGAGTGTTGAAGTATTCAAGTAAAATCATTTCTTCCTTGGGCTGATTTGGTAACTTCATTATTGCATAAGAAGCCTCATTTATAACCTTGTCACCTTCAACCTTCTCCTGGCTCGTTGCTATAGACCATGCATCATCACCGTTATAAAATACTCCTGGATCTGTTATGTGATATCTTTGAAGTACCTTACATTGTAAATTAAATATCCCTTCAGGGTATCTAAAGTGTTCTTTTATCCCACTAGGAATCTTTGATAAATCCTTAAATAAATCTGGAAATATATTTAGGTAACTATTTGCTATAGGATCAGTCTTATCAACTATATAAAATTCTGGGACTCCATCTACAGCATCAATAATAACTTTAATTGAGTTTCTTATATAATTTACTCCATCTTGTGGCTGTGAAAACGGGTATCTATTGGAAGTTGTATATGCATCTATTATCCAATATAGTTTTCCATCATTTATCACTATATATGGGTCACTATCATAACTTAAAAATGGAGCAATTTTATTTACTCTTTGCACTATATTTCTATCAATTAATATTTTACTACTTGGGGTTATATCCTTGGATAATAAAAACTTAGTACTTTTCTTATTTATTGCAAATAAAAGTTTATTTGCAAGACTCATCTTTATACCAGCTTTTCCTTCATAGTTATTCATCTGATTTTCTCCACCCTTAGGGTAGTCAAGTTCTCCAATCTTTGTGTTAACTATACTGTAATCGTTAGTGCCCTCACCAAAATAAATTCTTGGATTATCAAGCTTTATATCTGTTTTATTCTCCAGTGGTATATTATTAATCACAAAATCTGGTTGGCCTTCACTGGTTACCGAATTTACTTTACTCATAACTACACCATACCCATGGGTATAAACTAGATGTCTGTTTTGCCAAGTATTTGAGTTATCTTTTAATGAATCTAAATTGACTTCCCTTGCAGAGATAAATACCTGGTTGTACTTGCCATTTATACTGTACCTATCAATATCTATATCGTTAAATCCATAATAAAACCTCATATATTGAAATTGATTATAAAATTCTAATGCAGGTCTGAAAGAATTAACGTTTATATTGTTAATGGTATCTTTATTTGAAGCAAGGTCTTCTTTAGTTAAATTATCTTTTATTTCAAAAGGCACTTCTTCTATATTACTAACATTAAAAGCCTTCCTTGTATTGTCTATATTATATTGAATATAAGGTTGTTCGTATGTCTTTTCATTTGATTTAACAGCAAATTTTTGAACTACAGTTGCTGCCATACTCTCTCCAAATATCAATAAAGTAATTATAATAACAGATGCAATCACAGGCTTTGCTTTGTTTGTTAAAATGCTTATAAAAGTAACTATAGCTGCTATAAAAGAAGCTACTGCTATTACTTGATAAAACCTAAGACTTACCTGTACATCTGTATAACTTGCTCCAAAAACCATTCCTCTAGGCGAGTATACTAGATTCCAAGACTTTATTAAATATCCTAAAGATAATAAAAATAATATTAATGAAGATACTATGGCAAGCTGTTTGCCTGCAAACTTAGTTATTCCACTTTTAAATCCCTTAAAATTAGCAAACCTATTTTCTTTGGTAGCATATACTATGTGGTCTTTTGCAGTTAATATAATATATGTTACTACAGTAATAACTACCAAAACTGCTAGTAATACTACTAATGTTTGGTATAGCGATTCTATTAATGGGAGCTTAAATATAAAAAATGAAATATCCTTTTTAAATAATGGATCTACAGTATTAAAACTTGTAGCATTAGAAAACTGCAGTATTGTATACCAATAGTTAGATGCAAAACTAAAAGATATTATGAAAGAAATTATAATATTTATTAGAACACTAATTTTACCTTCTAACTTTTCTCTTGTTTTGTTTACTTCTGAAACCTTTTTGAATCTTAGAATACTATTTTTAAGAGTTTTATAATATGTCCATATTCCAATATAAGTTACTATAAATACTGGTATCATTAGCTTTAACGTAGCTGTTAATTTAGTAAAGTACACTGATAAATAATCTACTTCCTTAAACCACTGTATATTTACAGCTAAGTTAACTATGTTACCTAAGAAAGCCGTAATTAATACTAGCACTAGCGCCCCTATAATGAAGACTATAGTTTTGCTTCTTTTCATTAAAATCACCTCTTATTTAATCTTAGCAATTTTCCTAAACTTGAATACCTTGTTTCGATTGCACCAACAGGACATAATTCTTGACAACAAAAACATCTTATGCATTGATGCATATTCCACTGGGGATTTAATATATCTCCCTTTTTTATCATATTAATTGCTGCTGGTTTCTCTGGGCACACCTCAGCGCACCTACCACAACCTATACACTTACCTTCAATTAAGGTTGGATTTGGCGCTATCATTCCCCTTATAAAGTTGGATACTTGAGGGTTTATAAAGTGGAAATTACCACCCTTTCTACAAAGCTTAAAATCCTTTGCTTTCATAGAATCTAATTCTTCTCCAATTATATTTATGTCCTTTGGAAGGACTGCTCCCCACTTACTGTCATGTGCTTCTTTTAAAACAGGTGTATCTAATGGATTATCATAACCTATAAGCCTAACTGCAGTAGAATCAACAGCTGTTAAACTTTGACCCATGATTAAAGTATTCATCTTATATGGATCTCCACTTTTAGGTCCATTACCTTCCATTGCAATTATTCCATCTAAAATAGCAAAACTGGTCCCTACTGCAGTATTTAAGTCTAATAGCATCTTACAAAAGTTGTTTGCATCAGGCACTCTTGTATGCCAAGTTGCTTTTTGCGTTCCTGGTATACAACCAAACTGATTCTTTACAGCACCTGTATAATAAGCCATAGCATGGGTTTTAAGCTTTGGTAGTGATATAACAATATCTGCCTCATAAGCAGCCCTCGCAATGTCCCAAGACTTACATAACAGAGATTCTTCTAATGTAACATGCACTACTTCCTTGAAGTCTTCAAAATCAACTCCATATCTAAGCGCAACCTCCATAAGTCCAGATTTCTCTGCTGCTTTTCTTGAATCTCCAAAACCAGGAGAATCTCCAAAGCTAATATTACTCGAATACTCCTTAACAATTCTAATTACTGCTTCAAAAACAGCATGATGAGTTACTACTGGTGACCCTTTACCCTCAATACTTAGCATATTAGGTTTTAAAAGTACTTTGCTATCCTTTGGTATTAACTTCTTTAAAAATTCATGTCCACCTAGTAAATTAAAACCCTGGCGTAACTTTTCTTCTATTAGATCAACATCGTATTCCATACATCTTAAAAGTGCAACATCTTCCATGATAATCCTCCCTTAACTATTAACGAAAAGTATTATATCTAAATAAGTTAATCAGAAAGTAAATAATTCTTATCTTTTAGCTCTTTTATAATACACTCTATTATCTCTTCATTATCCGCTCTTATTGTATGTAAATGTATTCCCTTAGTTAATGAAGATAAAGGCTTAGCATTAGATTCTTCAAACTTCTTTGCGAATTCCTTAACGTCCATAATGGTTTTTAGCATTAACATGGCTCTTATTTCTCCATATAAAGAGTGTTCTACCGTAACATCTTCCACTATACCACCAAATTTAACAATACACTCAAGCTCATTATATATATCATCTGTGGTATGTGAAACTGCTATTACTCTTCGCACATAATTATTTTCTTCATTTGGCATTATTAAATACCCTTCTGGAGTTGCAATTATATTTACTCCCTCTGCTCTTATAATTGCAATATCCTTTACTATAACCTGCCTAGTAACACCTAATTGCTCCGCTAATAATTGACCTTTATATTTAATATTATCTTTAATTAATAAGTTTTTAATATACTCTCTTCTGTCCTTGGAATTCATGCTTGCCTCCTAATATATATAATAATATTTCCAATAATATATTTACAAATTCAAAATAAAAAATATATTACACTTGTATATTATATACTTTTTAAAGGTTGTAAAGTATAAAAAAAAGAAACTATTAAATAGCTTCTTAATTTCTATCGTCACATTCCTTTAATAAATCTAATTCTATATCTTCTACTATACTATTATTATGATGATTTTTTACTAAAAATAAAAATCTATCATCGTATCCATACTTTCCTAATAAGTTATATCCTATATCACCATGATTATAATATACATTAACATTTTTAATATTCTTATATGATTTAATCTTGCCTTTAGTTATACTATTCATTATAACCATTATAGATTTATCTATTGGATTCATACTATTATATATTTTACCTATATCATGTAGCAGTGCAACTTTTATCAAATCCTTTGATTGTAACATCCTTTGATTACAAGTTGACTTTAAATCCTTAGCTACATTTATACAGTGTTTTTGATCATAAGTTGGTAATTGATTAAATAATTGAAGTTCATGAGTTTCTAAATGAATCTTAAGAAAATCTACATCCTCATCATTAAGCCTCGCAAACATTGACCTGTAAAACTGCTTTACTCTATATAGTGACATCATCAAGCCCCTTTCATTTTTAAATTCTATTATTATATATTGTTACTTTTACATTCTAATACTTTTTATTCAATAAATCTATAGTAAATTAAATTTAATTTTAGTTTAAAACTAATTTTTGGCGTAATAAAAAAACAGTCCATATTGGACTGTTTTCTTTGGTGGAGATAAAGGGGCTCGAACCCTTGACCCCCTGCGTGCAAGGCAGGTGCTCTCCCAAGCTGAGCTATACCCCCATATGGTGGACCTTCAGGGACTCGAACCCCGGACCGATCGGTTATGAGCCGATTGCTCTAACCAGCTGAGCTAAAGATCCATGTTTACCTGGCGACAACCTACTCTCCCACAAGGCTACCCCTGCAGTACCATTGGCGCATTGAAGCTTAACCTACCTGTTCGGTATGGGAAGGGGTGTTACCTTCATGCCATAATC
>NZ_JAIZZN010000038.1 GCF_020443565.1 Clostridium sp. CS001
TGGGATAAAATGGGATTAGGGTTGGAATGGGTGGGAGAGGTTGTGGGGAAAGGGATGAGGGGGTGTTGGAGGGGTGTTGGAGTTGGGACAGACTCTAATGTTTGTGTACAATTGAAAAGCTTGAAATAGAACGTCGTTATTGGGAAAAGTACAATATGGATTGGGGTATAGTTACTGAAAAACAAGTGTCTAAAGAGATTGCTGGTAATATTGAATGGATTCATTCCTCATATAATTTAAAAGCTACAAATGATTTAAGTATTGATGAATTAAAATATATATCAAATATTTTTAAAAGTAGGCTTGTTAATAATAATCTTGCGGTTAGAGTTTTTACAGATTTATTTGATAAGGAAATGAAAATGGAATTAGGTACATCGTTGAATATTTTAAAACATTTAATTGCAACAAAAGAGGTATATGTTGATATAAAAAACAAAATAGATTTATCTATGCCAGTGGACCTAATGCTAAAAGATAGAAATTATAGTGAGGGTAATATTATATGAGTGAAATTTTAAGTGTTAATCAATTAATACAATGGAGAGATGGTTCAGATAACCCATTAACAGAACGCATTTTATGGATTGATGAGTCAAATATTATTGCCTATGTTATAGATATATTTTCTAAAGAAGCGTTTCCTAAACTCAGGAAAATTTCTGAAATACAAGAGGAGCTTGTAAGTGGAGATTTAATTGTTATTAAAAATGATCCTATGTTTAAATTGCTGTTAGAAGAAGAAATAAAAGAAAGTAGCTTAAAAATAAGGGATAAAGCTTGGCAAATAATATCCAAAATTTCATCATCGAAATTTGAGCCAGAAATATATGAAAGAGATGGAAGAGGTAGTTTTGTTAAGAATGTAATTAAGGAATATGGAGTTACAAATAAAACAGTATACAAGTATTTAAGAAAGTATTGGCAACGAGGAAAGCATAAGAATGCCTTGTTACCTGATTATGCTAATTCAGGTGGAAAGGGAAAAGAAAAAAAGCTTGGAGATAAAAAGATCGGTAGACCACGTAAAAATCTTGAAGCTATTGGAGAAGGTATTAACGTAGATGAGGAAGCTAAAAAAATATTTAGACTTGCTTTAAGTAAATATTACTATACCTATAAACAAAACAATTTGACGATGGCTTATGATTTAATGGTTAAGGAGTTTTTTGTAGAAGATTATAAATATGAAAATGGAATCTGGAAGCCGATATTACTTCCTATCAATGAAATACCTACCTTTACTCAATTTAAGTATTGGTATAAAAAAGAAGAAAATATAAAAAACACTATTGTTAGAAGAAAAGGTAGTAAGAAGTTTGAACTTTTACATAGGGCAATATTAGGAAAATCAGATACAGATGTTGTTGGACCCGGTTCTACATACCAAATAGATGCAACTATAGGTGATGTATATTTGATTTCAAGGTATAACAATGGCTGGATAATTGGAAGGCCTGTTATTTATGCCATTATTGATGTATTTAGTAGAATGGTAACAGGCATTTATGTAGGTCTTGAAGGACCATCTTGGCTAGGCGCAATGATGGCATTGGCAAATGCTAGTATAGATAAGGTTAAATTTTGTTCAGAATATGGGATAGATATAACTTCTGAAGAATGGCCTTGTTTTCATTTGCCAGAAGCAATATTGGCGGATAGAGGGGAAATGGAGGGAACTTTAGTAGAAACTTATATTAACAACCTCCAAGTTAGAATAGATAATACTCCACCTTATAGGGCTGATTGGAAAGGAATCATAGAACAATATTTTCATACTATAAATGAACATGTAAAACCCCTTCTTCCAGGTGTAGTTTTACCCGATTTTAGAGAACGTGGAGGTAAGGATTATCGATTAGATGCAAAATTAGATATCTATGAATTCACTAGGATAATAATTATGAGAGCTCTGTATCATAACAATGAACATAGACTTAAAAATTATGATAGAAATGTAGATATGATTTCAGATGAAGTAGAGTTAATACCAAGAGAAATGTGGAATTGGGGTATTAAGAATCGTTCCGGTAGATTAAGAACTTTTCCAGAGGACATAATTAAACTAAATCTGATGCCTTCTGAAAAGGCAAGAGTAACTGAAAAAGGAATTAAATTTAAAAAATGCCTATATGCTTGTGAAACGGCAATTAAAGAGCAGTGGTTTGAAAATGCTAGGAACAAAGGTAGCTGGGAAATACATGTTTCATATGATCCTAGAAATATGAATTATTTATATATTAGGAATGAGACTGGAAGAGCTTTCGAAGAATGCTTTTTATTAGCATCACAAGAACGCTATAAGGATAAAACTTTAGATGAAATTATTTATTTGCTTGAAAGTGAGAAGCTATATAGTAAATTAAATGAAGGTGAGGTGTTACAAGCAAAGGCTAATTTAATTACAGAAATTGAAGCTATAGTAAATAATGCAGAAAAAGCAGCGAAAAATATAAAAACAGGGTATGAAAGCAAGTCAAGTAGACTAAAGAATATAAAGCAAAATAGAAGAGAGGAAAAAGAAAGTATTAGAGAAAATGAAGCGTTTGTTTTAGGGGAGAACAAAGAAAAGGCTGCAGAAGGAAAGCTAATAAATATTAATCGCGATAGCTCAGAGAAAAATCCTGTTGAAAACTTAGATGATATTAATCTACTTAAGAAAATGCAAAGGGAGCGATTAAATGCAAGACGAAATAAATAGCATTTATTTACCTAATGGCGGTATTGCTGTGAAGGCAATTTATAACGAACAAATGCTTGATGAGTATAATGGGAATCCACTTATTGAAGCACTAATACCAATTCTTTCTAAAGAAGAGGTAATTGATGAACTTAGTATTTACCCTTACTTTGAAGAAAAAGAACGAGAGTTAGATGCAAAGTATAGGCTACATTGTGTTCAAAGGTTATTTCAATATTTTGAACCTCTAAATAAACATATAGAAATAGAACAAAGGTTTTCAAGAGTAATCAGACAGGGTTATTTAGCAAGGAATCCTTTGGCTCCGGAATATTCAGAAAATCTTCAAAATGGCTATAAGGCTATAAAATCAGGTCAATACAATTTAAATTCAAATAATATATATAGGACTACTGCTGCTGGTTTCACAATAATAGGTATATCAGGCATAGGGAAGACAACTACTGTTGGGAGGATTTTATCAATGTATCCTCAAATAATAGTTCATTCAAAGTTTAAGGAACAACATCTTAATCTTTACCAAATTTCTTGGTTGAAGCTTGATTGTCCATTTGATGGATCTATTAAGGGCTTATGTATAAACTTTTTTAATAGTGTGGATAGATTACTTGGGACTAATTATTATAATAAATTTGGAACTGGAAGAAATTCAGTAGACACGATGATGCCAAGAATGTCACAAATAGCGAGTTTACACTGTATAGGTGTTTTAATAATAGACGAAATACAACATTTGAGTCTTGCTAAAAGCGGTGGTTCGGATAAAATGTTGAATTTCTTTGTTACCTTAGTTAATACAATAGGTATACCGGTTATATTGATAGGAACAACTAAAGCTTTGCCGATACTTCAAGGAGAATTTAGGCAGGCAAGAAGAGGTAGCGGGCAAGGTGATTTAGTTTGGGATAGAATGAAGAATGACATGTCATGGGAATTGCTTTTAACCGGCATGTGGGAGCTTCAATGGACAAGAAAACATTGCGATTTAGATAAGGAAATAATAGACGCTATATATTATGAGAGTCAAGGAATAATTGATTTGGCAATTAAGGTTTTTGCTATGGCACAATTAAAGGCTATAGCTACAGGAAAAGAATTGATAAACATTGATATGATACATCAAGTAGCAAATGAAAGTTTAAAGTTAGTAAAGCCTATGTTAGATGCATTAAGATCAGGTAAATTGCATGAAATTGATAAATATAAAGATATATTGCCAGTAGATATAGAAGAATTTTATCAAGAACAATTATCAAAGGTTGATTTTAATAAAAAGATAAATGAAATAAAAGAAAGGAAGAAGGATAAAAAACAAAATACTACCGGAAATCTTGCTGAAGAGGCAACATTTAAGCTAGTTCAGTTGGGAATTGAGGTGTCAGAAGCAAAAAAATATGTAGAAATAGTAATAAAAGATAATAGTAATATAGTTGATGAAACTTTAATTGTAAAAGAGGCCTTCAAAATATATGTAAAATTAGAGAATAAAAAAGCAACCTTAGATAAAACTTCAAAAATTAAAAATACAATTAACAATATTAATAAAAAGGATTTAAGATATTTAGTGGGTGAGGGGAAAAAACAAAATCAAATTGCCTATGTGGCATTAAATTCTGCAGGCTATATTAAAGATGTAGTTGAAGAATTTATTGAAAGGAAGACCAAAATTGATGACTTTTTTTCCGACTCAGTATCCGGATGAGTTACTTTATAGTGTTTTTGCTAGATATCATATTAGAACTGGAAATACTAGCTCTAAGAATACCATTAAGGAAATCTTTGAAACTACCACTGCCACAGCTGTTGTAGACTTACCCTGTAACTTAGAAAAAGTAATTAAAAATATGCCAATAGGCTCAGAGCACACCGTGGAGGAATTAATATATAACAACACGCTATTTCCATACTATAATGCTTTTTTGCCACATAATAGAGCTATAAAGGTATTAAAATCTATTAGAGGGGTATATGGAGGTGACATACATACTAGAGTAGGAATAGTCGGAAGTACTATAACAACAAACAAATTTATGAAGTACTGTTTTAAGTGTAACGCTGAAGACAAAGAAAAGTACGGCGAATTATATTGGCATAGATTATTTCAATTACCAGGTGTTTTGGCTTGTCCTAAACATGAAGTACTTTTAAATGAAAGTAGTGTACCTTTTAAGGGAATAAACAAGCATGAATATATAGCTGCAAGTGAAGAAAGTTGCAAGAAGAAACCTTTAGCTATAAACCATAATAGTAATGACTTAGAAGAATTAATATCGATTGCTAAGGAAATAGCTTTTCTATTGGAAAATAAATTGCTAAATCATTCTTATAATTGGTTCAGTGAGAAATATAAAAACTTACTAATTGAAAAAGAACTTGCCACAGTAACAGGTAGAGTAAATCAGGTTGAACTAGTTAATAGCTTTTCTAATTTTTATAGTAAAGAGCTTCTAGCTTTACTTGAATCAATTGTAGATTATGATTATACAAACAATTGGCTTTCAAGCATTGTTAGGAAACATAGAAATGTATTTCATCCAATAAGACATATCCTCTTAATTAAATTTTTAGGAACTACCGTAGAGAACTTTTTTCAGGAAAAAGCACTTTATCAGCCTTTTGGAACGGGACCGTGGCCTTGTCTAAATAGGGCTTCTGATCATTATCATAAATTGGTTGTAGATAAAACACATATATCCCAGGACTTTGATACCAAGCAACCCGTTGGTACCTTTTATTGTAACTGTGGCTTTGTGTTCTCAAGAAGAGGACCAGATAAGAGTGAAAAAGATCGATACAGAATTGGAAGAATTAAAGTATTTGGCCCAATATGGGAAGAAAAATTAAAAATCTTTGTTGAAGCAGAAAAGTATAGTTTAAGAGAAATAGGAAGAAAATTGAATGTTGACGTAAAAACAGTTAAGAAATATTCAGGTAAATTACTTAGTAACAATAATTCTAAAGGCAATATAACTATATTAGAAGCTGAAAAAATAGAGAAGAAAGTAAGACGCAGAAAACTATGGTTAGATTTACAGATTAACAACAAGGAGTTATCCAAAAATGAGTTGAGGCAGTTAGATAAGGCTTTATACATGTGGTTATTTAAAAATGATAAGGAGTGGCTAAATAGTAATTCTCCACGACATAAGATAATCATAAATCCAAGTGTAAAATTAGATTGGAATATAAGGGATGAAAAGATATTAAAGGACGTTAAAGCTGAAGTTGATAACATATTTACCAGTAATGGGAAACCAATAAGAATAACTATTAGCAATATAGGCAAAAAACTTGGGTTTTTATCAATGCTAGAAAAGAATTTAGCTAAATTGCCATATACTAAAGAATATTTGCTAGCCACAGTAGAGTCTGCTGAAAGTTTTCAAATAAGAAGAGTAAAATGGGCTGTAAGAGAGTTAATTAACAAAAATGGTGAAGCTAAGGAGTGGCAAGTACTAAAAATGGCAGGAATTAGAGATGCTTGTTCAGAGAAGATTAACAAAACTATATGTGATGAAATATATTTGTATTCTTTGAATTAAAACAAAATATATAAAAAGTGAAGTGATAAATATGAGAGCTCTAAAGCTGAGGCCTTGGCCTTTTAAAAGTTATGAGGAAGTTGAGTTATATTGGTTGTGTTCAACTTTCTTGAAACCTGAAATAGGCTGGTATATAAGGGTTGCATTCAAACTGAAAAATGAAATTATAATGGTAGAGTTTCCTTGGGGGACTCTTCCATACCTTCACCTTGGTAAAAAGTATAAGGATGGGTTGCCATTAGAAAATAGTAAAAAAGGGGTTATTGGTGAAGTAAGTATAACTAATCAAGAATTTAAAATATGTACAGGCTTTGATGATATGCCAACTAGTTTATATTATTTTTATAAAAATACTGAGTGTGGAAATCAGAGATTATGTAAATTCAAAGTAAATAGTAAAACCTATTATATTCCTTGTTCAGAGCTTGTAAGGAGTTTTTTTGCTAAATCAAAGACGTTAGCTAATTATATAATGAAGCCCAATGGCTTAGACTTTTTAATAGAAGGAGCTGTTATTAAAGAAAACAATCTTAGTTTGAGCTTATCATTTGAATTTCCTAAGGCAATTGTAAGTGATGCTACAGTAACTCACCTTTCATGGATTAGATATAATGAACAAGCATATGAGACTTGGACGTCTGTATACAATAATCTTTATAATAAAGCTTTGAAAAGCAATAGTACAAACCCAATTAATAAATTGGTTAGGGGCATTCCAATTGAGATATATCCACCAATTAGGGAGAACACTAAATGGGTATATCGAGGTATTTCAAAGGATGATAATATACTTATATTAGAACTTACAGTTGCATATGGATTTGAGCTTCCCTTCAATTCTATTAGTTATTATCATCCTTCCTTTGAAAAGAGTAAAACTGAGAGAGATAATAACGGAATCAGAAAAATAAATAAAGATGATGAAGAGATTTTAAAACTACCAGATGAAAAAGAACAAAGCGAAAGTGGTAAAAAACAACAGTATCAACCTATTGTTGAAACTTCTTCAACAGCTTTTGTATTTGATAATTTAATGAAAGTAAATAGGATTAATGGTGGAATTAAAGACAGAAAAGAAGGTTTGAATATAATTAGTCATACACCAGGTAAGGAGAATCATCAAATTACAAATGGAGAAACATATACTACGCAAGACTGGAGTGGTTCAGGGAAAATAGATTCTCTTGAATTTAATAATCTTGATGTTGTAAAGGGGAAGTTGGGTAAGGGGTTAGAAGAATTTTATAAAGCTATTGAATTTATTAAGAATAATTATAAAGGGGTTAATATATCAATGTGTGAGGTTTTCCTTCCTTTAGGTAAGGGGTTTTCATATTATCCAGATGGGGATAGAAGAAATTGTGCTATTGTTAGGATTAATAATAAAGATGCACTAATGTGTTATATTTTTGAAGTTGGCAGATATGATAATTGGTCAATATCAACGATGTTTATTTATCTTGATGATAGGGATGATAACTATGATAATAAAGCTATGCATTTAATAGGTAATTTAGTTTCTAACAATGGACATTGGGATAAAGAGTTCATAAATTCAAAGTTAAAATGTGAATTCAAAATATTGAAACATATTAAGAATGAAAAATTTAAACAGAGAATAAATAAAATAATATCTAAATGTGAGATGGTTCGTAATGTATAAACTATAATAAAATATATATTGTCCTAAAATATATATTTTTAACGCTATTTGCGAGCGATATATCTTCAATAATATATATAACATATTGTAAAAGTTACTATCTATCGATATAATAAGTATATCGATAAGTTTAGGAGTGACCTAATATGAAAATGTATTCTTTATACGAATTTCCAAAAGATGAGCAAGAATTAAATACAATTATACAGTATGTTGATAAATATCAACCAGTACAATATGAAAAATTGCTTGATATTATAAGCGAAACTATAGTTAAGGCTAATTCACGAACAAACATAACTTTAAAAACATTACGGAAGATAGGTCTTATAGAAGGAGATAGGTTGATATCACTTTCACCTACAACGCAAATTTATTTAGACTTGAATAAGTCGCTTCAAGATTTAATATTGTATTTGATTTATTTAAAGAAAGATTTATTTGAAGCTTGTAAATTAATTTTCAAAATTACTTATAATGCAACTATATCTAATACTGATTTGATAAGAGAACTAAGCAAAATAGGTTACTTAGATAGTAAGAGAACTGCTCAAGAAAAGGTATATGCAATTAAACGATTAATTTCGATGTGTCAAAAATATGATGAACATAATCCTTTCCATGAATATGAAGAGTATATCTCTTTTTTGGTTAGATTACAGAGTGAGTATTTTCTTCTAGGTGAGGGTAAAAAAAATGAGCCTATTCCGATAGAAAAACTAAAGAGAGCAATGATAAAATGTGATTTATCTGGAACATTATTTGATGAGAATTTCTCTAAATTATATAATGATCCAATATATTCAATGCATACAAGTTTTACAACAGTTATAAATGAATTTGCACGTGAAAAATATTACAAGTTATTAGAAAAAGATTATTATTATTTTAAGCTATCAGATTTAATTGTTCAGATAGAGTAGAGGAGTGTATTATGGAAATAAGGGAAAAAATCAATCAATTATTTGTTGAAAATAACGAGAACCTAAATAAGACTGATATAGAAAAAGAGCTAATTGCAATGAGAAATGCTCAACCGCCGACTTACCCTACATTCATGGTTGGACAACAAGAAGTTAAAGACACACTTAAACAACAATTATTAAGGTGTTTTGAAAATAAAGCATTTTTCCATACTGTTATAGCAGGTGAAGTTGGTGGGGGGAAAACGCATTTATTGAATCTTATAAAATCAAGATTTAACGATGGTTTTTGTTATACAGTACAATTTAGAGCAGAAGAAACGGATCAAACTCAATATAGCTTTCCCAAAATGATTGTAGCAACTTTGTTTAAGCGATATTATGATGATTTTAAGCAAATTTTCTTAAATATAAATTTAGATGAAGTTATTAATAAGTATGAGGAGTTCGAAAGGGCTAATGGGATTGCATCTTGTCTTGATATAAGTGTAAACTTAGCTGAAGCCCTTTATCAGTATATTAGTCAGAGTGATAGAAAATCTTCAGCAATCAGGATTATAGGTGGCTGTGAAAATATTAGGGATCTTGCAAAATTAAAAATAAATAAATTGACAGATGAAGATTATATGAATGTTATTCAATTATTTCTTCAATATAATAAAAAAATGCATTATTTGTTAGTAATGTTAGATGAGTTTGAACATTCTTATACATTATTTACACCTGCAAAACGAAGGGATTTTTTAAAGGGATATAAAGCCTTTCTTGATAGATTCTCTAAAAATGGATCATGGGCACTTATATTAATTACTGCTGCAACAGTGCAATACAAAGGGCAATTACAGGAAAGTCTTATTAAAATCGATACAGCATTAGCATCAAGGTTAGAACCTCAAACTCTGATGCTAGAGCAGTTCAAGATAGGATTTGATGAAGATTTTAAAAAATTGTATAAGGAAATAGCATGGAGGTATAAAGAAGTATATGGATATGATGTAGGATATGAGGGTGCTATAAAGATGAGAAAGAGGATCTTCCAAAAGTGGGAGACCGAGTCGGCACAACAAAAAACATATAGAGAAGTGATTACGACAATGATTATTTTAATGGAAGAAATGGAGAGGAAAGGGCAGCATTTCTACGATAAAGATGAAGAGTTAAAAGAGGAAATAGGATCTGAAAAAAATGTGTTAGAAGCAAAATCAGACAAGCGGATAGAAATATTAGAATCTAAATATATACTACTAAAAAAAGAATTGGAAGAAAAATGGAATGCAAAAATAAATGCTAGAATTACTATGATTAAAAAAGGAATTGAGAGTTTATTGGAAAATTATATTGATGATTTTGAGAATAAGAAAATTGGCCTTGGTAGAGGGGGAAGTTCGACCATTTGTTTTAATGATAGGGAAAACAATAAGAAATATATATATATAGCATTGCAGGAGCTGAAGGACAAATTAGCTTCATGCAAGAAAACAAAAGAGAAACTACAAAAGGATCAGGGGGATAATTTAATTGTTTTCTTCGTATATCTTCCAGGAGAAGATATTGAAGAACAATTTAAAAATTATCCTGATATAATTCCTATTAACATAGATGCAATCCGACTTGATTTAATGATATTAGGAAATAAAAATGATTTGGATATAGAAGTAAAAACTACAGTGTTAAAGAAATTAGAACAACTTTCACTAAAACTAATAGGAAAAGGATTAGATAAAAATGTTTAAAAACTGGAAAATTCTAAAATTTTATATTCCGTCTGAACTTGAAGAGTTTAAGGAAATACAAGAAAAAATTATAGGTGAAACACTTAAACTTAAAAAATATCCTTACAAATTCATAACTAATAATTGGGTACTTCTGTGTAATGATGAAATAGAAGAAGAAGAGGTTAAAAAAATTAAAGAACAGTTTATTTATAGCCTAAAAAACTTATTTAAGAATGAAATTAAAAAGCTAAATATAGAAAGATATGAAAGTATGGAAAATGTAGTATTCAAGTTCAGTTTTCCCAAAAGCATTCAAATCGAATATTTAGATGTGGAGGTTTTAGAAGGCTCTTTGGGATTAGTAAAAAAGCAGTTTGATGAGTTTGCTATAGAAGAACTAAAGGCTGATATAGAACAAAATGTATTATTATTTGAATGTGTTAAAGGTGACAAAATTATAGAAAAGAGTGAACTTACACGTATTCTTGAAAATGAATTAGCTGAGTCGTTTTTTAATTCATTGGAAATCGATATAGAAGTTATCGAAAAGCAAGAAGTTTTATTTTCTTTTGAAATTGTAGATAAAGATATTTTGCAAGAGCAAGTTGTCGATTATGTACAATCAATAAATTATATTCAAATTATAGATGAAGATTCAGAGAATAATATTATAAAAGAAATAGAATATCAATATGGTTTAAAAAATAATAAAACATTAGTTCATGATATTAGAAAAGAGAATATTTTAATATGTAGTACTGAAAATTGCTTAGAATTTGGATTGTTTTTCCTTGGGTATATGAAGGTTGCTGATGATAAAATGTGTATTACTATCAAAACATTTGAATATGAAATTGTAGAACAACTTTTAGGTGAATTTCAAAAAAAATTTAAAATCCTACCAGAAAATAATTTATTATGGTCAAGACTTGAGAGTAGGAAAATAAGTAATGAATTCAATGAACAAATACGAAATTTAGAGGAAAATCAACTATGTAAGGATTTTCTTAAAACAACTAAGAAAAATCATATTGCAGAGTATAATCGTTATATATTAGAAAAAATATTAAAAAAAGGATACTTGACTAGTGAAGAATATGAGGAGATATCAAGTAAATGTGAAGATTCAATTAAAAACAATAAAGAAATATCTAAATACTTCCAGAAATATATTAGGATTGAAAAACAAATAATACAATCTCCAGAATATAAATCTTATTGGGTAAATTCTATAAGTAATAAAATTTATCGTGAAAAGGAATCAAAAACCGATCCACAAAGAATAGTTGATGTTACTGAAGAATTAAGTATCATCTATGCTCCAACTGAACATCTCTTGTTATATATTAAGAGTTTCTGGCATCAAAACTATGTAAAAGCAGTAATTGAAACCATAAAGGCCGAATGGGAAATGCAAAGAAATGATTTGCGAATAATAGAAATTAATACTGATTTACAGTATAATTTGAGGGATAAATATGAAAAAATACAAAAGAGTTTAGATATTGATGTGCTATTAAGATTAAAGAAAATTTCTTCGAATAAAGAGTTTATAATTGCAGTTGAGGCTAAACAAAAATCTAGTGAACTTAAAGGTACAATAAAAGAGTTAACATCTAAGAATAAAATTAGCTATGAATATGCCCATATTTTCGATGGTTTTTTGATGATAGCGTATATTGATGATATGCAAATTGAAAATAAAATGAAATTAGACGAGCCAGAATATTGTGAAGTTAAATTTAAGGCTGCACAAGAAAGTATGAACGATATTATAAAATCATATTTACTGAGTGTAGATTACTCTTTTCAACGATTGAAGGATGATGTTGCTCTGAAAGTAAGAAAAATATGTGAGCGTGCTGAAAAATGACCAAACTTAATCAGGAAGATTACATAAAAGAAGCTTCTATACTTTTAAAAGATAGAAGTGCAGAAAAAATTAAAACGTTTTTTTTAGTATACTTTATAGCAATTTATAACAATAAAATAAAATTAGACATATGGGATAATTTTAAATATAGAGATGATATCAATCAAATTAAAAATGAAGCCATATGTAAAATTAATAAATATTTATTTTTACATTGGGATATTAAACAAGAAGATTATGAGTTCATAAAGTGGCATAAAAATCATACAAAAATCCATCCTAAGGATGATATCCTCGGTAAAATTTATCTTATGTATTCTAAAGATATTAATAGAAAAAAAATGGGTGAACATTATACAAGAGAAGATATAGTAAAACATATTGTTTATCAATTTAAAAATAAGAGATTGGAGAATAAGAAAATTATTGATCCTTGTTGTGGGTCAGGAAACTTTTTAATTGAGATTATAAAGCTTAATTTTAAGGCATGTAGGAATGAGTGTGAAAGAGACAAGCTAATCGATAAAATTTTCTCAGAAAAGTATGTTGTCGGAGTAGATGTACAGGAAATACCATGTATAATTAGTAGTATTAGAATTTTACTTGAGGTACTATCATATAAGGAATGTTTAAATCCTAACTATAATACACCCATTTTTCAAAAAGATAGTCTTAAAGATACTGATGAAATATTTAATAGTGAGTATGATTTAGTTATTACTAACCCACCATATTTAAGATATCAATTAATTAATGAAGAAGATAGAAAATTATTTATGAAAGCCTACAGTTCTGCTAAAGGGCGATTTGATTTATATACAATATTTATTGAACGATGCATTGAACTATCTAAGAATAAAGGAGATATTATTGTTGTTACTTCAGATAAATTTATGACTGCAGATTATGGACAAAAAATTAGAGAGATAATAAAATGGGATAATACATTAATTAAAGTTCAGGATTTAAGACATATATTTGCATTTGAAGCATCAGTTTTATCTGCAGTTTATTATATTAAAAAAGAAAAAATAGAGCATCAAAAGGTAGTTTGGGAAAAAATTGAGGAAAATGGAAAACGACTAAAAGTAATAAAAAAGGGCAATGTTATTTTAGAGGACACTTGGAGATATGTTGATAACGACGTAATGGAGGTAGTCAATAAAACAATTAATCAACCCACTGTGAAAATGCTTAGTGATTTATGTAAAATATCGGTTGGAATACAAACTACCGCTGATAAGGTATTTTGTGAAAAGATAAAAGAAGGGAAATTTAAGAGTGAGAATATTGAAGAAGAATTATTATATCCCTTAATAAGAGGAAAAACAATAAATAAGTGGAGGATAGGAAAAAGATATAAGGAGTTCAACTATAGAGATAAAATTCTGTATCCATATATTAAAGATGATAATAAAAGTAATGTAATTAATTTAGAGGATTTTCATAATACAAGAAAATACCTAACAAAACATAAGTTAGAGCTTGAGAAAAGAAATTATATGGGGAATAAAAAGTGGTATGAGCATTTAAGCCCAAAGAATCATAAAATATTACAGAGTATAAAAATAATTACCCCGGATCTATCATCAAGATGCCAATTCGCATTGGATATTGAAGGTTTTTTTTGTAATGGTACAGTATACTTTATAAAATATTTAGAGGAAAAGGAATATGATGATTATTTATATTTGTTAGCAATATTAAATAGTAATTTAATGGAATTCATGCATAAAAATATTAATACGGTGCACCTTGCATCAAATAAATATCGTTTCCAAACCAATACTATGAAAAGTTACCCTATTATTTTTTCAGATAAAGATTCAGATATGCACCAAAATATAACTAGACTTGTCAAACAAATATTAGAGATGGAAGAAAATAATTTTGCTGAGATTGAAAAACAAATCAATTCATTTATTTATAAATTATATAATTTAAATGATAAAGATATAAATATAATTGAAGATTTTATAATGCAAACTTGAGCAGGCGAAATAATATAAAAAACTGCCTTAATCAATTTTAAACTATCACTTTGCTAAGCATAGTTAAATAGTGCTCCTTTTATATGTTTAGTTTTATAGCTATATATACCGCTAAAAGGTCTTGAAAAAATAGGTGATGGAAGTAAATTTGATAGTAAAACAAGAATTTTTTTTCTTCTATGTTTGAACTAATAAAATCTGTAAAACAAAACTTAAATGAAGCTAATTTGTTTCAAACTATTTATGAGGATGCAACATTTTGCACACCGACTTACTCTGAAAGAGATTTTATTTTCACAGTTAGAAATATAGGAGATACATTTAAAGAAGATTTCTTAAATAGAATTAACTCTTGCCATTGGCAAACAATTAAAGCTTTCTATATTAGAATGGCATATGATTATGATGATAGAGAATAGGGAACGTTGCCACCAGAATTATTAATTAATATCACCACAAAGCAATATATGGCAACCTATTTTTAAAATTCACAAAATAAAAACTTATCTATTAAGAGTAGCGAAAAATTTTTATCAGCTATTGAATTTATTCTACGACATTCAGAACATGAAAATAGCGGTAAGCTGGGATCTGAAATAGAAAAGCTACTTATAAGTGATATGAAAAACATATGGGTGAATACCGGAAATTTATCTGCCAGAGGTTCATCATACACAAGAAAATATCTAATTACTAACGCTATTGGTGCAACAATGCAAAATAACTCATTCTATGAAATTGTTGAAAAATATTTCTATAACAACTACTATGCAAGTAAAATAAAAGAGATTCACTAAATATATCTATTTGTTTAAATAGACCAGTTCGATTGTACAACATTTTTATTTTTAAATAAAGGGGTACATGTTTTAAATATAGATACAAGTACATCTTTATTTAAATTAAAAATAAGTATGTAATGTAAAAACCATATGCGTAGTGCTTAAAAGTGTACAACTTTATTATTTCTACACACACGTGGCAAGTGGCATGTTTAGATTTATAATAGATTTTAATTTTTTTATAAAAAAGATTGATTATTTATAAAAAAGTTGCCTGTTTTCAAAAAAAGTTAAATTATTAATGAAAAGCTTAAAACAAATAATAATACTAAATAATTTGTCGCACTTTTTATACTATCTTTAGTATGAAGAGTGCGGCTTTGTATATAAGCTATTTGTTATTTTGAGATATATTGAAGGAGCGATTGATATGAATATAGATTCGATTATTTTTGATTTAGATGGGACACTATGGGATTCAACTCAAGCAGTGCTAAAAGCTTGGGATATGGTATTTGAAAACAATGATGATATTAAGAATCCTATTACAAAGGAAGTATTAGAAAGTTGCATGGGACTTCAAATTCAGGAGATAGGCTCTAAGCTGTTCCCATATTTAGAGGAAGCTGAGCAAACAAAAATTTTGGATATTTGCTGCGAAGAAGAAAGAAAACTACTTCTAAAGAAAGGTGGTATGCTTTACAAGGACCTAGAAGGCACCTTGCAGACGCTGTCTAAGAGCTACCCCTTATTTATAGTAAGCAACTGTCAATGTGGATATATAGAAACTTTTCTAGAATATCATAAGCTAGGTAAATATTTTAAGGATTTTGAATGTGCAGGGAATACAAGGCTAGTAAAAGGTGAGAACATAAAGAGTGTAATTATGAGGAATAATCTTAAACAGCCTGTGTATGTAGGAGATACTCAAGGGGATCGTGATGCTGCAAAATTAGCAAATATACCTTTTGTGTTTGCTAGTTATGGATTTGGCAAGGTTGATAGGTATGATTATGTGATTGAAGAAGTATCAGATATAGTAAAGCTGCTTGAATGTAATAATAAGGCAGTTGTACATCACTAAAAACATCGTATAAGTAATAAAAAAGTCATATTGAAAGCCAGGGAGAAAATAGGGCAGAAAACCTTATTGAACCCTGTTTTTTTTGCATAGCAAGGATTATGGAACAAGAAAAACATCCATTCAAGCATCAAAATAATAGATTTCTTATCAGAAGTTTCAACAGACTTTTAATTAGACAAATTCTGAATCAGCCCTCATAAAATAGGGTTTTAGAATATTCTCTACAAGTGAATAAGTGTTGATAAAATAATTCCAATAATTCCACAGGCTATCCATTCAATAACTTTTTTGCTTAGTTTGTTTTGTTTTCTGTATCGTTGTATAGTATCCTCTAATGTAATTGTAAGTTGTGAAATTTGCTGAGCCATTTCTCCAACAGTATCTTTAACTTCATCGTTGGTAACTGCATTTAACTGTTTGCTCCTTATTTCTTCTGTCACCATAATTTCTTCAGAGTTATTTACTCTTTTAAATACTCCTAAACTAGACGAAATTATTTTTTTAGTTTTCTCTATAGAAATAATGGCCAGTACTTTTTTATCTATTTCAATAAATTCTATGGAAACAATAGGACATGGTATCAATTTTCCTTTAGATTTATTAAAAGTGTCCATTACATCATATTTTTTACAGCCAACGATCCTACCTTTATTATTTACTCCCAAAATCAATTTGCCACCTGATGCATTTGCAAAAGACGAGATAATCTTACCTAATAAACTTGGTCCACCACTATGATGCCTAAATTCTACTTGATCATTATCTACAATCATATTGCGAGTTTAGTTATTAATAATAACAAAAACACTTCCACATTTAGGAATCAATCTCACAATGGGATTTATCATACAAAATTTTTACATATATACATACTATATCATACAGATAATTATTTTACTTTATTTTAATAAGTGATTCTTTTAAGCATGCTCTATAATTATGAATATTGCTATAAGAGCTGGTAACCCATTACAGTTAGATAGTTGAAATAATTGTATTGATCAACCTTTTTTATAAATCCACAGTTGACATATACTACACTCAATGCTATTCTATAGCTAGAATAGCAAGGGAGGAAAGAAAATGACTCAGATTGAAGTAATACTTTTATCTCTCTTATGCGACAAAGATTATTACGGGTACGAATTTGAAACTGTAATAGAGCAAAGAAATATGAGAGGGTGGACAAATATCGGATTTTCCTCAATCTATAATTCTTTAAATAAAATTGAGAAAAATGGGCATATAATTTCAAAATATGAAAAAGAATATGGTTCGCCTAAGAGGAAAGTATATTCTATCAAGGATGAAACAAAGGTAATTATTAAAGAGCAGATTATTAAGATGATAAGTGAATATAATAGTGACCCAAGTGAATTTGATATAGGTATGTTATTTTCATATTTAATAACAAAAGAAGAATTAAATAAAGCCTTAATTAATCATAAAGAAAATTTAATTATGAGAAAAGAATTTTTACTTAAAAGGTATCACCAACATCCTACAGCGAAAGAGAGACCCCACATAAAAGCATTATTTGAAAGACCATTAGCATTTGTAGATACTGAAATATCATGGATTGAAAAGTTTATAAATGAAAATTTTTAAAAGTGGATAAATATTTTAGAATATTATTTTAGGAGGGTTTAAAAATGAGTGATATGTCATCAATTAGTAACGCATTTCAAATTTTTATTAAGGAAGCACCAGAATATCAAAAGATATGGATGGAAACAGTACAAAGGTTAGATTCTGTAAGTAAACTCGATTCAAAAACAGAGGAGTTGGCATACATTGCAGTATTAGCTTCAGTAAGACTTGAAGGGGGAATACCTTTTCATGTTAAACATGCAAAATTACTTGGAGCAACAAGAGAGGAAATAATAAGTGCAGTTTTGGTGGGATTACCGGCAGTAGGTAATATAGTAATTCAAGCATTGCCAATAGCGATAAACGCATATGATAATGAATAGTTTTATATATGATGAGTTTTTAAAAACGCAACTAAATAGGAGGTAGTTTATCTGAAACAGTTAAGAAGGACTTAAAATATTTTTTTGAATCTATAAATAAAACAATATAGCTCAAATAGAGATAAAATCACAGTTTCGGTTGGTAGTCCGAACCTATCTATTAGTTCATAGATAGCAGTAGCCTTCCCTCCTGGGGTCGTCCATTCTTTTTAGTAAATTCTATTAAGCAGGAGGAAGTATGAAATGGAGATTAGTATTAAATTAAATGTATTTTTTGAGGGGTCATTTTGGGTAGGGGTATTTGAAAAAACTTATGATGGAAAATATGAAGTTTCTAAGGTTGTATTTGGGTCAGAACCAAAAGATTACGAAGTATTTGATTTTATATTAAAAAATTTTTATAATTTAAGGTTTAGTAATCCAGTATGTATTGAAGTTGTTGAAAAAAGAAGGATAAATCCTAAACGATACCAAAGAGAAATAAAAAAAGAAATGGAAAACAAAGGTATAGGTACGAAATCTCAACTTGCTATGCAACTACAGCAAGAGGTAAATAAAACAGAAAGAAAGATAGCTTCAAGGGAAGAGAAGGAAGAAGAAAAGCGAAAGAGATTTGAATTAAGACAACAGAAGAAAAACGATAAGCATAGGGGACACTAATTAGTAGAAACATTTATGGTAGGAGTCACAAGCGATAGGAGTTTGTGACTTTTAATTTGGATATAATAATAAGAAAGGCTGAAGTTAAAGAATTAGACTTCATTACACACATCATCGAAAAGGCAAGTTCTATTGATTTGAAAAAGAACTATAGATAAAAACAGTACAAGCAGTAAATAATTATTTTGACATTGAAGTGACGGGGCAATGCACCGTACAGGTCCTTAACATCTTAATCATTTCCTTGCAAGTAAAATAACTGTATTTTCATGTTGCCAAATCTTTTCTACAGATTTAAAGCCTACCTTATAAAGCATTTGTGTTTGGTTTGCCACAGTACACGGAGTATCATAGTGATAAAAGCCTTCAATTATTCCAAGTTCAAAGCGAATTTTCTTATTTTCACTAAAATAGAAATCCTCATATTCTTAGGTAGGGGCCATATAATCTGTTTCAATATAAAAACCATTCTCCTTTAAACTTTTGAAAATATTCTTATACAATTTAATCTTTTCCTCATGACTAAAATGATGGAGAGTTTAAACAGATAAAGCACCGTCAAATATATACTCCCCCATATCATAATTAAAATAGTTATCAACAATAAGATTAAAATTATACTATTACCATTAATCAAACAACAACCTTGAAGATAATTCAGAAATGAGAATGTGCCATAAAGCAAAATGGCATTATCACACATTTAATAAATAATATTATTTTACCAATTCATAATATGCAAGGGTAAGAGACTCTTCAAAACCTAGCGACTTAGCTAATCTATAGGATCCAATATTTTCTTTTCTGCAAGCCTATACAGGTGAATGCCCATTTAATTTACAATAATCCAACGTAACTTTGCAGACATGTTTTGCAAAGCCCATTCCCCTGTGATTTTCTGAGGTTTATACGCCAATTTCTAATTTATTTTCAAACTTGCAAGAGGAAAATGCGATAGATATTATATCATTATCTATCATCAATACATAGCCTACTCCATCTGATAGAAGATCCTCTTTTGATTTCCAGAAATATTTTGGTATAACGGCTCCTTCTATACGGTCATAAATATCTGAATCTATTAATTTTATAGTATATTTAGACTCAAAATTTATAATTTTATTAATATCTTTGTGTTTAAAGTTTACTCGCCCCCATTGAATCACATGACTTTTTCTGTTTTCTTGAGCCAACATATCAAGCTCTGCCTGGGAGTATTCAACTGCCATTTTTGAATAATTTATTATTTTTCCATTTAATATTTCTAATAATTTATCATTCCATTTTTCCGGATAAACCTGCATCCACTCATATTTTAATCTATCGCCATTTATATTTAGCATATAATCAGCAATGGAATTCTTTTTGAAGAAGGAATTGATGAAAGATTACAATCTGAAGTATATCAATTATTTAAGGTTATGTATATCTGGTGTTTCTGAGGAAGATATCAGTAGCATTGCTACTATAATTTCAGTTATTCGAAGCTTAAATTGACACAGGCTTATGATCGAATTGAAGACCTTAAAATACATGACTTAACCCATTAAAAATTGAAATATACTGAAAGTAATGGTATAATTAAACAAAAATTACGTGATAAGCAAAACAACTAATTTTTTCTGGGGAAAAATAAAGCTTGTACATAATTTCATTGAAAGTTTAGCTTATGACTTAAATCTAAAAGACTCATGAAAAAAAATCTTAACTATAATGGGGGCACCAATATGAAAAGCAAACAAGATAAGATTGAACAAGTTGAAAACGGTCTTCGTCCAGAATATTTTATTAAAGGAGACAAACTGAAATCAATCACGGAAGTAATGAAAGAAACCAATACACCTGGTATTAGTGTAGCTATAATCTATAATTATGAAATAGTTTGGACTAAGGGATATGGAGTTGCAGACACAGAAACACAGCTACCAGTGAATGCAAATACTATTTTCCAAGCTGCATCTATAAGCAAACCAATTACAGCTATAGCTGTAATGAAGTTAGTTCAGGAGGGAAAACTAGATCTGGATGAAAATATAAACGCATATCTAAAAACTTGGAAATTGCCGGAGAATGAGTTTACTGCTAAAAATAAAGTAACTTTGAGAAATATACTATCACATACAGCCGGAGTTACAGTACATGGGTTTTCGGGTTATAAGCCTGATGCTGATATGCCGACTTTAGTGCAGGTGCTTAATGGTGAACTTCCTGCAAACTCAGGTAAAATTGTTGTTGATATGGAGCCAAACAATGAATCTAGATACTCTGGTGGTGGATATACAATTGTGCAGCAAGTTTTAATAGAACAGTTACAAAAACCCTTTCAAGAAATTATGAGGGAATTGGTATTAGAACCGTTAGGTATGACAAATAGTTTTTATAGTAACATTGCTTTAAATGAAAAGCAGTCTACTAATGCTACAGCTGGTCACAACGACGATGGAAAACAGGTTCTTGGAAAGAGACACCTTTACCCTGAAATGGCAGCCGCAGGGCTATGGACTACAGCTGAGGATTTGGCCAAGTTTTCTATGGAAGTTCAAAAATCCTTAAAAGGTGAATCTAGTAAAATTCTTACTAAAGAATTTATGGAGATTATGACTACTCCAGTTTTAAATGGAGAATGTAATATTGGACTGTTTAATGAAAAGGTATGTAGAGATCAATTACTAGAACATGATGGTGGTAATGAAGGGTATACATGTAGCATGCAATTTCACAAAGAAAAAGGATTTGGTGTAGTTTTAATGAGTAATTCCCAGCGTGGATATGAAATGAAGATGCCTTTATTTGTAAGCGCTGCAGCAGCTTATGACTTTGATAATATTTTGCAGCCTGATTATGAAATAGTTGATTTGTTAGCAGATGAAATTAAACTTTTCAGTGGTAATTATAGAATGGAAGTTGATAAAACCGTAAAAATTTTTCAGGATAATAAAAAATTGTTTTATAAAACAATCTTTGATGAACTTAAACAGCTTGATTATGTGGGTAATAATATTATGATTGATATAAATCGAACAGTTAAGTTTGAGCTTAGAGAAGATTCAAGGGAATTATATATGAATGAAAAGAAACTAGAACGCCTAAATCATGGCGAAAAATTGGCCAGTGATTATATCCAAGAAGGTAATATAGAACAAGCAGTAAGATGTTATCAAGAACTTATGAAAAAGGATAAGGATATGAAAAATCAACTAGAAAATAAGTTGAATAATGATGGATATGGCTGTATTTGGAGGAAGGATTATAATAGTGCAATAGCTTTTCTAAAAATCAATACTATTCTTTTTCCTGAATCTGCTAATTCTTGGGACAGTCTGGGCGAGGCATACTTTAGTGATAAACAGTATGAGTTATCTATTGAAGCTATGAAAAAATCTTTAGAATATAGTCCGAATAATCAGAATGCAACACAAGTGATCAAAGATGCTAAAGAACATTTAAAAAAATAGATATAGATAACGTGCCACCCGTATTATGGCACGTGGCATGTTAAAGGCAGCAAGTTAAAAGTTAGGAATTTTTAATCTGAAAATGATTAGAAATTCCTTTTCTTTTATGTATTAGGTCAGTAGAGGGTTAGGGATAAGGGGTGCGACAATTTTTTCGAAAAAACATATAAAGAAAGCAAATTAATGCCATTAATGTAATAATTTTTTGATGAATTATAATTAAATATGAAAGTTTATATAATAATACAGCACAATGTGATAAAATACTAAAGGACTTTGACAAATGTTTAACTAATATTAATTAAATAAGGAGGCAATTATGAAAAGTATAAAATCAAAATTAATAGTGTTTATAGGACTATTAATAGCAACCATAAGTATAGGATTGGGGATAATTTCTTTCATAAATTCATCAAAGGCACTGACTCTAAATCTGGGAAAGACGCTGCCTAAGATTGCAGAACAATCAGCAAGTAATATTGAAGGAAGAATTGAAGGTCAGCTGAATTCATTAGAGGTTATATCAGCAAGAGCAGACATAAAAGATCTAAAGAACCCATGGGAAAGTAAAGTATCAATTCTTTTAGAAGAAGTTAAGAGAAGCGAAAGTATAAAGATGGGTATTGCAGATAAAAATGGTGATATAAAATACACTGATGGAAAAAGTGCTAACATTAAGGAGAGACCATATTTTCAAATGGGGTTGTCTGGTAAAAAGAATGTAGCTGATCCATTAGTAAGTAAAGTAGATGGATCTATAGTAGTGGTGTATGCAGTTCCAATTAAAAATAATGATGAAGTTGTAGGGGTATTAATTTCAACTAGAGATGGTAATAAATTAAGTGAATTAACTAATCAGGTTAAATTTGGACAAACAGGTAATGCATTTATGATAAGAAAAGATGGGACAACTATAGCACATAGCAACAAAGATCTAGTGACCAAGATGTATAATGCCATTGAAGAATCAAAAAAAGATGCGAGTTTGCAACCTTTAGCAAACATTGAAAAGAAGATGGCTATGGCAGAAATGGGAATAGAAGAATATAAATTTGAAGGCGTAAGTAAATATATTGGATACGCGCCAGTGAAAGGGACAGAATGGTCATTAGCAGTTGTAATAGCAAAAACAGAGGTGTTATCAGAGTTAGACAGTTTAAGGAATTCTATTATGATATCATCTATATTATTTTTATTAATTGGGTTTGCAACAGTTTATATAATTGCAAATAGTATATCTAAAGGAATAAAATCAACTTCAAAACATTTGGATTTATTAGCAAAGGGTAACTTAAGTGAAGAGGTTTCTCCTAAGTATATAAAGTTAAAGGATGAAGTTGGAGAGATGACTAATTCAATGAAAATAATGCAAGATGCATTTAGAAATATGATTAATCAAATAAAAGAAAATTCCTCAAATATTAATATGCAATCAGAAAACCTATCCTCAGTTGCAGTAGAGATATCTAGTTCATCACAAAATGTAGCTGAGGCGATAAATGAAATTGCACAGGGAACAGGCTCACAGTCGGAAGATTTAATAAATGCAACAGAAATTCTTAGTGAATTTAGTAATAAGTTATCTGGCATGGTTGGTGAAATACAAGCTGTAGATTCAAATTCTAGAGAAATCAATTTAATGGCAAATGATAGTAGCGTAGAAATGAATAAATTAAATCAGTCTGTAAAAAAGGTTAGTGACTCATTTAAGAGCTTTAATGACAAGATTATTGGACTTGGAAAAGGCGTAGATGAAATAAATGAAATTACGGATATAATAAATAATATAGCTGATCAAACAAATTTATTAGCATTAAACGCTGCCATTGAGGCAGCCAGAGCAGGGGAAGCAGGGCGAGGTTTTTCAGTGGTAGCAGATGAAATAAGAAAACTTGCTGAACAATCAAAGATATCCTCTGAAAATATTAGTAGATTAATAAGTGAAATAGCTAAGAGTACTGATGTTATAGTTCAAGACTCTGTTGAAATGGATGGAGAACTTATAAATCAAGGTAACATTATAGATAGTTCAATAACATCCTTTAGGAATATTATACAAGCTGTGAATGAAATAATTCCTAAAATACAAACTGTTAAAGATTCTGCTGAAGATATTGATAAAGATAAAAATACCATTTTAGCTAAAGTGGATGGTGTATCAGCAGTTTCACTTGAAGTTTCAGCATCCTCGGAAGAAATTGCAGCATCCTCAGAGGAAATGACTGCGGCGACTGAAGAAGTTGCAGCAGCGGCGCAAATGCTTAGCACTATGACAAATGAAATGTTAGAAGGGGTAAATAGGTTCAAAATTTAAACTCTGGTAGCAAATATTATAAAAAAGTTAAAAGGGAACCCTACGTATTTTAACATACGTAGGGTTCCCTTTTGAAAATAACTTAGTAAAGTTCGTCTATCTATTAAGTTATTTTCAAATGAATTTGAATTAAGTAATATGTAGAATATGTATAATTAGAATTATTTTAATTGTATTGACTTTTAAATTCATGATTGGTATTATTTATACATAAGAAAATAGGAGGTGCTATAAGATGATTATTACTACTTGCTAATTAATTTTCAAATAGGGAAATTAATATTAAGAGAAATTTTAAATTGCCTAATTCATTAGGTTTATTTGTTATGCTTCTTTTAAAGATTTGCAAGTAGAGACTGTCAAACTTATAGGACTAAAATTAAATCATCTGTTTTACATTTTATTTACTATTATAAATTAAGATTAAATCCAGGATTACTAATAATATGAAACTTTCAACATTAAGTTGGTAAGGTATATTACAAAAGCTTGGACTACTTTTTAGAGCGACTATTATAGAATGCTTTGAATTTATTTAGTATGCGATTTTTTATGTAAAGTACTATGATTTTTTAGACTGTAATAAGGCTTTGCTTTACTACAGTCTTTTTGATTTGTGTAGCCAAGTAAGTTTATTGAATTAGGCTAGATAAAACTGAAAGAACATAAAGTATATTAATGAGGGGTGTACATGTATGAGAAACCAAGTAAATAATGAATTAAGAGAAGTATTAAATGTATTTGAGCAGGCTTATATAGAAAGGGATGTTAACAAGGTTGATAGTTTCATGGAAACGTTATTTGATAAGGATGAAAATGTAATTGTGGTTGGTACAAGCTGTGGTGAATTATGTTTAGGGTACGAAGAAGTTAAAGAGTTATTTTTAGGTGATTGGGAATATTGGGGAGACCTAAGAATTAAGGATGATGAAACTACTATAGTTCCACTTGGAAACACCGCTTTAATCCACACTACAGGTACAATCAAGTACTCGTTTAATAGTAAAAGCGATACTTATACACGTTATTTAGGTTATATTAAAGCATATTTTGATGGAGTTTCTTCTAATAGTAAAAAAGCTAATAAGGTGAAAATAACAGAAATCAATTGGACTTTATGTCATTTACTAAATCAGAGAAATAGTGTGAAAAGAGATTATTTATGGGATTTAGGTATTTCACTTGTGTTAATTAAAAAAGAAACAAGATGGATAATAAGACAAATGCAGTTTTCGCTTCCGGTAGTCGGACACATGCCAGATGTAAGAATTGAGAATAGTAGTGATGATGCTATAGACAGTTTCAATAATGAAACAATAAAAATGAAGGAGTATTCTATTAACAATACTCCAGCATATAATGATGAGATGTTAAGACTTCTACAAGATTTTAATGAAGAATATATGAATATGGATAAAGAGATAGATATAATTGCAAGTAAATATTTTACTGCTAATAACCCATTGATCATTAATACAGACAACTCTATTTATAGTAATCAAGAAGAAATTAAGAAATTAATAGATAATCATAGAGTCTGCTACGATGAAATGACATTTGATTATGAAAATTGTTTAGTTAATTCTAATGAGGGAGTGGCCTTTCTAGTTACTCATGGTACTATGAAAAAGGTAATTTCCGAAGAAAATGCCTTTGAAAGTACTGTAAACATAATCGAAGATATATTTACAAGTGATGTAGATGATAAAGAAAAGCTCTTTAAAATAAGAAAAAGGATTGCGGGTACTTTCAAGGAAAATGCAAAGGGCGAAGAATATGTTTGGCCATTTAGGTTTGAAGCAGTAGTTACTAAGGAAAAAGATAAGTGGGTATTCAAATACCTTCAATTTTCGCTTCCATTTAATTGGATTCTTGAAGGAAAGACAGATGCATCTGAAGAAGTGACATCTACGCTACAAGTGGCAAGTTTAGAAATCTAAATAGAATTAGGTGCCACCCATCTAAAAAGTGAGAAGTGGGTGGCACCTTTGTAATTCTGATAAGGAGAAATTATGAGATATATTTATGATGCTTTTGGCTTCTTAATTTTTTTATTTATATTTATATTAATCATTAAAGTTTATATGTTAGTGGCAAATTATGTAGGCAAAAAAATAGGGTTTGGAAAGATATTCACTTGTATATGGCGAAAAATAGGGAAAAGATAATGGATTTAATGTTATAATTAGGATATATAGAGCTTATAATTATATTGAGTAGTCACGGAAACTAATATGAAAAACTTGAGTTTCTATAAAGTAATTATAGTGTCCTAGGTTTTATGCTCGGAGAGCAGTTGGGGAGAAAAATAGGCATAGCAAACAA
>NZ_JAIZZN010000039.1 GCF_020443565.1 Clostridium sp. CS001
GGATTTTAGAATTTGAATCAAAATATAAATGTGAAGTTACTCGTTTAAATAACAACCAAGCAATATTGGTATTAGGTGATAAAGTAGAAAAGATAGGTTGATTAACAATCTTTATAAAAGACCTAATAAATCAATTCCTTAGTTAGTGGTCATTTGTAAAAAAATGAGAACTGAAGATTATAAATATAAGGTGGTGCAAAACATGAAAGTAAGAAAAATGTTTAAAGAGGATATTGACCTCCTCATAAAGATTCGTATGGAATACCTGTTTGCAGAAAAAGGTGTGTATTCTTCGGAAGAAGTGCAAGATATTAGAACGAAGTTAGAAGAATATTTTACTCAACACCTTAACAAGGGATTTATTGCTATCATTGCCGAGAATGAAAATGAAGTATTAGCAATTGCATTTATGTCAATCGTGGAAAGACCTCCGCTATTAGCGTTTTCATCATATCTTGTCGGTACGGTATACAATGTTTTTACATACCCTCAATATAGAGGAAAAGGCATTGCAACGAAAGTTATGACTGAACTTTTATCGGAAGCAAAACTATTAGGCGTTGCGGCCGTTGATTTAATGTCGACTGAAAAAGGGAAACCATTATATGTAAGTCTTGGATTTCAAATAAATAATTATACATCAATGTATAAGGTACTCTAACTCCCGCAAAATAAGCATAATCAGAAGTTATATTAATTCACAATATTCTAATATTTGTAACTAAGTTATAATTGGTAGCTAAACAAACAATAATAAAGTTAAGGGGTAAAAATATGGCAATGCTTGTGTATTTAGTTCACTTTAGTTCATATTCTTAATAACTGTTGTAGGATTGGGTATATACACAACGGTTTTATTTATAACGGCATTAAAAATATATATTAAAAAAAATTCATAAACAATATACTTTTAAAAAGTGCATTAATCGTACTTTTACGATAGATGTGCAAGTGTATTATATGGCGGTGCAACATAATAATTTGCGTTTTTATTTTAAGGAGGGCAATAATGAATATATGTGTTCTTATGGGTAGTATGAGGAAGGATGGTAACACTAAAACCTTAATACAACCATTTATAGAAGAATTAAAGGATAAGAAGGTAACGGTTCAGTATATATGGCTTTACGATAAACATATTGAGGCATGCAGAAGTTGTTTTGCTTGTCAAGATATGGAAAGGAAGACAGGGTGTTCTATTAATGATGAAATGAATGATATTTATAGTGCAATTTTGGAAGCTGATTGTATAGTATTTGCAACCCCAATATACTCTTGGTTTTGTACTGCTCCTATGAAAGTTGTTATTGATAGGCTCTTTTGTATGAACAAGTTTTATGGTAATACTAAAACAAAATACGGTTTATGGCAAGATAAATATTGTGCAGTTATATCAACTTGTGGCTATGAGATTGAAAATGGAGCAGATTTATTTGAAGAATCAATAAAGAGATTAGCAAAACATTCGCACCTTAATTATATAGGTATGTTGGCAGTCAGAGATATTAATGGAGTTACAGATTTTCAAACAAATGATGTAATTAACAGTGCTAAAGAATTTGCGTTAAGTATTCTTAAAACTTGTAAGCAAATGTATAATATCAATAATGTTTAGTAAATTAAAGATAGTTTTATTGAGACGCAATTTTCTTTTTAAGTGTCTCAACGGTATGATAAATCGAAATAAATATAATAAATATAATTTGTGAAAGGAGTGAAAGTATGAACAACATTTTAAAAAAGCTACAGATGTACAAAAAAACAACAATATTTATTATAATTATTTTAATCTTACTAAGGTTATTTTTTGAGTATGCCAGGAAAAGTAAGGGATTATATCTAGCATATGATTATATATACAATATAATGAATTACATGATACTAGTAACAGCATTATTATTATATTTTGAAAATGAAAAAGCTAGATGGGCATATCTCGGGATTTTAATTCTTTTTATAATAATGAACACATTGGGAATTTATAAAAGTATAATTAACATACAATTTCAATCTAGGTTTACCCACGCTAAAAATTCATTCATAATAAGGGAAACAAAAGATGAGCCCGAGTTTAGTACCATATATATACCAGCCCATAAAATATTTATGAGGTTAGATGATAAGATAAAAGTAACAAATGGATATAAGCCATTTTCAAATAAGGAATATGAAATAATTTGGCTAAACGATGACAAGGCCCTTGTAAAATATCTAAATGGAACAAATCATACATCAAAAGGCCATATTTTAAACTTCTCGAGAACTAATGGACCATATTCAAATGTTTTGGCTAATTTGAGTGGAACTTGGGTAGACAAAAACAACAATAAAAATACTATAAATATTGCAGGCGTGCAGATAACGTATAAAATTAGGAATGAAATTTATTGGTATTCATCAAGCATGTCAGATGAGCAGGGTAATTATGGCTCAATTTTATATGGGAACAGAGATGCTCCTAGTATATACATTTTAATGAATGCAAATGACACAATAACTGTGGGATATACAGCACTCAATAATAATGAACAAAATATTTATATTAAATAAAAAAATGAGGAGATACGATCTTGAACATTTAATTGAAAAGTATTAACCTGACAATATGGAAGAGTGAAGCAGAAAATGCCCTGTCTAAACTTTATTTATCCATTACAATACATAGTACACCTCAATCTACTAATAGATTGAGAGCTTTTAACGAAAAAGAACACGATATATATATGTGTTTGCATTATATAGGTGCAAATCCTAATGATAAAAACAATTGCAAAGCGCTTGCCAACATTGCAGAGGATATAGGATACTAGAAGTACATAAGTTAATATGAAAAATATTAATTAAGACACAATGTTCTAAAAGGTTGCAATAATCATGATTTATAAAGAATTACAAAGGAATGATTATCCAAGTCTATGAGTGAGGAGGAAAACTATGGTAGTACTAATTATAGGGGCAACTATGATTGCTTCTTGTATATGGTGGTATACAGACTTATATAAAATTATTACTAATTTCAACGATAAATTGCTTGTTAAAAACAAAATAATCAATATGTGTATTTCAACTATCCTTAATATTATTCTATTGATACTTGTAGTTGGAATCATTGATGAATTTATTTGACTTAAATAATATTGAGTGAATTAATTATAAATTTACGATTAAATCATTATCGAAAAAAAATTGAAAGCAAAGCTTTTAGTAGGAGGAAATTTTTATGTCAGAACTTAAGGTTATATTCCATATTGATGAACTTAATAAGTGGAGGCTCTTATTAAAAAATGTTAGTAATTTATTAGATGCTGTAGGTATTGAGAAATCTTATATTGAAGTTTTGGCTAACTCAGAAGCAGTTAAGTTTTATACTACCAATCAAAATTTAGATGTAGACATTAATTCTATGGAAAATTTAAATAATAAAGGTGTAAAATTTGTTGCATGTAACAATGCACTAATGGCTTATGATATAAAAAAGGAAGACATAATTGATTTTATAGATATCGTCCCGGTTGGAGTTTTAGAACTTATAAACAAACAAAGTGAGGGATATGCTTATTTAAAGCCGTAGTTAAATCATCACCTGCGGTGCTGCAATATTAACAACTTTGGAAGCAGAACTTTAAGCTATTATGATATAAATAAAGAAAAAGTAGAATTTATTAATAAGGAAAGTTTAAAAGGGAAAAAACTCCAATATGACAAATGTTTGATACTTTTTACTGGCTCTGCTTATAAAAACAAACATCTTGTAAGTGGTCTGTATGATAGCATGGGAAAAGAAGATATTAATAAAATTATATCTAGCTATGATAGGGATAGCATTGTTAAGGTATGTGAGCCTAACGAGGTATTAACTATTGTTGACATTGATAACACATATCACAGTGCATTTAAAGAAGGAAAAGAGCGCAATATTAGAATTAAGGTTAGAACCTCCGATGGCAAAGAAGGATGGCTTGAGTGGCTTAATGGTGGGGACTAGTTTTGTTAATATGAATTAAAGATAGAAAATTAAGGATAGCATTAATATCCTCTACTACAGGTTTATTCAAATTCATTCATAATTTCTTGACTAGCTATAAAACCGCTATCCTTGACATTTTATTTTGAATACCTTATCTCAAAGGGAATGCTAGTTACAAGATACAATTATAAATAGCGAAGAGGACATTGTGATATATATTGAGGTAGGAGAAACCCTTACTGAAGCATTTAAAAGAGAGATAAAAGAAGAAACTGTGATAGATATAGAGGTTGGTAATTTAACAGTGGTTAGTTCTAATATAGGCATTGGGATTCAATATAATGAAGAATAGTAATTTATTGTATAGATGTAATTATTTATATAATTTGGAGGTGCGAAATGATAGGCTTATTAAGAGGAACTGTTTTACTGGAACAGCACTCTACTCAATGGGAAGAGAATGCAAAAGAAACTATCAAAATATTAAGGAATATATTTCTAAATAAAGCTACAGATATGCAACATGTAGGTAGTACTGCTGTGATTGGACTAAAGGCTAAACCTATAATTGATATTGTAATTGGAGTACGATGTTTCAAAGATGTATATGAATTAATTCCACTACTTAAAGAAAACGGTTTTATTCACAGAGATATTTTTGAAGATGATAAGGGTGCTGAAAGTCATCTGTTATTTTGTTGTGGCGATTTTGATAATGATACAAGGACACATCATATTCATGTAGTTATACATAATAGTAACGAATGGAACAATTATATTAAGTTTAGAAATACATTAAATGAAAATATGGATATTAGAAAGCAATATGAAGACTTGAAAATTGAATTATCTAAAGAATTTCAGTCTGACAGAGAAAAATATACAGAGATGAAAGCGGATTTTATTCATAGTGTATTGTATAACCAATGAGAGTAATATGTATCAAGGTTACTGCGTAACTTTATTAAAGGTTGTAATAATTATAGGTATATAGCTAGTGGAACCTTGTAATACATAACAAGCAACGAGAATTTAGATGGAGTGGTTAAATATGATTAATGAAAAAATCAGCATAATGGAGGAAATAAAAGAGACAATAGAGAAAATGTTTTTAATAAGAGTTACCGAGTATGTGGAAATTAATAAAGGATTTTTAAATTTAAAGTGGAAGTTTAAAACAGATAATGGAACACTCTTTATTAAGCAGTATAACTCGGAGAGAAACCCAGTTTCAAAGGAGAAACGTTTAAATACAGCTCTCTCATTCCACATGAAATTAAGTGAGAAAAATATAAGATGTCCTCATATTCTAACTTTTAAAGGAGATGTAATATTAAGGACAAGGCAAAATATAAGATTTATTGTAATGGAATGCTGTGAGGGCAACCTTATAGATGCTGGGAAAATTAATTCTAACCAGTCACATGATTTAGGTGTTGAGCTTGCAAAAATACATAGTATAATCAACAATCAAATTGATGAAAAATCAGTTCCTACATGGATTGTACCATCTAAAGAGCAATTGATATCTAAATGGAATGAGAATTGGTTATTAACTAACGAAAGAAATACAGCAGATATTAATTATTTTCTTAAACTTCAAAGAGAAATATTTAAAAACATAGATATAAATATTTTTGAAGGATGCAAACATGGCTGGGCACATTCAGATTTATGGTGTGATAATGTATTGTTTAATCCTGATTCCCTTTCAGTGATTTTAGACTTTGATAGATTACAATATATATATCCCGAATTGGATATAGCAAGGGCAATACTTTCCTTTGCTCTAGATAATAACTGTTTAAGGATAAATGCAGTAAAGGCTTTCGTAGATGGTTACAATCAGTTTGGAAATATTAGTGCTGATGATATAATTCGTTCATTAAAGCTATTGTATTGTTTAGAGAGTTTTTGGTGGCTTAATCACGATGGATTTAATAGTGAAGGTCCACCAAAGAGATTCGCAGATGAAATGATTTGGCTATCAGTTAATTGGTTTAATTTAGAAAGGATATTGAAAGAACTGAGAAGTGATAGCTTTTCCTTTTAGTTTGGAATATTCCTGCAGGTTGTAATAATAATGATTTGTAAATCGTTACGGCATTGTAAAAAGAATGCTCATTAATAGGGGGATAAAGCAATGAAAATAGGGGTAATAGGGCCTACTGAAAAAGAAATAATGCCTTTTGTAGGTAAAATCTCAAATAAGAAGTTTAGTGAACATGCTATGCTAAAGTTTTATTCAGGAGATTATGAAGGAATTGAAGTAGTATCAGTATTCTGTGGAGTATGTAAAGTAAATGCTGCAATTGCTACTCAAATCCTAATTAATAAATTTGAAGTTACGCATATTGTACTAACAGGAGTTGCAGGGGCATTAAGTAGGGAACTTGAGATTGGAGATATAGTTATTTCAAGTGAGGTTGCGTATCATGATGTTGCACATGGAATTTTAACAGAATATCATCCATGGATGGAAGACATATATTTCAGATCGGATGTTACGCTGTTAAAGTTATGTAAAGATATTGCTAACTCCTTGTCAATTTCAAGCAAGTGCCACGTTGGAAGAATTATTACTGGTGAAGCATTTATTACGCATAATGAAAGGGAACGTTTAATAGCTGATTTTAATCCACTATGTGTAGATATGGAAAGTGCTAGTGTTGCTCATACATGTTATGTAAATAAAATTCCGTTTATAGTTATTCGTTCAATGTCAGATAAAGCAGATGAAAGCGGCTCAAAAACATTTGAAAGTAATATGGAAATGGCAGCACTAAATTCTATAAATTTTGTTGAAGAACTTATTAAAGATTTAGGACATATTTTTAGTAATGAATAGTTATAATTATTCTTTCCATTGTACTTACTTAGATTTACACTTACAATTTTATTGGAAATTAAACCAAATTGGTAATCGATTACAAAGCATTTTTGCAAAAGGATAGGGGGTAGTCAAGGTGGAATGTATCAAATTAGAGCTAAAAACACCTAATTTAACAGAGCTTAATTATAGAAGAAACCTTTTAGCAGATGCCGAAACTATGTCTTATAATAAAGGTTTTAGTGAGTCCCATGATTATAATAAGGAAACGGGCTGCATAGATTTTAATCAAAATTCATGGAATGATTGGTATTGTAGGTGGATAAATAATATACCAGACAGATATTATGCATATATTATGAAGGTTGATCAGAATATTCCTATTGGTGAAGTTGCTTTACGATATGTGGATGAAAAAAAGGCTTACTGTGTAAATTTAATTGTTGAAGCCAAATTTAGAGGAAATGGATTCAGTAAACAAGCATTAAAATTGCTGATTGATATTGCTTTTAATGAGTTAGGCGCTAATAAAATTTTTGATGAGTTTCCAAAGTCCAGAACATCGGCAGAAAAAGTCTTTGAACGCGTTGGATTTAAAAGAATTTCAGATGATATTGTTGAATTAACGAAAGAGGATTATTTTAAAATTAAACATCTTGAAGAAATGTCGATAGTTGCAGAGGCTGTTTCTAATGTGTTTAAGCCAGATAAAATGAATTATGAACTGCTTGGAAATGGATGCCCTCATATTCATTGGCATTTATACCCGAGGGTGAAGGGAGATACTCCTATCGTAAGTTCAGTTTATCAACTACCCAATAGCGTATTGTTTGATGAATCCACAAGACCAAGCGATGAAGTAAGAAAAGATTATATAAATAGAATTAAGAATGAAATTGAAAGACTGTTGGCATTATAAATTAAAAAAGAAATGCATGGAGGAGAAAAAAATGATTGAATCGAGATGTGGAATTGATTGTTCAAAATGTGAATATAGAGAAGAAACTGGGTGTACCGGATGTGTAAATATAGACAAGCCATTTTGGGGAGCAGAGTGTCTTGTAAAATCTTGTTGTGAAAGTAAAGAACTATTGCATTGTGGTGAATGTGGGAATTTTCCATGTGATTTACTAAATAGTTTTTCTTATGATAAAGAACAAGGTGATAATGGTATGAGAATTGAACAATGCAGAGAATGGGTAAATAGGTTTAAATAAGGAGAGAGATTAAATTGAAAGAAATTCTAAGAAGTGATGTAAACGAGGAATGGGTGCATTTTGGAATAGTTGAGGCTGGTAATTTTGATTTTATATAAAATTTATTCTTCGAATTTAAAACACTTAGAAATAGGAGAAGGGTTTTTTAAAGATTGGCCCAATCATCCTAGTCTAGAAAAGCATAAAACAATATTAGAAAAAAGTTATAAGTCTTTAATTGCAGTAGATGAAAAAACCAACAAAATAATTGGATTTATAAATGCTGTAGGCGACGGAATTTTGTCTGCTTATATTCCTCTTTTAGAAGTATTACCTGAATATCAAAAACAGGGGATTGGTTCAGAATTGGTTAGAAGAATGTTAGAGCAATTAAATGATTTTTATATGGTTGATTTATGTTGTGATGAAAGTCTACAATCTTTTTATAAGAAATTAGGCATGATAAAATCTCAAGGGATGATATGTAGGAATTACAAATATCAATGTGGAAGAGAGTTATAGAACATAAAGGTTAAGACACATCTTTCTTAAAAACTCTACTAAGCTAATGCCTTGGTTAGTGGGAACTTTTGAGTATATCATGAATTGAAAAGGGGATATTTGAATGATAAAAAGGATAATGATAGGATTAATATTAATTTGTATGATTTCGATTTCTATCAATGTTTTTCAATTTTATAAAATGAAGGATTATAAAAAACAAGAAAAAGTTTATACTGAAATGTTTCAAAAGGATTTTGAAACTTTAGAAAAAAGCTTTGACTTATTCAATGGTTCTGGTGCATTGTCCAATGAAAGTGCTATAAAAAACAGTGTAAGTATTGTTGAAAATCTTAAATCTATAAGGCATTTATCCTTGTATAGGGAAAGTAGATCTATATCTGAATTATTACTATATTTAAGTCAATTCTTTGTACTTAATTCTGACCAATATATTAATGAAAATATAGATAAAGTAAGACCTCAACTGAAAACTATATCAAAGAACCTAAATGATGAAAACTATGTAAAAGATTTTAATATGGTGCTATGGAAAATGACATCTAAAAAATAGCATAATTCGTATTTTTCCTAAAGGGCCTACCAAGTTAATTTCTCAATTAGTGGCATTTGTATTAGAATTCATATTAAGAAAGTTAAAATTAGCTTGGTAATAAATTTCAACAAAGGCAGTCAGGTGTGGGCAAGGTTATGGTAAAGAGATTATGGCATTATTAATAGATGTATGTAAAAAGGCATTTCCTGATTACCCTATGACACTTGAGGTAAGAACATTTAATACAAGAGCTATTAAATGCTATATAAGTCTTGGTTTTAAAATCAAAGATAAATATGTTAAAGATACTTTTAATGGTAAAGACGAATTTTATTATATGGAATATGAATTGTTAGGATAGAAGAAGTATTACGGATTTTTCGTAAACTGCGTTACACTCGTAAAAAAAGACGGTGAAAAAATTATTTATATAATATGCAGACAAATAGTAATTTAGGGGGATTTGATATGAATGATTTTGGGCTAAATGAGATGCAAAAAATCCAAAAGCAATTACAGGAAAAATATAAGGATAAATGGGGTGGCTTATCACCAGATAAAGGGCGTAATCAATTATTGTGGATGATGATTGAGGTCGGTGAAGTTGCTGATATAATCAAGAAAAAAGGCGATAATCACATTATGAATGATGAAGAGACAAGAAATCATTTTGTAGAGGAGTTATGTGATGTATTAATGTATTTTAATGATGTAATGCTTTGTTATTCTATTTCACCCGAGGAATTAAAGAAGGTATATTTACAAAAGCATAATAAAAATATAGAACGTTGGTAAATCTCCAATTTGTAGATTTGAATTAACATAATTTTGGGCTCAGTTGTTTCGCATTTTTCTAAAAAGACCTACTAAGTTATAATTTGTAAAAAATTAAATTAAGAAGTGATAATAATGATTAACGCAGGATTGAAGTATCCCCCTGTGGTCATCATGACGTATAGTATATTTGAAAAAGACTATTTTGATAATAGGGGGATAGAAAGAAAATAATGCCCCTAAATAAGTGGAGGAATCTTATGGAGAAAGAATTAATTTTAAAGAAAGTTAATGAAAGCAATTTTATTGAGTGTTTTAATTTAAAACTTGGATATGGACAAGATAAGTTTGTATCACATCCTATTCGTAGTTTGGCACAGGCATATGTATATTATAATCAATGTACTCCTTTTGCAATTTATAAGGATAACATTATTGTAGGATATGTTATGGTTATTTATAATTATGATGAAGAAACATATAATATTTGGCATATGATGATTGATGAGAAATATCAAGGTAAAGGATATGGAACTAAAGCTGTGAAATTATGTATAGATTATATAAAATCAAAACCATTTGGAAAATCAAATGATGTTATATTAACTTGCAGTATGGATAATTCTCATGCAATTCATATTTATGAAAAGTTAGGTTTTAAAGATACAGGGGAATGTGACGATGATGAAATAATTATGAAGTTAGTAATTTAATTTTATAATAATATATTAAATAAAAGTATTGTGAAATACATTAAGGAGGATTATGATGGGCATTTCCGTTGATGAACTTTTTACATTGAGAGAATTAGACGCACAAGCAATATTTGGAGGGGTTAAGCATCCTTGGGAAGTTCTTAGAAGAATTAATACTTTCATTTTTGAGTACGCAAAAACTCTGCCAAATGATTTTGAAAGAATAGAGGAATTTATATGGGTTGGCAAAGGCACTACTATTGAAAAAAGTGTTCTGATAAAAGGTCCAGCGATTATCGGTTATAATTGCGAAATCAGGCATTCCGCTTACATTAGAGAAAATGTTATCATTGGTAATGATGTTGTCATTGGAAACTCAACTGAAATTAAAAATTCAATTCTCTTTAATAAAGTACAGGTTCCGCATTATAATTATGTTAGTGATTCAATATTAGGGTATAAATCCCATTTGGGGGCAGGTGCAATAACCTCTAATTTAAAGTCCAATGGAACGTTAGTAAAAGTAAAATATGGTACAGATATTATTGAAACTGGTTTAAGGAAATTTGGTGCAATTTTAGGTGATTTATCGGAAGTAGGATGTAATACAGTTTTAAACCCAGGGACAATATTAGGAAAAGGTAGTATTGTTTATCCATTATGTTCTGTGAGGGGTTATATTCCAGAGAATAGTATTTTGAAAAATAGCGGTGAAATTGTAGAGAGAAAACAAAGTTAAGTAACCAGAATATTTGTCCGGAATTTCGTATTCAGAAGTAAGTATTATTCTTATTATGAGAGAGAGGAAGTTATCATGAAATGGAAGTTATTTATTGTTATCTGTTTTCTAACACTCATTTTTGCCATTGGTTGTAAAAATACAGGAATACCTAATACAGAAAAACAAAAGACAGGGCAGTCTATTAAATTGACGCTTGAGATAGTAAAAAGTTTATCGAAAAAAGGAGATAAGTTGTCTTGGGAAGATTTTCAAACTTATGATAGTGAAGACATCGGAAGTGGCTTACACATTAAGTGTTATCCAATAGATGGTACGTATGCACTGGTAATAGGTGGAGGGAGCCTCAAAGAAAGTCCTATGTATATAACTCTGTCCAATGATGATACTAAAAAATCTATAGATATTCGACATGATGATATAGATGAATTTATAAAATAGGTTAATTGAGAATGTTTTTTTATTATGCAACAATTGTGATTTTTGGAGAACCAGATTATTATCCTCAAATAGGATTTAAAACATGTGACAATTTTAATATTACAACTGCTGAGGGTAAAAACTTTGATGCATTTATGGGAATTGAATTAGCAGAAGATAGCATGAAAGGCATAAAAGGAAAGTTCTACGAATCGGAAGTTTTTGATAATCTCCCAAAAGAAGAAGTAGAAGAATATAATAAAAAGTTTCCGAGGTTACAAAAATTAAGATTTCCAGGGCAATGGGATTAATTAAGTATTAAAATCAATTTAAACAGAGGAGTATTGGGGGGGCATATGAAATTATTTCTAATAAGACATGGGCAAACAGATTGGAATTTAAAAGGAAAAATACAAGGAAGTTATGATAGAGCGTATTTTAGCAGCAATTTATAAAATTATAAATGAAAATTCTCATGATTTGGCAATTGTAACACATAGTGCTGTAATTATGTGTTGCAATGTTATGTAACTAACACTCCATTTGATGAAATGATGAAATTTAAAACGGATAATAGTACAATTACAGAAATTGATAGTGAGTTGATAATATAATTTTAATAAATATAATTATTAGTTTGGAACATTTGTAGTCACAACGGTAGTATATTATTCACTAGTGTTTTTAAATAATTTATGGAGGTATTGAAAAATGAATAATACTTTTTTAAAACCAAAGGTGCTTCTTGTTGGTACGTTTCATATGGGACAAACATCAGATATGTATAATACAGAAGTAGACAATTTTCTTTCTAAAACAAGGCAGCAAGAGATACGTGAAGTTGTAGACAGGTTAAAATGTTTTAAGCCAACCAAAGTAGCATTAGAGATTGTTACAGAAGATGATGAAGCTATAAATAATGCATATAAATCATATGTTGATGGACAGTTTCAATTAAAATCAAGAGAGCATCAGCAGCTAGGATTTCGAATCGCATCCGAATTAGGACATGAAAGAATTTATCCTATTGACTGGATGGAGATTGGTGTTGCCACTAGGCCTTATGGTGAGGTTTATGAATGGGCAAAAACAAATCAGCCAGAACTGTTTAATGAAGTTTTTTTAGGGAAAACTTTTGATATTAATACAGCCAAAAGCATATTAGAAATGTACCAGATTTGTAATGATGTAGATGAAATTAAAAAGAGTCATGAAATGAATATCAATATGGCTCGCATTGGATATGTGAGAGAATATGTTGGTATTGATTGGCTAATATGGTGGTATCAACGTAACTTAACGCTTTTTTCAAATATTTGTCGCCTAGCTACATCAGGAGATGAGAGAATATTAGTCATCGTAGGAAGTAGTCATGTCTATTTATTAAATCAATTCTTACGGGAGTGCAATGTGGTTGAATTAGAAGATGTTAATAGACTGCTTACAGCTACTAATTATTCATGTAATTAATTGTTTTTAAAAGGGTGAATAGTAAAATGAAAGAAAAAGATATGGAATTTTTAGAGGATATTAAGTCATAGCTTGAGAGATGATGGCTGTTATATTGAATGTGATTATATTGCAATAACACAGGAACAAGAGGATTTATTATTTGCTGAATGTGAGCGCAAAAGACAGCGAAATAATATTGCAGCATCGCAGATGATGATTTAACATTGGAGCATGAAATTAACTTGATGAAACAAGCAGTATATTCCGTCTATGCTATCATTAATAACTATATTCATTTTATATTTAAAAACAACATTTTTTAAAGTAGGATATAGTGCAATTGTGGATATTATATTTATGATAATTTTTGCAATATCACTAGTTATTCTTCTCTTAATTGCAGTATAATTTAAGTTTGAAAATTATTTGTATAATAGGAGATGGATATATGCTTGAAGTTGTATTTAGCGATAGCACGAAAGGTGCCATGAAAATGGCAAAAAACTATAATGAAAAAAGTATGATTGGTGGAGCTATAGGATACATAGGTAAGAAGCCTTCAAAGTCCGAATTGAAAAAGATGTTCGAAGGCAAGGCTATTGGTGGAAACTCACAAGATGTGGTTTATATAGGATTTTCTCTTGATGTTGGTGACATATCCGATCAAATAGATGGTTGTGAGCGTAAAAATGTGTTTCGAAAAGTATGGGGAGGCGTTGATTTTGATGAAAGGGAAACAGAGAGGTTTTTTCATATGCAACGTGAAGATTTAGAAAGATTAGTGACCACTGCAACACAAGGAACTCCGATAAGAATTTGGAAAAGCAATGCACCGTATTCGGCTTGTGGATTTGCATTTGTGTGCGATATATTAAGGGATATTGACTGCAAGACAAGTGTTGTTTCATTACCTAAATATCGTAAAACAGGTGAAAACACAATTGAATCCTACAGCAATTGGGGAGAGATTTCTGCGGGACAGTTTTATAGTTTTTTGCCGCTTGAGCGAGAATTACCAACCATCGAAAAGCGTATGGAAAGCGATCTTTGGCAGAATCTAAAGGTGGAAAATGCACCTTTAAGAGCAGTGGTTAATGGAAATCTCATTTCGGTTCAGGAAGACTTCTATGACCACATTATTATAAAAAATATTCCTGATGAGGAATTTGTTATGGCTCAACTAATAGGAAGAATATTATCTAAATATCCGCTAGGCATCGGCGACGGTTGGTATGCTCTACGTATTAAAAAGATGATTGAAGAAAACAAACTGAAAATTGTTGCAGATAAAGATCCGTCGCACCCCTATGGAAAAGTATTGAAGAAGACATTAGTGTGAATTATAGAAGTATCAATCTTATTGTGATATCATTGGGTTTGGCTTTCATGCCGCAACTTGCAGAAGTATCCAAGTGAGTTAATTCTCAATATTTCTAAAGGTTGTAATAATAATGATAATTTATCAACAAATTTATATATAGATATGTAAGTATCACGATACAATAAGACATTTCGGAATTAGAAGCTTTGCGGCAAGCTCGCCAGCTTCTAATTTTTTTAAGATTTGCACTCCCTTTGTTTTACATAAATAGTGTTTATTATATGAGAGTATGATAAAATTATAATTATTTAAGAGGATATATAAAACCTTGTATTTAGATGTGACCAATTATTTAGATGGAGCGTGTTTAATATGATAATAAAACTTGAAAAATTTACTTGCGAAGAAATTCCACAATTAATTTCTTGGGTGCCTAATAACGAATTCCTACTTCAATGGGCAGGCCCCACGTATACACTTGAATTATTGGAAAATCAACTTCAAAATGATATAAGTTTGATGGTAGGCGAAGAATCTAAAAGTATGATGTTTAGTGCTAAACTAATCGAAAGTAATGAAACAGTAGGTCATATAGAATTATTATGGATAGATAGAATAAATATGTCTGCTCGGATAGGCAAGGTTCTTGTAGGAAAGAAAGAATGTAGAAATAAAGGAATAGGGCTTCAAATGGTTAGTGCCGCTTTGAACATTGCCTTTAATCAATTGAATTTACATAGGGTTGATTTAGGGGTATTCGATTTTAATTTATCTGCCATTGCTTGCTATAAAAAAGCAGGATTTATTACTGAAGGGAATCTAAGAGAATGCAGAAAAATAAATGGACAATATTGGTCATTGGTGAATATGAGCATTCTTGAAGATGAATATAGAAATTTAAAATAGAGACTCCAGATTCTAATTCTAAAATTATTGAAATAATCTATATTATGGGAAAATATATTGAAAAAGGATGTTCGTTTATTATGCTTGTAACAGGAATGCATAGAACGTTGGCCCAGAAATTTTATGAGTCAGTAGGATTCAAAGGTGATATAGTGAAAGGATATAAGAAATTTTTTCAATAAGAGAATTCTTTATTTTAGCAAAATAGTCTAATACGAAATTTATAACTGACTTCTGATGGTACTTGTAATTTTCAGCATAAGGCAGAACCAGATATTAAAGTATCAGCGAAAATCAATTTAAATATTTCCAATGATGATGAAATACAAGCGGTATTAAAGATTGCAAATTGATTTGGGGTATTCTTATTAGATGCATATATAGAAAAAACTATATATATTCTTTTGTAAGATAAGATAGAACTAAGATCATTTATATAATTGGAGGATAAGAATGAGTATTCAATATAGTATATTATTTAGCACGAATTCCATTGGATTTCCATATATCAAAGATAGGTTAAAATGTTTAGTGTCAGCAGATTACAAAGTAGTAGTCTTTCCATGGGCATTCCCTATAGAAATGTCTGATAAAGAATTTACAGAAGGTTACTTTCCAAGATATGGTGAGCGTTACGAATGTACAATTGGGTATTTACGAGAAATTGGCATCAAAGATGAAAATATATTTATTGCTAATTGCTACAATGATTCAGTAAATCAAATTAAAAAAGAGATTGATTCCTCTAATATCATTGTTTTACCAGGGGGTAATCCAGTAATGTTATCAACAAAAATATTAGAATGCGGTATACAGGATGAATTAAAAAATTATACAAATATTATTATTGGGGGAAGTGCTGGAGCATGTATTCAGTTCAAGAAATATTTTATTACAGAAGAAAATAATAGACCGAGAGGATTTCAAGAACTGCAAGGATTGGGGATTTTGGATGTTGATTTTCTTATAGATGTACATACAAATATTCATACCACAGGTGAAAATCAAGAAAAACACAAGTCATATATTAATAAATTAAAAGTTCTTGCAAAGAATTATAACAAAGATATATATGCTATAAGTGATGATGGGGCTATTTTTGTTGACAGAAAAACTAACCAGTTTGAAATGTTTGGAAATGTAGAAAAAATCACTATTGATTAGGTAAGGATTAAAAGAAACCTTAATATTTTAATAGTAAATTAATGGAGGGGTATGATGAAACTTTTTTCATATTTAAAGCAACCTTTAGTCTTTACTTTATTAGTGGTTTTTATACTGTTAGGTTTTATAGGATTTAATAAGATAAGTAAATTATCAGATGAAAAACCAGCCTTGACTAACGAGCAAATCAATAAGATAAAATATAATTTAAAAACATTTTCATCGAATCCTCATTTGTCAAATCCATTGGCCCATGTGGAAGGTCATGAAATTGAATATGCAGAAATTATACAAATGGGAGAACCAGTTGTAGATTATTTTATAGATGAATTCAAAAGAGGCAATTTGAGTGGTGGCAATGAGTGGTTAACAGCATGGATTTGTAATGAAATACTTGGCGAAAAAAATCCAGTAAAGATTTGGGTTGAGGATAATAAAAATGGATGGTCTACAGGAGCTGATTGGTACGATAAGTATATAAAAATCAACAAAATAAAATAATTGTAAGTGAAATAGAGCATGCTACTTGCCACTTGCCACGTGGATGGCACTAAAAGGGAATTCACGTTGTGAATTCCCTTTATAAATGTCATATATTAAATTTTAAATTAGATAGAGTATAGTAATTATTTTCAAATTAAAGTATTTTTCTTTGTCTTTCTCTTTAAAGACCACTTACTTATAAAATTGTACTAACCTCTAAAAACTCTGAACATTTAATTTTAACCATTGGACTATCCCCTCTCTATTAGTAATTTTTTATCTTATCTAATGAAAGTTAATAATTGAGTGGAATTACTTCCGCTGCTTGTAATGATTTTTAAATTTGATTCTTTGTTTATAAAACAATAATAACACAGGAATAGATACTTGTAAAGAGTTATTTTCAAATAATAATTAATATTAAATAATACTTTTGAATTATAGATAAAATAGAAGTTTATCATATTGGAATTGCATTAATATCAGCACTATTTATAATGTAGCCATGTTGTTTAAAAAAGCAGTGTCAAATAAAAAGCAGATGAAAGCTTAAGTAAAGAAGCAATATATGGATTTAGTACATTAAAGGTAAAAAAGAAGAAAGCAGTCATAAAATGACTGCTCTTTTGGTGCAGATGACAGGAATCGAACCTGCACGCCGTAAAGCGCTAGATCCTAAGTCTAGTGCGTCTGCCAGTTCCGCCACATCTGCATATAAAGTTACTCGTAAAGGAATGAAAATAACGTTACCACCTAAAGGCTTATACATTAATATTTAACTAGTGGTAAATCTTACATCATAAGAAATATATTATCATGTAAACGTATAAATGTCAATAAAATATTATTTAGATTATTAACAATAAACTATGACAATATTTATGGTTTTCCATGAAATTTTTAAATATAGAAGTCTCTAATTTTATTTAAAAACAAGATTTCTATGAAAAACTATATGGTATAATTATCATTAAAAGATAAGTGTTGTATATTAGAGCTTGTCACTTTTGTCACTTGCCACGTGGGTGGCACTACACTAAAAAGGAGAGATTACATATGAAATTTGTTACTTATGAATTTAAAGGTGAAACTTTAGCAGGAATATTAATAGAAACTAAGATTATTTCTATTAATGAAGTTATGAGGGAACTTAAACTTCTAGAAGTAAGGGATCTTCAAGGGTTTATAGAAATAGCTGATGACAAGATTATAGGATTAATAGAATCTGTAGTAAGTCAGGGAGAATTTTCTACATTAGAGTTATCGCAGGTGAGACTTTTAGCACCTATTCCATATCCTAAAAGAAATTTATTTTGCATAGGTAAAAACTATGAGGAGCATGCAAGGGAAATTAAAGAAACTAAAATCTCAGATAATTTTATACCGGAGAATCCTATATACTTCACTAAGGTGGCTAGTCCAGCTATAGCAACTGGGGATAATATTTCCTTTTCAACAGAGGTTACGAGCCAAGTAGATTATGAGGCAGAGCTTGCAGTTATTATAGGAAAGGAAGGAACCAATATAAAGATAGATGAGGTGAGGTCATATATTTTTGGATATACTGTTGCCAATGATGTTTCAGCAAGGGATCTTCAAGTAAGGCACAAGCAGTGGTTTAAAGCTAAAAGCTTGGATAGCTTTTGTCCTATGGGTCCTGTAATTGTTCATAGAAATGATATTGCTTTTCCTGTAGAACTTGATATACAGTGTAGGGTTAATGGTGAGCTTAGGCAAAACTCAAACACTAGAAATATGATTTTTGATATTGCATATATCATAAGTGATTTATCTAAAGGGTTTACTCTTAAGGCAGGGGACATAATTTGTACAGGAACGCCTGCTGGTGTTGGAATGGGTTTTGAACCTCCAAAGATGTTAAAACATGGAGACATAGTGGAATGTTATGTGGAGGGTATAGGAACTATTGTAAATGAAGTTTCAAATAAATAAAGATAATTAATCCAGTTATTTGAGTTTAAAATCTAGAATATTTGACAGTATGTCTATATCCCCGTTAAATGGAAAGCTTGATAATTTATTTTCATTTTCAAAAATCAGATAACATGGTGGCTTATTTTCAGGAATTAAGATATAGACTTCATTTACAAGTGTATTCAATGACTTACAGTTTACTTTAACAAAAGGGTTTAAAGGGATTTTAATAACATAGCCGTCGTCAGTAGCGGGGTCATTTTTATACACTCCTTCTATATTGGTAATCCAACTTGTAATTATATCTTGAATTTGAAGATTTGATTGGACTACTTTCACAACTTTATCTTGCTTTGGATCAAAAATTTCAATATGTTTAAAACCCTCAGCATTTACAGTTATTGAATGTAGGAATATAACAAAAAAGAATAATGTAACTAATAATTTTTTAATCATATCAATCACCTCTTTATTAAGTTTTTCATGATGATTCTAGAGCATTATAGTAGGTACAACAATATCCGCTCATTGTATTATTTTGTAAGTAATAATGGTATAATTGTAAAACAAATAGGATGGTGATACATTGAAGAAAAAATATATTTTGATATTAATAATAGTACTTTTAGCATTAACTTCTGCCTATATATTTATACCTTATAAGGCTCTTATTAATGAATACATCTTTAATATTTTTAAGCCCAAGTTTCAAGTCACTGAAGATTTTTCGAAAGTAGATAACAACAATAATGGAGTAGCGGATGCTTTAGATGTAGTTAATGGTGCAAATAAAGAAGTTCTTAATAAAACAAAGTATGTAAGTAACTATTTTGCCGGTGGATATCCACCAGAAACTGAGGGTGTATGTACAGATGTAATTTGGAGGGGCTTTAAAGAGGCAAATATTAATTTGAAGGATCTTATTGACGAGGACATAAAAAATAACACTAAGCTTTATCCTAGAGTAGAGGGAAAGCCTGACCCTAACATTGATTTTAGACGGGTTCCTAATCAAGATGTATTTTTTAGTAGGCATTGTACAAGTCTAACTACCGTAGTTAAAGCTAGAGATGAAGAAAACTTGATGCAGTGGCAACCTGGTGACATTGTGGTATTTATAAAAGGGTATGAGCATGTTGGTATTATTTCTAATAAGAGAGATAAAAATGGTATTCCCTATGTTATTCATAATACTAAGCCTCATGCGACTATAATGAAATTATCTTGGTTTACTGCACCCATACATGCACATTATAGATGGACATTTAAATAATATAATCATTTCAATATTATTTTTTTATAATAGTTTCTATCACTTGTGGAGATAATGTAACTAAGGGAGTGATAAAATGAGTAATAATGAAGCGAAAAAACATTTAAAGAAACAACCTATTGAAAAAGATAATACTGATGCATGGGTAGATACACGTATGAAAACACTGGAAGCAAGTGTCTCGGTGTCAAGTGATGCTGTAATGAAAAACCAAAAAAGTTGTATAGATATTGATGAAAAATAAGCATTTTTAATTATAGAAAAAAATTAAACTGGGTACATCACTTTTATATGATGTACCCAGTTTTTTTAAATAATGCACGGTTAGAAAGTAGGTGAGGGTGAGTTCTTCTTAGAAGCTTTCTTTTCATTTTTTATATTCTTAAAGAAGGCTACTGCACATAAAACATTTAAAACAATACTTATCAATGCTAGGGCCATGCTCAGTGAAGCATTTCTAGGCACATGAAGCTGCATTGATTCTGTGAAGCGAGGTGCTGTAAAATAATACATAAACCATGCTGCTAAAGTAAAGGCACGAGCTTGTAGCCAAGTTCCTTTTTTAATAAACAAAGACGGAATGGTACAAGAAAGTATTACCATAAACTGTGCAGATGCAGAGCCTGGAAAGTTTAGATACACAAAAACAAAGTTCCAAACATCATAGGCTAATATCCATAAAACAGTCATTTTAGGCCAAACCATATCATGTTCCTTGCTTCCATCAATATGAATACCCTTCCAGCCATAGAATAGTGTGATAATAGAAAGGATACCAGCAATTCCATTTAAAATATTAGGTGCATAGCCTAGTGAAAAATCCTGAGTAACAGCTTCAGTAATGTTCAGTGCTATAAACATTGCAGCGATTAATCTAGGAAATACCTTTTTGCCAAGCTTTGTATACCGCATACAAGTAAACCATATACAAGCAGTAACAACTGAGTATACTTTCACCCATTTGAACCAGTAAGTAACTCCATGACTGGCCCATAACGGTATTAGTGCAAAAGGTAGAATAAAGTAAAATATTGTAGTAGGCCATTTGAACCTTCTAAAAATCTCATTAAGGGCAATTAAACCTACTAAGATTAATATCCAGTGAAAAAAGGCAAGACCACTTTTATGCTCTTTAAAATCTGTTTCATAAAAACCGTCTTTATATGCAATGGTTTTAGAGTCAGTGAACGTAAATAGAACATTTTCACCTTTATCAAAATCAGTTATCTTGGCGTTTGGACCGCTAATAATTTGAAGGTTGTCCCCAGTTTTCTTCCACGTTTTATCTTCCTTTTCATCGTGACCACCATATTGCTTTATAACTGCAACTGTTCCATCATCATGAAAGTTAAATCTATAAAAGAATGAACCTTCTCCTTTTTTACCATCTACAATACCTTGCCAAGTACCTAACACTTTATTATTAGTAGAATCACTATTAGGATTAGCAAAAACGCAGGCGCTCATTATCATAAGTAAACAGATAGTAAGAGCAGAGGTTTTAAGCGTCATTTTGATTTTTCTCATAGAAAAGCCCCCTATTTATTATCAAATTGAATTAACATATAACAATACCTTTAAGATTAAATATTTATGAAACTTAAGAACTTAGGGATTGAGTTTTGCCACGAAGGAACGTAACTTCTGATTTTCCTGTATGAAGCTGCCAAGTATGCCAGAATACATAAGGTATAATCAATATTGCGTTTATCATACCCCAATATTTCAACACATCTGGGTTAAACCATGCTGAGGAATCCATTACTGCAGGGAATAAGTTTGGCGCACAGGCACGAAATAGCATGTGTGTTGCCAGTGTATATACTCTAGCAGTGATGTAAAGTTCTGGACGTCTTTTTATAATTGGATATATTTCTGCAGCCAAAAGGATACATACTGAACTTGCAAAGAAGTTATGACTCTCGCCATATACAAAGCATAGGTTCCAGGTTGTATATAGGAAGTTCCATGCAATTGTAGTGTATGCGATTAGATCGCCACGATCACCATTGTCTGCAGATAGCTTCCAAAACTTTGGAGCATAGGGCATAGTGACACAAAGTAAGAAACCGCAAAGTGAGTTTAAGTAGTTACCAGTTTGTAAGTCCTTAACAGTGGCTTCCATAATATTAAGGAATAGCACGCCAAAAAGTACCCCAAGCACCCAGTCTTTCCGTAGAGCACTCCAGATTTTGCCTTCTCTTTTTTCATAATTAGCAACTCTAGAAAATCCTAAGAATATAGTTGGGATTATAACGCTTATGATTTTGAACCATCGGAACCAACCTACTACTCCTCCTGACATAAGCCAAATAGGGAAGGTTAATAGTGATGCAAGCCAAAACCAATTTGAAAATTTGTAGTACTTTCGCATGCAACCTACTATAACCATAAGTAATGTAAAATACATACTCATGGAAAGGACATACTTCCATACGGGAATATTCATAATAATTCACTCCTTTTTGCCGAATCACAAGATGTACAGGATACTGATACTTAGCAAATTGTAAAGTAAGATAAATTATGCAGTTGCATTTTTCATGTAAGCGAAAACATAACATGCGTTCGGTATTATAATTAGTATAACATTATGCATAAAATTGTCAATGAACATATGTATAAAAATTAACAATATTTTATAAGGCATAATTCATATATTTTTCTATAGTCAATGAAATTTATGTCTATGTGCTATAATAGGAGTGAAAAAACAGGTTTGGGGGTAGTAAACTCATGTCAATAGAGGGAAAAGCACGTATTATTCAGGCGGCTAAATGTGTAATCAGTCGAAGTGGTATATCAGGTGCCACCATGAGAGGTATTGCTGAAGAGGCAGGTCTCAGCACTGGAGCCATTTACCATTATTATAGCAGTAAGGAAGATATTCTTTATGAGGTTATGGATGAGAGTCTTTCAGAAACTGTACGTATAGCGCAGGAATCTAAGAGTCTGGAAAGAAGTCTTAATGAATTAATTGAAGAAATCTATGAAAATATAATAAAAAGATTTGAAAAAGTTGATGAAAATCGTATTCAGTTTTATCTGGCTCAGGAATCTATAAGTGGCAATGCTGAGTTAAGCGAAAAATTCAAGGCTAAATATGATGAATGGGTATGTAGGACAGAGGAATTAATGCAGCGTATGTATAAGAAGGCACCTACTAAATATAATAAGGCATTGGCATCACTGCTTATTGGAGCAATTGATGGCATTGTTATGCAACTTTTGCTTTGCGCAAATCCTGCAGACCTTAAGGATATTTTAAAGGTATATCATGTGATTCTTAAAGATGGCATACCAAGACTTTTGGATCAACTTGCTGGTATGTAAAATAAATTTCAGTTTTAACAACATTTTGGAAGCTTTAAGTCTGCCATCTTCTATAAGTGACAGTTGCCTAGCCCAGAAAAATTACTTTGGTGGCAGGATAACAATTGATAATTGTTATCTGCCCCAGAGGTAACTCTGCTTCCAAAGTTGTTAATATTGCAGCACCGCAGGTGATGATTTAATGCTAATTTTAAAAGTTAAGCAAATAGAAGCTGCATCCGGTGTTTGTTACTAATTTATATTGAAAGAATGGTGGTTTTTATGTCTATTAGTATTAGTGAAAGAGTTGAGAATTCAGCAAATAAAGCTGAATATAATAGCTATAAGAAAATAGTAGAGCAAATCAAACAAGTTTCATTTGAGTCATTGAATAACCAAGAGATTCTAAATAAATCACATGAGTTTAGGAATAAGCTTTCCAAGGGTATACCTATGGATGATATAATTATAGAGGTTTTTGCACTTGCTATGCTAGCGGTTAAAAGAGTACTAAAGATTTCTCCATACGATGAGCAACTAATTGCTGGAATAGCTATGCATAAGGGAAGATTAATAGAGATGCAGACAGGGGAAGGGAAGACCCTAGCAGCCGTGTTCCCTGCATTCTTAAATGCACTTTCAGGTCTTGGTTGTCATATACTGACTTTTAATGATTATCTAGCACGAAGAGATGCAGAGTGGATGGGTCCTGTATATGAAATGCTTGGACTTACCGTGGGGTTTGTTCAGGAAAATATGAAGAAAAGCGAGAAGCAAAGGGCTTATGCCTCTGATATTATATATGTAACAGCCAAGGTAGCGGGATTTGATTATCTAGTTGATTCTCTTTGTTATAAAGAAAGTGAGCTTATGCAACGTCCATTTAATTTTGCAATAATAGATGAGGCAGATTCCATATTAATTGATGAAGCCAGAATACCATTAGTTATTGCATCGGGAGGAAAGCTGGGGGGGAATGCAGCGCAAGACAGAGGTTGCCCAGATGAAGTTAAAGCAAAAATTGAGGTTAATGAGGGTGCAAAAGCCCAATTAAAAGGGCGTATTATGAACCAGATGACTTTGCAGAGTTTAATTTTACTTTATAAAAAAGTTGCAGGAATGACTGATACAGCTAATGATTCATCCTATGAAATCAGTGAGTTTTATGACATGGAGGTGCTAGTAATTCCTCCACATATTCCTTGCAAGAGAGTGGATTATCCTGATGTAATATTTACACATAAGGAAGCTAAGTACAAGGCTTTGATTGCGGAAATCAAGAAAGTGAATGCAACGGGGCAACCTATTCTAATTGGTACCTGTAGTGTAGCGGAATCGGAGTATTTAGCCGAAGAATTAAATAAAATATCTATTGAACACAAAGTTCTAAATGCAAAAAATGATGAACTTGAAGCACATATTATTGAACAAGCAGGTACGCTATACTCAGTAACTGTTGCTACTAATATGGCAGGTAGGGGTGCTGATATAAAACTCGGGGGAGTAGATGGAGCTAATAGGGATAAAATAGTCGCCCTTGGAGGGTTATATATAATAGGGACAAATCGGCATGAGAGTATGCGTATAGATAAGCAGCTAAAAGGAAGGGCAGGGCGACAGGGCGATGTTGGCATTTCAAGGTTCTTTATAAGTCTTGAAGATGATCTCATAAAAAGATATGGTATAGATAAATTAATATCAACAGCACTTAGACCAAGAAATCAGGAAGAACCTTTGCTTAATCCTAAGATTGCAAATAAAATAGGACAGGTACAGAGAATTATTCAGGGGCAAGATTCTGATTTGCGAAGAGCTCTATGGAGGTATGCATTTTTCATAGAAAATCAACGACTTCAGGTGCAGCAAAGGAGAATGGAAATAGTATGCGACAGTGCGCCTTTTAATATATTGGGTCAGCAAAATCCAGCTCTATTTGCAAAATTAATTAACTTATTTAATGAGGAAACTGTAAATGAACTTGAAAAACAAGCTGCTTTATATAATATAGACGAAGTTTGGTCTGATTATCTTGCGCATGTAGCGTATCTTCAAGATGGAGTAAAACTTGCTATACTTAAAGGTAAAGATCCACTGCGAGAATTTCAAATGGATACATCTGACACATTTGGGGGGCTACAGCAGGAGATAGAAAAGCGAATTTTACAAAATTTTGATACGCTAGATTTATCGGAGCAGGGACTCATTAGCTTGCAGCAACGTATAAAACCACCTTCTTCAACTTGGACCTATCTTATTAATGATAATTCGCTAATGGATGCACTTTCTTCATTATTTATTGGTAACGCAATTGCATCCATAGGAAGGCTCTTTGCTTGGCCTATTTTAATTGTAACTTCAGTTTACAAGAAACTTTTTAAGAAGACACAAAACTGAGATGATTTATTATATTAAATAAAGGATATATAAAAGTCTGAAAAACAAACCAGGTAACAAAAGAGAAGAATATAAACCCAGCAGAGATTAATTTAGCAAAGGTGATTATAAAAGCAAGTTTATGCTGATGTTTCAGTTCATAGACATTGGGATAGAAATATCAATATATTGTAATATCAGATAGACATAGTATTTAGAGAGAAGTGGAAGAAATCCCATTTCTCTTCATTGATTTGAGAGGATATGACAATAGTTAGCCATGCGTATCATAATAAGGAATACTAAGATATTTCTATATATTTGGAGGAATATGAATATAAATTAGCGAAAGTGCCTATTTTGTGAGAAAATGCTTTTATTTATATGATAGAATACTCCTTGTCGCAACGAATGAGTAACGACAAAGGTAAACATTGATAAGTTAACACTTAAAACTTCAATAATATATTTAAAAAGTATTGAAAGAAGTTGTTGACAAATTAAGAAGTATCTAGTAATATAGTAGAAGTCGTCGCAAGATGAAAAAACAAATTGGTCTTTGAAAATTAAACAGAGAAATAGGTAAAGAAACGAAATAATATTTCGTTAAACCAGTTAATTACTTTAGCAAAAAGTAATTCTTAGTTATAAACTAAGAGA
>NZ_JAIZZN010000040.1 GCF_020443565.1 Clostridium sp. CS001
AAAAATATTTATGATTAGGTAAATCTTATTGAACCGCCAAGTACCGAACGGTATGCTTGGTGGTGTGAGAGGTCGCTGAATAAATTAATTATTCAGCTCCTACTCGATTGAATAGTTGTAAAATTCCTAATGTTTTTACAAAACTATAGAAATTAGGTTGATATTATGATAATATACTTAGAGGGTCTAAATATTTTTCAAATAGGAAGTGATAGAAAATGGTAAATGCCTTCAAGGCAAAAATCAACATTATGATTCTTAAAATGAAAAACCCTAGATCAAAAGAGGTTATTAATATTGCTTGGCCCGTTTTAACGGAACTGTTACTAGGAACCTTATTTGGTATGGTGGATATGATTATGCTAGGTAGAATAAAGGATTCATCAGTAGCAGCTGCATCAATATCAGCAGTAGGGATTACTAATCAGCCATTGTTTATTGGACTATCTTTGGTCCAGGCCTTAAATATAGGTGGAACAGCAATGATAGCAAGGTACATAGGTTCAAAAAAATTAAATAAAATTGAAAATACAGTTAAGCATGTTTTATTATTAACACAAGTAGCTTTTGTTTTACCCTTAAGCATAATAGGATTAGTATTTACCCAGGAGATAATGTCCCTTATTGGGGCTCAAGGTGATACTATAGCAGTAGGAACAAACTATTTCAGAATTATTATGGTTGGATTTATATTTCAATCCTTTAACTTTTCATTATCAGCAGTGTTAAGAGGCGCCGGTGATACAAAGACCCCAATGCAGATAAATTTGAGAGCTAACTTTATTAATGTTTTTGGAAATGCAATTTTAATATACGGACTACTAGGGTTCCCGGCACTAGGTGTAACAGGTGCAGGTATATCTACCGCAGTTTCAAATTTAATTGCAACTATTTTGCTATGTACAAGATTATTATCCGGGAAATGTATACTTAAACTTAATCTCAAAAGTCATTTTAAATTTGATAAAGATATAATATATAACTTAGTTAAAATTGGTATACCAGCGTCGCTAGAACAAATGGCAATGAGGTTTGGTATTATGATATTTGTTAAAGTAGTTGCAGGTCTTGGTACAATTACTTTTGCAGCACATCAAATTTGTTTAAGTATACTAGGATTATCCTTTACCCCAGGACAAGCGTTTGGAATAGCTGCAGCTTCTTTAATTGGACGAAGCCTAGGAGAAGGTAAACCAGATAAAGCGGATGAGTATGGAAGGGAAGCTAGAAGAATAGGTTCAATAATATCTTCAATAATGGCAATAGTACTATTCTTCTTTGGTCCTCAATTAGTAGGTCTGTATACACCAGATCCAGAAATTATAAGGAAATCCTCCAATGCTTTAAAGATTATTGCAATTGTGCAACCATTTCAATCTTCTCAACTAATTTTAGCCGGTGCACTTAGAGGAGCAGGGGATACAGTATGGCCTCTGGTTTCTACCTTTATAGGAGTGATAGGTATAAGAATTGTGCTAGCTTACATTCTTGTAACTAAGATGGGAATGGGTCTTTCGGGAGCATGGATAGCGGTATTTGTTGATCAATTTGTAAGGTGGATATTAATATATTCAAGGTACAAAACTGGGAAATGGAAATATGTAAAGTTAAGATAAAGAAAGGGACTATTAAAAAGTTTTAAAAAAAATTTTTTAATGGTCCCTTTATCTATTTTTTATAATGCACTCTAATGCAATTTGGTTTATAATGTTAGGTATAGACAAACATTTATAAAAATATTATTAGGGAAATAATTTTAGTTTAAGGTGATGTATATGGATAGGATAACTTTAAAGGCGTCAATAGTAATTGGAATCATTGGTATGGGTTTAATATTGGTCATATATTTTAGACCGGTAAGCATTGAGAGAAACTATAGTGCATATATATATGCTGAGAATAGTGAATTTCAAAAGAGTACGGAGATTAAACTTGTTGGGAAATTAAAAAAGAAACTATCTTTAAATGATGTTTTCACTGGAAATATTGAAGTGGATGGTATCAAAAAGGAAGTTATTCTAAAGAAAATATGGGCAAAGAACAATATTTTTAAGAGTACAGGATATAGTACTTTTATAGAAATGAAAGATGTTAAAACAGGTCAATATGAAATTGTTGGTTCACTGGATACATCAAAGGACTTCAATGAAATACTTATAAAACTTGCTGAAGTGGACAACAAATATAATGGTAAATTTAACATTTGTGGTCCAAGTAGCACTAAAGAAGAGGGAAAAGCTATTTTAAAAAGATTAGGTGATAACGTAGATTAGTAATGCTTTGGAGGAGTGTATTGGCTAAGGGATTAACCTTAAAGTTAAAGCCTTACATAAGCAAAAAAGTATGGGGATGGGAGAAATGGGTGCTTTCATGCCATGAAGATGGAAAATCTACAATAGAAGAAGGAATTTATGCAGGACAAGAATTATCTTCAATTTTAGGATGTGGCAACAATTTTCCTATATTAAGTAAGATTATAAAAGCAGAAGACACTTTATCAGTGCAAGTTCACCCAAATGATGATTATGCTAAAAGATTTGAAAATGGTAACGGAAAAACAGAGTGCTGGTACATCTTAGAGGCAAAAGATGGTGCAACGCTAATATCGGGAATGAAAAAAGGGTTAAATAAGGAAAAGTTAAGGAAAATTATACAGCAAGGAGAATTAGAAGATTACTTAGAAAAGATTAGCATTAAAAGAGGTGATTTCATCTATGTCCCAGCAGGCAGTGTACACGCAATAGGAGCTGGGGTAAAGCTTATTGAGGTACAACAAAACAGTAACATTACCTATAGACTCCATGACTTTGGTCGTGGTAGGGAAGTGCATATTGAAAAGTCCCTAGAGGTTATAGATTATGAAAATGAAAACAAAGCTGGGAAGATTGATAAGTTTGATAAGCTACAAACACCTTATTTTAAAGTTGAGAAGATTGTTGTCCATAATAGTTATGTAAATGTGGTTAAGGAAAGCTTTCATAGTTACATTGTAATATGTGGTAAAGGCATTATAAAAACTAACAATGATGAAATTAACTTAAAAGAAGAAGAAACAATTTATATATCAAAAGGAACAGAATATATGCTACAAGGAGATTTAGATTTAATTAAGGCTAGTGTGTAAAATTGAGGCGGAGTATACACTTCGCCTTAATTTAGGGGGTGAGTAAATTGATAAATGAAGAGTTAACAAATGATTTTATTGAAGAGGCTATGATGCATATCAAAGTAGTGGAGAAAAAAATATTGCAATTAGTAGAAAATAAAAAAGATTTAGAGGCAATAAATGAGATATTTAGGGCTGTTCACAGTATTAAGGGGGCAGCAGGATTTTTTAAGTTTGATAAAATAGTACAGTTAGCACATTCAATGGAAAACCTATTTGGAGAGATTAGAAATAATACTTATAGCATAGGTGAAGGAGATATTGACATATTACTCTCCGCAAATGATTATTTAAAATTACTTGTTGATAGTATAAGTAATCCTAAAAATGTAGATATATCAGAAATTACATATAGCATACAAGAAATTCTTAAAAAGGATACATTAAGCATAAATAAAAAAGAAGTAAATGCTGTGGAAGGTTTAGATTTAAGTATTATAGATTCTAAGAGAATTCCATTTGAAATCCACCATGATGTTATTGCAAATGCAAAAAAACGTGGTCATATGTTCTACGAAATTATTATTAATACAAATGAAAGTTTAGTAGAAAATTATCAAGAAATTGATGGATTTATGAAAATTCTAGAATCTATTGGGGAGGTAATTGATTCCTATACAAATACAGAAACATATGAAAGTACTAGTGATGTAAATCAGCGAATTGTACATATACTTATATCTTCTGTATTAGAAAAAAATTTAATATCCTTAGCAATAAATTTAGATGAAAGTAGGATACTAGATTTTAATATAACTAAGTTCTTGGAGGAAATAGAAGTAAATGAGCAAGTACCATCAGTGGATGAAGTAAAGGTAGAGAATAGTTATTATAAGGAAGAAAGCGTAAGAGTAAAGGTGAGTTTATTAAATGAACTTTTAAATCTAACAGGTGAATTAGTTCTTGGAAGAAATCAGTTACTTCGAACTATGGAAAAACATAAAAGTGATATTCAAGGCATGGATAGAATAATTCAAAACATAGATTATGTAACATCTAGTTTACAAGGAAAGATAATGCAAACTAGAATGCAACATTTAGGAAATATTTTTGATAAATTCCCAAGAATAATAAGAGATTTATCAAAAAGTTTAAATAAAGAGATTAATTTAGAAATCAAAGGTGACGAAGTAGAGCTTGATAAATCAATTATAGAAGTTTTAGTAGATCCATTAGTTCATCTTGTTAGAAATGCTGCAGACCATGGGTTAGAAAACCCTAAGGAAAGAAAGTTAGCAGGAAAAACAGGGTATGGAACTATAAAAATAAATGCCTACTATAAATCTGGATTTGTAATTATAGACGTAATTGATGATGGGAAAGGTATTGATTTAGAAAAAGTAAAAAGTAAAGCATTAGAAAATGAAATTATTTCTTCGGAAGAAGTTTTAATTATGAGTGAAAAAGAAATTATGGAACTTATTTTAAAGCCGGGTTTTTCTACTTCAGAGAATATAACGGATATATCTGGGCGAGGAGTAGGAATGGATGTTGTTAAAACTAACATCAAGAAAATGGGGGGTAATGTCGAGGTATATTCCATCAAGAACAAGGAAACCAAAATAAGATTAATAATCCCTCTTACTCTTGCCATAATTTCTGCTCTTATAGTAGAGAGTAGTGGTCAAAAACTTGCACTACCTCAAGTTAATATTAAAGAAATAGTTAGAATCATTCCAAATGATAATAATAAAAAATTAGAATATATAAGTGGACGGTTAGTTCTAAGACTCAGAGAGGAGCTAATCCCTATTGTAAATCTATCTCAGGTATTAACAAATCAGCAGATAGATATGAATAATTGGGAAAAGATAATAAGGATACTTATAGTGAAAATTGGATTTAAAGAATTTGGACTTATGGTGGATGAAATTTACGATGGTGAAGAGATTCTAGTGAAATCATTACCAAAGTACATTAAAGATTCAGAGTGCTATTCTGGAGTTACAATTTTAGGAGACGGAAAAGTTGCTATGATTCTTGATATAAATGGTATTGCGCAAAAGGCCAAGCTAAAACTAAATAAAGAAATAGATGTTGAAAACAAGTTGGAAAAGCATGAAAAAGAAAAGCAAATATTGAAGAAAAATAAAATGATTTTATTTAAGTGTTCGCGGGATGAAACTCTTGCAATGGAGGTATCCATAGTGGAAAGAGTAGAAGAAATAAATAATAATGATATTGAACTTATAGGAAATCAAGAGTACATAAAAATAAGAGAAAACATAGTTAAAATAATTAGGCCATCAACTTATATTCCTATAAGTAAAAGTGAAAGTATTAATAAAAGGGACTATATAATAATACCTAAAGTTGACAGGTCCGTAGGAATACTTATTAATAAAATATACGACACAATTGAAATAGATATAAATGAAAATCTAAATGTTGACGGTATAAAACTCAAAGGGATATCTGGAAGTAGAATTATAGATAATAAAATAGTTTTATTATTAAACATTAATGAGTTATTAGAAATGGCTTCTAAGGAAAAAAATAAAGCATAAAGAGGGTTACCTAATGAAGAAAGTTTTAACGTTTTATGTAGGGGGAGAACATTTCGGAATAGATGTAAATTTAGTAAAAGAGATAACCCGAAATATAGAATATACCCCTTTATTAAAAGGAAAGGAACATATTAAAGGGCTTATGAATTTAAGAGGAAATATTGTTACTATATTTGATCTAGAAATAATATTAGGCGAAAATATTGACAAAGAAGTTACAAATTTGCAATGTATAGTGTTAAAAACAGAGGATGACCAGCAGTTAGGGTTTTTAGTTAACAAGACTGGGGATGTAATAGAGATAACGAAAGAAGATTTTTGGCAGATGCCAGAAGATATAGTAGAAGAAAAGAGAAACTACATAAGTTCTGTGATAAAGCTGCAGGGAGATATGCTTAAAATATTAGATTTTCATAAGATATTTGAAGTAGAGAACTTCTAAGAAGAAAATAATGACTCATACACTTAAGAATAACGAGGAGGAGAACAATTGAAGAAATTTGTGGATTTTAAAATAGGCCAAAAGTTGACAGTGGCATTTGTTATTGCAATTGTAATTACGGCACTTATAGGCTATGTAGGGATAAAGAATATTTATGTTTTATCAAGCATAAATAGTGAAAATTATAATAAAAATGTTGTGCCACTAGGAAAAACAGGAGAAGTGGCAAAAGAGTTTGAAAATATTAGGGTTATAATAAGAGATATAATATTAACTGAAGATATGGAGGAGAAAAACCAATACATAATTGAGGTTAGAAATAATTTTCAGCTGATTGATAAAGATATTTTAGAGATAGAATCAACCACTGATAATAAGAAGCAGATGGATGATACAAAGAGTGCCGCAAAAGTTTATAAAAGCTATGCTGAAAAATTAATGCAACTTTCACTTAGTGGAAAAAACCAAGAAGCACAGAAATTATTTAAAAATGCAGAATTTACAAAGGCATTTAATGATATGCATGACTTTGTTGATAAAACCATAGCAATAAAAACTCAAGATTCCAGTGATAATAATAAAGAAATAATATCAAAAGGAGAAAAAGCAAAAGAAGTAGTAATTATATTAGTTTGCTTAGGCATAGCAATAATGGTACTAGTTGGCGTGTACACTACAAAGGTAATTACAAAAGCAGTGATATACATGGAAGACTTAATGAAAAAAGCAGAAACAGGAGAGTTAACTACTGAAGCTAAAGTCTTTTCAAAGGATGAAATGGGTAAATTAACAATAGCCTTTAATAACTTTATTAAAAAGTTAGTAGGGTTTATTCATGATATTCAAGAAAAATCCTTTAAGTTAAACCATATATCCAAGATACTTTTAGATACTTCAGAGGAATTGTCATTTAAAAGCATAGAGACTAATGAAAAAACATCAAATGTTATGGCTTCTGTAGAAGAAATTACTGCAAGCATAGATGCTTCAGCAAATGCTTCAATAGAAACAAGTAATAATATAAATATGATAGCAGCAGCAACAGAAGAACTTTCAGCAAATATAAAAAGTATAGCATCTTCATCAGAACAAACATCTACAGAAATTGACAAAGTTGCAGAACTAATAAATTCAATGTCTCAAAGCACTAAAGGGATACTAGAGGGTTCAGAGGATATTTATAAATTTGTAGACAGTATTGCAATTTCTACAGGACAGATTAATTCATCAATAAGTGAAATAAGTAGAAATGGCGAAAGAACACTTAGTATAACAGAGGATGCCCAAACAAAAGTAAAAGGTACAACGCAGAGCATAATTAAATTAAATATATTAGCGAAAAAGATAGGAAAAATAGTAGGTACTATTAAGGATATAGCAGACCAGACAAATATGCTTGCTTTAAATGCAGCTATTGAGGCTGCAGGAGCTGGAGAGGCGGGCAGAGGATTTGCAGTTGTAGCTAATGAAGTTAAAGAGCTTGCAAAACAAACTACTCGTGCTACAGAAGAAATAAGCGAACAAATTGAAGAAATTCAAGAAGATACAGGTAAGGCAGTTATTTCAATGGAAATAATAAATGGAGTTATTGATGAATTAGTTAGCTCTACAAATATAGTTTCTTCAGCAGTTACAGAGCAATCAGCAAATACTCAGTTAATATCAAATTCTGCAATAGAGGCTTCAGATAAAATTAGAATGATTACTGATGAGATAAAAAGTGTAAATGATAAATCAGAAAGTATATCAAGGAGTATATCTGAGGCTAGTAAAGGTGTAGTAGAAGTGGCTAGATCTGTATCTGAAATATCTATGGCATCTAACGAAATAGTAAGAAATACGGAAATGGTATCCCTTAAAACTTCAGAAATATCAAGAAGCTTTAGAGAAATCAGCATAGGTGCTACAGAGATATCAATAAACATGGAGAGAATAAGTAAAGATACTAGAGAGAACGCAGAAATAGCAGGTAGATCAAGTGAACTGTCTCAGGAACTAGATAACATGGGAAATGAATTAAAAGCATTAGTTAGTGAATATAGAATTAAGTAAATGGATGTGAGACGTAAGGATGCTAAAAATATTAATTGTAGATGATTCAAGTGTATTCAGGAAAGTTCTTAAGGAAATTGTAAGCTCAACAGGAATACCACAGGTAATATATACAGCAGGCGATGGAATTGAAGCCTTAGATATACTGAAGTATTCAGACGTTGATATTGCATTGCTTGATATAATCATGCCAAAACTAGGCGGAATTGCAACCCTTAAAATAATTAAGGATAAGTATCCCAGTGTTAAAGTAATCATTGTAAGTGGTATAAGCGAAGATAATATTAAATTAACAATGGAAGCACTAAGTAATGGTGCTATAGATTTTATTAAAAAGCCAACCTCAGATGGTGTAGGCATTCAAAAAATAAAGTCTGATTTAAAATTGATTTTCAATCAAATCTTAATAAGCAAAAACACAAAAAACATTTTAAGCACTTTAGAAAACAAAGATAGTTATAATAAAAATAAACTAAGTGAAGCAACGCTAAACATAAGAAAACATAGACAAAGTAATTACAAAGAACCAGACATTATACTTATAGCAGCATCAACGGGAGGGCCGGCAGCCCTTGATAAAATTTTTAGGAATATAGAAGGTAATATTAATATTCCAATTTTAGTAGTACAACATATGCCAGCTGAGTTTACTAAATCTTTAGCAGAATCTTTAAATAACATTTGTAAGCTTAAAGTGAATGAGGCTTATAACGGAAATGTTATTGAAAGGGGAGAGGTGCTTATTGCTCCAGGCGGGATTGATATGTCTGTTACAAGTATAAATGGATCCAAAGTAATAATTGCTGAATCTTCAACTGATTTAAAAGGTGCAAGACCATCAGCTGATTTTCTTTTTAAATCTGTGGCTAATGAATATAAGGGGAAAAAGGTTTTGGTTGTGGTTTTAACTGGTATGGGAGCTGATGGAACTGAGGGCGTAAAAGTATTAAAAGAGCTCTGTGATTGTTATTGTATAACTGAGAGTGAAACTAGTTGCGTTGTCTATGGTATGCCGAGATGCATAGATGAAGCCAAGCTCTCTAATGAGAGCATACATATAAGAGATATAGGAGAAATGATTAATACATTAACAATTCTTTAGTTTATGTAAAATCATATTTAGGTGAGGTGAAAATCATAGTAAATTTAACTACAGAGGAATTTTCCATTATGAGAAAATATATTGAAGAGAAGTGTGGGATTATAATTTCATTAGAAAAATCCTATTTAATAGAAAGTAGATTATCTAAATTATTGATAGAGTTTAATTGTAATACTTTTGAAGAGTTTTATAAATTAATATATACTAGTATGGATGATACTATAACAGAAAAAGTTATTGATGCAATTACAACTAATGAAACACTATGGTTTAGAGATAAAAAACCTTGGGATGTTTTAGAAAATATATTAATGCCACATTATATAAAAATGCTTAGGGAAAATAAAAGAAATAAGATAAGAATATGTAGCGCAGGGTGCTCAACAGGGCAAGAACCATATACTGTTGCAATGATTATTCATAACTATCTAGAAAAAAATAATATTTTAGATATCCAAATTTCACAATTTGAGATTATAGCCACAGACGTTTCGATTGCAATAATAAACTTAGCAAAATCAGGTAGATATGATGCTATAACTATAATGAGAGGACTACCGGAATTTTACAAGCAGAAGTATTTTAATAAGGATGGCAGGATATACACTATAAAAGATGAAATAAAAAGCATGGTGAAGTTTTATAAATTCAACCTCCAAAAAAGCTTTGTTTCATTTGGCAAATTTGATTTAATATTTTGTAGATATGTCACAATTTATTTTTCAGAAAAAGCAAAGAATGACTTGCTCCAAAGGCTAGCCAATTCTCTAGAAAAACAGGGGAATCTTTTCCTCGGTAGTTCGGAGATATATTTTGACTATAATTTATACTATGAAAAACAAGATAATATGGGAGCTATATATTATGAGGCAAAGAGGTGAATATAATGAAAATTTTATCTGTGGATGATTCTGCAATTATAAGAAAAATAATAAAAATGGCTGTGGAAGTAATAGAATATGAGTTTTTAGAGGCTGGAGACGGTGAAGAAGCGTTAAGTATTATAGAAAAAGATTATTGTAATATATCTCTAATTTTATTAGACTTAAATATGCCAGGCATTAATGGGTTCGAGTTATTAAAGATTATTAAAAGTGATGATAGATTTAAAAATATACCAGTGATGATGGTTACTACGGAAAGTGAAAAGCTTAGTATAATAAAAGCAATTAAATCTGGGGCGAGTCACTATGTTGTTAAGCCGTTTACAATGGAAGAAGTAACTAAAAAAATGTTTGAAGCATTGGGAAAGGGTGAGTAACTTTGAATATAGAACAAGATTATTTACAGGGGATTTTTACCGCTGCCATAAGGGAAGTTATAGAAATTATGACTGGGCTTTGTATTGAAGAAGATTTGTCACAGGAAGTTTGCAAGATAAACAAAGGTGAAATATCAGGAGTTATGTTAACTTTAGGTGAAAAAAATGCATTAGTAAGTTTGACGATGTCTAAAGAATTATGTTCTACAATAATATACTACATGACAGGAATCGAAAAAAGTGATATAACAGAGGAAGAAATATATGATGGAGCAGCGGAACTTGTAAATATGGTGGCAGGTAGGGCAAAAACAATATTAGCTGGCACTAAATATCACTTTAGTATAACTCCTCCATTTACAATTATAGGAAAAGACCATTTCATTGTGCATAAGGATAAGGTTTTGGACATAACCAAGAATTATATCATTGATGATAGGCCACTATTTTTACAGGTTTACTATATTAATTGATTTGGAGGCATTGTTGATGAAAGGTACAAAGGTTTTAATAGTTGAAGACTCGAAGGTAACAGCAAAAACTATACAAAATAGTTTAATAAAATTAGAGTATGAAGTTTCGGATATTTGTTCTAAAGGTGAAGAGGCTATAAGATCGGCACTTATTCATAATCCTGATATTATCCTTATGGATATAGAATTAGATGGAGATATGAACGGCATCGAAACTGCCACCAAAATAACAAATGTTTTAAATATACCCGTTATATATCTTACTGCACTAGCTGATAAAACTATGTTAGAAAAAGCAAAATTAAGTGAAGGGTATTCATTTTTAATAAAACCCTTTGAAGAAACTGAGCTATTTTTTAATATAGAAATGGCCTTATACAAGCATGAAATGAAGAATAAGCTAGAGGAAGAGCGAAAGTGGTTAAATGCTATTTTAGAAAGTATAAATGATGGCGTAATAGCTATTGATAAAGATGAAGATATAAAGTTTATGAATGAAAATGCAAGGAGATTAATTGGATATACTAATGAGAAGGCAGAAGGTAAAATTAAGGACGTTCTAAAATTATTAGATCCAAAAACTAGGGAAGAAGTGCAGGTTTTAGATTTAAAGGAAAAGAGTGAAAAAATCCTTATCGGAACTCATGAAAAGGAAGCTATAACGTTATGTCAAGTTACGTCTATACCGAAAAGAAATAAAGGTAAAATGGGGTATGTTGTAAGCATATCTGATATATCCCAAGAGAAGAAATTAAAAAAAGACATTCATTATTTAACTTTTAATGATCAATTAACATCAATACATAATCGGACTTATTTCCAGGAAGAGATAAGTAAATATAATGACATACAACATTTGCCTATAAGTATTATAATGTTAGATTTAAATGGATTAAAACTAACTAATGACGTATTTGGACATCAAGTAGGGGATGAACTTATAAAAAAAGCAGCACAGGTTTTAAAGAAAAGCTGTAGAGCTAGTGACTTGTTAGCACGAATTGGTGGAGATGAATTTATAATAGTGCTACCTGATACTGATAAAAAAGTTGCTGAGATTATTGCAACGAGAATAAAGAAACTTTGTAGTGAAGAAAATGTGGTATTTGGTAAACTAAGCATGGCAATGGGTAGCTTTACAAAAGAGGATAGTGAGCAGGATATTTTTCAGGCTATTAATGAAGCAGATAAGAGAATGTATACTAATAAATTTAGTGAAAGTAAAAAATATAGAGAAGAGATATTATTATTTATAAAGAATAAATTAAAGGGAAATTCTTGCAGTAATGATGAAAACCGCCTTGATATTGAGGATATTTTACTCCAAATGGGTAAGAAAATGAATTTATCTAACAAGGAATTAGAAGAAATCTCATTATATGTTGAAATAGGGGACGTGGGAATGATTTCTGTTCCAGAGGATATAAAGAATAAATCTTCAAAATTAGATGACAAGGAATGGGAGAACATAAAAAGGCATACAGAAGCAGGATATAAAATTGCTACTTCAATAAAAAGATTTATGCCTATAGCAGATATAATATTATGTCATCATGAAAGATGGGATGGAACAGGATATCCTCAAGAACTTAAAGGTGAAGAAATACCTGTAATTTCTAGAATGATTTCTATTGTGGAGGCTTATGCAGCTATGACTAGTAATAGAAATTATAGGAAAGTTATGACTAGAGAAGAAGCTATTTTAGAAATATCAAAATGTTCAGGTACACAATTTGATCCGAATTTAGTAGAAATATTTAAAAAGATTATTTAGGTACATTCAAATAATAACAAGCTTACTTAAATGTAATTTAATCAAAAAATGAAAGAGGGATTATACCATGAAAAAAATGAAGTTTTTAAACAAAATAATGTTACTATCTACACTAATTTTTATAGTTTTTGCAGGAGGATGTGTGGCTAAAACAGAGGAAAAAACTGAGCCCATTCCACAAGAAGTAGAGAAAGTAGAGCCTCCAAAGGAAATTAAAACAGAAAAAGGAGCAAATGACAAGAATCCAATGGTTACTATTGAAATGGAAGATGGCGGAGTTATAAAGATAGAATTATACCCTGAAATTGCACCTAATACTGTTAGAAACTTTGTATCTTTAGTTCAAAGTGGTTTTTATAATGGACTAATATTCCATAGGGTAATACCAGGCTTTATGATACAAGGAGGAGACCCAGATGGAACAGGAATGGGTGGACCTGGGTATGCAATAGCTGGAGAGTTTAGTAGTAATGGATTTGAGAATGCATTAAAGCATGAAAGAGGAGTAATTTCTATGGCTAGAAGTGGTGATCCAAACTCAGCTGGCTCACAATTTTTTATAATGGTTAAGGATAGTGATTTTTTAGATACTGAATACGCTGCTTTTGGTAAAGTTATGCAAGGTATGGAAACTGCAGATAAGATAGTTGCTGTAGAAACAGAGCAAATAGATAAATCAAAAAAAGACAGACCTAAAAAAGATCAAAAGATGAAAAAGGTTACTGTAGATACCTTTGGGGTAAAATATGGTGAAGTTCAAAAGGTAAAATAGAATATAGGTAATGCATCTAGTAAGTTAATCTTAAGGGAAAAGTTTTTTAATTAACTTATTAATATTAATTAAAACATTAAAAAAAGTATATATTACATAAAATAAATTTATGTAATATATACTTTTTTATATAAGATTTTGATGTGTTATAGTTTTTAACTTGTGCTACATTATTGCAACATATTGAAAGTTATATTTATCATTTATGTTACGATGGACATTTAAGATCTTGATTGTTGAACACTGTTACAAATTTAATGGAGTACATATCACACATTGTTAAATCATTTGTAGAAGCGTCTTTAAGAATAATGAAACTAATGCCCACTTCTACTAAGGTTCCAGTTCTATCTTGAAAGAGATTGGTCCCAATTAAAAAGGATACTCTCATATATTTACCTATTTGTGATGTTAACCAACCTTGATTATAAAGTGGATTATTTACAATAGGAGAAGTAGGTGGTATTTCAAAACCTTGATTATTATCAGGAACGAGTGGAGGAGCCTTAGGCATAGGATTTAGTCTTTCATCGCCTTGCATATCAAAATCTGGCATAGGCATCATTGGATATTCAGAAAACATAGAACCAGGATTCCACATTGGAGTTTGATTAAAATTGTCAGGTGGGATTATAAACATAAAATATCCTCCTTAAGAATTATATTAAATTATTAATTAAAGGTGTTAATTGTAATAGGTTAAATTAGGTAGTAGCATAGCGTGCTGTTGGATTGTAAAAACAATGCTGAGCTACACTAGCTTGATAGGCGCCACTACCATTGAATGGGAAGAGATACGGGCAACCTGGTGCAAAGGGATTGAAGTACCACAATGCAGCACCTGTTGTATATAATCTATTCCCAGATAAAGCCCAATCAGCAATTGCATAATGTATATCTTCTGGTGGACTTGACCAAATGGTTTGTGGGTTAGCGACGCCACCAAGCACAGAAGTTGCACAATCAAATTGGCCAGGTTGAAATATAACCTTTCTCAAATCACCTTGACCTAGTCTAAGGTACTCACCATAAGCTACATTAACTCTGTTCATAACTACAGAGGCAACTGCCCTCATACCGTTTTCTCCTTCGCCTCCAGCTTCACACTTTATTATTCTAGCCAATAGCTCTCGAGCACTGTAGGCCATCATTAGTCATCTCCTCAAATTGTTTTACAGTATTATTATATTCATGAGTTAAGGAAAAGTACTCTAAAATTTAAAAAAATATTTTCATTCATGCAGGAGTTGTAATATAGTTATAAAAGAAGTGAATTATGATAAGCGAGGTGATATATTCAAATAATATACTTTAATAAGCGGAATTATATTAATTTTTTTTGAATATTTATGTAAAGATAAGTTGAATTTAGTCGAATATATGAGCAATAGTATAAAAAAATCTAGGGGGTATAGATATGCACAAGAATAAGCAGAAAAAAAACGACAATTTTGTAAAAATTAAAAGTATTAAAACTGTCATACTTATTTCCATTTTACCAGTAGTGTTAATATCCTTAGTAATGATGGGCAGTTTCTCGAATTATACTTCTAAAAAACTTATAACTACAGAAATTGAAAACAGGATGAAACATCAGTTACAAGAAACTATTAATTTAATAGATGGAGATATGGAAAAACATGCTCAAATAGCAGTGGATTTAGGGAGATTTGTTGGAACTAGTAGCCTAGTATTAAATAAGGCAGAGATTACAAAAACTCAAGAAGCAGTAATTTCTACAAATGAAAATACACTAGGAGCAGGAGTTTGGTTTGAACCATATAAATTCAAGAAAGAGATAGAATTTTTCGGACCATATGCATATAAAGAAGGTGGAGCCACAAAGGTTACAGAGGAGTATGCTACGAAAGAATATAATTATCCGGCGCAAGCTTGGTATACAATAGGTAAAAATGTTGAAAAAAGCGTTGCGTGGAAAGAACCTTATTATGATGAAACTTTAAAAGTGACTATGACAACAGCTACTGCACCAATATTTGATGGAAATAAAAACTTTTTAGGTGTTACAACTGCTGATATGAGTTTAGAGGCTATACAAGCAAATATTAAAAATATTAAAGTTGGTGAGACAGGAAAAGCAATGCTAATAGGTAAAGACGGAACATATTTGGCAGGTGTTTCTGATGAATTATCTATGAAAGTTAAGGTTATGGAAGATAAAAATGCAAGTATGGCAAAGTTAGGTAAAGATATTTTACAAAACAAAGATGGAGAATCCTATTTTGAAGATGAGAATGGTAAAAATCTTGTATATTACAAACAGATACCAGGGATTGAATGGAATGTAGTGTTATCAATTCCCGAAAAGGAACTTTACGCCCCAATTAATAAGTTATTGATTAATATAGTTATACTAATTATAATCACTTGCATACTTGTGATGGTTGCAGTCGGTATATTCAGTGCGTATATTACTAAAAATATTAAAGAGGTAAATGACCTTTCACGTTCCATTGCAGAGGGAGACCTGACTCAGATAATAAATGTTAAAAGTGAAAATGAAATTGGATCAATGGGAAACAATTTAAATAAAATGAATAATAACCTAAAAAGATTAATTCAAAAAATTTCTGGTAGTTTAGAAAATGTAGTAGCAACTGCTGAGGAGCTTACAGCAAGTTCCGATCAAACACAACAATCTGCAGAACAGGTTTCACTAGCTATTCAACAAGTTGCCTTTGGTAGTGCGGAGCAAGTTGATATAGCTAATGATACAACAAAAATTGCAGGAGAAATATTCACAGGTATGGAACAGATATCAAATAATATACAAGAGGTAACAAATACTTCTATAGAGGCATCTAAGAGGGCGGGAAAAGGTAATGAAGTAGTATACTTAGCTGTAGAACAAATGAATAATATCCAGGATAAAGTAGCAATGTCTACTCAGGCGGTGGCAGTACTCGGAGATAAATCAAAAGAAATCGGAAGTATAGTATCTTTAATAACTTCCATTGCTGGTCAGACAAACTTACTAGCACTAAATGCAGCAATTGAAGCAGCAAGAGCTGGTGAGCAAGGAAAAGGATTTGCGGTGGTAGCTGATGAAGTTAGAAAATTGGCAGAACAATCTGGATCAGCAGCTGGGAGTATATCAAACTTAATAAATGAAATCCAAAAAGAAATAGTAAATGCTGTTGGTGCTATGGATAATGGTACGGTTGCAGTTCAAGATGGTATAAGCATGGTAAATCAGGCTGGTAAATCCTTTGCAGAAATATTAAAGGATATAAATTATATAGCTTCTCAAATGCAAGATGTGTCTGCAGTAACAGAAGAAATAAGTGCAGGGACACACAATATGCTAGGAGCTATTGAAAATGTGGCTAAGATTTCTACTGAGTCTTCAGGAAATGCAGAAAGTGTAGTAGCAGCTTCAGAGCAGCAGACAGCACTAATGAAAGAAGTAGCTAATGCTGCTGAGAATTTAACGCAAATGGCTGTGGAACTCCAAAGTTTAATGAGTGGTTTTAAACTCTAGTAGCTTTGTGAGTACATTTTATAATGTGGAAATAGTTTAAATTTATTAATTAAACAGTAAAAATTTATTAATTAAATAGTTGACATAGAAAAACTATTTTGTTAAGATATAAAAAATACAAAGTTTTAGAGACGATGATGAGAAGAGTAGATATAGTGATTTTTTTACAGAGAACTCCCATTTGCTGAGAGGGAGAAGGAATTATTTATCGAAAAAGGCCTCTGAGTTTCACATTGAGCCTAATTTTTAGGGGTAGACTGTGCCGGGAGCTCCCGTTATCGAGCTATAGTATAAACATTCTTTTAACGATATTTTTAAAATCGTTATTAGCCACTTTAGTGGATTTTATGTCGTACTAGACAAGTTCAATATGGTGACATATTGAAAAACTGGGGTGGTACCACGAAATTATATACTCTCGTCCCCAAGACTATAATGTCTTGGGGGTGAGGGTTTTTTTATTTGCTGATTTTTAAAATGCATCGAGTTTATAGTTTTATAAGTTGAAAGTTTTAAAAATTCAACTTAAGACTTGATTATTAAAAAATATTATTAAAATAAAAAAAGGTGGTATCGTTATGTTTAAAGAATATGTTGAAATAGAGAATTTAAGAAATATTATGTCAGATGCAAATGAATTTGTGGTTGAAAGGATTAAAAAGTTAAATGAACTTATGGAACAGGGTATAAATCCATATCCATATAGTTTTGAAAATATAACACATTCTAAACTTATCACAGATAACTTTGAAAATATAAATAAGGAGCAATGTTTTACTGTGGCTGGAAGAGTAATGCTTATGAGAAGAATGGGTAAGGCAATATTTATAAATTTAAGGGATCAAGAAGGAGACATACAGGTTTACCTTAATAAAGCTGTTTTGGGAGAAGAAAAGTTTGAGCTTTTGAGACTTATTGATATTGGAGATATTATTGGAGTCGAGGGTACTGTTTTCAAGACAAAAACGGAAGAAATCACAATAAGATCAAATAATGTGACAATGTTATCAAAAGCCATAAGACCACTACCTGAAAAATTTCATGGTATTCAAGATGCTGACCTAAAACAAAGACATCGTTCCCTAGATATGATTATGAATAATGAAGTAAAGGAAAGGTTTATTAAACGTTCAAGAGCAATGGGAGCTATCCGTGAGTTTTTAGAGAAGCAAGAATTTATTGAAGTGGAAACACCAATTCTGGATACTAAATACGGCGGAGGAGAGGCAAAGCCTTTTGTTACTTATGTAAATGCAATAGATTCGCAGGTGTATATGAATGTATCTCCAGAGCTCTACCTAAAAAGACTAATGGTTGGAGGAATTGAAAGAGTTTATACCCTTGGAAGATCCTTTAGAAATGAAGGGATTGATAGAACACATTACCCCGAGTTTACTTTGTTTGAATGTTATATGGCTTATGCGGATTACAACGATATGATGAAGCTTATGGAAAATCTTTATGATTATGTTTTCAATAAAATAAATGGTTCTACCAAGGTCCTTTGTGACGGTGTAGAAATAGATTTTAAAGCACCTTGGAGAAGAGCTACTATGTGCGATTTAGTAAAAGAAGAAACCGGAATAGATGTTGAAAACATGTCAAGAGAAGAAATTGCTAAAAGCATAAATGAGAAAGGTTTTTTAGTAGAAAAGCAGCAAGAAGGCCTAGATTTATTAGAAGCCTCTAAAGGAGAACTTATTATAGAACTATTCGAAGGCTATAGTGAAGGAAAGCTTATACAACCTACATTTGTAATTGACTATCCTGCTGAATCTTCACCACTTTGTAAAGTGCATAGACGTAACCCTGAACTTATAGAAAGATTTGAGCCTTTTGCTTATGGAGTTGAGCTTGGAAATGCATACTCTGAGCTTAATAGCCCTCTAAAACAGAGAGTACTTCTACATGAGCAAGCAAACAAATTGAGAGCTGGGCTTGAAACTGCAAGTCCCATGGATGAAGAATTTGCAGTTGCAATTGATACGGGTATGCCACCAGCAGGAGGCCTTGGAATAGGCATTGATAGAATGATGATGTTCTTAACGCAGGCTTATTCAATTAAAGATGTTATAGCATTTCCTTTGGTAAAAAGATAATAAAAGTGGGGGGATAATATATTATCCCCTACAATTCCACAATTTTCATGTTAGCCTTTGTCCTAATATAGTGCTATAATAATAATATTATTATTATCTTACAATATGTGATATGGGGGTATGACAATGAGGAGAAGAATGTTATCTTTGCTTGTAGCTATAGGAATTATTATGTCTGTAAGTGTTCCTATTTTAGCACAACCACTAAAAGAGCAGTTAAATGATCAAAAGAAGCAGCTTCTAGAAAAGCAGAGTTCATATACTCAGCTACAGGTGGATTTTGAGAAATTAGAGACATCTATTGAAATGTTGGACATGGATATTGAAAATATATACATAGCTATAGACAAGGCAAAATATGAAATAAAAGACACTGAAAAGAAAATACAGCAAACTGAAAAAGACATAGTAATTGCTGAGAACAATATAAAAGGCGAAGAAGATTTATTTAGTCAAAGAATGAGAGTTATGTTCATAAATGGAGCAGATAGCTATTTAGAAATTTTATTTGATTCCCAAGGGATAGAAGACCTTGTTTCAAGGGTAGAAAATATTAAAAAGATTATAGAGTATGATAACAAAGTCATTAAGGCCTTAAATGATAAGAAAAAAGCTATAGAGGATATAAAAGAATCTCTTAATGATAATAAAGCAAAAGTTTTAGTATTAAAAGCTAGCAATGAAGATAAATTGAACAAGCTTACTATAAACAAGGATAAGCAAGATAAATTAATAGCAGAAGTTAAAAAACAACAAGAATTGCATAAAGATGAAATAGCAAAAGCTGAGACACTATTGGCAAACACTGCGAATAAAATTCAAGAGGCGGCAAATCAAGTACCTAAATATGAAGTTGCAGTAGTTACTAAAAAAGAAGAAGCTGTATCCCCAGGTAAAACAACTGAGGAAAACAAAAATGAAACAAAGGTTCCACAAAAGGAAGAAGTAAAACAAGAAATTAAGGATGAGCCTAAAGGGGAAGTAAGTAAGCCACAAAAGCCTTCATCAGTAAATTCTAATGAATTATTAACTTATGCCCAAAGCCTTATGGGAACACCCTACGAGTGGGGAGCAACAGGAATAAAAACCTTTGATTGTTCAGGTTTTGTTCAACATGTATACTCACAATTTGGAGTTAGTTTGGGTAGGACAACCTATGATCAGATAGAAGATGGAGAATATGTGTCTAGAGAAAATCTGCAGATTGGGGATTTAGTATTCTTTGGAACAGGAAGCCCTCATCACGTAGGTATTTATGCAGGTAACAATACATACATACATGCTCCACGTACAGGAGATGTGATTAAAATATCACCATTAACAAGGAGTGATTATCTATCTGCAAGAAGAATTAGATAGAAATTACAAGGTATGAATGTAGAAAATATAAAGTGGATAAAAGTAGACTTGCCAAGACAAATCTATTTTTATCCACTTTTTTTACGATTTATTTTACTTGGATTTTAATCTGTACTCATATTGTGATCTGTTCTCAGCAAGGAGTAAATCAACCATTGCGCCGTAGCTTTTTGTTCCAGATTGTTGATTTTGAGATTTAAGATAGGTGTCATTAACTTTATCGCCTATTTTCTCTATAGTACCAGAATACCCTTCCCAAAAGGTTTGATTGTATCTAAGATCATTAAGTACACCTGTGCTACAGGTCAAAATCAATTCTTTATAGCTAGCAGAATTATTTTTCCATAATGCATTAAGGCAATAGGATAATGCTGCAAATGTTCCTGAATATTGAAAGTTAATATCTGGATGATTTATACAAGCTATATATGCAATATAGTTTGCTTCATCTTCTTTAGCAAAGCCTATTTGATGAGCTATTTCATGAGCTGTAGTAAAGGGCAGGAAAGAAACAGGTTGCATCATATTTATATTTGCTTCATTGGTAAATGGAAAATAAAAACCTGTAATTCCTGTATAGCACATTGGACTTGAGAGTAATATTGCCTTAGGTGTGCCATAGTTACCTTTTAGCTTAGGATATTGTAGTGAAGCTTTATCATATCCTTGCCTAGCGGTTTTTAGGATATAGTTTTTATCGTAGGGGAGCTTCATTACACCTTGCTCATTTTCATTTATGTCTTTTCTTAAAGCATTTGATCTATTTATAAGATTTAAGCAAAGCACAGAAAGTTCTTTTGAGGAGGACTTATGTACATCTAATTGAAGAATTTTATTTAGTGTAAGTCTTTGATAATTGAACCCCCATAAAAGTTGAAATGAAAAATATATTAACCCTACTGCAGAAAATACGTTTATGACAAAGGTTTTTAAAATCAATAATCTTTTATTTTTAAATTTATAAAAGTTCAAAATTGTTTTCAAAACATACCATACTGTAAAAGCTGCAAAAGATATAATTAAAAGTTCTGCAATTGAAAAAGGTAGAAGCCCTGTAACAGAACTTACCACAGTAGCAATTATTTTATAAAAAAATGAGGAGTAGAACTTTTCTATAAAGGTTGGGAAAATTATAGAAAATTGAGAAAGAAAAATTCCTAAAGGCAAAAGTAGAATTAAAAACAATTGCCTTTTAGATAGAAACCTCTTCAAAAAAACACCTTCTTTATTTTTTATCTCTTAATAGATCTCTAATTTCACTTAATAGTACTTCTTCCTTTGAAGGAGTAGGGATAGCTACAACCACCTCTTTTGTTTCTTTCTTTTTCATTGAAGATATAGCTTTAACAAATATAAAAAGAGAGAATGCAATAATTAAAAAGTCTATAATGGCTTGAATGAATAATCCATATTTAATTGACACGGGAGCTCCACCAGCTAATAAGGAAGGAACATCATACTGTAGCGTAGTAAAGTTGACTCCTCCGAGGACTAAACCTAGTATGGGCATTATAAGGTCATTTACTAAAGATGTAACTATCTTTGAGAATGCACCACCCATAACAACAGCTAATGCTAAATCTAAAATATTCCCTTTAAGAGCAAATTGTTTGAATTCTTTTAACATACATTAAACACTTCCTTTCAAAGTACATTATACCAATTAACAGATGATTTATCAAAAATAAATTTATCCTTAGAAAAAGTTCAGAGGTTTAACCAATAGGACACCATAACTTATAAATAATTCCTAAAGCTATTGAATAATGTATTGCACTTTAATGATATATATGTTAAGATAAAATTATATTAATTGTATAGTACAGTTAGTGTGAAGATTAAACTAGATAACAACATATCCTCTTTTTAGAATATAATTGTTAATCTGTTTTTATATCTTAATATTTGAAAAAAGGAGGAATGTTTAAAATGGCAGATAAAACTTTAGTTTGTAAAGACTGTGGTAAAGACTTCGTGTTCACTGAAGGCGAGCAAGAATTCTACAAAGAAAAAGGATTCGATAATGAACCTCAAAGATGTGTTGATTGCAGAAGAGCAAGAAAACAACAAAACGACAGAGGATTCAGAAGATAGTAAAAAGATTACTATTAACCCTATAGGATTAGTCCTATAGGGTTTATTTTTTTCACGGCGTATTGCAGAATTTGTTTTTAAAAGCAGAAAAGTATATTATAATAGTGGTTAGGGGGGAAACTGATGATTAAAAATAAAAATAACAGTTGGAACAAAAAAATAAAACATTTCAAATATTTTATTTTCATATTTTTACCATTGATGATATCTTTCCTATTAACATTATTTATGGTTAATAATTTGCAAACTCAAAAGAACAAACAAATACTTATGGAAAGAGAACGTAGTATAGGAAAAATTAATAAATTAAATATCCAGACTACATTTAATTCCGTAACTGCAGATGTGAAGGTTATAAAAGATTCAAATGAAATTAATGATTACATTAATAATCCGACAATAAATACCCTTTCTAATTTAAATGAAATGTTTTTTAGGTTTAGTAAAAACAAAAGGATTTATAATCAATTAAGACTGATAGATACAAAGGGAATGGAGATAGCTAGGGTAGATTATAATGATGGAAATGTACGCATAGTTACTCCCAAGGAACTTCAAAATAAAAAAGACAGGGAGTACTTTAATGGAACATTAAATATGAAATCTGAAGAAATATATATTTCTAAATTTGATTTAAATACTGAAAATGGACAAGTTGAATATCCAATTAAACCTATTATACGTTTTGGAGTACCAGTATTTAAAAGTAACGGTGAAAAGTTTGGTATAATGGTTTTTAACTATTTAGGAAAAGATGTATTAGATAAAATTAATGAGAATTTAGAACAAAAAAGTAATTTTCATATTGAATTATTAAACGCTGATGGATATTTTTTAAAAAGCGAAGAAAATGCAAATGATTGGAACTTTATGTATGAGAATAAAAAATATATTTCATTTAAAAGTAAAAATAAAGATATATGGGATGCTATAAGTACCAATGAAAGTGGAACTATAGAAAACAAAACAAATATATATTACTATGATACAATTTACCCACTTTATAATGTAAGAGAGAAAAAAGACGCTAACTTCTCTCAAGATAATGGATACACATACTGGAAGGCTATTGTTAGTTATCCTAAAGAAAAGTTTGATTTTATAAAAAGCTTGAAGGAAAATGGTTTTTGGGTCATAGGGTGTATATTTATCATAATTATAATGATATCATCCGCTATAACTTCATATGTAATAGTTAAAAGGCAAGAATTTTTAAAAGGAGTAAAGGCATCAAGCCGTGTTTTTGATAATTCAAAGGAAGCTATTTTAATTACAAATGCAGAAACTCATATTACATATACAAATAAAGCTTTTTTACTTATTACTGGGTATAAAAAAGAGGAAGTTTTAGGTATAAAAACTTCCGCATTTAAATCAGGAAGACACAATGAGGAATTTTATAAAAATATGTGGCAAAGTATAAAAAATAATGGTAACTGGCAGGGTGAAATATGGGATAGAAAGAAAGATGGAACATTTTATCCTAAGCTATTAAATATACTTGCAATTAAAGGTGATAGTGATGAGGATTTGCAGTATGTGGGCATATTTGAAGATTTAACCTTGTTAAAAGAAAAGGAAGCTAGTATTGACCTACTGAAAAATTATGATAGACTTACTTCACTGCCCAATTTGTCTTTAATGAAGCAGTTAATGTATGAAAAGATTATTAAGAATTCCAACAATGTCGATTATAAGTACAGCTTAGTATCAATAACTGTTACAAACTATGATATTGTAAAAAATGGGTTAGGATTAAAAAAGGCAGATTCTTTAATAATAACTGCACTAAAAAGAATTAAAAATCATATGGAAGATGGATTTATTATTAGTTCTCCTGGGAAGAATGAATTTATGATTCTTTTAGAATATAATAAAGAGCATAATACTTTATTCCAGTTTATTAATAATATTTTAAAGGAATTTAAAAAGCCTTTTGTATTAGAGGATGAAGAAATATTAATTCAATTAGCTGTAGGAGTTGCAAGCTATGGGAAACATTCAGACACTATAGAGCTTCTAATTGAAAATGCTAATATAGCAAAAGTATATGCAGAAGAAGCAGAAGATAATGTGCAGTTTTATAAAGCTGAATTTAAAGACAAGTATCTAAAAAGCATTAAAATGAGGTATCTACTAAGAGGAGCATTAGAATCAGGTGAGTTATACTTAACTTATCAGCCTCAAGTAGATTTGGCATCAGGGCAAATAGTGGGGGCAGAAGCTTTAATAAGATGGAAAAATCCAGAGATAGGAAGTGTATCACCAGTTACATTTATTCCTATTGCAGAAAAAACAGAACTAATTATTCCAATTGGAAAATGGGTGTTAGATGAAGCTTGTAGGCAGAACAAAAGGTGGAGAGATCAAAATCTTAAACCTATTTTAATGTCAGTAAATATTTCTCCCATACAATTCAAAAAAGTAGATATATTTGAAATAATACAGTCCACATTAGATAAACACGGTTTAAAGGGGGAATCACTAGAAATAGAGGTGACTGAAGGATTACTTCTTGAAAACGACCCTAAGTTATTAATTCAGTTAAATAATATTAATAATATTGGAGTAAGACTGGCAATGGATGATTTTGGTACAGGCTATTCTTCATTAAGTTACTTAAGAAAATTTAAATTTGATAAGATAAAGATAGATAGAGAATTTGTTAAAGATTATCCGGAAAATGATAATGGTACAATAGCAAAAACAATTATAAATCTATCTAAAAGTCTAGGTATTAAAGTTATAGCTGAGGGTGCAGAAACTCAGGATCAAATTGACTTTTTAAGTGAAAATAAATGCGACCAGATTCAAGGGTACTATTATAGTCCTCCAGTTCTGCCAGAGGAATTTGAAGAGTTACTAAGAGGAGGACAATTCATAGGAGGAGAGTAAAGAGTTAGGAGAACCCCAAGCACTTAATTAGTTTAGGTGTTTGGGGTTTTTAGGTGCTTAATAAAAATTAGTTATGCATTTCTAAATCATTAATAAGTTTATTTTTAGTTTTAATTATATCGGATAATATTAAATAAGCGGTGGAATTTGAGTCTTCGGAAGTTTTGATCAATCGGCCTTGTATATCAAGAAATAAGGCTAATATTTCACCTTCAAAATCAAGAGAAAATTCTATGAATTCCTTCGAGGTATGAATATCAACAGTGTGTATTCTTAAATTAAATTGGCTTATTAAGAATGAAATTTTGTCGTAGATTGAAAAATCAATCACTTCCATTTCGTTATTAGTCACTTCTTTTTTTAACTTCTTGTAAAGAAGGAATGTTTTGTCTGCATTTTCAGCTAAGACCTTAGCTAATATCTTTACAGCTGGTGATTGATCCTCTTGATTGCCAATCTCGGTATAAAGTCGTTTTCTATTATGTGCTATATCTACAGCTTTATCTAAAATATCAATAATGTTATATCCCAATAGTAACAACTCCTTAATTATAATTATGTATGGCTTAAATCTTGGATTGTCAACACTTTATTGTACAAATTTTATTCGGTCATATTTGCTAGGCGATATTCTATTGGTGTCATATAATTTAAAGCGCTATGAATACGTTTATTGTTATACCAT
>NZ_JAIZZN010000041.1 GCF_020443565.1 Clostridium sp. CS001
CTGGAAAATGGGAATATTGCCAACAGCTGAATGATGGGAGCCGTATGAGCTGAGAGGTTCACGTACGGTTCTGAGAGAAACTAAGGGGGAAGTTCCCTTGGTTTACTTACTTTAAGATTTTAACAAAAGATGCTAAATCCGCACAAAAAATATTTATTGCGGTAAGCAAATGGCTAAAAGAAAGACTTGGCTTAGATATAAATAAAGAAAAATCAAAAGTGATAAATTTGAGAAAGAATTATTCGAATTTTCTAGGCTTTAAAATTAAGGCTGTGAAAAAACGAAAAAGCTATGTAATAAACAATAGGATATCAAATAAAGCCAAGAAGAAGATAACCGAAAAATACAGAAACCAAATTGATAAAATTAAAAACAAACCGAAGGTATATAATGTGGACAAACTGAATTCAATGATTCTAGGGTGGCATAATTATTATAGAATAGCCACTCATGTAAATCTTGATTTTAGTGAAATAAATTACTTAGTTAGAAAAAGGCTATTTAATCGAACAAGAAGTATACGAAGTGACAAGATATACCCAAATAAAACCTATGAAAGAATTTATGGAAAATATAACTTTAAGGCAACAAGTATATGTAAAACAACTATATTTCCTATAGCTGGAGTAAAATTAAAGCTAGCCAGTTATATGAAAAATGTAGCAAGCAGATATACTACTGAAGGAAGGTACCATCTTCATAAAGACTTGGAAGTAGAGTACAAGGAAGCAATTAAATTTCTCGTAAATAATCCTGTTAAAAAAGATAGCATAGAGAAAAATGATAATAGAATATCTCTCTATGTAGGTCAAAAGGGATTATGTCATATTAGTAAAGTGAAATTAGATTTAAACAATATGGTAACAAGAAATAAGCTCCCAAAATACAAAGGTGGAACAGATAAATACCACAATCTTATATTGGTAAATAAAGAAATAAGTTATATTATTGATGAAGAAGTGGTAGAAAAAATAACCCAATTAAAGCAAGGAATAAAGTTGGATGAAAAAGCCTTTATAAAAATTAATGCACTTCGTAAACTTGTTGGAAATCTTGTGATTTTAAATATAAATTAACATTGGTGGAACGCCGTATGAGGTGAAAGTCTCACGTACGGTGTGGAAGAGGGGAAAAGAAAGAGATAACATCAAATTCTTACCTATTCTTATAAGTGGTGTACGTCAGAAATTTAATAAATATCAAGTGGGGGGGAAGAAGATGATTTCAGCTATAGTAACTTTTTTAGGAGAGAAATTATTAGATAAAACTTTTGATGGTTCTTTAGATAAGGCAATAGATTATGTTACAAAACAAAATCTAGTCAAAGAATTTAATAAATTGAAAGAAACCATAATTAAGGAATTAGAAAGTGAAAATCAAGAACAATCATTTTATGAGGACCTGCATAAGGTTATATTAGAGACTAGAATAATTGATTTGATATTCAATTTAAGTTATACAATGACTAACTTAACAATAGAAGAAAGAAAAAAATGTATAATTGACTGCATTACTGAATATTCAAAGGTGAAAGGTATTAGTGTATATAATACTTTATTAATTCAAGAAAAGATTCTTTCCAAATTTGAATGTTGTTTTGATAGAATTAACCATCCTAGCGAAGAATCACGAAAAATAATTAATTCCATAATTTCTCGAATGGCTAACTCTGAAGAAATAATAAATGGGATTAGCGATAAGATTAGTAGTGATATTAATGATATCAAAGAGGAGTTAGAAGAGTTGAGGGGTAAATTACTAGTAGGGGACGTAGATATTAATTATTTAAGCAATCTAACGAAATCTTCTTTTGAAAATTTAGGCGTTAGATTTAATAAGGAATTTAATGTGGATGTGGAATTAACTGATACATTAAGTAAGTTCTGTTTAACTAGAAAAACAATTAGTTCACTTTATGAGGATTTGAAAGAAATAAGGAGTGCTACTTGGCAATTATCATGTTTAATTGATAATGGTTTAATAGCAAAAATTGATCTACTAATAGAAAATATTCTGGATGAAAAGATTTTTGATTATAATTTAATGAAATCAGATTTTGATAATTTTTCAGAAAAGGTATTTAAAGAATTAAATAAGAAGTATGAAAAGCAAACAGATAATCTATATAAGAGCAATGAATATTATTATTTTAGAAAACTTGAAAATGGAAATTTTAATTTAGAGAAATATAGAGAAGCTTTTAATTCTTGTACTTTGATTGTGACTGGTTCAGCTGGAATAGGCAAATCACATTCGATTGCCCACTTTTGCAATGAAGTTTTCTACTCAGATAATAAACTGTGTATCTTTGTATTAGGGCAACATTTAAATGATTTAAACAATCCAGTAGAAATGATTGAGAGAACTTTACATATTCCATATACGTTACAGCGATTTTTAGATGAATTAGAGAAGATTGCCCTATTTAATAAGACAATAGTCCCTTTTGTTGTTGAAGGAATAAATGAGGGGAGGCATTCAGAAATATGGAGAGAGTCTTTTGCTGGAATTATTTCTATTTTTGAGAGATATAAATGGATTAAACTAATCATCAGCATTAGAACAACTTATATTGAAAAATGCTTACCATCAGATTATAAGGAAAAAGATAATATATTAGTAGTTGAACATAAAGGATTTGAAAATGACTCGATAGAGGCAGTAAAAAAGTTTTTTGTGTTCTATGAAATATCAATACCAACATTTCCGATTTTGTATTCTGAATACTATAATCCTTTATTTCTTCACACGTTATGCAAGACACTTAAGAAGCTTGATAATAAAAGGTTGATTACTGAATATAGTTCATTTAATGATATTTTTGAGAAGTATATAGAAGTGATTGAAAATGAAATTGCGCGAAAGATGGATTATAATAAAGCCTTAAAGCTTGTAAAGAGAATTACTGATAAGATAATAGAGTACAGTTTAAAAAATAATAATAGATATGGAATAGATATGGGAAAGTTCTATGAAATAGTGCATGAGGCTACCAATCAGTTTGGCTTAAACTGTAGCACTTTGGTGCAATTAATGTTTAAAGAGGGATTATTTTATTCGGAAATTGTTAGTTATGAATCAGAAGAATATGTGCAATTTGCATATGAAAGATACCATAATATGCTTGCAGCTAGATATATACTAGATAACTTTTCTACTAAGGATGAAATAGTCATAAGTTTAAATAATGGTTTACTAAAAGAATACTTGGTAAAACCTCACAGTGGAATTACTGAAGAATTATTTATCATGATACCTGATAAATTTTCTATTGAGGTATTATCCTTTATAACTGAGGAGGTAGCTGTAAAAAATCTGGACAATTACATAAATAGTTTATTGTGGAGAAACAAAAGCAGCATTTTAGTAGAGGACACCAAAGAGTTATTAAATAAATATGTAGTTAGAAGAAAATATTATTCTGATAAATTTATAAAAACTTTATTTATCTTATCGCCAGTGGAAAATCATCCGTTAAATATTCTTTTTTTACAAAGTCATCTTGAAAGAATGCCTATTTCAATCCGGGATAGTTTCTTAGGAGATGTATTGTATGAAGGTTATAGAGTAAATATAACTTTAAGAAATTTGGTTAGTTTTTGTTTTACCAGTGCTATTTTTGACTGTAGCAAAGAAAGTATTAGGTTAATGTCATTTATGTTAAGTTGGTCATTAGCTAGTACAGATTTAAAATATCGTAATTCTGTCATAAGAGCTTTAGTAGTTTTATTTGAAAATAATATTCAACTGGTTAAAGTTGTTATTATTAATTTTAAAGTTGTAAATGACCCATATATCAAAGAAGGCATTTATTGTGCCATATATGGTGCAGTACTAAGAAGTCGGAATTTCTCATCCGAAATAACTAATATAGTAAATGATATTTACAATGATATTTTCAAGGGGGATGAGGTATATCCTAATATCTTGGTAAGAGATTACGCTAGAGAGATTATAGAGTACGCTAACATAAATAGTGTTGAGATAGCGTTCGATATAGAAGATGTAAGACCTCCGTATAATTGTGGGTGGTATGAGAACATACCGACTCAACAAGAGATAGATGACTTTGGTTATGATTACAGGGATAAAAATGTAGATAGAAAAATGTTTTCAGCTAATCAAATAATAAGCTCAATGACAACTAATACTGGTGATAAACATATGATGTATGGTGATTTCGGTCGGTATGTATTTGAAGGTTGGGTGCGTCCATGGAATTATCACTTTGTAGAGCAAGACTTAAGCAACATAGTAACAAAGGAGATATTTAATACATTAGGTTATGACCCAGAATTGCATGGCGATTTTGATATGATGGTGAAATCCTATAATAGGCACTATAACGAATGTGAAAGAATTGGGAAAAAATACCAGAGAATTGCTAGTTATGAGTTAATTTCAAAATTATCCGATAATTTTCCTGCTGGAGAAATAGAGTATGTTTATAGTGAAGAATATATGAAAAAGAAAAATAATGAGTTTGAAAAATTTCTATCAGGGCTGTATGAGACATCAGATTACACTGAAGATACTAATGATGACATTGAGAAGGACTTAACAAGGGATGAAGATATAGTAGATAGTGATGCGGAAAATGAGATAGAAGAGGAGTGCGAAGACTATCGTAAAAAGGTATTCAATGAATGCCCATATGAGGGCCCATGGCAAATAGGGGTGAGAGGGATAGACCCAACAATTATCCTAAATAAATTCACTACTAATGGTAAAAATTATTTGGAATCAATATTTAATATTCCATTTATATCTTCCGAAGAATGGGCTTGTTGCAATTCAAGTGAACCTAAAGAAAATGATATTTTATTTCTTAAAGTAAAGGACGAAGAGTTTGTTGTTTTAGAAATGTATAGTTCCTGGTATTCTGGTCGCTATCGACTTGATGAAAGACCTTATCAATACTTCGTTAAAGCTATAGCTTTATTAGTAGAAAGAGAACGGGTGCATGATCTTATAAACGATGAACAAATTAAAGGATATTGTAGCAATAAAAACAACTACGAGATGCATGAAGTTTATGCAAGGGAATATCCATGGTCACCATCTTATATTAGTTTTAAAAACGAAATAAAAAGTGACTATGGAGATGAAATAAAATGTTATATAGAAACAGGAGTTAGCTATCACAGTCATAATCCGAATCCAAATGATGAGGAGTATGAAGTAAAGTCTTATTCAATGCCTAGTGAATATATAATAGAAAAACTAGGGTTAAAGCAAATAGAAGATGGTAAATGGTATGATAAAGAAGGCAATTTAATAGCTTGTGATATGATATTTGAAGGTTACAAAAGTATGCTTGTAATTCATAAAAATAGTTTGATTAAATTGTTAGAAGATAATAACTTAGCGATTTTATGGGCAATGTATACTGAGAAAGAAGGTGGCAAATGTCATTATAGCCAGCGTAAAGTAGTGGGGTTAATTAATAACAAATTTGAGGAAAATTTATTTGAAACAGAATCTTGGATGTCTAGATTTCACTAGAATTAAAATTTATTTGCAAATATTAGTATATCCTATTGGTGTAGAGATAGGTAACTTTCTTTAGCTAAGCTGATGGAAATAATTACTTTAAAAGTATTGAGAAATCGAATAGCAAAAGGACTATAAGGTTTTCGATTTACCAGTTTAGTAAGTTAAGACTTAAGTAGAATTAGCATTTTATTATAAATTGAGTATTCAGAGGCTAATTATAATATGAAGCTTTAAAACATTAAAATAATAATTGGTGAGAATTGTAGTTATCACTTTGGAAGACCAATTTCCCATTATCCATATAATTGGACAGGCTATATCTATGATGGGAAATGGAAAAAATTAAAATATAATTGATTAATAAGGGCGTATAGATATGTCAAATTCATATTTTAAGACGAAGAAAGGTATATATATGATTGAAAGCGTAAGCCATATTACTTTTGTTGTGAAAAACTTAGACAAAACTACTGAATTATTTAAGGAACTATTTAATGCTAAAGAAGTTTATTATAGTGGTTCAAAAAAACATTCTTTATTTAACGAGCGTTTTTTTATTATTGGTAACCAGTGGATAGCTGTTATGGAAGATACAAATATACTTGACAGAACTTATCATCATGTAGCATTTAAAATATCAGATTCTGATGTAGATAGTTATTTGGATAAAATTAAAACTTTAAATTTAGAATTAAAGCCTTCAAGGAAAAGAGTATATGGAGAAGGCCATTCTATATACTTTTATGACTATGATAATAATTTATTTGAGCTTCATACGGAAACATTAGGGAAAAGGTTAGCTTCGTATACAGAGATAGATAGTATATAAACTTATTAATTCATATTATTCATAAAGTTTGTATTAAGCAACTGTAAGAATTACTAGAGAAATTAGATAAATAGGAATAGCTGTGTCTATACCATTAGGCTAATAATGCCTAGTTATTATATTATGTGATGCAACATATTTGCAATTATAGAAGTTACCATCATAAAGGAGAGTAATTTATAATATAGAGAGGAAGGTGAAGTATGTATAATAAAGACTTTTAGGAAAAGAGATAGTAAGCTATGGCAGGAGAAGTGAAGTCAAAAAAATATTGAGAGGTTGAGGAAATGTATGGAAAAGCAAGAGTTAAAGACATTATTAAGAAATATAAAAGATAACAAATATGCAGTACCAGAGGGTGTGAACCCATATAAATTATCCTTAGAGTTGATGGATTATATAGGAGATATTGATGGTGAGTTGCGTGATGACTTGGTTTTTAGTGTTCTTGTAGAATTTATAATGAAGGATGTTCTGACACCTAAAGAAGCACATGACATATTTGTGATAGCATTAGACGAAAAACATATTTTAAATGGATTGGGAGAAATTAATGATACGGTTTTTGGCAGGACTTTTTCCGTTGAGGTGGCTGCATGTATCATCTATAAGCACAGGAAGCTTTTATCAGATAGTGATATTTTAAAAGCTTTTAATACAGTTTTGAAATTTTATAATGAGGATAGGGATGTAAGAGGCTTTGTAGAAGGTAAAAGGTGGGCCCATGGGGCTGCCCACGGTGCTGATGCCCTGGAGGAACTTGCACAATGTCAAATAATAGGATATGAAGGACTAAAAGAGATATTAGATTCAATACATAAAAAAATTAAAATAAATTACTACGGATATATTAACAACGAGGATGAGCGTATGATATCGGCTGTTAAGGCGGTTTTGGGAAGAGATATAATTCCTGAAGAAGAAATTGAAGAATGGATTAGAAGCATTGGTAACAGAGAAAAAAAAGGTATAGTTCCTGATTATTTATTTATTGAACATAATGTAATTCTTTTCTTAAAAGGCTTATACTTTAGACTAGTTGATCATACTAAGTATGATCAACTAGCAAAAATAGTTAAAGAAGTGCTAAAGGAAACAAGTCGTTTTGGTGATGATTATTCATAAAGCGATTATATAGGCAAGTAATAGATTCCAATTTGTAGAGTTGTAGTAGCATAATTTTAGTGTCAGTTAATTTGTATCTTTCTTATATTGTAACGCACTAAATATTAAAAAAAGAAACATAATAGCTATTAGTCAACTGCCTATTATTCTTATAATGCAAAGAAGTAAGACTAGATAGGAATTGATACTTTATATTTAATATGAAATGATTTTTACTGACATTGATAAGAGGGGCAATACTACGCATATGAATGAATTTAATAATTTCAACAACTTTCACAAATAAATATATAGTAGCTAAATTGTATACCAGAAAAAACAATAATCCAAAGCCTGAAATGTATCATTAAATATGCACACCAAATTGGGGGATAATATGAATTCAATACTAGACAATATAAATATCAAAGAAGAACAACAACTTAGTCTTGTTGACCTTAAACATAAAGAAATAGAAAATACCCAATTCCTAGCAAACAACAAACTCATAGTGAATTCAGAAAAGGGAAATCTATTAGATGAGCTTAAGAGATGCTTAAGTGAGTGTGAGAAGTTTTATTTTAGTGTAGCATTTATTAATTTTAGTGGGCTTCAACTTTTATTAGATAGCTTTAAGGAGCTTGAAGAAAAAGGTGTGAAGGGTAAGATACTAACGTCTACATATCTTAATTTTACGCAGCCAAAGGCACTTGAGAGAATAAATAAGTTTAATAATATTGATTTAAAGATTTTTGTTGCTACTAATGAGAAGGGCTTTCATACCAAGGCTTATATTTTTGAAAACAAAGATGAATATAAAATAATTATAGGATCTTCTAATATAACCCAGAGGGCATTGAAAAGTAATGTAGAGTGGAATATTAAAGTTATTTCTAAAAAAGATGATAGCTTTACCCGTGAAGTTTTGGAGGAGTATTTAAGTTTATGGGAAGTAACTTCTATTGTAGATGATGATTTTCTTGATAGTTATAGTAATTTTCTAAAGGAAATAAAAAAAACTCAAGGAAACAAAAGCTTAGACTTTAGTAACTATGAATTAATTAAACCCAACCATATGCAAAAGAGGGCTATGGATAATTTAAATAGATTAAGAGCTTCTGGTGAGAATAAAGCATTAGTTATTGCTGCCACTGCTACAGGAAAAACTTATATGTCAGCCTTCGATGCTATAAGCTATAAACCTAAAAAATTACTCTTCCTGGTTCATAGGGAAGAAATATTAAGAGATGCAGAGAATACCTTTAAGAAGTTAGTGAAGAATAAAAATATAACTACAGGACTTTTAACTGGTACAAGTAAAGAATTAAATGCAGATTATTTATTTTCAACTATTCCATCAATGAATAATCAACTTGAGAATTTCAAACAAGATGAGTTTGAATATATTGTCATAGATGAGGCACACCATGCTACGAGCGCGTCGTATGAGAAAATCATGGAGTATTTCAAGCCAAAGTTTTTACTTGGTATGACTGCAACGCCAGAAAGATGTGACGGGGGAAACATATTCGATATTTTTGATAATAATGTGGCTTTAGAAGTAAGACTTAGAGAAGCTTTAGAGCTAGAGCTAGTTATTCCTTTTCATTATTTTGGTATAACCGATATTCAGGGGATTGACCTAAGTGATGTAAAGCCTCAAGATACGGATGAAATAGCTAAAAGGTTAAAGGTTAATGAGCGAGTTGACTTTATAATAGAAAAGATGGAGTTTTACGGCTATGATGGAGAGAAGCGTAAATGTATAGGTTTTTGTGCTAGTATTGATCATGCTGAGTATATGGCAGCTGAATTCAATAAAGGAGGCATAAACAGTATATGCTTAACAGGAGAAAATTCTGTTGATGAAAGAAAAGGTTATATAAGAAAACTAGAAGCAGATGAGGATGACTTAGAAGTTATATTCACTGTAGATATTTTCAATGAGGGTGTGGATATACCAGCTATTAATTTAGTTTTAATGCTTAGACCAACAAATTCGCCTATAGTATTCATTCAACAGCTTGGTAGAGGTCTTAGAAAGTATAAAGAAAAATCTTTTCTAACTGTATTAGATTTTATAGGAAATCATAAAAAAGTATTTTTAATAGCAATAGCCTTAAATGGTTCAAGATATTATGATAAAGATAGCTTAAAAGTAGCTGTGGCCACCCAGTTTGGTAATATACCAGGATGCACAAATATTCAAATGGATAGAATTGCGCAGGAAAGAATATTAGAACAGTTAAATGAGGAAAACTTTAATTCTATGAAATATTTAAAAGAAGAATATTTAGAGTTTAAGAACATGAATAGTGGAAAAACACCATTTTTTCTTATGGATTATATAAAGTATGATGGAGCTCCAGATCCTTTAAAATTTATAAATAAAGAAAAAACTTATCTTGGATTTGTAGCTAAGATGGAGAATGATGAAGTTTTAAAAAGATTATTAGAAGAAGAAATTTTCTTTAAAATTCTTAAGGAACTCTCAGGAAAGTTACCTATAAAAAGAGTATATGAAGCAAGTATTTTTAAATACTTACTAAACAATGAAGAAATAAGTTTAAAACAAGCCAAACATGAAATATTAAAGTATATTGAAGATGTAGATGATAAAAGTATTATTCATGCGTTTCAGTGTTTGAATCAAGATTATTATGATTCAGCTCAAGTTAAAAATAATATTAAATGCTTTGAGCTTAAGGGTGAAGTATTACAATGCACATGGGATTTTAAAAAGGTGATACAGAATAAAAAATACAGAGTATATATTGAAGATGTTATTAATTATGCACTTATAAGATATGAAAAAGAGTTTGGAAGTAAGTATTATGGAGTGCCATTCTTTAAGTTATATGAGCAGTATCAAATGATAGATGCAGCACTACTTTCTAATTATACTAAAATCCATAGCTCCTTTAGGGGAAGTGGGCTTATAGCAAATGGAAAAGAATATTTTCTTTTTATAGATTTACATAAAGAAGAAGATGTTAAAGAAAGTATAAATTATAAAGATAAATTTATAGACAGCAAATACTTTCAATGGCAAAGTCCAAATGCTACTTCCCAAAGTTCAGACAGAGGACAAAATATTATATTTAATAAACAGAAAGAGATTAACCTACATATTTTTGTAAGAAAGTATAGGGAAATTGATGGAGCCACCGAGCCTTACATTTATATAGGTAAAGGTGATGTAATAGAGTATGAAGGAGAAAAGCCTATAACTGTTAAAATGGAATTAGAACATGAAATGCCAATAAATTTATATACAGAATTCACAAAAAAGGTATAGCGATTTTGCTATACCTTTTCTCCTATAAGTTGCTCCACTGCTGGAATATCAGCAGGAGCCCATTTTAGTGAAAGTAAATTCTCTCTATGTAACCAAATTAATTTCGAATGCTCGCTTATGGTAGGGGTACCAGTTACTAAGCGGCATTTAACAGTAATTAAATTTACTATAAATTTATCATATTCATGAGTATTATCATTAAATATATCAATAAACTCAACATCACAAGCTAGTTCTTCTTTGATTTCCCTTTTAATAGCATCTTTTAAAGTTTCACTACCTTCTATTTTACCACCAGGAAACTCCCACATGTTTGGAATTGCCATTTTGGGAGAGCGAAGGGCACATAAGATTTCATTATTTTCATTTTCGATAATGGCTCCTACAACTTTTATTAATTTTTTCATACATAACACCTCAAAATAAGTTTAGCATAAATGACTCAATTGTAAAGGTGAAAAGTAATGAGTAAAATTAAATATTATAATGAGTAAAAGAGTAAGAAAGAGGATGTCTGGCCATAATTATAAATGAAATCATAGTTATGGAGGAAGTTATTTTGAATACTTTTGGAGCGAGATTTAAGAGCATAAGGTTGTCTAAGAATTTGACTCAGGAACAATTAGTAAATGAATTTAATGGGCGATATGGATATGCATTTACTAAAACAACTATTAGCCAATACGAAAATAATAAAAGGATACCAGAGATGAATGCTATTAGGAGTTTTGTAGAATACTTTAATGTTTCATTGGATTATTTATTGTGTAATGATATACATGTTGTTAAGGAATTAGCACAGGAGGATTATATACATAATGATTCTAAATTTATTGAATTGGAAAAGATAGCAGCTTTAATAAAAACCTTAGCAGCAGAAAAAAAAATACTGGTTAATAATAAAGGATTAAGTGATGAACAAAGAAAAATAATATCAAATGGTATTGATATTATTTGTGGATTAGTAAAAATAGAAACAGAGCAGGTGTGATAAAATAGCATACCTTTAATTTGCGGACAAGTATGCTATTTTATCATAACAGTGTGGATTAAATGATTAAAATCTTATACCTTAGTGTTAGTGTCTATAGAATTACCAAGATAGTTCTTTAAGTTTTCATAATTTCCAAAATGCTCATGGATCCAGCGATTGCTGGGGAGGTTGTTCTTACTGTGAAACTCGTTAGTCTCAGGCCAACGGTTATGAATTGTTTTAAACTTTATTATTTCATCAAGTCTTAAATTAACTTTCGAGACACTAGACAAACTGTTTAATTTTGAGTAATCAAACCCAATGGAATTAACACAACCTTCAATTCCACCCCAATATTTATAATAAACTTTTTCAGTATAGGTAGTATTAGGAGGGCCTAATTCTCTGCATACGGGCAACCTTCCAAATTTATTAATAAAATTTAGCAAATCCTCCTTAGCCACTTTTTCATTGCAAGGTAAGTTAGCTAAACGATTTATTTGTAAGCCAGCTACCATTAGTGCATTGTTAAATGTCCCAAATAATGTGGTTATAGTTGATGCTGAGGGATAGTCTGGATTACATATAAAATCCCTAGTATAAGGAGTTCTGCCATTTTTAACATGAAACTCTTTTAGTTTTTTCACCACATAGTCTTTCTTATGCTCTATATAGGCATCATTAAAATCTTTATAGACTAAATGAAGATTTCTGATATCATAACATAATTTATCATAACCAAGTGCTGATAATCTCATAATTATTTCATCAGCAAAAACATATTTCAAGTTTGGTAAGTTGAGGCCTGGTCTATTATTTTTATTTAAACACCAATATTCTACTGATGCACCTTTATCAGTAGCTTTTTTATATTGTTTTTCTTTGTGTTTGCAAGCATAGTTAGAAGTGGCTGCATCGATTACTTTATGTTTAAGGGGAACATATATATCTGGTTTAAAATCTAAACCGAATCCACAATATTGGAACAAGCAGTCTCCTTCTAAAATTGAGGCTGATTTTTCAACAAGATATTGCCATGCAGACCAGAAGTCTTTAAAATCCAATGGAGTAACACCTGCTAATTTTAAAATATCATTCCAACTAGATACTTTAGTACCAGGTTTATAGTAAATAAAATGTCTGTAATATGTTTTAAAATGGGGATATTTATCAGTATTATCAAAGTCGCAGGTTGTGGGAGCTCGTTTAAATTCAATAAAGAAATTTTTTATTATTTGTAGTAACTCCTCATCACTTATAGTTGAATATTGCTTGGACTTATAAGGAAGCATCACTCGACCTTCATTAGACGCCTTTCTTTCTTTATATCTTCTACTAAAACATTTATTACAGTCTTTACAGTATTTTTGGTGGCCATCTTTAGATGATTTATCTAAACTAAAGAGTAGTAGTTCCTTGGTTTCTTTGCAGTATTTACATTGCTTATATTCCATAATAACTCCAATCTAAATTTATTAATATTTCAAGGTTAGTATTTGCAATTAATGAGTTAGTATTCATTGACATGGTACAATAATATAAAGGTTTACCTTTATGTTAACAAGGAAGTTATATTGTTAGATTAGAACATAGGCAATGTGATCCTGGAGAAACCTGTATAAATGAAAAGAAGCTAACTTCATGTTAGCTCCTTCGGAGTAATGTATATAGCTTATCCAAAATGGAAGAAGATTTTTAATGTATAAGTTTTTTAGCAATATCCATTAGCTCATTATCAAGTTCGTAGAAATCATCTATTGATTCAAAATCATAAAAAATTTCCCCGACTTCATTATTATAAGGCAAACTTATCTGTCTTTTATTTTTCATATGTACTTTACACACCCATTTTTCTGAATTATTTGCTATTATTACAGTGAAATATGTCGCACTATCAATGAAAGTTATATTTTCAGGTTCAATAATTTTTCTTAGTATTGATTTAACTATATAAAAGGATTCTAGTTCAAGTTGTGTCATTGTGATAGGATTTTCTATATTTTCAACATCAAAATTATTACCATTGATAATGCTCTGTTTATTATCAGTGAGTAAGATCTTTAAGGATGCTTTTGTATATGTTCTAAAAGTATCGACTAATGTTTTAGTCCTTCTGCCAATATTCATTTCTCCTAGTATATAGTTTACAAATGCATCACTTGGTTTCTTACTTTGAGAAATAATTAATTGCTTGATCTTATTTAAATATCTCAATTCTGAAGCGGACTCATACATTTCATCCACATTAAAATTATTCTTGGTGTACTTGCTAATCTCAATAATATCTTTATCATTTAAATCTAATATGTTAAATTCAAAAAAACTTTCTGTATCCATAATATTTTTCTCATTTAAATCAGTATAAAATATAAAGCTAAAACCATTTGTTAGTAATCCATATCGTGCCTTGCTAACAGCAAAATATCTAAACAGTTGAGAAACATTTCTTTTTAAGTTTTTATCTGGACAGTTTTTAACCTCAATTAGCAGAACTGGACTTGATTCTCTCATAATTACATAATCAATTTTTTCACCTTTTTTTATTCCTACATCTGTAGTATATTCTGGAATAAATTCTTCTGGATTAAAAATATCATATCCTAATAAATTAAAAAACGGTAGTATGATAGAGGTTTTAACTGCTTCTTCTGTTTGTATCTTATCTTTAATTTGCATTATTCTGTTTGAAAATAGTTTTATTTCTTCCATAAAGTCCATAAATACACTTCCTCTTATTGTTATTTTATTATGAAATTATTCTATATGCTAGATTAAATATGTAACATAAAAAAACAGGATTTACATGTTTAAAATACTGTAATCTATAAACTTTAATTTTTCTACGTAAAGAATGATAAAAGAGCATACGGAAAAAGCTCGTAATTTGTCATGTTTAAGTTTATAAAACCAAAAACAAAAGACAAAGGAGAAGCTCCTTACAATGAATAGTTTAAATGAAAAATCATTACAATTCAATAAGAAAATTAAATTAGATTTTGATTTTCAAATAATGCAAAAGATACTTACAGCTATAACCGGGAGCGAACTTATAATTAAGGATATTTTAATTAAATTATTTAACTACCGCAGCACGAGTGGTAAAGAAATTTCTGATATGGGTGAGTATATTAAAAATTGTGAAACATGTACTGGTTTAAATGGTTACAGTTTTTTAATACAGAGAAGGATACTGTAAAAACCAAACATTTATTAGTTCAGTCGCATGCATCTCATTCTGATACAAGGTTAAAAGATTTTTAAATTAGGGAAGCAATTTATATTTAATTATGTTAAATATTTAAGAAATTACATTATTATGTTGTATAATTAAATACAGACACAATAGTATTTAATTATGCATTAGGATATATTATTCCTTTTATTCCCATGAACCTTTAATAGTATTTTTGACTTAATTTGTAAACTCAATGAAATATTTATTTTATTGCAACTGATGTAAAAAAATATAGAATAAATTAAATGGGAACGTATGTTTAGAATTTAGTGGATTGTAAATAATTTAAATGAGCTAAAATTTCTGGTCAAAAACTAGTTAGGTTAGTAATTGGAGGTGTATATGTCAAATATAGAGCAATACAATAATGAAATTTTTGAAAAAATTAAAAACATAAACGACTATGGACATGAATTTTGGTATGGAAGAGATTTATCAGAAATACTTGAATACACAAGATGGGGAAATTTTAAAAAAGTTATAGATAAAGCAAAAGAAGCTTGTAATAATAGTGATATCAATATCTTAGACCATTTTGACGATGCCAGCAAAATGGTTCAATTAGGGTCAGGTTCTGAAAGAAAAATAGAAGATATAATGCTTTCAAGATATGCTTGTTATCTTATAGTTCAAAATGCTGATTCTAGAAAAAAGGTTGTTGCATTAGGGCAAACATATTTTGCAGTGCAAACAAGAAAGCAAGAACTTTCAGAGGAATTTGAGCAATTATCTGAAGATAAAAAAAGATTAGCAATAAGAAATGAACTAAAAGAGCATAATAAAAATTTAGTTGATGCTGCTAAAAATGCAGGTGTAGAAACTAGTTTAGAATATGCGATTTTCCAGAATTATGGATATATAGGTCTTTACGGAGGACTAAAAGCTAAGGATATACACGAAAAAAAAGGGTTGAAGAAAAATCAACAAATTCTAGACCACATGGGAAGTACGGAACTTGCAGCAAATCTTTTTAGAGCAACTCAAACCGAAGAAAAGCTAAAAAGAGATAACATAAAGGGAAAAGAAAATGCTAACGATACCCACTATGAAGTAGGAGCAAAGGTAAGAAAGACAATTAAAGAATTAGGAGGAACAATGCCAGAAAATTTACCAACATTTAAGAAGAGTGTAAAAGCAATAGAAAAAGAAGAGCAAAAGAAGTTAAAGAATGATGCTGAAAAATTTGAATAGATAAATTGGCAATCAGAGATCAAGAATTATTAGAGATACTTTAGAATCTGGTCAAATCAAGCCCGTTGATCCAAATACTGCTCCAAGATATTTAAAATATATTCCTTATTGGGCTTAAAATTTAACTTGCTGGTAACTTGCAGATATATTGATGTTTTAATGCTATTCAATAAAGAAAGTGAGCTAAACGTTGATAAATCAATGTGTTTTCATTGAGAATTTAACTTGCTGCTAACTTGATGGAATGCAAAATTAAAAGGGTATAGCAAGATTTTGCTATACCTTTTCATGTTTTTTTGCGTCTAGAATACAGCGAAAGGAATGATTGTTTTTATGAGCGAAGTGAATTTGATATTTATAAAAAAGCTTTTGGATGTAACGGAAATTGAAAATATATTTGACTGTTTCAATGAACTATATAAGTTCTAATGTAAATTATTGTGCTATAATTTAGTTGAAATACTTTATTTTTAGGAGAATGAATATGAAAAAACAAATAATTTCTTTTTTAATGTTGCTTAAAAAAACAACTATATCATTAACACAGTTAGAAAACATATTCTCAGGCGATATTTCTTATGATATTATGGCAACTAATATAAAAGAGTTAATTGATGAAGGAATACTTGAGGAAATTAGCCCTAACCATAATAACGGTAAAAGTGTACCACTTGCCTATAAATTTAGAATCAATAGACCTAAATTTAAAAAAGAGCTAATTGAAGAAATACAAAGTATGAGGGTAAAACTTCAACCTGAAATAGATTTAGAAGATTATTTTATATTAAGTGAAGATACTTGGAGAAAAGATTTAACCTATATTCTAAAGGTTAATGAGTATTTGAAAGAAAATAAGTTCTTTGAGAAAGTAACTAATCAAGAACATTCTTATAATATTACTGGAGATGAAAAGTGGATTGATGAAAAGGGTGGTAAAAAACTACTCGAGCGAATAAAACTTTGGGATAAGCTTGAAATATTAAGCACAGGGGAGCCATTAATGCTTGCAGTGAACTCTGCAATGATTGCAGCAAATCCATCTCAATTTTTAAAGGGAGAACATTTGCATCTAATAGTTGAAAATAAGGCAACGTTTTATGCACTGCTTGATAGTTTAAAAGAAACAGCTTTTACATCATTGATTTTTGGGTCAGGTTGGAAAGTAGTGCCAAATATTTCTATGCTAAGTAGGCAATTAGGATTAAAAGGCGAAAATAAACTATATTATTTTGGAGATCTAGACTATGAAGGTATAACTATATGGAATTCTCTAAACGAAAAGAGCCATTGTAAATTAGCTGTGGGATTCTACAGGGAGCTTTTGAAAAAGAGCTATAGCTTTGGAAAAGAAAATCAACAAAAAAATCAAGGAGCGTTAACTGAGTTTCTTAAAGTTTTTAAAGGTGAGGAGAAAGAGTATATTATAACACTTCTTGGTAAGGGAGGTTATTATCCTCAAGAAGCTTTAAACAAATATGAACTAGGAAATATATGGAGGAATAATATATGGGAGTAGACTTGAAAAATATTACTGAGAATTATAGAGAAAGAATCCAAAGACTAGCTTTGTTTGATACTTTATATAAGCTTGACAATAAAAAATCTAAAGATAATAGTGACAAGCTTATTGATTATTTCAGTTTGGGTTTATTAACCTTACTATTTTTCTTTGAAAATATGTTAGTGCGCAATAAGAAAACAGGTGTAAAAGAATTAGCTGTATTCTTGATTGAATTAAATCAAGGAGAAATTGATTTAGAGCCTGAAGGCTTTGAAAAAATAGCAAGAACAATTATAGGGGTATTTCGACCATCTACAGGTAAGCGGAATACTAAAAGTTTTTATAATTGGGAAACAAGAACCGAGGAAAGTGTTCAATATTCTATTTTGAAAGCGGATAAAGCAGATTTAACCACTAATACTCAATACTACACCTTAGATGATCAAGGCTTAGAATTAATTTTTGCTACAAAGGAATATTTTAATGAGTTTCAGCTATCAATTAATCAGTTAGTTCTTAGAAAGCAATTAGAAAAGGGTGAGTTTGTTGGAGCTCTTAGGCAAATTGACGAAATGAGTTTAGATGTTAAAAATCTTCAGGATCGTATGTTTAGAATAAAACATGAGATCCAAAGAAATATTGTATCTAATGAAACCTTTGAGAGATACAAGATCATTATTGAAGACATTAATATGAGACTTTACAGAGAAGATGAAGAATTTGATGAACTTCAATCTTTTGCTCGTGAGACAAAAGAGAAAATCGGAAACGATATGTCAAATGAAAAGGATCGTAAAACTTATGAATTAATATTGCAAATTGATAGGGAACTTGATCATGTTCATTATGAACATAGATTGTTACTTAAAGAAAGTATAATTTTAAAAACCTCAGCTCTTCAAGCAGCGCAAGAATCTCTTTATTATGTAGGAATAGATTCTTTTAATTTTGATCAAGAGATTACTAGCAGAGTTTTTTCATCACCACTGCCACTCTCATCCACTCGCACTCTTATTGAACCATTTTTATATTTAGAAAAGCAGCAAAGTTGGTCTCCCCTTACAGTATTTTCACCGCAGAGATTAGAAGCGCGAGATAAGCTTGAAAAATCTAGTGAATTTTTTAAGGCAGCAGGTGAAGAAGAAAGAAAAGTAGATTTGATGCTACTGCGAGGTAATTTTAAGAGAATAATGGAAGTTATATTAGTGGCAATGAAAGGGGAAAAAGAAATTACAATTGAGGCCGTGGCTCAGGACTTAAGATTGAGAAAATTAGATGAATTTCTATTACATCGAAACTTTTATGATTTTTGGGTTATACTGCATCAAAAGTCTCCTATTATTATTGATGATTCTGAAAAGTCCAGTGAAGATTTATTTGGAGAAGTTTTAACTTTACTCCAGAATAAAGGGAAGGTATTAAAGGTTGATGAAATAGAAGGCGTTTTAAAAATTACTGATAGGTATACCATAAGAAATATGAAATTAAGATTGGAGGATGGTTTTGATAACTTATAACAATGAACAAGTAATTCAGGCTTTTAAGCTATATTCAATTTTAGCTATGAATACCTATGGAGATAAAGAATCCTTAAGGCTTTATATGGCGGATGATCAAATAAGAGGGTTAGTAGATCAGTTTGCTAGGGAAGTGGACTGCACAATATTTACCTCTGGGGATTGTATATATATGATTCCAATATCAAAGAACTCCATATTTCATGTTTCAAATGAATATTTAAAGAATACATATCTTCCAGCTAAGGCGGTTAATCTTGATCTTTACCTTATGTATGTTTCCGTTATTGTTTTATTTGGAGAATTCTATGATAGTTATCAGACTACAGAACCTACCAGGGATTTTTTAGCGGTTGGTGATTGGCTTGATAGTTTAAATCAAAGAATATTGTCACTTAAGGAACATGGTGATGAAAAGTTAAAGGAGATGGATAAAACTCTAGATTATAATTGGTCCGCAATAGTTGAAAAGTGGGAGGACATGGACGATATTAAGGAAAAAGTAAAAGCTCAAGATGCTAGGACAAATAGTAGAAAAAGTTTTTTAAACACTGTAAAGCAGTTTTTAATAGCCCAAGAGCTAACTGTTGATATTGGAAATGAGGAGTTAGAGCTTACGGAAAAGGCAAAGACTATAGTGCAAAGATATTACATGGAATATGATTATAATAGGGGAATACTCGATTTTATATATGAACTAGATCAGAAGAAAGGAGAGAGCTAGATGCCAGCAATTTCAAAAATAAGATTTACCAATGTAGTATATGAAAATGGTGATAAGAGATATAATGATGATATTTTTCAATTTGATGGCCAAAATGCAGCTATTCTTTTAGAAAATGGAGGAGGAAAAACTGTATTTGTACAAACAGCACTCCAGGCTATAATCCCCCATGTGGAGGTGGCGGATAGAAAAATAAAAAACACGTTGATGTTAGAAAATAGTGCTGCACATATAGCTATTGAATGGATACTCAGTGAGCATCCAAGAAGATATGCAGTAACAGCAGTTACTTTATTCATAAACAAAGGAACTGTGGATTCACATAAATATGTTTATGAGTACGAGGAAGATGACGACAACTGCATAGATAAAATTCCATTTGTTAAGGAAACTAGTAATGGGAACAAGAGACCTGCAACTAAAGAAGAAATGGGAGAATACTACTATGATATGAACCAAAATCGTATAAATGCTCATACCTTTAGTACAATAAAAAGTTATCATGAATATATTGAGGATAATTTTAAAATAATCCCATCCGAGTGGAGAAAAATAGCTTTGATAAATGGAGCGGAAGGCGATGTAGAGGCCTTTTTTGATGCTTGTCAAACTACTAATCAACTTGTAGATAATTTATTAATACCAGTAGTTGAAGAAGCGCTTGCAGGTAATGGAACCAAAGAATTTATAGATACTTTTGAAAAGCAACGGGAACATTTTAAAAAACATAAACAGTTAAGAACAAGGATAGAAGAAAGTAGAAAAGTAGAGCAGCAGATAGCGCAGTATGTTAAAGTTTTTGATGTTTTTGAAGAGGCAAATAAAAAAATAGCTAATGCTAAAGAAAGAGCTAAAGCTATCTATAATTTTACCAAGGAAGAGTTTGTAGTTAATGAAAGAGGAATACTTGAAAATCAAAATTCACAAATAGAACTAGAAGCTGAGCTAGAAATTTGTAATCAAAAACAAGCTTCATATAAATTAGCTATTTTAGATAGACAGGTTGTTATAGCTGAAAAAAATTTTAATGAGGCAAATAATGAATATACACAAGCAGAAAATGTATTTAAAGATAAAAGTGATAGGCTTAGCAATCTAAAGGTTGCGAAACTTAATAAGGATTTTAAGGAGTGCCAAGAAAGAATAGAATACTTATCTAAGCAGATAGATCTTCTTGATAAAGACGAGGATATTATGGACCTTAAAGAAGAGTTATTGCAAAATAGCAGTGAATTAAGAGGGTATTACCAGGAGCAAGAGCAGAAATTAATTAAGAATCAGAACGTTATTCATAGTCAAATTGAAACTCAGGAAAATGAGTTAAAAGCACATAAAGCTGAAAAGGAAGTTGTTAAAGAAGAGGAAGAAAAACTTAAACATAATGAAACGAGATTAAAGGCAGAAATAGATAGTTTAGAAAAAAATATGAAAAAAATTGCCAGCGAGATTCTTGCGAGTCCACTTCAGGAGAATGTAGAAGCGGAAAATGTAAAATGGAAAGCTAGATTAGAACGACTTGAGAAGAATATTTTTGATTATGATCAAAGTTTAAAGAAGTTAGGTGAAGAAAAGCAGACTTTAATAGCAGAAATAGATTTATCTAGAGGCGAACTTACGCTGACTACTAGACAAGAAACAATCAAGGATGGAGAAATAAACACTATAAGGGGAAAACATGATATATTACTAAATCGCATTAAAGAAATTAAAAGTAATAGGGATTATTCAGATTCTCTTTATTCAAAACAAGAGAGTATTCTGCAACAGTTAGAACTTAGAATAGAAAATCTAAGAAGTGATCGGGAGAAATTACTATTAAAGGAACGATTAGCTCACAGATATTTAGATGAATATAAGGAGAGTGAGTACTATACTGGGGAGCCTCTAATTGAAAACTGGATTAGCAGCTGGGGAAATAGTTTTAAATACATAGAAAGTGGAACAAAGTATATTCAAAGAGTAGCAAAAAATACTGGTAAAACAGAAGTGGATTTATATAAAATCAATCCATATTGGTCCGTAACCATAATTGTTTTTGATACTGAAATAGAAAAGTTAAGAGAGAAGGTTTACAAAAATAACAATGAAATTAGCACTCCAGTTTTTATAATGACAGAGAAGGAAGCACTTAGCTCTATAGAAGGGGAAATAGTGGATGAGTCAAGGACTGTTTTTCCATCATTATGGCAAGAGAATCTTTCTCAAAATTTATTTGAAAGTTGGAAAGGCGAAATTGAATTTAAGGCTAATGAGGTAACAGATGCTCGCGCTTCCAAAGAAGGAGAATGTAGTAGTTGGACCGATTTATTAAGGGACGTGAGAGAATTCTATGAAGATTATCCTTATGATGAATATGTGGAGTTACAAAAGAAGTTCAAGGAGCTAAAGGAGAAAAATTTTAATTTAAGCAAGGAAATAAATGCAAAGGAAGAGCTTATTAAGCAGATTGATGCGGGAACTAATAAATTTCAAAAAATGGCGTCAGAGGATAAGGAAGAAAAATATGTTTTAGAAAATAGGATTATAAAGGCTCAGGACTATATAAATAGTAGTGTTGAAAGTCTTAGATTTCATGCTGAAAAAAATAAAAATAGAGAACTTTTATTGTTATGCAAAGAGAGCATATCTAGATGTGATAGAAAAATAAAAGGTTCTACTGGAGTAATAATTGAAATTTCAGAGGAACTTCAGGGAATTAAAGATAGTCTACTTATACTAAGAGCCGATGATATGTTTGAAGAGGTTAAGTCGGCTGTGCCTAAATATACTTCAGATAGCAAGGTTATTTTAATTACAAGGAGAAAAGATTTAAAGAATGCAATAGATAAAAAACAAAAGGGTCGAGAAGTTTTAGAAAGTGAATTTAAGGGCGTTGAGGCAGAAAAGAATCGCATAGAGTATGATTTGACAAACTTAAGAAAAGAAGTGGATTTTGAAATAGATGAAGAAATAGAATTTCCTATTTATGGTGAAGCTGAAATAGATAGATTAATAGAAAGTATAGGTAATTTGAAAAACCCACTAAAGATATTGAAAAAAGATTTAGCTGACAATGAGGAAAAGTATAAGGAGAAGAAAACAACTTATAGTTTAAGACAAGAGGATTTTTATAAGAAGTATAAGGAAATATTACTCTTCACTATAGCATTAACAGAGGTAGAAAGTGAGCTAAAAAAAGAGAAACTAGAACTCGCTAAGCAGAATGAATATCTTGTCAATAGGAAAAACCAACTCATGTCTGAAAAAGAGGATATTAGTAATTCTATTAATGAACTTAATATTCAAAATGGTAAATTTGCATATTTATCAGAAGAAATTAAAGAGATAACATTGATGGAAGATGTTAAAGCGAGTATTCCATACCAGAGAAAAGAGTTTGTTTCCAAGATAAAAGATGAATTGCAAAATCTGAATCAAGTTCTTGGGGATCAAAGTAGTAAAGTTGAAACTCAGCGGCAAGGGTTTATTAAATTTTGTGATGGTGAAATTAATGATATTAAACTCAAAGAAATGGCTGTAACGGGGATTCAACATAAAAAACTTTTTAAGGATATATTAGAATGGCAGCAAAGGATGAATGAGCGAATAGCAAGAACCATTGAGATTGCAGAAAATGATATTAGAGATCACGATAAAGAAGTACAGCAATTTATAAGTCATCTTCATTCATATCTACGTACCATGGCAGAGGAATTAAGGGCTATTCCTAAAAAGACTAGGATAAAGGTACAAGATCAATGGAAGGATATATTTCTTATTAATGTACCTGAATGGGATGAAAAAGAGGGTAAGGAAGAGTTAAGTAATCATATTGATTGGATGCTTAAACAATTAGAGGGCGATCAATATAAGGATGAAAATGGTGCTGAGGTTGAGGCTAATGTTAGAAAAGCTATAGAGAAATGGATGAAACCAAAACAACTGCTTCAAAATATAATGAAACAAAATTCAATTAAAGTAAAATGCAGAAAGGTAACCAATGATGGAAATATAAGCAGTTCACCCTTTACATGGGAAGTGTCAAACTCATGGTCAGGGGGCGAGAAGTGGAGCAAAAACATGACTTTATTTCTTGGAATATTAAATTATCTTGCAGAAAAAAGAAAAAATATAGTATCTACAGCTAAACGTTACCGTACAGTTATTGTAGATAATCCCTTTGGAAAAGCTTCCAGTGATCATGTTCTAGACCCAGTATTTTTTATTGCTGAGCAATTGGGTTTTCAAATAATTGCGTTGACCGCTCACTCCGAGGGGAAATTTATAAGGACATACTTCCCTATAGTTTATAGCTGTAGATTAAAAGCAGCCGAAAATAGTAATAATGTTCAAATTTTACTAAAAGAACGTGAAATACGAAAAGCTTTCTTTAGGGATAGTGACCCTCAGACATTGCAAAGATTAGGACAGTTAAAGCAAATGGATATATTTGATTATAACCCTGGTTTGAGTTTCACTAATACTGAAAAAGAAAGGTCTGGGGGTAAATAACAATAAAACAAATAGAAAATGAAATGCCAGCAAATCTATATACAGAATTTATAGAAAGAGGATGTCTCAAAATGATTAATTTAATCATTAAAAAAGACATCCTCTTTTCTAATGATTTTATAAAAAAACCAATAATAATTATAAAATTATGGTTAATCATTATTGGTT
>NZ_JAIZZN010000042.1 GCF_020443565.1 Clostridium sp. CS001
CTCTATTGTTTATTTTCTTTAATAAATCTCTAAGCCCTTTTTTATTATAGTTTATTCCACTACCAATATCAGTAATAATTTCATATGATTTATTCAAAGAGTCTAAATACTTTTTCATGTTTTGTATTTGTCTTTCTAAATCATCTTTCTGTTTGTTACTTGAAACTCTACAATGAGCCACCTCAAAAAAATTTCCCTACCTAAATATTTCTTTGAAATTATAAGCATAAAAAATAGATAGGCATAAATGCCTATCCGTCTTAACCTTCTATTCAAACAGTTCTTTTAATGGAATACTTAATCCCTCAAAGACTTGTGATTTAATTGATTCATCATAATGACACCCTTCAACATTAGAAATCATTTTATTTTCAAACCTATAACAGATTGCATTTTTACTAATGGGATTTAATATCCAATATTCTTCAACACCTGCTCTTAGATACAAATCTAACTTGGTTACATAATCATGGCTACTATTTGAAGGTGAAACAACTTCAACTACTAAGGTTGGTATTCCCGTGTACGAATTATCTATTATTTTATCCTCATCGCATACAACCAAAACATCAGGTTGAACTACATTTTTATTATTCTTATCATCAACAAATGTTACATCAAGGGGAGCTACAAATGGCCTACATTCTTTATTTTTAAAGTGATTTTTTAGAGCAAAAAACATGTTTCCTACTATATTTTGATGCTGGATTGAAGGTGAACCCATCATATATACTTTGCCATCTATAAATTCACACCTATCCTCATCAGATATTTTTAAATATTCCTCATAAGTATAACTTCTTTCTTTATATGCCAAAAATAGCAGCACACCCCCATTTATATTGTTTATTATAGTGTCACCTAACCTAACAGTATTATATCACACACTTTTAACTTTAAACATTTTCACCTGATACCACAAATAATATTATACCTACTATATCCATAGGATAATTTATTACTTTCTCTTAATAATATTTTCACTAAGTTATCTATAAACCATACACCTTCACCATATTCCTTACACTCTCAATAACTTCTTCCCTAAATTCCACTGGCTCTATGACCTCTGCCTCTGCCCCAAAACCCATCAGCCACATCTTTATGCCATATGTACCATTACAAATAAACTCATATACAAAATAGTCTTCATTTTCTTCAATAAGACTTCCATCTAGCAAACTTTTTTCAGTTACAGCCTTGTAGCAGTTTTTACTGAACTTAACCTTTACTCTTGTCTCGTCCCCACCATACATGTACCAAGTCCTTTTAAGATAATCATACACATTAAATTTACTATTACGTTTTCCGTCTTCTTCTAAAACACTTACCTTTGATATTCTATCTATCCTATAATGTATCAAGCAATCTTTGCTTTCTAGATATCCAATAATATAGTATTTCCCTAGTTCACAAGCAAAACTATAGGGTATTATTGTATGAGTTTTATGGTTTCCCATTCCTCATTTAATTCTTTTACATAATTATGAATGTTATCCGGTGAGGTTTCAAACATATTTGCAATTTCTTTTGGTGTTGTTGCTATTCCGGTTTTTATCATTTTAAAAGTTTCAAGCAATCTCCTACCCTTACCATAGTCACTATAAGGTAACATAATATCAAATCCTTTCCAATATATCTATCTTAGTAGATTATATCAGAAAAGCTTTGATATTACATGAAACTTTTCTTGTTTAATTATTATCTCTCCTTAATCACCTTTGCGTATTCATAATAACTGTCCTTCTTTATTCTTTCTTGGGTTTCAAAATCCACATGCACTATTCCAAATCTCTTAGAATAACCACAACCCCATTCAAAATTATCTAGAAGTGACCAACAGAAATACCCGGCAATATTAAGTCCCAAATCATTCATTTTAGCCACTGCTTCAAGATGACGAAGCAAATAATCCGTTCGCTTAGCATCATGGATACATCCATCTTCTAAATCATCAATCCACGCCGAACCATTTTCCGTTATATAAATTGGTAAGTCTGTGTAAGTTGCGCGAAGCATTTTAATAAGATCTATAAATTCCCCTGGAGACACATCCCACCCCATATCAGTTTTTGGATATGTTGAATATGCACCGGAAGCAAGGGTAAGTGACATAGGATCAAATTCCACTAGAGAGCGGTTATAATAATTAACACCTAAGAAATCACACTTTTCTCCTATAATATCAAAGTCTCCTTCTTTAATAAAATCAAAATTAGCGCTACGATTGGCGTATAGATTTGCAATATCAAAAGGATAACTACCTTTAAATATAGGGTCTAAAAACCATCTATTGGAAAAACCATCGGCATTTGATGCTGCTAAAAGATCTAAAAAATTTTTACTTTTAGGGTAAGTAGGAACCAAGTTTAAAGTTATGCCTATTGGTTTATTTAGCCCAAGTTTATGATATAACCCTACAGCCATTCCATGAGAAAGCAGTAGATGATGGCCCACCTTAAGAGCTGCAGAAATATCTTTTTTCCCAGGAGCATGCTCCCCCAATACATTTGATAAAATAGAAGCGCACCAAGGTTCATTATGGGTTATCCACATATCTGTTAAGTGGTCAAGTTCCATAAAGCATTTTTCAGCATACTCTAAGAACCTATCAGCACATCTTCTCTCTTCCCATCCACCCATATCCTGTAGATACTGTGGCAAATCCCAATGATAAAGAGTTACAGCAGTCTTGATACCTTTTTCCTTAAGCTCTGTGAGAAGATTTTTATAAAACTCCATACCTTTTGGGTTGTACTTGCCCTCCGATGGAAAAATTCTAGGCCACGCTATTGAAAGCCTATAACAATCTACACCTAGTTCTTTTATAAGGTTAATATCCTCTTTATATCTATGATAATGATCGCAGGCAATATCACCATTTTCCATATTACTCACCTTTCCTTCTACCTTAGAGAAGGTATCCCATATTGAAGGCGTTCTTCCGTCTTCATCTACAGCACCTTCAATTTGGTAAGAAGAGGTGGCCACTCCAAAAATAAAACTCTTATCAAAATTCATAACTTATCTTCCTCTCTATATTATAAATTACTTTTTAATTTTTTAAATACGATTGCAACTATTCCTTACTATGAGCTTTGTAGGAATCCTAATTTCACAAGGTGTACCCATGGTATTATCTTCAATTAGTTTAATCAGTGTATCACAGGCCTTTTGTCCTATGCTTTCTCTATCTTGTTCTATAGTTGTAAGTGATGGCGATGTAAATCCAGTAACCTTTAAATTATCAAAGCCTACAATGGACAAATCTTCTGGAATCCTAAATCCTTGCTTTTCAAACATTGCCATTGCAGAGCAAGCCCCATCATCATAGGCAATATAAACTGCTGTGGGCAAATCCTCCAAGCTTTGCTGCAAAAGCTTCGTAGCAGCTTTTGCTCCGGCATCTGGCATGAAATCCTCCACTTCCACAAAATATTTCGGATTTTCTTCAAGTCCCTTGATTTCTAAAAATTCTTTATAGGCAGCATAACGCTCGTGACCTGCTAAACTCCAAAGTGGACAGGCAATATGAGCTATTTTCCTATGCCCAAGAAAGTAAAGATATTCAAGGGCTTGCATACTTCCCATTCTATTATCAGAAATTATAGTATAATTATTTGGATATACCATTTCTACAGAAACACATTTAATATTACTTGATAAAACACACTGAATCTCTTGTGTATATCCAGCACCTGCTGCTAAAAGCACTCCATCTACTCCCCTATATAAGCAGTGTTCTAGATAGGAGGCTTCGTTGTTTCCAAGCCTTTTGTTTATAAAAACCACATCATAACCTTGCTGCCCTGCTCTCATTTGAAAGCTTTGCAGAATCTCACCAAAATGAGGATGGGCAATACCAGTGCCTACATCTTCTGAAAAAAGCACTCCCAGTAGCCATGTCTTTTTCGTTACAAGGGCTCTTGCATTATTATTTGGAGTATAATCAAGGGTCTTTGCAATTTCCATTATTTTTTCATAGGTCTTTATATTTACGCCTTTATAATTATTAAAAGCCTTTGAAACAGTTGCTGGAGAATACCCAGCCATTTCTGCAATATCGTATATTGTAACCATTAGTTATACCTCATTCCTCAGTGAATTTTTTTATTACATGCAAAATTATTCTTTTACAGATCCCATTGCAATTCCATTAACAATGTACTTTGAAAAAATGGCATAGACAACTATTATGGGAACAATAGACACTGCAAGCCCTAAGTAGATGCTTCCGTATTCCGTTCTATAGGTGTCACCCCTCAAGGTTTGCACCAGCATTGGCAAAGTATATTTGGACATTTTAGAGATCATAATAAAAGGATTAAAGAAATTATTCCAGGAGGCAACAAATGCAAATATGCCCATGGTAAACGCACCTGGTTTTGCAATAGGCAACATTACTTTGTGAAATATACCAATTTCACCACAGCCGTCTATTCTAGCCGCATCTATCAGATCTTTTATTATTACCGCTTCAAGATACTGCTTAGCGAAAAATATTGCGCCAGGTGCAGCAATTGCAGGTAGTATTAAAGGAACATAAGTATTTGTAAGTTTTAAATAGGACATATAACGATAAAAACCTATTATTGAAACCTGTGTAGGCACCATTACAAGAATTAATACAAAGCCATATAAAAACTTTCTATAAGGAAACTCGTACACATGAATTGCATAAGCAAACATCATAGAAAAATATACTGTAAGTACCGTAACGGATACCGAAATTATAGCGCTATTATAAAAACCTCTAACTATACTAAAGCCTCTATTCGTTAAGTTATCCCAATTAGCTATAAGATTACTGCTAGGTATCAAGCTAATACCCTGTTGAATTTGCGCAGTTGAACGGGTAGCATTTACAATTAAGATCCATATAGGCAAAATACATATAATAAGTAAAATAGTTAACACTGTATATATGAAAATACGCAGCAGTCGAGTTTTGGTAGTATACTTCATGTTACATCTCCCCTCCCACTGTTTTTACTATTTTCGACCTTTTCTTTTTCTTTTTCTCTATATATGGATCTTTTTCTTTAAGCATTTTCATAATTAGTAATGCAGCAGCACAGGTAATAATGAATATAATCATACCCACACACGCAGCTACTCCAATATGCCCTTTGTTACTAGAAAATTTCATATACATAAGTACATTCATAGTCATAATAGAGCCACTAGGGGACCCTCTTCCATCTGTCAGCATATATGGTATATCAAACATTTGCATACCACCTACTAGGGACGTAACCAAAATATAGACTAGCACTGGTTTTAAAAGTGGTAGCGTTATTTTTCTAAACATTTGCAAAGTGCTTGCACCGTCAACCATGGCAGACTCATAATAGCTTGGAGAAATAGAAGTCATACCAGCCATTAATACTATTAGAGTTGAGCCAAACCACATCCACCACTGAACAAAAATTACAATGGATTGTGTCCATGCAGTGCTACGAAAGAAATCCATTGCACCTTCCATAATTCCTGACCTTACGGATAACTGATTTACAGGTCCATAGAAGGAAAAAAGATTGAAAAATAAAACAGCAATTGTTACTGGCATTAAAAGATTAGGTAAGAAATATATAGTACGCCAGAAACCTACAAATTTTATTTTTAGCCTAGTGTTTGTAAGCCATACTGATAAAAGCATTGCAATTCCTATTTGTGGTATAAAATTTAACATCCATATCTTCCATGTATTAGCCAAGGCTTTACGAAAAAATGAATCGCCAAATAAATTTTTAAAGTTATCAAAGCCTACTATTTTGTAGCTTTTACTCATCATCGTCATATCTGTAAACCCTAAATAAAAAGTATATATTAAAGGATAAAGACTGAATAATAAAAATCCAATAATAAAGGGGGCAGTAAATAGATATCCATAGCGCTTCTTATTTATTTTATTACCGCTTTTTTTTCTTAACTTTATATTCTCAGACAAGGTAATCACACCCTTTCCTATTTGATACTTAGTTAGAACAAAATCTGCGATGCATATAGATGCCGCAGATTTTGTTAATATTAATTTGGCTTAATCTATTTTTATATCAGTCAATGCATTTTTTACTGCATCTTTAAACTCTTTGATTGCCTGATCTTTTGTTGTTTTACCAGAGGCATAATTGCTAAGTGGGTCATTTAGTGAACGCTGAATAGCATCATCTGAAGCTTGAATAAGCTTTAAGCTAATGTTTGGAGCTGCAGTTGCAAAGCCTTTATAAGAATTTTGTCCTGCTAGGAATTTAGTAGTTGCTGCATCATCAAATTTTGAAATAATTTCTTCAGCTACTTTTTGGCTAGATATAAAGTCTCCAGCACCCTGAGCTAGTTTATCTCCAATAGTTGGGTCAATTTTTCTCAAATACTCGTTTGTATATACACCGGTTGCCCAGTTCTTAAGAGTATCCTTATTTAAAGTAGAGAACTTTATAAATTCTGTAGCTAAATCTAAATTTTTAGCATCCTTTAGTGCACCAATCCATGTGCCACCCCATTGATATGGTACAGGACCACTAATGCATGCCCAATCGCCAGATGTGTCTTTTCCAACCATTTTCGCAGCTGTTGCCCCTTCTGCTTTTATCTCTTTTGGAGTGGAGTTAGACATTAACACGTACGGAAGTCCCCAAGTTGGAAGTAAATAAGAGAATACTTGTTTTGGATTTCCTTTTGCATCAACTAGTGAATCATTCATACCTGCAAACCATCCCTCTTGCCATTGATTAGCCTGAGCCTCGTAACCATTTTGTCTAAAGGATTTTGCAGTGTCTAATAGCTCCTCAACCTTAGGATCTATAACAAGCTTGTTATCTACCACCCATGGTGATTTACGATTCGCAAAGAAAAGGTTTGTAAAGTCTCCCGCTGAACCAACCATATAAGTATTACCCTTTGATTTTTCTTTAATTGTCTTTGCAGTTGCCTCAAATTTTGTCATATCTGAAACTAATTCTTGAATAGCAGCTGGGTCATCGGTTCCAAAGTATTGTTTAGCAAGGCTTCTACGATAAAACATTGCTCCCGGTGTTGCCTGATAAGAAAATGCCTTTGTTTTGCCTTCATATGTGCCAATATCTATTGTGAACTGATAGGTTCCAAGGTCATTTGCAAGTGGTATTAAACTTGAAACATCTGCTAGATAATCACTCTCTACATATTCTCTTACAAAAGCAGCTTCAAGTGATAAGACATCAGGAATCTCTCCAGATTGTAGGGTTGATTTAAGCTTTGTTTGAAATTCACCATTTGTCATAGGAATCATAGTATATTCAACCTTCACATCGGGATGCGCTTCTTCAAAAGCAAGCACCATTGTCTTTAATTCATCTGTGAAAGACCAAACTTTAAGAGTTCTTTTCTCTTTAGTAGTATTCTCTGTAACTACAGGTTTGTCTGTGGGAGCAGGATCTTTTTTAGAATCACTTTTACCACATCCAGACATTAAGCCAACTGACATCAAGCATGCAAGAGCTAGGGCCATTGTCTTTTTCATTATCTCTACCACCTTTTAAAATTAATTTGTAATTACTTACTTGTATGGAAATCCATTTCTATACTGTAAAATAATATTATCATATATGTAACATTATTACAATAGCTGAACTTCAAACTAAACCATAAAACTTTCTAAATATTTCGCTTAATTCATTGAAAATACTGCAATACATTACATATTATTTATTGCTAATCAAGATATCATAGCTAATGTAATCGAAAAATAACTTTCGAAACCGGTTTCCATAAATGCTCTTTTACTCAGTCTTTTGCGAAGTCTTTTGCGAAGTCTTTTGCGAAGTCTTTTGCGAAGTCTTTTGAATTAATAAAAGCTATAAAAATGTTTATCACATTTTCATAGCTTTTATTTAATAGTGCCACCCAGGTGGCAAGTGGCAAGTGGCAAGATTTCTTACTTTAATAGTTCTTCATAATTATTTTTTATTATTTTAAATACAATCTCACTAAATCCTGGTTCAGACCTTAATAGCGGAAAATCTTTTAATGTATCATTTATAATTTCTTTTATCTCTTCTATATCAATCTTAGGTATATCGTAATTATAAGATTTTAATAATGGCTTATAATTATTCCTTGTAAATGTTGTTGAATACCATGTGTTTTCTAATCCCCTATTATTAAGCACTCCTGACAATCCTAAATTATTATCAAAATTTGGTGCTAGCCCTATTGGTTCTCCATCCTTTCTTAATATTCCAAAGTTAAATGTATGCCTATCTATGTTATAACACAATGCATCCATAAAGGTAATATCTAAAAACTCTTCTATATATCCAAGTTCTTTTATAATACTTACAGAGTCATCTATCTCCCAATACTCCCTAACGAAGCTAAACATGGGTTCAAAATCCACTTCTACATTATTGGTAAAGTCTTTACATATAACTAATGCTCCATCTTCAATAGCTTCATATTTAACAGCATTGAATCCAAAATCAATAGCTATATTTGATATTAACACTTCCGCAAAGTTCTCCTTATAAGTGCCCTTTTTTATCATATACCAGTATCCATCAATGAGCTTCCAACACTTCTCAAAGCTTCCTATATTGGTTAACTCAGGGCTTATATCTGCATCATTAAAATTTATGTCTGTAGCATTACCGTATAAAGCAATGGTATTTAGCCCATCGGATAATCTATTTCTTACTTCTTTATAAGTTAAATCTTCATCTGCCCATTTTAACCAATAGCTATCTGTAATACATATAGCTCTTGCTTTAATAACTATCTCCTTAGGAACCTCAGACCTGACACTTAATCTACGTCTTACTTGTCTTGAATTTGTTCTATGAGTGTCTATTACTCTAGTTTGTAGCCACGCTTCAAAAGAGCCCACATTTTTATTTATCATTATTATAGGCAATAAATTGTCATCCAAAGAGCATACAAAATCCGTATCTTTTATTTGAGCTACTTGTTTATCCTTATACATCAAATATCCAGTAAAACTATATTCTTCATTCTTTGAATATTTATTTGCTATATTCATCAAATCTATTCTTTTCATATTCCCCCTCCTATTTAAACAAACTCTCCAAATCCTCTTGTGTCATTTGTGTTATGATGTTCTCCTCATTCATATTTTCATCCATTACATTTTTTATCATTTCTTTCTTCCTTTGTTGCATTTTATATATTTTTTCTTCAATGGTACCCTTAGCAAGAAGTTTTATAACTTCTACAGTTTTTTCCTGACCAATTCTGTGTGCCCTATCTGTGGCTTGTTCCTCCACAGCAGGGTTCCACCAAGGGTCAAAATGTATTACAACATCTGCTCCTGTTAAATTTAGTCCCGTTCCTCCTGCTTTTAAAGAGATTAAAAATACATTTGCATCTCCTTCGTTAAATTCCTTAACCAAGCCCATTCTATCTTCACTTTTAGTATTTCCATCTAAATACATATATTTTATATTATTTTTATCAAATCTAGTTCTTATGTTTTTAAGCACAGAAGTAAATTGTGAAAATAATAGTATTCTATGTCCTTGTCCTACACTGTCTTCTAAAATCTCATCTAAGGCTTCCATTTTGCCATTATCCCCTTTATAATCTTCTATAAATACAGAAGGATCACAGCATATTTGCCTTAATCTTGTTAAAATAGAAAGAATTTTTATTTTGCTTTTACTAAAACCATTTTCCTTTATTTCTTCATCAATTTCACCTTTAGCTTTATCTAGATATGAAACATAAAGTTTCTTCTGCGTTTCTGTCATATCTACCACTAGATTATGTTCTATTTTAGGTGGTAACTCCTTTATAACGTCCTTTTTAAGTCTTCTTAAAATAAAGGGATTTATATGCCTGTTTAATTCCTTTAATGCAGTTTTATCGTTATTTTTTATAATTGGTGTTTCATACCTTTTGGTGAATTTAGCATGGGTCAGCAAATAGCTTGGCATAATAAAATCAAAAATGGACCAAAGTTCCGTTAAAGAATTTTCAATGGGAGTTCCTGTTAATGCAAAATACCCCTTTGCTTTAATCTCTTTAACTGAAGTTGCATTTATAGAAGCAGGATTTTTTATTTGTTGCGCTTCATCTAAGATGCAATAATTAAAACTAATTTCCTTGTACTCTTCTATATCACGCCTTATAAGTGGGTAAGAAGTAATCACCACATCACAATCTTTTATCTCGTTCATCAGCTCTTCTCTTTGCTTTTTAGAACCAGATATTACAACAGTATTAAGCTCCGGTGCAAATCTTTCTATCTCACTTTGCCAATTGTATACTAACGAAGTAGGTGCTATAACTACCGATGGATTGCCTCCTTTTTCTGATAGTAAAAAGGCTATAGCCTCAAGGGTCTTTCCAAGTCCCATTTCATCTGCAAGTATTCCACCAAATCCATATTCTGCTAAGGTTTTAAACCACTTAAAACCTACCTTTTGATAGTTACGCATAATGCCATCTAGCGACTCTGGAATTGCATAATCCATATCCCGTACATCGCGTATATTGTTGGTAAGTTCTCTAAAGTTTTTACTCCTTTTTACATAATCCATTTCTTCATCTTTGATCTTTTGGTCAAGATATAACGCATTATATTTGGAAATCAATATTTTTTCCTTGCTTAAGTCCTTATCTTTTATGTCCAAGAAGTCAATCATGGCCCCTAGGTCTTCTATAGCCTTGTCTTCAAGGGATACAAATCCGCCTTCTTTAAGTTTGTAATACTTCTTCTTTTCTCTTAAAGCACTGAAGATATTTTTTAGTTCTTCCCTATTTACCCCTTCAAGTTCAAAGGAAAATTCTAATAAATTATCTTCATTAACTCTTACTCCACCTTTTAAGTTTGACTTTCCATAAACCTTAATATTTTTAAAGCTTTGTGAGTAATATACCTCACCTAGCTCTTGAAGTTTATTCATTCCGTCTGTAATGAAGCTTACAATATTTTTTTCATTTTTCATTACATAACTGTTTTGGTCTTCTTCAAAGCCAAAGCTTTTTAATATACCCTCACAATTTTCTTCTTTTTTTATATCTCTAATTAGTATTTTCTCTTGCTTTTGTCTTTCCTTTTTTTCTAGTGGATTTATATCTATTTCACCGTAATTAAACTTTATTGAAGAGGTTATGACCTCATCCGCTTTATCTAGATAAACCTTAATAATAAGGGGTGCTTCGTAAAAGCTCTCATTGATATTTTTGTCGAAAGCAATTTCCTCTGCAACAGTTTTAAGCTTAGGTAAAAGGTAAGAAGCTATCTTTTCTCCTTCATTCTTACTAAAAATCGCTTTCTTGCCCTTTTTACTTATGATTAATTTGTAGATTGGTACATAGGTAGCACACTGCTCCATGGTTGGAAGGTATATATTGTCATTATGCCAAAATACTTTATAGGAGTTATCTAACTGTTTTGGTAGATCTCCTAATTGTTCTAGTTCTATGGCTTCTCTTTTCATGCCCATCTTAAATTTTAAAGGCATGTTTCCTTTTATTATATTTATAGCCTTATGCTCTGTTTTATCTACCAACACATCAATTGCTCTTTCTCTCGCCAAAGTAAAGAATTTATATAATATTTTATCTGTTAGATAAAGTTTTTTCCCCGAAAACATTGAGTTATTATGCGAACTATAATAATCATAGGAATTGGTACGTTCCCCTTCTATATCTCTTATTTCCATAAACATTTCTATTATTTGCTCATCTACAGTATTAAATTTATGTAAACTAGGATCATAGGTAAAACCCTTTCCAAACTCAATAACTTCCTCTTTCATTACTGCCTTTAAAAAGTTTCTCATGCTTTTTACAACATAATTTTTTTCAAGCCCTAGTTTAAGTTCAACATAAGGATTTTCATAAGCTGAGCCCTCAAGAAACTTAATTTCTAAATTGAGTTCTCTTTTATAATCATCACTTATTGTGGCAATATCCTTTAGCTCTTCAAGTAAGCAATCAATATCTGACTTCCTTAAAGGTCTATTAAAATTATCCTGATATTCCCTTGAATATTGCAAAAGCACCGCTGCAATATGTTTACAAAGAACTTCATCACCACGCAACTGCGAATCCTTATATTCGTCGCAATTGCAATTCCCTTGTATAATGTTTGTTTTGTTATCCCATATAATATGAACATCATTGGTATTAAAGCCATTAAAGGAAATCACTTTAGTGGAAATATCCAATTGCTTGGCATTTTTTACACCATTTATGCTACTTTCCTTTATGCCTAATGCCTGAACATAGCCACCCTCGCAATACTGAGTTGCTCTTTTAAAAGTGATGTCATTTGACCACTGTTTTATCTGTGTTTCTGATACTCTCACAATGTGTTCCTCCATAGATTTTATTTATAATTTAATTATACCCAATTAGAAGGTAAAAACTATCAACATATATTTTTAGCATCCATATATGCTAATTATACTACCTTTTTCTTTTCCCCTCTATAATTTAATATAAAAAAATAACATCTAGGTATTAAATCATCATCTGCGATGCTGAAATGTTGTTAACTACCTAGACGTTATTTTTGCAGGGCATGACTTTACATCAGCGAGCAAACCTACTACTATTGAATATTCCCTTTTAACAATCCTATTCTAGGAGCAATTTGACTATTAAAACCATACAACTCCATTATTACTTTATGACCATTTTCACAAATATCCTTTAGTTGTCTGGGCTTATTATAATAGTAATTAACTTTAGCTATAATTTCTGATATAGTTCTATTAATGATCACTATTTCTTTATTGTCTTTAAAGTATGAATTATTTAAGCTTAATGGATCTGTACAAAAGATAGCTGTTTTACATATTCCAGCATCTATACAACTTGCAGTTGGAAATCCATCAAAGGAACCTGTAAATATCATACCTGGAGTATTTGGCGATATAATAATATCTTTATCTTTGTAGAATTCATTAAACCAATCTGGTTGTTGTATTCCATAGAATTTGATATTGTCCCTTATTTCAGAAACATCAATAATTTTTTCATGAAAATTACCCACAACGTGGAACTGAATATTATTATGGATTTTTATCAATTGTTTTGCAACTTCAATAAATACATCATAGCCTTTATCTTCACCATAAGCAGTATATTTATGAGCCACAAAGCAGATATCCAAGTTCTTTTTATTAATTCCATAATGCTTTTTATTTAGATATTCTGCATTTTCAAATTTATCAATAGGAGTTACCACACCAAAAATATACTGTATTTGTTCTGGCCTACAGAAATTGTTTTCTATGAGATAATTATAGGTTGCTTGTTGAGTTACAATTACCTTTCTAAAACAATAGGAACTTAGTACCCTTCTTAATTTTTGGTCTGAAGAAGGGCTTCCAATGCCAAAACCACCCCCTGGATATAAGGTAAATATAAAGGGAATTCCTCTCCTTTCTGCCACATCAACGAAAGCAGCTGCATTTTGTAAAAATACAAAATAAAGAAGCTTACAATTTATATTATCCACAGTAGAAAACTTTTCAAGTTTACCCCCTATTTCTGGATTTTCCCTTTTAAAATCAATAATTAGCTCATCAATAGTTTTACTTCCTAATAAATGCACAGATGCACCTGTTGTTAACACTTTCATTGAATTAATGTGCTGAAAGTAGTTCTTAAACTCTTCATATCTGAATCCACTTACAGGATGTGGAAAAACATCGTCTATAACAAGCAAATCATAGCTTTCTAAATATTTATCATCTACTTTTATTGCACATTGTTTACGTATTTCAGAAAGGTCTTCGTCATAAGTGTAATTTAAAAATTTATTGTAATTATCAATTAATCCCATAGTTGATTTCTTCATATTATAGTCGCTAAGTCCAGTCCAAATACCTTGATTATGCTTTCTATATACAGTCATGGCTTTTTTAATATGACCTATATCTCCAAACAGTGAACATACAATATTTAGAATCCAATCAGCAACAAACATTTCAAAAAATTCATCAGGAATTTGATCTAAATATTTAGTATAATAAAAACAACAGGAGATATTTCCAATAAACATCATCTTGGTTATATCTGATGTGGTTAAAACATCACCTTTCAAGGTTTGCTGTATATTATAAAATTCATATTTATTCTCATTTTCAAAGTAAAGTATAATTTCATCGAAGGATAGTGAGCATTCCGGGTGACTTTCCATAAAGTCTATATGAGTTTGTAATTTCTCTTCATCATGCCAGCAATCATCCCCATCCATTAAAGCAGTATATTTGCTATTGCTACAAGCCTTTAATAATCTCTTTAAGTTTTTTACCATGCCTAAGTTTTTTGTGCTTTTTAAGAATTCAAAAGTTACATTCTCCCCAACTACTGTGTTCTTAATATAAGACTCAATAATCTCTGCAGTTCTATCAGTTGATTTATCTTCACAGATAATTATATTTAAATTGAAATTGCCCTTTTGCACTATTATGGAATTAAGGCAATGAACAATATATTTTTCATGATTATATGCTAGTACACCCACATTTACAGTAGGTTTTCTCTCTTCGGTTTTATTTTGTATCTGAAGTAATCTAGGGTATAAATTTTTTAATTTTTTTGATATATAATCTGCCTTTTCTAAGCTTTTCTCATTTTTATGGTTTTTCATCAGTATGCCGAAATCATCTGTTTCAAATAATACTATATAATCCTTTTTATATTCATCATAACAAGCTTTTACAGAGTCCCAATTTATGCAGTCAAATACTATAATTCCACCTTCTCTTACCAGTGGTGAATAATTATTTATATCTGCTTGTACATTTTTAAAATCATGATTGCCATCTATATGAAGCATATCTATTTTAATATCCTTGAAATATGGAGCCGCTTCTGTTGAAGTTTTTCTTATAATTTCAACAACATTAGAAAGTTCAAATACATCTTTATTCAGTAAAACTTGATTATACATGTCATCGAAGTCTAAGCCTTCCAAAAAACTGTTCACTTCTTTTTTTAATGTTTCCTCTAAATCATATTCCTTAGCTTCAAGCAGAACATAAGGATCAATTCCATAAACTTTCCCTTCATTATCTTTGAATGCCTGAGCAACAGAAAATAAACTCCTACCTTTATATACGCCAATCTCCACGTAATTTTTAAACTTAAGGAAAGATGCTAAATATGCCATAACGTAACATTTAGATAATGGTGAACCTCCACCAAAATCATATGAAAAATAGTGGCTTTGAATATCCTTAGTTCTGTTAAACAGACTGTATTCCCATTTCATCTTCTTTCACTCCCATTTTGTAATGCCTTGTGATTTCTATTTTTCTACATTTACTTTCCCATTATAATATGATGACACAATTCAAAATTCTACTAATTTGCTTAATTTATATATATATATCACCAAGCTTGTACAATGGGAATACATTATTCTGAGAACTTTAATAAAGTTTTTAAGGAGGCAAAAATGAAGTGAAAGGTATTATTTTAGCTGGTGGTTCTGGAACAAGATTGTATCCAGCAACAAAAGCAATATCAAAACAAATACTTCCAGTTTACGATAAGCCTATGATATATTATCCATTATCCGTATTGATGCTTGCAGGTATAAAAGAAATATTGATCATTTCAACACTTAGAGATATGAATACTTTTGAAGAATTACTAGGTGATGGGAGTGACATAGGCCTAACTCTTTCCTATGCTGCCCAGGAATATCCAAGAGGCATTGCTGAGGCATTCATTATAGGAGAAGATTTTATAGGCAATGATAAAGTAGCATTAATTTTAGGAGATAATGTTTTCTATGGTTATAGTTTTATAGATACACTAAAAGCAGTAAAGGATAGCGCAGAAGGAGCCACAATTTTTGGATACTCAGTGATAAATCCAACTGAATTTGGCATTGTTGAATTTGATGAAAATAATAATGTAATATCAATTGAAGAAAAACCTGAAAAACCCAAATCAAATTATGCTGTTCCAGGATTGTATTTCTATGATAATAATGTAGTTGATATAGCTAAAAATATTAAGCCCTCTTCTAGGGGTGAATTAGAAATAACAGCAGTAAATAATGAATATTTAAGACGTGGCAATTTAAAGGTACAACTTTTAGAAAGAGGGTTAGCATGGCTTGATACAGGAAATCATAGAAGTCTTTTGGATGCATCCACTTTTGTAGAAACTATTCAAACAAGACAAGGTTTGTATATAGCTTGTATAGAAGCCATAGCTTATAAAAAGGGCTATATAAGTAAAGAGCAACTTTTAAAATTGGCAGAACCTTTAATAAAAACAGAGTATGGTAAATATTTATTACAAATTGCCCATGAATTTTCAGTATCGGAGGGGAGTAATTATATATGAAAACGTATTTAGTAACAGGTGGTGCTGGGTTCATAGGTTCAAATTTTATTCACCATATGTTAAGTAAACATTTAGAGATAAAAATAATTAATTTAGATAAATTAACCTATGCAGGAAATTTAGAAAATTTAAAAGATATACAAGATAGTCCAAACTATACTTTTATTCAAGGTGATATTTGTGATAAAAAATTGCTAGAGAATTTGTTTTCTGCACATCACATTGACTATGTTGTAAACTTTGCAGCAGAATCCCATGTAGATAGAAGTATAAAATCCCCTGAGATCTTCGTTAAAACAAATGTTTTAGGTACAGTAAACCTTTTAAATGTAGCTAAGAACGCTTGGCAAATACAAAACGGCTTTAAAAAAGGTAAGAAATTTCTGCAAATATCCACAGATGAAGTATATGGAACACTAGGTGATACAGGATATTTCCTTGAAAATACGTCAATAGATCCCCATAGCCCATACTCTTCAAGTAAAGCCGCTGCAGATTTAATGGTGAAGTCTTATTTTGACACCTATAAAATGCCTGTAAATATAACTAGATGCTCCAACAATTATGGCCCTTACCAGTTTCCTGAAAAATTAATACCACTAATAATAAACAATTGCTTAACTTATAAAAATCTACCTGTATATGGTGATGGCATGAATGTTAGGGATTGGTTGTATGTAGAAGACCACTGCAAGGCAATAGATATTGTTATAAATCATGGTACGGTAGGTGAAGTTTATAATATAGGCGGACACAATGAAAGAACTAATATGCAAATAATTAAAACTATTATAAGTTACTTGAGTAAAAAAGTTGACAAAGGTATAACAGAAAACCTAATAACTTATGTTGAAGACAGAAAAGGTCATGATAAAAGATATGCCATAGACCCAACCAAGATAAAAAATCAATTAGGTTGGTATCCGGAAACTGAATTTGAAGTAGGAATAAATAAGACAATTCAGTGGAATTTAGATAATGCTCAGTGGATGAACAACATTACCACTGGTGAATACGAAAATTATTACAACAGTATGTATGAAAAATCCACAAAATAAAATAGTAATGGAGGGGGAAAAATGATTAATGTAACAAAAGTTTACCTTCCTGAACTAAAGAAATATGAAGCCTATGTAGAAAAAATATTCAAGTTAGGCTTTGTTACTAATAATGGTCCATTAGTTAAAGAACTTCAAAATAAATTGGAAAAATATTTAGGAGTAAAGCATTTACTCTTAGTTGCAAATGGAACTATAGCCCTGCAAATTGCCTACAAGCTTTTAGGTATAAAAGGTGAATCCATTACCACACCCTTTTCCTTTGTAGCCACTACTAGTTCTCAAATATGGGAAGGTATTAATCCAGTTTTTGTAGATATAAATAAAGATACTTTTAATATAGATTATAAGAAAATTGAAGAGAAGATTTCAAAAACTACTTCAGCTATAGTACCTGTCCATGTATTTGGAAATCCTTGTGACGTAGAAAAAATAGATGAAATAGCAAAAAAGCATAACTTGAAAGTGATTTATGATGCTGCTCATGCTTTTGGAGTGAACTACAAAGGCACTAGCGTACTAAACTATGGCGATATATCTACCCTTAGTCTTCATGCTACTAAAATCTTCCATACCATAGAAGGTGGTGCACTTGTAATAAACGATGATGAACTATATGGCAAGGCCACTAGAATAATTAATTTTGGAATAATGGACTCAGAGCGTATAGTTGATGTTGGTACTAATGGAAAGATGAATGAATTTCAAGCAGCCATGGGCTTATGTGTATTAGATGATATGGACAAAATACTTCAAGGTAGAAAAAAAGTATATGAAAACTATATGAACTATTTAAGTAAAAACGTAATTAGACAAGAACAAAATATAAATAGTAACTTAAATTATATTTACTTTCCTGTGGTATTTAAAGATGAAGAAACCTTATTAAAGGTTAAAGTAACCCTTGCAAACGGAGGTATTTATGCAAGAAGATATTTTTATCCATCCTTGAATAATTTACCTTATATAAAAGACAAAACTAATAGGTTACCAAATTCAGAATTAGTTGCAAGCAGAATACTTTGCTTGCCAATGTATGATTCGTTAGCATTAGTAGAACAAGAAAATATTATAAACATTATAAATGCAATAGCCTAAACATTTTTAGGAGATGTTTATGTTGAATATTATAGTTGTAGGTTCTTCTGGACACGCAAAGGTTATAATTGATAGTATTGAAAAAGAAAATAAATATGAAATTATTGGATTGCTAGACAGATTTAAAAAAGTGGGTTCTAGCGCCTTTGGATATAAAATTCTTGGTAAAGAAGAGGATTTGGAGACATTAATAAAAATGTATAAAATACAAGGTGGCATTATTGCAATTGGAGATAATTTTATTAGATATACAGTGTATAATAAAATTTCACAAGCTATCCCTGAGTTTAACTTTATTAAGGTAATTCATCCCTCGTCGCAAATAGCCAGAAATGCAGTAATAGGAAAAGGTACCGTGATAATGGCAAATAGTGTTATAAGTAGCGATGCAACTGTAGGAGATTTTTGCGTAATAAATCATAATTCTTCATTAGATCATGACAGTAAAATGTCGGATTACTCAAGTTTAGGCCCAGGTTCCTCTATTGGTGGAAATTCAAAGATAGGTTTATTTACAGCTATTTCCTTAGGTTCAAAAGTAATTCATGGCATAACCATTGGAGAGCATACCATAATAGGGGCTGGATCCACTGTAATAAAAGATATTCCAGAATACTCTATTGCATATGGCACTCCTGCAAAAGTAATTCGTCCTAGAGTGGCAGGAGAAAAATATTTATAAAATAAAATATAGATTATGATTCTTAAAAGAAGGGTGTATAAAAATCATTTAAAGCTGATTTTCATACACCCTTCTTAGCGCCGGTACTGATATAAAAAATAGTCACCACTATTGAATATGTGCTTCTAATACTCTTATTCTACTGACAATCTCATTATTAAAACCATAATATTTTTCATTTACATGCTCTCCATCTTCTATTTCACGTGAATGGACCTCTCTTTGAACAATAAACTCTATTTGTTCTGGCTTACAGAAATTTTTATTTGTAAGATAATTATAAATTGCCCGCTGAGTTACCATTACTTTTCTAAAACAAGGTGAACTTGTTACTGTTTTCAATGATGCATCTGAAAAAGGGTCATCTAAGGCAAAACCTTCTCCTTGGTATAATGAAAATACAAAAGGTATTTTTCTATCTTCTGCCATATGAACCAAAGAAGCAACATTTTGTAAAGATGCAAAATAAAGAAGCTTGCAATTTATATTATCAAAAGTATAAAACTTTTCAAGCTTACTACCTATTTCAGGAATTTTTCTTTTAAAATCAATAATTAGGTCTTTAACACTTTTATCACCAAGTAAGTGCAAGGAGTTCTCTGCTATCAAAACTTTCATTGAATTAAAGTATTTAAGGTAGCTGAGAAACTCCTCATATCTAAATCCACTGGCATCATGTGGGAACAAGTTGTCAATAATAACCAAATCATAGTTTTCCAAATATACATCATCCATTTTTGATGCATTTAATCTACGCATATTAGAAAATTGTTCATCATAAGTGTAGTTAAAATATTTATTATATTCATCAATTAAGCCTATAGTTGTTTTATTCTTATAATAATTATTCATTCTATTCCAAATGCCTTTATTATGAATCCTGTACACACTCATTGCTTTTTTTACATGTCCAATTTCTCCAAAGGTTGAACATGCAACATTTAACATCCAATCACCAACAAACATTTCAAAAAATTCATCAGGGATTTCCCCTAAATATTTGCTATGATAAAAACCACAAGAGATGTTCCCTATGAAATTCAAATTTGCTATATCTTCCGTATTGAAAATATCATCTTTAATTTGCTGATGTAAATAATATGGGTAAAAATAATCTCCTTCTTTAATTATTAAATCATCAAAGGACATGGCACACTGAGGGTGACTTTCCATAAATTCTATATGGTATTTTAATTTATTCTCATCACACCAATAATCATCACCATCTATTAAAGCAGTATACTTACTTTTGCTACAAGCTCTTAATAACTTCTTTAAATTTTTTACCATGCCTAAATTTTCTTGGTTTTTTAAATAGTCAAAGGTTACGTTTTTTGCAACCACTGTGTTGTTAATGTAATTGTCAACAATTTCCGCGGTTGTGTCACTGGATTTATCTTCACAGATAACAATATTTAAGTTGAAATCACCCTTTTGCTTTATTATAGAATTAAGGCAATGAACAATATATTTTTCATGATTATATGCTAATACACCTACATTTACGGTAATCTTCTCATTTTTCTGACCTTTCATTAATGCTCCATTATGAACACCAATCTCCACATAATTTTGAAGTCTGTTAAATAGACTATATGCCATTGATTTCTTTCACTCCAATTTGCAATATTTACTTATTCCTATTTATTTACTTACATTGCCGTATTATAATATGCTGATTTAATTGAAAACTCTACTAACTTGTTTTTAGTTATTCATTGCAGTAATCATTAATTTTGAACTACCACCTGTAAGTGTTACCTCATTAATCCAAATATTATATAATCCTGTACCAAACATTATTCCTTGAAAATTAGCAAAGATATAATATCCTTAACCTCTTTCAAACTTGCCACTTGCCACTTGCCACGTGGGCAATGTCATCAAGTTAGTCTTCAAATAAATTACATTTGAAGTTTGTAACTTGAATTTATTTTAATATGATTTCACAAAGTCTTATCATTGCAA
>NZ_JAIZZN010000043.1 GCF_020443565.1 Clostridium sp. CS001
ATACCCTCAATATAGAGGAAAAGGCATTGCAACGAAAGTTATGACTGAACTTTTATCGGAAGCAAAACTATTAGGCGTTGCGGCCGTTGATTTAATGTCGACTGAAAAAGGAAAACCATTATATGTAAGTCTTGGATTTCAAATAAATAATTATACATCAATGTATAAGGTACTCTAACTCCCGCAAAATAAGCATAATCAGAAATTATATTAATTCACAATATTACTATATGTCATCGCAAGCAAATCCATATCAATTAATATGTGGGTTATTAAAATATCAATTTTATGTTCAGTGTGTATGGTAATATGTGTATAACAACTTTAATATGGGTAAGGTACATTGGATTTTATTGAGGTGGAATTATATTTATTAAGGGGATATTTATGAGTAAGATTTATATAATTGGAATAGTAGCAAGTGGCAAAACTACACTTGCTAAAAACCTATCGAAAGAATTGAACATTACATATTATGAATTGGATTGTATAGTTCATCATAAAACAGAAACTGAGAGATATAAACGAACTCCAGAACAACAATTAGAAGTTATTAAAAATATCGACAGTAAAGGCGACTGGATTATTGAAGGTACATATCGAGAAAGTTGCCATTATCTATTTGATATGGCTGATAAAATAATATTTCTTGATACACCACTTTTGAAGAGAAAATACCGTATTTTTTTACGGTATATCAAGCAACAACTTAAAATAGAAAAGTGCCACTACAAGTCAGATTTTAAAATGTTAAGGCTAATGTATAAGTGGACTAAAGATTTTGAACTCAACAGAACAGAATTTGTTAAAATGTTAAAAATATATAAAAATAAATTGTCTATTATTACAAATGTAAAGAGTTTAAACCTCAAGTAGTTCTAATTAAGTCATACTCTTCGCATATGTCGTCGTAACTACTAAAGATTGTTTTTACCATTCACACATTCGAATATCGCTATCAAAACAACAAAAGCCACATGATGGATATCAATTTCATCTTGTGGCTCATTTTTTATATATGTCGGCTGTACCGTATAATCTAATTCATTGAGATGCGATCACAGAAGATTAAGAGAAGACCAAAGCAAATCTCAATTTTATAAGTAAAAAGTAAATTAAAAGGCTTTATGTTATGAAATCCTAACTATGCTAATGAGCATTTACAGAAATGATTGAATACTCATAAGAATAGTGGAAAGAATTATAGATATAAAAATGTTAGGAGGATTTTATATGAAGGTTATGTTAAAATTAAGTGTTGTATTAGCCATGGTTCTTACTTTTTCATCCTGTTCTACTGAAGTAGTTAGCCATAATTATAAAGAAACTACTGCAAACAGTGAACAATTAGTACAACCATCACAGGTTCAGACTTCTGTAAAGACTCCATCTTCTAAAGAAATGGTTGCTACTCTTTGCTCCGATGAGTTTCAAGGAAGATTAACTGGTTCTAAAGGAAATGAAAAAGCTGAAGAGTATATTGAGAAAACTTTTAAAGATATTGGGCTAACTCCATTGTTTGAAGATAGCTACTATGAGCCATATACACAAGAAGTATACAAAAAATCTGGTTTAATTGATATAAATGATAAACCAGAAAACAAAGTGGTTAATAATATTGTAGGAGTTATAAAAGGCAAAGATAGCAAAAAAGCAGTAGTAATATCAGCTCATTTTGACCATTTAGGATTTGTGAACGGAACAATTAATAGAGGAGCATTAGATAATGCTTCGGGGGTATCAGCCTTAATAGAAATAGCAAATACACTAAAAGAGAAATCAAAGGAAAAACTTTTTGATATGGATATAATTCTATGTGCCTTTAATGGTGAAGAAACTGGTCTAAATGGAAGCAGAGCCTTTGTTGAGGACATTATTTCAAAACCAGTCTATGGGAACTTGTATAATATTAATATAGATTGTATTGGTGCTACAGATGGAGGAAAGCTTGCTCTAAAGAATAAAAGCAAGGTATCTAATAAGCTATATGATGCTATAAAAACTACTATGAAGAAATATAATATTGAATTTTCGGACACTGCTGTAATAGGTTTAGGTGACCATTTGAGTTTTGAAAGTGCATCTATACCAAATGTTTTTCTTGTACAAGAGAATGTAAAAAAAATAGTTCATACACCTAAAGATACTCCAGACATTTTAGATTATGTTCAAATAAAGAAAATTGCAAATGCTATATGTGACTTTATTGAAACAAATGAAGGAGTAGATTTTAAACTAAGTAAATAGTAAGAAAAGAGCATGATAAATCTTATTAAAAAAGCTTAAAGATTTATCACAACATTCGTATATAGTGAGACCTCAAGAGTAGAAATGCTCTTTTGTTTTTTTGTAGTACCACAAACAAATTACCGAAGTGAATTTAATATAATATTTGTTTGTTTACGTTTTTAAACGATTAAGATTATAAGAACAAGGTACACAATAATTTCAAATTCAATAATAAACATATATTAGCCTGTATATGTTTATTATTGTTTGTTTAGGAATTTAATAGTACAATTTAATAAATGCTTTGTGTCGACCTTGTAATTTAAAGCGTAACAACTTTTATGTTTAAAAGGGAGGAAAATCAAAATGAGTTTTCATATTAGAGTAAGTGGTCGTGGCATTGTTATTAATAATGATAAGATTTTATTGAATGAATTTGGCGGTGGGGAGTATTATAATATACCTGGTGGTGGAGTCGAACCTGGGGAAACTGTTAAACAAACTGTGGTTAGAGAAATACTTGAAGAAACTGGCTTAAATGTTACTGTGGGTGATTTTATATTTGCACTTGAATATGAACCTAATAATTGTAATTTTATTTATGGAGAAACGTCAAAAATAAGCCTTGTATTTCGTTGTTTCTTAAATGATGATGATAAGATTAAGCCTCCTTCTGTTCCAGATATAGACCCTGATAATCCAGAGATTTCAAGTGAAGCAAAGTGGGTGCAAATATCAGATTTAGAAGGGGTTAACTATGTACCTTATATTCACGAACAACTCATGGAATATACAAAAACAAATAATTTTTCTCCGGTGTTTATTGAAGAACCATTGAATAAAAAATAGATAGTCTATATGTTTTTTGTAATTCTTAGTAATGTTCATATATAACACAATAGTAATTTTATCTGTATTAATATTTGGGGTGATAGGTCTTTTTACAATTGGCTCTGACATGAATACTATGCCAGTCGGCTTAATAGTCGGAGTAATCGTAGGATTATTAGTTTCAATTTTAATTGCTGTAGAGAGGATTTTTAGCATATTAGATGACAAAACTCAATCTAAAAATGAAAATTAACTGAACAATTTTTATATATAGTTGATCAATCGCAAATTTACGGTACTTTAATAGTTAGAGAAAAGCAAAGGGGCTTGTCTGTTTACGACAAGCCCATTTTATATTCTTTTATCCTTAGCCTTAAAATGAAATATATTACAAACTAACTATTATTTAATTAGTTAAGAGAGGGGTGGGTTTATAATGCCAAATAAAGAATGGGGCAAATTAAATAATTTGCAGTTAGGTAGATATGCTGAATACTTTGCAAAAATGGAATTTGCATCTTATGGATTAGAAGTTTATACATCTGAGGTAGATGATCATGGTATTGATTTTATTATAAAAGATAAAAAAAGGCGTTTTTGTGAAATTCAGGTAAAGTCTAAGACTGAAAAAGGATATATATTTATGCAAAAAAACAAATTTGACATAGACAATAAAAACTTATATTTAATATTACTTGTGTTTGAATCAGGTAAATTTCCAGATATATTTTTAATACCATCAAAATCTTGGAAAGAGTCCAATGAAGTTTTTGTTGATAGAAAATACGATAAGCCAGGACAAAAGAGTGCACCAGAGTATGGGATTAATATATCACATAAAAACTATAATATACTTGAGGTATTTAGGTTTGAAGAAATCATTAAAGAATTTATAGAATGAATAAGTAATTTCTTTATCTTTTTAAAAGGATTCATGAAGATAGCTAATAGGTAGTAAAAAGTTAGAGTATGTTAGATGGGATAAATAAATTGTCTATTTGCAGTGAAACATAACAGTAAATATGTTGTGAGATGTGATTTGTTTATAAAAAAAGAGGTAGCAATAATTCCTTTTGCAACATAAATGCTCTTAAATGTTGAAACTTGAGTGCAACAAAATTGCATGAAAACATATATATATAAAGTTAAAAAATATTATAATCTATGTGTACAGGATAAAGTTATAAATAAGCATTTTCGAAATAGTTATAATTGTTATTTATGTTATAATTATTATAAAGTTACAGATTACAAGGAGAATTATGCAATGAGGGATGATGAAGAATATGTTAAATTAGCAATGGAAAAGTATATGAAAAATAATATTGAAGAAGTAACTATTATTGATGGGGACGAACCGCCAGATTATTATGTGCTATTTCAAAATAAAAAAATATTACTTGAAGTTACAAGAGCTGAATCAATTTATTTAAGTGATAGATTACAAACCAGAAATACAATAGATCAATCAATAATTAAGCTTTGCAATCAATTAAACAAGGATATAGGGATAGAAATAAATGAGAATAAATCATTATTATTAGATATAAAAGGACCATTGACAAATTATGATAAATTTAAAAAGTCTATAAAAGATAGTATTTTGTCATTTTTAAATGATGGCATAAATTATTCATTATCGTTGACTGATTGGGTTGAGATAAATATTTGTGGTAACATTATCAAAGTAAAAATAGTAAAAAGTTCTCCTTTAAAAAAAAGGATTATTGGGCTTATAGGTATTAAAAATAATCTATCAATTACAAATATAGGTGAACAAGCATTATTGATTTTAGAAGATAGAATTAAAATAAAGGAAGGAAAGACAAAAATAATAAATGGGGTACTGTGGAAGGAAGAAAAATGGTTAGCAATCTTTAATAATTATTGCTTAGCTTCTGCTGATACATATATTAGAGCAATGAAACAAATTAAAATACATCATACTTTTACAAGAATATTTTTAATTGGTGATAATTATGAAGTGACACAGGTATATTAGGATTGACACCTATATGGTGCTTTTAAAGTTCAAAAAATTAAATTAAATATAATAAAACAATAATTAATTTAAAACACAGGCACTGTATGTTTCTATAGATATATAGAATGGATAACATTGTGAAGAAATTTAAGGGAGGGGATTGGGATATGGGGTTTATATATAAAAAAGAAGAGTTTGAAAAAATATTTGATAAACAGCCAGTCATTGTTATGGATACAAACGTTCTTTTAGGGCTGTATAGTTTTACACCAGAAACTATAGAAAATATTATTGGTTCATTTGAAAATCATCTAAATCTTTTCTGGCTACCTAATCAGGTATATTTAGAGTATACAAGACATTACGAGCACATACGAAAACGTGAATCAAACCGATTCCAGAATTTGAAGGAGGATATCTGTAAAGTACTTTCTGATGCAATAGGTACAGTATCAAAAAACTATAGTGCCTATAATAAATATAAATTACCAGAAGTAGATGATAGCAGAGATAAGCTTATAGAAAATATAAACAATGCCATGAAAATTTCAAAACAAGATTTGGAAAAACTTCAAGTTGGACATAGTGAACGAATAGCATGTATAAGTGAGCAGAATGATATTATATATAAATTTGTAACAAATATAAAAAAGAACAGTTGTACTGATGGCTTCTCAATGTTAGAACTGATTGACATTTATGAGGAAGGAGAAAAAAGGTACAAGTATAAAATGCCACCTGGATTTACTGATATTAATAAACCAGATAAAGGTGAAGAGTATTCTGATTTTGTAATGAGAAAATATGGAGATTTAATTATTTGGAAGGAAATACTTAGAAAAATAAAAGACAAAGACTTAAATCTTATATTTATCGAAAATGAAGTTAAAGAGGATTGGTGGACTTATAGTAAAAGTAGACCTAAAAGGATACCTTTAACACTGGAAGAAGAATTCTTAAAGGAGGCAGGAACTAATTCAGATTTTCGCATGGTAACAGTTGATGAATTAATAAGTCATTTTGGAAATCACTTAAAAATTCAGCCGAACTCTATTTTAGAGGTGAATAAAAGGATGGACTTTATAAGGAAGATGGAGTCTTACTTAACAACAAATCAATATGATATAGTAAAATACTACATTGAACACAATGCAATGGAAGAATTAACAGAAAATATGAGCGATAGCTTAATAGATCAAGCATTTGGAGGTGGGCGTATTGAAAATGTTGAGGACGTTGAGATACTTGATATTAATGTGATGGAAAGCTCGTTCAATTATGAGCAAAACGAATGTCAGATAATACTAAATGCTAAGCTAAATGTTGAAAGTAGTGCTAATGCATCCATGTATATTGCAAAAGACTATAATTTATTAGCGAGTATCTATGCAATATTTAAAGTAGAAGCCTATCTTTACATAAATATTGATAATGAAAAAGAGCCTATAAATGCTATCAAATATGAAACGGTAGAATTTCATGGTTTTAAGTTTGAGAGTATTAAGCATAATGAAGATGATGGATACTTTAATTTTACAGGTAAAGATGAAGATGAAAATGAGTACGAGCGTAGGCCACTTTATATAAATACTTGCCCTGATTGTGGAAGAGATTTTAGTATTGAAAACGATGGGGGAAATGGATTTTGTAGTGAGTGTGCTTCAGAACATTAAAATGGAATAGTATTTAATAATATAATAAATGTATACTGACTACTACATAATTAAAATATTAAAGGGGCACTGGATATGAATAAGGACATGAGAAAAATAGCTATTGATAGATTACAGATAACTTGGCTTGAAACTTCAAAATTATATAATAATACAGCATTACTATTAAACGCCTGTGATATTGCAAAAAAGAGGTATGTTGATATGAAGGATAATATAGAACTAAATACGATAACAAACGTACCAGATGAATTTAAGCTTTCAATAGAAACTGGATTAGAAACAACTTTTACAAATGATGGCTTAATAACAGAGTATAGTTCTAACTTATTGGAAGAAATTAATTTGAACTATCTTGTCAGAACAATTTCAATAATGGATGCTTGTTTTGAAGATATATATGAAGCATTGATACCTTTACAATATAAAGAGTTAGAACAAGATAAAATAGATAAGAATAAGTTAATTATAAATCCATGGTCAAATGATAAACTAAGAAAGTTCTTTATAGAAGAATTGAGTTTAAAACAGATAGAAGGTAAACTTTCAACAGCAGATATGATTTTTGACAGATATGAAGAATTGAGAATTATACGACACGCAGTTATCCATAATCAAGGTAAACTGTCAAAACATCAAAATAAAAGATTAGATGAATTATCAAAGAAATTGCCTTTAGATAAAACTGGTGGATCTTTTGCTAAACAAGAATTTATAAAAACAGGTTATGTTAAGATAACCTGCTATGAATTATTTTTATTAAGAAAATGGTTATATGAAGTTATATCATTTTTTATGAAGATGGTTGAAATAAGTTAATAAGATATTTAGAAATTACAAAATAAATATAGTTGATTTGTTACCGAGTAAGATGCGATTATAAGAATTAACATATAAAGTAATATTTTTATTTGCAAATAAAATAAAACATCATATAATCATTACAAAGATTAAACAATGAAATTGGGAGGGGGATTATAATGGAGGGAAAATCAGAACTTATTTTAAACTTGGATAGTGAGTTAGTTGAAAGATTTAAGTAAGTTGCAATGATGGAGAATGATGATATTAATGATGTAGTGGGAGATTATATTACGTATACCTTGAAAGAATGTTATCGTCCCATAAAAAGAATAATGAACCTGAAAAAAGAGAAGCTTCATTAAATTATAGAAAAGTTGTAAGTAAAATAAGCGGATGGGTAGTAAACGCAAATCAAAAGAAGCATAAGATACTAAAGGCACTTTTGAACCTTGAAGCAGAAAAAGGAGAGGTTCTATATTATGAATTAGAAGAAAGGTGTAGTAATAAAGAATTGTATCCAGGTACTTATATGGATACGTTTAAAGGGAACCTTCACCAAATGAAAACAGATTGTGGGAATAGCAATGGTAAGGTTTTTGTAATATATGATGGGATTAAGTTTAAGATATGGGATGAAGTTTTTGATGAAATAGTTAAATACAAGAAATACTTTATATAGCATGATATATCACATATATTATTAACAGAGTGTATATTTAAATCAAATAATTAATTTGGAGCATAGTTGATAAACTTATTAACTGTGCTCTAAGTTTATTTAGACTTGGAATAATAATTGGGTAAAAAAATATATCAAATCTTGACTATCTTCAACGGCCTACCTACAACGTTTATATTGATTATAGTTACTTAAACATGTATAATTTATATATGGAAAGAAAAAGCAATATTTGATATGTAAGGTAATGCAGATAGTCTAATTAATATCTGCATTATTTATTAAAATTTCTGAATCTGACAGAAAGCTATTAAGGTAGATTAAGAATGGCTGTTTCAGGGGGCCTCAAGGAATTTGATAAAAAAGCATACTTTGAATATGACATAATAGCTTAAAAACTAATATTATGCAAGATGGAGGGATATGATGAATACAGTAAGTCCAATCCGAGATAAGAAACAATTGGAAGCTATGAAAAATTTCTTGAAGGGAAAGGATGTAAGAGCATATTTAATGCTTATGGTAGGAATTTCCAGTGCGTTGAGAATTTCTGACATATTATGTATGAAGACCAAAGATATTTGGACTGGTAAAAAACCAACAGAATTTATAATGCTAAATGAAAAGAAAACTGGAAAGGCTAAGAGGTTCCCGATTACTAAAAATTTAAATAAGAGTATAATATTATTCATGCATGAGTTTGAGTTAGAACAGGATGAATATGTCTTCCAATCAAGAAAGGGAAATGGTAAACCGATTACCCGTCAACATGCGGCCTACATATTGAGCCAAGCAGGAGATTACGTAGGTATTAAAGAACCAATATCAACACACTCAATGAGAAAAACTTGGGGTTATTGGGCATATAAATCAGGTGTATCGTTAGCTCTTATAATGGAAGCTTTAAATCATAGTAGTATGGCAAATACGAGAAGGTATTTAGGAATCACGCAAGATGACTTAGATAATGTTTATATGTCATTGAACTTATAGAACATTTGAGAAAATAAAGATAGCATATAATAGGAAAGAATTTTTTAGAATATAAATAAAAGGTGATAAAAATGAATAATATAGGAAAGCGAATAATGGTTATAGGTTCACCAGGTAGCGGTAAGAGTACATTTTCAAGAAAACTTGCAGAGATAACACTTCGCCCACTTATTCATCTTGATAAAGAGTTTTGGAATAATGGTTGGATTGAAACTCCAAGGGAGGAATGGATAAAAAAACAAAAAATATTAATATTAGGTGATGAATGGATAGTAGACGGTAACTATGGTGGGACTATGGATATTCGTCTTGAAAAGGCAGATACAGTAATTTGTTTTAAATTAAATAGAGCAGTATGCTTATTGAGTTACTTTAAACGAGTTATAACAAATATAAATAAAATAAGATCTGATATGCCAGAGGGTTGTCCTGAAAAGTTTGACTTTGAATTTATGAAGTATATTTGGAACTTTCCCGAGAAATCAGGGCAAGGAAACATTGACAGAATTAAAAAAAGTAAAAGTAAACAAATAATAGTTTTTAAAAATAGAAGAGAAGTAAATAAATATATTAAAACCATATACACAAGCATTAACTGATAAAAAAAATCAGCTAAATTGCCTATTGTATATGGTTTTTTCTTTTATTTAACACAGTCAATATTGGAGGACTTATATATGACAAAACGGAACTTAGATTGGACAATTGAAAAGTATAATAGATTTATAAAAGAGGGTAGAGGAAAAGGAGAGGGTAGTGAGTATAAACCATGGTTAACTATTCAAGATATGCCTTCCAGGGGAAGAGTAACGAGAATTTATGAGGCGGGTAGAATTTATCACTTTTTCACAGACAACGAACTAAGATATTTTTATTCACTTATATGGGAGGATTCAGTAGTAGACGTAAGGGAACATTATCCATTGCTCGATTTAAATGAGGTTCTTAATTTAGATGAAGACACATTGTATAAAAAGTATAGAAATGATGGTGTCAATGTTCCATATGTATTAACAACATCATTTCTTATAACAGTTAAAAATAATGAGGGGAAGATTACTTACTATGCAAGAACTGTGAAGTCATCATTAGAGCTTGATAGAAAGAATATTATTGATAGATATGAGATAGAACGCAGATATTGGAATGCTAAGAATATTGATTGGGGAATTGTAACTCAGAAAGATATTCCTGTTATAAGGGCTAAAAATATTTCGTGGGTATATCCTTCATTAGAAATTAATAATGAGGAAAGGTTTAAAGAAAGTGAAAGAGATTACTTATGTGACTTATTAATACAGAGACTAAATGAAACTTCTAATGTAATAAGAGAAGTTACCACTGCTTTTGATATTGAAATGAATTTTGATAGCGGAACTGGATTATTATTTTTCAAGTATCTAATTGCAACTAAGCAAGTGCAAATTAATATGGACGAAAACATTGATATAAATCAACCCTTTTGCAAAGTAATTTTAACTGGAAATAAAGGAGGAATTTTTAATGACAAGGCTGTTAGTAGTTAATACTCTTATAGAATATTCTAAAGAAAAAGTAGAAAGAATTCTGTGGATAAATAATGAATATACACTTGCATTTATTATAGATATATACTCAAATACATGTAGCCCCTTGGTTAGAGAAATAGAAGACATCAATGAGGGATTAAAGGAAGGAAATATTAAAATATTAGATGATGAGCCAGTTTTTAAGTTAATTAATGAAGAGGATTTGAGTGATGAATATAAGGAATTGAGGAATAGAAGATGGAATATCATTAATTCAATTAATGTTGAACCAGATATATTTGATTCAAAAAAAAGAAAGGAGATTATATTAAAAGCAAGTGAGCAGTATGGTATTAGTATTAAGACTATAAATAGGTATTTAAAAAGATATTGGCAAGGGGCGAAAAGTATAAACTCACTTCTTCCCGATTTTAATAATTGCGGAAATCCAGGAACACAAAGAAACAATAATGGAATATTAAAAGTTGGAAGACCTAAAAAATATAAGGATATTCTTGGTGTTGGAATCAACGTAGATGATGAAATTAAAAGGATATTTAGGTTAGCTGTAGATAAATACTATTATACAAGTAAGCAAAATACATTCACTGTAGCATATGAATTAATGGTAAAGGAATTTTTTTCTGAAGATTTTAAAATACAAAATGGAATTAAGATTCCATTGATTAAAGCTAATAGTGAAATACCAACACTAAACCAATTTAAATATTGGTATAAGAAGGAAAGGAATATAAAAAAAGAAGTTACATTAAGAAAAAGTGCAAAAAAATATGAACTTGAAAGTAGAGCTGTAATAGGAAGCTCAACGGAGGAAGCTCAGGGTCCAGGCTCTGTATTTTTGATTGATGCAACAATTGGTGATTTATTTCTGACTTCGCAATTTAATAGGAACTGGCTAATCGGTAGACCGATTATTTATGCTATCATGGATCAATTTTCTGAAAAAATCGTAGGAATATACATTGGTCTTGAAGGACCGTCCTGGAGTGGTGCTATGACTGCACTCGCTAATTGTGCAAGAAACAAGGTGGAGTTTTGTAAGGAATATAACATTGATATTAATAAAGAAGAGTGGGACTGCCATCAATTATGTGATTCTATCTTAGCAGACAGAGGTGAGTTTGAAGGATATGCAGTCGAGAATCTTATTAATGGGTTGCATATTAATGTAAAAAATACAAGTTCTTTTAGGGGGGACCTAAAGGGGAAAATTGAGCGATTTTTTTTAAGCATGACTACGGCTATTAAACCATTTGTACCTGGTTACATAAACGAAGATCATAGACAGCGAACTGGAAAAGATTACAGAACTTATGGTCGACTAAATTTATTTGAGTTCACTCAAATTATAATAAAATTTGTATTGTACTATAACTCGCATTGGTTAAAAAGTTATAACAGGGAAGAAATGATGATTGAAGATGATGTAGATTGTATACCAAATAAACTATGGGAATGGGGAGTTAAAAATAGAGCAGGAAAATTGCGTTCAGTTTCAGAAGATACCATAAAATTATACCTAATGACCTCAGCTAAAGCCTTAATTACATTTAGAGGAATAAAGCTAAAGGGAATATATTATAGTTGTAATTTGGCATTAGTTGAAAAATGGTTTGAGAAGGCAAGGCAAGGTAGTTGGTCGATTACTGTTAGTTACGATATAAGAAACATGAGTTATATCTATATCAAAAATAAAGATATAAATACCTTCGAAAAATGTTACTTACTTGATAATCAACAAAAGTACAAGAATAAAAGTTTAGATGAAATTCAGTATCTATTTAAAATGGAACAATTAAAGGAGAACTCCAAACAAGAAAGTATATTGCAATCAAAGATAGACCTAATGTCTGAAATTGAGGCAATAGTAAAAAAGTCTGAAGTTGCTGATAATAATGTAGTTTCTTATTCTGAAAGTGATAGAAGCAAAATTAAAGGTATAAGAATAAATAGAAAAATTGAAAAAACATTAAATAGAAATAATGAAGCTTTTGAACTTGGAAAACAAACATGTGAGGGAAATTCAAAAGTAGTTTCTATGGATACCATCAACAAAGATAACATTGAAGGAAACTTTAGCAGTATTGAAGTATTAAGAAAAAAACAAAAGGAGAAATTAAATGGAGTTAGTAAATAAGGTATTAATTGATAATGGCGGAGAAGGTGAGGTTGCATACTATAAGGAACAAGTTATTAAAGAGTATAAGGATAACCCCTTAATTGAGTGTCTTCCCAATATAATCTCATCAGAAGAAGCAATTGATAAACTTGCTGTATACCCATATTTTAGAGAGGAAGAAAGAAAACTTGAGCCACATATAAGGTACCATCTTATTCAGAGGCTCTTCCAGTATTTTCAGCCTTTAAATTTACATTTAGATTTGGAGAGTAGGGTTTCAAGGGTAATAAGACAAGGGTATATTGCAAGAAATCCTTTCATAGCAGAATATGCAGAAAGCTTTGGGATAGGACATAAAATGATTTTAAATTCAAATATGGAAATGACTAATAATAAGTCATTCAGAACAACATCATCAGGGTTTACGATTATTGGAATATCGGGAATAGGAAAAAGCACAACAATTAACTTAATTCTATCAATGTATCCTCAAATTATTGTTCATAATGAATATAAGGGATTTAAGTTCAGCATGTATCAACTTGTATGGTTAAAATTAGACTGCGGAGAAGGTTCTACCAAGGGCTTATGCATTGATTTCTTCTTAAAAGTTGATGAATTGCTTGGAACAAATTACCATAAAAAATATGGAAGTGGAAGACAGGCTGTAAATGTGTTAATGCCAATAATGGGGCAGATTGCAAAGAATATAGGATTAGGAGTATTGGTAATTGATGAAATTCAACATCTATCACTGACAAAATCAGGTGGAGCTGATAAGATGTTGAATTTTTTCGTCACTTTGGTAAACATAGGTATTCCAATTATTTTAATCGGAACTAATAAGGCTATGTCAATTTTACAATCTCAATTTCGCCAGGCAAGACGTGGTAGCGGGCAGGGCGACATGGTTATACAAAGAATGGCTAATGATGAAAATTGGAATTTAATTATTGATGGAATGGCTGATTACCAATGGACGAGGAACCCAATTATTCTTTCAAGAGAAATAAAGGATACGCTCTACGAATTTAGTCAAGGCATCACAGACATAGCAATTAAACTTTTTGTAATGTCTCAAATTAGAGCTATTTCATCTGGGAAAGAGCAAATTACAGAAAATATTATAAGAAGTGTTGCAAAAGAAAATTTACAGCTCGTCAGACCAATGATTGACGCACTTAAATCAGGATCGGCAAGTCGAATTGCTCAATATGAAGATCTTTATTCGGCTAATATAGATAGTTTTTTAAGTCAGGAAAGCTCAAAAATATCTTTAAGTAGTAAAATTAGAGAATTACAAAATAATAAGAAATTAAATGAGAGTTCAAGTAAAGAAAGTATGAAAGAACAGGCTATTATAAAGCTAATTGACCTCGATATTGAACCTGTTAAGGCGAAAAAATATGTTAATGAAATTATCTTAAACGGAGGAAGTAAAATAGAGATTAAAGAGCTTGTTAAGGAAGCGTATAAATTAAGTTTAGAAATTGACATAGTTAAGAAAGAAAAAACAATCGTTCATAGGAAAGAAGTCATAAACAATGTTAGTGATTTAAGATTCATTGTGGAGGAAGGAAAGAAAAAAGGGATAACGGGTTATGAATCATTAAATGCTAACGGATATATAAAGCATTTTGATGACGAAGTTTTTAAGGTAGGGTGATGAATTATGGTAAGCTTTTTCCCGATAATATATGAAGGTGAAATTTTATACAGTGCAATAGCAAGATATAATATGAGAAGCGGAAATATTAGCCCCAAGGCAACTTTAGAGGATTTGTTTGGTTCAAGGACTGTATCTGCAGTTATGGCATTGCCTTCTAATATTGATAATTTTATTAAGAATATGCCTATTAACTGTAAATACAGTTCTGAGGAGATAATATATAAACATACTTTGTTTCCTTTTTACACAGCATTCCTATCCCCGCAAAGAGCGGAGAAAATATACCAACTGATGATAGGAGAAAATGGTGGGTCTATATATAGTAGTGTAGGAATTATGGCAAGTTCAGTTATAGAAAATACTTATTTCAAATTCTGCACTGAATGCAATAAGGAAAATAAAGAACGGTGGGGCCAATTTTATTGGAATAGAACTCATCAGATACCAGGCATAACAATATGCCCAAAACATAAAACCTTGTTATTAGATAGCAAGGTTTTAATTCACTCTCATAATAAACATGAATTTATATGTGCAACAGAAGAAAATTGCTGTGTGGATAATATAACTTCTTATCCTAATAAAATATTAGATAAGATTTCTATATTAGCTGAGGATATTGAAAAACTATTCAATGCTAAATTTTCTAACATGTCTATGGTATGGTTTGAGGACCAGTATACTACAAAGTTAATTTATTTAGGAATAGCCAATGTTAACGGTCAAATTAAACAAAATGAATTAGTGAGGAGCTTCATAGATTATTATGGAGAAGAGTTTTTAACTGCAGTACAATCTACTATTTCTGTAGAAGATGAAAGCAACTGGATAAGCATGATTGTGAGGAAGCATAGAAAAACTTTTCATCCTATAAGGCATTTGCTTTTGATGCAGTTTTTAGGATTTAGTTTAGAAGAGTTATTTAATATTAAAGTAGAATATAAGCCATTTGGTGATTCACCATGGCCTTGTCTTAATGGGGGAGCAGAGCATTACTTAAAACCTGTAGTCGAAGATTTGGAAATAACCTATGACGGTAAAAGTAAGAAAACAATTGGAACATTTACATGCTCCTGTGGATTTGTTTTTAGTAGGAGTGGACCTGATGCTGATATAAATGACATATATAAAATAGGTCGGATTAAGAATTTTGGTTCAGTTTGGGAAGAAAAACTTAAAGAATTGTTTGATAAAAGGTTAAGTTTACGAGCCATTGCCAGAGAATTAAGAGTTGATGCAAAAACTGTAGAAAAATATGCTGATTTATTAGGATTAGAGCTATATTGGAAAACCGAAAAAGTTGAAAAAGTGGCAGACGTAGCAATAGAAATCTTTAATGATAACAAAAATGATAAGCAACATTATCGTCATGAGTGGGAACTATTAATTGGGAAGTTTCCTAAAAAGTCAAAAACAGAATTGAGAAATATGAATAAGGGAGTATATATATGGCTTTATAGATATGATAGAGAATGGTTAAATGAAAATTCTCCTAAAGTAATTAAAAAATTTAGAGTAAACAACAGAGTGGATTGGGCTAAGAGAGATGAAGAGATATTAATTGAAGTTAAAAATGCTATAGAAAGTATGTTGAATTCACAAGGAAAACCAGAGAGAATTACAATTAGTAGAATTGGCAAAAAGATAGGTAAGTTGGAGTTAATTGAGAAGCATCTTGATAAAATGCATAAAACTAAGGAGGTCATTGAAGAAAATAGTGAAAGCATAGAAGAGTTTCAGCTGAGAAGGATAAACTGGGCAATAAGAATACTGAATAGAGAAGGGGAAGAAGTTAAGGTTTGGAAAGTAATTAGGAAGGCAGGATTAAAGGCAGATAAGTTAGTAGAGTTATTAGTGAATAGCATTTTATATAACAAATAACTCAAATGCAAGTGTAAAATTATGTTTCTTTTTGTAAATAATTAATATATGTACAAATATTATGGTTAGTTAGTGAAACATAATGATATAATATTAATATGTGACATTGTTGTAAAGTATATGTGATAATCTTTGTAATATTAAAATAATGAGAAAGATTATGGTTATGTAGAAAGGAGGTACGGATGTTTAATTTTATAAAAGAAAGAAGTAAAGCTATTGTACTGCCAACATCACTAATTATGGCATTATCAATAGTAGAGACGCTGATTTTTATTTCAATAAGTAATTATCTTAAATCGTATTTTAACAATATTGACGTGTATATAGTAGCAGTTCCTATACTATTTGCGTTAGCGATTTGGTGGACGAGCAATAAAAATATCTTTAAAATACAAGAGCATGAGTATCAACAAAAGTTGCAATGTTTTAAGAATTCATTTGTTGCAACAGTATTTCTATATATGATTGCTATTCTAATAAAATTTAATATAGATAGTAAAACTAATAAAATAGTTATACTTCTAATTTGCTTTGGAGTAATATATTTATCACTTGTATTTTTAAAAGAAAGACCACATTCCAGACCTAATTTAAGTATCAATGATGAAAAAAGAAATGAAAGTAAGCTCTTTAATAATTATTATATCAATATATCAAAAGTATTTGAAATTGCTATGCTAATTAACAACAAGGTTGTAATTAGTGTAGAAAATGAAAGAATAATTGAAAATAGTGAAAGCTTTAATGAAAATTTAAGCACAAACATAAATATAGATTATTTGAATTTTATTAAAAGTGGAATTTCTTATCAAGAGGAATACACTAAATCAAATAGTTCTAAAAACAAAGTACTGGAAAATTTTGAAGTAAAAACTACAAAATCAAATTTATTAGATACTATTATAAAAAAATCTAAAGAATATAATAAGGATTGTGAGATAAGCCCAGGTGATTTGTTTTTATTTAATGAGGTTGAAATTGAACTTATAAATGAAGAACAGGCTATGCAAACTACAAAGATGTTGTTAAATGGAGCTTTCAATGGCTCTAATGTCAGTAGTACATCAGATGAAATGAAGATGGATTTAAATATGTCATCCTTAATGAATTCTATGTTAAAGGATTGTAGCTATGAATTAAGATGTTCAATAAATGACTTTGTTTTTTATATTAAAATACCCATGTCATTTGAAAATGATTTTGAAAGTGATTATAATATTTATGATATTCTTATAGGGAAAATGACATTAGTAGGTATTTACAGAGGTAAAGATTCAAAACAGAAATATAAAAATGCTTTTCAATATTTTACAGATACTCAAAATATAAGTGCCACTCCATCGTATTCAGGACTAACAAGGTCCGCAACACCCGAAGTAGAGGCTATAAATAAAGAAGTAGCGATAGGTGATATAAGGAATGATGATAGTAATTATGTAGATATAATAGCTATTATAAAAGAACTGAATATAAAGTAAAAAGAATGTGAGGATAAAATGGAAGAGACGAGAATTTTAGTTTACCATAAAGAAAAATTTGATGATTTCCACGAGAAATTTTCTGAAAATCATAGTATTATATCATTATCATCACTTTTAAATATATCTCACCAATTTGAAGAGGACTATTTAAATGATGAAAAATTATTGGTAGATATAACGGTAATGTTAAAAGCAATATTATCAAGAGAAGATTCAATAATGTATTATGAAGTGATAATTAATCATTTGCAAAGACAAAGTAATGTTGGCATATTGGTTGAGCATAGTTATGTTGATAGAGTTTTTGAAATTTTTCCAGAATGTTTTTCTGAGAAAAAATATTTAACAGAGATTGAAAACAGTAATGGGAATGGAGAAACTATTATTAAAGAAAAAATAACTGTTATAAAAAATATAACAATGTACAATAAAAATAACTTTGATGAATTCTTAAATAGAAAAAAGATAGATGATGTGCAAGTATTATCAATAACAAAAGTTATAAAAAAAACCAATTATATAGATTATACTGTTGATAAAAGCACATTAGATGATAGTGAAAAGTACATTTTTGATATAACAGCTATGGTGAAAATGGTTAATATGAGGAATGACTTATTATTGTCATTTGAAATAATTTTAATTGAACTATCAAAATTAGCAAATGTGGACTTTATTATTGAAACAGAGGAGAAAGAAAATTGTAAACAGTTGTTCAAATATAGTTTCCATGAATATATTAAGTTAACATCCGTAGAAGATAATAATATGGAACCTAAAGAAGTTAAAGTTGTTAATATGAGCAATGTAGAGATTGACAACTTTCTTGAAAAATTTGATGAAGAATTATTTGGTCATAGTGATTTTAAAGTGGATTTTAAAAAACAAATAAAAAAATATGCAATTCTTAATAAAATGAAAGAAATTAAAATTTTCTCCGTATTTTTATGTGGTGATTCAGGAATAGGAAAAACCGAAGTTGCAAGAATTTTGCATAGAAATCTCTATCCTAATAGTAAAGAGATTAAAATTAATTTCGGAAACTATTCTGAAAGAGGTTCTTTATGGAGTTTGATAGGTTCACCAAAAGGATACCTTGGTAGTGAAAAGGGAGGGGAACTTACTAATAAGATACGCAATAGTAATTCCAAAGTAATATTAATTGATGAATTTGATAAAGCAGATAAGTCAATCTTTAGCTTTTTCTATGAACTTTTAGAAGATGGAAAGTTTACTGACCTTGATGAAAATGAAATTGATCTAAATGGATATATTATAATATTTACTTCGAACTTAAATGCAAGTAATTATAAAAACGTAATCCCCGAACCATTGTTTTCAAGATTATGTATGAGGTATGAATTCATACCTTTAAATAACGAAGATAAACAGAATTTTGTTGTATATAGAACAGAGCAGTTGATTAATAGATATAATAAAGAATTTAATAGTAAATTTGATAACGCAAAAAAAGACATGCTATTAAATATCAGTATGGTAGATTTGAATAATTTGAGAGATATAGATATAAGACTAACTAATAGATTTGTTGAATTAGTTGAGGTATGATTTAATGATATGAATGAGTTAGGAGTTCTAAAGTTTAAGCAAAACAATTTTTTTAATTAAGAGAATTGTAAAATATAGATGATTGTAAAATATAGATGATTGTAAAATATAGATGATTGTAAGATGTACGGATATATATATATGTTAAAAGAAATATTAAAGGGTACTAAAAGGGTGTAAATTAATTCACTTAGATATATTTGATTTTCAAGCAAAAGATTTTTATCTTAAACATAGGTATGAGATTTTTGGTGTATTAGATTATTGTCCTATGGAACATAAACGTTATTATATGAAAAAGGACATATAGTTCAACATATTCTTAGAATGTTTATCTATCTTAAAACTACGATAGATGAACAATCGTAGGGTATGGCGAAGTAAATATTTATAATAATATGAAAGAGGGGTAGGTAAATGAGTTTTGGGAAAGCAATCATTGCCTTTATTATTGGAATAATTTTATCATTTGGTATTGGTTCTTTGTTTAGTGATAGTGGCGTTGCCGTTATGACAGCCGTATGTTATGTAGGAGCAATCATTGTTGGTTTATTTTATGACCAAAGAAAATAAATATAGTATTTATTTAAAGCAGTTTCATAATATTCGCAGTTTGCGTCACAATTGTAAACTGTGACAAACTATTGAATTACGAGAGAGGGATTTAAATATGGACAATATTACTATAACCGAAGAAATAATTTTAAAGGCAAAACTTCCAAAGAATATTTGCGTTAGGGAATTTACTGAGAAAGATTTTCCCTCTGTTCAAACAATTTATAGAAACGAAGGTTGGATGACTTTTATTAACAGGGCAGATGACGGATTAGAGGCATGGAAAAATTCAAACATTGCACTTGTGGCCGTTAAAGGTGATTCAATAATTGGCTTTGTTCGTGCATTAACTGATGGAAAAATAACAACATATATAGCAGAAATTGCGGTTGATAAACATTATAGAGGAAAAGGAATTGGAAAATCTTTAATTGATATATGCCATCATCTCTATCCAAATACACGGTTAGACTTGCTCTCAAGCGAGGAAGCAGATACGTTTTATGAAAAAGATAATTTTAAAAGTATACCTGGGTTCAGGAAGAGTTACTACTAAAATAATTGCTTCGGAATCTTTATAATTTACGACATTGTTATAAGTATTAGATTAGTTGCTTAATGTAGTAGCTATTTATAATTTAAATCCTTTTACCTACTTTGTACACAAACAACAAACCTTGTCCCCAAATATTAAAGTCTGTCCACAAACATTAAAGTCTGTCCCAATAAATGAAGGAAATGCGGATCACCACCACGCACTCCTTCATTT
>NZ_JAIZZN010000044.1 GCF_020443565.1 Clostridium sp. CS001
ATATAAATACAATGCTTCAATATATACCAAGGGGGTTTCTTTTTTAAATAATGAAATTCTGAGAATGAGCGAGATATCGAGAGTAATTTATAATATAGAGAGGAAGGAAAATATGATTAAAGAAGTAATAGTAGTGGAAGGAAGAGATGATGTTACAGCGGTTAAAAGAGCAGTAGAAGCGGAACTTATTTCTGTAGGCGGATTTGGCATCAATGAAAAGATAATTAATAAAATAAGAGAGGCTCAAAAGCGAAGGGGTGTAATAATTCTTACTGACCCTGATTTTGCTGGAGAAAAGATAAGGAATATCATTTCAAAGAGAGTAGCAAATGTTAAGCATGCATATATATCTCGAAAGGACGGTACTAAAGATGGAGATATAGGTGTTGAAAATGCATCACCTGAAACAATACTCAGGGCACTTACAACTGCAAAGTTTCAACTACAAGAGAAAAGAAAAGAATTTGATATACAGGATATGATATTTTTTAAGTTAACAGCGGATAGCAGAGCAAAGGAAAGGCGAGAAGCATTAGGAAATGAATTAGGTATAGGATATGGTAATTCAGCGCAATTTATTACTAGGTTAAACAATTATGGCATTATAAAAGAGGAATTTGTAGAAGCTTTGAAAAAGGTAGACAAGGAGATGAATTATGGAAAACTTAACGATTAGTGAAGTAGCAAAAAAATATGATTTTAGATTTAAAAAGGGGCTAGGGCAAAATTTTTTAATAGATGACTCTGTTCTTGACGATATTATTGATGGTGCAGAAGTTAATGAAGAAGACTTCATTATTGAAATAGGGCCAGGCTTTGGAACATTAACCAGAGCACTTTTAAAAAGAGCTAAGAGAGTTTGTGCTATAGAACTAGATGAAAAACTTTTTCCTATTTTAGAAGAAGAACTTAAAGAGTATGATAATTTTGAGCTTATACATAATGATGCCTTAAAGGTAGATTTCAATGAGCTAATTGGAGATGAAAAGTCTGTAAAGCTGGTAGCGAACTTGCCCTATTATCTCACCACACCAATAATCGTTAACTTGCTTACTGGGGGCTATAATTTTAAATCTTTAACAATAATGATACAAAAGGAAGTTGCACAAAGGATAGATTCAGAGCCGAATTGCAAGGCTTATGGAGCCTTTTCTATATTGGTTCAATATTATTGTGACACTGAGATTTTAAGATTAGTGCCACCTTCAGCATTTATACCACAACCTAAGGTAGAATCTATTGTTATTAGATTGGATAGATTAAATGAGCCTAAAGTTAAGGTGAAAGATGAAGCGTTATTTTTCTCTATAGTAAGACAATCTTTTAATATGAGAAGAAAAACCTTATGGAATGGTATTAAGAATATGGGAATCAATAAAGAAGATTTAGAGAAATGCTTTGAAAGAGCAAATATTGATCCAAGTAGAAGAGGCGAAACTTTATCACTTCAAGAATTTGCAACACTTTCAGATGAAATAGGACTTGTAAAATAAATTTCTAGATGTTGTTCATTTTCTATACTATACTTCATATATTATAATGAATAAGTTTTATATGGAGGTAAAAGAAGGTGACACCTAAAAAAAATTATAGTAGGTACTTTATTATATTGCAAGAAGATGAAAAAGGCTATTCTTTAGACTCTGATAAAATTCCTTCTGGTTATGCAAAGCTTGAGATGAAGAATAATAAATGTAAGATTTCATACTATGTGCAGAACTTAAGGAAAGAAAAACAACCTTATTACATGATTTTAATATGTGGTAAAAAAGATGTAAATAAGATTATAAAACTAGGTAAATTGAACATAGACGATTACGGTAGAGTAGACATTTCTCACGAATACGACATGGACAACATTGCAGATACAGGTATTCCAGCTGAAAAGATTATTGGTGCCGCTATTGTAAAGTTCCTAGATACAAATGTAATTTCCATAATGAGTGGGTTTTCAACTTCTGATAAACCAAATGAATGGAAAAATTACAAATTAGCAGATGGAGATAAGGAAAAGAAGGAAACAAGACAAGATGATGTAATTAATGAATTTGATGAGTATGAGAAAAATATTGAATTGATTAAATTAAAAAGTGATGAAGAAACTGATAGGGTAGTTGAAAATTTAGAGATTCAAGAGAAGTTGGATGAAGGAATAGAAGTTAAGCAAAGAACTATTTTTGAAGATGTTGAAAAAGTAGAAATACTTGAAAATATTGAAAAAGTAGAAGTGCTTGAAAATATTGTGACGCCTGAAAGCGTTGAAATATTAGAGCGATTAGATGAAAAGATTGAAGTTATAGAACCAAATTATGATTTGGACCTAAATAGACATAAGAATAAAAAAGAAGACAAAGAAGAAAAAGAAATTGATTGCAGTGATAACAAAGTAAATAATGATAAAGAAGAATATCCTAAGGGGTCCATAGAAGATTTCTTTAAGGGTGCAGCACAAGGCTTTGAAGAAACGCCTAATTTTACTAAGGAGCTTAAATGGTGCAAGTGGTATAAGGTACCCGTGGGGAGCTTAGAAGATCTATATGATTTAAGTGACTACAACAAGTATGCAGTAGCATATTATCCTATGATTTGTTACTATCCATACATCAGAAATCATAAATCTTATATGCTAGGATATAAATCTGACTCTAGTGGCAAAATGAAATATATAGTTTATGCAATACCTGGAACAAAATCTAAAGCACATCAACCATGTGGAGGAAGAACTGGGTTTGTAACTTGGATTTCAGGAAAAGAAGATGATGGTATGGGACATTGGCTTATGTTCTATGATTTCAAAAATTCTACAATAGTTGTGCCTTTTAAAAAATAATATATATAAATTCGAATGTGTGACTATATAATTTAGTCACACATTTAATTTTTTAATATTTTATTAATATACATCATATAGTATATTAATATTAATATATGGAGGGATACATTGAAGGTTATATTTATAGATAGAAAGAAAGTTGGAATTATAGTAATAATACTGGGACTTATGACTACTCTTTTGGGAATATCACAACAGTTTGATGGTAAATTAAAGACTACCATTCTTGTAGAAAACAATATTAACTTATTAGATGATTATGTAGCTTTAAGTGGAAAGGTAAGTTATAAGTTGCCGGTGGGATGGACGACAAATGAAAAGAAGTTTCCAGGCAATGAAATTATATATCATAATAATTTTCAATCGTCAGATGCAGTGATACATGGGTTTATGGAAGTGTGGGAAAGTAAACAGGACCTAAAAACATTTTTAGACAATAGTAAAAACATATCGAAAGAGCAAAACACAATTAAAAATTATAAGATAGACAGCATTGTTATAAATGGTAAAAAAGCGTACTTAGTGCAATACTTAATTAATATTACTGATAATATTTGGTACAAGTCCTATGAGTATTTTATTGATGGTGGAAAAGAGTTTTATAGATTTTCGTTTTTTACAAGAAATATAAATTTTAAAGAAGCTTATGGTGCTATTTTTGAAAGTATAGTTGAGACTTTAAAAATACATTAATTAGATTTGCTTAAAGCTTTTTAAAGTATTATAATTTATCTACTGGTGATTCGAAAGAAGGTCCCTTAATATATGAAAGATAATCAATTATTAATGAGAAGTAACCATTAATAATTTTTATTAACTAGGTAGATAGTTAGGAGGATAATGGATGCGTAAGAATAAAGGCAAGCTTACTGTAGTTTATTTTATGATTATAGCTGTATTCATGTTTACAGGATGCAAAAACTTTGATGGAGTTAAGGTAAAGCTTGGAGTAAAGAACAATGACTTTGAGTATATTAAGCAAGGTAGAATTAAAAAGATAATAATACAAAGTACTAGAGATAAAAGTTTTAGATTTGTTGTTACGGACGAAATAGCCATAAAGGATTTGTATGAGATTTTATCAACAGCTAAAGAAGTTAGCACAAAATCAACCCTTAATTCAGATTATATATTTGAAATGTATGAGGGTGTCGATAAAGTCCACAAGTTTGACTATATTGCAGGATTAGATGAAAAAGATGGGGCTAACTTATATAGTAAAGATAAAAGTTATATTGTATCTAAAAGAATTGATAATGATATCATAAAAAACTTTTGGAACATTAGAAAGCCCATTGACTTTGAAACAGTATACTACGATTCAATTTCAAAAGTATTAGATAATTATATAAAAGACGATATTAAAAATCAAAAGATACTTCTTGATATAAGTGAGGACAGCAGCATCGCTAAGTTCATATTATCCACAGATTTAGAGACCTTCAAAGGTAGGCTGATAAATGATTTTAACACAGTATTACTAGAAGATAAAAATACAGATTTCAATGTATTAATAAAAGTTAAAACTGAAGGTTATAAAGCTACCATATATAAATCTTCTGTGACTATTAAAAATTCATCAAGTGAAAAAGAAAAGAAATATTACGTGGTGGCAAAATATGATAAAGGATCATGGAATATCGAGACCTTTGAAGATAAAAAACCTGATAAGTTTTAATAATAAAAATCCGTATTTTCAAAACAAATACGGATTTTTATTATTGTGCAATTAAAAAAAATTTATCATTTTATCGTTAATCATATTAGTAGGGGTACTTAGAGTTAAATCAACAGTATCTCCTATCTTTGAATCTTTAGGTAAACGAGTAACACTTACATCCATAGTAGTTCCATCTAAGAAATTTATAAAAGCATCTGTATTGTCAATATCTATTATTTTGCCGAACATTATAAAACATCCTTTCATAAAATACTTGTACTAGAGTATCTATGTTAACTTCCTTTAATATAGTCTTAGCAATTAAGAATATTATATTCAACGAAATAATGATGTTTTTATAAAAATCATGAAATAAAATAAGTTCGTATTTGAGAATGTTATTTGTTTAAATGTACATAAACTAAAAACCACCTATCACAAAGTGATAGGTGGTTTATCTATAATTAATTCGTATTATAGATTAATTTAGATTTTGAATTATAATCTAGTAACGTTTGAAGCTTGAGGGCCTCTATCGCCACTAGTTATTTCGAATTGAACTTGTTGTCCTTCTTCTAAAGATTTATATCCATCTCCTTGGATAGCTGAAAAATGTACGAATACATCTTCTTCTCCCTCTACAGATAAGAATCCAAACCCTTTTTCTGAATTAAACCATTTAACTATTCCTGTTTTCATATAACTTTCCTCCTGAATAAAAAAATTTGTAACATTTGTAACATAGTATTATAATACTACACTTTAATAAATTATTAAATAGTTTTTTTGAAAATAATAATATTCGTGTACTTGCATTATTTATAATAGTTTTAACAGTGCTTGATTTAAAATGTAAATATAGTTTGGCTTTTAACAGTTTTTTTATACTATTCATTATAAAGGTTTTATAGATAGTATGTTATTAATTTGGTAAATGGAGTAGTTTGGATTATTAAAATTACAATGTAAAATGTCAACATCGAAATAGTTATAAGAAACTAAAGGATATTGAGAGAATTAAAACTAATGGGACGTATTATAATCATAAGAGTAAGTTATGAAATTGATATAAAGTTTTTACTAGAGTATAATAATCTAAGTACAATATATTGTGTTCGGGAGGTTCAAATATGCTACATGTTGTTAAAAGGGATGGACGAGAGGTTGAATTTAATTCAATAAAGATTACAAATGCTATTAAGGGAGCAATGGATGAGATAGCTTTTAATTTAAAAGAAAGTGAAATTATAGAGCTAACTCAAAAGACCATAGAAAAAATTGAGGATTTAGATAAACAGAAACTTTCTGTGGAAGAAATACAAAATGTTGTTGAAGCTACACTTTTAGAAAATGGTTATAAGCCTATCGGTATAGCTTTTTCTAATTATAGACGTGAGAGAAATAAAATTAGAGAGATAAAATCGGACCTAATGAAAGCTATAGAAAAAATAGGAGTAGAGACAGATCGTGATAATGCCAATGTAGGAAATAACTTTAGCTCTAAACTACTTAGGATTGCCAGTGAATCGAATAAATGGCACAATTTATCTATGATGCCTAAGCATTTAGCAAAAGCACATGAAAATGGCGATGTATATTATCATGATTTAGATAGTTACAATTTAACTACAAATTGTTTACATATACCAACAAGAGAGGTTTTAGAAAGAGGATTTAATACAGGATACGGGTATATAAGAAAAGCAAAAAGGATAGAATCTGCAGCAGAACTTTCCTGCATTTTGCTTCAAGCAACTCAGAATGATATGTTTGGGGGTCAGTCACATCCGGACTTCGATAATGATATGGCAGCATTTATAGAATATACAAGGCAGGAAATTAAACAAGAAATAAGAGAACTTGGTGTAGATGAAAGTAAAGTTGATGAGTTTGCAGAACGTAAATTAAGAAGAGCTATAGAGCAATCTATGCAAGGCATAGTATACAACCTAAATACAATGCATAGTAGAGCAGGCTCACAAGTGCCTTTTAGCTCAATGAATATTGGAATACCAGAGTCTAAAGATGCAGCGCTTGTATGTGAAATATTTTTAATAGAATATGAAAAAGGACTTGGAAGAGGAGAGCAACCAGTATTTCCAAATATAATTTTTAGGGTTAAAAAAGGGGTAAACAGGGAAAAAACAGATCCATATCACTACCTATATAAGCTTGCTTGTCGTGTTGCTAGTAAGAGGATGAATCCTACGTTTATGAATTTGGATGCAGATTTTAATAAATTCTACTATGATCAAGGAATTACACCTGCTACAATGGGATGCCGTACTTATCTTTGTTCTAATGTAAATGGTGAAGCAGGAACAAAAGGGCGAGGAAACATTGCACCGTTAACTATAAACCTCCCTAGACTAGGTATATTATCTAAAGGTGATGTGGATAAGTTTTATAAATTACTTGATAGTAAGTTAGAACTTGCTAGAGAGGCACTTATGCACAGGTATGGTGTGCTGAAAAGATTAAGGGTTAAGGACTTACCTTTTGTAGCAGGTCAAGGCCTCATGATGGGTAGCGAAGGATTGACACCAGAGGATTCCATAGAACCTATTTTAAAGAATGGATCATGGGTTATTGGGTTCATAGGGCTTGCAGAAACGCTAGTGGCAATAAATGGAAAACATCATGGCGAATGCGAGGAATCAAGAAAACTAGGAGTTGAAATAATAACCCATATAAGAAGGTATACTGATAAGTTGATAGAGGAAACTAAACTTAACTGGAGTACTTATGCTACACCTGCTGAAGGATTAAGTGGTAGATTTATACTTCAAGATAAAGGTGTATTTGGTGAAATAAAAGGGGTTACAGATAAGGAGTATTATACAAATAGTTATCATGTTCCAGTAGGATATGAATTATCAATTGTAGAAAAGATAGATATTGAAGCGCCTTACCATAAGTTATGTAATGCAGGGCATATTAGTTATATAGAGCTTGACGATTACCCAACAGGAGAAATTATAATGGACATATTAGATTATGCATATAAGCAAACTAACATTAGTTACATGGGCATAAACTTTCATATAAGGTATTGTAAAGACTGTGGAACATATCTCCAAAGTGGAGCTCAAAAATGCAGCAAATGTGGAAGTCATAATATACAAGGAATTTCAAGAGTAACAGGCTACTTAAGTTTAGATGAGAGATTTGGCAGTGGGAAAACAGCAGAGAGAGCGGACAGAATATCTCATACAGAGAATCACGCATCTATCTATTAAAAAACTACTAACCATAGTAAAACAATGGGCAATTGTACTAAGCAATTGTCCATTATTTACATTAACTTTATTTTATAAAAGGTGGTATATTGAGTGAAATTTAAAATAGGTGGATTTTTAGATAATTCATTAGTTAATGGAGATGGGATTAGAGCTGTAATTTTTGTTTCCGGGTGCAAGCATAACTGCGATAATTGCCAGAATGAGTTTATGCAGGATTTTAATTATGGTGAGGACGCTTCAATAGAGGATATTATGGAAAGAATAAAGAAAAATATGCCTATAATAAAAGGGGTGACTTTTTCAGGAGGAGAACCTTTTGAAAGTGCAGTAGCTTTATCAATGTTATCAGAGAAAGTCAAAAGCGAGGAATTAGATATTTGGTGCTATAGTGGGTATACTTTTGAGGAGATAATAAGTAGTGGGGATGCTGATAAACTAAGATTACTAAGTTCCATAGATGTACTTGTTGATGGTAAATTCGATGAAACATTAATGGAGAATGCAAGCAAGTATACGGGGTCCTCCAATCAAAGAATTATTGATGTGAAGAAAAGTGTTTCAAAAGATAAAATTATGTTATGGCAGAAATAAATATAATAGCATTGTAGCCCATTAGCATAAAAGCTAGTGGGCTTAATTTTTTCTAAATATAATTTAATATCTTAACAGATAATGATTCTTTTATTTCGTCGCCAATCACCAAAGTATTACTACCTACCTTTGACCCACTTTTCATATGCAAAAGAAATGTTTCTACTCCATCTAAGGGAAAGGATACCTGTGAAGTCTTATAGTGCATAGGAATAACTATCTTGGGGTTTATTTTTTTAGCCAACTGCGATGCTTCTTTGCCGTCAATTGTGTAGTTGCCACCTACTGGTACAAACAATATATCTATGTTGCCTAGGGCATCTATATCGTCATCTGAAAGAGTATGACCAAGATCTCCTAAATGGCATAAGTTGTAGTTATCCATTTTGAAAGTATATATTATGTTATCACCACGCTTTGCGCCTTTATATTTGTCATGATAAGAAGGGATGCCATTTATAGTGATATCACATTCGTAGAATATGCCAATCTTATCTATGACTTTGTAATTGCCTGATAGATTTTTGCAATAATTATGGTCGAAATGTTGATGGCTTATAGTTACAATATGAGGGCAGCCTTTATAAGATTCATATCCTAAAGTGCTATCAAAGGGATCGGTTAAAACCTGTGTACCTCTTGAATCTTTTAAAAGAAAGCAGGAGTGACCTAGCCAAGCTATTTCCATGTGAATTCTCCTTTTTTAAATGAGTTTTTTATATTTTAGCATAAACTGAACCAAATATCATTACACAAACGTATTGTATAATGAAAGAATATTTTTAAAGGTATTTATTATTTAATTATGGCATATTTAATAGAGGAATATACAATTGTGAAGGAATATATATCCAAATTAAATTTATATTTTAGTAATATTAAAAAAATCTTATAAATTATAGAGCGGATGACAAAAGTATAGTATAATTAACGGAGGACAAAAGTAATAAGCTGCATCTATGCTTAAAATTATCTAAGAAATTATGAACAAAAAAATATATATAAATACAAATGAATATGAAAACGATGACGATTTAGGAGGGGTTATATGAAAAACAGTTGTAAAGTAATGATAATTATGATTTTTATATTTGCATTATTTGTACCTATGCAAATAAGCGTAAAAGCAAGTACATTTGCAAGTATGAATCCTAAAAAGGATGTACTAGTTGATAAGCCTTGGACGGTTAGTTTCAATAAACCTTTAAGCACTAGTAGTGTAAATCCCACAAATATAAAATTAGTGGGAGAAAGTAATAAAAATATAGACATTAAGGTTACTTTGGCTAATGGTAATAAGAATGTTATAGTTCAGCCTGTAAAGGACTATGAGTATAGTAAGTCATATACTTTGATAGTTACTCAAAAGGTTACTTGTGAAGATGGACAACCTCTCGGGAAAGAAGTTAGGATGAACTTTGATGCTAAAGCTGCCCCTACAAAATCAAGTGAGATTACTGTATGCATTGATCCAGCACAATATTATACGGAAAACACTGGAAGTGGTGGTGTCAAAGCTAAAGATATAAACCTAAGTACAGCTCTAAAGCTAGGAAATATATTAAAAACAAGAGGATTTAATGTAGTATATACAAGAACTAAGGATGAAGTATCTTGGAATAAGGCTAACGAGGATGATGCAAAAGCTACAATAGCGAAAAATGCAAAGGCTAATGTGTTTTTAAGTGTAAATATTAATAGTGCATCAAATACAGAAGCTAAAGGTATTGAAACATATTATATGACTGATAGTAATAGCAATAAATTGTTAGCTAGCTCAATGCAAGTTGAACTATTAAAAGCAACATCGGCTAAAGATAGGGGAATACAAGTAGCAGGAGAAACAGCTAATTTTGCCATATTAAAAAAGATAAGCTGTCCCGCAATAGTTTTAGAATTAGGATTCTTAAGCAATGCAGAAGAAGAGTTACTTCTTAGTAGTACGGAGTATCAAAATAATGCGGCAAAGGCTATAGCTAATGGGCTAATGAATTATGCTGGATTTAAAAATACAGATACTAATTATGATCCTATTTTAAAAGTATCTTCGGTACCTGATATAAAAGTTAGCTTAGAAGAAGGAGGGAGATATAGCTTCCCTAAAACTCTTCAAGCAACTATGAGCAATAACTTAAAAAAAGAGGTGCAAGTACAATGGCCTCTAGAAATAGTTTATCTAACTGAAGCAGGTACTTATACATATGAAGGAGTTATAAAAGATTATGATAAGAAAGTTAAAGCTATAATTCAGGTTAGTAAAAAGCAAACTGAAGATGAAGAACCAATTTACATTAATGATATTGTAGAAAACATAAAAAAAGGTGATAATTATAGTTTGCCATCTAAAGTTATGGCAACTACAGACAAAGGTGAAGAAAAAGAAGTAGATGTAGTTTGGGATAATAAATTAGACACCAGTAAAGTTGGGGTGTATACATTTGTAGGAACTATTATAGGAAGAACTATAAAAGTTAATTTACTTATAAATGTAACAGAATCCGTTAAAGGTTCTTATAAAGTAGTTTTAGATCCAGGACATGGAGGAAATGATCCAGGAGCAATAGGAGCAATGGGTACTAAAGAAAAGGCCATTGTACTATCAATTAGCTTGAAAGTAGGAAATATATTAGTTAAAAATGGTGTTGAAACCATATACACAAGGACAACTGATAAGACCCAAAGTCTTCAAGAAAAGTGTGATGTTTCTAATGCTGCAAAACCGGATCTTTTTGTAAGTATTCATGCAAATAGCTATACAAGCTCAACAGTTAGTGGTATTGAGACTTTTTATTCTAGTGGGAATGCAGCTGGAGCAAAGCTTGCTCAGGCAGTTCAAACTGAATTAATCAAAGAAACTGGAAGAGTGGATAGAAAGGTTAAAACTGCTAATTTCTATGTTTTGAATAATACAGATGCTACGGCTATATTGGTAGAAACATCATTTCTTTCAAATCCAGAAGAAGAGAAATTGTTAGGGACTAATGCGTATCAGGATAAACTAGCGAAGGCAATTTCAACAGGTATTCTTAAGAGTTTAGGGATAACTAATATAATATATTAAAAGATATACTATAATAACATCATAAAAAACCACCTAATTTGTACTTTTACAATTGAGGTGGTTTTTTTATAATTAATAGTTATAAATTATATATCTAACAAATTCTTTTTGTATTTACTATAATGAAATCTAAGTGCAGTCATTTGTAAATCCAATTGCATTTGTAATAAAGAAAGTTCCTCGTAGTTTTCTGATTTGGAAGCCTCTCTTATTTTAGTAAATAGGCTAGTCTTAGCATAAGTGTCTTTCATGAGATAATGTCTTAAATCATTAATTGTTTGCCAATTTGCTAAGTCTAAATCTAAAGCTTTTTCAGGGGTATGGATCATTTTAGACTTTCGAATTTCTGCTGCATAATTATTTAAAATTCTATTATTTATTTCAGTAACCCACCTAGTGGATATTGCCATTTTAAAGCTATTTATTATGCTAGTAGTAAAGACACCGGAAGCCTTAAGAACTTCAAGTTTTTCAGGATATTCAGAAAGACCACACAGATTCTCATAAACAGTTTTAGGCGCTTTTCCAAAATATTCTTCTCTTTGTGCATCTGTGAAGAACTCAAATACATCTTCCTCACTTCTGTAAGCCCTATTTTTTTCTAAATAATCACTATGTTCTCCCGGTGCTTTAGATAATTCTTTCAAAAGATCATCTTCACATTTATTTTTTTCTATAGCGTATACAACTCCATCTAGCATTGCCATATATAAGGTAGCTAAAGCTAAATAGGTATTAGTATGTGGATTTGGAGCTCTAAGTTCAAATCTTGTAGCAAGAGGATTATCAAGGTCTCTTATTAGTGCTAGAAGTATGGATCTATTTCTTGAAGGAACATCTACACTGTGACCAAGAGAAGTAACTATGCAAACAGGAGCTTCAAAACCAGGTTTTAATCTTCTTAAGGAATCGTTCGTTGAAGAGATAAATGGATTTATTACTTCATAATTTTTAAGTATACCCATGGCACAGCCATAACCTATAGTACTTAAAAAATGTTTTTTAGTTGAATTATATAAGTTAACCCTTTTACCATTTTTCAATTTTACAGCTACTCCAATATGAATATGTTTACCGCTTCCAGCCACATCTTGCACAGGTTTTGCTAAAAAGGTAACATCTAAACCGTTACTTCGGAAGGTTTCTTTTATTAAATTTCTAACAAATAGTTCATTATCCGCACATTGAAGGGCATCAGAGAACTTCCAATCTATTTCAAGCTGTTCCATGATATGAGTTAGTGAGCCAGACTCGCCTATTTGGGCGTTTACGCCACCAACTTCTTTATGTCCCATTTCGGGTTCAAAACCATAGTCATCCATTAATGAAAGACATTGCTCTAGAGAAGTTCGAACGCTTCCTTTAGTTTTACTCCAATATTGCTCTTTAAGCACTTGTGAAGTAGAGAGTTCTTCTATATGTGCCTTATCATTAGGTGTTTTCACCCAAAACTCTAATTCGGTAGCAGAAGTAAGTAAAAGCTCATCGATATCTTCATATGAAAAGTTATAAGAATCTAATGAGGAGGGATATTCTTTGAATAAATTAAGGAGGGTTGTCTTGAAATTTACAACAGATCTTTTTAAAATAGATCTTGAATCCACGGGTATATCATCATGTAATAGTAAACATGGAATTTTTAAGGTGCCTATAGGTAAGTTTGTTTCAAGGTCAATGTTTTCAAAATTGTAGTCTATAAACCAATTACAATCAACATCTGCTAGCATATCTAGCTTAGCATTATTTAAAGTAGCGATGCCAGGCAATACTACAGATGAACCATCTGTTTGGATAGCTCCCTTAGAAAATCCATTAATATCGTTTAAAAATACCTTGATTGGAATTCGTTCATCTGTATCATTTCCAGATAGGTCAATACCAACTAAGGAAGCGAACTTTATCTCAGGATGAGCAAGTAGAATTTCTTTAATGTCTTTTTCGGAATGTTTTTCTTTAGGAATTACATAAATTAAATTTTTCAAAAAAAGGTTCCTCCTCTAAAATATATATTTGAATTACTTAAAAGCTTCAACTAAATAAAATGATTTTATTATAATAATGAAAGCATGTCAATACAAAACGTCATGATTTGAAATTAAGTATAAAATAATTGCACTATTTTGCAAGCTGAAAAGAGTATAAATTCATTTATGCAAAGGTAGTCTAAGCTTATTTTTGCTTTAAAATTCGTAGATATTCGTCTTTATCTGATATTAGATCACATATATCTACAAAAACATGATTATTGATAATAAAAATTGAAAATATAAACCCAAAACAATGAGATTTACGTATAAATAAGTTTAAATGAGTATTAATGTTCGGATAATATATTTTATGCTTTAATTATATAACTTATTTACATGTAATACTATAAAAATTAAAAAGAAATTGACAATAAAAATTCATTATAATATAATGATAAAAAGTTCATATTAATTTCTAATATATTTATATTAATTATGATTAATAAAAAGCGTTGATTAGGAAAAGTACTCAAGCAGGTAGCTTAAAGAGAGTGGGATACGGTGAGAACCCATAGTGAAGGTTTGGAGAAAATCACCTAGGAGCTGAAGGCTGAAAATTTAGTAAGCTTATCCGTATTTCTGCGTTAAAGGATAAAGTATGGTTGTACTTGAAGTATTCATTTATTTGAAGTAGCATTGTACTTGAATTTATATTATCACATAGGTGGCATAGCGAATATTACTTCGTCCTATCATTAGGGCGGAGTTCTTTTATATTTAATCGAATATCAAATATGGAAAGGAGTTTTATTATGTATAAGAAAAATGATTCTTCAAAAAGCTTTATGGATATAGAAAAAGATATGCTTGAGCTTTGGAAAGAAAAAGATGTTATTCAAAAGAATTTTGATTTAAATGAAGAAGGAGAATTCTTTACTTTTTATGATGGTCCTCCAACAGCAAATGGAAAGCCACATATAGGACACGTTTTAACAAGAGTTATGAAGGATATAATTCCAAGATACAAGGTAATGAAGGGGTATAAGGTTCTTAGAAAAGCAGGATGGGATACCCATGGACTTCCAGTAGAACTTGAAATAGAAAAGAAGCTTGGAATCTCAGGCAAGCCTGGAATAGAAGCATATGGAGTAGAGAAGTTTGTAACAGAGTGTAAGGATAGTGTTTTTAGTTATGTTAACATGTGGAAAGAAATGTCTGAGAGAGTTGGATATTGGATAGACATGGAGAATCCGTACGTTACTTATCACAACGATTATATAGAATCAGTTTGGTGGGCGCTAAAACAAATGTGGGATAAAGACCTTTTATATAAAGGCTATAAGGTTATGCCTTATTGCCCAAGATGTGGAACGTCACTATCTTCTCACGAAGTAGGTCAAGGATACAAGGATGTAAAAGAAACCTCAGCTTATGTAAAATTTAAAGTAAAAGGTGAAGATAAATCTATACTTGTTTGGACTACAACTCCTTGGACCCTTCCAAGTAACGTAGCACTTGCAGTAAATAAAAAGTACGATTATGTTGAAGTAGTTCATGCAGGTGAAAATTTAATACTTTCAAGAGCGCTATTAAACAAATTAGAGGGAGAATATGAAGTTACAAGTGAATTTAAGGGAGAAGCTCTTTTGGGTATGGAGTATGAGCAAATGTTCACATTCGAAACACCGCAGGAAAAAGCTTTCTACATCGTTCATGGAGACTTTGTAACTCTATCAGATGGTACAGGAATAGTTCATATTGCTCCTGCCTATGGTGAAGATGATAACTTACTTGGGAAACAACATGATTTGCCACTTATCAACCTAGTTGATGGAGAGGGTAAGTTTATGGATTGTGTTACTCCATGGAAAGGTATCTTTGTTAAAAATGCTGATGCTAAGATATTAGAATACCTAAAAGAAAACAATATTTTATATAAATCAGAAAAGTTTACTCACTCATACCCACATTGTTGGAGATGCGATACACCACTTTTATATTACCCAAGAGAAAGCTGGTTTGTAAGAATGTCTTCAGTAAGGGATAAGCTTGTAGAAAACAATAATAAAATCAACTGGATGCCAGACAACGTAAGAACAGGAAGAATGGGCAATTTCCTTGAAGGCGTTATAGATTGGGGCATAAGCAGAAATAGATACTGGGGAACTCCACTTCCAATTTGGGAATGTGAATGTGGCCATCGTGAAATGATAGGAAGCATAGCAGAACTTAATGAAAAGGGAATAAATGTACCAGAGGGAATAGAACTTCACAAGCCATATATAGATAATGTGCATTTAAATTGCCCAAAATGTAATAAATCAATGACTAGAGTTGAAGAGGTTATAGACTGCTGGTTTGACTCTGGATCAATGCCATTTGCACAATACCACTATCCGTTTGAGAATAAAGAGCTATTTGAAGCAAACTTCCCAGCTCAATTTATTTCAGAGGCAGTAGATCAAACAAGAGGATGGTTCTATACATTACTCGCAATATCTACTACTGTATTTGATACAAACCCATTTGAGAACTGTATTGTACTCGGTCACGTATTAGATAAAGACGGACTTAAAATGTCTAAGCATAAAGGAAATGTGTTAAGTCCATTTACAGTGCTAGAAAATCAAGGAGCAGATGCTCTAAGATGGTACTTCTACACTGCTAGTGCTCCATGGATACCTTCAAGATTTTATGAAGATGCAGTTATAGAAGCACAAAGAAAGTTCATTGGAACACTTTGGAATGTATATTCATTCTACGTTCTATATGCTGATATAGATAATTTTGATCCATCTAAATATGAGAACTTTGTGTCCGAAAATATCATGGATAAATGGATGATGTCAAAGTTAAACTCACTAGTTAAAAACATGGATGAACATTTAGCAAACTATAGAATAACTCCAGGAGCTAATGAGCTTGAAGAATTCGTTGACGAACTTTCTAACTGGTATGTAAGACGTAATAGATCAAGATACTGGGTAGAGTCACTTACAGATGATAAGATTGGCGCTTATATGACATTGTACAGAGTTATTACAACTTTTGCTAAAGTGGCGGCTCCATTTATACCATTTATAACAGAAGAGTTATACCAAAACCTAGTAGTTGCTTTTGATAAGACTGCACCAGAAAGTATTCACTTATGTGCTTGGCCAGAATATAGAGAAGATCAAGTGGATAAGACTTTAGAAGAAGAAATGGATACAGCTTATAAAACTGTTAAACTAGGAAGAAGTGCTAGAAATGCTGCTAATATAAAGAATAGACAGCCACTTGCTAAAATGCTTGTTAGTGTAGGGTCTCTTCCAGAGTATTATGGAGACATAGTTAAGGAAGAGCTTAACATTAAGGAAGTAGAGCTAGGAGCTGACCTTTCTAAATATGTTAACTTTGAAATAAAACCAAACCTACCAGCACTGGGTAAACCATATGGTAAGTTGATACCTGGTATCAAAAAAGTTATAGGTACTATGAACCAAATGGAACTTGCTCAAACTATAAACAATGGCGGCGTAGTTACTATAAATGTAGATGGCACAGAAATAGAATTAAATAGCGAAAGATTACTTGTTACAATGCAAGGACTTCCAGGCTATGCATTTGCTGGAGAAGGTGAAATGGGAGTAGTATTAGATACTAACATCACTGAGGAACTACAAGAAGAAGGACACGTAAGAGAAATTTTAAGTAAAATTCAAAACATGAGAAAAGAAAGTGGTTTTGAAGTTGCTGATAAAATTAAAACCTTTGTTTCTGGAAATGAAATGCTTAAAAATGTAATTAAGAAATTTGAAGAGCAAATTAAAAAGGATACTCTATCTGTAGAAGTTATATACGAGCAGGATAGAGAGTACAATGAAGTTAAGATAAACGGTGAGGACTTACAGTTAGCTGTAGAAAAAATATAATTAATTGCAAGGTTAGAAAGTATGTGATATTCGTCACATACTTTCTTCGCGCTTAATGTTAAAGTGTGGGTATGATTTATGGAAGGGGATGATATATTTTGTATAGTGAAGAAATTAACAAAGTTTCGGCAGCGGCAGTAATGAAATCTAAATTTTTAAAGAAAAGCAAAATGAGATATCTAACTTCGGCGGCTTTAGCTGGTATTTATGTAGGATTTGGAATTTTATTAATATTTACTATTGGTGGGTTGTTGTCAGAATCCGGATCACCTGCAACAAAAATTGTTATGGGAGCCTCTTTCGGAATTGCCTTAAGTCTCGTAATAATGGCAGGCTCTGAACTTTTTACAGGAAACAACATGGTTATGACTATAGGGTCACTAGAAAAGAAAGTTACATGGATGGATTCAATAAATATATGGATTTTTAGTTTTGTAGGAAACTTTGTAGGATCAATAGTTGTAGCAACTTTATTTGTAGGTGGTGGACTTGCAAAAGGAAGCGCAGCAACTTTTATTTTAAAAGTGTCACAGGGGAAAATGGCAATGCCCACTATGGAATTATTTTTAAGGGGTATACTTTGTAATATGTTAGTATGTTTAGCAGTATGGTGTGCTTTTAAATTAAAGGAAGAAACAGCTAAACTTATAATGATTTTCTGGTGCCTTTTTGCATTTATAACTACAGGTTTTGAACATAGCATTGCCAATATGACGTTGCTTTCAGTATCCTTAATGATTCCTCATGGAGCAGCAATTTCAGCAGGAGGACTAGCACATAACTTGCTTTGGGTTACTTTAGGAAACTTTGTAGGTGGAGCTGTATTTATTGGTACAGCATATTGGTATATATCAAAAGATAAATAAGATTATTAAGCAATATTAAGATAAAGGGATGTTTTTTTCGGTGATTAGTTAATCATGGAAAGAAACATCCTATTTTTTAGGGTCTATTTTTATATGGTAATGTGTAAACTTATGACTTATAATCTATATATGCTCATAAGTTATAACAACTTACAGTAAATTTGCAAACATGAATAATTTTGAATTTGTAACTGGAAGCATCGAATTACTTGATTTTGTACAACCTTTATGGGAAAAATTAAATAAACACAATGAAGTTAACTTAAAAAATTTCAACAGTAGGGTCATAAATCTTAAATTTGAGGTTAGAAAAAGTAAGTTTGTTAATGATTGTGAAAAGACTTACTAAGTTAAATACTTAGTTAATGAGTATTTGTAGCAAAGTATGAATTACATTTATATTATTGATTTTATAATTTCACAATTAACAATGGAATATACTCACAAAGGAGATTTTGTATAATGAAATTATTTAATAAATGGGACTTTAAAAAACATTTCATCATGTCGTTAGTATTTTCTTTTTGTATAGGAATTGTAGGTGAGTATCTAATTACCGCAAGCGTATCAACTCAACCTAAAATAACAGAAAATAGTGTAAGTATTTCAGTTATAATGGGGTCTTCAATAGATGTGATAATGACAATTAGTATTCTAGTATTTATAATCGTTTTGGTATTATATAAACCTATAAAAAAAGCTATAAACAAATAATTTATTGACATATAGTTTCGGTAGCAATGGAATCAAAATAGAAATACCAAATATATCAATTCTCAATTGTCTAGAAACATAATATATCTTTTAATATTACTGCTTCACTTGATTTTAAATTGACATCTGGTAAAGTTGATTGGGAAATCACTAATCCTAAAGATGAAACTGTTTTTAAAGGTTATGTGCTTTATGAGAATGAAAAAGTATATAGGAAATTAACTTATCCATTAAATTATATGAATGGAAGTTTAAATGGGAAAGAAGAAGTAAAAAATGAAGAAATTATAAATGGTCCAGATATTTATTATCTTCAATTTGACACAAGTATTTCTGGTAAATACACACTTAAATTAAAACCTGAAAATGCAGAAGGAAGCTATAAAATAACTTGGCTAAACTATTTTCCACGAAAATGACGCACAGATAATGATTGGAGGCACTTTATGGACATAAAATATCCAGACTATAATAATTCTATTGTGAATTTGGCTTGCTCAGTATTGAAACATTACGGAGCAGAAAACCACCACGAAACTTTAGCAATATTTGATAAATACTTAAAGAAAAATTATAAAAATGTTGTGGTCATATTATTAGATGGCTTAGGCGTAGATGCCTTAGAAAAGCATCTTGATAAAGGAAGTTTTTTGAGAAGGCATTTTGTAGCAGAAATATCTACAGTATTTCCACCCACCACAACTGCTGCAACGACTTCCATTGAAAGTGGATTGACACCTAAGGAACATGGTTGGCTTGGTTGGAGTTTATATTTTAGCGAAATAGATAAGATTGTTAATACTTTTATTAATACGCTACAAGATAGCGATGAAAAAGCTGCTGATTATCATGTGGCTGGAAAAATAATCCCTTATAAAAGCATATATGATATTATCAATGAAACGGGCAATGCTACAGCTTACAGTGTGTCACCATTTGGCACTAATAAAGTTTCATCACATATTGAAATGTTTGATGAAATAGAAAGACTTTGTAATCTTGCTGGAAATAAGTACATTTATGCATATACTCCACAACCTGATGCTACTATGCATGAATATGGGTGCTATAGTAGTGAAGTAACTTCATGGGTTAAAGAACTAAATGAAGGTGTAGAAAAAATGTGTCAGATGTTAAGTGATACTATTGTTGTTGTTACCGCAGATCATGGGCATATTAATTTGAACTATAAGTTTGTTAGCGATTATCCTCAGCTTGAAAAGATGCTAGTAAGGCCAATTTCTATTGAAAGTAGAGCTACCTGTTTTTACGTGAAAGAGGAGTATAGACCGCAGTTTAAAGAGGAATTTCACAAATCCTTTGGCAAAGATTTTTTATTGTTTTCCAAAGAGGAAGTTTTAAAAGGAGAATTATTTGGAGATGGTAAAGCTAATAGGAAATTTGAGGAGTTTATTGGTGATTTCTTAGCAGTTGCCATTGCAGATCAAGGCATTGTCTCCAGTCCTAAATCTAAACAGTTCATATCAAATCATGCAGGAATGACCGAGCAGGAGATGATGATACCATTTATTGTGTATAGTGCCACCCACGTGGCCAATGTCATCAAGCTAAGATAACACAAACTGGTAATTAAAATAATTAAATGAATTCAAGAAAACACTTGACATTTGAAAAACACCGCAAT
>NZ_JAIZZN010000045.1 GCF_020443565.1 Clostridium sp. CS001
TTGAAATGTTATAATCTGCGCCAACTGTTAGGCTGGTTAGCAAGCTCATTACAATTCTCTTAGTCTTGCAACTAAGAATTACTTTTTGCTAAAGTAATTAACTGGTTTAACAAAATATTATTTCGTTTCTTTACCTATTTCTCTGTTTAATTTTCAAAGACCAATTTGTTTTTTCATCTTACGACGACTTCTACTATACTACTAGATACTTCTCAATTTGTCAACAACTTCTTTCAATATTTTTTAAATATATTATTGAAATTTTAAGTGTTAACTTATCAATGTTTACCTTTGTCGTTACTCATTCGTTGCGACAAGGAGTATTCTATCATATACCCATATAATACATTCATGATAACTTTGCAAATACAACAATTAAATTCACCATTCTCCATAATACTGCTACTTATTAAGTTTTATTTATAGCGATACACTAGGATTCGTATACACCGTATTTATTAGTGACACTTTTAATTAGTGTTACATTTAGTACCTTACTGGTTTTAATTCATGCAAATTAGTATTAATTGAATTGTATTCTTATACTATACTAGTACATTTATAGACACCTTAACCTTATATGAATCTTTTAACTGCATTATAACCCGCTGATTCCTCACCGGCTTATAATGTAGTTTAATTATCCTACATCCATTATTCTTTTGTTTTAGCAACATTTTGGAAGCTTCAAGTCTGCCATCTTCTATAAGTGGCAGTTGCCTAGCCCAGAAAAGTTACTTTGGTAGCAGTCTAAATCTGCTTCCAAAGTTGTTAATATTGCAGCACCGTAGGTGATGATTTAACTAATCCTGTGCAGAATTTACCTTCCTATGATATGGAAATAAGTTTGCTACTAAACTATCTTGCTTCTACCTCACTTAAAAAAACTTCCACCATATCTTTTTTACACTGAAATCCAAGTGCCTTTAACGAACTCTGCAATGCTAACAAAGTATACATTACCTTGTCCTTCTTTGCATTTTCCCCCATATGTCCGAGTCTTATTACCTTTCCCTTCAGATATCCAAATGATCCAGCTATAAATATATTAAACTCATCTAGCATATGCTTTAATAGCTCTTTATCACTTATTCCTTCAGGAATTTCTATAACCGTTACAGTATTAGAATATCCGTCTTCAATATATAAATTAAGTCCAGCTTCCGCTACAGCCTTCCTTGTGGCCTTAGCAATGTAGTTATGCCTTTGAATTATTTCTTTATCCTCTAATATATTGTCAATAGCCTGTCTTAATCCAACAATATCACTTATAGGCGGTGTATACGGAAACCACTTTTCTTCATAATAATTCTTCCATACAAGTAGATTGCAATAATAAGATGCTATTGGACTTTTTCGTTGTTCCATTGATTTAAAAGCATCCTCGCTTATACTTAAAAGTGTAAGCCCCGCTGGTGCAGAAATACATTTCTGTGAAGCTCCAAGCGCTATATCTATTCTCCATTCATCTACCTTTATATCTTCACCACCCATAGCTGCTACACTGTCTACCACTGTTAATATACCTTTTTTCTTTAACAAAGGACATATTTTATCTATGTCATTTAAAACTCCTGAAGGTGTATCACAATGTACCACTGTAGCATATTTAAAGTCATGATCTTTTTCCAAAAACTTTTCTAATTCTATAATATCTATCTTACGCTTTCTATCTCCCTTAAAAAAAACCACTTCTCCACCATACATCCGAGCAAAATCAGCAAATCCTTCTCCAAATATTCCATTATCAATTACTAACACCCTGTCTCCAGGTTCTGTTAATGATGCACATGCAGATTCAAGACCTAGTATCCCTTCGCCACTTAATATTCTAGTGCTATTATTAGTCTTTAAAAATTCACCAATCTTCTCACATGTCTCTTTATAAAATTCATAGAACTGCAGATCTAAATCCGGATTAGTAGTAGCTAATGCTCTAGCTATTCTAACATTTTCCCTTACCTCCGTTGGCCCCGGAGTCATTATTTGGGCTACTTTCATAATTTCCACTCCTTATGCTGTAATGTATTTTATTATATTTAAAGATTATATCATTATTAATAGATTTTTAGAGCTGTATCCATACAGTTCGTGTCTTGCTCACAAAACACTTTAATCCGCTGTGGTTTCCTATTGCGAAACATCCTTATGTTTAAACACAAAAATCTTCTACAATTGTCTATTTGTCTAAAATTAATAAATGAATGATTTGGAGAATATAAAAATTAAAATTAAAAATGTAACGGAAAATTATACATTGGCCTTATGAAATTTATTTATAATTTATAATATTATTGCAATTATTGATTATAATGTATATTTTGAAAGTTTGTTGGCAACCTTTATATTATAGTTGTGATTTCCTATGTTTCTACATAGGTATCCAACAAAATTTAAAGTGGATGTGAAAATATAATATGAAAAAAAATCTTATTAATCCCAAGTTGCCATTACTTACAATCATATATAGTGTAATTTGCGTAATATTAATTAGGCATTCCATAAACTCTAATCCTATCCCTTATAATAATATTAAGGAAATAACTTCTGAAACAATTGTAATTCCTTATACTAATTCAACAAACCATTCAAATAAATTGATTTCCTCTAAAAACTTACCGGCAAATAGTACTAGTTCCACTACTTTGAGTCGTGGATATATAGAAGATTCAAGTAGAGTTCCGACCGAAGAGATATTATCTACCAATTATGAAGATGACCTCTTTGAATTAAACGAATCTGCCATTACTGACTTCTATCGTATAAAAAAATCAAGTATTAATTTAAATACTACTGTACCTATAAAAATCCCTCTCCTTAATAAACATCTTCCAGATTATTTAATGTACAAGACTGTGAACGTAAGCAACTTGAAAGACTTTTTAAAATCAAGGAACTCTCTATTAGCTGAAGAACCTTATCTTTCAACAATACTACTTGTTTCTAAAAATTTTAATCTTAATCCACTTGTTATGTTCGCCATTACGGGCCAAGAACAATCCTTTGTGCCTAAAAGCTCTGAAAATGCTTTTGAAATCGCTAATAATCCCTTCAATGTATTTAATAGTTGGAAAAAGTATAATACTAATATAGAAGATACCTCTAATATCGCAGCAAGGACCATAGTAAACCTATGTAAAAATAGGCCTAATAATATGGATGCTCTTACTTGGGTCAACCGAAAATACTCAGAGGATAAAGATTGGTCAAAAGCTGTTCGTTCGATATTCAAACAACTCGAGGATAATGTTGCTTATTGCAGGTAGATTAACCCCACTATAAATATATACCCATATAAAATCACACTAAGTATTTAAAGGTTAATCCAATATGCTTTATAATCAGATAAATATATTACAGAGAATCATGCCTATATGACCTATCGTACCTACTTAAATGATAAGAGGTGAAAAAGATATCTTAAAAAAGAAGTTGTCCACATTAAAAACCAAATTTACGGCTCTGATGTGGACAACTATGTTTAAAACCTTATTTTTATAACTTTGCTCTTATTTTACAGATAAATTCTCTAATCTGCATATTGCTTCTTTTCCTACTACTATAACCCTCTAGCAATCCAGTCTTTTGTACTGTAAATTTGGAAAGATATCACTCCATATTGCGCGCAGGATATCCTTGTGTTCTATTTCGTTGTGAGAGTTAACTGTAATGACAGCGGTATAATCAGTTAAAACTACACATAATTGACCATACATACCATCAGCGCGATAAGTGTTCGGCGGCGTGCATTTCCAAACCTGATACCCATAACCACCTCTGCTTTCCGTATCATTTTTTGAGGTTGTATCAACCCATTTAGAATGCATCCGGTTTATATAACTATCAGGAACGATTTGCTTATCCTTGTATACACCATTTTGTAGTAACATTACCCCAATACGTGAAAACTCCTCAGTATTCAGATATAAACCGCCCGAACAGAAAGTATGTCCATTCTGACAGGTATTCCATTGGGGATTTATAATTTCCAACATATCGAACATACGAGGCTTTAAATAATCCAGCATTATCTCACCACTAACTTTTTCTACAATTCGACCAAGCATGTAAGTACATAAATCCTCATAATAAAAATTTGAACCGGCTTCTTTCTTCATTTCTGAGACAAAGAAAAGCTCTGCTCTGTCTTTAGAATTATATTGGCTGAAATCCTCGGACATATGCCCAGATGTCATTTGGAGCAAATGCTGAATAGTTACTTTTTCAGAACCAGAATAGGAGATATTCTTATACTCCGGAAAAAAATCAATCACATAATCCGAAAGCTTGAAAAGACCTTCACTTTCAGCGATACCAATTCCGACGGATGCGAAGGTTTTCGATGCAGAATATAGATTCTCCCTATCATTGCTACGAAATCGATGCTCTGCTGATAAACATGAATTCCGTATACACCAAGATTTCTTTCAATCACAGAAAGTCGGAAATCTGATAATAATCCCATTTAAACGCCCCCAAGTTACTTATTATAATAATTTTATTCACTTCAATTTTAATGCCTAATATATTATTTTATGTATGATGCTATCTAATCTTTATCCTGCTATTATATATTTGCATCAAATTATTAAATCTAACTAACCCTTAGACTTTAAAGCCTCTGAAACCGCCCATGCCTGATTTTTTTAAAAACAAGCTTTCTACACACTCATTGCTTTCAATCCAAAGTAACTGGTGGTCTTCTTCAATTTTATTACTTATCTTGCTTTCTAAATTCACAAAATAAAAGTATCCTGTACCATGTATATACTGGTTTGTTTTTGATAAATGATATAATGAAGCCTTCCCAATATATCCACCTATTTTAATTATATATCCTGTCTCTTCAATAAATTCTCTTTCAAGACACTCCTCATTAGTTTCTCCACTCTCAATACCACCCCCAGGAAGAAAGTATCCTGTTAGTGTTTTTATAGTAGCAACTTTCCCTTCATTATCAATAGCGATCCCATATACACCAGCTCTTTCTATATAGTTAACACCATTAAGTTTTCACCGAATACTTCTTCATTATTATTAATAATATTTTGAATCATCTTTATCCCCCCTCTAAAAGCTAAATTATTTAGTTTAATTTATAACTATAGTACCAACATTTAACTATTATACCATTTACTGCACATATCCTCTATATAACAATTAATCTTGTCTTTAGCTTCTTATAGGCCCTACCCTTTAATTAAATCATCACCTGCGGTGCTGCAATATTAACGACTTCAGAAGGAGATTTAGGCTCCCACTGAAGTTTTATTTTGCTATGGTAATTGACTCCCATCTTATAGAAGTGGGGGACTTTCTTTCTGAAATGTCTTTAAAAAGTCTATTGGCATAAAAAAACTCTGGAAATCCAGAGTTTTTACACCATATCTTAAATCATTTTTAAAATCTATCTTTCTTCGAAGATACAGAACCTTTTTTAAACGTGACACAAATGTACGTAATTAGAAATCCCGTAAGCCCTCCACAAGTATCCACTAGCACATCTCTAAACGCAGGTCCTCTTCCTGGAACAAAAGCCTGATGAAATTCATCGGAGCATGCATAAAAAAATACTATCACTATAGCCCATATGAATGATTTAATGCCTGTATTCGCCTTTCTACTTATAGCTCTATATAGTAGAATATACAAAATAAAATATTCAGTAAAGTGAGCTGCTTTCCTCACTATAAAATCGCCTAAAACTCCAAATATGCTATTTAAATCAATGCCAAGCAAGTTAAGGAGATATATAACTATTTTGTTATTTTCCTTAGATACTTCGCCAACTTGACTAGAAAATATAAATATAACTACCATCCACCCAATAACCAAAATCCAATCTATATGTTTTTTTTTCAAATAAATACACCTCAATTATTTATTAATACTTTAATTATGATTTAAGTGATTATCCTTGTCAATAATTCTTATAAACAAATTAAATCATCACCTGCGGTGCTGCAATATTAACGGCTTCAGAGGGAGATTTAGAACCCCATTGAAGTTTTCTATTTGTTATAGCATGTAACTCCCACTTATAGAAGTAGGAGACTTTCCTTCTTAAATGTCGTTAAATATTTCTATAACTTGCTATAAAACATTTAATTTGCATGTTGACAAGTTAAAACTTGCAAGTTATTATAGTAATAAGTTATTTTTATAAAGACTGTGACGAGAAGAGTACATATAGGATGTAGTTAAAGCGAGTGGATTATAGTGGAAGTTCCATACGAAGCCTATGTTGAAAAACATCTCTGAGTTTCCAGCTGAAATCCTTGTGAAATTAGGTATGGACGGAACCTAACCGTTATATATAGGACAGTATCGAAGTTTGTTTCCGTACTGATTATGAGTGAGCTTTTATAGCTAATTTAGGTGGTACCACGGAAGTTTAATCTTTCGTCCTAGAAACTAGGATGAAAGATTTTTTGTTTTTTGTTTCAATCTTGAAAATATAGCATGGCCATGCTACTCGTTAAAAAAATCAGATAATCATTAGGAGGTACTATTTATGATAACTTATAAAAAACAACTTGCAATTCCAACTGAATATAAATCACCTCTTGGATTAATGCATACAGAAATTGCCATTAAAGAGGTAAAAGATTATTTTGAAGATAGACTGTCAAAAGAATTATCTCTTACAAGAGTTTCAGCTCCTCTTTTCGTAAAGTCTGATACAGGACTCAATGATAACTTAAACGGCATTGAACGTGCTGTTTCATTTGATATGAAAGCTATAACTGATACAAATATTGAAATAGTACATTCTCTGGCTAAGTGGAAACGTATGGCGCTATATAGATACGGCTTTAATGTAGGCCAGGGATTGTATACTGACATGAACGCTATAAGACGCGATGAAGATTTAGATAACCTCCACTCTATATATGTAGATCAATGGGACTGGGAAAAGGTAATTCTTAAAGAAGAACGAACCTTAGATAAGTTAAAAGAGATTGTAATTAGTATTTATAGGGTTTTTAAAGATACCGAGGATCATGTTCATAGATTATTTCCTGAAATAAAAAAGTTCTTACCTGAAGAAATCTTCTTTATAACTACTCAAGAACTTGAAGATTTATATCCATCTCTTACCGCAAAAGAAAGAGAAGATGCTATTTGCAAGGAAAAATATGCGGTATTTATTATGCAAATTGGAGGAGTACTAAAATCTGGTGAAAAGCACGATGGTAGAGCACCTGACTATGATGATTGGTCACTTAATGGCGATATACTCTTCTGGTACCCACTACTAGAAAAAGCAGTTGAACTTTCTTCTATGGGAATAAGGGTTGATGAAGCAGCACTAAGTGATCAACTTAAACTGGCCCATTGCGAAGAAAGGCTTTCCTTTGAATTCCATAAACTTCTCTTGGAAGGCAAGCTTCCCTTTACTGTTGGTGGTGGTATTGGCCAATCTAGGATTTGCATGTACTTTCTAAATAAGGCCCACATCGGCGAAGTCCATGCTTCTGTATGGCCAGCTGATATGATAAATGATTGTACTGAAGAAAATATAATCTTACTCTAACATATAAAGAAGCAAGAGTCCCACACTCTTGAGTAGTGTAGTATTCTTGCCTCTTTAAAATAAAATATTATTATTTAAACTTCACTGCAGTACCATAAGCGATAACTTCTGCGGCTCCCTGCATTATAGCACTAGTTGCATATCTTATATTAACAACACCATTAGCACCCATGCCTTCAGCTTCTTCCACCATCCGTTTTGTTGCTATTGCCCTAGCTTCATTCATCATCTCTGAGTAACTTTTAATCTCTCCTCCAACTAAGGTTTTAAAGCCACTTAAAATATCCTTACCAACATTTTTTGACCATACTACCGAACCTTTAACCATAGAAAGAGTTTCTATTTCTTTTCCGCTAATGTAATCAGTATTTACTAATATCATTTTCTTCTCCCCCTGTTATTTCTTTTATTCTTTCATACATATTATAAATTAACACTCCTATAATCCCAATAAGAACAATTGCGAATAATGGTACTAAAAAAGCTGGCCCCCCACCCTGGTCCATTGCAAAATATATCCCCAGCACGTAACCTCCGGATATTATAACGAAAATTAGTGTTATAAATATAGTTATAATGATTTTCTTCATTTTAACTCCCTCATCCCAATATTATTTTCTAAATACATTATACCCCAAAATTAAATCGATTAAAATCAATATATTTTTGTACTATACACATACATATTAACTTTTTATGTTAATATATCCAAATTAATTTTCAAATATATTAACATTGGATTCTTATCCAAGGAACTCAGGAGTCTCCACATTATCTGCCCTTATTGCTTTTCGCATTATTGTAAGATCTATAGTTTGATTCTCCGTATCAATGGAGCACGGATATTTTATACCACACTTATTACATTCTATATACTCTTTGAAACTGGTCTGTTCTCTATTGTCAAATAAAAATGGAAGATTCTCTGATTCCTCGTCATTTGTATTTCCACTTGTTGTGTCAATCTTATATGTATAGAGGTACGTAGCTTCATGTTTTATTTCAAAATTTTTGCTATTACATTTTGGACATGTTATTGCTTCATTTATTTTCAATTCATAACTCCCTTTCTATATTAGTATACTTATAGTATTTGCTTATTCTTATGACCTATTCTCATTATTATTTGCACTTAGAGTTTTATAGTATTTCTATATATTAAATGATAAAATATGTATTATAAGGAAGTTAAATTTTTTAGATTAACGTTTCTATTCAAATTTCAACATAGTAAAAAGGGGGATTATAAATGAAAAGAAAAACTAAACGAACAATATTTATCTTAGCACTGCTAACAATATCAATGTTTTTAGTTGCATGTATGCCTGGCGATGGATCTTACTCTCAAGTTAAGCCTGCAAATTTCTTATCTGGTATTTGGCATGGATGGATTGCGCCCATATCTTTAGTTTTGGGAATATTTAATTCAAAGCACCATATTTATGAGACTTTAAACTCTGGCTGGTGGTATGATTTCGGATTCTATATTGCTATTATTAGTGGTTTTGGTGGTCTTTCGTTAAGCCGCAAAAGAAAAAAAGATAAATAATATTCATATTAAGCACCTAGGGGGAATACTATGAACGAGGAAAAAGAAAGAATTAAGAATCAAATGATAAAAGTTTGGGATAATGTTGCACCGAACTTTGGAAACATTGGCCCAAGGTATTGGGATTTCTTTGGCCGTAGACTTGTTGAACTAGCTAGTATTAATGAAGGAGCACAAGTTTTAGATATTGGTACTGGCCGAGGTGCATCTTTGTTTCCATCAATAGCAAAGGTCGGTCTCCATGGTCATGTTACTGGAATAGACATTTCAGAAGGCATGGTGCAAGAAACTAAAGCTGATATCCATAATCAAGGTATTAAAAATGCAATAATTATGCAAATGGATGCTAATAAGTTAACCTTTAATCATGCTTCTTTTGATAATATACTTTGTGGTTTTGCACTGGGAGCTCTTACTCAAGAGGATAATAAGTTAAGCGAAGTATTGCGTGTGTTAAAAAGTGATGGACAAATAGGCCTTAGTATATGGGGTGTACAAGAAGATAACAAATGGTTAGTTGGCCTTGGAAATAAACATTTAAAATTAAGTCCACCTACTGAAAATAAGAAAAGTAACTTTAATGACCCTACCTTTGACGTTTGTAAATGGATAACAACCATACTGACAGAGGCAGGCTTTAAGGATATTCATACATATGCTGAAACTTCCGATGTAATATATAAAGATGAAGAAGAATGGTGGAATGAAATGTGGTCAAATGCGGTGCGATATACTCTAGATGAATTAACAAATATGGGCAACGATGCATTACAAGGCTTTAAATCAGAGGCCCTTGAGGGAGTTGTAAAATATAAAACAGATAATGGAATATGCTTCAAAAGAGCTGTAATTTATGCTTTCGGTAGAAAATAGTATTATTATTTATTAATCTTATAAAGAAATAGTCTATTAACTTATACTAATATTAATGGTAAACTAGTTATAGCAAACTGTAATTAGTTTACCATTAATCTATTTATTACTTTATAAATATAATAGACTTTGTATTAAAACTTTATATAGATTACATTGTATTCTTACATCTATTTTGGTACATTACAAATGTAAGAATAAGATTGGAGGTTAACCTTGATTAAGGCTCGAAAACAAATAAGTACAGTTCTTTTGGAATCCCAAAATTTATTTGAAGATATATTAGTTCCTATAAATAAGAGGCAAGAATTCATTAGATCAAAATCTCCTAATATACCTATATATTTTTATAGATATATTGGTACTCGTGAAAACACAGATCTCTATTATGAGAATTTACATAAATTAAATAATAAATTAACTTCTCTTAGTCACCTATATTTATATTTCACTTGTGGAATACCTATAAAAACTTTATCCACTCCTTTAACAGAAATACCCTGGGGTAGTCTTTTAAGTTCAAACACATTAGAGAGGGATGATTTATTTAGCATACTTAAAGCTAAGGGTTTATTTCCTAGCTTTGAAAGTGGTTTTTTTAATGATTATATTGAGAATAGTTTTGATGAAACCTTAGCTCTTTATTTAATAAACGAGCCAAATATCACAGAAACTGTAATCAAAAACTTTGCTGTTAAGTTTTTAGGTTGGATATTAGAATTTACACCAAAACTATTGGATGGTTTAAATTATAATCCCAAAACTAATAGCGATATCATAAGTCCTAAAGTAATTTTTTATGGTGAGATAAAAAAACATGAAATATACTTTTTAATATTCTTATCCAAACTTGGATGTGATGTGATATATATTAATTCACAATCTGATGCAGATTTTGCTAAAGTGGATAAACAAAACAAGTATTCTAAACTTATAAAACTACCTAACACAAAGCCACTAACAAGCCTTGACTTCAATATACCTTCTGATAATATTGCCATTAAGCAACCTGCTCTTGTGACCAAAGAATCTATTATTTGTGGCAATAGGCCAGCTGCAGAAATAATTCCTCCTATTGCTAGAAATAGAGCTTCATCTCCTGATATAACCTTTAAAGGTTTTAACGGCTGCATTAATACTATGTTTAAAAGTAGCATGAATATATTTGAGGATTTACTTATGCCTATAAATAAAAGAATTGGTTTTTTAGGTGGAGATGTGCCTTTTATACCAGTATATTTTTATAGATATATAGGAATCAAACAAAATGAAGATGAATATTACAATGATTTGTTTAGATTAGATAAAACCCTTAGCATCTTAGAAGTGTTATACTTAAGGTTTACAAACTCTATACCTATGAGTTCCAATTCTAAATTAATCAATAACACTTTAAATATATGGCAGTATGTAGATCCCTTTGATCCTTGCTTAACTGGAAAGCTTGCTACATTACTAATAGAGCACAAGGTTTTCCCAACTAATAATCATACTTTGACTTTGTCCATGGCAAGTAGTTTTAACTATATATTGGATTTATACTGCAAAGAAGAGAAAAGTTTAAACTTATCTAAGGTTCGAAATTTTTCTTTGAAAATACTATCCTGGATTTATGATTTCGTTCCTACTCTTGTGAAGAATTTCGATTTTAAAAATACTTCATCTGAAGATATTCCAAGCCCTAAAGTTATGTACTATGGTGATATTAAGAAACATGAGCTTCTATTTTTAGTTTTTTTATCTAAATTGGGCTGTGATGTTTTATATATTAACTCATCAGGTGATGGTGTTTCAGATGTCACAGAGCAAAGTGAGCTATTTTCAAACCTCTTAGAACTACCATACAAAGCTGCTTTAAAGGAATTTCCAATGGAGGAATTACTTATAAGACAAGAAACTGTCGCTTTAAGAGCTTCAAGGGAATTATCAACCTCACTTTATACGGATGGAGACGGTTTTTATAGACCCTGGCAATTTGAGGAATATAAAACTCATCCTGCTACACTTAAAACTACTTATCACGAACTAAAGATTTTATGGAATGAACCTTCTAGTCTGCGTACAGGATTTAAAGTAGAAAATAACACTGTATATATCCCCAACTTATTTGCAAAAATAAGCGGTGTACACAGTGATTTGTCACTATACTGGAAAGACTTCTTTCATTTAAAATCATCAGATAATACAATGCTCATAGCTGAAGTTCCTTTTACAAATGTGACTTATTCTAAAACTGATTTATACTCCTTAGCCTTTGTTCTTGATAATAGTGGATTTGTTGATCGTGAAAAGCTACTAACCCATAGTTGTTATAAGTTTTCTTATTTAAAGACTTCGCTGCAACATATTATCTTAGATAAAATAAACTATTTGATGAAAACAAATATGCTAAAGAAATCCATAGATAAAGAATTCAAATTAAAAATTTTAATGACTATCTTGAGCCTTGATAAAAGTATACTGCAACTAATTCAGCAGTATGATTATCCTTCAAAAATACCTAAGCTTCTTATTTATGATAATAATGAAAGTATTTTTAGTGACGAGGATGCTATTACTCTATGTTTCTTAAACATATTTGGATTTGACATTACAATATTAACTCCTACTGGCTACAATAACATAGAAGAAAAAATTGGAGAAAAGTTCTATGATATTCATAGATTAGAAGAAGTGAATTTCAATTTAGTGTTACCTAATTTAAATGATGAAAAAAAATACACCAAGGATAAAGCAAAAGGATTCTTGTCTAATATCTTTAACTTTAAATAATTGTAAGTATTATGTTTTAAAAAATAATAGGTAGGGCATACAGAGTATTATATGTATGCCCTACCTATTATTAAATGGTCTCTATCCCGTAATTGTTACATAAAGCTTCAAGCCCACCTCTAAATCCACTGCCTATGCAATTAATCTTCCACTCATCTTTATATCTATATATCTCTGCCACTACCATAGCTGTTTCTATAGACAAGTCTTCACTAAATTTATAATTTAGGATTTCTTGCTTCATATCGCCTTCTATAATTCTAAAGCAACCCTCTGATACTTGTCCAAAGTTTTGAAGCCTTTCATTTGCTTCATATATAGTTAAAGTAAAAGCTAACTTTTGAATATGGGTGGGTATTAAGTTTAAGTCTAACTGTATGCTTTCATTATAAGCTTCTTTAAGAGAAGTATTGTGATCTTGCTTAATGACTATTCCACCACAACTACTCTTAGTATTTTCATAAAAAATAAAATCCTTTTCTGTTGTTTTATTATTTATATCCACCATAAACACTGATGCATCTAAATCAAATTCCTTATTATCCTTTGAAGCTATATTAAAATCTAATGTTACTATTAATTTTGAAAGGTTTTTCACATTCTGATTTAAGCTTAATTTTTGGCCTTTTCCTAGTTTAATACTTCTTCGCTCATCCACAAGCTTTCTTTTTTCCATGTTTTTACATATCTTTAATGGTGGACTTGCTTTAGTCTCAGCATTAGCTTTAGTGTCAGACTTAACTTTATGTTGTACATTATTTAAACTTTGAGTATTGTACTCATTTGTATTCTTATTAACGCCCATTGCTATCTTTGATTTGTTTTCTGGTTTAATACTAGTCTCCACAACTAATTTCCCATATTGTTTCTTTTGAGATGTTATATTTTTATTACGGTTATCAATAATTATAGCCACAAACACGTCCTCCTAATCTATGCCAACTCTAAGGCCCGAAGCTCTTTCGCAAGGTTGAATAATTACAGTTTCTCCATGAGAATTAAACTCTAAAGAATAAGATTCACCAGATGTCTGTCCAAGAAAGGTTTTCCAATTCACATCAGTTTTAAACTGAGGATCAGGGCCTGTCCAACATACAACTGCATCAGGGTCCACAGTGCAAGGTGTTTCTAGAATAATTGGATTCCCATTTGTAGTTATAACTACCTGTGCATTATTACTTAGGGCTGTTAAATTTGATGTGAACATTCCCTTTTGAGATATTACCCCTGAACCCATAAATCTAACTCCATATTTACACCCCTCATCAAAAGCAAGTAAGTTTTCTCCTTCTACGCCTATACTCTGACCTTGCTGCAATGTAATTATACTAATATGGTGTGCTTTGCTTGCCATATAATAACTACCACTGCCGTTTACTTTCATGATAGGTATATTCTCTCCTGTAAGCTTTCTAGCAGCTAAATTCATAACGGACTTTAATACACTTTGGGTATTATTTGTATCTAATAATACCTTCTCTGACGTAAACTTACCTTTGTAAGCCACCATTGCACCTACCCTTGCAAAAAAATGCCCGTCTCCCTCTGCGACGCAAGTAAGCTCTTGATGGTTTCTAAAATTAAACATGCATATTAACTCCTTTCTTAATTGCAATATAACTGAATCTCTCAGCATATAATCCATATGTTTTTCAACTTATATTTTTAAAATTTTATGTATATAGTATATCATAATATTGTTAATAACTTAAAAACAACTAAGCAGGTAAGAATTAAGTTACAACTTAATTCTTACCTGCTTATACCATCTACTCGTCTTTATTGTATACTATTAACTCCTGTCTAAACAAATTATCATCAACGTCTGTATTTAATAATATATTTGAATGCTTATCTATAGTATCTTTAGCTATACTTAATCCAATACCTCTATTTTTACCTTTAGTTGAAAATCCCTTTTTATATAACTTATGAATAGGTTCAATGTATCCCAAAAAGGAATTTGATATGATAAACACTATTGAATCATCATTCTTTATTATTGCTATATTTAACTTTTTATCTTCAGATAAAACAGCAGCCTCAATGGCATTGTCTAGTAGTATACCTAAAATTCTAGAAATATCTATGATATCGACAGAAATATCATCTATCTCTTCAATAATTTCAATGTTTACTTCCAGTTTTAAAGTGGAAGCATTAATAATTTTTGATGATAAAAGTCCCTTTACTCCTGAAATTCTAATATTTTGAAGGTTAAGATACTTACTACTTCCTACACTTGAACCTACATTTAATATTTCATCATTCATGTACTTATCTAACCCACTTAAATCTTTATCTTGAATGTAACCATTAATAGTAGATAAAATATTTACATAATCATGCTTAATTTTTTTACTTTCATCAATCATATTTTCAATTATGTCTGTATATTCCATCAACTGTTCAAATTCCTTAAACTTATTGTCATAAATCATTTGCCTCTTAATCATTTTCCTGCTAAAACAAATTATTATAAATCCAAATATGAAATAAATGGCTATGAAAATCATATTTATTGAAACATTACGCTTACATACCCCAAGAAAAAAGCACTTATAAATTGCTCCCTTTAGATGAATTAAAATTAGGGATATACACGTGTATATTAGAATAATCCTATCATTTTTTAAAGTAACTTTCTTTAGACTTTCAATTTCCACTCTACTCCTAAAAAAAATCAAATAAATTATCTTACTAATAACATAGCTAAATACTAGAACGACTAAATATAATAGTATTCCACCCCTTATATTTTGTTTAATAAAAGCATATTCTGTTTCAAGTAATTTTACTAATATAACCGCGGATACAATGTCGCTTATTGCCTCAATAGAGTAGATAATAATCATTATAATTAGTGAATTATAAATTGATCGGCTAATATACACTAAAAATATAAATATGAAAACTATTGAAAATGGCAATGTATAAAAGGTTTCAGTATATATGCCCAAAAGAGCTATCATCATATTTCCAAATATACAAAATAGTATACTCTTACTCGTTAATTTAATGGCTTTTAAATTATTAAGAATAATGAAGATATTTATTGCTATAATAAAAGATATTGTAATATTTCTTATTAACCCCTCCATGCCCTTACTAACCCCGTTAACTTCCTTATAGACACATAACATTCCCCATAGTTTTTCATACGTATAAGTAATCTTTTTTTATCTATTTCTTTTATATTTTGCATGTTTACTAAATAGCTTCTATGACTTTGATAAAAGTTATCATTTAACTTATCCTTTAAACTCTTTATGGTTCCATAGTATTCTATTTGCTTTTTAATAGTATGAATTCTAATTTTATGTCCTGCTGTAACAGTCTCAAAGAATAAAATATCTTCTAGCTTAATGTTGACCTTCTTACCTCCTGTTTCAATGGTTATATACTTACTTTCATCTTCCGTCTCACAGTGAAATTTATTATTGTATTTATTATAAGCCTCTAATAAATTATCTCTTATCTTATTGTTTAATAAAAGAACCTCATCTTTAGGAATAAACCCCATAGCTTCAACTTTATACTCAAAAGTCATACATGCAAGTTCTGAATGAGTAGTTATAAAAATAATATACCCATCTGGATCATACTTTCTGATAAATTGTGCAAGAGTAAGTCCATTTATCTTAGAGTTTAGCTCTATATCTAAAAAATATATTCTTACCTCAGTCTTGTTCTGCTCTAAGTATGCAATAACGCTTTCAGGATTATCTGTACATAATGATATATCTAAATCTAATAAATTATCCTGTATTGTACTTTCCACTACTTTTTTAATTTGCTCAAGTTGCCTTATATTATCTTCACAAACTATTACTTTAAGCATAACATCCCATCCCAATATTTATTCTCATCTTAAGTTATCATTTAATGCTTCCTGTATTGGTTTTTCTATACACTTCAATATATGGTATTATATTCATAAATATGGTATCATCTTTGACTCTTTTTGTCAAATTTCTGTGTTTTTCTGAATAATACGCTTTTTTAGAGCACTCGATACGCAGAGTTAGAGCCACCTTCTCGGTCAAATTGAGCCACTGTCGCGAGACGAGCGCCATTTTCTTATCTTTGGCAATAATGAATTTATATACCAATATTTGGTGTAAATAATTCATTGAGGAGGTCATATCATGACCAATTATCGAGAAATCTTAAGACTCCATAGTCAAGGCATAAGCCAGCGAAGTATTGCACTAAGCTGTAAATGCTCACGCAATACTGTATCAAGCGTAGTAAAAAGAGCTACCTCAAACGAAATCTTTTGGCCGTTACCAGAATCAATTTCTGATAATGAATTAGCAAAACACCTATTTCCTGAAAAAGCAGTATCATCTAATAGGAAGCTACCTAACGGTGAGTATGTTCATAAGGAAATGGCTAAAAGTGGAGTTACATTGAGCTTGCTTTGGAATGAATACTGTGAAGAGTGTAGGAGAAGTCATGAAATTCCATTTATGTATACCCAGTTTTGCAAGTACTATAGGGACTACGTCAACGTAGCTAAAGCTACCATGCACATTGAACATAAGCCAGGTGAAAAACTAGAAGTTGATTGGGCTGGAAATACTGCAAATACAGTTGATAGAAATACAGGTGATATTATAAAAGCATATGTATTTGTGGCCGCACTTCCATGTAGCCAATATGCTTACGCTGAAGCATTTCTATCTATGAATATTGATTGTTGGATTGCAGCTCACGTTAATGCTTACAGGTTCTTTGGAGGAGTTACACGTATTTTAGTGCCAGACAATTTAAAAACTGGCGTAGTCAAGGCTTCGCTATATGCTGACCCAATTTTGAATAAAACTTATCATGAAATGGCGGAGCATTACGAAACTGCTGTTATACCAGCGAGAGTTAGGAAGCCCAAAGATAAACCAACAGCTGAAGGTGCCGTAGGCGTTATCTCTACATGGATTATAGCTTCACTACGTAATCAGAAGTTCTTTTCACTAATAGAGCTTAACGTAGCAATTTCATTAAAACTATCTGAATTTAATAGTAAGCCATTTCAAAAAAAGCCTGGAAGTAGAGTAAGTGTATTTCTACAAGAGGAAAAATCAGCATTGATGCCACTACCAAGACAACCATATGAGTTATCAACATGGAAGATTGCAACTGTTCAATTTAATTATCATGTATCTGTAGATAGTATGTTTTACAGCGTACCTTATGAGTATATAAAACATAAAGTAGATGTTAGAGTCACTAAAAATACAATAGAAGTCTTCTTTAATGACCAAAGAATTTGCTCACATATGAGGTTATATGGACACCAAGGACAATATAGTACTAACATAGACCATATGCCTGAAAATCATAGAAACTACACTACTTGGAATTCTGAACGCTTTATTTCATGGGCTGAAAGTGTAGGATCTAACACAACCATTGTAGTTAAATCTATTTTGTCAGCACATAGAGTTGAGCAACAAGGATATAGGAGTTGTATGGCCCTGTTGAAGATGGGAGACAAATATTCTCTAATCAGATTAGAAACGGCTTGTGAAAAAGCTCTAACCTATACTTCAACTCCTAATTTTAAGAGTGTGCAGACTATTTTAAAGACAGGTCAAGATAAAATCATTAATGATGAGCAAACCCCAAATTCAAAACCTAAGCCACAAGGTTTTACTCGAGGTGCTGAATACTATGGGAGGAATTCATAATGGTTAATGAAAGTACTATCAACAAATTAAATGAAATGAGATTAAATTCAATGGCAGACTCATACAGAAATCAGCTTGATGACTCCTCCTTTAAGGAATTGAGCGTTCACGGAAACTCCTTAGCCCCTGTGATTACTCATTTTTAATTTCATTGATTTTTGTTGTTTCCCCCACTTTTTTTTGCATAAAACACTTGACAAGTCTCTAGAATTTTGCGGTCCTCTTGCTGAATACACATTTTTACAGGAGGATTGTTATATGCTTAAAAGTTGGACCTCTCATGCTGATTATCAACAATTTATTATTTCAAATCTCTCATGTTTCTATAAAGATTTCACTAAAGAAATTATAGAACTTGAATCTTCTA
>NZ_JAIZZN010000046.1 GCF_020443565.1 Clostridium sp. CS001
ATTCATTTGAGCATTAGCAAGTGCTAAACTATCCACTTCTTTCAACCACTCAAACTCAGTCTTATATTGTGCAGGCGTAGGATATTTCATTGTTTTAATATCTAATTCTTTGTTTTCCTCATATGATTTAATCCTTTCAGCTAACATTCGATTATATACAAACCTAGTGCATCCAAAAGTTTTAGCTAAATATATTCTTTGTTCTTGGTTTGGATATAGTCTGAATTTATATGCCTTTAGCATTTTCTCACCTCATTCCATTCCTTGATTTTCGATATACTTTTTAACTATATCTATAGGAGCACCACCTGTTGTTATAAGGCAATAACTTCTACTCCAAAAATACTGATTACATAATACATCACTAATAATAACTTGTCAAAGAGTTATTATTTTAGGTATCTAACCTAAAATAATAAGGGCTATCCATCTCCCACCTAAGAAGATGGGAGAATTTCGCCCATTCTGTTAAATTGGAAAATACGAATAAATACAAATTTAAAACCATAAATATAGATATTCTTTTTATACTCACAAAACACATCAATGTTGAATACAATACTGATGTAAATACTAAATTTAGGGGTACAACATGATATCAAAACAAAAATTTATTAATCAGTCTTTAGAATTAAATCTGTTCTTTCTTAGAATAATGAAAGAGCACTCTATATTCCTAGAAGCAGCATTCGTATCAAAGGATAAAAATCTAATAAGCCAAGCAAGTTCCTTTAAGAATGAATTTACAATGCTACTATCCCGGGCGATTTACTTATCAGAAGGGGTTATTCCTTCTAGGGTACTGGAATCAAATGAAATCGTCACTAAATATACCTTGGATGCAGAAAGAGCAACTCAGGCCGCTAGTGGAATTTTCATTGACTCAAGTATTACCGCCAGAGAGCATTCATTATCACCTGTCAATAATAACAAAAATATATCTATGCTAACAGAACATGTTTATTCATTAAATCATCATTCTATAGCAGCAACTCAAATGATTGCCAAATTCAAGAAAAAACTTTTACAAGATGTATTATCCTGCAAAACATTTACAAATACCTATCCATTATTGATAGATCATATACTTAGAGAAGCATTGTTTTTTGCTGAGTTGTTAACAAGATTGCAAAATGGCATTGAACTTGATATGAAGACAGACATACTTGAACAAGAAACCTTCTGGAACAGGATAATGTCAGAGCATTCCTTCTTTATTAGAGGATTATTAGACCCTACCGAAGTAGAATTATTTGATATAGCAAATAATTTTGGAAAAGAATTTGAGGTGCTAAGAAAAGAGGCATCTAATATGAATAAATCTTCACTAGATTTGTCTAGTCAAACTAATAATACCTTAAAGCAAACCATTAAGGTTAGAGACTTTAATGCACAGGCTACTGAAGGACTTTTGGAATGCAAGATTAAGGCGATTATTGTTCCATTATTGGGAGACCATGTCCTTAGGGAAGCAAATCATTATATAAATCTTCTAACATCATTCAGCGACATGTAAATTATATTATAGATAGAAAAACTAAAAGGGCTATATGATGCACACAGTGTGATCATATAGTCCTTTTTTAATAAATTTCAATAAAATACTTGGTTTATCACTAAACATAGATGCTAATGCTTACTTTAAGTTTTATCTAATTAATCTTCTTTTTTTACCAAAGTAATAGTTACTTGGTATTTTAAAATCTAATATAAGTTTTTATATATAGCTATAATCTCTTCTCTTGAAAGGGGAACGTAATTGTTTGCAAGCAGCCTTTGTTGTCCTGCTATTACATTGTCTGCGAATATTTCGATTTCTTCTGATTTCATTCCGTACTCCCTAAGTGGCTTTCTAGCTAATAATTTGTCCAGAATACTTGATAAGCACTCATACACATTTTCCATATCACAGCCTAGTATCTCTGCTAATACTCTATTAATTTCTTTAATCTTACCTTCTGGATTTTTCTTATAGTAAGTCTTAAATACTTCGATAAACATTTGATAATTTGCTTCTCCATGAGGTACATGATATTTCCCTCCTAATGGATAGGAAAGTGCATGTACTGCCCCAACGCCTGTATTTGCAAAGGCAACCCCTGTATAGTTACTTCCCACTACGAAGTCTTCAATAATTTCTGTTCTATACTCTTCACCTTTTTCTAATATTTGCATATATCCTTTTAGTATTAGTTCTATTCCTTTCACACTAAATAATTCAGTAAAAGTATTAGATTTTGGTGAAACATAGGATTCAATTCCATGAATTAATGCATCAATAGAACTTGTTACGAAGAATTTATAAGGAAGCCCTTTTACAAGTTCAGGAATAAGAACTGCATAGTCTGCATATAACTCATCCACAGCAAGTCCCATTTTTGTTTGTTTTTCTTTTATTTCTGCTATAGATATATTGGTAACTTCAGAACCAGTTCCACAGGTTGTAGGCACAATAATAAGCTCTTTATCCTTTATAAAAGGAATTCTCTTTTCAAATAAATCAAGAGTATTTTTTGCATCCTTTATAACAAGTAATTTTGCTATATCAATAACAGTTCCTCCACCAATGGCAATAATTCTCTTATAGCTTTTGCCCTCCATGTCCTTCATAATGGCATTTATCATTTCATCAGATGGTTCGCCCATTCCATATTTTTCTTGGAAACTAACTTCTGCCTTTAAGTTAAGTGCTCCCATAGCTGGAGCATATATGAATTCATTTGTTAAAATGAAATCCCCTTCTCCTATGTTAAAGAATTCTACAAAATCTTTGCAATTGTCAAACTTATGAATTTGAGACTTTACTTGTAGTAGTTTCATACTTTTCACCCTCCCATTTATTTTATCCCCAAATTTCTTCTGGAGTTGGAACCTTTGCATCTTTGTTATAATATCCTATTCTAGATATATTAATTAAATGATGATAATCAAAGTTTTCAGATATACTGTTGTTTCCCCATGATCCGCATCCAAGGGTTGTAGATGGTGCAAAACCATTGAAAAAGCTTCCACCAGCTCCTGTTGAGCATGGTTGGTTTAGAACAAGTCTACTTACTGGAAGGATTTTTCCTGCATATTCAATGTGTTCCCTATTGTTAGAATGAAGCGCTGCTGAATGCCCTGCTCCTTCGTATAAAAGGTTTGTCTTTGCAATATGAACTGCCTCTTCAAAGGTTTCATATTTGAATGTAGCCATGAATGGGCACATTTTCTCTTTACAAAGGACATCCTCTACCCCAATTCCCTTAGCTTTTAAAAGTACAACCTTTGTTTCTTCAGGAACCTTAACTCCTGCAAGAGAAGCTATAAATTGTACAGATTGACCCACAACTTTACCATTGATGGTTCCATTTATAAACAATACATTTCTAAACTTTTCTATTTCTGCCTCATCATCAATATAGTATGCTCCATTGTCAACAAAGGCCTTTATCACTTCATCATATTTTTCAGCTGGTGCAATTACTGTTTGTTCTCCTGAGCAAATAATTCCATTGTCAAATTTTCTTCCTGCAATTATGTTTTTTGCAGCTTCAATATAATCAATATCTCTATCTACCATAACTTGAACATTTCCTGCTCCAACACCATAAGCTGGTTTTCCACTTGAATATGCAGATTTAACCATAGGCATACCCCCTGTAGCAACAACTGCATCCACTGCGCTCATAAGCAATTGTGTTAATTCAACTGACGGTTCTTCTATAATTTGAATTAGATTGTCTGGTCCACCTAATTTCTTTATTTCTCCATTCATTAATTCTACAGCATGTGCAGAACATTTTTTTGATCTTGGATGTGGCGCAACTATAATGGCATTTCTTCCTTTTATAGCAAACATTGAATTACACATTGGTGTAACAATAGGATTTGTTGTAGGGGTAATAGCACCAATTACTCCCTTCGGTTTCGCAACAAAAATCAATCCTTTTTCTTTATCTTCGTTAATTATGTCTACGGATTTTTTGTCTTTAAGGTTATTCCATATTACTTTTGATTTTCCCATATTTTTCGCTACTTTATCTTCATAAACACCCATTCTTGTTTCATCTATTGCTTCTCTAGCAAGGATTTCTGCATTGTCATAAATAACTTTTCCGATTGCTCTAACAAGTGCATCTGCCTGCTCTTGTGTATAATTAGCTACCTCTTTCTGCGCTAATCTTGCTTTTGTCATAAGTTCTTGTATATATTGATTGTTTTCCATTTATAAATTCCTCCTAAAATATATTACTTTATTTATTAACTTATATTTCTATAAGAATCATCTAATTTAGTATTAAGTTTAATTGGTTCTTTCACCTTCATAGACCCTGTAGCTAAAAATCTACTATGCCATCCCAAGGATTTTTCAAGCATGTGTGGTGTATGTTTTGCTCCGGAGCGTTGTGCATCTTCAAAATATCTCATAAGTTCTGATTTATACTCTGGGTGTGCGCAATTGTTAATAATTTCTAGTGCTCTTTCCCTCGGGCATAATCCTCTTAAATCTGCTACCCCTTGTTCTGTTACAATAACCATAACATCGTGCTCTGTGTGATCTACATGGGATACCATTGGAACAATTGAAGAAATATCTCCATTCTTTGCAATGGACTCTGTTGTGAATATTGTTAGATATGCATTTCTTGCAAAATCTCCAGACCCACCAATACCATTCATCATTTTACTTCCCATTATGTGTGTTGAGTTTACATTTCCATAAATGTCTACTTCTATAGCGGTATTCATAGCAATAACACCTATTCTTCTTGAAATCTCAGGATTATTGCTTATTTCTTGAGGTCTTAATACAATTTTGTCTTTGAAGAAGTCTATTTCTTCTTTAAATTTCACCATTCTCTCTGGTGAAAGACTTATGGCTGTAGAAGATGCCATTACTGCTTTTCCACATTTTAATAAATCTAACATAGAATCTTGAATAACCTCTGTATAGCAAGTTAAATTTTTGAATTTAGACTCACAAAGTCCTCCAAGTACTGCATTGGCAACACTACCTACACCAGATTGTAGAGGCAATAAGTCCTCTGGTAGTCTACCTTTTTCCACTTCTTTTTCTAAGAATTCAATTAAATTTTTAGAAATTTTTCTTGAAGCCTCATTAATAGGTGCAAGTGGTCTTGTTTTATCTAATAGATTTGTCATAACAATTGCTGCTATTTTTTCTACTCCACAAGGTATACATGTTGTGCCAATTCTATCTCCTGGGTGCATAAGTGGAATTGGTTTTCTAAAAGGTGGTTTTTCTGTCATATATATATCTGCCATTCCTTCTAATTGAATGGGTTGACTTTCATTCACTTCCACAATTACAAAATCCGCATTTTTTATATAACAGGCTGCATTTCCAATGGCTGTAGAAGGTATAATACATCCTTCTTCTGTAATTGCAACAGCTTCGATAATGGCTACATTTACTTTGTCAATAGCTCCACAATCTACGTACTGGGTACTATGGCTTAAGTGCATATCTATATAATTTATATCTCCATTATTAATGCTATCTCTTACTTCATTATTGGTTTGGTATGGTAATCTCTTAGAAATAATTCCTGCCTCTGCCCAAGCTCCATCAATTTCTGCACCAACAGAAGCACCAGTATATAGGGTTAATTTCATTTTTTCACCAGTAGCTTTTACTCTATTTGCTAAAGCTAGAGGAACAGCTTTTGGGTAACCTGATGGTGTAAATCCACTTACCCCTACTACCATCTCATGCTTAATTAGCTTTGCAGCTTCTTCCGCACTCATTATTTTACCTTTCAAACTTTCATTTCTTATTCTTTCACTATTCATACTTCCACCCCCCATTTTAAAATTGCCTTTTGAATCTCTTTTCCCACTCTTTTATAAGTTCTGCTCTAAAATCTGGATGAGCAATCTCAATTAAAGCCTTACCTCTTTCACTTAAAGTTTTCCCCTTAAGATTAGCTATTCCATACTCTGTAACAACATAATGTATATCATTTCTTGAGGTGGTTACTGCTGCCCCCTCATCTAACAAAGGTATAATTCTAGATACTGTTCCTTTGCTTGCAGTAGAAGGCATAGCGATAATAGATTTACCATCCTTAGCCATGGCCGCTCCTCGCACAAAGTCAACCTGTCCACCTACTCCACTGAATTGCTTAAGTCCTATACTGTCAGCTGCTACTTGACCCATAAGGTCTACTTGTATACAGGAATTTATACACACCATTTTGCTATTTTGCATAATCACCGCAGGATTATTTACATAATCTACAGGATGCATGGAAATCATAGGATTATTATCTGCAAAATCAAAAAGTCTCTTTGACCCCATTAAAAAGGTAACTACAATTTTACCTGGATGTAAGGTTTTAAGTCTATTTGTTATAACTCCAAGCTCTACAAGCTCTACCACACCATCTGATATCATTTCAGAATGAATTCCTAAATCTTTTTTATGTTTTAAAAATAAAAGTACAGCGTCTGGAATAGCTCCAATTCCTAATTGTAAGGTAGATCCATCCTCGATTAGTTTGGCACAATTTTCTCCAATCTTTTTTTCTACCTCGCCTATTTTAGCTGGTTTTAACTCTATAATAGGATTTGAAGTTTCAACAATATAATCTATATCTGAAATATGGATAAAAGAGTCTCCCATTGTTCTTGGCATCTGGGTATTTACTTCTGCAATCACTAGCTTTGCACATTCTGTAGCGGGCTTTGTATAGTCATTAGATAATCCAAAGCTACAATATCCATGCGCATCAGGAGTGCTAACTTGGATCATAGCCACATCTACAGGTATTATTCCCTCCCTAAAAAGCTCTGGAACCTTTGAAAAGAAACAAGGTGTATACTCTGCTCTTCCTTCATCTATAGCAGGTCTTGTGCTTCCACCTACAAAAAGGGCATTGTGAAGAAAATGAGGTTCCATTCCAGGCTTTACATATTCGCTTTTTCCTAGAGATAGCATGTGTACAATTTGTACATTTTTATAATCTTCCTTATTTTCGATCATTGCATTCATGACATCCACTGGCTCTGAACACGCATGACCTGTTACAATTGTATCTCCAGATTTAATTTTAGTTGCAGCTACTTTTGGAGAAACTACTTTACTTTTATACTCCTCTTGCCAATTCATATTTATCACCTCATTTATGATTTTAGTGTTAGTCAGGTTCTAATTATATTTATTGTGTATTTTTTAACAATATTGTCCGAGAAAAATTTCATGTAAATAGCATCTTATTTACTCATGTTTTCTAATGATTGCTTTATATGCGTCCCATAATTCAGAGCTTATATCATATACTTGTATTACTTTCTTAATTTCTGGGATCTCTTCTTTTAACGCTTTTTCCACTACATCCTCAATAGTAAATTTAGCAGAAGGGCAGCCTTTGCATGCTCCTAAAAACTTAATTTCTACTATTCCATCTTCTACCTTTATAACTTCAATATCTCCATCATGCAGTGCTAATTGTGGTTTTACTTTTAGTTCAATTATTTTATTAATTTTTTCAATCATATTTACCTCATCTATATCAGGGGGGGCTCCCCCCCTTTTGTTTATATATCTATTCTATAGATACACAATTGACACCCTATTGTCCATTACCATGGATTTACTTGTTTTATTCTTTTACCTTTGCTATAGCTTTTGCTAATTTTTTCTTATGCTCTAAATTTCCCTGTCTTCCAATCATTATTCTTTGTGCCTGAGGTGATCCAGCTCCGTGCATAGACTCTGTTCTATATCCTACTGCCGCTGTTCCAAGAGTTAAGTTTTCTATTAACCTTAAGATTTTCATTCGGTTTTCAGTGGAAACTGCTGCAACACCTTTTAAATACTTATCTATATATGGTCCTGTTTTCTCATTTCTAAAATCTTGTTCAGAAGGCATTGTTACCATTAATCCTCCAGCTATATCTTCTGCCAATCTAGTAATTTCGTAAGGGAATCTAGTGACATTCTGTTTACAAACATTTGCAAGTAACATATCTATTTCATAGTTTCCAGATTCTGTTACATGTCCTTCTGCAGAACAAGCTATTCCACAGCTGTATAAAGTTTCATTTAAGTGAATCATTTCAATAAGTTTATCTTTTATATGGCTTGCTTTTGGAACCCCATTAAAATCTGCCGCTACAGCAGCTGCACCAATAAGTACATCACCAACACCAACTTTACATCCACCATAGCTTTGTCTGTGATATCCAGCAAATCTTTCTACTAGCATTCCTGCAAATTCAGTTTCTCCATTTAAGAATATTCTTTCATTTGGTATAAATACATTATCAAATACGGTTAATGTTTCTTGTCCACCAAATTCGCTATTTCCTCTATCTATCATTCCCTCTTCTAATTTCCTTGTATCACAAGATTGACGTCCATATATATGGAATACTCCTTCAGCATCTGTTTGAATTGCAAAGGCTACTGACCAATCTCTATCTTCTTTTGCCATTGCAATTGTTGGCATTACAATGATTTCATGAGAATTTGTCATACCTGTTTGGTGTACTTTTGCGCCTCTTACTACAATACCATCCTCTCTTCTTTCTACAACTCTTAAATACATATCTGGATCCGCTTGCTGGCTAGGGGAAAGTCCTCTATCCCCTTTAGGATCTGTCATTGCACCATCTACTGTTAAATCCTTATCTTGAACATAAGTCAAAAACTTTTTAAAATTATCATGATAGCTTGTTCCACATGCTTTATCTATTTCATAAGTAGTGCTAAATACAGAATTGAAAGCATCCATACCAACACATCTTTGAAAACAAGATGCAGTTTTTTGTCCAAGTAAACGTTGCATTTTAACTTTCTTAATTAAATCTCCAGTACCTTGATGAAGATGAGTAAAACGATTTACTTTTTCCCCAGTTAAATTTGAAGTAGCAGTCATTAAATCTTCATACTCTGGATTTTGTGCTAATTCATAAGTCATGGCTACAGAATTTAATGATGGTCGAATAATTGGATGATCTACAACGTTTTCTACCAATTCTCCAAACATATAAACTTTTAGGTTTAACTTTCTAAGGCTTTCTATATATTGTTCTTTTGTCATTAATCCCATTAAAAACAGCTCCCTTTTAATTATATTAATTTAATAAAATTAAATTTTATTCTCATTACTTAACATAGCAAGAGCTATGCCAACTTCTAAAACCGCTTACTTGCGTAAAGTTAAAAAATTTAAACTAAATTTTGATGCAAAACTGCACCGCTTTATATATTAATTTATATTGTTATTGTTAAATCATTGACAATTAACCTTACGCTCATATAAAAATAATTATTGTATTTAATATTCTTGTGAAGTTCCTATTATGTTTATGAAACCATATGAAGTATGATTACGAATATTACAGTAAATAACAAGCCAAAGGGATAGGTTGCTCCATAACCTGCAGCAACTTCGTCAGTCTTCGTAGCATCTATGGCAGCTCCAAGACCCGGGGTACTTGTCATCCCACCACATATAGCCCCTGCAATGATAATCCAGTTCATTTTAAATATATATCTTGCTACTACAAATCCAGCACTTAATGCTACTAGACCTGTTACAAAAGATATTATTGCAATAATAGCACCACTTCCACCAAGTGCAGCTACAGTTTCATATCCATATTGCAAACCTACTATAGCAAGGAACAGAGAAAGTGATATATCTCTTATTGCAGAAAGCACTTTAGTGTTCATTCTAAAATTTAGCGGTCCCACCTTACCTATATGACCAAACCATAATGCCATTATAAGTACTCCTCCAGTCGATCCTAAACTAAACCATTTAACTACTGGCAAGTAAATATTTATTGAACCAACTAAATATCCAACTAAGCACACCATAAGAAATGAAACTACATCCATACCCACTTCTTTAAGGTTTTTATCTTCAGCTTCATTGCTATTAAAAGATGCCATTTCTGATCTAAATCTTTCTTTTTCTTTTTCTATATCCATTTTAAATATAAGTGGAAAAAAATTCATAGCAATAATTACTACTAAAACACCTGGTGCATACCCAATAGCGTGCCCAAGTCCAACTTGTGCTTGTGCTTCTTTACCATACTTAGCAGTAGCTTCTAATGCTGCTGCAAGACCTGGTGAACTTGTTAAAGCTCCAGTATAAAGTCCAGCTACAGCAAAATTGTTTTGTCCACTAAATATAAGTGTAGCTAAATAGGTAACTAATGCACCTGCACCAGTAATAACCCCACCAAGCAGAATAAATTTAGCTCCATATTTCTTAATAACCTTGCCTATATCTTTTCCTGCAAGCAATCCAACTGCTGCTATAAAAAGAATAAGTGTAAATGTAAAAAGTGTATTACTTACAACTCCATCTTTTAGATAATTAACTGCATATTTAGGTGCTCCTTCAATTAAACCTTTTTTAGCATTACTAGGGTCTATCATAAACTTAACACAGTATTTAGAATAAAGTAACCACCCCAAAAATATCCCTGTAAATAGGCCCCCTGATTGTCCTAAACTAAACTTTCCAATTTTAATATTACCTATTATAAGTCCTGTAACCGTAGCTAAAAACATGGGAACGTATGGATTGGTTAAAAAAGCGATGAAGTCAAATTTCATTTTTTATACCCCCTTAATTAAATTGAATGAATTTTTTCCATTTATCAAGTCTATAATCCCCGATGTTAAATATTTAACGTTAAATATTTAACATTAAATAGTCAAGTCATGCATACAGCTTCCCTACCTTTGACTTGTTGCAGCATTACCTGTTTATAAGTTGTTGATTATGTATAATATACCACAATATTATACATAGCAATACCTGTGCCAACTTTTCAAACCCCTGTATTTAAGTAGAATATATTATTTTCTAAAAAGGACTGTTGCAAAATCGCAACAGTCTTTTTCTTTTTATTTGAGTTTACATTGTTAAACCCTTGACAATGTATGAAATAACCTTTTAAAAAAATGATGCAAGAATGCATCAAGTTGCATTCTTGCATCATTTTTCAAGAAAGGCTTTTGTATTTCTGTCGTTTTCTCACAAATGTAGAAGAGTCAATTCCAAGAGACTTAGCTGCCGCCCTTACATTTCCATACTTTAAAAAGGCCTCATTTATCATTTTTTCTTCTATATTTCCTAAAGCTTCTTTTAAAGTTTTACTTTCACAATTATCATTGAGATAACTATTCTCGGGACTTTGCGATATTTCTTTTGGTAAATCTACTGTGGTTATTCTATTATTTTCACTCATTACCATAACTCGCTCTACAATGTTTTTTAATTGCCTTACATTCCCAGGCCAGTTATATTCATATAACCTATTAAGTGCTGTTGTACTAAAACTTTTATTGGTATTAAATTTATTATTTAACTCCCCCAAAAAATAAGTAATTAGGGGTAGTATATCTTGTTTTCTATCTCTTAAGGGTGGAATCGTTAAAGGTACTACATTTAACCTATAGTATAAATCTTCTCTATACTGCTTATTTCTTACCATTTCTTCCAAGTCTCTATTTGTGGCTGCAATAATTCGCACATCTATTTTTATTGGTTTTACTCCTCCTACTCTTTCGATTTCTCTTTCCTCAAGCACTCTAAGGAGCTTTACCTGCATATCTAAAGGTAACTCCCCCACTTCATCTAAAAAAATCGTTCCTCCTGAGGCTAATTCAAAAAGACCTATTTTCCCTTCTTTATTTGCACCAGTAAAGGCACCTTTTTCATACCCAAATAATTCTGACTCCATTAAATTTTGAGGAATGGACCCACAATTAACTTTTATAAATTGACCTTTTTTACGAAAACTGTTTTTATAAATATATTTTGCAATTTCTTCTTTTCCAACTCCAGTTTCGCCCAAAATAAGTACAGTAGTATCCACCGCTGCAACTCGTTTTGTAATTTGTATTACCTTAAGCATATTCTCATCTGCTGCAATTATATCGGATAAATATAAAAATTGAGCTCGTAGTTCTTCAATCTCCGTATAGTATTTTTCATTAAGTTTTTTATTCTTGTCTAATTCCTCTTTTAATTCATAAAGCTGGGTAACATCTCTAACATTCGTTACCACCATTACAATCTTTCCTTCTTCATTAAATATAGGACTTCCCGATGACATTACTTTCTTTCCACTGGGAAATTCCTGCACAATAGTTTCAGTTTTCTTGCTCTTAAGCACAAATAAAGTAGCAGATTGAGAAATTATTTTCTTCTCAACAAATTCTTTCATGTTTTTTCCTAGCATATCTTCTCGTTTAAATCCTGTGATCTTTTCATAAGCTTTATTAATCTTTAAAACATTGGCTTCTCCATCTGTAATAAAAATACCATCAAAGGAATTTTCAATAGCAGAATTTAATTCTTCCTCTTTAAGTTTTGTTATCTTATCATGGTTTAATTTTTTCAACCTAAATTTCCTCCAATTTCCCACAATTTCATCTATGTATTATTTGAATATTACCTATATAATACCATAGAGGTACAAATTAAATCATCACCTGCGGTGCTGCAATGTCGTTAAACTGAAGTTCCCTGAGCTATACGCACCTGTCTAGTATTCAATAACAATCTTTAAATTCCTTCTTTTCTATACTTTTCATAGTAAACTATAACAAATGAAAATAAAAGCATATGCTAGACGAACTAAAATAGCTAATAAAACATACTTAGTTTTACTAGCTACTTTAATGATATATTCATTGCCTACCTTGGCATTCTTTTATCTTTTCATGACTCTATTCTAGCTATCATTTATAAAATATTGCCGAAATTAAAAAATCAGATCCATATTTTTCATTTGAAATTAATCCATTTTCTGACCATTTTCCAAATCCTGCTTCTACAGCTAAAGGTCGCAGATCTCCATAAATAGAAAATACACCTTTGACCCATATTTTTTTATATCCATGTAGTTTTATAAGCTTTTTTATTTCCTTTAAGTTTTTATTTGCAACTTTATTAACATTAAAAGTAGCAGAAACAACCTTGAAAAAGTCTTTATAAAACAGTGTACTCTTGCAATAATGTGCAAATAATATGCAATTAACATCCCCACTAATTTTGATATTACCCTTTAATATAACATCGTATTTATTACTAATTTCATATACATTATTAATTAAATCACTATTAATCATTGTAAATCTCCTACTTTAATATTTGTGGTGAATATAAATGGCTTTAGCATTTTAATTATCGAATCTATCCACTTTAAATAACCTTAAATCTTCATTGTGTATGCCTAAATATAAATCACTTAACATCATCCCACCTAGTATTGCAAATAGTATACCGTTAGCTCCATAACCTAAACAATACCATAACTTATTATTATCTGGATCTGGTCCTAAGAAACCTAAATTATCTTTAGTTGATGCAAAGGCACCACAATATTTATATTCCACTTCTATATCTTTCATATCTTTAAACATAAATTTTAACCGTTGCTCTAATATAGAGTATTTTTCCTCTGCAGCTTTTTCATTAAATATATCAGACACAAAAGTTATATCTTCCCCACCTATTATTATTCTGTTATCCTCAGTAGTTCTCAAATAATTATATGGATCAGTATTATCCCTAATAAGTACTCTATTGTGCCACCCTGAAAAGTTACAAATAGGTTTTGTAGCTATATTAAATGTAGTGGTTTTAGTTCCAAAATTTCTTTTACTAAATAACTCTGTATTATATCCAGTAGCTACTATAACTATTTTTCCCTTTACTTTATATCCATAAGAAGTTTCTACTAGCACTCCACTATTTTCATAATTTACTTTTACTACCTCTGTATTCTCGTAAACTCTAATTCCTTTGCTTAAACAAACCTCTAGTAGCTGGTGGGTGTATTTGTATGGATCAAACTGGGCCCCACCGTTATTAGAATAAACACCTGCTTTTACATCAAAACTAAAAGGATTATTATTTTCATCTATGAAGTCTACATCAAATCCATTTTCTTTTCTGAGTCTATATTCCTCATGTATTTCCTCTATTTCTAATTTTTTAGAAGTATATAATAATGTGTCTTTCTTTCTATAATCACAGTTATTCCCATTCTCATTTATAAAACTATCTATCTCACTTAAAGCTTTAAGACCAAGTTCATAAGATCTTATAACATCTTTCATGGTGGTAGCTTCCATTAAATTATTGATTTTATCATCAAGTTCATACTGAAGCAAGGAAGTGGTGACACCTGTACTACAATAACCTATTCTGTGTTTTTCTAAAATTACACTGTTAATATTTTGTTTAGAAAAGTAGTATCCTAAAATACTGCCTGTAACTCCTCCACCTACTATTATTACATCTGTTTCTATATCTTCTACTAAATAAGGATACTGCTTCGGTACTTTGTTTGTATTTGTAAACATAGGTTTACCTTGAACGTATTGTAAATCCATTTTATCCCACCTACTTATTATTAATTAATTACGTTACTTAAATCATAATCTTGCAACTATTCATTATCTCTAAAGTGCCAATATTAAGGCCTTCAGAAATAACTTTACATTGTCTTTATGGATTTTAACCTTAGTATTTCTTAATGAGTATGCATATATACCTATTAGTAAATCGAATTTGTTTTAATCTTCATATCTAAAAGCTACAAGAATAAGATAATCCCATCCAAATCCTCAAAACCCCTCCACTCCTCCATATATATAAGTTAAAACCCCAAAGGAGGAATCCCCTATGAACAAAACTCAAATAATAAAAACCCTCACCACCGGTGCATTGCTATCCTACAAAAAATACAACATCCTTCCCTCAGTAACCATAGCCCAAGCCATTTTAGAAACTGGCTGGATGCAACATGTTAAAGGTAATAATATCTTTGGCATCAAGTGGACAACAGGCTGTGGCTATGAATTTCAGGAGCTTAATACTCACGAATGGATAAATGGAGTTAAAACCCCCATGGTGTGCAAATTTAGAAAATATGACTCTTTAGATGATAGCATCCTCGACCATGGAAAGCTTTTAAGTTTAAATAGATACAAAGATGTAATAAACTCTAAAGATTACAAGGATGCCTGCCAGAACCTTTATAGCTGCGGATATTGCACTGATTATGAATACCCGCAAAAGCTTATATCCATAATTGAAGAAAATAAACTTTACCTTTATGATCCTGTGTTTCACGGCAAATCTCCCATAAGTAATAACTTAGAAAATATCAAATACCTCCAGAGCTGCTTAAATCTTATGAAAATAAGAGATGCAAATAATAATGGTTTAGTGGTGGATGGGTCTAGTGGTCCACTAACCATAAGTGCAATTAAAAAATTTCAAAACATAGTAGGTATTACTGCTGATGGCTTGTGTGGTCCTGAAACCTCAAATGCAATAGAAAGCATTATGAAAAAGCCTATTTGCAGTATTAATAGTAGTGGAAATAAGATAGCTATACGGTACCTTCAATATAGATTTAAAGCTACTATTGATGGCATTTATGGAAAGGAAACCTTAACCCTTGTTAAAGAATATCAAAGCAGCAATAGTTTAACTGCTGATGGATCTGTAGGAGAAAAGACTTGGGATAGATTGTTATCCTAAAGTGTAATGTGTGATGTGCCACATTTCAGACAAAAACCACATTGCTTTATACCAATTTAACTAAAAAAAGCTTCCGCCAAGTTATTCTTAGTGGAAGCTTTTTACTATGCTACTTCAACAACATTACTATCAGTATAAACTGTTTTAGCATCTTTCTTGCCAGTTAAATCACCATTAACTGATGCAATTTTCTTCTAAATCCTTGAACCTACATCTGCTCTGCTTCATCAAAAGATATATTTGATAATATAAATTTGGCATTTTCATATTTATACTCTATAGTTACAGTACCTACAAAGCCTGATGGCGATACTTGCGCGTCCACATCAGCATATATCTTATTATTAGTAATTCTCCAATGTATACTATTACCAAAATATACATTATCAAACCAGTAGCCTGCATCTGATATATTCTTTGTTATAAGATATTCATTGCCTTTTAATTTTATCCGGATTAAGACGTTTTTATCATTCTTAGTAATTTGTGAATTAACTTGCTCATTAATAAGTGCTAAATGGTCTGTTATAGGGTACTCATTAAGAGTTATTGGGTCAAGTATATGAATATCTTCCAGGTGAAGATCAGAACCGGTTCCTGTAGTGAGTATTATACTTAGTTCATCACCATTGTCATTGTTTAAGTCACTTAGGTTAAGCTGTGGCGCAAAGGGTATTGCAGTTACATTCTGCCAGTGAAAGCCTCTTGTTTTTCCATTTACATCAAGTAAAAACTCATCATAGATATCATTATTTAATGAACTTAGTGCAAATAACTTTATATTTTTATCTAGTAAAGATGCCACTAGCTTATAACTCGGCTTAGAGGTATTGGCAATACAGATGTTTTTATTGTTCTGTGATACCTGTACAGCTGATGCCACAAAATTATCATGTACAGTTAATAAACTAATTAGACATAATGTAATTATTTTAGTTTTCATTTTTTATCACCTATATCTATTATGCAGTATTTTTAATATAGTATTCACACAATTAATTTCTCCTTTATTTTTTCATATAACTCTATAATTTCTTCACTAGCATTATTTAAGTCTTACACCCTCTACTTAGGATTTATGAAATTAATTAATGAATACAATACTTTGTCTTCTTTTTCTTTTGTTGAGTCACTTAAGTAATATCCAACATCATAAACTAATCCATTTTTCTGCGTAATGATTTTATTAGCCGCATTAGCATTAGAAATTAATTTCTTATCTACATCGTTGTACTGGTAATAATTATAGACAAATGCCTCATTTGTCGTAATTTTTGTATCTACAAAGGTAAGACCATCCTTTTCTAATAATACCACCTTATTTCCAAAAGCATCTTTATCCACCTTCTTTAATACATCAAACATATCATTTATTCTTGAAGCATCCATTTCATATACGGATATCACTACGAATTCATCCTTATAACTTCTCAAAGGTCCTTTATCTTTTAAATACACAAAATGAACTTGGCTCTTTATTTCATTGGTACTATTAACTCTCACTTGCACTATATATGCCTCTTCCTTACCTACTTTAAACGGTAAATTATCAGCTATATTAAAATTTATTGTACTAAAAATATCTTTTAAATAATCCTTTGCAGCATAAATAGGTACTGGTTTATAAAATGATGTTTTTACTTTTGAACTACCATAAGTAGCAAATTCACCTAACTGTTGAGGGGTTAAAAGCTCTCCTCCACTAATACTTTCAAGTTTTTTTGTTTCATTTAATATCTCTGTATTAGTTTGCTCCGTATGTTTTACTACCTTAGTAAAATTATGAATTAGATATATACTACCCATTAAGGTCACAATTGTAATTATTATAAGTATCTTTTTATTAAACTTCATGACAGCCTCCACTTTTTATTTGCATTAATGTAATTATATACTTAATATTCAAATAGTAGCAAGTACGAAGGTTTCTCAACTACACCTCATTTATCTTTTTACAAAAGCGCCGATAAAGCTGAATCCTTTAAATATAACAGTTATCTCATCAGTGTTTATTAGCTATTGTAGCTCTTACCATCAATCCAATTATAAGTCCGATCACCGCAGGGAAAAGAGCAAAAAATAAATCCATCGTAGCAAATGTCCTAAATACTGTAAAGGGAACTATTATGCCTAAAATGCCAACAAATATAGGATAACTCCAAAACAGATAGTCTTTTTTTATACTAAGAATAAAAGAACTGATTAATGAAGTTAAAGGCATTATAATGTAAAAGTTAAGCATAACATAGCCCATTTCATCACCTGGGGAAAGATATATCCCCATAAGACCAATTGCCAAAAATATTAATGCAGAAACAGAATAGCATATTATCGAATTTTTTTTCGATGAATTAATAACTTTCATTTTTTCTCCTCCTCTAAATAAAATATCTACTTATTTAATCTACAATAATCTCGAAATAGCCATTTAATGCCGTATATATCACATGAAGCGATGCAATATTAATCGACAAGTTCATGAAATCATTTCATCATATAATCTTTTTCAAATCGAGTAGGAGCTGAATAATTAATTTATTCAGCGACCTCTCACACCACCAAGCATACCGTTCGGTACTTGGCGGTTCAATAAGATTTACCTAATCATAAATATTTTTC
>NZ_JAIZZN010000047.1 GCF_020443565.1 Clostridium sp. CS001
AAATGAAGGAGTGCGTGGTGGTGATCCGCATTTCCTTCATTTATTGGGACAGACTTTAATGTTTGTGGACAGACTTTAATATTTGGGGACAAGGTTTGTTGTTTGTGTACATCAATTACTCTCCTTTTATCTAAGTCAGCTGCCATTTTTACAGTTCTAACAATTTGCTTTTCTTTTCCACAAATATTCATTGTAATCATAAAATCCGTGGTCATTACATAAGGAACTCCACTTTCCATATCCGTAGGATGTTTTACGCCCATTTCTTCAGCAATAGCTACCGTTTCATTAAAATGAATTAAAGGAAATTGCTCCCTAATATCCGTTACGGCATCAGCCCATTCTAGAAGATAAAAAAATCTAGTTTCGTTATTGGACATAAATTCATGGACTCTATCAGTCTTCCAACCAGCCACTCTAGAACATCGACCTAAGGATGGAAAATCCTGAACTTTGGTCCAAGGTCTATAATCCTTTCCTGTACCATTGCCACGACCTTCTTTAATGTATTTTTTAATTTTCTCCTCACTCCAACTTAATCTACGTTTACTCAATTTTCACACCTTCTACTATTATTTTTATATTTTAAGAAAAAAATAAATCTGTAACCTAAAAAAATGCACTTCAAATAATACTTTTCTAGTATTACTCAAAGTGCATGAAAATATACAACTTTTTTATTCACTGTACACCTTTTTTATTCAGTGTACAACTTTATTATCTTTCAACAACGTGCGTGGCACTATCTCTGCCCTTATTCCACAGTTACTGATTTTGCAAGATTTCTTGGCTTATCTACATCGCAACCCTTTTGAATTGCCATGTAGTAAGATAATAATTGCAGTGGAATTACTGAAATCACTGGTGATAGTATATCCATAACCTTTGGTATATAAGTTACGGAGTGAACTGATTTTTCAATTTCAGTGTGACCTTCTGGTGCAAAGGCAAATACTTTTGCTCCTCTAGTAGCTATTTCTTTTATATTACTTACTGTCTTGTCAAATAGTTCTTCTTGAGTAGCTAATGCTATAACTATAGTCCCTTCTTCCATAAGTGCTATAGGACCATGTTTTAACTCTCCTGCTGCATAGGCATCAGAATGAATATAAGATATTTCTTTAAGTTTTAATGAGCCTTCCATTGCAACTGCATAGTCAAGTCCACGTCCTATGAAGAACATGTCTTTGTGCATGTAAGTTTTAGCTGTAAACTTTTGAACTGTTTCCTTGTTTGTAAGCACTTGTTCTGCTTTTTCTGGAAGCTGTAACATCGCTGCTTTAATTTCTTCTATTGCGTCCACACTTAATGTTTCTTTATTTTGCGCAAAGAATAATGCTATTATATACATTGCTATGAGCTGAGTTACATATGCTTTAGTAGATGCAACTGCTATTTCAGGTCCTGCCCAAGTGTATAAAACGTCATCTGCTTCTCTTGATGCCGCGCTACCTACTACATTTGTTACTGCTATAACTCTTGCACCTTTTGACTTTGCAAGTCTTAAAGCTGACATAGTGTCTGCTGTTTCTCCTGATTGGCTAATAACTATCATTAATGTGTTTTCATCCATTATTGGATCTCTATATTTAAATTCAGAGGCTATATCTAGCTCTACTGGTATTCTTGCAAGTTTTTCTATAACATATTTGCCTACAACCCCTGCATGATATGCAGTTCCGCAAGCTACTATATATATTTTATTTAAATTCTTAATTTGCTCTGTAGTTATAGATATATCATCAAGTGTAATTGGCTTTCCTAATGCTATTCTTGAAGTCATTGTATCTCTGATTGCTTTTGGCTGTTCATGAATTTCTTTTATCATAAAGTGCTCATATCCGCCCTTTTCAGCAGCTTCTGCATCCCAAGTCACATGGAAGACTTCTTTATTTATAATCTCACCTTCTGTATCAAGAAGTTTTATTCCCTCATTAGAAATCACAACGAATTCTTTATCCTCTAATAAATATACCTCTCTTGTATGATTTAATACTGCTGGTATATCGGAAGCTATAAAGTATTCACCATCTCCAAGTCCTACTATTAATGGACTATCTTTTCTTACAGCTACTAATTTATCTGGTTCATGGCTTGTTATTACCGCAATGGCATAACTTCCTTCCATTTTAGTAATAGCCTTCATTACTGCTTCAACTATATCTCCCTTGTAGTAATAATCTACAAGGTGTGGTATTACTTCTGTATCAGTTTCAGATGTGAACTTATATCCCTTTGACATTAACCATTCTCTCAAATGAATATAATTTTCTATAATACCATTATGAACTACACTAATAGTCTCCTTTTCATTAGTGTGTGGGTGTGAATTTTCATCTGATGGCTTACCGTGAGTAGCCCATCTAGTATGGCCAATCCCTACTTTTCCTTTAACCGGATTTTCTAATAATTGAGCTTCTAAATTTGCAAGTCTCCCCTTACATTTAGTTACTCTTAACATTCCATCATCTATAACTGCGATCCCTGCTGAATCATATCCTCTATATTCTAATTTACTAAGACCTGCCACCATAATTGGTGAAGCCTCTTTATTTCCAAAGTATCCTACTATTCCGCACATATTCATCTTCCTCTCTAATTTTAAATTTTTAAGCAACACAATTAAGCCTATTTTTAAAGGTTTTAACACCAGATTGATTTTGTTACGAAAATCACTTTTCGCTTTTATCAACCGTTAACGGTAGTGCGATACCGCGGGGCATCCGCCGAAGATTCGATACTCCCCATCCTCGTCAACTGAAGTTACTTTAATCATTAATTAGCAATATTATTTACCCTAGTACTGCTTATAATGGTTAATAACTTAAGTCCTGGCGCTTTTGTTTTTAAATTTAATATTTAAAACTCACTTATTTAACATCCCTCCCATGATATATTTATATTCTTTTGCACAACTTATTATATTTTTAACGTAGTGCAATGTCAATGACTATGTCGCCTTCTTGGAATATTTAACAACTTAGTCATAATGATATATGCAAATGTATTAAAAAAAGTTAATACATTTTTTTAATAAGAAACGTAAAATGCATAAATAGCTAATATTATGCATTCTACATTTAATATTTTTAAGAAGTATAAATTTTGTCTTTAAATGATGTTAAGCATAACTTTTTTGGCATTTAAAATTGAAGATGCGCTCATTGAAAACTCATCTAACCCATACTCTAAAAGGACTTCAATATAAGCTTCATCTCCTGCCATTTCACCACACATGCCACACCACTTACCTGCCTTATGTGCTCCCTCTATTGTCATCTTTATAAGCTTTAGCACAGCTGGGTGACCTGGATTATACAAATATGACACCTTTTCATTCATTCTATCTGCTGCTAGGGTATATTGAATCAAGTCATTTGTGCCTATGGACAAGAAATCTACATGCTGGGCAAGTTCCTCAGCCATTAATGCTGCTGCAGGTATTTCTATCATTATGCCAACTTCTATTTCACTTTTTACTACAAATCCTTCTTTTATGAGTTCATCCTTGCACTGCTTTAGTAATGCTTTAGCTTCCACAATTTCATTTAAGCTGGATATCATAGGAAACATTATTTTTAAATTTCCGTAAGCAGAGGCTCTTAATAATGCCCTAAGCTGAGGTTTGAATATATCTTTTCTATCCAAACAAATTCTGATAGCTCTATAACCAAGAAAAGGATTCATTTCTTCTGGCATTTCTAAATATGATAATTTCTTATCTCCACCAATATCCAAGGTTCTTATCACTACAGGTTTATTTCCCATGTTTTTAAGCACATATTTATAGGCCTTATATTGCTCTTCTTCTGAGGGCATATCTTCTCTATCCATGTATAAAAACTCTGTTCTAAACAAGCCTATGCCTTCTCCTCCATTTTCAATTACTTTATTTACATCCTCTGGAGCGCCAATATTTCCTGCCACTTCAATGTGCTTTCCTTCACTGGTAACAATCTTAATATCTTTGAGTGCTTTTAAGGTCTCTCTTTCTTTTTCAAATGTTTCTTTTATTTCTTTATATTTTTTTAATTCTTCGCTACTTGGATTTATTATAACTGTACCTTCATTTCCATCTACAATTACCATATCCCCTTCTTTTACAACTGTAGTTATATCTTTTAATCCAACTACAGCAGGTATCTCTAATGTTCTTGCCATAATTGCACTATGTGAAGTTCTTCCACCTATATCCGTTAAGAATGCTATTACCTTACTTCTATCTAGCTGTGCTGTATCAGATGGAGTTAAGTCGTGTGCTACTACTATTGTATTTTCTCCAAGGATTTGTTCATCTGAGTGTTTTTTTCCTAATAAATTTACATGTAACCGTCCTACAACATCCTTAATGTCTGCAGCTCTTTCTCTCATATATTCATCATCCATACTTTCAAATATGGCAATATAACCTTTAGCCACATCCTCAAGAGCTTTTTCACAGTTAACCTTGTTATTTTCTATTAATTCTTCTACACCTTTTATTAATTCAGGGTCCTCTAAAATCATTATGTGACTATCAAATACTTCTACTTTATCTGCTCCTAGTTCCTTTTCACTTTTAGCTTTGATTGCTATTATCTGAATTTTAGACTCTTCAACAGCTTTGTGAAATCTTTCTTTTTCTCCTTGGGCATCCTCTACATGCCTTTCTATCACTAAGTCTTCTATATGATCCTTCACCACAACCTGACCTATAGCATATCCCTTTGATGCTGCAATTCCATTTTTCATAATAATACCTCCAGAAAAAATCATATTTTAATCTTTTAAGGCTACTATAAAATTCTCAATGGTATTCATAGCTTCTACTTCATCCATTCCATTAGTTCTTACAATTATCTCGGCCCCTTGAACTAATGCCAGTGACAAAACATTAATTATACTTTTGGCATTGGCTGTTCTAGTTCCTTTAATAATTTGTATATCACTTTTAAATCCATTAATTAATGCAACAAATTGGGAAGCTGGTCTTGCGTGCATACCCATTTCATTGGTTATTGTTAAGTTCTTTTCTATCATAATTAACGCTCCTCTATTATTATTTTAAATTTTCTAATAAGAATTTTTCTGCTTTTGTACACCATAATCCATTATTATCATTTACTATTATAGCAAGCTCTGCAAACAAAGGGTTAGTCTTTCCTTTTTCCTCAAAATCTTCAATAGCTGTTAATTCCATTTCAATATTTGTATAAATTAATTTTTTACCTCCTGGTATGCTCGGAAGATTTAAGGTAGCTTCCGCAACACTGTTAAGGCCTCCTATGTGAGTAACCATAACTGCTGGATTTATTATTCCTTTTGCAGACATTTGTAATGATTCAATCATATCATTTGTGTTTCCTCCACTTGTTCCTACAATATGAGTAGAAGCATAATGCACGTCATAGAAATTAAGCTCTGCTGAGAAATTATTATCTATAGGACCTGCAAAGAAATTCAAGCAACCATCTCGCCCAAGTATACGGTCTCCTTGCTGCACTACAGGTTTTACTGGGGCATAAACAAACACATCATCAAATCCAGTGCCTCCGCTCAAGTCTTTTAAATACTCAGTTGCATTTTCTAAGTTCTTTGTATTTACAAAGATAAGTTCAACTCCGCATTTTTTCGCTTCCTCTTTTGTGAATATTGCTGCAGCACGTTGTAATTTTTTATCATCAACATCAGTTACAACAAGCATACCTGGTCTTCTATCACAGTGCAAGGCATAATCAATAGCCCCTAGCCCCATAGGTCCTGCTCCTGCAAGTAGAGCCATTTTACCACCTTCAACTATTCCCATATTATGCTCATATTTACCTACAACTGTATGATACGAGGCATGAAAAGCACCAATTATACAAGACATTGGTTCAGATAGTGAAGCTTCATAAAAGGATTCCCCTTCATAATTAAGAAGGCATCCAAGCTCCATAACTTCCTGTGGGATTATTGTATAAGTTGCAGCTCCTCCAAAGTATTTATAGGAGTAACCAGGTGAGGCCATACTTCCTTTATAATTTAAAGCAGGTTGTATCGCAAATTTTTTACCCTTTTGAAATTCATTGCTCCACTTAGATCCTACTTGCACTATTTCACCTGAAAACTCATGGCCAACAATAATTGGATTAACATCAATATCCTTTGGAACTCTCTTATGTTCTGTGCCTAGTATTGCTGCCTTGTAAGTAGACATACAAATACTATCCGTTATTACCTTAACCAGTATTTCATCTTCTTTTATTTCAGGAAGCTCGAACTCTTCCATTTTTAATAGGTTTTTATCATATAATCTTACTGCTTTAGTTTTCACATTAATTCCACCTTTCCACATTTATATTACATTTGTGAACTTTATAGATATTCATACACTACTTGTTTTTCAATACTTAATATATTGGAAAGATCTCCTGCAGTAGTACCTTCTGTCATAACCCCAGCTGTTGCTGCAGCAACTGACAAAGTCACAGATCTTTCAAAGGAATAGCCTTTATCTAGCGCAAAAGCTAGGGCTGCCACCATGGAATCTCCTGCTCCTACTGTACTTTTTACCTCCACCTTTAAACCATGAGCATAAATTGTTTTTTCGCCATTCATAAATAATGCTCCCTCTGAACCTAGTGATACTGCAATTATATTAACACCATAATTAAATATTTTTTTGCAATAACTTATAACTTCTCCAATTCCATTGATTTTCACATCAAATAGCATCTCTAGTTCATGTATATTTGGTTTAATTAAGTAAGGTCCTGATAAAATCCCTTGCTTTAATAGCTCTCCGTCAGCATCTAAAATAGTTTTCACACCTAACTTCTTAGCGTCCTTTATCCACATTTCATAAATATTCTTTCCCACTCCCTGCGGTACGCTACCTGATAATACCAATATGTCTTCTTGCTCAATATCTTTAAATACTTTTTCTCTGATTCTTTCAATATCTTCCCCTGAAACTTTATTACCAGGCTCGTTAATATCAGTATTTGTATTTTTAACCTTATCAACTATTTTTACATTAGTACGGGTCTCTCCCTGGGAGAATATAAAATCATTTTTAATCTTCTCAGTATCTAAGTAGTTTTTAATAAACTCGCCAGTGCTACCCGCTAGAGCTCCTAGTGCAATACTTTCTCCCTTTAAGTTCTTTATTACTTTTGAAACATTAATACCTTTTCCCCCAGCATCTATCTTTATGGAAGAAACTCTATTAATACTACCTATGGTACAGTTATCCACCTCTAATGTTTTATCTATAGCTGGGTTTAATGTAACAGTTATAATCATACTACACCTCTTTTTGCTACTTTTATTCTTTCATAAAAGTGCTGTATATAAATTCTACTTCACCAGTATTTCTTAATTTATTTAGCATGTCTTCGTCTGCCTCTTCAATAACCGTTGCCAAATTAGCTAAGATACCCAAATGATCATTTCCCACTCCAGCAATTCCTACTAAAATGTATGCCAGTTCACCGTTAAATGATACTCCTTCTGGATACTGAAGCACCACCATTCCAGATTTAATTATATTTTTCTTTGCAGCTCCAACTCCATGAGGAATTGCAATGCCTTGTCCGATGTAGGTTGTAAGTTCCTTTTCTCTTTCAACCATAGCTTCGATATATTCTTCTTTGACATAGCCGCCATCTACCAAAAGACGTCCAGCCATTCTTATTGCATCATATTTATCTATACTTTCTAAATGAGTCTTAATATTTTCTTTTCTTAACACTGCACTACTTTGGGATAACTCGCTTTTCATATCATTAAACTCTGTGGTAGGTTCTGCTAGTATGAACAAAAGCTTTTCGAAAGCATCATTTTTAAGAAAATCTTTTACTGGTATATAGTGCGCTTTTGGTGCAGATGCCTTCGCTCTACCTGCTAAACTTTCATGAGTGATAACAACCTGGGCATCCTTTGGAATATTATCTACCGCACAATTTACCACTTCTATATTAAACCCTGCTTTGATAAGTTTATTTCTCAAAGTAGATGCGCCCATAGCGCTTGATCCCATACCGGCATCACAAGCAAATACAATTTTACTTACTGATGTTTTATTAGCTATTTTCACTTCTGAATCAGATTTCTTACTTCCTTTTAAATCCTTCACTGCCACCTTCGCACTTTCTAAATCTATATCTTCTGAATCTTTAGACCCCTTAATGAAGAATGATGCTATTAAGAAAGATACCACTGTAGATACAATTACCCCTGCAAGAACAGCGAGCAGTCCTCCTTTAGGAGTCATAGCTATTAATGCAAATATACTTCCTGGGGATGGTGTTGCTACAAGGCCTGCATGGAATAAATTAAATGTGAATACTCCACTTGCTCCTCCACCAATTACTGCCAGTAATAGTAGCGGCTTCATTAAAACATATGGGAAGTATATTTCATGTATTCCACCTAAGAAGTGAATGATTATTGCTCCTGGGGCAGATTCTTTCACCATATCTTTTGCAAACATCCAGTATGCTAAAAGTATGCCAAGGCCCGGACCTGGATTTGCTTCAAGCAAGAAGAATATCGATTTTCCAAATTCCTTTGCTTCTTGTATACCTATTGGTCCAAGTACTCCATGATTTATTGCATTATTTAAAAATAGTATTTTGCCTGGTTCAATAAATACAGATGTTAATGGTAGCAACCCTGCATTTACTATTGCTTCTACTCCCGTTTTCAATATATTGTTAAGTGCTAGAACTACAGGTCCTATTGCTAATAAAGCAAGCAGTGATAATGCCATACCAATAATTCCAGCTGAGAAATTGTTTACTAGCATCTCAAAACCTGCAGGTATTTTTCCTTCAATAGACTTATCAAACTTCTTTATAACATATCCGCCAAGTGGTCCCATTATCATAGCACCGATAAACATAGGTATATCTGCTCCTACAATTACACCCATTGCAGCTATTGCCCCAATTACCCCACCTCTTGTGCCACCTACGATTTTTCCTCCAGTATAACTTATTAGAAGTGGCAATAAGTACGTAATCATTGGCCCTACCAATTTGGCAAGATTCTCATTTGGTCTCCATCCTGTTGGAATGAACAATGCTGTAATTAATCCCCATGCAATGAATGCTCCAATATTAGGCATTACCATACCACTTAGAAAACGTCCAAATACCTGGACCTTTTCCCTAAAACCTGATTGTGGTTTTAATTCTGTTTGTGTTTTAGCTTCCATTGCTATCCGCCTCCTGAAATAATTTACTCATTTTATAATAAAAATCTCCAAGTATTCTATTTATTTGTGAATATACTTGGTCCTTAGACCCTTCCTTTAAGGACAAAATAAATTCTGGTACTTCTATTAGCGCTCTGCTAATTTCACTAATTACTTCAATATAAGTTTCCTTAGCATCTAGAGGCACTAGCATTATTAGAGCTATATCTATATCTTCTCCATATTCCTCTTGTGAAGAAATTTTCTTTTTCAGTCGAATTACTCCTATTTTTACTTCCGTTATTACTTCACTACGACAATGTAGCAAAATAATACCCTCACCATATAAAACTGTACTACCTAAACTTTCTCTATCTATTAATTTATCCCTAAGACTCTTTTTCTCTGACTCATTACTAGTAAAAACTTCACTTACCTTCTCTATTAGCTGAAGTTTATTATCTATACTGTCATCCTCATGAAAATAAAAATTATTTGTAATTTCTATAGAGGCCTCACCATACTCCATAAGAGTCAAAATATTATCCTTAAAATTACCATGTCTATTTATTTTTATAACCTTAGCATCGATGTTTCCTTCTATTTCGCTTAAGTTCCTCTGAATTTTTTTTCTATCTTCTTCTAATAATAAAGGATTTACAATTACAGTTTTTACAGGACTGTTAATAGCAACCGTAGATATAATCATTTCTATTCCTTTTTCCTTTAGCCAAGTATCCTTAATATTAATAGTTGAAATTACATCTATAACTTGAATATTTTTAAACTCCTTTTGAAGTCTTGTTGCCAACAATCTTGATGTGCCTATACCACTTGCACAAGCAACAGCAACTCTGTAAATCCGTCCTTCTATTTTAGATTCATTCTCCATTGCAGCACCTATATGCATGGCAATATATCCCACCTCTGATTCAGGTATATTAACCCCTAATAAATCTTCTAAAACCTTGCAACTTTTTATACTGGTTTCATAAACTTCTGGGTAAGTCTCCTTGATTTTAGATAGTAAAGGATTTCTAATATCTAAATTCATTTTTAAACGGCTAATCACTGGTTCTAAATGATTTACCAGTCCCATCAATAGATTCTTGTTTTGTAATAATGGGAATCCTGTTTCATTTTCTGCAATGGCAATCATTTTTTTACCTATTTTAATGAGTTCGTACTTTCCTATCATATATTCTTCTTCTGATTTAGTGTTTGCTTGCATTTTGGAGCCTTTCAAGTGCATTGTTATATACCCTATCTCATCCTCAGGTATCTCCAAAACAAAATCATTTGAAATATCATTGGCCAAATCTTCAGCTATGCTATACTCAGTGGTGTTTTTTAGTTCCGATAAAAATAATGGATCTATGGTTATTCTTTCATTATTTTTTATACGTTGAAGGGCAATTGCTAAGTGAACTATTAAACCCACATATGCACTGTCAGCAAGCTTTAGCTTCATCTTCTCTTCCACTTTATATACTGAATCTTCAAGTTTTTTAATGGCACTTTTATCTATCAAATTTAACAGTCTGTTTCTAGTATTGATTTCAATTCTTCCCTTTGTAAACTCACTGCCACCCACATTGTCCTTTATAATTTGTAATAATTGATTTTCATCTAGGTTTTCGTATAATAAACTTATCAAAGCCTTACGAAAATCCTTTTCTTTGCCATCGACATAGACTCCAAGACCTGGTTTCCTAATGAGTTTTAAATTATGGTTTTTAAACCACTGCTGCACTTTATCCAAATCACTACTTAATGTACCTTCAGTAACTCCAAATATGGATGTAAAATAATACAATTTTAAAGGTTCTTTCATCTGTAAAAGTTCACTTATTATCAAATATTGTCTTTCTTCTGGTTTATAATGCTTTTCTACATAATATCCATCCAATAATTGCTGTAGTCTATTTTTACCTTCTAGGTTCTCATCAAGCAAAAGCCCTACTCCAGGTTTCTTTATAAATTTAAACTTGTTATGCTTTAACCATTTTTCTACTTGAGGCATCTCTCTTAAAATTGTTCTTGAACTTACGTTTAATTTTTCTGCTATATTATTTACAGTAATAATATTTGAAAAGTCAGCTACAATTAAGAGCTTAAGTATTTCCTTTATACGTGATGTTATTACCATATGGCTCATAGTCCACCTCCTTGCATAGTTATTAATGACATTATTAAATACTGAAAATTCTATAATTTAATTATATGCTCTGAAATCCTTGTGTTCAAGCTAAAGATAATCGAGTTTGTCATTATCCATTAGTGACATAATTTATTATAGTTTTAAAAAATCAGCGAGAAACATCTCTCTATAGATTTTTCTCACTGATTTTAATGTTAATATATTATTTTAATCTTTCTACCAGTTGATCATACTTAACATCATTTACAAAGTTAGTAATAGATATATGTTCTGCTCTTGGTGCATTAGCTCTGGCTCTTTGCGTTAAACTTTCATGACTTATAACTATATCTGCATCTTTAGGTATATCTCCTATGGCAGCATTTACCACTACTATATTTAACCCTGCTCTTTTAAGTTTATTTCTCAAAGTAGATGCGCCCATGGCACTTGATCCCATACCGGCATCACAAGCAAATACAATTTTATTTACGGATGTTTTATTAACTATTTTCACTTCTGAATCAGATCTTTTACTCCCTTTTAAATCCTTCACTGCCATCTTTGCACTTTCTAAATCCATATCCTCTGAATCCTTAGACCCTTTAATGAAGAAAGCTGCTATTAAGAAAGATACTACTGTAGACACAATTACTCCTGCAAGAACAGCGAGCAGTCCTCCTTTTGGAGTCATAGCTATTAATGCAAATATACTTCCTGGAGATGGTGTTGCTACAAGGCCTGCATGGAATAAATTAAATGTAAATACTCCACTTGCTCCTCCACCAATTACTGCCAGTAATAGTACTGGTTTCATTAAAATGTATGGGAAATATATTTCATGTATTCCGCCTAAAAAGTGAATGATTACAGCTCCTGGGGCAGATTCTTTTGCCATTCCCTTAGCGAATGCCCAGTATGCTAAAAGTATACCTAGTCCTGGACCTGGATTTGATTCAAGTAAGAACATAATTGATTTTCCTGCTTCTTTTGCTTCTTGTATACCTATAGGTCCTAGTACTCCATGATTTATAGCATTATTTAAAAATAATATTTTACCCGGTTCAATAAACACTGATGTTAATGGTAATAATCCTGCATTTACTATTGCCTCAACTGCAGTTTTTATTACATTGTTAAGAGCAAGTACTGCTGGTCCTATTCCAAGGAATGCAAGTAGTGCTAGTACCATACCAATAATTCCAGCTGAGAAATTATTTACTAGCATCTCAAAACCTGCAGGTATTTTTCCCTCAATTGACTTGTCAAACTTCTTTATAACATAACCACCTAGTGGTCCCATTATCATAGCACCGATAAACATAGGTATATCAGCTCCTACAATTACACCCATGGTAGCTATTGCTCCTAGTACTCCACCTCTAGTTCCTCCTACAGTTTTACCTCCTGTATATCCAATTAATAATGGTAATAAGTAGGTAATCATTGGTCCTACCAATTTAGCAAGATTCTCATTTGGTCTCCATCCTGTTGGAATGAACAATGCTGTAATTAATCCCCATGCAATAAATGCTCCAATGTTTGGCATTACCATACCACTTAGAAAACGTCCAAATACCTGAATCTTTTCCTTAAAACCTGATTGTGGCTTCAATTCTGTTTGTGTTTTGACTTCCATTATTTCTCCCCCTTTAAATTGTTAAATACTATTCTTTAATGCAATTATACGTTTACATATCTTGTGCTACAACACAAAGATACTTGCATTATGTCACTTAAGCTTAGTGACATAACTGAGTATTCTGAATTGTGCCATCCACGTGGCAAGTGGCAAAAGTGACAACCTATAGCGTATAGATATTATCCATATTCATTTGCACAAGCTGTTTCCTATAAAATAAAAAATAACGCAGGGAATTTCCAATTGGAAGTTCTCTGCGTTATTTATTGATTTAAATATTCTTAAATTCATTTCTATTTTGCTTTTTCTTCAATTAGCTTTGCAAGATCCTGTGCCATTTCCTCTAACTCGCTTTGCACCTTACCTTCTAGCATTACCCTCACTAAAGGCTCTGTACCTGAAGGCCTAATAAGTACTCTACCACATCCATTTAATCTTTCTTCTATCTTTTTAATTTCTTCTACTATTTCACTATCAGTTTCATGAATATCTTTTTTACTATTTGGTACTGTTGCATTAACTAATATTTGTGGAAGCTCCGTCATCATAGCTGCAAGCTCTGATAGTGGTTTTCCTGATTCTTTGATTACAGTGGCAAGTTGAAGTCCTGACACAAGCCCATCACCCGTAGTGTTAAAATCCAAGAAAATAACATGGCCTGATTGTTCTCCACCTAGGCTATATCCTTCCTCTTGCATCTTCTCAAGCACGTATCTATCTCCAACCTTTGTCTTAACAGTAGCTATGTTTTCTTCCTTCATGGCAATATCAAGACCTAAATTGCTCATTACAGTTACTACAACAGTGTCTTTAGTCAGTTTTCCCATGTCTTTTAAATGTTTAGCACAAATTGCAATCATAAAGTCTCCATTTATAAGGTTTCCTTTTTCATCTACTGCTAAACATCTATCTGCATCACCATCAAAAGCTAGTCCTAAATCGCAATGATTTTCCTTAACAAATGCCATTAAGTGCTCAGGATGTGTAGATCCACAGTCTTTATTTATATTTATTCCATCTGGGTCATTGTTAATGACTAAAACCTCTGCTCCTAGGTCCCTTGTAGCTTTTACTGAGGTAATATACGAAGCTCCATTAGCACAATCCAAGGCTATTTTAAGTCCTTTTAAGTCTCCTGAAATAGTAGATTTAGCAAACTCTATATAATCTTCTATAGCATTGTGTTTAACTGTTTTTTTACCTAAATCTCCTGCTATTGGGGATGGTACTCCTTCAAAATCACTTTCTATAACTGCTTGTATTGTATCCTCTAATTCATCTGATAACTTGAAACCTTGACTATTGAAAAACTTTATTCCATTATATTCTACTGGATTATGCGAAGCTGAGATGACTACGCCTGCATCTGCTCCATATTTTCTAGTCAAATATGCTACTGCTGGTGTTGGCACAACTCCAAGACATATAGCCTCAGCTCCTACAGACAAAATCCCTGCTACTAATGCCGATTCTAACATGTCTCCTGAAATTCTTGTATCCATTCCCACTATAATTTTAGGCTTATGAGCTCCTTTTGTTAGTAAAAACGCCCCTGATCTTCCTAATTTATATGCAAGTTCAACTGTTAATTCCGTATTTGCTATTCCTCGTACTCCATCTGTTCCAAATATTCTATCCATATTTTCTACCTCTTTCTCAATTTTATTATGAGTTTATTATAAATGTGTCCGCATTTTATTATCTTTTAGATTATTTATTATATGCCTTTTGTATATAATGACATACAACTTAATTATATTATAGTTTGTACTATACTACAATGGAGAAAATATGTAACGAAGCTTGTTTTTAGTGCCACCCACGTGACAAGTGGCAAAAGTGACAAGCTCTAGCATATAGATGTTATCCACTTTCGCAAGCTGTTTCCTATACAAAATAAAATAAGATTGAAAATTTATCTTTAATTTTCAATCTTACTTTATTTATAGTCTTATCATATTCTATTACTTTTTAATTTTATTAAATTATATCCTCTAAAGTTTGACAATCAGGATTAAAATTAATGAAGCGCTTAAAGTTTTTAGTAATTCCCAGTGGTAATATTCCTATTCCTGATAGTAAAAAACAAGTTAGGATAATATATTTTATTGATATAAACTCAGCAAGTATACCGCCTACAGCCATAGCTATTGGCATTAATCCTCCACATACTGTGTTCATAATTGAAAAAACCTTTCCCCTCATGTCCTGTGGTACTGTTAACTGAATTGATGCACTTATTAGCGTATTTACAATAGCATTAAAGAAACCTGCTATGAATAATAATACTAACATGTATCTGAAATTAACCATGGGAAATACTGCAAAACCTATAGCAAATACTACGCCTGAAATCATAAAAATACTTAGCCTTCTTTCATAAGGTATCTTCACAATAGAAGTTAAAGCCATACCTGCAAACATGCCTCCAGTTAATAGCGCCATTGCAATTCCATATTTGCCTGCTCCAAGTCCCTGCGTTCTTTGAAATAGAGGTAAGATTAAAACCATTGCTATACCACAAAAAAAGTTTAGCCCTGCTGCTTCAATTATAAGGTACCTAAGGCCTTTAAATTTCCATACAAACTTAAACCCTTCTTTTAATTCCTGTTTAAAATTCTCCTTAGTGCTCTTCATTGCATCTTCTGCTTTGACTTTTCTCTCTATTTTAGGTATCTTTATAAATATCTCTGTAAAGGCTGAAAAAAGATATGATATACCATTTGATAAAAACATTATTGGTGCCCCTAGTAGCTGATATACAACTCCTCCTAAAGGGTTAGCTAAAATATTTATTCCTGTCCCTGCCATATTTAAAGCTGAGTTTGCTTGAATAATCTTGTTCCTTGGAACAATATCCGGAACCGCAGAACCTACAGCAGGATTAAAAAAAGCTGCACATATGCCTAAAATAACACCTGCTGCAAAGACCATCCAAATTTCCACAACCCCCAGTATTGCTGCCGTGCCTACTGCTGTAATTACAACCCCTCTTACTAAATCCATTAGCACTATCATATTTCTTCTATTGCATCTATCCACTATAACCCCTGCAAAGGGAGATATTATTATTCTCGGCAATGCTGATGCAGCCATAAGCGTTCCCATAAGGCCTGTTGAACCTGTTACTGCAAGTACCCAAAAGCCTAATGCTATCTCATAGAATACATCTCCTAGTGCTGAAACCATCTGCCCTTGCCATAGCAAAAAGAAATTCAGGGTCCATAGTTTCTCTGTGGATTTATTCTTTTCTGTAACTTCAAGTTCATTACCATTTACTTTTTCACTGTTGTTAATTTTTGTTTTAATACCATTTTCAACTATATCTTTTTCTACTGCCTCCAATTAATAGCCCCCCATTTTAATGCCCCTACATTAAATTATTTTTTTAAAATTAACCCCAGTGGCATTAATCACCTCTGGGTTAAAAATTATATTTGTATTAATACTTCTGTGCCATCACTAGCTTTTACATCCACTAAGATTAGTCCCTTATATTCACCTAATGATATAATTAACTTTCTCATTTCTGTCCAATCTATCAAATCTAAATATTTAGCCTCTTTATCCCTCATATGCCTTCTTGCAATTCTCTCTATGGGAAATCTTGCTCCCAATCTAATAGTCCACATTGGAACTGGAATTTTTATCTTCTTACCTTCCTCTGTTTTAATGTAGATTCTCATAACCCCCCCCCTTAAATCATCACCTGCGGTGCTGCAATATTAACTTATTCTATAACAATTTCTACTATATCCCCATCTCCACTTTGAATATCCACAATTTTACCATCCATGCCGCCATCTATAGCATCTAATATAGTTTGAGCCATTGCATCCATATCTACATTGTCCATACCGCTTACATTTAAATTAGGAATCTTTCCAAAGGTTTTTATCATACCACTTACAAACTTTAGTGGAAGGTTAATATTTACATTATCATTATCTTTAGATCTTACTTTTATTCTGAGCATTTTCCCATTAATATTAGTACTGCTAGTATTGCTGCTTGATGATACTTTGTCTAAACTAACTAGCTCTTTATTTCCTACCTTTAAAAGTTCTATAAGTTGCATGGCCTTTTCTGAATCAATTTTGCCCTCTTCCACCATTTTTAATATTCTTGAGATTTCTTCATTCATTGTATGTTTCCCCCTTTTTATATTTGAGCGTTCACGGAAACTCCTTAGCCCCTGTGATTACTCATTTTTAATTTCATTGATTTTTGTTGTTTCCCCCACTTTTTTTGCATAAAACACTTGACAAGTCTCTAGAA
>NZ_JAIZZN010000048.1 GCF_020443565.1 Clostridium sp. CS001
AAAAATATTTATGATTAGGTAAATCTTATTGAACCGCCAAGTACCGAACGGTATGCTTGGTGGTGTGAGAGGTCGCTGAATAAATTAATTATTCAGCTCCTACTCGATTGCCATATGGATGAGAATGACTATCAATATTAAATAAACTTTTATAATGGAGGGCTACAATGAAAATAGCATTAGCGGGGAATCCCAATTCAGGAAAAACTACACTTTATAATGGAATCACAGGAGAAATGGAGCAAGTAGGAAATTGGTCTGGAGTTACAGTATCAAAAAAAGAAGCAAGCCTTAAGAAAAAATATAATCCTAAGGGGGTTGAAGTTACAATTGTTGACCTTCCAGGTACTTATTCTATTTCACCATTTACCGGGGAAGAAGCAATTACCAGAGACTTCATAATTAGTGAAGCGCCAGATGTAATCATTAATATTGTGGATGGTGCCAATGTTAGTAGAAGCTTGTTCTTTACAACACAGCTTTTAGACCTTGGAATTCCAGTAGTTATTGCACTTAATAAAAGTGATATTATATCCAAAAGAGGGGATACCATAGATCAAAATCTCTTGAGCAGGGCATTGAATTGTAAAGTTATTGCAACTACTGCCACATCCGAAGATGGTTTATTAGAGTTAATTAGTGAAGCTATTAAAGTGGGGTCTGAGAAGATGCTTCAAATCTCACCAAATTTTGTAGACAAAGATTCTGATGTAACAAGACAAAAGTTTGTAGATGATATCATAAAGAAGTGCCAAGTTAAGAAAAGAGATGCTAGTAAAATAACTCTATCTGATAAAGTAGATAGAATTGTGGCACATAAATGGTTAGGAATACCTATATTCTTTATGATTATGTGGGCAGTATTCTCATTTTCTATTGAAGGACTGGGTGGATATTTATCAGGATACTTTAATGATGTAGTATTTGGGCAAATTGTTCCAGATGCAGCTAATACTCTTCTGCAGGGAATGGGAGTTAATTCTCTATTGCAAGCCCTTATAGTAGATGGTGCGATCGGTGGTGTTGGAGCAGTTATAGGATTTTTACCTCTTGTTATGGTATTGTTCTTTTGCTTATCACTGCTTGAAGACTGTGGATATATGGCTAGAGTAGCAGTATTAATGGATAGATTTTTCAAGAAAATTGGACTATCTGGAAAATCAATTATACCTATGATTGTAGGATCTGGGTGTGCTATTCCAGGTGTTATGGCTACTAGAACAATAGAAGATGTTAATGAGAGAAGAATGACTACAATTCTTACTCCATTTGTGCCTTGTGGAGCTAAACTCCCAATTATAGCGCTATTTGTGGCAGTATTTTTCCCAGGAAATGCTTGGGTTGGACCTAGTATGTATCTCCTTGCAATTACAATGATAATAATTGGTGGCCTTTTATTAAAGAAGATTTTTGTATGGGAAAATACATCTCAGTTTATTATGGAACTTCCAGAGTATAAATTTCCAAGTTTTAAATATGCCTTTCTTCAAATGATAGACAAAGCAAAAGCTTTTATTTATAAGGCTGGAACGATTGTACTTGTGTGTAATACCTTTGTATGGTTTGCGCAGGCCTATGGCTGGAATCTTAGCCCCGTAGAAGATCAGAGTTTAAGTATACTAGCTTCAATAGGGTCAGTAATTTCACCGCTTTTCATACCCCTTGGATTTATTGGCTGGCAGCTTGCAGCTGCAGCAATAACAGGTTTTATTGCCAAAGAAAATATTGTTGCTACATTTGCAGTGTTACTTGCTGTAACTTCAGAAGAAGCATTACATTTACCAGGAGGCGTGTTAACTCAATTTTTCACACCAGTGACAGCTTTAGCATACCTTGTATTTAATTTATTTACTCCACCTTGCTTTGCAGCAATTGGAGCTATGAATTCAGAGATGGGTTCAAAAAAATGGCTATTTAAGGCTTTGGCTTTCCAATTTGGTGTTGGATATACTCTAGCTATGTTAGTAACTCAAATTGGTACACTTGTAGTATATGGTAAACTAGCAACTGGATTTGTGCCAGCAATAGGAGTAGTCGTTATTATTGCAATTTATCTTTTCATAACTATTAAAAAGGCAGATTCTAAACGCGTCGAATTAGGAGTTGAGATGTAATTATGGGTAATATAATAGTTGGGTTAGTTTTCGCAGGTATTATAATATTTGCTTTTAGGAAAGTATATTCTGATACCAAGAACAATAAATGCAGTTGTGGCAGTAGTTGTTCTGATAAAAGTAAGTGCAATAAGAGGTAATTAGTATCAATATATAAAGAGGCTATACATCAAAGTAAGGATTTGATGTATAGCCTCTTTTAGTAGCGTGAAGTTAATTAATCTAATCAACATCAGTAGCCATTAAAATAACCTCATCTATGGAATATCCATTTACGCTTATAAAACTGGAATAATTATTCTTTATTTTTTTATACAACTTTCTCGTATAGGACATCCTAAAAGGATAGTACTTTTCAATATTTTTTATGTAATCTTTACTGTATAAATTATAATTTTGTGAAATTGCTTCGAAAATAAGAGAGATTAAGTTTTTCTTTAAGAAGGCCTTCATTTTATAGGATTCTTCTGATATAAAGCCTTCGTCTAAATCTATTACTTTATTAGAAAAATCAAATAAAGCATTAGTGATATTATCTAAAGGCCATTTTTCAGTAGTTTGAGAAAATATAGTCATGTGGCCGCTTTGGAGATCTTCTTTTGCATCCTGTAAATCATCGCAAAACTGAAGGAGTACGCCATAAGCAAACATAAAATCAGCTTCATGAATTGATAGTTTTCCATTAACAAGGTAAGCATCTGCAAGTACTGAGGTGCCACCTTTTTCAATGCTTATACCTAAAATATCTTTTTCATAAGGTGAAACCATACCCTTTTGCTGCGTAAGGCTATTGCATTGAGCAGCATGTATGCATAAAAGACTATCATATATTTCTCCATAGCAAGCTCTGGGATATTGACCTTCAATTATACTAACTAGTTTAAATAAAGCTTCTTCATAGGGGTTAATTGGTTTTATTTCTCCGCCCTCTAGCCTCAGTTTAAATCTTTCATTAATTGCTTTCTTATCTTCCAAGGATATTTCAGTGCTATCTAAATAATTATCAGTGTAAGGGTAGAGCATACTATAAGCGAAAACTGAAGGAGTATATTCCACCTTAAGGTTAAAGAGAACTTGAATTATATTCATAATCCAAACATTCCTAAGAGCTTGAACCATTTTATCTAAACTTATAGTATTATCAAATTCCTTAACGGTGCAAATAAACTTATGAGTTATTATAGGAAGTGACTTTGAAAAGTCACCATTAATTTCATCTTCAGTAAAACCACAAGAACGTCCAAAGTCTTTTATCATAGACCACAAAGTATTTTTCCAAGCACCTCGTGGAGTTTCATCTTTAGGGCACTCTTTTAGGTGTGAAAATAGTTGGTTTAAAAACTTATTCATATGCTTTTCACGTAGGATTTTTTCTTTAAAGGAAATTTCTTCCCCAAAGACAGGAAAACACTTATATGTATCCCACCATAATTTCATATATTTATTCTTATACTTATCCACCATAGCATGTACAGCTGAACTATTCAAAATCTACCTCCCCATGCAGTTATAAAGCAGTTTATATTACGTTTGTGAGTGATGTTATTATAGTCTGTGTTGCATTCACAACAAAAGTATCCATTTCATTTTTGTTTAGGTAAATAAAGTTTTCTTTTGTATCTTCATTTTCTCCTAAGTAAAAGTCTGTAATGTATTTAACTTGTTTTGTAAATGCACCTTGTGGATAATAATCCAGATAATCGGGTACTTTTAATATATTTTTAAATGTTGCAAAAAATAAGCATTTAGGATTATTCTCTAAATATAAAAAGTCCAATCCATACCAATCTTTTTTTATAGTCCAAATAAATTTAGGGTCTTTCTCTAAACCTTCATTATATAAAGGAGTAAGTTTTTTTTCATCAAAAAGCTTTGACCACTCTATATCGGTTAGTAAGTGGACATAATACCCTAATATAAATGAATAATAAGCTTTATCTTGTCTTAGCACAGTATTTTTTATATATTTGATATAGAAGGCATTTGCATCTATTTTCTTTTCGTCGTCTAACCAATGTGTAATACTTTTAGGGGGATTAAAGCTGCTCCAATCCTCATTAGGCACTCCTGAGTCTGGACCTATATTTCCTACTGTAAATGCTTCGGTGTCTAAATCGTATTCTTTATTTAGGATATTCTCAGCTATTCTAAGGTGTGCAATCCATGTTGCCATTTTAATCACTCTCTTCCTCTATATACTTTAATTTTTCTTAATATCTCATTTATTCTTTCTAATGCTATTTTGATACAAGATGCAACTACAAAAGCATAACTATTTGTATAGAACATGTATGGTTTCTAAGTAGTTAAATTTATATCCAACCCAAGTGCTAATATTAATGGCAGGTTTGTTTTGAGGATGATGACATACAAGGGACCTGTCGAAATTAATATTTTCAAATAATCTTTTATACATAGATGCATAAAGCCATTTGCCTAAGTTTCTTCCTCTATAAGATTTTTTAACTCCAATCATAAATTGGTAAGGAAACCGAGGGTCATTATTATTTACAGATACATTTGATTTAGCAATCATTTCATTATTTGAGTTGAAAATCATATAACAATTATGAGTAATATTTCGGTTTCTATTAGAATCATTGATTTGTATTTGTTTTTCAGGTGTTATAACATATTCAACATAACCATCTTCTGATACATCTGTCATATCTGCCATAGTTTCTGTATATAGATCACAATATTGTTTAATATACTCTTCTGAAATAATATCAGTATATTTAATAGAAAGACCACTATTTTTTGTTTCATATTCTTTTATAGATTTATTAAGCATGTCTATATTAATGTCTTCCTTTTTTAAAGTATAATAGTTACCTCTTAAGGATACCTTGCCACTATGTTTTTCTATTAGCTCCTCTAATTCATTATTATAAGTAACTACTGCAAGTTCACCGTGCTGATCTAACTTATCTGCAATTAACCGATTTATAGAGTTAAGTATAGCCTCGTCAAAATTTGTATCAGACAAAGATATGCTTAATCTATATTGTTCTTTTCCACTCCAATCAGCAGATTTAGTGAAATTTAATATTCCGCATATTAAAGAATCCCTTTCAAATACAAATAGCTCATTATCAGTTCCCATGAAGGTTGATAAAAATAAGTCCTTATAATTATCAATGCTCTCAAATCGATCTAAAAGGTTATACTTTTTTACTATATTATTGTTTATTAAATATAAGTTTTTAGTTTCATTTGTTGTTAGGTTACTAGGATCAATTTTATAGATATTGTACACTAGTTATTCACCGCCTTATTTCGTATTTTGTTTGCTTAATAAGCATTATAACATTTTTAACTGTATATTTTGTAAAAATGATTATTAATAGGTATATTTTGTTTCTCTTAAACTGGTACTGATAACTCACAATAGGCACGATCCAATATATAAAGTAATAACTCATAATTTAGCAGGAATGCTTAATTATGAGTTACAAAAAAGTATTATTTGATAGGAATATATATATCAAATTCTCCATTATTCATAAATCTTTCGTCGTATAATTCTAGTTGAGGTCTATAGTCCATTTCATGCCCTGAAGTTGGAATGAATTTGGCGAATATGTCATTGAAGAACTCACCTAAATCTTTTATAGCTCCGCGGTAAGTATACACCAGGTACTTACCTTCTGGGACAAACTTTGTTTCCATACCTTCTGGTACATCTAAAAAGCTGTCAACTTCTACGCAAGCAATATAGTGGAATTTACCTTCTGAGTCCATTTCACCATCACATATGCCATAGCACAGCATAGATTTACTTTTTTGATTTATATCTTTATAACGTTTATTAAATGCTTCCCAAAGGGCAGGGATTTCTCCATTAGTATTGTTTCCGAAGTAAGGTATACCTACAGCCTTAAATCCTTTGATGCTTATTATTTTTCCTTCCATAATTACTACCTCCATCCACTTATTTGATATTTTAATTATATCAAATAATCCTTGCCAACAGTATGTCAGGGATTTATATAATTTTATATAAATTTAAAATTTTATTGTTTTTTTTAATTACATATTCTCTAAGTTCTATAGGTTCTAAAACCTCAATTCTATCACTTAAAGGAAAGATTAAATTGCAGGCAGTTTGAAAACTTATCATATCTATATCATAAATCCAATTATCCTGGGCTTTAAGGGAAGAGATTACATGAAAGCCTTCAAGAGTTGCCTTCTTTTCCTCATAGAATTTAAGTTTAACAGGATATGAATTATGAGTAACCTTAAGAGCTGATTGTCTAACAAATTGATGTTTACTATTTTCCCAGAACTCTTCTAGATTAAAACTCTCATCCATATTGAAATTCTCAACTAGAACTTCAATATTTGTAATTCTGCTACACTTGAAAATTCTAATTTGACTTTTTAATTGGCAAAAGGCTATCAAATACCACTCAGAATCTTTTACTACCGCACCGTAAGGCCTTACAATTCGCTCAGATACTTCCCCCGTATATTTCTTATAATATACTTTTAACTTTTTTAAATTAAGTACTGATTTTTTTATAATATCTACGTTCTGATTTTGTACTCTTTTCCCCCACCATGGCTGCGAATCAATAAAGAATCTTTCTTTAGCTTTAATTATTTCTTCTTTATGTTCTTTTGATACACTACTTTCAAGCTTAATAACGGCATTTTTAAGTTGTTGTGACATTTCAGTGTTCTTTTCTGAGTGAATGCCCATACTTGAAAGCAATAGATTAACTACATCGCCGCCTTCTAACACATCTGAATTTACCTTGTAATTATCCATAAATGAAAAACCACCACTAGGACCTGGAGTAGAAACAATAGGGATACCTGTTTCGCACAATATATCCATGTCTCTGTATATTGTTCTTTCTGAGGTTTCAAGTATTTTAGCTAATTTCCTAGCGTTCATTATTCCTTGTGAATTGAGCAACATAATAATTCCCAGTAGCCTGTGAAGTCTCATGAGATCACATCCTTATTCTGATTTTATTAAAGGACTCCCTAATTTTAAGGAGTCCCCTTTTGTTAAGATAAAGCCTGCACTTCAAAGTCCATGCATCTTTTATAAATTTCTTCATGTACCAACGCTTTGATATGAGTACCTTCTTCACTATAAACCTCACTTATAACACTAGAATTCTCATGAAGTATTGAAATTAGTTTTTGCTCAGTATAAGGGATAATAAATTCTTTTTCTATAAGTTTAGTTGGAATTTCCATACCTATAATATGCAGTAATTCATTTAAATTTAGTCCTTTTATGGCGCTAACTTCTATTATTTTTTCACCTTTCAAGAATTCATGTATTTTCTTTAAATTCTCCTCAGAGGCTTTATCAACTTTGTTTAAAACAATTATAGTATTTTTATCTTTGGCATTAAGTTCATTAAGAACTAGGTTTACTGACTGAATTTGATTTATTGCCTCCTCATTTGAAGCGTCTACCACATGCAAAAGCAAATCAGATTCAATAACTTCTTCTAAGGTTGATTTAAATGCAGTAACAAGCTCATGAGGGAGTTTACTAATAAAACCAACAGTATCAGATAACGCAATTTTTCTATTGTCACTTAAAGTTACAGCCCTAACAGTGGTATCCAATGTTGCAAAAAGCATGTCGGCTTCTAGAACACCTTCTTTACTGATACTAGCGGGTGCAAAGATTTCACAGAGCTTATTTCTTAAAGTTGATTTGCCTGCATTTGTGTATCCAACAATAGCTACCCTGCTAATATTATTTTTAGTTCTTCTTACCCTTTGCACAGTTCTCTGATCTAGCACTTTAGTCAGAGCATTTTTTATTTCTTCTATTCTGAATTCTATGTGTCTTCTATCAGTTTCAAGTTTTTTCTCGCCAGGTCCTCTTGAACCAACACCACCTTTTACTCCAACCCCACCTTTAATTCTTGAAAGATTTGCATTTGCATCTCTTAGTCTAGGGAGCTTATGATTAAGAATAGCAAGCTCAACTTGCAGTATACCTTCCGTGGTTTTAGCACGTCTTGCAAAGATATCTAGTATGAGAGTTGTTCTATCTATTATTTTGCATTTAATAACTTCTTCTAGATTTCTAACCTGAGAACCGGATAGTTCATCATCAAATATCACTACATTGGCATTTTTAAGTTGCCTTAAGCGCGCTATTTCCTGAACCTTACCTTGCCCTGCATAGAAAGCAGAGTTTATTTTATTTTTCTTTTGAAGTACCGTGTATACAGGGACAACATTGCAAGCTTCAGCCAGACCAATAAGTTCCTCAAGGCTTTCTTCACTATCAGTTCCCACTAAAATAGCTCGCTCAACATTATCTTCATATTGCTCTATTTTATAAATAAGCTTATCAATATAAGTTACTTTTTCTCTAAAATTTAATTGTAATGAAGCTTCTAAACTTAAGTTTTTAAACTCTTTAAAGGTTAGTGAATTATTAGAAACTTCACAGAAACCTATATTTATAGTAATATCCTGCACATTTTCTTTAACTCCAATAGCAACAATAGCATCTAGTTTTAGTTCTACTAACGCTGATGTATCCATTGAAGACAGGGTGCTATCTCCAGTTGGGTGTGTATGAATTACCCTAAAGCCACTTAGCTTTTTACTTGCAAAATCCATGGGTGGTATTTCGGCGCTACTCACATTCCCAACTGAAATGCCAGTGACATTGCCTCGTCTACTTATAACCACACATAATTCTTTTTTTATTAATTTAGTAATTTCGTTCATTTCTTCTACTAATTCATAAGAAAGAACATTGTCATTATCTATTATTAAATCATATAAGCTTTCTAGTCTTTCAAGTATCACCGTTTTAATCCCGCCAATATTTCCTGTTATCATATAATTTCCTCCAATCAAAATTTGTCTATAATATAATTTTCATCTATATCTATATCTATATAAATCTAATCCTCATTTTTTTAGCCTCCTATTTAGATTTTAATTCCAGAGCTAAGGTTAATATTCTTATTTTAGGCTCATTTCAAACTCCCCCTAAGATAATTTCGTGATAGCTGTTTTTATAAAGCTATCTAAATATATAAAAGCCACAGAAATAATGTAAGCTATAAAAGCATACCATTGCAGCGCGGCTAGAATACTAATAAAATTCAAAACAAAAAACCGCAGATTTTCTCTACGGTATTTATATACAAATTTAAATAGATGCAAAGACTGAAACATAGTTCAGCTTAACAGCTATTTAATAAAACCAATTTTTAATTTGGCTCATTTAAATACAAAAAACCGCAGATATGAAGTCTGCGGTAAACTTTTTACACATAAAATAATATATTAGTCACAATATATTTGAGTTATCCACAGCAGACTGTATATTTAATTGATTGGTTGTGAGTTAATTTTACTTTATCCTTATAAATTAACATTTTACAGTCTCCTTTCAGAATCTCTTAATATAATATATTCATTATAATCCAAATTTTTACCATTGTAAATACTTTTATTTAAATAAACTTTATATTGACAATATTCAAAATAAGGCATAGTATATAGAAAATGAATATTTAGAATTCTTTGAAGGGAATAGTAAATATTATCTTAGTATCCAAAGCGAGTAGAGGACAGTGAGAGCTCTATGAGAAAAGTAATATTGAAAGACATCCTGGAGATACTTATTTGAAATATATATTAGAATAAGTCGGATTCCTCCGTTATAGGGATTAGAGATGATTTAGTTGATTTTTAACTTTATCAAATTAGGATGGCACCGTGAATATAGCTTTCACTCCTATTATGGAGAAGGGCTTTTTTTTGTTCCACTCAGTTTTAGCGGAAACGTTTTAAATGAGTGTTGACTTAATAGATTTGGCCAATCTATTGAGGGTGTTATTTAATATTTGATAAATTTGAATTAATAAAGTTAAACAAGGGTGGTACCGCGAAATATTTTGCCCCTTGAGCTTATGGCTCAAGGGGCTTTTAGTCGTTAATTTATATATTAAATTGTTTAGTAAAAAAGCTAGTATTTCTAGCAATACATTATATTGAGGAGGAAAATATTATGAAAAGAATTATGGTAAATGAATTACAAAATCACACAAATGAAAAGGCTTTGATAAAGGGTTGGGTATATCGTGTGAGAAAGCTTAAGGCTATTACCTTTGTTATTCTAAGGGATAGAACTGGGCTTGTGCAATGTGTTGTAGAAAATAGTGTGATGGATATTAGTGCAGTAAAATTAGAGTCCATTGTATCAATAATTGGTGAGGTAAAAGAAAGCAATAATGCATTAAATCCCTTTGAAATATTAATTGAAGAGTTTCAAGTGATTAACAGCTCAATAGGAGAGTTGCCTATTGAAATAAACAAGAATGAACTGGAGATAAATTTAGATACTATGCTAAATAACAGAGTGTTAAGCCTTAGACATCCAAAAGTAAATTCAGTATTTAAAATTCAAAATATTATTGTTCAAGGGTTTAGGCAATTCTTAACTAACGAGGGGTTCACAGAGATATTCACCCCCAAAATTGTTGCAGAGGGGGCAGAAGGGGGAACTGATATGTTTGAAGTTAAATACTTTGAAAATAAAGCATACCTTGCTCAAAGCCCTCAGTTTTATAAACAAATGATGGTTGGAGCAGGTTTTGAAAGAGTTTTTGAAGTAGCACATGTGTATAGAGCAGAGCAGCACAATACAAACAGGCACCTAAATGAGTATATTAGTATGGACTTTGAAATGGGATTTATTAAAGATGAAGAAGATATTATGGAAATGGAAGAAAGACTATTGAAGTTTATCTTAAATAAAATAGTGGTAGAAGGGAAAATATATATAGAAACATTAGGTGCAGATATGCCAAAGATAGAAGATAAAATACCAAAAATCAAATTTAGCGAGGCTTTAGAAATATTAAAAAAGGAATATAATAAAGCAGACTTAGACGGAGACTTAGACCCAGAAGGGGAAAAATTAATTTGTAGATATGCTAAGGAAAAGTTAGGCTGTGATTTTGTATTTTTAACTCATTACCCAAGGCGAAAAAGACCAATGTACACTATGCCCTATGGTGAGGAAGAAACAAGAAGTTTTGACTTACTATTTAGGGGTGTAGAAATCACTACTGGAGGACAAAGAATTCATGACTATAACATGCTAATAAAAAACATTGAGTACAAAGGGTTGAAACCAGAAAACTATGAGAACTATACCTGCGTATTTAAGTATGGAATGCCTATTCACGGTGGCCTTGCTATTGGTCTTGAAAGAATAACGGCGCAATTATTAGGTCTAGAGAACGTTAGGGAGGCAACACTTCTACCAAGGGATAGAACAAGATTAGTACCTTAAATTATAGATGCCCATGTCTTTTATATTGTAGTAAATATTAACTTAAGATTTTGTATCCAGCACAGGTTGACATATACTATTTTTAGGACTACTATATAAGTATACCCCCCCTGCAGGGTAGGGGGTCAAAGAGGAGAAATAATAAATAATGAATAATGAAAAGAAAGAAGCCATAAAGACTTTAAGAATATCAAAAGGACAAATTGAAGCAACTATCAAAATGATAGAAGATGATAGGTACTGTGTAGACGTATCAAACCAAATTATTGCGGCACAATCCCTTTTAAAGAAAGCTAATTTATTAATTTTAAAACAGCACATTAATCACTGTGTTGCAGAGGCCTTTGAGCATGACAAAGGAAGCGAGAAAATAGATGAAGTTATAGAGCTTTTATCAAAGATAATTGGTAAGTAGAATATATTAAGATTATAAATGGAGGGAATTGTATGGTAACCAAGTCATTAAAAATAGAAGGAATGACCTGCGCAGCTTGTGCAAAAGCAGTAGAGAGAGTAACTAAAAAATTGCAAGGTGTAGATGAATCAAATGTAAATATTGCTACAGATAAATTAAGTATAAGCTTCGATGAGACAAAGGTTTCTGTAGAAGATATTCAAATAGCTATTGGGAAAGCAGGATATAAAGCAATTAGTGATGTTAGTAATAAAACTATGAAAATAGAAGGAATGACTTGTGCAGCTTGTGCAAAGGCTGTAGAAAGAGCTACAAGAAAGCTTGATGGAGTTACGGATGCAAATGTTAATTATGCAACTGAAAAGTTAATTATAAACTACGAACCTTCAAAGCTTAACGTAATAGATATAAAGAAGGCGGTAGAAAAAGCTGGATATAAGGCTATAGAAGAAGAGACTACAGTAGATGAAGATAAAGGGAGAAAAGAAAAGGAAATGGAACTATTATGGAAGAAGTTCATTATATCTGCCATTTTTACGATTCCACTACTTTATATATCTATGGGTCATATGATGGGGCTTCCTCTACCAGATTTTATTAATCCAATGATGAATCCTGAAGTTTTTGCTTTATCACAATTACTTCTAACTATCCCCGTTGTAATTGCTGGGAATAGATATTATACGGTTGGATTCAAAGCATTGATTAGAAGAAGTCCAAATATGGATTCTCTTATTGCAATAGGTACATCGGCAGCAGTTTTTTATGGAATATTTGCAACGGTTAAGATTGTTTACGGTGATACAAGCTATGCTATGGACTTATACTATGAGTCAGCAGCAGTAATTATCACTTTAATAACCCTAGGTAAGTATTTAGAATCTGTTTCTAAGGGAAAGACTTCTGAAGCTATAAAGAAACTTATGGGACTTGCTCCAAAGACAGCTATAGTTATAAAAAATGGAATAGAAGTAGAGATTACCATTGAAGAAGTGGAAGCAGGAGATATCTTAATAGTTAAACCAGGAGAAAAGATGCCAGTAGATGGTGAGGTTGTAGGGGGTATTACTTCTGTAGACGAGTCAATGCTTACAGGTGAAAGTATGCCAGTAGAAAAGAATGTTGGAGACAAGATTATTGGTGCAAGTATAAATAAAAACGGAACTATAAATTATAAAGCTACTAAAGTAGGCAAGGATACAGCTCTTGCTCAAATTATAAAATTAGTAGAAGATGCTCAAGGGTCTAAAGCTCCAATTGCGAAACTTGCAGATGTTATTTCAGGTTATTTTGTTCCAACAGTTATAGCCTTAGCAGTTTTATCTGGGTTAGCATGGTACTTTATTGGTGGAGAATCATCAATATTCTCACTTACAATATTTATATCTGTTCTTGTGATTGCTTGTCCTTGTGCTCTTGGATTGGCCACCCCAACAGCAATAATGGTTGGTACGGGCAAAGGTGCGGAACATGGTGTTTTAATAAAAAGTGGTGTAGCGCTAGAAACTGCTCATAAGATACAAACTATAGTATTCGATAAAACAGGTACGATAACTGAAGGTAAACCAAAGGTTACAGATGTGGTTGTTATAAAGGGCATAACACAAAGTGATTTATTACAATTAGCCGCATCAGCAGAAAAAGGATCAGAACATCCACTGGGTGAGGCAATTGTAAAAGATGCCATAGAAAAAGGACTAGAGTTTAAGAAGATTGATTTCTTTAAAGCTATTCCAGGTTATGGTATTGAGGTTAAAATAGATGGGAAAGAGATTTTACTTGGAAATAGAAAACTTATGGTTGACAGTAAAATATCGTTAGAAGAGCTTGAAAATATTTCAGATGAATTAGCAATAGAAGGTAAGACTCCAATGTATATAGCTATAAACAACATGATAGCAGGCATCATTGCTGTTGCTGATACTGTTAAAGAAAGTAGCAGAAAAGCAATAGAAAAGCTTCATGAAATGGGAATTGAAGTGGCAATGATAACTGGGGACAATAAAAGAACTGCCCAGGCTATAGCTAAACAAGTGGGTATTGATAGGATATATGCTGAAGTATTACCACAAGACAAGGCAAATGAAGTTAAAAAGCTTCAAGCAGAAGGAATGAAGGTTGCTATGGTTGGTGATGGTATAAATGATGCTCCGGCATTAGCGCAAGCTGATATTGGCATAGCTATAGGCTCTGGAACAGACGTTGCAATGGAATCAGCAGATATAGTTCTCATGAGAAGCGACTTAATGGATGTTCCTACAGCAATACAATTAAGTAAAAGCACTATAAGAAATATTAAACAAAATCTGGCCTGGGCTTTTGGATATAATATAATAGGAATACCAGTTGCTATGGGAATACTACATATATTTGGAGGACCATTATTAAATCCTATGATAGCAGGGGCAGCAATGAGTCTTAGTTCTGTGTCAGTGGTAACTAATGCTTTAAGATTAAAGAGATTTAAGATTGCAGCATAGTAGATGATGATTTAAAGGAGAAGTTTATGAAACACAATGCTAAAGTTGTAATAATCAGCTCATTTAAAGAACTGTTAAACAAGAAATCTATAGACAAGCTCACAGTGAAGGCAGTCTGTGAACATTGCAGTGTAAATAGGCAGACTTTTTATAATCACTTTACTGATATCATGGATGTTTTTAAATTTATATTTTTTGAGGAATTATCAATAGAGATTGCACAAAACAGAACCTTTGAAACCTGGAGTGGTGGATTTCTGGCCACAATGAATTATCTAAAGAAAAATTCAAAAATGATCCTACATGTACACAACTCTTCTTATTGGCAGGAGTTTAATATCTATTTTACAAGTTTTTCTAGGAGGTTACTAGAAGTTGTGGTTGATGAGTGTGTTGAAAAAACAGCAGTAAAATTAAATGATAAAGATTATAAGTTCATCGTTAATTTTTATAGACATGTGTTTAATGGACTCATTATAGATTGGGTAAGTGAAGGAATGGAAGAAGAACCAGAAATTATCCTTGAAAAGCTTTTAATAATGATAACAGGAAGTATACCTCGTTCCGTGGCTGCATTTGTAAAGGAAGAAAAAAAGAATAATCAATTTAAATAAACAAAAGTGTCCAAAGTAATCTGGTACCCTTGTCAAGGACAATATAAAAAGGAGTATTAAGAAGCTAAAAGATGATTTCTGTATTGTACGGGAGTCATCTTTTTTAAGTTCCATTGGTATCTATAAT
>NZ_JAIZZN010000049.1 GCF_020443565.1 Clostridium sp. CS001
GGGCATTAAAGAATTTGCAATAACGAGTGACGGAGATTTTTTCAGCAATCCCAAGCACTTAAAGAAATCAGAAAAAAGGTTAGCTAAACTTCAAAAGGACTTATCAAGAAACCAAAAAGGAAGTAGTAACAGGAAAAAGGCTAGAATTAAAGTAGCGAAGATTCATGAGAAAATAGCTAACCAAAGAAATGATTTTTTGCATAAAATAAGTACTAAATTAATTAACGAAAACCAAGTTATAGTGATTGAGGACTTAAAGGTAAGTAATATGATAAAAAATCATAAACTAGCAAAATCAATAGCCGATGTTGGTTGGTCAGAGTTTAGAAGAATGTTAGAATACAAAGCAAAGTGGTATGGCAGAGAAATAATGGTAGCACCATCAAACTATGCAAGTAGCCAGTTATGTTCTAGTTGTGGGAATAAATCAAGCCAAACGAAAGACTTGTCTTGCAGGACTTATATTTGCCCAGTATGTGGAATGATAATGGATAGAGATATAAACGCAAGCAAAAATCTACTAAAACTAGCAATGTAATATAAGATATATTGACTAGAGAGGCTGGAATAGCCTTGATAGCTTGGGTAAACTTGCTACAGTAGTAGTATTGACCAAGAAGCTCCCACCTCTTAGGTGCTGAGTAGTTCACTATGTATAAGGATTATTAAAATAAGTAAAGGAGTGTAAAAATGAAAAAGATTTTGAGCATAATCATTTTAATTTTCATTGTCACGGTTGCATTTATAGGTTGTAAAGCTAATGAAAAAAGTGTAAAGGAGTCTAAAACCAACGTATCAGAATCAACAATATCTGTAAACAGTGCATTGAAAATTGTATCTAGCAAAGGTGAAAAAATTAATGATTTGGCCATTGGTCTAATTTTAAATTCGCCTGATGAATCACAACTAGATCAAGTTAGCAATTTAGATAAACATGTAATAGAAGAAAGCCAAGAGAAGATTCTAATTCTACCTTTGAAAAATGGTAGTGACATAAAGGTTGAGAAAGTGAAGTATGAAAATGACAAATTTATAATCGAATCTATTGTTACAGAAAATAAAAATACTCCTGATGGTTATGGCTTATATTTAACTGTTAATCGGCCAGAAGGAATTCCACAATATCAAATAGTAATTTCTAATAAAGATACGTCTGCTATTTATACTATTCAGTATAATGGAAAAGATGGAACACCGCCTAGTGAATGGATATTGCCATAAAAGAGTAATGGAGTGGACTCTACCAAAACTACTGATAACTATAAGTTAACTAAAGCAGTGGAAGTTGTTAGATTAGTTAAGGACATTTTTAATAATAGAAATGAAAATGAAACTGGAAGAGTAACTGCTAGTTTTGGTTTCTTATCTCAAGATGGTGGACTAATCCTGAGAGGGAGGTCCAAAGGGTTGTGAGAAGGATTAATGAAATAGTAGGGATTAGTAGCTAAAAAGGACAATAGCAAACAATAATTTTGTTTGCTATTGTCCTTTTTATATGAAAATAATTCTAAGTAATAATATTAGTGTAATAAGCAATCTCGTGTTGTGTTAAAGCTATGCTTAATTATTATTTAGGCACATACACATAAACAACTAACATATCGTTATTTATAAAAGTTTTAACATATGGAGAAGTATGTTCTGAATTTGGGATATCTAATGCATAATCAATATAAATTAAATTATCCCATGCAAGGTCCCTGCCTAATATTATGGTCATACAATCTTCAAATAGATCTTGTTCAGAACCTCCCCAGGTTTTTGTTGATACTTGCCAAAATTCACCACGATTTACTATTCCAATTTTGATACCATTTTTATCATAAAGTGCAGCAATATCAGAACTAAATACAAAACCCATCTTTGTAAACTCCTTCTTTATATCAGCAGTTCCATATACATGGGACACACCAATTGAAGCATTGTATATAGGTGGCGCAGTAGATACATTAGGCGGTACTTTAATTTGTGTTTTTATACTATCATTATTTTTATTAGTGATAGATATAGAATTATTGGATTTACTTAAAGTGCTATTTTTAGCCTTAGAGGTAGCTAACTTTGCTACTTCCTCCATAGCTTTAGTATACTCATCCTTTAGCTTTAAGGCTTGTTCATTTTTAGCATCTGTTTTTAGTACTAAATCCAAATATTTTATGGCTTCTTCGTATCTTTTAGTAGAAGCTTCTTTTTTAGCTTTATCTATATTGTCAGTTATATAAAGCTTTAAGTTTTCAGATTTTAATTTTAGTACTTGCTCATTTTTATCATCAACTTTAAGCGCCAAATCTAAGTACTTTATTCCTTCAACATACTTCTTATTAGCAAAATCTTTTTTACTATTATCTATATTTTCATTTATATATAAGTTTTTACACTCAGAAATTTTTTGCAAAGAAAGGTTATACCGTTTATCATCATCTTTTTTAATCTTTTCAAAAACAGGGATAGCTTCTAGATATTTTTTCTCGTTAAATTTTCTTATTGCTTCATCATATATAGCTTTAGAGATTTTTAAATCTTTAACCAAACTAATTTGCTTATTAATTACTTCACTGTGATTTTTACCATATTTAAGCGTGGAATTAAAGATTGATATAGCCTCATCATATTTTTCATTTGCTATATTAGCTTGGCCTTGTTTATAGAGTTTATTGTAATTGTAAGAGTTATAAGCAAAAACAGTACTTGGAACTGCTAATATCAATAATACTAAAATAGTTACTAAAAGCTTTATATTTTTGTTTTTCAAAGTATTCCCCCTCAAGATAAGTTTTTTAAAACATATAAAGAGTATAACAAAATAAAAGGGTATTTTCATTGGTAATGTTTTCACTTCCCTGTACTAATCTAGAGGGCTAATGTAGAATAATTCTTTCTTGTGAAGCCATACAAGTCACAGATAATATGAATTGGAAAGGTGTTTTAGGATTTTTAAAAGATTGAGAAAAATTTTTCTTACGAGGCGAAAAATAATATGCTATAATTTCATGAATCAGATTATTATATGTAAGAAAATTTTCAAGAAATAAGGAGATAAAATGGAAGAGACAAAGGAATTAACAGGAATGAATATGGAGGAGGGTGCATATACAGGTTCAAATGGTACACCAAATGAAACAAAGAATGAAAAATTCATCCGTCTTGCTGTATATAGAGTAAATAAGATTATGAGTGCAGTAAGTAGTCTTGATAAGTTACATAATAGAAATACATATGAGTATACAGATGAGCAAGTTAACGCTGTGTTTGAAAGCTTGGAAAATCAACTTGCAGAAGTGAAAGGCCATTTTGAAAAGATAAAAGTGCAAGAATCTAAATTTTCTTTTAGTGCAAAAGCTGAATAAACTTTATTAATGATAAGAAACGTTTGTAAGGAGAGAGGTATGGGAAGAAATGATTTGTGTTTTTGCATGAGTGGTAAGAAAAAAAAGATTTGCCATCCTGATATTCATGAAGAAAGCCAGGCCGCTGCTAAACTTAAAATTTATAGTGAGCTAGAGTACAATTTTAAAACACACCGTCAAACAGCTAACGGGATTTCCTTATGTGTTCCAGGTTGTAGCGATTGCTGTTTTGATTATTTCACCATTCAAAGTATTGAATTTGATTTAATTCTAAATGAATTAGCAAAATGGGATGAAGAAAAATTAAACAATTTAATAAAAAGAGTGGATAAGTATTGGGTAATGATGGAGAATGAGTATCCAGAAGCTACTAAGCTTTTATTAAATGCTAATGATAATGATATTGAAAAAATAAACTCTTCAATAGAGAAAACAAGTTTTCCTTGTGTTTTTCATGATGTAACTACTCAATTGTGCCAAATATACGATTTTAGACCATTTAAATGCAGGATATTTGGAACTACTTATCATATTCCAGAGATGGAAGAAGATGCAGTGGGCATTGCTTGTCATAGGTATGGAAGTATTCTTAATGACGATAACTTTGATGTGATACTATGTGATGTTACAGAATTATTAAATAAGAATACTGATTTGTCTGTAATTCATCATAAGAAACGAAATATTGCTGTTTTAAGTCCGCAATATCCTCTTATTTATCATTTATACCAACATTTCATTGTGAAAAAATTAGGAGTGTCTATTGTGAATTTTGATGAAAAATTTAAAAAGCCAAGAAGTACTTATTGTAATACTATAATAAATAAGATTGTTCGCTAGTTAAATCATAATTTGCGAAACTGTTCCTTTAGGACTGTTGACAAATGTAAAATGTAAAACACTCTAATTTATAAATTGGAGTGTTTTAATGAATAAAGAGGATGCGTATGAGTTAGGTAGTGTAATTGCAACAATGGTAGAAGGTGGGATTATTTATTCCCTGGTAAAGAAAAGTGGCAAACCACTTAGATTAATAGCGAAGCAAATATCTAAACTAATAAATATATAATGAGTGACATAAATAAATTAAATAATTAATTTATACATATAGTTCTGTCTCAAAGTTTTAGGATATAGAATTTTTAATTCACTTTGAGACAGTTTTAATTTTTATTATTAATTATGTAGACCGGTCTAAACATAGTAGGAGAATTTTTAATGCAAACAAAAAAATCTATAAAAAAATTAACGTAAAAGCAATAATAGTAATACTGGTATTTAGTGGATTTATGGGAACATTTAATAAAACTATATTAAATTTTGCCAATGTTTCTTCAAGGTGGACTTAAAACAACAACTTTTGTAGCTGCAATTGGTTCTTCATTATTTATAGGCATTATGTCAGCTTCACAGTTAAAAGCCTTAAGTAACAATGTTCCAGAGCAAGCTGCTGTTGCTACTGGATTTAGTTCAGCAACATTAGCTCTATCAATAGTTGTTTTAATTGGACTATGTTTATCTTTAATTTTAGGAAATAAAAAAGTACAGATAACTGGTTCAGATAATTCTTTTGAAGATGAGCTCGAAGAGGTAGCTTAAAAAATAAAAAACAGGTAATGTATTAGGTTCCAAAAGTTTTGCTTACATCAACCTATTTTTATGTGCTAGAATACAATAAGTACTCCTATTAGTTTTGTTTTATTAGAAAGGAGGGGAGGAAATATGTCGAGATATACGCTAACTGACTTAAGTAGATTTCCAAATTGCAGTGGGTTATCGGAAAGAGGTAAATGTACTTGGTTAATGATTTCTAATTGTCAGGGTGAAGCATGTACATTTAAACGCACCTGCGAAGAACATTTTGATTCAATCCAGTATGCTTATCAACGTTTATCCAGTCTCAGCAGTTCAACACAAAGGCATATCGCCGAAAAGTATTATGGCAGTTTCATGCCATGGAACCAAGAAGAATCTGCCACAACATATAGAGTATAGAATCCCTTAGGATATTGGCAAGATAAAATATGTGATTAACAGTACTCAAGAAATACTTCAGGTAAAAATTATATTAAGGTCAATATGTAAACGTTTACTAGAGGCAATTATGCTATCTATTACGGAAATCATGTCTGCCTTGCTTAAAATAATTGGTATGAATATTAAATCTGAATAAATTTAGAGGAGGTAGAAAATGACCATACTAAATGAGAGCGTAGAGCACATTATATTTGGATTTGGGGTTATTACGGAAATAAAGAATAATAAAATATTGGTGCAGTTTCAGGAGGACATCGGAACAAAAGCATTTCTATATCCTGAAGCATTTGAAAAATTTCTGAAAGCAGTGGATGTGACAGTGGAGAGCAATATATTAGAGGAATGGAATAGAAAGCAAGAGCAGATAGAAGAGGAGCGTAAAGAAAAAGAACGTGCGGCCACAAAGCTAGAAGAAGAAAGGCCAAAACCAGAACCTGTAAAGAGGAAAGTTGGATCAAGGTCAACGAAGAAGAAATCCTCAAATTAATTATGGGTGTTTTATGAATTTCACCACATTTTAGCACCGAAGGTGATGCTTTAACAAAAAAGAGATTTTACTCTAAAAATATAGGAAGGAGAGATACTAATGGCTAAAGCAACCTACATTCGCATCAGGGGAGCCTGCGAGCACAACTTAAAAAACATTGATATAGACGTACCAAAGAACAAATTAGTTGTTTTCACTGGAGTCAGTGGATCAGGTAAGTCTTCTTTAGCTTTTGACACCATATATGCAGATGGTCAGAGACGATATATGGAATCTTTGTCTTCTTATGCAAGGCAATTTATGGGGCAGATGAAGAGGCCAGATGTATATAGTATTGAAGGACTTTCTCCGGCTATTTCTATTTCTCAGAAATCTACAAATAGAAATCCACGCTCAACGGTTGGAACAGTTACAGAAATTTACGATCACCTTCGTCTTTTGTATGCAAGAATAGGAATTCCTCATTGCATTGAATGTGGCAGAGAGATTAAAAGGCAGTCAGTGGATCAAATGGTAGATCAGATAATGGCATTGCCGCAAGGCAGCAAAATTCTGCTTCTTGCACCGGTGGTGAGAAGAGGGAAAGGTACTCATGAAAAAGTGCTGGACCAGGCGAAGAAGAATGGTTATGTACGTATTCGCATAGATGGGAACCAGTATGATTTATCAGAAGAGATTGTTCTGGATAAAAACATTAAGCATAACATAGAGATTATTGTAGACCGAGTGGTGGTAAAAAGCGGAATACAGCCGCGTCTCACGGACTCAATAGAGAATATATTTGAGCTGACAGATGGCCTTATGATGGTGCAGGTGATAGGTGGGGAAGATTTAACCTTCAGCCAAAATTTTGCTTGCCCAGATTGTGGAATCAGCATTGAGGACATTGAGCCAAGGAGTTTTTCCTTTAATAATCCTAGTGGAGCCTGCCCAGAGTGCCATGGTATAGGTTATAAGATGGAGTTTGATGAAGAATTGATGATTCCTGATAAGAGTCTGAGTATTGATGAAGGAGCTATTGTGGTGCTTGGATGGCAATCTTGCAAGGATGAGGGAAGCTATACTAGAGCAATTCTTGAGGCTCTTGCAAAGGAATTTCACTTTAGTTTGAAGGTTCCTTTTGAATCCTATAGCAAAGAAATTCATGATATTCTGATTTTTGGTACTGACCGCAGTGTTAAGGTTTATTATGAGGGGTATCATGCACAGGGATACTATAATGTCGCTTTCAAAGGAATCATTAAAAGCGTGAAGAAGCGCTTTAGAGAAACTACTTCCGATATTACAAAAGCTGAGTATGAAACATTTATGCGCACCATCCCCTGTAAGGATTGTAAGGGGCAGCGCCTTAAAAAAGAGTCACTAGCAGTTACTGTGGCGGGTAAGAATATTTTTGAAATAACGAATCTCTCCATTGAAAATTTGTATGATTTTCTAAGTGAGATGGAGCTAAGTGATTTCCAGAGGACAATTGGAGAACAGATTTTTAAGGAAATACAATCAAGAATTAGTTTTCTTATTGGAGTTGGATTAGATTATTTGAATTTATCAAGAGCAACCTTCACCTTATCTGGAGGGGAGCTTCAGCGTATTCGTCTGGCAACACAGATTGGCTCTGGACTTATAGGTGTAGATTATATTCTAGATGAACCCAGTATTGGACTTCACCAGAGGGATAACGATAAACTGCTAAAGGCCTTATGCCGCCTTAGAGACCTAGGGAATAGTGTTTTGGTAGTGGAACACGATGAGGATACCATGCGTGCTGCTGATTATATAATTGACATTGGACCTGGCGCAGGAGAGCATGGTGGTGAAGTCATTGCATGTGGGACTGCAGAAGATATAATGGAAAGTCCTAAATCCGTTACCGGTGCTTATTTAAGTGGAAAATTATCCATTGAGGTTCCAAAAGCCAGAAGATCTCCAAGTGGGTATCTTACGGTGCAGGGAGCAAAGGAGAATAATCTTAAAAACGTGGATGTTACTTTTCCTTTAGGTGTGTTTACCTGCGTAACAGGTGTCTCTGGTTCTGGAAAAAGTTCCCTGGTAAATGAGATCTTATACAAGGTACTGGCGAAAAAATTGAATCGTGCCAGAACTATTCCAGGTAAATATGAAAAAATTGAAGGCATAGAGCTGCTGGATAAAATTATTAATATTGATCAGAGTCCCATCGGAAGAACTCCTCGTTCAAATCCAGCAACTTATATTGGCGTATTTGATAAAATTCGTGATTTATTTGCTTCTGGAGTTGATGCAAAGGTAAGAGGATACAACAAGGGGCGTTTCAGTTTTAATGTAAAAGGTGGTCGTTGTGAGGCATGTAAAGGGGACGGTATCATAAAAATTGAGATGCAGTTTCTTCCAGAGGTTTACGTACCCTGCGAAATTTGCAAGGGAAAGCGCTATAATCGTGAGACTTTGGAGGTGTTTTTTAAGGGGAAGAGTATCTATGACCTGCTGGAGATGACGGTAGAGGAAGCTCTGAATTTCTTTCAAAATATGCCGGCCATTCGCAGAAAGATTGAAACTCTTTATGATGTAGGACTATCTTACATTAAGCTTGGGCAGCCTGCTACAACCTTGTCAGGAGGAGAAGCACAGAGGGTTAAACTTGCGGCGGAATTAAGTCGAAGAAGTACAGGAAAAACCATCTACATTTTGGATGAACCTACCACCGGATTGCATTTTGCTGATGTTCATAAATTGACGGATATTATGCAGAGACTGGTACAAGGGGGCAACACCGTAGTTGTCATAGAACATAATCTGGATGTGATTAAAACTGCAGATTATATCATTGATATTGGACCAGAAGGAGGAGATGGAGGCGGCATAGTGGTTGCAAAGGGAACCCCAGAGGAAATTGCTGTAGATCCAAATTCTTATACAGGGGAATATTTAAAAAAGTATCTAAAATTACGCCATTAATAGAACTCTATTTAATGGAGTAATCTGGTTTTTATAAAAATTCACAATTTTAAGTAAAGGAGTAACTAAGCTGAAATGTTTAATATTGGAGATTTGGTCATATATTCAACACACGGTATTTGTCATATAGATGAAATATGTGAAAAGACATATTTGGACATTACCAAAAACTATTACATTTTACATCCAGTGGAAGATAGCAAATTAACAATAAGTATCCCGGTGGATAATGATAAGGTAATTATGTTAGAACTTATTCATAAAGAGGAAGCAGAAGAAATTCTAGAATCGTTCAAGCATTCAGGTATAGATTGGATAGAATTTGGTAATCATCGGACTCAAATATATTATGAGATTGTAAAGAGCGGAAATCGTAGGGAAATTTGTAAAATCGCTAATACTTTGATGCGGAAAAGGCATGAAGTGGAAATTAGCGGAAAGAAAATTAATGAACCAGATAACAAACTTTTAAGATATATTCAAAATATACTATTTACAGAATTGGCAGTGTCATTGAATACTACTTTTGAAGTAATATATGAAAAGATTATTAGCTTTATAAGCGAAAATGCGGACTAAATGTTGATAATTAACAGTCTAGTTAAATCATCATCTTTGATGCTGCAATATTAACAACTCTGGAAGCAGATTTAGACTACAACCTGTGCAACATTCCTAGGCTAAGCAACTACCACTTATAGAAGATAACAGACTAGAAGCTTCCAAAATGTTGTTAAAATTTATTAAGTCAGATGTAACTATGATTTACAATAATGGATTTTGAAAGGAATGTTAATAATAAATGGATATAAATAATGATAAAGTTAAAGCAATAGAACTTACTATGAGTCAGATAGAAAAACAATTTGGAAAAGGTTCTATTATGAAACTTGGTGCAAACTCAATAATAGATATAGAAGTTATACCAACAGGATGTCTGGCTTTAGACATAGCGCTGGGAGTTGGGGGGGTTCCAAAAGGCAGAATAATAGAAATATATGGACCAGAATCCTCTGGTAAAACAACTGTTGCACTACGAATAGTGGCAGAAGCGCAAAAAAGAGGGGGCATCGCAGCTTTCGTTGATGCTGAACATGCCTTGGATCCATCATACGCAAGGATACTAGGAGTTGATACTGAGGAATTGATAGTTTCACAACCAGACACAGGAGAACAAGGATTGGAAATAACAGAGGCCCTTGTAAGATCAAATGCTGTAGATATAATTGTTGTGGATTCTGTAGCAGCACTTGTTCCAAGAGCTGAAATAGAAGGTGAGATGGGTGATTCCCATATGGGACTGCAGGCAAGGTTAATGTCCCAGGCTTTAAGAAAACTTACTTCTTCAATTAACAAGTCCAAATGTGTTGTAATATTTATAAATCAATTAAGAGAAAAAATAGGTATTATGTTTGGTAATCCTGAAACAACCACTGGTGGCCGTGCACTTAAATTTTATTCATCCATAAGGCTTGATATAAGAAGAATCGATACTATAAAAGTAGGTGATGATTTTCTAGGAAATAAAACACGGATAAAGGTAACAAAAAACAAGGTTGCACCTCCTTTTAAACAAGCTGAATTCGATATAATGTATAATGAGGGTATCTCAAGGGAAGGTAACTTGATAGATATAGGTGTTAATGAAGAAATAGTTCAAAAGGGTGGAGCTTGGTTTTCATATAAGGATATAAGACTTGGACAAGGCAGAGAAAATTCTAAGAATTATTTGAAAGAAAATCCTGAGGTAGCTCTTGAGATAGAAAATCTGATCAGAGGAAAATATAAGCTGCCATTAACAGAAGCAGCTATAAAAGAAGAACTAGTAGTATAACATGACTTCATTCTAACCTGTATAATGTAAGGTAGTTCAGGCAAAATACATAAAGATATGAAGGATAATATAAAATTGGCTTGTGGTAAATACACAAGCCAATAAATTTTTACCTAATTAGTTTTCACATATATTTTTCGAATCTTTAATCTGATGCATTTTAAACATAACTGCTCTTGCTATTGGCTGTGCAATAAGTAACTCTACTGCAAAGGAAATTGCAAAATTACGTGGCCACTTATAAAAAAACATATGAATTGCATCCATGCTAACTTGCCTAGTTCCTATCCATGTACCAATCACAGTCAAAAATATTGACATTAAAAATACCGTACATAAAATATTTATAACAATATGAGAATTAAAACTGTCTCCTTCCTTTACTATTCTAGACGTTAACCACTCAGCAGGTTTAAATGTGATTAAAACTAAGGCAATCACACAAATCCATATAAAAGGCATTATTTTTATTGCATCTGCCCATACATACATGTGAAAGCCAACTTCAAAGCAAGTAATCAAAGGTGCAATTATATTCACTGATATAATTGAAATAACTGCCATAAATAGTGCAAAATCCTTCTTGTTTCTTGGTAAATTCATGTAAAACTCCATACTTTATATCTCCTTTTCTTAGTATATTTCACGCGAAAAATAAAGTTCAAATAATTGTTGATGTTTTTTAGACAACAAAAAAGACACATATGGCTATTTTGCACCGTAAACCGTAATCAGATTTACGTGCAAAGCACTACATGTGTCGTTTATTTAGATTAACTATTTAATTTTTCACTCTACAAATATTATACAATATTTTTATTATAAAATCAAATAATTTAAACATATTCTTAGAGAAAATTAAGCATACCATTAGTATTATACATTGGTTTTCCCAAAATATAGTTCATAGATTACCCTTCTCATTTGGTATAATGTTGCAGCATCGCAGATGATGATTTAATTATGTTAAATGAGAATAAATATTGGTAGTGATTATAAGTTTTCGCACAGTCTAACGGGGGTTTTTATGAGCAAAGCAGATTTGCTAAAACTTTATTATAAGGTGCATTTACTAAAAAAGATAGTTTTCTTATAGTAACTTCTTGATTTTTCCATATATATTGTATACACTTGAAAGTGATGTGTTAATTCATGAGTAAATGTAAACAAAGTGCAGTAACAAGCGTTCTATAAAGGCTATTGTTCATAGAAAAATACTTTATTAACAGAAAATATATAAATAAATTTTAAAGGAGATAACATTATGAATTATAAAGTTGTTTATTTTACAAGAACTGGTACAAACAAGAGGATAGCTCAAAATATATCAAGCAAACTTTCTTGTGAAGCCATAGAAATCACTGATAATATGAATTGGAAAGGCGTTTTAGGATTTTTAAAAGGTGGATATTATGCTTCAAAAAACAAGAATGTTGATATAAAAATAAACGGAAGTTTGGATGGTGCAGATGAGCTTATTGTAGTTACTCCATTATGGGCTGGAGGAGTGGCTCCCGCTATTAAAACTTTTTTAAAGACAACTCCGATAGAGAAGGTACATTTAGTGGTAACTTCCAATGGTAGTAATATAAAAAATTCTTCTGGTTTTAAATCAGTCAGCGAAATTGTCAAGAGCAAAAAAAATGAAGAGAATATTGTTAATAAGCTTATAAATAGCTTATTATAAATTACTACTTGCACTTCATATTGGTAAAGGAATTAAAATTACGATCATAATTAAACAAAAAAATTAGGATCGTAATAAACCATCCTTTTACTTAACCCTGAAGATTCTGGTTGATTTTACGTTTCGTTTTAAATTTAATTAATTGTTCTCTCAAAAATATATGTAAGAAATGAGCCAATGGGAAAATATAAAGGAAAAAGGCATAGGGCACGAAACTGTACATATTCACATTAAGTGTAGTGGTACAAATCAACGCAGCAATATTCCACGGTATTAGTGCGGATGTAAGTATGCAGGAATTTTCAATATTAAGTGCAAGTTCATAATTCTTATCCTTTTTATAGCAAGGCTTCATGATTTCATCTGTCAAAATAATAGCAATTGACTGTGTGCACCCGAAGGCAGCTGTAACAGTACTTACTATGGTAGTGAGAGCAAAAAGCAAGGCACCAGTTAGATTCATATTGGCAAGAATTTTCTTAATGCCATCAAAGGTCTTTATTCCTTCAAGTATCCCTGCAAGAGCACAAGCAATGTAGACTACAAAGCACGTTTTAAGCATAGAGATTATGCCGCCACCTTTTATTATATTATGTAGCAGGTTTGTGATCATCAAGTCTGAATCCTATGATGATATAATTTAGCACCTGCAATGGTGGGTGACCTTGGACAAGTACGCCTAGTATAGCAGCTGTAATCATGCTTAAGAGCATTGCATACTGGATTTTAACCTTAAAAAAGCATAGTACAAGTATTAACAGGGCGGGAATAAGTATCAGGTATTCTATGTTGAAATTACTCAGAAGCTCATTTTTCAAATTAATGTTTACTACCTTTAATGGATTAAGTTTGGAAAGCTTAAAGTAAAAACCTATAGATAGAATGAATGGAATAACTGAAGACTTAAACATGTTCTTTATATTAGTATAAAGATTGGTGCCTGTCAGGTTAGATACCAAAACTGCACTAGAAGACATTGGTGAGCATCTGTCACCAAAATACACACCTGCAATAATTGCGCCTGCAGCTACATTGAGATTAACATTTCCGCTTCTTGCTATGATTATAAGGGGTAGTCCTACAATACTTGCTGTTCCAGTTGAGGAGCCAAGCAGAAAGGATGATGCGCAACAGATTATGAATATAAAAAGGATAAATGTATCTGGGCGTATGAGTCTAATACAATAATATACTATTCCAGGGATAGTACCAGAAGCCATCCATGCGCCTGTAACAGCTCCAATGAGTAAAAGGGTCTTAATTACCATCAGTGATTTCTTTCCACCAGAATATGACATTGTTAAAATGTTTTTTATATTATAACCTCTCTTTATGCTTATTGAAGCAAAAATCATCCAGCATGCTATAAGCAGAAAACCTACGAAGACATTGCTTAAGACACCTAAAATTATAATCATGAAGGAGATAAATAGTCCTAAATAAATATGCATATACACCATCCTTATAATAATGTCCTTGTTTACGATCTTTACTATTTCTAATAGTATTATACCAAAAAAACATATAAATAAGGAAGGTGTATTATGGACATAGGTCTGATTACTGTAAATAGAGACTATAATGCAAAGCTATATAAGTATTATTTTATTGAGAAAAATTTATTCGCCACACCGTAAGTAAAACTGCTGGAAAGCTGTTTTTTAAAAATCTATAATATCATCCTCTTTTTAAATATATTTTATTTAAATTTAAACTTAAACAAAATAGTTCTGGCGATTAATTTTCCGTCAAGAATCATCCGAATCTTTTAATATAAATTATTTGGATTATGATAATATAATTAAAAGGCAATAATGTTCTTATGATAGTGGTATACTTTATTAGAATTAGAATTAGAATTAGAATTAGAGTTAGGAGCATTCCTGTTATGAATTAAAATGAACTTTGAAAAAAAGAGCACCTACTGATAAAATACAGGGTATAACAGTTGCAACTTTTATCCCTAATTTATAATTATCAGT
>NZ_JAIZZN010000050.1 GCF_020443565.1 Clostridium sp. CS001
CCTGAGCCAGGATCAAACTCTCAATTTAAAAGTTTACACTTTTTAATTTGAAATGTTATAATCTGCGCCAACTGTTAGGTTGGTTAGCAAGCTCATTACAATTCTCTTAGTCTTGCAACTAAGAATTACTTTTTTGCTAAAGTAATTAACTGGTTTAACAAAATATTATTTTGTTTCTTTACCTATTTCTCTGTTTAATTTTCAAAGACCAATTTATTTTGTCATCATGTGACGACTTCTACTATTTTATCAGCTATTTATCTATTTGTCAACAGTTTATTAATCTTTTTAATTAAATTCTCTGTGACTATGATTGCTTTGCCACTGCTCACTTGCAGCAACATGTAATATCTTATCATAATCATTTATCTATATTTTATTCTATATTGTACTTACTTCAACAGAAGTTCACAGTAATCTCATTTCCTCACTTTTCCTACGTATTTCTCGTATTGATACACTAGGACTCGTATACATAGATTTTCTTATAAACTCAAACTAAATATTTGAATTTATAAGAATATATAACTGATTGATTCTTTATTTCATATTAAATTTCTAATTATACTAGATTACTTAATTACTTTCGTCTTATAGAAAACTACATGGTCTCTCCATTCACCGTTTATATATAAATACTTTTCACTTATACCAAGTTCTTTAAATCCACATTTTTTTAAAACTCTTTGTGATTTTTCATTATCCATTAAAGTAGTCGCTTCTATCCTATGTAATTCTAATTCCTCAAAGGCATATTCTACAGCAAGGTTTACCGCTTCCTTCATATATCCTTTACTTTGCTCTTTTTCATCCATGGAGTAACCTATAAAAGCATTTCTAAACACACCCATGACTATATTAGAGATTTTTATCTTACCAATAAGCCTATCTTCCTTATATATTCCGAAATTAACACCAGTAGCATTTAGAAATTGCTTATAACTCTCTGTTAAAGTGCGCTTTTGCATATTTAATGTATAAAATATCTCCTCCCTAGAAGGTTCAAAGCATCTTAAGAATTCCTTATTTCTTAAGTAGAAATCTAAAACTTCCTCAGCATCACTTGGAGTTAATACCCGAATTTTAATATTGTTGCCTTTAATACTAAGATCCTTTTCCATTAACCCTCTATTAAAATCAAAACTATTTATACCAAACATAAATTCTGATTGATATTCGGTTTTATTTATTATACTATCTGAAATAATACCTTCTAGGTCAAAACCTAGGTCAGTAAACGCACTTATATTTATACTTTCATTAGCCATAACATTCACCTTGTTTATGCTCATGTTTTTGAATAGTATACTCAATATAAGTTTTAGTGCGTCTTTTAGAAACTCATAACTCTCATTGGCATCTTTATGAAATTTCAATCTAAACTGACAAAACTTGTTCTGTTTGTCTAGCTCCACTATGAATATCCTTCCAAGTGTAATGCAAGTTTTATCCTTTATTATATACTCTCGCTCATTTCCCTTTACAGCTTCTATATTTACATATTTACCCTTGTTCATTATTAACCTCTCTATCTACAATGAAATGTCCTTTTGTGTTTATATAAATAAGATATATAAAAATGATTGATATTATTAGACTTATGGGTATCATGTAAAATGCAAAGTAAGTACCAATTTTATCGTTTAATTTGCCTATTACTAAATTAAGTATCATACTAACTGACGAAGTTAATGTAATTATAACTCCTGTTATATAAGAAGTATTTTCTTTAAACACCTTGCTTATTGTAAGCACTAGAGTTGGAAATGCTATGGCAAAAAAGAAACCTGAACTAGATATTACTATAAGCCCTTTTTCTCCAATAACTAACCCTAAAGTGAACAAACTTACTGCAATTATTAAAGAACCCATAATTGTTTTTAATGAACCTAACTTTTCAACTACAAATCCTCCCAATAACCTTCCTATGCTAAATATCACTAAAAACATAACACTATAAAAAGCACTCTTACTACTATCATATTTATAGTTATCTTTTATATAATTCACCAACCAACTTGTTGTTGCAATTTCAGAAAATACATAAAATCCTAATGCAAATACATAAAAAAATACCACCTTATTCTTTAACACACTTAAAATACTTACTTTATTACCCTCGCTGTATTTATGAGTATGGGGCATCTTTATAAAAGAAAATAGAATAAGTATTACTAAGAATAAACCCGATATTCCCATATATATATTTCTCCAGGTAAAACCTATAGACATAAGTTTTCCACCTATTGCTTGACCTGATGCCCCACCTACACCGTAACAAAAATGGATTATGTTCATAAGAATTGCTTGATAACTTATAAGTAATACAGGTACTATTGTATTTATTGATATACTTATAAGCGATAATCCTATATTCATAATAAACATACCTGTTATAAATCCCACATAGCTACCTACCACTGATAATAATATCAGCGAAAGAATCATAAAACTGACCCCTAACATAATAACTCGTTTTTGCCCTATCTTTTCACAAAGTATTCCACCTATATAAGAAAATAATATATATGCTAAGGAACCAATAAAGAGCATTACGCCTATACCAGTATTGTCTATACTAAAATCTGATTTAAAAGATGGTATAAATATGCCCCTAGTATTTTCAGCCATTGCATTTAGTATCATTAACATAAATATAAAAGCTATAACTACGTAATTGTTCTTGTTTTTCAATTAATCCCCCCCTAAACCCCTAAACAGATAGGTGCTCATTAATCTTCATTATTTCCTACTTCCATACCATAATCTTAGATATTCTTTTTAATTAAATCCTTAATCACTTCTCCACCAAGTATCATACCTGCCACTGGAGGAACAAAAGATATGCTGCCTGGGATTTGTCTTTTAATAGCACATTTTTTTGAACCACCTGTACATATACAACCTTCCTTACATGTTATAACTTCATCAAGCTTTGGTTTCGTTGGAATTTCCTCTGAATAAACAACCTTAAGGCTTTCAATATTTCTCTTCCTAAGTTCATGTCTCATAACTTTTGCAAGAGGACATATCTTCGTATCATAGATATCTGCAACTCTAAATAAAGTTGGATCCAATTTATTCCCTGTACCCATACTACATATAATATCTATGTTATGATCCCTACAATATTCTACTAAAGCTAACTTTGAAGTTACTGTATCAATTGCATCTACAACATAATCTGTATCTTCTGTAATTATCTCTGCCATATTCTCTGCTGTTACAAATGTTTCATGAGTGATAACTTCGCATTTAGGATTAATTTCAAGTATTCTATCCTTCATTACTAAAACCTTGCTTTTACCTACGGTTTTAAATGTAGCATGTATCTGCCTGTTTATATTAGTTAAACATAATGTATCGTCATCAATTAATACAAGCTTCCCGACACCAGCTCTTACTAGTGCTTCAACTGTATAACTTCCAACTCCACCTATTCCGAAAACTACAACTTTACTTTGACTTAACTTATCTAAACCTTCTTTACCTATAAGTAACTCTGTTCTTGATAATGCATGTTGTGCCATATACTTATTTCTCCTTTGTAATATGTATTTTTATAAATATATGAATATATTCATAAGATAAATCAATATTTTAGTATCTTTATATTATAACCATTAATTATAATTATTTTGACATAAAGTAATCAATTTAACAAGCATTTAAATTTAACTAATCTTATTTTTCAATTCTTCTATTGTCTTTAATAATATTTCTTGATTCTTCTTATGCTCTTCCTGATTTTCCATTAACAAATCAATCTTATAGTGCAAGTCTTCTATTATAATCTCAGATTTTAAATTAATAAGGTAGTCATTTGCAGCTGTTAATCTATCTTTTTCTGTTTGACGATTTTGCGACATCATAATTACCGGGGCTTGTATAGCAGCAAGACAAGATAATATTAGATTTAAAAATACAAATGGATATGAATCAAATGCTTTACTACTTAGAATAATAGCATTCAATATAATCCAAATTGCTAGCACCACACCAAAACTTATTATAAATGTCCAACTACCACCAAACATAGCTATTTTATCAGCAGTCCTTTGCCCTAATGTTAGGTTTTCATCATGTGCATTATTTACATTTTTTGAAATCTTACCACTAATAAGTTCATGGAGTAATTCTTCATCAATATTACATCCATCTAGATCCTTATCTTTTTCTAATATTTCTCGTATTAGCTCCTCTTTGCTATTTCTCATTACATCTTTATCATCCATAAATAACCGCTCCTATTTCATTACTTTTTTTTATAATATTTTTGTTATAAACTTAAAAAAAGGAAGAGGTGCTGGATAGTGATCCAACCCTACTTCCCTTTTTCCTACCTAGGACAAAAATTATAATTCGTGAACAAATATTCCACTTTGAAGCTTTGGCTCAAACCAAGTTGATTTTGGAGGCATTATTTGACCTGCGTTTGCTATATCCATTAAATCGTCCATAGTTGTAGCGCACATAGAAAATGCAACTTTCATGCCTTCATTAACTCTTCTTTCAAGTTCTCCAAGTCCTCTAATTCCGCCTACGAAATCGATTCTGCTATTTGTTCTTGGATCATCAATTCCTAAAATAGGCTCTAATAGATTCTTTTGAAGTATTGATACGTCAAGTCTTTCTACTGGATCTTTCATATCAAAAGTGCCTTCTTTAGCAGCTAATTTATACCACTTTTTATCTAAGAACATTCCGTATGTTCTTTGATCTTCAGGTTTAAATTGTCCTGCACCTGCATAAGGAGTTACATCAAATTTTTCAGCAACTTTATTCATAAACTCTTCAGAAGAGTTTCCGTTTAAATCTGCAACTACTCTGTTATAATCCATTACATATAAATCATTGTCTGGGAATATAACTGATAGGAAGTAATTGAATTCCTCATCACCAGTGTATGATGGGTTTTCTTTTCTTCTCATTAGTCCAACTTTACAAGCTGAAGCTGATCTGTGATGTCCATCAGCTATATATAAATAATCTGTTTCAGCAAATATAGCTGATAGCTTACTTATAATTTCTTCTTGATCTATAACCCAAACAATTTGTGATACTCCGTCTTCTGATTTAAAATCATATACTGGAGTTTTAGTTTCTGTCCAATTCTTTACTATACTATCTATTTCATCTTTATGTCTGTATGTTAGGAATATTGGTCCTGTATTTGAGTTTGTATAATCAACGTGATTGATTCTATCAAGCTCTTTATCTGCTCTCGTTAACTCATGCTTTTTGATTATATCATTCATATAATCATCAATTGAAGCACATGCAACTATACCAGTTTGAGGTCTTCCATTCATTATTTGTCTGTAAATATACATACAAGGCTTATCCTCTTGTAGATATATTTTATCACTAATCATTTTTTGAAGATTTTCTCTAGCCTTTGAATATACTTGCTCACTATGAAGGTCTATTCCTGGCTCTAAATCTACTTCTGGCTTATCAACATGTAAAAATGAATAAGGGTTTCCCTTTACCATTTCTCTTGCCTCTTCACTATTCATAACATCATAAGGAAGAGCTGCTACTTTCTGAACTAAATCTACTTGTGGTCTAAATGCCTTAAAAGGTCTTACTACTGCCATAATTATTCCTCCCGATTTTAATTGATTTATTTGAAGAAATCACAAATAATACTTACTATTTCAGTACCGATTCTTGTTTGAGCTTCTTTTGTTGCAGCACCAATGTGTGGTGTTACAGAAACTTTTGGATGATTAACTAGTGCTTCGTTTTTAGTTGGCTCTTCAACAAATACGTCGATTCCAGCTCCTGCGAGTTTTCCACTGTCTAAAGCTTCTAATAAAGCAGTTTCATCAACAACTCCACCTCTAGCACAGTTAATTAGGTACGCTCCATCTTTCATCATAGCTATTTGATCTTTTCCTATAGTAGCACCTTGCTCTTTGAAGAAAGGTATATGTAATGAAACATAATCTGCTCTTCTTAAAACATTGTTTAGGTCACAGAATTCATTCTCTTCACAATCAGCTGCTTTTCCTATTATATCTGTATATATAACTGTCATTCCAAGAGCAGATGCTTTTTTAGCAAGTTCTCTTGATATTCTTCCAAACCCAATTAAGCCTAAAGTTTTTCCTCCAATTTCTACGCCTTCATACTTCTTCTTATCCCATTTACCTTGTCTCATAGACACATTAGATATATTGATAAATCTTGATAATGCAAACATATGAGCAATTGCAAGTTCAGCTACAGAAGCACTACTTGCGTTTGGAGTGTTAGAAACTTTTATACCTTTTTCCATAGCATAAGCTACATCAATGTTGTCTACTCCAACTCCGCCACGAATAACAAGTTTTAATCTTCCTTCTTCATCAGCTTTATCAATTATTGCTCTTGTAATCTTTGTTGCAGATCTAACTACAACTACATCAAATGCTTTTAATTCCTCACCTAAAACTTCTGGCTCATAAAATTGTTCAACAACTTCAAACCCTTTAGCTTTTAAATCTTCAATCCCGCTTTTCTCCATACCATCTGTAACTAATACTCTAATCATAATAATCCTCCTCTTTAATTAATCCATTTTAGTGGATCTTAAACTAATTGTATTATTTTAATGATTACTAAAAGTTAAATTAAGAATGAAAGATTAAATGTAATCTTTCATTCTTAATTTTAATTGTTAATTATTCAAGTCCTAATATTTCAGTTATTATTGCTAGTATTTCTTCAATTTCTTGTGGTGTAGTTTCAGCCATATGAGCTATTCTAAATGTCTTATCTTTTAACTTTCCGTAACCATTAGAAATCATAAAGCCTTTTTCAGCCAATTTCTTATTTAAGTCAGAAACATTAATTTCTCTTGTGTTTTTAATGTTAGTTAATGTGTTTGACATATATTTTTCTTCTGGTAATACTTCAAAGTATTTTGTAGCCCATTCACGAACAAGTTTTGCACCAGCAATATGTCTTGCATATCTATTGTCTAATCCTTCTGCCATCATCTTATCTAATTGATAATCTAAAGCAAACATGTGAGATAATGATGGTGTAGATGGATATTGATAATCTTTCTTTTGTATGTAATCATACATCTCTAATAAATCGAAATACATTCCTCTGTTTGTAACTTGTTTAGCTCTTTCTACTGCTTTAGTTGAGAATGAACATATAGCCATTCCTGCAGGTAATCCTAAACATTTTTGAGTTGATGTTATACAAATATCTATAGCCCATTCATCTGCTTTTATTTCTGTTCCACCAGCGTTACTTACAGCATCTACGCATACAACAACTTCTGGATATTTTTTATAAACAGCTGAAAGAGCATCCATGTCATTCATAAGTCCTGTTGAAGTCTCATTCATAGTAATAGTTATTAAGTCATACTTTCCAGTTGATAATACTTCTTCAAGCATTTCTGGAGTTGTTGGTGTGCCCCACTCAGATTCAAATTTATCTGCTGGAACTCCGTTAGCTGTACACATATCAAACCATCTGTTTCCAAATGCTCCTACTGAGAATACTGCTGCTCTTTTTGCTGTACATGAACGAACAGCACCTTCCATTAATCCACTTCCTGAACTAGTTGAAAGTAATATCTCTTCTTTAGTGTTAAACACTTTTCTCATTTTATCGCTTATGTTTCTTTGTAGCGCTGAAGCTTCTTTGCCCCTATGTGATATTTGAGGAGTAGCCATTTTTAAAAGTACATCTTCTGCTACCTCTACTGGTCCTGGTATAAATAATCTTTTATGCATAATTGAACCTCCAAGTTTTGGCCTCTGCCATTTTTTATTCGTTTACGATTTGTCTTGAAGTCTTATAATCGTTTTCATTCCTATTCTAACACTTAAATATAAATTTCTCAATATCATAGACATAAATATTCCAATAACTTTAACATATAATCTACATTAATTATATAAAAGTATATCTTATTATAACATATATCCCACATATTTCACAAAATTACTATTTAGATGTCACTTTAAAATATTAACAATCTAGTATTTTCTTTATCCTTGATCCAGACTTGATAAAACTTTATCATACAAATCAACTTAATCTTATTATTTCCCTGATTTCATCAAATAATCCCTCTGTGCATCTTTCCCTTATATAATTAATGCAACTGTTACAACTTTCGGCCTCATAAGTAATCATATTTATCAATTCTAGATCATTTATAGACCTATATTTATGACAATTTTGAGCTACTCTCATTTTTACGTCATCTGAAACCATCTTTTCCTCCTATATTCCAATTTATATTTCAATTTAAAATATTAGTTTTAGTCTTCCTTTTATTTAAGTTTTCAATTCTCAATTTTGTATAATATATAACTTAAAAACTACCTTTACGTTTTTATATGAATTAGATAAAGCTACTAAAACATAAAATGTTCTAGTAGCTTCCATATTAATCGTTTATTATTGATTCAGTTTCCCTACAATATCTTGTAGTTAAACACTGTCCTAAATTTCTTGGACATCTTTTACACATACAGTCTGAAACATTACCATCACACTTCTTTGTTAAAGCTTCAGGACATTTCTCACAGTTATCTCCACCTACAGCCATTTCATCACCTACCACTTCAACTTAAGTTATTTTATAAATAGTTATTATTAATACATGCTATACTACTCTTCTTCACTCTCTGTCTCATAATTCATTCTGTACTTAATCATTATCTCATTTAAAATATCAGCCACTATCGGTGGCGTATATGTAATTGCATTAGCCCCCGCTTTTATAGTTTCTAGTATACTATCTTCATTAGGGCCTCCTGTTGCAATTATAGGGAAGTCAGGATGTTTTTCTCTTATCTTTTTAACTATATAAGCCGTTCTTTTAGCCCCTGAGACATTAAGTATTGTTGCTCCAGCCTCTATTCTTGCTTCTATATCCTCAAATTCAGATATAACTGTAACTATTATTGGAATATCTACAGTCTCTCTTATTTTTCTTATAACTTCATTAGAAATTGGACTATTAACAACTATTCCCATAGCTCCCTTAAACTCAGCATCTAATGCTAAATTTATCACTCTTCTTCCGCTAGTAATCCCTCCTCCAACGCCACAAAATACTGGCACATCTGCTGCAAGCAGCAACGCTTCTGTTATTATTGGTTGAGGTGTAAACGGATATACAGCAATAACTGCATCTGCATTTGTATTTCTCATTACTGCTACATCAGTAGTAAAAACAAATGACTTTAATCTCTTTCCAAATATTATAATACCACTAGCTTCCCTTATTATAGTTGGTAGCTCAATCATATGACTTCTTAAGGTCCCCTTTATTTCAGGTACCTTTTTATTTAAACTTTTATTTTCTATATTATTTTTCATTTCATCTGTCTCCTTTTTATTGATTAAATCATCACCTGCGGCGCTGCCATATTAAAACTAGCATAATATCTATGGTACCCCTAATTTTTTATCAATACTCATATCTTAATTATACTTAAAATAGTTATTTATTTCTACCCATGTTACTTATATTAATAAATTTGTACTAGTATCTCCTTGATATTTAATATAAACTATATATATATAGTTTAATTTTAATTATAAAGGAGGTCTTTGATGCAAAGAAAAATCCATTCTACTTATTATATGTTTATTTGCTTTTCTTTACTTTTCATAACCTTGGCATTTATCATGGATACGCCTATGCAAATCTTCTTAGGTTTAAAAAAGATACTTTTTGAACCTAATATACTAATAACGGATTACATAGAACTTGCAGGTATTGGTGCAGCTTTTATTAATATGTCTTTAGTAATTTTAGCCTCTATAACTCTACTTGTGTGCGTTGGAATAAAACCAAATGGATCCACTATAGCTTTACTATTTACAATGGCTGGTTTCTCTCTTTTCGGCAAAAACATTATAAATATTTGGCCCATAATATTTGGTGTATGGTTATATTCTAGTTATCAAAAGGAAAGATTTATAAATTATGTTCTAATAGCGTTATTTGGGACAACCTTATCCCCTACCGTTAACCAACTAGCATTATTAGGTCATCTGCCTTTTGATGGAGATATAATTGTAGGATTATTAATAAGTACCTTTATTGGTTTTATTCTTCCCCCAATGGCAGCTTATTGTCTAAAACTTCATCAAGGTTATAATCTTTATAACATAGGTTTCGCAGCTGGACTCCTTGCTACGTTACTTATGTCTTTATTAAGAGCTTTTGGTATAAATTTTGAAAGTAGATTACTTTGGTCTACAGGCAATAATCTATTGTTTTCTATAATATTAATTTCTTTATTCTTACTAATGATATTAATTGGATACCTAGAAAATGATAAAAGTTTTAAGGGCTTATTTAAGATTTATAAACAGCCTGGTAGATTAGTAAGTGATTATTACCTTATATTTGGGCGGGGTGCCACTATAATAAATATGGGTATCCTAGGTATATACGCTACTATACTGGTACTTATAATCGGAGGAGACCTTAATGGTCCTACTATAGGTGGAATATTAACCATTGTTGGTTTTGGTGCATTTGGAAAACATCTTCGAAATGTATTTCCTGTTATGATCGGCGCAATGCTATCATCACTATTAAATATTTGGCCCATAACTTCACCTGGGATGGTTCTTGGCATATTATTTAGTTCAACATTAGCTCCTATTGCCGGTCAGTTTGGATGGATTTACGGTGCAATTGCTGGCTTTTTACAGATTTGCTTAGCGATGAACCTTGGTTATCTTCATGGTGGCTTAAATTTATACAGTAACGGTTTTGCAGGAGGCGTAGTGTGTATAATCCTTGTACCGATTATTACAGCATTTAGAAGGGAGCTAAAATAATATTGAAACATACAAATCAAAGAAATATAAAAATAGTAACTGAATTATTGAGTTATTTCTATAACCATGGCTCATATAATGTTCATATCGACATAAATAAAGAGGATGAAAAGGTAATTATATTTATAAAAGCATATATATCTTTTATGTCCAGTGAAAACCTAGAGTTTTTAAAAAAATCACTAAACGTACAAAGACTTCATGAAATGGAAGAATACTATTGGAATCTTACAGGGGATAACGATACAGATACAGAGCTTACCCTTGTAGGCATGATGATTGATGAAGCTCACATAAATTATGTAGAAGGCAAGTATCTAGAATTAACCTTGACTAGAATACCATAAATAAACTTTAATAGTTGCGTTGTTTAACTTTTTATTTATCAGGCTCTAGAAGGCTTAATAAAAATTTATTTTTAAATCTTCTAGAACCTTGGTTTATAATTCCACTTAAGATTTTAATATCTCAATAATTAGTTTCTATATCACACCTATACGCATTTTCTTCATTATATCCAATCTCTTTTAATAATTTTCTCACAACCCTTTTACCTATCTCATCTTCGCTCATTTCACAAAGGGCATCATCTATATTTCCCCACTGAGCCCATTCAACCTCAGATGATTTATTTATTTCCCCTTCAACATACCTTGCCATAAACGTTAGCATTATAATTTCTTTAGAAGCCAAATACTCACTTCCCAAATACTTTATATCGTTAACACTTATCCCTGTTTCCTCTTTGACTTCCCTATATACAGTTTCTTCAACAGTTTCTCCATTAGTTACGTACCCAGATACTAATACTTTTGAATTCTTAAAAATATAGCTTTGCTTAAGAAGTAAAATTTCCTTGCCCTTCATAACTGCAACTACTACACAAGGCTTCGGTGTATCAAAATACATAATATTATCCACAGGACAATATGGAACTCCGCCTTCATCCCAACTATACTTTTCTATTAGTTCTCCTCCACATTGTGGACAATATTTAAATTTCAAAATTTCTCCCCCTATATATATTCGTAATTTAATTATTACTTATTTTAAAAAAACTATCAATACATATCTTAAATAATGTAAAAATTATAACATAATCTCAACTGATTTACTTAAAGTTATAAAATCTTCACCAACCTCACATTCATAAGCAAAGACATCAACTCCACTCTTATAAGCTAATCTTAATGCTTCACCAAATTCCACATCCATATCATCATTAGGTGAAAACTCACTTATTCCGTTCATTTGAATAAGAAACATAACTCCAGCTCCAAACCCTAACCTCTTAGCCTCTACAAGTTCTAGTAAGTGTTTTGTACCCCTCTGCGTAGGTGCATCTGGAAACTTAGATTTACCATCTATCTCAAGCGTTACGCCCTTTACTTCAAGATAATACTCTTCTCCCATATCATTAGATAACTTGAAATCAAACCTGCTGTTACCAAAGGTCTTTTCTCTTTGTATTATATTATACTTAGCTAAGCTTTTTATCTTCTTATCGTTTAAGGCTTCTTCAACAACTTTGTTAGGGATTTGTGAATCTATATTAATTATTTTATCACCTTTAAATACTGCAAATAAATCATATAATGTTTTCCTAGTAGGGTTAAGTTCTTCTCTTAATAAAACTTTAGATTCAGCAATTAATATCTCCCTACATCTTCCAGTATTAGGTACATGAACCATAATTTCCTCGCCATTAAGTTTTATATAAGCTTGAAATCTATTTGGTCTACTTATAAATTCCGCAGCAAAAATTCTTTTATTTATAAACATAACTTCATCTCCATTTTTTTAAATATACACTACTTTGCAAAAGTTATCAACATTATCCACAGTAAATATAAAGTTTTATGTGGAAATGTTGATTATTATTTTATAAATGAAAAGATAATAATAACAAAAAAGCCCTTGCTTTCGCAAGGACTTTTGTATGGTGACTCCTAGGGGAATCGAACCCCTGATACCACCGTGAAAGGGTGGTGTCTTGACCGCTTGACCAAGGAGCCTTATTTTGTTTGGTGGCTTACCGGGGAATCGAACCCCGGACACCATGATTAAAAGTCATGTGCTCTACCAACTGAGCTAGTAAACCGTATTGGCTGGGAAGGCAGGATTTGAACCTACGAATGCCAGAGTCAAAGTCTGGTGCCTTACCGCTTGGCGACATCCCAATACCTATGGTGCGTCTTAAGGGATTCGAACCCCTGGCCCACGCCTTAGAAGGGCGTTGCTCTATCCAACTGAGCTAAAAACGCATAACAATAAAATGGAGCGGGTAGAGGGAATCGAACCCTCGTAACTAGCTTGGAAGGCTAGCACTCTACCATTAAGTAATACCCGCTTAAAGATGGTGCAGGTGAAGGGAGTCGAACCCATACACCGTAAGGCGCTAGATCCTAAGTCTAGTGCGTCTGCCAATTCCGCCACACCTGCATAAATGGTGACTCCTAGGGGAATCGAACCCCTGATACCACCGTGAAAGGGTGGTGTCTTGACCGCTTGACCAAGGAGCCTTATAAAATATTAAAATACTAAGATGTTAACATCTTAATATTTTAATATTGACCTGGCGACAACCTACTCTCCCACAAGGCTACCCCTGCAGTACCATTGGCGCATTGAAGCTTAACCGACCTGTTCGGTATGGGAAGGGGTGTTACCTTCATGCCATAATCACCAGATTTATTCTTTAGAAATAATATTGAGAATCTACCGTCGTTGACTACGGATACTATGTATAAATATACTCTCATTATCATCTCTTTACAGAGAAGATTTATTTTCTTTACAGAAAATATTCTCTCAAAATTGCACAGTGAATGTTTCTTCTTGCGAAGATATCGCTTATTTTATTTAATTAAGGTCAAGCCCTCGACTTATTAGTATTAGTCAGCTGAACATGTTACCATGCTTACACCTCTAACCTATCAACCTGGTGTTCTTCCAGGAGTCTTACTC
>NZ_JAIZZN010000051.1 GCF_020443565.1 Clostridium sp. CS001
TTCTAGAGACTTGTCAAGTGTTTTATGCAAAAAAAGTGGGGGAAACAACAAAAATCAATGAAATTAAAAATGAGTAATCACAGGGGCTAAGGAGTTTCCGTGAACGCTCATTTTAAATGAGGGGGAATTAATAATGAATAAGAAATTAGGAAGTTTAATCGTAGCATTTACATTAATTATGTCTTTAGTTCTAACGGGATGTAGTAGCACTCCAAAAACAGAAACTCCAAAAGCTGAGACACCTGCTTCTGAAAAGAAACCTTTATCTATAGGGTTTATATATGTAGGACCTGTAGGAGATGAAGGTTGGACTTACTCTCATGATGTGTCAAGAAAAGAATTAGAAACACAGCTAGGTGTAAAAACTATGCTTAGAGAATCAGTAAAAGAAGATTTAGCAGAAGTAGAAAAAGTATGCGAAGACATGATTAACCAAGGAGCCAGCGTTATTATAGGAACGAGTTTTGGATTTATGGACGGAATGGAAGCATCAGCATTAAAACATCCTGATGTTAAATATCTACACGCATCTGGATACAAGACTGCACCAAATATGTCAAACTATTTTGGTCGTATGTATCAAGCTAGATATCTTTCAGGTATAGTTGCTGGTATGAAGACTAAAACTAATACTATAGGATATGTAGGAGCATTCCCAATTCCAGAAGTGGTTAGAGGAATAAATGCGTATACTTTAGGGGTACAATCTGTTAATCCTAAAGCAATAGTAAAAGTAAGATGGACTAATACTTGGTATGACCCCGCTACAGAAAAAGAAGCAGGAAAAGCATTAATCGCTGAAGGTGCAGACGTACTTGCACAACATCAAGATACAGCAGGTCCGCTTCAAGCTGCTGAAGAAGCAGGAATATTTGCAACTGGTTACAATACAAACATGGAAGCTAAGGCACCTAAAGCATATATGACATCACCAATTTGGGATTGGACACCATACTATGTTTCACAAATAAAAGCTATCCAAGATGGTACTTGGAAATCAGGAAGCTATTGGGAAGGCTTAGATGCTGGAATTGTTAAACTTGCACCACTAACAGCTAATGCGCCAGAAGGAGCACAAGCGGCTGTAGATAAAGCAACAGCAGCAATTTTATCAGGAGAAAACAAGATATTTGTGGGACCATTAATGGACCAAGATGGAAAAGTTAAAGTTGAAAAAGGTATCGTGATGACAGATCCAGAAATGCTACAATTTGATTGGTTTGTAAAAGGTGTAGAAGGTAAAATAAAATAGCACTTCGTAGGAATTACATTTAAATAGTAGGCATAAAAGTATTAAATATAGTAAGTATGAAATTTCATACTTACTATATTATTAAGTTTTATGATTTGATCATAAGACTAAAAAATATGAAGGGTAGGAATTGAGTATGGATAAAATCCCTTATGTATCTATAGAGAACATCAGTAAAACCTTCGGAAAAGTTATTGCGAATAGAAATATGAATTTAACTGTATATGGAGGGGAAATCCATGCACTACTAGGTGAAAATGGAGCAGGTAAAAGTACGCTAATGAATATGTTATCAGGAGTATACACTCCAGATTGTGGCACTATTTCTATCCACGGAAAAGATATGCATTTTACATCTCCAAAGGATGCTATAAAAGCTGGAGTTGGAATGATATATCAACATTTTAAATTAGTAGAGGAAATGACAGCAAAGCAAAACATATTGCTAGGACAAAGTAGTGGCTTATTTTTTAATGACAAATTAGAAGTGAAAAAGATAAATGATATATGTGAAAAGTTTCAATTAGAAGTGAATATAAATAAATACGTTTGCGATATGGCAGTAGGGGAGAGGCAAAATCTTGAAATACTTAAGGTGCTTTATAGAGGCGCTGACATTTTAGTGCTAGATGAGCCTACAACAGTGTTTACAGATAGTGAAATTAAAAAGTTATTTAAAATAATGCTGAAAATGAAAGAGCAAGGTTGCGCAATCATATTTATTAGTCATAAGATGGATGAAGTTATGGAAATATGCGATAAAATTACTGTACTGCGAAAAGGTGAAGCTGTGAAAACAGTGGAAAAAGAAAAGACCACTCCAAAACTTTTAACTGAACTTATGATGGGACGAAAGGCAGATTTATCTATAAATAGGGTAGATAGAGAGGCAGGAGAAGTAGTTTTAGAAGTAAAGGATCTGAGAGTTTTAAATGCTGAAAGAGCAGAAGTAATTAAAAACATTAGTTTTTATTTAAGACAAGGTGAGGTTCTTGGTATAGCTGGAATAGCTGGTAGTGGACAAAAAGAATTATGTGAAGCTATTGCAGGAATTGAGAAGGTAGCAGGTGGTGCCATAGTACTTGATGGGGAAAATCTAGTAGGAAAGTCACCTAGAGATATTATTAATAAGGGAATAAGCATGAGCTTTATACCAGAGGATAGACTGGGAATGGGATTAGTTGCCTCAATGGGTATGGTAGATAACCTTTTGCTAAAGGATTATCATAAACAAAAGGGAATGTTTATAGATAGAAAGCCAGTTATTGAAAAAGCAAAAAAAATGGTAGAGCAATTTGAAATTAAGACACCAGATATATATCACCCTATAAAATATTTATCAGGTGGAAATATTCAAAAGATATTAGTTGGAAGAGAACTCAGTATGTATCCTAGGATTCTTATTATGGCATATGCCGTTAGAGGCCTAGATATTAATACCTGTCATACAATTTATGATCTTATAAGCAAAGAAAAACAAAAGGGAACAGCTATATTATTCATTGGAGAAGAGCTAGATGTATTAATGCATTTATGCGATAAAATTATGGTGCTTTGCCACGGAGAAGTTACAGGAATTGTTGATGCAAAGGTTGCCACAAGAGAAGAAATTGGAATGATGATGGTGGGAAAATCGGTAGATAGGGGGGCAATATAGATGCGATTTGTTAAAAGAGCAGAAATTAGCAAGACTGACAGTTTTAAAATAAGAGCTATTGCAATCCTCCTATCACTTTTAGTCCTAGCTATATTTTTGCTGGTAATTAAACTCAATCCAATAGAAGTGTATGCTGCAATCATAAAAGGCAGTTTTGGGACAGAGTATACTATAAAGCAAACACTTATTAAGGCAATACCTCTAATTATAGCTTCACTTGGTATTTCTATAGCTTTCAAAATGCAATTTTGGAATATCGGTGGAGAAGGACAAATATTAATGGGTGCCCTTTTTGCTAGTTATTTTGCTTTGAAATTCCCACAGATGCCTCAAATTCCTTTATTATTAATAATGTTTTGTGCAGGGATTTTAGGTGGTGGATTATGGGCACTAATTGCAGCTTCTCTTAAGGGGAAGTGGAAAACCAATGAAACCATTGTAACCTTAATGCTAAACTATATTGCTATGAAAATTATTACCTATCTTCAATATGGACCTTGGAAAGATAAAAATGCAATGGGTTTTCCAAAGATACCTAGTTTCTCTCCAAATGCAACACTTCCACAGTTTTTTGGTATACACATGGGGTGGGTAATTGCTGTTATACTTGTTATTTTAGTGTACATTTTTATGAAATATACTAAAAAAGGTTATGAAGTTTCAGTGCTTGGGGAAAGTGAAAAGACTGCTATATACTCCGGCATAAAAGTTAAAAACACCATGTATGTAGCCATATTTTTAAGTGGGGCATTATGTGGAATTGCAGGGGTAATTCAAGCTTCCGCAGTTAGTAGAACATTAACGCTTCAAGTTGCAGGTGGATCTGGATTTACAGCTATAATTATAGCTTGGCTTTCGGCACTTAGTGCACCTGTTATAGTAATAGTTTCTATATTGTTTGCAGCACTACTAGAGGGAGCGTCATTTATTCAAACGGCTTTTGGAATACCGGAGGCAGCGGCGCAATTAATACAAGCAGTTATACTACTTTTCGTATTGGGTAGCGAATTCTTCACTAAATATAAAATTAGTTTTAAGGAGCAATGTTATGTAAGTGAAATTGCAGTTCCACAGTGTGATATTACTGAAATTAATATAAAGCAAGTTAAACAAGATGAAAGCAACATAAAGGAGGAGAATAAAAATGGATAGTATAATATCATTTTTTGCAGCTGCTGTTGTAGCTGGTACACCTCTGCTTTTTGCTACATTAGGTGAAATATTAACTGAAAAGGTAGGGAATCTTAATCTTGGAGTAGAAGGCATGATGCTTATAGGTTCTGTAATTGGATTTATGGCAGGTCTTAATACAGGAGATCCTGTAATAGCAATGGTATCAGCAGCAATTGCTGGAGCTTTTGGAGCTTTAATTTATGCATTTTTAACCATAAGTCTTAGAGCTAATCAAGTTGTATGTGGTCTTACACTGACAATATTCGGAACTGGATTTTCAAGTATGGTAGGCAAAAACTTGATCGGACAAGTAACTCCAGATAAAGTTAAAGCATTTTTCGTACCTGTAAGAGTTCCATTATTGGGTGACATACCATTTCTAGGGGATATATTTTTTAATCATGACAAGTTCGTGTATCTTGGATATATTGTAACAGTTCTTTTATTTTTATATTTATACAAAACTACAAAGGGATTAAACACCATGGCAGTTGGTGAAAATCCAGCAGCAGCAGATGCAGCTAGTATAAATGTTAATTTATATAAATATGTTAACACTCTAGTTGGTGGAGCTCTTTGCGGGCTTGGAGGAGCATATTTATCACTTGTTTATGTGCCAGCTTGGCAGGAAAACGTAACAGCTGGTAGAGGGTGGATAGCAGTTGCCTTAGTAATTTTTGCAACTTGGAGACCGCATAGAGCAATTATGGGAGCCTACCTTTTTGGAGGACTTGATATAATAGGCTTTAGGCTACAAGGCATACCAAATTTCCCAATATCTCAATACCTTATATCCTTGATACCTTATGTAGCAACAATAATTATTCTTGTTATAGTATCTATGAAAAAATCTAGTAAAAATTCACCACCAGCAGGACTTGGAAATCCTTATTTTAGAGAAGAAAGATAAAAGTGGGTGGGGACGGTTCATTACTATTAGGTAAACTGCTGGGGTAAAAAAGCGGGGACGGTTCATGACTATTAACAAATTAAATTTGCGGGGGCTTGTCCCGTAAATTTAATTTGTTGAATTAGTCATGAACCGTCCCCAACAATTTGATGTATAATTAAAATATGATATTTTAATACGGAACGGGAACGGTGATAATATGAAATATGCAGTTATTACATTTACAGATCAAGGTGATAAAATAGCGGAGGTTTTAGCTTCAAAATATAATGTGGATTTATATTCAAAGAAAAAGCAAAGTGACTTTAATTTTAAGGAAGTTAGTAGAAAAGTAATGGAAAACTACTCCGCTATAATATTTATAAGTTCTACAGGTATTGCTGTTAGAGCTATAGCTCCATATATAAAAAGCAAGGATGTGGACCCAGCAGTAATAGTTATAGATAATTCATGTAATTACGTTATAAGTCTTTTAAGTGGTCACTTAGGTGGGGCAAATCAGCTTACATTAGATATTAGCAAGTTTCTTCACGCAGAGCCTATCATAACTACGGCTACTGATAATTTGGGTATTGAGGCTCCTGATATCATTGCAAAAAATAATGACCTTATTATTGAAGATTTAAAAAAGGCAAAAGATATATCAGCTCTTTTGGTAGAAGGAAAAAAGGTTGGCTTTCTCGATGAAAAGGGAATAATTCAAACACCTGCTGGATATAATAGTAATTTAGATGGTATTTGTGGGTTGCTATACATTTCCAGTAGCGAGAATGTTAATAAACAGTTGCATGGACATGATGTACCTACATTAAGATTAATAAGAAAAGATATAGTGCTTGGAATAGGTTGTAGAAAGGATTTTTCTACAGAAAAAATGAGGAATACAGTATTAAGGGTGCTTAGAGAAAACAACATAGATTATAGGGCTGTAAAATCAATAGCAACAGTAGAGGTTAAAAAAGATGAGGTTGCAATAAAGGATTTGGCTGAGTATTTTAAGTGTGAATTTGAAATATTTACAATAGAGAATATAAGAGTAGTACAGCATAAATTTGAAGGCAGCGATTTTGTAGAGAAAACTATTGGAGTAAGGGCTGTTAGTGAGCCTTGCATAGAGCTTAGTGGAGCAAAAATTATAAGTGGCAAGATGAAATTAGACGGTATGACCTTATGCATAGGTCAACTATAAAGATAAAAGCAATTTTATCTTTATTCTATGAAAAGTAGAAAAAAAGCAGGACTTAGAGGAACATTTATAGAATACTTACATTATACTACGTACTTATGGTAAAATATAATTTCATAGTAAATTTATAAAGATTAAATATGATTATTGGTTGAGACGGTGAAATGTTTATTAAATACTAAAGTATTAATTTGATAAATGAATAATAATTTTACGAAAAGTTTATAAAAGGGGTGTATTTATATGACAACAGACAACATAACAACAGAAAATATAGAAGAGGTTTCTATGAATGATGCAATGGGAACTATTGAGAAATCTATGGAGTACATTAATAGTGGAGATATTGTACGTGGAACTGTAATTTCTGTAAATGAAAATGAGGTCCTTGTTAACATAGGATTCATTACAGATGGAGTTATACCAAAAGAAGAAATATCAAATGAAAACGAGGTAAATCCTACAGATGTTGTAAAGGTTAATGATGAAATATTTGTATATGTAATGAAAGTTAATGATGGAGAAGGAAATGTGCTTTTATCTAAAAAAAGAGCAGATAACGTAAGAGTATGGGATGAATTCCAAAAGATTATTGATGAGGATAAAACTTTAGAGATAACAATTAACGAAATAGTAAAAGGCGGAGCTACAGCTTACGTTCATGGGGTTAGAACATTTATACCTGCGTCACAATTATCTAATGCTTATGTAGAGAATCTACAAGATTTTAAAGGTAAAACTCTAGAAGTTAAAATAATTGAGTTAGATAAAGAAAACAAAAAAGTAGTTTTATCTAGAAAAGTTATAGAAAAAGAAACAAATGATTTAAGAGCAAATGCAGTTTGGAATGAACTTAAAAAAGGTGAGAAAAGAAAAGGTATTGTAACAAGACTAGCTAAATTTGGTGCTTTTGTAGATTTAGGTGGAGTTGATGGTCTTATTCACATTTCAGATTTATCATGGAAAAGAGTTTCAGATCCATCAGAGATAGTGTCAGCTGGAGATGAAGTAGAGGTTTATGTTTTAGACTTTGATAAAGCTAAGGGAAGAATATCCTTAGGACTTAAAGAAGCAGCAGGAGACCCTTGGAATAACATATCAGCTCTATATCACACAAATGATGTGGTAGAGGGAACTGTAGTGAGATTAATGGATTTTGGAGCTTTTGTAAAGCTTTCATCAGGCATAGAAGGATTAGTTCATTTATCGGAAATATCAGAGGATAGAATAGCAAAGGTTTCTGATGTGTTAACAGTTGGAGACGTTGTAAAAGTAAAAATTGGTGAAATAAATGAAACAGGCAAAAGAATTAGCCTAAGCATTAAAGAAGCATCAAATACAGGTTATGCAGAACTTGCAAAGTATAATGAAAAAGAAGAAGGTTTAACTTTAGGAGATTTACTAAAAGATAAATTTAAAGATTATAAATTTTAGGATAAGTAATACACTACTAAGGAATAAGAATCCTTACTTTGCATAAATAAAGGTATGATGAAAAGAACTTTTAAGGGTTATAATTAAAATAATAAATTAAAAAAACTATGAAAAGCAGTATAAGTGCTTTTCATAGTTTTATTTAATTACTCTTATTTAAGGTTGCACTAATAATATAAAGAGCGTCTGGTACTTGAAGATGAGAAGCTTGGTTTAGTTCCACCGCGAATCCTAGCTCAATTGCTGAATGATACAAATGACTAAGACCTATGCCTATATCTATATGGTTCATTTCTTTAAGAAGTTTTTTGGTTAAAAAACTTCTGTTTTCTAAATATAAATCAAATTTATTCTTTTCTATTATTAACTTCCAAGGTTGAGAATTAACTGCAGATGGAGCAGCTATAAACGCTTGTACTATAGGGTCATATTGATTCTCATAAGTACCGGAAATTACTTTGCTTTTGTCTAATCTTTTTCTATTTTTAACAGGTTGTACTGAAGCTTCAGGATACCCAAAAGCCACTAAAATAATATAACTTTGATTACCCTGAACATTAACAATGTTATTAAATTCCTCTTCTTTAATTGCAGCACCTACCCAGCAAGTTCCTATTCCTAGCTCTGTTAGCTTAAGAACAATTTCTTCGCCAATGAATCCTATATTCTCCAAATGGCCTTCCGTAGTTTCGGAAGTAAAGGCTAAATAATGAGGAGCTTTAACTTGAGTATATTTTCCTACGATACCCTTTGAGGTATTCCTAATTTTTTCACCGTTTTCAATTAAAAATACCTCCATAGGTATATCGGGGTGTAAAGGTTTAGCCTCATGTATTATAGTTTTAACCTTTTGCAAATCACCTGAAGTCAAACTTTCAGTCTTATAATTTCTTACGGATTTTCTTGAATTTATAGCTTCTATCATGAAAAATACCTCCAATTATTTTTTAGGGTATGAAATAATATATGGCTTAGCTTTATGCTTTTGACAATACTCTTTTGCTAGCGATTACAACAATTAAGACAAACACAGAAGTCAGAGCAATTGTTCCTCCAGGAGCGCAGTTTATAAAGTAAGATATAACAAGGCCTAGAATTATGTCTATAAATCCAAATAATATGGAACAAATTAAAGTATGCTTAAATCCCTTATTCATCTGAAGTGCAGTGGCTACAGGCAAGGCTATCATAGAGGACATAACAAGTATTCCAAGTATTCTTAGAGAAACTGAAATAGTAGCACCTACTAATAGTGCAAAAACATAGTTAATTACTTTAACTTTTACACCAGAAACTTTAGCTCCTTCTTCATCAAAGGTAATATATAGTAATTCATTATATAAGAAATATATAGTTACTATGGAAATTATACTAAGTACAAGCATTATGTATAAATCACTTTTGGTAACAGTAAGTATGCTTCCAAATAGATAAGAGTTAACATTAGCACCTGCTTTTCCCGTGCTGACTAAAGTTATTCCGATACCTACACTAAAAGTAAGTAAAATTACAAGAATCAATTCTGCATATTTTTTATAATAATCTCTTAAAAATTCAATGGATAAGCCACATAGGGCTGTAAAAATAAAAGCACAAAGTATAGGATTGTACCCAAGGATTAAGCCAATAGCTACTCCAGCAAAGGAGGCGTGAGATAAAGTATCTCCCATCATGGAATATCTTTTGAGTACTAGGAAAACCCCTACAATTGGGAATAAGATAGAAATTAAAATTGATGCCATTAAAGCATTTTGCATAAAACCGTATTGGAACATAAGGGAATGTTACCCCCTTTCTTCTTTTAATTTATTTTTATAAGCATCAATAGTATAAAGTATTCCATTTCCACTACTCATTTCGAAAATATCAGTTGAATTATCTAGTGCAGCTTTCAAATTATGTTCTACAGAAATAACTGTAATACCTAGATTTTGATTTAGTCCTTTAATAATAGAATAAACGTCACCCATGCTTTGAAGATCAACACCAGTAGATGGCTCATCTAAAATCAATAGCTCAGGGTCACCAATTAAACTTCTAGCAATAAAGATTTTTTGCTGCTGACCTCCTGAAAGATTTCCAATGAGAGTATGCATATGGTCTTCCATACCTACAGCCTTTAAACACTTTAAAATTAAGTTTTTATCTTTAAGTTTTAATACTCGCCTGTGACAGTTTAGCATCTCAAAAACTGTTATAGGAAACTGAGAATTAAAGTTTTCAACTTTTTGCGCAACGTAGGCTATCTTAGAAGTAGATATACTAATTTCGCCATTATTAGGTTTTAATAAACCTAATATTAATTTAACTAAAGTACTTTTAGCACTACCATTCTCACCGAGTATTGAAACATAACTGCCTCTTTCAAATTTAAGGTTAACATTATCTAACAGGTAGGGCTTTGAATTTGTGTATGTAAAACATAAATTATTTATGATGATCATTTGAAACCTCCTAAAGTACTGACAATACCAAAGATTATTATACACCCAAATGCGAATAATTTGCAATAACTCTGTTACTAGTATTGCCAAAAAATTATATAAACAACTATCATAAAAGATTGTATAATTGGTAAAACTATATAGGTAAATACTATATTTTATAACATAAAGTTATACAAGTGTAATAAGAAAGGCAGTGTTATTATGAATAAATATGAAAGAGCAGCTCATATGATCACAGGAGTTGTAAAGGATAATCAGGGAGAGATTACAGCCTACGAATTTGAAAATGGAGCAACTCGTTAGTTGTATAAAATATATACGAATGTACACAAACATGTACAAACGGAATATTTTATTCGAATAAAGCTCCCTACATTCGTAAAGAGTGTAGAGTGCGTTTGTATAAACGCCAAAACTCCTTTAATTGCTGGAAGTCCCTAAAGACTAATTAACCACAACGTAGATATGAAACAAAATCAAGCGTGATGGTGACGAAAGTAGAAAAAATAATTAGTATGGTGCAAGGTTAAATCCTAAACACCAAACAACTTTGTAAAAGTTGTAATAATGGGTAATCAGCAGCTAAGACTCAAATAGAGTAAAGTTCAACGACTAGAGAGAAATCTCGTACCTGCAAGTGTGGGGAAATGGGGAGAATCCTATTATGGCTATTATGCAATAGTTCCTATTGTGCAATAGAGAAATAGGATTGTGATATAGTCTGTGCTTATATGAAAGTATAAGAAGTTCATAAGAGAACTGCATAGAGTTAACGAATCTATGTGAACACTCTAAAAATAATGTATAAATGTAAACTAGATAATTTAGACAACCGTATTTTAAAGTTTTATAACAATCAACTATTTTTCTAAATCTTTAGCAATTAAATTATAAACGTAATTACTTACAGAAGGTCGCTCTCTATCAGCTTTTAATTTTAGGTTTTATGTATCACTCTTAGGATAGTAGTTTTAATATATATGTTTCAATAATATTTGTTCAATTACTTTACGTTTTGAACAAACATTTATCAGTAATTTGAATGTAGTTTTAAAGTTGAAACATATATACTTATATTATTTTTGATTGTAACCATCATTTATATAACCTCAATAAAATATTTTATATCATGAAAAAAGCATCTATAAAATAGGTGGATTTTGATAATAATAAAATATAAAGAGGTGAAGATAATGGATACTATAATAAAAACTGTTAAACAATATTCGCATGAATTAGATGAAGAGACTTTAAAAGAATTAAAATTCATAGCAAACAAATATAAGAATGTTAAAAACTATGTTTATTCAAGATTTAGTGGAATCAATAGTATTCCATTACTAGGTAAGGAAAGACAGATAAGAGATGAATGGGTAAAAACTAAATTTGCGGAGAAATGGAAGTTGCCTGCTAGGTACTGGAAGTTAGCTTTAAGTGAAGCTATGGGAAATATAAAATCTCAATGGTCTAATATTAAAAGAAGAATTAGAGAACAAATTAAAGTAAATGGTAATTTATCAAATGAAGATAAGCATTATATTAATTACATTTTAAAGTTTGATAATTATTATTATAAAGTATTAACTAATCAAATTTTCAATATTCCTAAGATATTTCAAGA
>NZ_JAIZZN010000052.1 GCF_020443565.1 Clostridium sp. CS001
TGCAATGATAAGACTTTGTGAAATCATATTAAAATAAATTCAAGTTACAAACTTCAAATGTAATTTATTTGAAGACTAACTTGATGACATTGCCCACGTGGCAAGTGGCAAAAGTGACAACCTCTAGCATATATGTTATCCACTTACGCATGCTGTTTCCCATATAATTTAAAATACCCTGTATGAAAGTGCTTAACTGTCATACAGGGTATCTTTGACTGCTTATGATTTTTGCTATTTAAACTAGTATACTGCTAGCTTCTCCGCCGCCACCTGTATACATCTTTTCCCGAGAATATCCGAAACCACTGCTATACCATCAACATTTGCTATTTTTAATAAATCTACATTATTTTCATTAATTCCTCCAATAGCAACAACTGGAATAGAAACACCCTCCTTTATTTCCTTTAAAGACTGAATAGATACTGCTCTTGTATCATCTTTAGTGGTGGTTATAAACATTGCTCCAACACCTACATAGTCCGCTCCTTGCATTTCAGCGTTTTTAGCCTGCTCCAATGTGCTTGTGGAAACACCAATTATTTTGTTATTTCCCATTATGCTCCTTGCAATATCCATTGGCATATCACTTTGCCCAAGGTGAACACCTGCAGCATCTATTGCCTGTGCAATATCTATTCTATCATTTATTATTAGCGGAACATTATATTTATCGGTAATTTTTTTTATTTCCACGGCAATGTTATAAAACTCTAGGGTACCTGATTTCTTCTCCCTAAGCTGAACTACTGTAACTCCACCTTTTATAGCTTCCTCCACTCCCGTATATATATCTACATCTACTAATACATCTCTATCTGTAACAAGGTACAGACTATAATTTATTTTATTCTTCATTTATTTTGCTCCTTTCCATTATTGTAGCTTCTGATAAATTATAAATGACATCTATTATTTTCACCTTCAAAGTTCCCGTACCACCACTTACTTTATCTAACCCTTCATAAGCTATCTCACCAGCGATACCCATAGAAACGGTTCCTGCTAAAGCAGCTAAAAGGTTATTATCACTTACCCCTAAAAAAGATCCAATAAGCGAAGTACACATGCATCCAGTACCAGTAACCTTGCACATTATTTTATGGCCATTTTCTATAGTATAAAGAGTTTTTCCATCTGTTATAATATCCACTTCACCAGTTATAGCTACCACTGCATTAAGTTTACTTGCAAAAGCTTTTGCCATTTCTTTTTTATCTATAAGTTCACTTTCATTTGAAGGCTCATCATTACTAGTATCTACACCTTTTGTTTTAGATTCAATACCGCAAAGTACTTTTACTTCTGATAAATTTCCACGTACAACTGATAATTTCACTTCATCTATAATCTTTTTAGCAGTTTCTGTTCTATAAGTCGTTGCCCCTGCACCAACAGGGTCAAGTATTACTGGAATCTCTAGCTCATTTGCTATTTTCCCTGCTGCTATCATAGATTCTACACTTCTGCTATTTAAGGTTCCTATATTTATTACAAAAGAAGATGCCAATGATACCATGTCACGAACTTCATTAATATCATCTGCCATAACCGGCGACCCACCAATAGCTAGTGTAATATTAGCACAATCATTAACCGTAACGTAATTTGTTATATGATGCACCAATGGGTTTTTTTCTCTTACTTTCTTTAATAATTCTACTATCTTTTTATTAATTTCCACTTACTTGTCCACCTCCAACTTATTGCATATATCATTCCAGTAATAATCATAACAGGAACTGTGGCTCCAAGTACAAAGTCAAGTTTTATAAAGCTATAGTAAATTACTATACCCATAATCCATACAATAGTTGCCCCCCAATTTATTAATACATCAGATTTTACCTTTGTATTTTTCTTTATTATAAAATAATCTGTAATTAAGATTGCAAACAGTGGTGAAAATACAGATCCTATCGCATATAAAAAGCTTTCATAATTTTCTATAGGAACTATTATAGCTATTAATGTTCCGATGACAGTCATAACAATGCCGACTTTCTTCTCATTGAGTTTTGGCATAATATTTAAGAAGGAAACTCCTGCTGAATAAATATCTAAGAAGGTTGTAGTTACTGTAGAAAGTACTACTATACCTAAGGCTGCCATCCCTAAATTAGCGGCAAGCATCATAACTGAAGGATCTGCATTATTTGAAACTATAGCAGCTCCAAGACCTATAATGAACATCCATGAACTTCCTAGGAAATAACCTGTAAAACTACCATAAGCTCCTTGCTTCTCACTTTTTGCAAACCTAGTATAATCTGCAATTAAAGGTAGCCAAGAAAGAGGCATTATTATACTAAGTTCCAATGCTCCTCCAAAAGATATTCCTGTTGTACTTGCCTTTGAAAGTAATGTTTTATCCTTAAAAATAATAGCTCCTAGTACCAATGTAAGTATAAAAAGCAAAAATACAGCTGTAATATTTAACTTTTTCATACCTGCATTTCCGAAATAAAGCCACAGTGCAATAAGAATACCTATAGATACTATGCACACTAATACATTATTAAAACTCCATAAAGTTTTTGCTATTAAGTTTACAGAATTTGCTGCTGCTCTTATCATAACTACTGTCCATCCAATTAATTGAAGAACATTTAGAATTGAAATTAAGTAAGTTCCATAAGTTCCAAAAGAAATTCCTGTAGAAGTTATTGAAGGTACCCTTTCTCTAGTACCAATGATACCACATAGCACCAATATACCTGTTCCAATTAAGTGTCCTAGTAAAATTACAATTACCCCTATTTTAAAGCCTAAAGGTGCAATAAGTCCTCCGGTTAAAATTTCAGCAATAGAAACTGCAGCCCCAAACCACAAAAACACAAAGGTCCAAAAACCTAATTTTTCTTTATCCTTAATCATTTTTCATACCGCCTTTTTCATATAATTCATAAAAGTGATTAGTTGGCCCAACACCATGTCCAATATCTAAGGAATGCTTAATTGCTATGGTTATGTATTTTTTAGAATTTTTTATTGCATACTTCATGCTAAAACCAAGTGCTAAATTTGCAGCTATAGCAGAAGATAATGTGCATCCAGTTCCATGAGTATTTTTTGTATCTATTCTTTCTGAGTAAAAATGTATAAACTCGCTTCCATCATAAAGCACATCTATGGCGTCACCTTCCATATGACCTCCCTTTAAAAGCACGTTTTTGCAGCCTAGCTTGTATATTTCTTTTGCTGCCTCTTCCATATCCGCTACTGTCTTTATTTCAGTAACACTTGAATTTACTTCTTTAAGAATTTCCTCAGCCTCTGGAACATTTGGTGTAATAAGTGATGCTAGTGGAATTAATTTTTTAATCAAAGCAGTCTTTGATTCCTGTTGTAGTAATGAAAAACCACTCTTCGAAATCATTACAGGATCTAGCACTACATTTTTAGGCTTGTATTGCTCTAATTTCTCCCATATAGCATTAATAGTTGAAATCTGCGATACCATACCAATTTTAACTGCATCTACATCTATATCTGTAAAGATAGCATCAATTTGAGCTTTAATAATTTCTTCATCTAAGTCTTTCACTGCAAAAACCCCCATGGTATTCTGCGCTGTTATTGCTGTTATAACACTCATTCCATATACACCATTAGCACTAAAACTCTTTAAGTCTGCTTGTATTCCTGCCCCTCCACAACTATCCGAGCCTGCTATAGTTAAAACTTTTTTCATATGTACCCTCCTACTTATTATATATTTTAAGCTTATCTATCTAATTGAGTAAATTCTGAAAAATTGAAAACCCTAAAAATAATATATGCAATTATACCTCCGCCAATAGTACTTATTAGAAATGGGGTTACAAAAAATAACGCCCCTACTTTTTTTCCCATTATAAGCGTTGCTATTGGAAATGCTAATAGACCACCTAAAATTCCAGTTCCAAATACTTCTCCCACTATAGCAAATAATGTTTTCTTGGTTTTTTTAAATAGAATTCCGGCTAAAAATGCCCCAATCATACTTCCTGGAAAAGCTAAAAGAGAACCCGTACCTAGTATATTTCTGAGTAGAGATATACAAAAGGCTATAGCTACACTATAGCCTGGTCCTAAAATTACTGCAGCTATGATATTAATTGTATGTTGCATTGGAAAGCATTTAGATACTCCTACTGGTATAAAAATAATATTACCTAGTATTACACCTATTGCTATTAGTAGTGATGCAATTGTTAATTTTTTAGTATTCACTAATTGATCTCCCCCTTTTTTTGTGCAAAAGCTAAACTTATCTAATATGATGTGATTTTTAGAACAACAAAAAACACAAACCCATAGGATTTGTGTTTAAATTACCATGCTATATTAAAATATATGCATATATAATACACCATTAAACAACTTCCTACGCTGGCATTACCCAGTTCAGGTTATTAGGGTCAAAGAATTACAGTTCTTTCTCTCAGCTGGCAAATCCAGCTCCCCTGTGCTTTGTTATTCTTTTTTATTAACTAAATTATATAAAATTAAGATATCTATTATATATGCTAGTCACTTTATTTCATATGTCTCATAATAACATAATAAATTATTCTGCACAATTAATTCCATAAAAAATTTTTAATATCTATCTATATTTTATAATAAAGTGGATAAACTATAAACTGTACTGGGTATATCAATATAGCTTATATTTAAGGGAGGGAAATACTAATGAATAATAATTTAGAAGAAACAAAAAAACTAAATCAAAAATCGAGCTCTAATAAAGGTTCAAGTACTAACTCAGCCACTAGAATGACTAGTAGCACTAATGATGCTAGTCTAAAGGAAGCAAGAGAGTTAAACAATCAATCATATAATAATTTAACTAATGATACTTCAAATGTTAATATGAGCAGTATTTCTAACATGTCCAATATGGCTAGTATGTCTAGTATGCCTAGCAGCACCGATGCTGCTTCTTTGGAAGAAACAAAAAAGTTAAACCAGAATTCAGCATCAAACAAAGGTAATAGCAAAGTATAAATTATTAAGGGAAGCCAAAATGGCTTCCCTTAATAATTGTTTTTAATATTTTAAGTATCTATATATATTAACTTATTTATATTTTATTTAACCTTAACTTGAGATCCAGTAATAATTTCAGTTTCATTAGTAGCTTTTACACTTGGTTTTTCTTTCAGTTGTGCTATAACTGCGTAAATTTCATCTTCCTTATCAATAATTTTTATTGATTTATCTAAATTAAAGTCATTTTTTGTAATAGTATCTCCAATTTCTTTTTCTGATGCATCAAAAATTATTGTATTAGGCATTAACGTCATCTTTCCAAAAACATCTATATCAGCTTTATAAATGTTTAGCTGAAGTTGCTTTGACTTCAGACTCCCTTCACCATTGAAAATAATAGGCAACAGTAGCTTTACTTCTTGGTCTTTTGCAAGAAGTTGTACATCTACATGAATGATTTTTGCTGTTATAGGGTGTCTTTGAATTTCTTTTATAAATCCAAATTTCTTATCCTCTCCATGTTCTACCCATACCTTAGCATTGGATCCATGTCTTGTAAGAACTTTTCTTAGAGCTGATCCCTCAAATTTTACAGAAGTTGATTCCTTAACGTTATCTCCATAAATCACACCTGCCACAAAACCACTTTCTTTCATCTTTTTAGGCTGCGTGTTTCTTTCAAATGCATTTAAAGTAATTTGTTCCATAATAATTCACTCCTCTTCACTTATAAAACCATTTTTATATACATATGTTACCAATATTTACTTTATAATATATACATATATAATATAAATATTTTAAAAAAAGCCATCGTAATACTTAAAAGGTAACATTAGTAATTAACCTTAGACTCATTGTAGCACATATTAACAAATAAGTGTTGTATATACCATTAACATTGCAGTAATACGTCGCAATTAAGAGCAAAAGGAGGGAATAATGATTTAAAACTAATTGATAACACACTGTTGCAAATAATAACACATATCAAACCCCTTCAATTAATTATTTAAAACTGCTATACTTATATAAATAGCATTTGATTGGAGGAGTTGCATTGATACAATATAAAAAAATACCATACATTCGTCTTGTTCCTATAATTATAATTACTTTTTTTCTTTTTAGAGTAATAAATAACATTGAAAATATAGGTTCCATATTTCATAAAATCTCTTCCTTACTTGTTTTTTTTATTTGGGGTTTCGTTATAGCTTATTTACTTAACCCACTTATGGCATACATTGAAAAGAAAACACAAATGAAAAGAATTTACAGCATAATTATAATTTATACATTATTTATAGGTTTAATAATCTTTATATTTACTTTGATTACTCCAAGTGTTATTAAAAGTACCGTTGATTTATTTAATAACATTCCTAAATTTGCAGATAAAGCCTACAAATGGTCTACTAATTTTTTATCTGAAAATGAGCTATTAAACAAATTTAATATTACTAATTATTTAGAAAATTACTTAGCTACTTGGAGCAAAGATATAACTACATATTTTGCTCCAGGTTTACAAATAATAATTGATAACCTAATGGGCCTAAGTTCTTTATTTATGAAGTTTATGTCTGGCATTGTAATTTCAGTTTATTTTTTAATGGATAAAGAATCTATTATATTCAACATCAAAAAATTTATTTATTCCATTTTAAGTGAGTCTGCTTCTATTAAACTAGTTGATTTTGGAAAGCTAGCCCACCTTACTTTTAACCATTATTTTATCGGTAAAATAATTGACTCTATTATTTTTGGAAGTATTACTTTCATAGGATTTTGGATATTAAAAATACCTTACGCTTTGCCTTTTAGTTTAGTAATAGGCGTAACAAATATGATTCCTTACTTTGGGAATATTATAGGAATGGCTCCTGCTGTTTTAATAACTCTATTCTTCAATCCAATAAAATCAGTAGAAATCGTACTCTTTGTGGTAACCTTAAGTAATATTGACGGATGGTTCATATCACCAAAGATTATTGGTGATAAAGTAGGCCTTAGCCCACTACTAATAATACTAGGACTTGTTCTTGGTGGAGGTCTCTTTGGTATCGTAGGAATGCTCATTGGAATTCCTACAATAGCCTTAATAAAAATTTTATTAGACAACTTTATGAATGAGCGAACCAAAGATAAACAAATACTATAACTAATTATTTTTGTGACTTAAATCATATTTTTTATAGATACACTTTGATATAATATAATTACTGAGAATGATTTTCAATTAATGATATTTCATAACCCTAGGTTATTATTTAGCTTTATATAGTATATTATTATAAAACTCAATATTAAAGGAGTGTTTTTTATGAGAAGCAATATAGAATCAAATAGCATTGAAATGGGTAATCATCCAACAATTGATAACACTAAAATTAAAAAGATAGTTGAAATTAAATTAGATTTTCTTAATAACAAGGTTTCTTTGGAGGAGGCTAAAAAAAGAATGACAGATTCTTTTGATAAAGTCACTGGCGAAGAATTTGCACTAGCCGAACAGCAGCTGGTGTCCTATGGAATTACGGATGATATGTTAGCAGAAAGACTAGAAGATCTTTTAAAAGTCTTCGAAGGTATTCTTGTTTCTACAGAGCTAAATCTTCCAAAGGGACATCCAATAAGAACTTATATTGATGAGACGGTGGCAATAAGTAAAGTTCTTTCCTCTATGGAAACATTATTAGATAAAAAATTCATTAAAAATCAGTGGCTTGAATTGTATGATAAGTTAAGTCAAATAAGTATCCATCTTAGCCGTAAACAAAATCAATTATTCACTGCGCTTGAAGAAAAGGGCTTTGATAAACCCTCAAAAATAATGTGGACACTAGACAATAATATAAAAGATATTATTAGAAAATCCAAATCCCTATTAAAAGAAGATAATGATAAGGACTTCTTATCACTGCAACCTAAAGTACTTGAACTAGTACGAGATATGATTGTTAAGGAAACTGAGGTTCTATTCCCTACTGCCATTGAACTTTTGAGTAATGAAGACTTTGTTAAAATGAGAATTGGTGATGACGAAATAGGCTACTGCTTAATTGATAATCCACCAAGCTTCAAAACAGAACCCGTGTCAGATGCTAATAGGTCTTTTACTAATGACTTAAATATGGATGTAGACCTCCTAAAAGACCTTGCTGCAGTTCTTCAAAAACATGGAGTATCATCCCCTATAAAAGAGGATGAAGTTCTAAATGTAAGTCAAGGTCTCCTTACCCTAAAGCAAATAAACTTAATCTTTAAGCATCTACCTGTTGATTTATCTTATGTTGATGAGAATGAACTTGTAAAATTCTACAGCGATACAAAGCATAGGGTTTTCCCAAGAAGCGCAGGAGTTATTGGTAGAGCAGTTCAGAACTGCCACCCAAGAGAAAGCGTTCATACAGTTGAGGAAATAATCACAGCCTTCAAAAGTGGAGAACAAGATGAAGCTGAATTCTGGCTTGAAATGGGTGGAAAGTTTATTTATATAATTTACAATGCTGTAAGAGATGATGAAGGTAATTTTAAAGGCGTTCTTGAAATGATGCAGGATGTTACTCATATTAGAAGTTTGACTGGCAGTCAAAGGCTTGTAACCTGGAAAAGTAATGAAAAAGAGGCTTCACCTTCTTTAGCTAGTCCTCCTAAAAACGAAAAATCCTTACCACTTGAAACTAATAAATATAATATTACAAGGGAAACAAGAATAGGATTTTTGACTAAAGAATATCCCTTTTTAAAGGATTTTCTAATATCCTTAAGTCCAAAATTTGAAAAACTAAAATCTCCTATGCTTTTCAAGACCATGGCTAGTATTGCCACCCTTGAAATGATCAGTGAAAGAGGTGGTTTAGAGATTTCTGACTTAATTCATAAATTAACTTGTGAGATTGATAGGGTAAATAAATAATATTAAAAAGAGCACTCTAAATTTTAAAAGAGTGCTCTTTTTAATATCCTTTCATTTAACTTTAAGTATTATAATTCCATAGTAACGGGCACAATTATAAACTCTTTTTTATTATGTAATTTTAAAATTTTAGGATAGACCTCACTGTAAGCAGTATGTATATTAACATTTTCATTATTTTTATTTAAAATTTTACCACTAGAAAAAACAGTATATAGTCTTCCATTAAAAAATTGCATAACTCCATTTTTTACAGCTTCGTGTCCACGAACCAAGTAATCTACTCCCAGGGTATTTATAAATTCATTAAAATGTTCTTGATTAAAGTTAAATCTTGCTTTTAATAAAGATTCTTCATTAATTATATCTTTAGGATCACTCCACAACATATTATGAAATATAGTTTTATTTAATTCATCAACAATACTTTTATCAGCAAGTTGAGAAAGTGATTTAATATAGGAAAAATAATTAACTTCTTTATTAGTAACTTTAGGTCTTGGGATTCCCCCATGAACACCAATTACATTAATATCTTGTAAACCCACTAGAGCTACATTACATAAACTATTAAAGAATTTTATGTAATTACTTACAGTTTCAATAGTAAAGCTGGAATTTTTTTTTGCTAAATTAAAAACATGATATAGAAAATATCCTATCTCTCCAACACTTTCTTGTTTTTTAACGCATAAGACTACTCCATCATCAATATAACCACCATCATGATTACCTTTTAACAAATAGCAGTTTTGGGGAAATAAATACTTCAAGAGCAACACAAGTTCCATAGTTTCAAGATGTGATTTACCTCTATCAACATAATCACCTAAAAATATTAAACGTATATTCTTAAATTTAGTCATTGCATTAAAAAAATTGCAGGAATTAAGTACGGCTCTAAGGCTTGTTACATCTGAATGTATGTCACCAACAAAGTAATATTCATAGATTTCATCATTAAAGGAATAAATGTTAAAAGCTCGGCTGCCATCTATTAATTGATTTTTTATACACCTAAAGCTTAAATTATTTTTATAAATCTCTGCATTATGTAAATCCTCTTCTTGCTCATGTATGCTGCACACTTCTTCTATAAGAAAGTTATGGACAAGACTTATATTATTTAAATTATCTTCATTGATATTTAAAATATCTTTCCATAACTTATTGCTAATTTCATATAATTTTTTTTCTAAATTAATACCTGATGATATTGCCTGCTTTTTAATATCATTTTTAAGTTTTTTAATTTTATCAATCATTTTTTATCCTCTCCAAGTTCAATTTACATTGAAATTGTATAATACTATTAGGCTATATAATATTTCTTATATAGGGTAAAATGCCGAATGAATTTGCTATTACTATTTTACCACAAAAAACAAAGAAGCCATTAAATAGTTACCTATTTAATGGCTAAATATTTTTCTTAGATTACAGTGATGTTTTCAGCTTGAGGTCCTTTAGGTCCTTTAACTACATCGTAAGAAACTTTTTGTCCTTCTTCAAGTGATTTGTATCCATCTGAATTTATTTGAGAGAAATGTGCGAAAACATCTACTCCGTCTTCTCCTGTAATAAATCCAAATCCTTTTTCTCCATTAAACCATTTAACTGTACCATTCATATTATGTGTACCTCCGAAATTTTATTTCTTAAACTCTTTGTAGTAATTCACCAATAATGCTTCCTTATCGAATTTTCACATTCAATAAGTACTAATTGAATTATAGCTGTGTTTGATTATTTACTATTCATTTAAGTCATCTTTATAATAACATAGTATTTTATAGAAAGCAAGTTATATGTAGAAATAAAGTTAAAGAAGTCAAAAATTAATTTAAACCCTTTACTTTTCCTAGCAAAAACTTAGACAGATATTAATTATATCTATCTAACATAGGTTCATACTATACCATAATATGGCTACATATTCTCTATTGTTGCTATTAGTATAAACAAAATATTTAATGGGCATTATATTAGAAAATAGTTAGTAAAGGGGATGTTTTTTATGAGCCAAAATAAAAGCATTGTAGCTAAAAATCAAAACTTTATTCCAAACAGCCAAGGTGTCGGTCCTAATGAAGGCGGAAATGTGAATGTTGGAATTGCTGAAAAAAATCAAACAATGGCCGCTACCAGCCAAGATAGTAGAAATGCCGAAAACGGCTACAAGAATAATTCAAACGCCAGCGTACAAGCTGCAAATCATGGAACTAGAAACAAAAACTAAGTTGTAACAAAACAAAAGGGGGCTGTCTCAAAATAGAAAGTAATTTCTAGATTGAGATAGCCCTTTTTTATCTTTTAAATGCAAAAGCGAATTCCTAAGAATTCGCTTTTGTTGTATAATTTATATATG
>NZ_JAIZZN010000053.1 GCF_020443565.1 Clostridium sp. CS001
CCACGTCACCATGGACACCCTTGTCTTAAGCTATGCACTTGGCACTATTAACCCGTGCTAGGGACTTTCACCCTTTAGATTGCGCCCATGCTGGGCGCACAATAAAAATGCTATATTTCATAGCATTTAAATAACATAATATTATCTGCAAATAATAATATATTTTATCCTTCTATTACAATAGATTTTGCCATACTCTCATCAAGTGCATATCTACTATCTTTAATATTTACAATATAATTTCCTGCAAGTTTAGAAATAAGAGTAATCTCTTCTCCTTCAAAGCACCCTAAAGTAAAAAGAAACTTCTTCACCTTTTCTTTTCCTTCAACTCTCTGAATATTAAAAGTCTCACCAATTTTTGCTTTCAATAATAACATACTACTCTCACCTACCTTACAATTTCATTACTAATCATTTCCTTATTGATAAAGAATATCATTTGCAATTAACTTTGTCAATAGGTTAACTATTAATTTTTTTGTAAATTAAATTTTATAATGCAGTTTGCTAAACACTACACCACATTAAAGGCTTCTTCTAGCGCCTAATTACTTCCTGCTAAATATCCTGTAGAAAACGCCATTTGAAGATTATACCCACCTGTTTCAGCGTCAATGTCTATAACTTCTCCTGCAAAATAAAGATTTTTTATAAGCTTTGACTCCATAGTTGAAGCGTTTATTTCCTTGACTTTAACTCCACCTGAGGTTACTTGAGCTGCTTTAATTGACAAGGTTTCTCTAACAGTTAGTTTCATTTCCTTCATGTATTCAATTATCTTATTCTCATCTACCTTCTTTAAATCACTAACTTTAATTTCTGTTAGACCTAATAGTTCAAAGATTTCCTTTAAGAAGTTTTGTGGAAGAATCCCTTTTAAATTATTAAGTACAGTTTTATTTGGATTTACTCTCATAGCCTCTGATATTTCCTCTTTTGACTTATCTCTTAAAAAGTCTAAAGTAACTTCTACCTCTCCATCTCCTAAGGCTTTTGTTATGTAAGAAGACATCTTTAATACTGCTGGCCCCGATATTCCAAAATGAGTAAATATCATATCACCAAACTTTTCTATGCTACTTTTTTTAAGCCTAGCTGAAATTACAACATCCCTCATGGAAACCCCTTGCAAACTCTTAACAAACTCTTCTTTTATGACTAAAGGAATTAAGGCTGCATATAAAGGTGTTATAGTATGTCCATGGCTACGTAATGCTTCAAACATAGAACCATCTGAACCTGAATCAGGGTAGCTCTTGCCCCCTGTTGTAACTATTACCTTTTGTGCTAAAATCCTTTTGCCGTCATCAGTTACTACACCCTTGACTTCTCCATCTTCAACTATTAAGTTCTGAACTTTACTGTTATACATAACCTTAACATTATTATTTATCAAATCATTTTTTAATAATTCTATAACTTCATCTGCTCTGTTACTTTTTGTATATATCTTTTGATCAAGCTCTTCCTTGTATTCCAATCCATTATCTCTAAAGTATTGTAAAAGTTGATTGTTTGAAAATGTATAAAGAGCACTATATAAGAATTTTTTATTGCTAACTATCTTGTCAAAAAATTCCTCAAGCTCTCTATTGTTTGTAATATTGCATCTGCCTCCACCGGTAAGTCTTAACTTTGCACCAACTTCTTTATTTCTTTCTATTAATATAACTTCATTGTTTTTCGCTGCACTAATGGCCGCCATCATACCAGCAGGGCCTCCGCCAACAACAATAACTTTTAACATATTTACACCTCATTAAATTTCATCTTCATTTAGATTATATTTAGTCCCATTTAAACCTTTGTAAGTTCCAATTATATATGAAAAATATGAAAGTGTATATACTCCAACAAACCCATATTAACAAACTAGGATATCCTTACTAAATTAATGTAAATAATATATTGGACATTTTTTATTATTCCATTATAAAAGACAATGACTGACACCTATATGTCAGTCATTGTCTTTGCATATGTATTTTTTATGTATATGAACTGTTCCAAATCATTTAAGAATTGATAAAGCATTGCCCTGTTTTCAAACTCTTCCCTAGTCTTTGGCAGCTCCATTGTTACAAAACTTTCTCTTAGAAGCTTTAAGCTTTTTAAGAGTCCTTCTGCTGTATTATATTCATGTAGGGATTCTGATACTTTTAAAGTAAAGTCAGCAATGATTGTACTCTGCTTGTAGCTTATTGAAAACCTTTCAAAATGTCTTCTCATATTATTTAGAGCATAAAACTGTTGAACCCTCATATCCATATACTTAACATAATAACTATTATCAGAAAACAAAGCATTATTCAAATTTCTATAGGCCCTTTCCCTTCCAACTTTTAATCTACTCTCAAGATTATTAAATAACTGTTCTTCTTTTACAGATACTGAAAACTGTCTTAGAGCTATAGACATATGACACAATATTTCTCTTATACAGTCTTCAATATATTCTTGATCTTCTTTAATTTTATTCTCAACACTTGGCATATAAAGATTTAAAATAAGTGCCACACCTATTCCTATTATCATCAAAGCCAATTCATTCACAATTAATGTTGTGGTCACAGTCTTTTCAACAAGAAAATGGGTTACTAAAACAGAGCTTACTATAATGCCCTCGTTTAACTTAAACCTAGAAGCTAAATATATAAACACCATTAAAAACACTCCGAAAACCACATTGTTAAATCCAAACACCCTAAATAAAACTGTTGAAAGAAATAAAGCAAGAAAACATGCTCCCATCCTTTTGATTGCTATGTTTAAAGATGTCCTTTTGGTACTTTGAATGCTAAGTATTGTTATAATTCCTGCAGCAGTTGCATATTTTAATCCAAAAGCCGTAGCTATGCTTATTGCTATGGTTGCTCCTATTCCTGTTTTTAAAGTTCTATAGCCTATAACCTTCATAAATCACCTCATAAGATCCTTAAATTTTATTTGTTTATTTGTAATGTGATATAATATTACTTAATTATAACATAAAACTTACTTGGAATAATTCAAAAGGAAAGGAGTGACAGCATGTGGAATTTCACCCAAGAATAAAGGGAATCATGCTTGTAATCATATCCTCAATGCTATGGGGAATATCTGGAACTGTTGCTCAATTCTTGATTCAGCAAAAGGGATTTAGTACAGAATGGCTTGTTGTTATTCGTCTATTAGTAGCTGGTCTAATTCTATTATCATATACATCTATAAAAGGTGGTCAATCAATATGGAAGATATGGGAGTCTAAGCGCAGCTACTCAAGCCTTGTACTTTTTAGTATTATGGGCATGTTAGGTATGCAGTATACATATTTTGCTGCTATTAAACATGGCAATGCTGCAACAGCTACCATACTGCAATATTTATCACCAGTGATAATTGCTTGTTATTTAATACTTCGCAATAAAAAAATGCCACGTTTACAAGAATTAATAGCTATAATCCTTGCTATGTTTGGCACATTTCTTATCATTACCAGAGGAAATATACATGCAATATCTATTTCTAAGTTGGCCTTGTTTTGGGGTATTATTTCAGCTTTTGCCACAGCCTTTTACACCTTACAACCACGGTATCTTCTTGCTAAATATGGCTCTGCAGTTGTAGTTGGGTGGGGCATGTTTATTGGTGGAGTAGCTTTTAGTTTTATCCATCAGCCTTGGAACTTTACAGGTGAGTGGTCTCTTGCTTCAATATTCGCTGTTATATTCGTAGTGTTATTCGGAACTCTCATTGCTTTTTATTGTTATTTGGAAAGTTTAAAATATATTAAGCCAACAGAAGCAAGCGTACTAACTTCTGTTGAGCCTTTATCTGCAGCTTTTTTATCTGTGTTATGGTTGCGTGTTCCTTTTGATATGTGGCAACTGATGGGAACATTATGCATTTTAACTACAGTTGTAATTTTGTCTTTTGCAAAAATTAAAAAAGTATAAAAGAATTTTAATTTCTCTATGTCAATGCTATAGATGCCTCATATTCTTAGGTCTCGCTCTATGTTTTCTTTTTGAATCATATCTTTGCCAATAAACTACTTTTTCATTGTATTTAATTCGTGGTTCTTTAAATTCATCTGAACACCCTATATAGAGAACACCTAATGGGATTACATGTTCTGATATACTCAATATCTTACAAACAGGTTTCACTGCCCTTGTAATAGGATACGGTCCAGTCCAATCCAAACAGCCCCGAGTCACATTCCCGAAGCTGCTAGAAGAATATTCTCCATAACTGCACTGCAATCTTAAGAGATTTAAATAGAAACGAAACTAAAGAATTTAATAGTGCACATAATATAATCTATATCCTTCAATGCAAGTTCCCAAATTCCCCCTGGGACAACTACACCGGCATTATTGAAAAGTAAATCAACAGCTCCAAACTTTTCCGCCTTATTCTAATACATAAGCTTTTTCATAGCCTGTTTGTATTGCTTGTCCTATTCTTCCTGGTTTTTCTGCATCACCTAAAACGAATACCTTGTTGAAGTTTTTCTTAAACTCTTGAACAAACTCTTGATCCACTCTTACCCCTAGTGATAAAACAACTGCATCTGCATCTATATTTGTAAAGTTATTATTTAAGGTGTTTTGAACACGAATTCCTGTTTCACTTATTTCAGTAAGTCTTAAAGATGGTATCATGATTACATTATGCTTTTTTAGTCTAGAAGTAACATCGATTAAGTTAGGTAAATATGCACCAGGTCCGATTTTGCTTTGCATTTCAATGACGGTAACTTCATTACCGGATTCTACTAAGTATTCTGCGGTTTCAAGACCGGTTAATCCAGAGCCTACCACAACAACTTTTTTATCCTGTAAAATAACTTTTTTACCTAAAACATCTTGAATAGTGCATACATTTTCTTCATCGAAACCTGGTGCTTTAGGAATATTAGCTTTAGCACCCGGCGCAACAAATACAGCATATGGGTTAAGCTTCTTTAGTTCCTCCACTGTTGCTTTTGTATTTAATTTTATTTCTACACCTAATCTCTTCATTTCATATTCCATGTGATCTAATAAATCATTTAGCTTAGTTTTTAGTGGTGGTTTACTTCCTAGATAAACGCTCCCCCCCAATACACTTCTTTCTTCAAATAGAATAGCTTTAAAGCCTCTTTCAGCCAAGGTTATTGCACTTTGCATACCAGCAGGTCCTCCCCCTACTATGGCTACAACCTTCTTATTTCCGTCTTTTCTTAAATCATCAAACTCAAGCTCTCTTCCCATTTTAGGATTAACAGCACATTTTATACACTTTCCACCCATTAATTCTTCAATACAATATAAACAGGATACACAAGGTCTAATTTCGTTTTCTCTACCTTCAAGGGTTTTTCTGACCCATTCTGGATCCGCCAAATGAGCTCTTCCCAAGGCTACGAAATCTAATCCATCCTCTTCTAATAGTTGCTCAGCAAAGCCCGGTTTTCTTATAACGTCACAAGCTATTACAGGAATCTTCACTGCTGCCTTTATTGTTTTTGCTAGATGTCTTTTCCAGCCTTGTGGATAGGATATAGGTTCTATTATAGTATTAACTGATTCATAAGTTCCGGAACTTACATTAATAGCATCAACACCAGTACTTTCTAGAGATCTAGCTACTTTAACGGCTTCTTCTAGTGTTAAACCACCTTGAACAAATTCATCTCCATCAATTCTCACTGAAATAGGAAAGTCTTTGCCACAAATGTATTTAATTCCTACTATGATCTCTGTGATAAATCTCATTCTATTAGCAAAAGAACCACCATATTTATCTGTCCTTAAATTAGTTAAAGGACTAATAAATTGTCCGATTAAGTATCCATGTGCACCATGTAGTTCAACACCGTCTATTCCAGAAATTTGGGCGATTTTTGCCCCCTTGATAAATTTTTTAGTCATTTCTTCTACTTCTTCAGTGGTAAGTTCTCTAGGCATTTCTCCAATAGCAGAGCTTGTTACTGCACTAGGTCCTACAATTTGCTTGCCTCCAATTAGTCTGCCGTGGGATTGTCTACCTGGATGATGTAGTTGAACAAATATCTTAGAATCATATCTATGTATGGCTCTAGCTAATTTTTCTAGTCTAGGAATTTGATATTCGTCAGTTACACAAAGTTGACACGGAGTTCCAACACCGGTTTCATCATCCACTCTTGTAATTTCAGTGATAATTAATCCGCAGCCCCCCTTAGCCCTATCTGAATAATATTTAATTATTTCATCAGAAGCTTCTCCAGTAGAAGATGCTAAAGATGTGCCAATAGCAGGCATAACTATTCTATTTTTTAATGTTAGATTACCAATTTTTCCAGGTGTAAAAAGTTTAGTATATTTCATCACAAATACCTCCAAATTCTTTCGTTGTTAATAATATAACAAAGAATCTTATAAATTAACATATGGTTAAAGCACAGAAAATACTTTTATTATTGTGCACTATGCACTATACTGTAAATATGATGTATAGCCTTAATTTTTAAGGGGTGATGAATGTGAAAATTACTTTTTATGATATATATAAATACTTCAAAGATAGGATAATCTTAAATAACCTTAATGAATCCACCGAGCTAATACAAATGCTTGAAGCAAAACTCTTAGTAAAAAATCAAAAAATATTTAAAAGTAACTTTATTTATGTAGGTACAACTAGTTTTATTATTAAAAATCAAATTAATTTACAATCAGCTAATGCTATATTAATTGATGATACCTTCGGAAATATTCCTGCTTATAATTTAGGGAGATCTAAATATTTAATATTAGAAAGTAACTGTGAGCTTTTTGAGACTTTTAATGCAATAAATGAATTGTTTACGGAGAACAGTTTGCTAAATGCTTTAAAGAGCTGCATAGCTTTAGAAAATATTGCAGAAGTAGCTTCCCAGGCTTTAGATAATCCAATAATAATCATAGATCCAAGTTATAGAATTTTAGCTAGTTCAGAAATATCAAAAATAAGCGATAAGTTTTGGATTCAAAATGTAAAAAATGGTTATTGCTCCTATGATTTTATTAGCTACGTTAGAAATATGGAGAGTATAAAAAACTCTTTAAATAATATCACACCATTTAAAGTAATTTGTGATAAAAGTCATATAGAGAGATGGGTAACTAAAATTATTGTTGATGGAAAATTAATTGGATATATTATAACTCTCCTGTCAAACTCCCCAATGGAGGAAAATTATAAAAACATATTACTTATGATTTCTAATGTTATTTCCGATAAATTCGAAAAAAATTTAGCTAATAGGAATATGGATAATTTTGATCGTGAAAATTTTCTTGTGGATCTGTTGGACGAAAAAATTAAAGATTATAATGCATTAAAGGAAAAACTAAAAACCTATGGCTTAAACTATAAAAGTAATTTTATAGTAATAGTTTTGGATATAGATAAATTTGATGCCCTCAATAAAACACCTAACTATATATCCGATAAACTAGAAAAACTTTTTCATAAAAAAACACATACCTATTATGAGAACTATATTGTTATGCTTTATGATTATAAAAGCGAACCCTTTATTTCTGCAGAACAAAAACAATTAATTGAAAACTTTGCTAATGAAAATCAAATCCTAATAGGTATAAGTAACACTTTTAGAAATTTGATAAATTCTAGGAAGTACTTTGAACAAGGCATAAGTTCCATTAAAATAAGTGAAAAAGTGAATATAATAAAAACTATAAATTATTACAAAAATATTCAAGCTTATGATTTTATAAATAAAGCAAGCCATACTATAGAAATGGAAAGTTTTATTCATCCTAGTTTAAACATACTTAGAGATTATGATGAAGAGAACAATACAGAGCTTTACAAAACATTATATTTGTATTTAAAAAACAATCACAATTCAGTATTTGCTGCAAAAGAATTATTTATTCATAGAAATACTGTGAAATACAGATTGGATAAAATACTGGAATTAACAGATATAAATTTAAAAAATGAAGATGAGGTATTTCAAGTCTTTTTTTCCTATAAATGCTTGCAATGCAATGGAGTATCAACCAGAAAATAAATTATATAATAAAAAAACACAATGTATAAGATTTTACTTATACATTGTGTTTTTTTAACTTAATTTATCTGTTTTTCTAAGTGCTGAAGGAGTTGTTCCATGTAGTCTTTGAAAAGCTTTGGTAAATGCGTCTGGACTTTCATAACCATATTTAAACGCTATGTCAATTATCTTTGAATTTTTAAAATAAAGCTCTTCTCCAGCAAGCGTAAGCCTACGGTTTCGAATATACTCTGTTAAAGTAAAACCTGTCACTGCATGAAACAAATGCTGAAAATGATACCGTGATGTACATGCAACCTTTGCTATTTCGTCAATATTTAGAGTAGAATCCAAATTGTTTTCAATACACTCAATTGCATTATTAATAGACTTAATTATTTCCAAATTCTTACCTCCATTAAAGTATATATAAATATAAAATTTTATTCCCGTCTTATCGTACTTTAATTTGTCTGGTTTTTCTTGTTCATGTTTATTTATTAATTATACCATCAACAATTGCAATTTTAGCTACTACTGTTGACCTTTTATATCCAATAAAAAGCATATAAAAGCTATGAGGACCATCTTAAAATATAATTATTTTAAGATGGTCCTTTTGGATTTATTTCATAACCTTATTTATTTTACTTTATGATAGGAACATAAATTTCTATTTCCTCATCTTTAGCACACGTAACATTATTATAGACTTCAATCTGTACCCTACTGGAATATTATCTAACCTTTCAACTTCCATACAAATACGATACATTGCAGTATCCCCCTTACTTGTATCTTCTGTCATTCCCATAGTTGCAGGGTAATTTATGGGGCTTGGGATTTTTGAATATGCTTTCTCTTTTACCCACATATCCCATAGCTCACCTATTTGATTATGATCGTTTGTATTGTAGTCAACTTTCACTTCAATACCTATTACAAAAATTTCTTCTTGTTCAATAAACCGTACATTTTTAAAAATACTATCCATACTAATACCTCCATTAAAATATAAGTTTAGATGTTTTAAAGGAATCAATGGCATTTTTGTGGTTCGGAAGCTTCCCGGGGGCATTCCGTAAGATTTTCTAAATGCCTTTGTAAAGGTTTGTTGTGAATTGAACCCATACTGGAATGTAACATCTATTATTCTTTTATTTGTCATTAATAAATCTTGTGTAGCAAGATATAATCTGTATGCCGTCACATACTCTTTCACTGAACATCCAGTAATAACACGGAAAATCTTACAAAAGTATGATTTAGACATATATGCTCGCTTTGCAATTGCATCAAGATTTATCTCATCATTCACATTAACGTTAATAAACTCAACAGCACGTTGCACATTTGCCATATAGTTCATATTCTCACCACCTTCATTATTATTCTAACTTATATTATGGGGTATGTTTTGTCATTTTGTATTTTACTAATAATTTTAAAACACGACATAATATAAATATTTATTTAAACCATCTCTCGTGTACACAATGAGTGCATTTCAGATACATTCCTTTTTTGCCACCATTCAAAGTAGCTATGTCGTTAAAACTTTTCACATTCTAAAAACATGGGACCTTGTATTCGCTGTTACTTGCAAATACAAGGTCCCTACTTAGTATCTATCTTATCTGACCAATAAATTATTTATAGTTCTTTTTATTATTATCGGTATGTTATGTATGCAGTATAACTACTTTGCTGACATTTAAAACAGATCTATAGTGTATCTATAAGCTGAAATATTTCAGTGTTTTCAGGTATATCCTTCATGGAATGACCATAATGTATGTATCTAAGTATCCCTTCTTTATCTACTAACATCTGTGCTGGCATTCTCCCTAACTTAAATAAACTAACCTCTTGCCCATATAGTTTAAGTATGGATTGCTCTTCATCAGGAATACCATAGAACTTAAGATCATTTTCTCTCCAATACTCTTTAAATTTCTTTTCATTTTCAGGTCCTATTACAACTATCTTAGTGTCTTTTTCTACAAACTTATCATAATCTTGATGCAACTGCATCATATGCTTTCTGCAAAATGGTCAAACAAATCCCCTATTTAATACAATTAATACATTGCTTTCTCCTCTAAAATTAGAAAGTTTAATTTTATTTCCATCAACATCTTTTATTTCGAAATCTGGTGCTTTTTCATTTAATTGTGTACTAGGCATTTTATCATCTCCTCATTTTATTTTAAAATTGTAGTAACTCATATTTGTAATATTATTTCTTGATATCATGTAATTATAAATGACTTCCTTAATAATTTGATTGGATACTGTAATATTATTATCTATGTCTGCTGTTAGGTATCCAAGCATATGTCCAAGCTCTATTACTGGATTATTTATATTAAAAACTGGATTTATATTTAATATAAGAATATTATACACACACTCATATAACTCCTTATTATTTTCCATATTCTTTATAAGATCATCAAAGGGCATATTTTTCTCGTTTATTATCATTTTTACTGCCTTCTGAATTTCATAAATAGTCCATGGTTTTTTATTATCTTTTAATATGTGTTCATCTATAACTTGACATATTCTTGATACTAAAAACGGATATCCCTTTGTGAACTTATATATTTCTCTGCGTGAACTACTCAGCAACTAAGAGGTGGGAGCTTCTTGGTCAATACTACTACTGTAGCAAGTTTACCCAAGCTATCAAGGCTATTCCAGCCTCTCTAGTCAATATATCTTATATTACATTGCTAGTTT
>NZ_JAIZZN010000054.1 GCF_020443565.1 Clostridium sp. CS001
CCACTGATAATTATAAATTAGGGATAAAAGTTGCAACTGTTATACCCTGTATTTTATCAGTAGGTGCTCTTTTTTTCAAAGTTCATTTTAATTCATAACAGGAATGCTCCTTAACACCTTTTTTATTTCCTTGCTGCAACTGGATCAATGCATCTCTTAATTTGTCCGGTATTGGCAACCCTAATTGAGCACAATTCTCTAACAAGCTTATCCCCTCATTCGCAATGTAAAAATAGCATATTAGGGTCCTGAATAACCATGTTCCAGCATTTAAAAGCCTATCCAACATAACCGCAACTATAATAACTACGAATATTAAACTCTTTCTTGCGATTCCTTTTAGTCCAACATCAGAAGAAACGTTTTTATTTACATATGCTTTTATTAGACCTGTTAAATAATCAAGCGCCATAAATGCCATTAACACTATAATGGTGGTATCCCACACTCCAAATAACCAGGTTAGACATGTTCCCATTACTGCTATTGTTGCTTTTAAAGAATATCCTTTGTCCATTTTTATTACCTTCTTTCTTTCTGTATTTTAGACGTTAAAAAGAGGATCCTTATGATCCTCTCATGTGATTATCTTTGTTCCTGTATATTTTTAAAGGTCTTTACATATTTTTGTAGAATATTATCATTAAAGGGGGTGATAACTTATGGCTCAAATTCCATATGCTGATAGTAATGGCCGTTTAAATGTTAAAGTTGAATTGAAACATGCTGCTAATGTGTATTTGGTGGATAGCACAAACTACAGCAGATATACCTCAGGCCAACGCTACGAATATTTTGGTGGTCATTATACAAAAACACCAGTAACCATTACAGTACAGGGATCAGGTAGATGGTATTTAATTGTTGACAACAACGGCGAACAATATAGTTACAATTTCTACTAATCTAATTAAGACTACTTTATTTATTAGAGTAGTCTTTTTAGTATGGAATTTTCCTATGCTTTATATTTTCTTTATTGGCTCAGCATCATTATTCATTTGAATTGCTTCTCCAGTTCCAAAATTCGTTGTGACTTTAGCTTCTGCTACTCCTGTTTCAATTATATTGCTATTTTCTTTCATCCTTTCCACCTCACTTTTTAAGATTTTAAACGTGAAAAAGAGGACTATCCCCCTGTGTTAAGATAGTTGTCGTAGGGAATAGTTTATGATATTCTCGAACAGAGGAGAGATGATTATTTTATGACAAGACAAATCAAAAAATATACCAAAGAAGAGAAGGATAGTTTAGTTAGGAGAATGTTACCCCCAGAGAATATTTCATTAGGATTACTTGCAAATGAAACAGGAATTAGTAAATCAACATTAGCCACATGGAAGAAAAAAGCAGAAGAACTTAGAGGTGATATTAAGCCTAATAGGAGAGTAACTCCAAATGATAAGTTCTTAGTAGTTATGGAGACCTATAACCTATCAGAGATAGAGTTATCAAGGTATTGCAGAGAACATGGATTATACTATGATGAAGTAAAAAAATGGGCTAGCATTTGCGCAAATTCAAATAACAACGTAAATGATAGTGAAGATATAAAAGAGTTAAAAGCTAGTAAACAAGATGATTCAAAACGAATTAAGGAGCTTGAAAAAGAGCTTACCAGAAAGGAAAAAGCGTTAGCTGAAGCTGCTGCTCTACTGTTGCTTAGAAAAAAATTACAAGCGATCTTAGTGGAAAACGTGGAAGACTAATAAGTCACTCTGATCGCAGTAAAATAGTTGCTTTAATCGAAGAAGCAAGAGGTTCTGGCGCAAGACTTTATGAGGCCTGTGATACAGTTGGTATAAGCCCTAGAACTTATGAAAGGTGGTATGTTAATGGTAAAATAAAAGAGGATAAAAGGCCAGACGCTGAAAGACCAGATCCATCAAACAAACTGACAGTGGAAGAATATAATAGTGTGCTTAATGTTTTATCCATGCCTATATATGCAGATTCACCGCCGTCACAGGTAGTCCCTGCCCTTGCGGATAAAGGAATATATTTAGCATCAGAATCAACGATGTATCGAATTTTAAGAGCTGAGAAAATGCAAAAACATAGAGGTTATGCAAAGCCACCTGAAAGAAAAAACTATCCGCAGACCTATGTTGCAAAAGCCCCAAATGAGGTTTGGACTTGGGATATAACCTGGTTGCACACAATGGTAGCCGGTATGTATTTTAAACTTTATGTAATTGTGGATATCTTTAGTCGAAAGATAGTTGGCTGGGAAGTGTGGCCAGAAGAAACTGGAGAATTAGCAGCAATACTTGTGGAAAAGTCTATAATGAATGAAAAAACCAGAGGTAATCCACTTGTTTTACATTCTGATAATGGTGCTCCAATGAAATCTTTCACATTGAAAGCTAAGCTTGAATCACTTGGCGTTATATCTTCATTTTCAAGGCCTAGAGTAAGCAACGATAACCCTTATTCAGAGTCATTATTTAGAACTTTTAAGTACAGACCTGGTTATCCACATGGAGGATTTGTTGATATTGATAAAGCTAGAGAATGGGTCTTTGAATTTGTGGATTGGTACAATAATAAGCACTATCATAGTGGTTTAAATTTTGTAACGCCCCATTCAATACATAGTGGACAAGCTGAAAAAATAATGGCTAATAGAAAAAAAGTCTATCAAGCAGCTAAATTGCTACATCCATTAAGATTTAAACGTGGAATTAAAAATTTTGATCTCCCAGAAAGTGTTTCACTAAATCCAGAAAAGAAAAGCGCTGTGGAAAAAACAGGATAAAAGCTGTGGATAATAGTTAACCACACATAAATGTAGAAGTGATTGAAAATTCCGATATTATAATATCCGAATATCGTACGAAAATCTTTTTACGACAAGTACCTTGACAAACATCGAAAGTGCACAAACTTTTATAATGTTTTTACATGCACTATAAGTGATTGCTCAATTTAATAGCACACTTGGAATATTCGCTTAATAATTTCACAAATTCTAATAACTCATTATCGTCTAATCCCTTTGATTCTAAATAATTAACCATGCTATTATGTGCCTCAGTTTTTAAATCCCACATTTTCTCTACGTCAATTATTCTCAAGTTGTCCTCTATTTTAATACCCCCCTGTTTCAATGGTTTAATAATATCATTTTATTTGCATCAAGCAAAGAACATTTGTTCATGATCTTGTTCGTATTTTGTAAAATATTTTTTGTTCTTTATTTCAAAACTTTCTTTTATTTAATGACTTCTCATGTACTTATTATAAGTGGAAACCCTATCGAGTACCTCGATACTTTCTACATTGTTTCCTAAATACTTACAAAATAACCTTCATCGCCCTGACTATAAACATTTTGCCTTGTGATATTATTACACTGTATAATAAATTATGGGGTGATGGCATGACCGAGAAAGCCACTGTTTACATAGAGCCAGATCTAAAAGAAGCAGTTCAGAAAAGATTGCTTAGAGATATGGAGAAAAAAAAGCTCTGGCATTACACCAGAGCTTCATTTTTAAGTTCTCCTATCGTCTACTTTATTGTTTTACTCACTTCTGATTGAACCAAATATGGATAAAACTCAGGTTTAATAGATATATTGAGCATAATCAAAGTACCTCTTGTAACATTCTTATCTTTTCAATAAAATTATGTTTAATCATAGTGCAATAACTTTCCCCATGTACACTTTTCATCTTAACTTCTAAAATAAATTCATTAATAAAAGGTTTAACAATTTCTAATCCTTCATTGTCTCCATTTGCTAGAACACTTTCTATAGTCTTAATTATAAGATTATAATTTCTCGTAAAAGTATTAAGATACTTACTTCTTTCCTCTTTTAAATCACTTCTATCATTTAATTTAAGAATTTTAATCATTCTAGTGCCACTTTCCCTATTATCTATACCAATAGCTAATTCTCCCTTAAAGCAAATGAATTCTTCAGGATTTTCGTCACTAGGACTAAACATATCTTCGTTATATTGTCTTCCTTTTGCTAAATTACATCTTTTGCATGTAAAGTGAAAATTACTGTAGTCAAAACAAAGCTCCGGAAAATCTGCCCTAGGTTTAAAATGTTCTATTTCTGGATATGATGTATTTTTTATTTTACCTTCACAATAGCAACAACATCCACTATACATTTCATCTAATCTCTTTATTATGTTTTTTCTTAATGCAGTTTTAGAAAACCCTTCCCAGTCCGGTTTTAAACTTGGATTTAAATTAAGTTGTTCTTTCCATTCTTTATCTTTTTCAATTAGTCCTTCAGGTGCATCATTTCTCTGAACCTTATGCATTATTGTTCCTCACAAGACCTTTAGTATTATCGCTTGAATTGCTAATTCCCACTTCTTTACTAACTCTAGTGTTTTTTAGTTTATTTAAAAGTGATTCAAGCTTATTTGAGTTTTCTTCCAAATTGACTAATGATAAAGATGGATCTTCAGGATTTAAATATTTTTCTAACTCATTCCTCAAAACATTCATTAGATCTAACTCATCGTTATTAAGTTTGTCTTTATTAACAAATAATTGTTTAAATTCATCCAATTTATTTTGGATTTCAGGATTTCTAACACTTTTTAATTCAAACACCGATAATAGTAGTTGCTCCACTGTCCATCCGTAGGTTTCTTCTACATCTTCTTTTACCGCAACTCTACCATTTTCTTTAAACAGTACTCTTACTTCTTCTCTTTTACAATCTGAAACTATATGTGGAGAATGAGTAGCTATTATTATTTGATTGTTTTTACCAATATTTCTATAAAATTTTAATATTTTTTGCTGCCACTCAGGATGTAAACTTAATTCAGGTTCATCAATTAAAATTATTGAGTTTTCTAGATTTAATTGTAGTAAAGAACCACCCCTAAAAAATATTTGTTTTTCTCCAGCACTTAACTCATCAGCGGAATGCACTTCTCCTGACGCCTTAATTTTAAACGTGGGTTCAAAATTTTTTACACCTAAAAACTCTTTTTCATCAAAAAAAGAATTATATAAATCTTTAAATTTCTCTATTCGATATGGTTTTTCACCAATACTTATATCTTCCAAATCTTTATAGTGATTGTTAACTAAATACTCTTTAAGGCTAACACTCATTTCATTTGAGTCAAGTATAACACCAATTTCATTATGATTTTCTATCTTTTTGGGGGTTTCTACTTTATATTTTTTAAAATTAACATCAGTCGGTAAATAAATTACTTTTCTAAAAACCTTTTTTCTAAATATTGTACTTTTACTATAGAATTGTTCAGTTTTATCAATATTTAATTTTTTATTTTCACCAACAGAATTAATGATTATTTCATCAATTTCATTAAAAGTTGGTTCTTTTAAATTTGCATTTGTTGAATTAACATAGTTAAGTTCATCTGTATGTAACTGAATTCCAAGTCTACATTGATTGAATTCACTATCTTCTGATGTGAAACTTGTGTTACTAATAATAAGATTATATATAATCTCTAAAATAGTAGTCTTACCAACTCCATTTTCTCCAATTATAATATTAACATCATCATTAAAATCTATGTTAAAATCTTTCAAATCCTTATATTTGTTTATATAGAGTGATTTTACTTTCACACTCTCACCTCCTGTAATTTTCTTAAAAATTTCAGTATATGCAATAAAAATAAATCCTCAAAATAACATTTTAACCGAAAAATTTAAAAGCTCCTAATTCTCTTTAAGCATAGCATAAAGAATAACTAAACAGCAAGAAGTTAACCCATAATTTAGAAAATAAAATGTTGTTTTTCCTAACTTTTTATAATAATTGTGCTTTTCTTAATTTTCTAATCGCATTAACCGTCTATAATAAATTCATCTCAATTCACTACGCAGTGTATATCAATTGTTAAATGTTTAATTTATTATTAAAATAATCTAATCAAAATACCTTTTAACATCCTATAATAGTTTATAACCCAATGCATTTGGAATTATTAAATGAAGTATACTATTATTTAACTCCATTATTTTATCATTATACCCTTGTGGAAGCTTTCCAAACTTCTTGGTAACAAACTTTATTATAACAATTAATCATCATAAGGCTCTTCAATTCCAATATCATCCGGCTTAAGCTTAATATGCTGCAAGCATTTTTTTGCCCGTTCTTTGTCCGACATTTGTCCGCTTTTGTTTTAATACAGGTAAAATAGAATGGTATAAATTAAATTTAAAGATGAAAATTAAAAAGAAATGATTTGGATTGGATTACTAAAAATGCTTCCTAGGGCAGGGTTTGAGGAGGTTAAATCAATTTTCATGTTTAGCCTCCTCGTTAAAGAATTCTTCAAATTCATCTATATCTTCTGGAGCAACTTCAATTTCATAACCAAAGTCATCAGCTCTTTTGTCAAATAGGCTTAATGTATCATTGAATTGGTCTTCATCTATAATGTTATCCTCAAAATTACGAATGACAATTTCTATGTTTTTGGGCGATGTACCAATATTATTGGTGGCTGTGTTAAGCTTTATAAACACTTCCCTGTTAATAGCTTTTCCTATGCGTGCGTATTCACCATCCATATCTCTCTCATCAATTTCATATAGTTGATTGTATTGCTCATTAGAAATAGCTTTAATTTCTCTAAGTCTCCTTACAAGCGAGCGGTATGGTAGCCACCAAGTGCATTGCATTCTGGCGATAAATCGTAGTAACGTCTTTTTTTGTATTAGTTGAAGTTTAGACGTTTTAAATTCATTAAGAACAATGCTAGCTAATGTACTTACAGGCAATAGAAATTCTGCCGCAAATAAATTAGCCTTAACCTCAATTAGATCATTTTGTTCTTCAGATAAGCGACTAAGATGTGAGCCAGTCTTTATGAAATAATGATATAGCTCATGTGCAATTGCAAAAATTTGTTTATCGAAAAAATCGGCGGTATTTAGACCGATGAAAATAAATTCTTTGTCACACTCTGTGGAGTACATGAGTGCTGCAGAGAATGCAGGCTTTTCGTTATCTGACTCTATTGGATATTCTAGCAATAAGATGTTCATATTATCTAGAATAGTAAAAATGTCATTTGCAATCGCCGGGTCCCCTACAAATCCCAAAGTACGGCGCTGTTCGCCAGCAAGTTTGTATATTTCTTCAATTTGTATTTCATTAAGCGTAATTGAATTATTCATTTTCAAATTTGCTCCTTAACAATATTTGCTGTCTAAGAGATAGCATCATTGAAAAAAGTTTCTCTACGCCTTCTTCTTCACTTTTGCTTAAAGCCTCACTGCGCATAGCAATAAAAGAATTTGTTTCTTCTTTATCAACAAACATATGAGTGATTTCAAATTCTAGTGTGCTAGCTAAAGATTGAAGCTGGGTAATGGAAGGGATAAAATTTTGACGTTCTATGCGGCCTATCATTATTCGATTTATACCAGTAAGTTCACTTAGTTGATCTTGTGTTAATTCTTTATCTTCACGTTTTATTTTTATAGTTTCTGCAAGTTTTATAGTAGATAATTTTTTCATTTTTAAACCTTCTTTCTTACTAGAGTATGCTCACTCTTAACTATATGATACTGAAAATAACAATAGAAGTCAAATAAATATATAAATTTCAGATAAAACCCTATAAATGAAATTTTAAATAACATACATGTAATTGCTTTGAAAATACATGAAGTGACTCCTTGTATTAAAAGTATTATATATAAATATGCAGATTTAAATAAATTTGCGACACCGATAGAATCATCATAAACAGTACCTATACATATAGAAAGGATTTTTTCAAATAAGATTTCCAAATTTAAAATTACAGAAATACCAGCAGCTCATCACTTAAATGTGGTAGGCTTTTTTTATTGCCCATTGTTATATATTTTATGGTTTTATCTCATACCACTTACTCATACGTAGGAAATATACCTTGAAACACAAAAACCATAATATGCAGATAGCTGTAAGCCTTGAAAACACTAACCATTATAAGTTTATCCTTTCGTACTCACGGCGTACTTGCTGCAGTTGCACAAGAAGAAGTAGAAGGATTTCCGAGAGCCTGAACTGGTCTAATGCTAAACGCTTTGAGCAAGGGGAACCAATTTAAATATGATTTATGATGCAACCATCAAGAACTCAGTTTATGAACAGCACGTTCTTCAGACGGAGCATAAGAGGGTTACATGAAAATAACAGGAGATTCTATCCATTCAGAAAGGTAAATTTCCATTCCCTACCATGTACTCGGAGAACGTAACAGTAACTGGAAGTTGTTGTTTGCTATAAAAAGCTCTTTTTTCTTTCATCATTAAGTTTAATTATAAAACTATAGTGGGTCCAACTTAATTCTTGACGCAGTGCGTCAACTTTGTTGATTAACAAATAAAATTTCCTCATCCTTGATAAGTTACTTTTATCGAAACCTCTACCATAATCAATTGTAAGCTTTCTTGATAATTCACTTATTAATCCTATGCCATACTCTGTTCTTTCATTATCCTGTAGTGCTGAGTAATTATTTTTCCTATTTCCAATAAGCCTTAACCATATAAAAATTAACAGAAGAATGCGCCTTAGAACGCGCTGCTTCTAATGTATTTTTCACATTTTCATAAATCATATTTGTTGAACTGAGGTTCTTCTATCCCAATTTTCTCGGGTTTCAGCTGAATAAACTACAACCATTTTTTTGCCCGTTTTTTGTCCGCTTGTCCGTAAATTGTCCGCTTAATATCTAATGTTATTTAAATCTTGTTGGTATTTATCGTCATTGTAGTTATTTTAAAGTGTTGATGCAGCTAGATTTCAGGCTTTTGTTAACATATACTAAAACATATTAAAATATAGCCTGTACAACTCAAAATCCGAAGGTGTAACAACCGTGCGGGTTCGATTCCCGCCTCCGGCACCATGTATTTTAAAGAAAGACTGTATCACTTAGTTTAAGAACTAGATGATACAGTCTTTTTTATTAATTTGCAACAATATTTGCAACAACTAGATTAAGTTTATATCGCTGTACCATATAAATATCTTTGTACCAAATTACATAATACTACATCTTGTAGTTGTTATAGTAAATAATCACTTTCGAAGTATAATCTAAATAACTCTATATATTCCAATGTCTACTCAAATAAACAAATCCTCTGTATTCATACCAGAGGACTTTTAATATTATTTAACTGCTTTTAGTTTTGCTATGTCTTTCCAATTACTTGCGGTTATAACCTCAACATTGTTTAAGTCACTCTTAATTTCTTAAACTTCTACAATTATTTTGTTTAGACCTTTTTTAGCTCAGTTCTAAACTCCGTTAGATCTGCAGTCTGTTCTACCACTGCATCTAATTTCTTTTCAAGTCTTGCCTGTCCTTCTATAACAGGCTTTAATTTTTCATCAAACAAATTACTTAGCGTTTCTAATAGTTCTTTATCCATAAAAGAATACCTCCTGTAGTTATATTATATCCTTTTAAAGTTCTTTAAATATTCTATAATCCTACTTTCATGCTTATGCTATTTGTAGCCTATCAGGTGAACTACTCACCACCTAAGAGGTGGGAGCTTCTTGGTCAATACTACTACTGTAGCAAGTTTACCCAAGCTATCAAGGCTATTCCAGCCTCTCTAGTCAATATATCTTGTATTACATTGCTAGTTTTAGTAG
>NZ_JAIZZN010000055.1 GCF_020443565.1 Clostridium sp. CS001
TTCATCGCTCGACTTGCATGTGTTAGGCACGCCGCCAGCGTTCGTCCTGAGCCAGGATCAAACTCTCAATTTAAAAGTTTACACTTTTTATTGAAATGTTATAATCTGCGCTAACTGTTAAGTCAGTTAATCAACTGTTAGGTTGATTCGCAAGCTCATTACAATTCTCTTAGTCTTAAAACTAAGAATTACTTTTTGCTAAAGTAATTAACTGGTTTAACGAAATATTATTTCGTTTCTTTACCTATTTCTCTGTTTAATTTTCAAAGACCAATTTACTTTGCCATCAAGTGATGACTTCTAATATTATATCAATTTGCTTTGCTTTTGTCAACAAGTTTCTAATTTCTTTTAAATAATTTCATATAAGTTGTTAACTTAGCTTAATCTTTGTCGCTTATTGTCAGTTGCGACATTGACTATCTTATCATAAAACATTTATCAAATAATCGACTCTGGTGCAATTAAAATAAAATAGGCTCATTATTCTTTAATTTTTAGACTTTATCTCTATATATCTTATATTGATACACCAGGATAGTTATTTATTCATTAATATATACTAATCCGATTTTGGCCTATACCCATAAATAATAAAAGAGCAATATACCTTTATATAGACACAAGGTACTATCACTCTATTCTCTCTTTGCTTTGGTGTAAACTATGATTTCTACAATCATATTACATTATCGCAGTAAAAATTATAAGAAATATTACTCCAGGCACTCCTAGGAATCCTGCGATAAGCGCAGTTACAGCATTTATTTGGATAGTTATCCCTATGTACTGGCCTGCAAAGTTAACCAATAGCAAAAGTAGAACTCCTAAAATACCATTCAATATTAACTTACCTAATACTTTTAGTGGCCAAGAAAAAAGCTTTACCAAGACTATCATTGCAACTATTGCAATCAAAAAATACAATGCAACCTCCATACGTAATCCCCCCTATGTAAATCTTAAACTTTAATTTATCATTGATAATCCATTACTTAATTACATCTTACTAATAGTATATTTAAGCATTACTAAATATAGTATTAATTACACCGTAAATAGAGTTTTTATCTGATAATAGAATCAAGCTCTTCTATCATGTAACTAGCATTAATGGTTATCCCTTTTCGCCTAGCTTCTAATAAGAAAAATATATATCTAGCTTTAGATTGGTCTTCTCTATAAATTGCATAATCTATTAATTTAGGGTCATCGGCAACTTCAAAGTATTTCTTTGCACTCTCCCACTCAAGCTTAGCTTCTTCTAATTGTATAATAATGTCCTTTTGTTCCTGGGTATATTCTAGAGTTGAAAATAATATTTCTATTATCTTTTTTCTATTCATAATAAAAAACCTCCTATTTTATATCTTGTCTAAATTCTTGACATAAAATAGGAGTTATATTCTATATTTCTTTTCTTCCCTCTAAAGCTTTAGAAAGAGTTACTTCATCTGTATATTCTAAATCTCCACCAACTGGGATGCCATGTGCAATTCTTGTAACTTTTGCACCTAGTGGTTTTAATATTTTAGATATATACATGGCCGTAGCTTCTCCCTCTATGTTTGGATTAGTTGCAACTATCACTTCTTTTACGTCTCCATTAATTCTTCTTATAAGTTCCCTTAACTTTATATCTTCAGGTCCTCTTCCAAGCATAGGAGATATTGTTCCATGAAGAACATGATAAACACCATTAAATTCCTTTACTCTTTCCATAGTCATAATATCTTTTGGATTTTCAACTACGCAAATGATACTTTTATCCCTATTAGGATTAGAACAGATCGCACAAGGATCTGTATCTGCAAAACTTCCACATATTGCGCAAAACTTTAAAGTCCCTCTAGCTTGAACCAGTGCATGAGCAAACTCCTCTACTTCTTCCTTTGGAAGATTTAACACAAATAATGCAAGTCTTTGAGCTGTTTTTTTCCCTATACCAGGGAGCTTTGCAAACTCTTCTATAAGTTTTTCTATTGCTACTGGATAAAAATCCAATCTAGTCACCTCGTAACGATGTAGCTTTTAAACTACTGTTTATTAGAATAATCCTGGCATGTTTAATCCGCCTGTTAATTTACCCATTTCACTACTTGTTTCTTCTTCTGCAATCTTTAATGCTTGATTACAAGCACTCATAATTAAATCTTCAAGCATTTCAACATCATCTGGATCTACTACTTCTGGTTTTATCTTTACTTCAATAAGCTGTTTCTTTCCATTGGCTACTACAGTTACTGCTCCACCTCCAACAGATGCTTCAAATCTTTTGTCTTCTAAACCCTTTTGCATTTCTTCCATTTGTTGTTGAAACTTTTGAGCCTGCTTCATTAAACTATTCATATTTCCACCCATACCTGGAAATCCGCCTTTTGCCATAATAGTTACCTCCTATTTATTTGTTATTTAAGTTAATATTATTATATTTATATCCTCTGGACCTCTAAAAGTTATAATTAGATTTAGGTGTTTATAATCCAGAAAAATATATTGCTAATTTATTATAACTTTCCTATATTATTATATACTAATACCTATAATAATTTCCATTAAATAAGTAAATATTTTTATTCATCTAATACTTCAACAAGATCTTCTCCAAATGCTTCTATTAATATATCCTCAGGAGATCTGCTCTGTTTTTCTTCAGCCTCTATAGTATATTTTATTTTTACAGGTTCCTTTAATGACTCAGAAAATATTTCCTCTATTAAATTTCTATTTTCTTCTTTCTCAAGTCTAATTTTATTAAATGCGAACTGTTTTTCATAGTGTAATTCTATGACTCCACCATCACAGGCAACAATTTCTCCTGTCATTAATGATGCATATACAACCATATGTCTTCGCGCCTTAAAAATATCTAAAATGTCCTTAAAGGACTTTTTCACCATATCAACGCTTAAGTTAGAATTAGCATTATGTTTTTGCACTGGCCTTATTTCTGTTTTCTTATTTGCTGTGTTTGGCTTTATCTTATCACCCTTTTCAGAAGCCCTAGGCGTTATGCTTTCACAAGCTACTGTTATCTTTCCTTGCTTAACTATATCTTCTAACTTGTTTATTCTAGCTAATAGCACTTCTTTTGAGGTGTCATATTCTATTTTACACATTTTAATAACCGCGAGCTCTAGAAATATTCTGTTCTGTTTGCTCCACTTGGCCTGTTCTTCCGCATCTTGAAGTATCTTTATATTCCTCATGATTTCTTCTACTCTTATTTTAGACGCCTGCTGCTTTAAGATTTCTATATTTTCACTAGACATATCTAAAACTTCTTCTACATTGTCACTTACTTTTGCCATTAAAAGATTCCTCATATGAGTAGTCATATCTTTTATAAATACATATATATCTTTACCACTAAAAACTATTTCATTTATAGTCTTTATTGCAACTTCAATATTTCTATCTATTATACTGTCTGAAAGCATTATAAGACTCTCGGAGGTTACAAGTCCTAACATATTAATAACATCATCATAATCCACTTTGCCATCATTCATTGATATGGCTTGATCTAAAATACTTAGAGCATCTCTCGCAGCTCCATCAGAAATCCTAGCTATTAACTTCAAACTATTATCTTCTACATAAATTCCTTGCTGTGTAACAATCTTTCGTAGTAATTCAAATATATCTGCACTTTTTATTCTTTTAAAGTCAAACCTTTGGCATCTCGATAGTATTGTTATTGGCAACTTTTGCGGATCAGTTGTCGCTAATATAAATATTATATTACTTGGTGGCTCTTCTAATGTTTTTAAGAACGCATTGACAGCTCCTATTGATAGCATATGAACTTCATCTATAATATAAACCTTATACTTTGCTTCCTGTGGTGGATACTGAACATCATCTATGATATCGCGAATATTATCTACTCCATTATGAGATGCTGCATCTATCTCAGTAACATCTATTGCAATCCCTGCCTCTATCTTCTTGCACATTTCACACTCATTACAAGGCTCCCCTTGCGGAGAGTTTAAACAATTAACTGCTTTAGCTAATATCTTAGCTGATGAAGTCTTTCCAGTTCCTCTTGTACCACATAAAAGATATGCATGGGCTATTCTTTTACTATTTATCTGATTTTTTAGAGTTATAGTCACATGCTCTTGACCTACTACATCTCCGAAAGTCCTTGGTCTCCATTCTCTATATAAAGCTGTATATGCCACAAAGTTCACCTCTCCAAAGTAATGATATTTATATTCTTCTCAAATCCTTTTGAGTTTTCACATTTGATTATTACAATCTTAGTTCTTTTACTTATATAATTATATCATTTATATTACAGTATTAGTTTGTATTTATAAAAAACAAATATTATCTGCCTTTACATATAATAATTAACTTTAATACAATTTATCTATAAATACTATCCACTTATCAAAAAAATTATAATTCTCAAGTAAAAAAAAGATGCCAATAGGCATCTTATAATTCTTATGTAGACCGTACACCTCACTTCGATGTATAAACTATGCGCGTTACCTATACAGTTAACTCAAACCAGGTTGACCCACGGCACATGGAATGGATCACTTACCGCTGCTTCCTTCCGGATCTGACGGGGTTCATGAATTTCCATTGCGTGGGGCCCAGCTCTCAACGCCACTTATATAAGTCAGACCACACAATTTATAACCTAGGTGAGGAATTCACCCCTGCTGTAGCGGGTTGCAGGTTATAGGGCACCGCTAACTCCCCGGCTAGTACGGAAATTTAAATTGGCGGAAAAAGAGGGATTCGAACCCTCGGTAGAGTTTCCCCTACACACGCTTTCCAGGCGTGCTCCTTAAGCCACTCGGACATCTCTCCATAAAGTATGTTTATCCTTATATACACCTTTATAGTGCAACAAAATTAATTATACTATTAATAAATAGTATAATCAATAGTTATTTGTATAAATATTTTTGTAAGTCTTTCAATACATTCATAATACATCATTGTTTTCAACTTACTAGGTTATAACCTTATTTTATCAAATATTGCTATAACCTAGACTAATAACTCATAAATCAATAATGAAGATCTCTTTTCTTATAACTTATCACAAGGAATATAATCCAAAGTGCAACTCCTGTCAAACTTATAAGTTGTGCTACCCTTATTCCTCCAAGCATTAAACTGTCAGTCCTTAGTCCTTCAATAAAGAACCTTCCTATAGAGTATAACCCTATATAACTAAAGAATACAGTTCCCTTTTTAAGAGTTTTTGTTAATAAATAAATGAGTAATAACCCTATAAGCACATTCCATATTGATTCATATAGGAAGGTTGGATGATAATATGTTCCATCTATTAGCATACCCTTTTGTATGAAATTTGGAAACTTGCTTATAAAAGCTTTAGTAACTGGTCCACCGTGAGCTTCACTATTAAAGAAGTTTCCCCATCTACCTATTGCCTGAGCAATAATTATAGAAGGCGCTGCCACATCTACGAACTCTAAGAAGTTTTCCTTTCTATATCTTGTATATATTATTGCAGCAGCCATACCAAATATAATCCCACCATGTATAGCAAGCCCACCTTCACGTATGTTAAATACATCTATTAAATTGTCCTTGTATTGACTAAATTCAAATATTACATAGTAAGCTCTAGCTCCTATAATTGCTATTGGAAAAGATATCATTGCAATGTTCAAAAGTTCATCATAATCAAGGTCTTTTAATTTACTAGTAAAACCAGCTAAGATAACTGCAACCATCATTCCCGTTGCAATAAAAACTCCATACCAAGCTATGTCTAACCCAAATATATTAAAAGCTATTGGATTCATATGTAACCTCTCCTTTTGTATTACTATTTTGTGCTTTGCCTATAAAATTCCTAATACAATCAATAAAAAGATCAAGTTTTAAATTAAACTTGATCTTTTATAATCAATCTTATACTAATTGTGTCTGACTATTGTAAAAAAGTAAAGAAAAATATTTAAAGCTCAATAAATTATTTAAAGTAACTGTCAAATATTCCTTCTATTTTTTTAGCATCTTCACTTATAATGAAAATAACATATTGACCATTACTCTTTAATATATGATTTTTAACTAGTTCATACTGATCTGGTAAGTATTGTCCCCATGTTCTTTCTAAATCCTTTACACGTTTATTTATACTTTCCTTCACACTTTCTACGTTCTTTACATCTTTGACTTTTATAATTGCAGCTTCTGTAGCCTTAACATTCATCATAGGAACTTTAATTATAAAGTCCTCAATATTATCAGTATTTATATAGTAAAAGCCCTTCATTTCCTCTTTACTTAGATCCATCATACTAAAAAGTTGTACTTCCTTAGTAACTTTGTTCATTATATCGCTTATAACTACTTTTGTCTCTACAACTGGAGGTTTTGTAACTGGTGGCTTTGCTGTGGGTGTCTCTGGTTTTACTACAGGTTTTGTTACCACTACCGGTGCCTTTACATTATTCTCCTTAGGCTTTGTATTCGTAGTATTCAATGGTTTCTTAGTTTGCTCTTCTTCCTTCTTTTTCACATCAATATCTACGGGCTTTTGAGTCTCTTGTGGATTTTTTATAATTTCATCCTTTTTATCTGTTACCTGATTATTTTCTACACTTGTTGTATCTTTTTTCTCTTGCTGTACATTGGATAAGTTGTCTACATTATCAACCTTACCTTTACTTGAACAGCCTACTGCTGACATCATAACTAGTAGTGCTATAATACAACTTATTCTTTTTTTCATAATTAAACCATCCTTTTTTAATAGTATTTTATTTTATAATTTTTACTCCTTGTATATTCCTACACTATCTTGACGAAACATAACGCTAAAACGTTTCACTTATATATTAATTTTAAATATTTGATGCATATAAAATTGAGCATCTGTAAAGATAAAATAAAAACGAAACCATTAGTATAATGGTACCTATAGGAAGGACACTTAGAAAAAAAGTGTTTGGACTATAGGTACTTTTTTTGTATAATTTATATAAGGATAGGATGGTGGAAAATGAGTAAGGTTTTAT
>NZ_JAIZZN010000056.1 GCF_020443565.1 Clostridium sp. CS001
TTTCATGTCTGTCGTTTTATAAATGAATTGAAAACACTTATCGCGATATAAATTCATATATATTGGCGAGGATATGAGCATAATCTGTACTTACAGCTTAGACGCATCTTTCATATAATGCGAATTAAATTTAAAGTTAAAAGAGTAGACTCAACTTAAAGTATAGTGGCTAAAACTACATCTAACAAAACATTCAAGTTCGCTTTGGCTAAATTAGGTCAAGCCTCTGAAGAAGCCAAAGCACATTCCTTCACCAAGCCAGGTCTGGCTAGGTTCAGGAACATCTTGAATGCGAGACGTTAGTGAAAATGGCATATTAATAGAAGTTTTAGTTTCTCGCCAATTTGTTAATAACTAATAGCTTGTAAAAAAGTAATCAGCAAGGAAAAATTATATGCTATATGTAGATAAATATTAATTTGTGGAGGGGTTCTATGGCAAAAGCTAGAGTTATTGTCTTTGATTTATTTGAGACATTGCTTCATGATATTAAATTTGATTTTGATTTGGGTTTATCTTATTTACATGAAAATATTTTATCAAAAGATACTGATAGAGTCGAATTTCTAGATTATGCTGCTACTTATTGGAAAGAACTTTATGATAAAAGATGCGAGGATAATTCAGAACTGGCATTTGAAGATGAACTTTTTGATTTTAAAAATAAATATGGTTTTAAAGTGAATTATCCTCTAGAAGAAATTATATTCAATTGTGCACTTAAAATAAATACTACTGAATTATTTAATGACACTATTCCTACTTTAGAGCAACTTAAGTTATCAGGAATTCCAATTTATCTATTAAGTAATTCCATATTTAAAAAGAATGTAATGAAAAAATTCATTAATCAGTATGATTTAGAGAAATATTTTGTTAATATACATTTTAGCGCAGATTATAATATTAGGAAACCGCATAAAGATTTATTTAAAATTGTATTTGATGATATTAAAAAGTATGATACTAGCATCGAAATGAACCAAGTTTACTTCATTGGCGATAATTTTGAAGCTGATGTTCTGGGGGCTGAAAATTTTGGCTTTACACCAGTTTTTATAAATCGCAAGAGGGGTACTGATATTAATAAAAAGAATTTTATTGAGATTAAATCACTAAATGAATTATTAGAAATAATTAGATAAATTCCGATTTATCGTTAAGTTATTTCACAATCTCATTTGTGATAAACAAAGTCAAAAGGGACTGAGGGGTATAGTCAGCGAATAAGATGTAGTGCAAATATGCCAGTTCCGCTATCGCTCCACCCAAATGCCTCAGCTAACCGAGTCGAAGTTTAGAAAAACTAACATAAGAGCTATGTAACCTTTTCTAAACTCCTGTAACGCTGAGGCACTTCAGCAAGCCAAACGTTATCGGAAATCTAGTAGTAGTATTATTATCAAACTTATAAAAGAAATTGATATTTGCGTTTTCCGTGAAGTATACGTCTAATTTCAACATATTCATCTTTTACCACATAGAAAACTAAATAACTGCTTACTACAACAATTCTATAGTTAAATCGTTGTAGGCGAGTATCTTTAAGATTTATACCCATAAGAGGAAATTCTTCTAGCTTAGAGATTGATTCATCAATCTCTTCTAGAAGCTTCAAAGCTGATTGTGGACTGTCAAGAGTAATATATTCAATTATATCTGAAAGATCTTTCTCTGCTATTGGCAGGTAGTCTATTCTGTACTTTTTACTCATTTATATTAGCCCTCATTTTGGCCATTAAGTCTTTATGTGAAATTCTTGTTTTAATCGTTTGGCTTTCAAACTCAGCCTCTGCAAGCTTTTGATATAATTCAATAAGGGCCTGTTGTTGTTCATAAAGCGCTTGACTCATGATAACCATATTGCCATGACCGTTCTTAGTGATAAAGATGGGTTCTGCATTAGTATGGCATATATCGGATATCATATTAAAGTTATTCCTTAAATCAGAAATTGGTCTAATTATAGGCAAATTAATCACTCCCTCTAAAAGTATAGTTGATTTATCACTATTATATCATTATTATGATATAATCTCTATTGATTTATTCAGCAAATTTAATAAAATGTATATTAAAATAATGAAATATTTATCGGTGAGCGGAGGACTTCCGATAACAAAAAATTCTTGTTCGAAAATAAAATACCTGCAACTTTTATAAAAAAGTTAACAGGCTGAATTTTTTTTATTTTACAAGTTTTAGTTGAGCTATATTTTCCATGTTTCTAGCCGTAACAACTTCTACAGCAGAAAGGTCTTTTCTCATATTTTCTACACTGCCAGAAAGGTTAGCAATATCATTAAATAATTTATCATGCTCAGCTTTATTAATATCTGCTTTATGTTCTAATGGTCTTAGAATTGAGATACTTTCCTCTTGTTGAGATTTTATGCTTTTTAAATCGTTTTTTATTGGAGTTAATTTTTCATCTAACAAAGCACTTAATGATTTTATTAATTCTTCGTCCAAAAAATTTCACCTTCTTATAGTTTATATATATATGTTTCAATAGAGTTTCTACATTTTAATACATAGCCTGTCTATGATTTGTGTAGGAACCTTATTTATGTGATTAATAAAGTTTTGTACTGATACTCTTACTTTAGATAAAGTAGGATAAAATGCATTATTAATTACACTTGACTTAAGCCATCCCCATAACCCCTCTATCAGATTAAATTCAGGACTATACGGTGGTAAAAATACCAACTCTAATCTATCCTTGTTTTCCTGCAATAAAGGTTGAATTAACTTTGCGTGGTGTATCCTTGCATTGTCTAGTACCATTATAATTTTACCCGTAGGGTATCGTTTTAAAATATCTCTCAAGAAGCCTTTAAATACAACTGCATCATACCTATCATGCTCCTCACAGTAAACTTTGCCTGTACCATAATCTAATATCCCTATTAGCTTCACACCAGCATTTTTACCGTAAGTAGGAATTTTTCGCTGATGACCTTTCATAAACCAAGTCTTCTGTATAGCCTGATAATCCCTAATCATAGATTCGTCTTGGAATAATATATGGTCAATCTCCCCATTGACAAGTTTTTTTTAATCCTTTAAAGGTTACTTTGAATTCGTCTTGTTTCTCTTTATCAGCTTTTTTAAGAACATAAGTAGGTCTTGTATAGCTTAAGTTCAATCTGTGTAATACTTCATGGGTTCCCCTATGACTATGCTTAATAGCAAAACTATTGATAATCCACTGCCTAACAATTTCAATAGTCCAATTTTTTCTTGATTCAAACCCCACTTCGTCAGGAGTTTTATTTGTTATAGTTTCAAATAAAAGCGTTTCTTGTTCTTTACTTAATTTTCTTGGTGCACCAGTGCTATGTTTCATCTCAAGACCGGTTAATCCATTTGCTTTGTAATTTTTAATATAGTCTCCGACTGCATGCTGCTCTAAGGAAACCATTCTAGCAATATCTACATTTGAATTACCTTCCAAATGTTTTAATATTACCAGATATCTTTTATACATTCTTACACTTTTAGTTTCTTTCATAGCTACTTTTATATCAGCTAACTCTTTATCTGAAGCTAAATTTCCATTTAAATTATTTTCCATATAAATCACTACCTTCACAATATATTTGATAATATTGTGCTCTTATTTATAATTTATATATTTGGTAAATATTGATCATGAGCTTTTATTCTTGAAACATATATAATAATTATATATGAATTTGGTTAAAATTTAAAGTGTTTTACGATAATATTACAGGTAACATTTGTACGAAACGTTATCGAAAGGCCATATACTTGTTTCATAATATAGCTGAGGTGTTGTTTAATTTTAAAGTCCATAAAAATACTATTAATTTGGTGATCAGGTGAAAATATGAGGAGTGCTATATTAGAAAAGGGTGATCATTACTATACCCATATGCATGAGATTTTTCAAGCAATAGAGAATGAGCAGTTGAAATATAACTGGCTAATTACAAACTTTGAATGCTATCCTCAAGATAAAAATTATTATGATATGCTAGATGCAAGAGGTGATATTATGGAATACTATTCTATAGGAAAGTTTTCAAAGCTAATAGGTAAAAATGCTCAAACATTAAGAGAATGGGATAAAAAAGGTGAGTTAAAACCACACCATATTACTCCAAGTGGGTATAGGTATTATTCACAAGAACAACTCAATCACTTCTTAGGGCTTAAGGGTATTGTAGCTAATACTAAAAAAGTAATTGGATATTGTAGAGTGTTTGGTTCTGAAAAACCGAGTCATAAGCAGAAGGATGACCTTGAAAGGCAAATTGATAATGTTAAAGCTTACATGATTGCTAAAGGTTATCAATTTGATGTTATTACTGACATTGGAAGTAGAATTAACTACAATAAAAAAGGATTAAATCAATTGATAGATATGATAACTGATTCAAAGGTTGAAAAGATAGTAGTTTTGTATAAAGGCAGATTGCTAAGGTTTGGGTTTGAAATTATAGAAAACCTATGTAAAAAATATGGAACTATCATTGAAATTATCGACAATACTGAAAAGACCGAAGAGCAGGAATTAGTTGAGGATTTAATTCAAATCGTTACAGTTTTTAGTTGTAGACTTCAAAGCAAAAGGGCTCCTGAACTTTAGTTCAGGTATAAAGCCAAGAAGATGATGAATACTTTAGCAAGTATTAAGGAGTTGTTAGAGAATGATGACAGCGATAAAGGTTAGGTTAGAACCGAATAATAAGCAGACTTCTAAATTATTTCAATGTTCGGGTACTGCAAGATTTATTTACAATTGGACTTTGGCAAGACAAGAGGAAAATTATAAAAATGGTGGTAAATTTATATCTGATAATGATTTGAGAAAAGAATTGACTGTTTTAAAGAAAACAGAACTTAATTGGCTTAACGAGGTGTCTAACAATGTGGCTAAACAAGCAGTTAAAGATGGTTGTGAAGCTTATAAAAAGTTCTTCAAAGGATTAGCTGATAGACCAATATTTAAGAGCAAAAGAAAATCTAAACCGTCATTCTACCATGATAATATGAAAATTAAATTTAGTTCAACTCATGTTCAATTAGAAAAACTAGGCAAGGTTAAGTTGTCAGAGTATGGAAGAATCCCAACTGGTGTTAAGTATAGTAATCCAAGGATTAGTTTCAATGGGTTACACTGGTACATTTCAGTAGGCATAGAATCAATTCAAGAACCAGTAGAACTAACTGGCGAAAGCATTGGTATAGATGTGGGCATCAAGGATTTAGCCATATGCTCCAATAGGGAAGAGCCTTATAAAAATATTAATAAGACTAAAAAAGTTAAGAAGTTAGAAAAGAAAATGCGTAGATTGCAACGTAAGGTATCTAATAAATACCTATTAAATAAAAAAGGAGGAAGTTACGTTAAAACAAGCAATATTATAAAACTTGAAAAGAACATTATAAAGTTACACAAAAGTCTTGATAACATTAGAACAGACTATAGGCACAAAATAACTACAGAGATAGTGAAAACCAAGCCTTCTCGTATAGTTATGGAAAGTCTAAATGTGTCAGGAATGATGAAGAACAGACATCTATCTAAGGCTATTGCAAAACAAGGATTCTTTGAATTTAAGACCATGATTCAGTACAAAGCTAAAAGATACGGAATTGAATTTGTAGAAGCTGATAGATGGTTTCCATCATCAAAGACTTGTAGTGAGTGTGGTTATGTTAAACCTAAATTATCACTATCAGAAAGAACTTTTGTATGTGAATGTTGTGGTGCTGAAATAGATAGAGATAAGAACGCCAGCATCAATTTATCAAGATATAAAGTATCGTAAGTCACTTTAACGAATTACGATATTGTGTACCCTAAGTTATAGGGGAATTTAAGCCTTTGGAGTGTTATATCAAACGAAAGTAGTATATCTTTTGGGATTGCAAAATCGGACACGATGAATGAGGAAGTAAATATAAACTTATATAATGTTATTATAGAGTTTTACAAAGTTTACGTAACGGGTATAGTGAACGCTTATAAGTCGCAGGTAGAACAGCTTTGGTATGTTGGGAATAATTATGCATGTGTCAAGGATTACTACTATGACACCGGTAGCGGAACTTATCAAAGTGCAAGAAATGATATTAAATTGTATGATTTAGAAAGCTTAGTCAGCTTAGAGGGCCGGAAAATAATATGGCGCTTGCTGATTTATTAGATGAAAATGAGAAAGCAAAACTTCAGGAGTATCCTAAGAAATATAACAAAGTCATTAGCTCTGAAGGTATGATAACGTCAGAACAAATTGTAGACATTAAAAATCTCTTGTTATCTAGAAAAGATGGTAAATGGCAGGTTTTAATTCCGCTATACCAAGTATCACAGCATAATGGAAATGGTTCAAACGGACGATTGATTAAAGAATATATCAATACAGATATTAAGCTGGATTGTCAACACTTTATTGTACAAATTTTATTCGGTCATATTTGCTAGGCGATATTCTATTGGTGTCATATAATTTAAAGCGCTATGAATACGTTTATTGTTATACCAT
>NZ_JAIZZN010000057.1 GCF_020443565.1 Clostridium sp. CS001
TGTTATAGGACATCTCAGTTTGCAGCATTCAGGACAAGAAAAGTTGCAGCAAGAATATTAAAAAAAATCGTAGATAGCTTTTATATAAGTTCTAAACTGCCTACGGCTTTTATAATAAATAGCGCTTATTTAAAGTGTATCTTATCTGCGATAGAATATAAAGCAGATGCAACAGTAATTCCATCAATTTTACCCAGAACATCCGAAAGTTTTTCAGTACTATAAAACTTATCATCTAAAGTTGCTAAGTGGCAACCAGCACCGAAATCTGGCATACATGCAAAATTGCCCAAGGAAGTTTTTCCAAGCAACACCATTATACCAGAGCGACTATCAATTGTTATTTCGTAATGGCTACCATAATTAATAATAGAAGTTATTCTACCCGTCCAAGTTTCTTTTCCTTTTTTAGTTTGATTTACACATTGAAATACCATAAAAAAATCACTCTCCTTTATCAAAAATTAAAATGGAACTTCATAATCTTCTGCCGTAGGTGGTTTTTGGCTAAGTTTAGTGTAAAGAAAAAGTATTTCCATTCTTAGCTGCCTATTATCAAACTCCAAATCTACAATAAATCTATTAAGTTTATTTATTTTATTCTTGTATTCGTTGCTATTATATTTTTTATTTTCCATAAGATAACTTCTCCTCCGCCACTTTAAAAATTTCCTCAGTAAGTATAGATGTTTTAAGTTTATATGCTTCAATCATAGCTGTATAACATAATTGATTTATTTTTCTTGGAATTCCAGAAGTCATACTATGTATAAATGGAAAGCACTTTTCATCAATTATTTGGCTTTTACATATTGCTATATCAAGCTGATAATTAATGTATTCTTTAGTTTGTGCAATGCTTAACCCTGAGCAGTCTAAAAATAACGATATCCTCTGCTTTAAAGGAAGATTAACGGAAAGATTAAGTTGATTGATGATAGATGGAAGTCCGGCAAGAATTAATGAGAAATTTCCACCTTCATCATAAAAACTTCGTATCTCATCAAACATTGGAATAGAAAGCGTATGCGCTTCATCCACGATAACACAATTAAATTTTCCTTGTGAATTCTCTTCATTAAAGTAAGTTATAATCTGATTTTTTATGTCATCAGCATTGAATGCAGGTTTTAACCCGAGCTTAATCGCTAATGTTTTGTAAAGTGATTTTTTATTAGGATTAGATAATTCAGCACCAACAACTCTGAATTCAGAAGGATCAAGCTCATTCATGGAATAAAAAATCAACGAACTTTTTCCTGTGCCGGAGGCACCTGTAACTGCAGCTATTTGCCTTGAATAAAACACTGTGGAAATAAAATCTAAATTAATATTAAACTCATCATACTTAAAACTCTGTTTTGTCCTATCTAAGAAAGGTATTTTAGTTAGTGAAAATTTTTCTAGCACTGCCGTTTGAACTTTTGTATTCATATTCTTCAACCTCCGGTTAAATTTTGTTTTTGCTTAATTTTAATAAATACATACTTTTAAGCTGAGTTAGATAGTATAGAAAATTCCTCTTGAAATCTGGAGTGGTTTCTTTAATATCTGTGAGTATAGATGTTAAAATCTCACGATTAAAGTCTTTAAACGTTTCCCACAGCTCGTAGAGCTTTCCCTTTTCAGCAAAAGTAACACTATCAATCTCTAAAAGTTCTGAAACCAACTCTACAAATTCATTTTTGGTTATAACATAATCTTTATCTTTTAGTGTCTTTGATATATTCTCATTTACAACCGGTTTAACTTGATTTTCTACAGTTCGGGCCACTACATTTTTGGATAAACTTATAGATATCTGTTCTTGTAGGTATTCTTGATAATTGCTTTTTATACTAAGTAGGTACTGCTTTGATACCTCTGAATCTGCGCAATGATCTTCTTCTATAGTGCCCACAGATTTATGCTTCTGTCTTTTAAGGTTTATGATCTTTGCAATTCCAAAATATTTACAATTGTAGTAAACATGAATATAATTTAAATGGAAAGGACTATATCTTAAACCGATTTTCTTCCCTACAAGTTGCCCATCAATCTCATAGGTATTCCCTTCAAAGGAAATACAACCATATTTATCAACTGTTCTCTCTTCATAATGAAGAAATATTTCATCAAGCTGAACTGGTGAGAAAAAATTTAATTTTACTCCTTGGTCTAAAGAATTCATCCAACATTCAACAGGTGTTTTACTTAATGATGAATGAACTTTATCGTGATATTCTGTTTTAAGCCATCCTTGAAACATGTCATTTAGCTCCATAATATTTAGTACTTTATTTTGCTTGACTTCAGATACAAAAGAACTTTGGACATATTTCCAAAAGACTTCAATTTTGCCCTTTCCTTGGGGATGGTAAGGAGTCGCGTATGTTAGTTTTATTCCAAGTTTTGCACAAATCAGCTTGAAATTTTCAGAAATATAGACTTTCCCATTATCTACATAAAGAGTAGTAGGTGCTCCAAACTTTGTTACAGCTTTTTTTAATGAATCCTCAAGTCTTGTTAGTGTAGCATCAAAATAAAATTGGCAGTGTAGAATCCTCCTCGAATGGTCATCTATAAAACCAATAAGATATACTAATTTACTGGAACCACTGGAATCAGAAATATAAAAACCTTCCATAATATCGGATTGCCACATTATATTTATTGCTTTTTTTTCATGCTTAACGTAAACTCTAGTGTCTTTAGATAGATTCTTCCGTGTGTATCCATAAAAATACAGAATTCTATTCACCGTTCGAACGTTTAAGGATCCTTTATCCATTTTCTTTACAATTTCAAGCATAGCTATGATTTTTTGAGCTGATCTGCAAGGGAGTTCTTCTTTTAGATTTAAGATATCTTTTAACAACTCATCTGATATAGACGGATGCTTCCCCTTGTTTGATTTTATTTTTGGTTTCAAACCTTCAAAACCATATTTTTTATAATTCCCATAGTATGTAAATATAGTTCTTTCTCCAAAAGTAATGGTTCTTTTATTTACAGGGTCATTAAAAACGGTTTGTGATAGCTCATGAGCTGTTTTTCTTACAGTACCAGACTCCGCATTAAGAAGTGGTAAAATAACTGTGTACCTAAAAAATGCTATAGCATCATCAATATTGATCTTTCCTTCAAACATAAATCTACCTCATTTCTTTTGCTAGATCAATTCTACAAAAGATAACGAAAATATAAAAATAAAGTTTTCTTGCTATCTTAACTTAAAAATAGAAGATCTGATAAAATGATATTTATTCAAAGAAACCCTCAGATAACTCTATTACAGAAAAGCTTAATTCTTTAATTTCGAGGTAGAATAAAGAAGAAAAATAGATGAATTGGTATTATTATGAGAACCTGTCCTAAGAATGGAAATATATATATCGTTATAAATTATCTTAAAAATTTGAAAAATTCATTGAGGTAAGAAAGGCTACCGCCTTTTAAGATAGACGCTTCAGAGCATATTTTTGCGGTTAGCAGCAGCATAAAAGTTTCTTTGAACACTAAATTGATTATTATATAGTCATTAAACTTAATGCCCTTTAATGTGGTATTGAATGTTTCTGTATACTTTGCATTAAGCAATGCTGCGAATTTTTTATGCTCTACTGTTTTATTTACTCTTTGACATGATCTTATTAAAATATCTTCACACTCTAATAAGTTTCCAGAATCCTCTATGTAATTAAAAACATTTTCACCCCTTCCTACATTTGTACTGATAAACTCAATTAAGTCTGTAGAAATTTTATTATACTTTACAACAAATGATGGAAACACACTTATGTATATCTTTTCGCCGGAGGCTATTTCCCATAATAATGTTTGTATCTTTATTCTTGTATAGGCTAAATTATTTCCTACGGTGTAATATACTCCTCGTTTAAACGTACCATTTTTCTTGAGTCTATCTGATTCTGGTATACTTAATTCCTTTCGGATTGAATTTTTAGAAAAACCTTTAAAATACTTTTTTTCATAATCTTCACAAAAATTATTGAAATCAATATTTAATTGTATTATGATGTTATTAGGGTTTTTTGTCGTAGTTAAATCCTAAACAAAAGACACAAATTGTATTCAATACATTTTGTGTCTTTTTTATACATACCTACAGTTGCTGATATTCATGTCTAAAAGTGAGGATTTACTGCGAATTAAAGTGTCCTCTAACA
>NZ_JAIZZN010000058.1 GCF_020443565.1 Clostridium sp. CS001
CGGTCTCATTAAAAAATTAAATTTGATCAGAATGCCTTTTAACTGATTATACAACAAAACTCTTAGTTAAAATGGACTGTTCATAATTTATTAACTCATGCGTTTGCCCTGCCTATTGATACTGGGATATTAATACCGGAAAATGATTCAGTGAGACTGCTAAGCCAAGTAATGGAGGAATTAGATTATACAATTTTAATAAAGGCTTACTCTACTGTTAAACGTCAAATTATAACTAATTGAAACATCATTTTATTTCTATTATTAGTAGGTGATTTACGTCAGATTATACCTATGAAATCACCTTATCAATAAGGAAAAATCATTTTATTAATATAATTTATTTTAGCCGGCAGGCTACTTTTATATAAAAAATGAGTAGCAATAATAGCTACCCAAGTATGTTAGTTTAAATCAATATATTCAGCGACAGCTTGTAAGGCGTGAGCCACAGTTATCGCATCTACTTTATTCATAAGTTCACATAAGCGTTCGGAGTTCCAAAATAAATCTTTTAGGGTAGAAAGATGACATCCTACATCATAATCAGGAACACAAGCAAAATTACCATAATTGGTTTTGCCTATAACTACAATAAATCCACTTCTACTTTCAAGCTTGAGCTCATAATGACTTCCAAATTTAGTTAAGTTAGTTATCATTCCAGACCAGATTTCAATCTTTTTGCCCTTTTTCATTGTACACTCAAATTTAATTGGCATAGGGAATCCTCCTAAAAATAATCTATGGTTAACGAAGCGACATTTCATTGGCTGCAGCCAGTATTGTATCTGTATCAATTACTGTTTTTTCGTGTTGAGCACCTATTATTAAGGCCTTTGTTAATATCATATTTAACCGTCTTACAGACCCAGAGCAACTTCTATATGCAGCTAAAATTGCATTGTTATCAATAATTTCAGAAGAAGCACCTGCTAGTGATAGCCTAGAATGAATATATTCTATAGCCTCAGTTTCCGAAAGTCCTTCAAAATCATAATTTATTATGATCCTTTGCTTTAATGCCTCATGTATCTGTTTTTCTAAGATGTTGTTGAGTATAGGTTGACCTATCAAAACCAGTGAAAAACAATCCTTTGAGTCCATAGAAAAATTCATAAGTAGCTTTAAATCCTTCAATATATCATTACTCAAATACTGTGCTTCATCCCATACAAGTATGTAATTGACACGCTTGTCACTGCTCATAATTTCCATATAGTCTTTTATACTTTTAAACATATCTGACTTGCGAGAGCAAGGTTCAAGTCCTAGAGCTATACAAAACTGACGATAAAATTCAGTAGTAGTTACGGTAGTAAAGCAAAGATAAATAACCTTTGTTAAATTTGGATTGACTTTCTTCGCGAAACATCTTAAAGCAAAAGTTTTTCCACTACCAGGCGAAGCCGTAAATAATCCAATGCCTCTAGTTTCATTAAGATAATCAAGTCTTGATATCATTTCTTTTAAATCCCTTGAGATATATGCATCTTTTTCCTTAATACCTTTTTCAAAAGGGTTTAAGGTCATACCATAAAACTGCTTAAACATGCTTAACACCATCCTTTGAATAGTCTATATTAAGTGGATTTTTACGTTTAGTTTTACCATTCTCAACTTTGTTTGTTTTTCTAATGCTATACTTAATGTTTTCATAATAAATATAAGCACTATCCATGTCATCAGGTAGATATCGCACTTCAACTTTCTGCCTTATAAATTGCATAGGTACATCATAAGGAGTTTTATCAATGCTTATAGTTGCATCATTATTTACCCGCCGTTGTATGCGATTCATAAAACAATTATCTAGCCATTCACTATCAGATGCTACTTTTACATGAGCTAAATCGCCCTTATATCTATCAATAGGGCGCTCATTTGTAGAAGAATGAATAGTTATGTTATGCTTATTAATATAGGTGAATAATTCATCATTTAGCTCCGCTAAAGAGGAAATAGATGCTATATCTAAAGCACTTAGCCATCTGCTTTTCAATGTTCTGAAATTCCTTTCCACCTTTCCTTTTGATGCTCCATCTCTTATCATTGTGTGAAGTTCCACTATTCCAAGTGAGCCGCATATAAGGCTTAATTGCTCATTTTTATATGGAGAACCATTATCGAGATAAAGCTTATTGGGAATTCCGTATCTAGCGATAGCTTCTTTAAGTACCTTTTGAAAGTTATAGGAGTTATCATTATAAAAGAACCTACCACCTACTATTAGTCTAGATTTATCATCAATTAGCATAATTAAATATGTTCTCCTGCACTCACCCTTTTCAGTTATATGTGGGCCATAGCACGTGTCCCCTTGGTACATGCCAGTTGCAAACTCTTCTTCAAAAGCCTTTCTATCTTTCATATTGATACATCTAGCAGATCTAAGATCGTTATTTTTTATAAATCGCTGAACTGTTGAAATGGATACATCCTTTTCTTTAATAAAGCCATCTTCGATGAGTTTATGGTATATAAGCGTAGCATTGATTCTGGGGAAGTTGCTTTTTAAAGTGTATATCTGCTCTATTGCCACATCGCTTAGCTTTCTAGTTTGACCTATGTCGCTACGCGTCTTCGGAAGAAGGGCGTCAAAGCCGAGTCTATTATAGTATGATTCCCAATTAGAAAGCGTCCCCGGACTATACAAGACTGAATTACCATTAGGTAATTTTACAGGGGTAGTAGAAATACGTCTATAGTAAGCAATTTTAGATTGCTCCGTAAAAGTATTATTTATAGCAGGGGCTATTAATCCTAACCTAATAGATGCTATTTCTATCATTTCTTTATTATTCACTTAACATCACCTCTGAAAAAATGGTATCACATGGGTATTTCAATGACCATTATCGTATTAAGTGGTATGGATAAATTAAAATGAAAGAAATATGATTATAGTTAAATTATGACGTTCCTTGAAAAAACGATGAATCATTTTGATTGAAGAATTGTATTATGAAGTCCTCAGTTTCATCAAAAGAACTATTTATGATATGCTGTATAAAACTTAAATTTGAAATAAGCTTGTCCTCTAAAAGACCAAGCCATATCTGTTTATGCTCTTTAAACTTCTTTAAAATTCGATAGAATGTGGATATAGCAATGCCATAATGTTCACACATAGTTTCCACAGAGTGATATTTATGTACAAGATAGTCATGAATGAGACATACAGTGAATTTAAAACTAAATGACATATAAGGCACAATTACCGAAGGTAGGAGGGCATGGGTACGTTCACATGATAAACAAATACATCTAAGAATGGTGATCATATTATCTTGAGCATTATTATTATCATAATTAACAAGATGGCGTTTGTAAGAAGCAAATGGTGATAATGAATGCTTAGCACCACAAAATGGGCATACTAATGCCTCTATATTAAGCGTTTGCATATACTCATTAAAAATATTTATCTCATTTTCAAAAGAAATTTCTTTAAAACACTTGCATAGTTTTGAAAATAATCTTATCATAATAATTAGTTGTAAGAGCTATCGCTCTTATTTTAAGGGAAGAACTTTTGCTTTGGACGGCTAGGGGTTCTTCCTTTTCCTTTCTCTAGTTTTAATAATAAGCATAAAATAAGCTCCTGATGATGTCAAGTCATTAGGAGCTTTTGTTATAGAAATAATGTGCTTATTTAAAAAGCAGTTAATCACTAGATAATTATCAGTATTATAGTTATAATTTGACTTAGGAGTGCAGTTCTGTAAAGCCATATTTTGACGCGCTACACTCTACAAAAGGTAGAAATTCAGCACTCCCACCCCAGATTCTTTTTAAGGTATTAGTTTATGCATATATGAATGATATTTACTCAAGCAGAAAAATTGAGCAGGCTTGTA
>NZ_JAIZZN010000059.1 GCF_020443565.1 Clostridium sp. CS001
TAAAGGTCAAGCTACAAAGGGCGCATGGCGAATGCCTTGGCACTAGGAGCCGAAGAAGGACGCGTTAAGCTGCGATAAGCTTTGGGTAGGCGCAAATAGCCTGTGATCCAGAGATTTCCGAATGGGGGAACCCACATAGTAACAACTATGTACTGCATACTGAATAAATAGGTATGACAGAGGTAGACCCGGGGAACTGAAACATCTAAGTACCCGGAGGAAGAGAAAGAAACATCGATTTCCTGAGTAGCGGCGAGCGAAAGGGAAAGAGCCCAAACCTAAGTCTTTGACTTAGGGGTTGAGGATAGATCAACGAATACTGCAATTTCCTTAATTGAAGATAGCTGGAAAGCTGCTCCGCAGAAGGTAATAGGCCTGTAAATGAAAGGGAAAGAGCAGTCAGATCTAATCCAGAGTACCACGAGACACGTGAAACCTTGTGGGAAACAGGGAGGACCACCTCCCAAGGCTAAATACTACCTAGTGACCGATAGTGAAGAAGTACCGTGAGGGAAAGGTGAAAAGAACCCCGGAAGGGGAGTGAAATAGAACCTGAAACCGTGTGCCTACAACCGGTCGGAGCACTTTATATGTGTGACGGCGTGCTTTTTGTAGAACGAGCCAACGAGTTACGATATGTAGCAAGGTTAAGTACTTAAGGTACGGAGCCGAAGGGAAACCAAGTCTGAATAGGGCGTCTAGTTGCATGTCGTAGACCCGAAACCGGGTGACCTATCCATGGCCAGGATGAAGCGGAAGTAAAATTCCGTGGAGGTCCGAACTCATTGATGTTGAAAAATCATGGGATGAGCTGTGGATAGCGGAGAAATTCCAATCGAACTCGGAGATAGCTGGTTCTCCTCGAAATAGCTTTAGGGCTAGCGTCGATTAATTGAGTAATGGAGGTAGAGCACTGAATGAGCTAGGGGCTGACAACAGTTACTGAACTCTATCAAACTCCGAATGCCATATACTTTTATTTCGGCAGTCAGACTGCGAATGATAAGATCCGTAGTCAAAAGGGAAACAGCCCAGACCATCAGCTAAGGTCCCAAAGTGTAAGTTAAGTGGAAAAGGATGTGGGATTTCTAAGACAACTAGGATGTTGGCTCAGAAGCAGCCACTCATTCAAAGAGTGCGTAATAGCTCACTAGTCAAGAGATCCTGCGCCGAAGATGTCCGGGGCTAAAACTTACCACCGAAGCTATGGGTGTACACTACGTGTACGCGGTAGAGGAGCTTTCTGTACTGGCTGAAGTCATACCGTAAGGAGTGGTGGACGGTACAGAAGTGAGAATGTTGGCATAAGTAGCGAGAGTTAAGTGAGAATCTTAACGGTCGAAAACCTAAGGTTTCCTGAGGAAGGCTCGTCCTCTCAGGGTTAGTCGGGACCTAAGCCGAGGCCGAAAGGCGTAGGTGATGGACAATCGGTTGATATTCCGATACCACCAATGGACGTTATCAGAAATGGGATGACGCAGGAGGATAAGATGTGCACACTATTGGATGTGTGTCTAAGCATTTAGGCGGAGCAAGCAGGCAAATCCGTTTGCTCTTAACGCTGAGATGTGATGGGGAAGGGAATTTATTCCTGAAGTATCTGATTCCACGCTGCCAAGAAAAGTCTCTATCGAGGATATTGGTGCCCGTACCGCAAACCGACACAGGTAGGTGAGGAGAGAATCCTAAGACCATCGGAAGAATTGCTGTTAAGGAACTCGGCAAATTGACCCCGTAACTTCGGGAGAAGGGGTGCCTACGCAAGTAGGTCGCAGAGAATAGGCCCAAGCAACTGTTTAGCAAAAACACAGGTCTCTGCTAAAGCGAAAGCTGATGTATAGGGGCTGACGCCTGCCCGGTGCTGGAAGGTTAAGGGGATTACTTAGCGCAAGCGAAGGTATGAACTTAAGCCCCAGTAAACGGCGGCCGTAACTATAACGGTCCTAAGGTAGCGAAATTCCTTGTCAGGTAAGTTCTGACCCGCACGAATGGCGTAATGATTTGGGCACTGTCTCAACAGCACATCCGGCGAAATTGTAGTGCCAGTGAAGATGCTGGCTACCCGCGATTGGACGGAAAGACCCCGTAGAGCTTTACTGTAGCTTAGCATTGAATTTCGGTATTGTCTGTACAGGATAGGTGGGAGACTGAGAAACATGGGCGTCAGCCTGTGTGGAGTCATCCTTGGGATACCACCCTGACAGTACTGAGGTTCTAACTGGAGGCCATGAATCTGGTCACAGGACATTGTTAGGTGGGCAGTTTGACTGGGGCGGTCGCCTCCAAAAAAGTAACGGAGGCGCTCAAAGGTTCCCTCAGCGCGGTTGGAAATCGCGCGAAGAGTGCAAAGGCAGAAGGGAGCCTGACTGCGACACCTACAAGTGGAGCAGGGACGAAAGTCGGACTTAGTGATCCGGTGGTACCTCGTGGGAGGGCCATCGCTCAACGGATAAAAGCTACCTCGGGGATAACAGGCTGATCTCCCCCAAGAGTCCACATCGACGGGGAGGTTTGGCACCTCGATGTCGGCTCGTCGCATCCTGGGGCTGAAGTAGGTCCCAAGGGTTGGGCTGTTCGCCCATTAAAGCGGCACGCGAGCTGGGTTCAGAACGTCGTGAGACAGTTCGGTCCCTATCCGTCGCGGGCGTAGGAAATTTGAAGGGAGCTGTCCTTAGTACGAGAGGACCGGGATGGACAAACCTCTGGTGCACCAGTTGTCACGCCAGTGGCATCGCTGGGTAGCTATGTTTGGAAGGGATAAACGCTGAAAGCATCTAAGCGTGAAGCCCACCCTAAGATGAGATTTCCCATCACTCATGCGTAAGCATGATGTGAGTAAGACTCCTGGAAGAACACCAGGTTGATAGGTTAGAGGTGTAAGCATGGTAACATGTTCAGCTGACTAATACTAATAAGTCGAGGGCTTGACCTTAATTAA
>NZ_JAIZZN010000060.1 GCF_020443565.1 Clostridium sp. CS001
GCCTTGTGGGAGAGTAGGTTGTCGCCAGGTAATGTGGCTGGATAGCTCAGTCGGTAGAGCAGAGGACTGAAAATCCTCGTGTCCCTGGTTCGATTCCTGGTCTAGCCACCAAAAAACGTCTTAGATAACTCTAAGGCGTTTTTTTATAATTAAAAAGCCTTTAATAAATATCAAAATAACCCTTTATAATATAATTAATTATTTATATTATAAGGGGCATAATATTTATATGTTTTCAATCTGCCAATCAACAGGCTTTTTACCTTGTGAAATTAAGAAGTTATTTGCATTAGAGAAAGGTTTACTATTGAAGAAACCTCTATGTGCTGATAATGGGCTTGGATGTGCAGACTTTATTATATGGTGAATTGGATTTGTTATTAAAGATTGTTTTGTTTCAGCATTTTTACCCCAAAAAATGAAAACTAAAGGACTTGTTTTATCATTTAATAAAGTAATTATTTTACTAGTAAAGCGTTCCCAACCTATATTTTTATGAGAATTAGCTTCTCCGGATCTAACCGTAAGCACTGTATTAAGTAGTAAGACACCTTGGTCAGCCCACTTTTTTAAATATCCGTTATTAGGAATATAACAACCTAAGTCATTATGTAATTCTTTATATATATTTAATAGAGAAGGTGGAATAGACGTACCAGTCATTACTGAAAAACTTAAGCCGTGAGCTTGCGAAGCACCATGGTAGGGATCTTGACCAAGTATAACAACTTTTACATTCTTATAGGATGTGTATTTGATTGCATTAAATGTGTTTTGAACTTCAGGATATATTTGTCTGTTTTTGTATTCCTCATTTAAGAAGCTTTTTAATTTTAAATAGTAATCACTATTAAATTCTTCTAGTAAAAGTGTATCCCAATCATTCATTAATTCCTTCATAAAATCACCTCAAGTAATTTTAACATAAATACTTTGATTAACGTAAAATAAATAGTTTATTTCGGCAAAGAGATTAATAAGATACTAATTACCTTTGGTTTAATATATAATAATAGAAAATGCGAGAACATATGATATAAAGTAATGATAAGTTATTTTGTAAGCTAGATAAAGGTAAGGAGGTAGTATATGAAAAAATTTTATAGTAATGAGTCTAAGGATTTATTTCAGAAGATTATTCTTATTGTGTTAGGAAGTTTAATTATGGCTGTTGGAATAAACTTATTTATAATTCCTAATAAGCTTCTTAGTGGAGGTATTTCAGGAATAGGGTTAATGTTACAGTATATTTTCAGTATACCCATGGGTGTTACAATATTAATACTTAACATTCCGCTTCTCATATTAAGTATATTAAAAATAAATAAAAAGTTCACCATGTTTACAATTCTAGGTACCATTTCATTATCAGTTTTCTTAATTATTACGGCGCCTTTAAATAAGATGCTTGCGCCTGTTGAAGAATCTTATAGACTTCTTTATTGTATATATGGAGGAGTACTTTCAGGTATAGGTAGTGGAATTGTCTTTTCTAATGAAGGTTCCACTGGTGGAATGGATATTGTAGCTATATATGCTAAAAAGAAATATGATATTGAAGTAGGCATGATGAGTTTTATAATAAATTTCTTAATTGTAGCAGTTGGATCTGTGATGTTTGATTTTAAAGTAGGTCTGTATACTCTAATTGCTATGTATATTACTGCTACTGTTATGGAAAAAATTATAAATGGATTAAGTAGACGTAAAATGCTTTTAATAGTATCAGAAAAGGAAAAGGAAGTAAGTGTTGCTATAATGAATAGCTTTAATAGAGGTGTAACTATTTTATACGGGGAAGGTGCATATACCAGTAATAGAAAAGATGTAATGTACTGTGTTGTTTCTTTGGGACAATTACCACAAATTAAGAGAGTTATAAAAGATATAGATAACAAAGCATTTATTTCTATAATTGATATTGCTGAGGTTCAAGGTAATGGATTTAAAAGTCCATTAGGTTAGATATAAAGTATAATATGAATATAATAAAGAAAGCATGTAATCTCTATACATGCTTTTTTTTATTGTGCGCCCAGCATGGGCGCAATCTAAAGGGTGAAAGTCCCTAGCACGGGTTAATAGTGCCAAGTGCATAGCTTAAGACAAGGGTGTCCATGGTGACGTGGAA
>NZ_JAIZZN010000061.1 GCF_020443565.1 Clostridium sp. CS001
ATTTGATCATCTCCATTCCCCCTCTTATGATGTTCTATCATAAGAAAGTTTACATTAAAGTGGAGGAGTTTTCAATTAGAATGGTGGGGTACTTTTAGATTAACATATACAGCAGAGCTAAGCCTAGATTATAGTATATTATTTAACAACGATAAAAAGTTGGAAATGCTAGTATTAGCATCAATGGGTAATTCAAGGGATTTTGGTACAATGCTACTTTATAGTTGGTCTGAATTTCAGAATTATAGAATAAATGGTATATATTCAGGAAGACCATTTAAATATATTAGTGAAGACATGATAATTAATGCAATTAAAAATGACGGTGATAAAAAAATTAGTAATATTAGAGATGAAAATGATCTAATGCGTATTTGGAAAGACTTAGAAGAATATTGCACTCTAAAAAAGTGTAGTCATTTTGCAATAGAGGAAACAAAGAATAATATGGAGTTAATATCAAATGAGTTTTTTTCTGAGTTAATTTATCATAGGTTGCTGCATTTTAGAAAGGGACATGTACCCCCTAAAGATACAAAGATAAAAAATAAGTTATCAATTTATGCATTGAACTATGCTTGTACATATGATTCTCATGCTAAAGATAAAAAATTCGAATTTGTAACAAGATATGATATTATTCATGATAGAGTACGTAGATATATTTATGAACCAGATAAAATCATACAGAATGTTAGAGTGAAAAATGGAGAAATATTTCCATGTAAGAGTTGCTCAGAACCAATTAATATTAATAAAATGAAACATGCATGGGAAAAAAATAGTTGCCCTTTTTGTGGAGGGACTATTTATAATAAATAAGTATAGCGAAAGAATAAGACGGATTTAAGTATTAATGTATAAAACTTAGTCCGTCTTAATTTATAAAATAGCTAAATAACTTCTCATGATAAAATGTTCAAGTCTTGAACAAGGAACGTTATGCGAAATTTTATTAATGTAATGAAGGAGGGTTATTATGGGGAAAATACAGAATTATGTATCAGATGAATTAACACACTTTGTTGGTAGAGGGTTAGATGAGAAGCAACAATTCACTCTATTAGTTGAAATAATAAAAAGTGGAATATTAAAAACAAAAAATTGGCCAGATAATCTAATTACATCACAAGATATGGACATGAGTAAGAGTATTTCCGATAATGAATTATATATAAGTTACATGGTTTGTTTTTGTGATATACCAATATCAGATATGGATATACATATGAAAAAGTATAGCTCATTTGGTATTTCTTTTAAAAAGAAGTTTATTGCTGGGAAAGGGGCTACCCCTGTCCACTATATAGATAAAAGTTCGACGATGCAATCAGAATCTTGGAGTGAAATGTTTGACACTTATTCTAAGAAAATTAATAAGTTTTTTAATGATGAATATACGAGGAAAGGAAGACAGCGCGAAGAATTAAATGAGATAATAAATATGAGATTTTTCATTGACCAATATCTTATGAGCTATTTAAAATTTTTTGATAGTTCTAAAGATGACGAAGATATAGATAACTATTACATGGAACGCGAATGGAGATCACTTATGAAAATAGATTTTAAGCTGAATGATATTTACAGGCTTATTTTGCCTTCTAAATATTTGAACAAGTTTATGTTAGAATTTCCTAAATATAAAGGACATGTAACAACAATTTAAGAAGGATGAATTTCCATAAGACTTGGCATAACAAAACACTTAAGTTCACTTTGTCTACAGGGGGTGAAGTCTTTGGAGAAGCCAAAGCACATTCCTTCACCAAGCCAAGTCTCGCTAGGTTCAGGAACGTCTTGAGTGGGAAACGTTATAGGTCATTTAGAACAAAAAAATGATTGATCATAAGTTATTTTGTTCGATCTGATTGAGACGTAGTTGTAGTAAAGTACGAATTAAAAATTGAATAAGTAGTAATTTCAAAGGAGAATAACATTATGAATTTTAAACTAATAGAGAAAGAAAAATGGCAAAGAAAAGAAATTTTCG
>NZ_JAIZZN010000062.1 GCF_020443565.1 Clostridium sp. CS001
CAGGGCAAACGCATGAGTTAATAAATTATGAACAGTCCATTTTAACTAAGAGTTTTGTTGTATAATCAGTTAAAAGGCATTCTGATCAAATTTAATTTTTTAATGAGACCGCCTAATGATCTTTTAGCCGGCAGGCTGCAAACTTTCAAAACATCAAATTGAAAGTTCGCATTTGAAAATTTTAAAAAGTTTTATTGTTAGCGTAGCTACTGAACTTAGGTTAATTACACTAATAGCTATATTGAAAATTACTATATTGGGATAATCTTAAAAATCTATCGATTTTTTAGTAATTTGCAAGGCAGATATTATACTTAGAAATTCTTGACGATAACAATTAACACATCTTTATCGTTAAACAACAACATTCCCAAACTTGATTTATAACCTTATGCGGCCTACCGGCTATGCTATCGCATATAGGCAATAATAAATTTTTTTATAAAAATAGAGCAAATTGTTACATATATAGGAAGAAATTACACTCTTTGTTTTTTGATTATGTGTTAAAGGTTATATAATGAGTATGTATATATCTTTTATGTAAACTTAAGAAAAGAGGAATTGCTAATGGACAATACTAACTCATTATTTACTAATTATTTTGGAATTATTAAAGACATAAGGCAACAGACAAAGGTAAGGCACAAGCTTATAGATATTCTTTTTATAGCTGTTGCAGCAACTATTGCTAATGCAAGTGATTGGAAAGAAATTGAGGTATTTGCAAAGAAAAGAGAATCATGGTTTCGTGATTTTATTGAAATTCCTAACGGAATACCATCACATGACACCTTTGAGAGAACTTTTAGATGGATAGACCCAAAGCAGTTTGAAAAGTGTTTTATACATTGGGTTCGTGAAATAGCTACATTAGCAGCAAGGTCTATAGTTGCAGTAGATGGCAAAACAATGTGTGGTGCCTTTGATACTGATGATAAAAAATCTCCTATTCATATTGTAAGTGCTTGGGCAAGTGAAAATGGAATGGTACTTGGGCAGGTAAAAACAAATGAGAAAAGCAATGAAATAACAGCAATACCAGAACTGTTAGATTTGATTTTTGTTAAAGATTGTATTGTAACTATTGATGCCATGGGCACACAGACCAAAATTGCTGATAAGATTATTGATAAGAAGGCAGATTATGTTCTTGCACTTAAAGGAAATCAACCTAATCTTCATGAAGATGTGAGAGATTTTTTTGAAGACGCTGAAAAAACAAACTTTGATGGGGTGAATGTTAAATCTTGTATGACAACAGACAAAGATCATGGCCGTATTGAAACAAGAAAATATTTTTTAGTTGAAGATATAGATTGGCTTTCAATGAAAGATAATTGGAAAGGAATAAAAAGTATAGGAATGGCTGTACGTCAGTGTGAGATTAAAGGTAAAAAAACTGTAGAAAAGAGATATTTTATTTCATCTTTGAAAGATTCAATAGAAGAATTTTCAACGGCGGTAAGAAAACATTGGGGGATAGAGATAACTCATTGGTTTCTTGACGTTGTATTTAAAGAAGATGCTCGTAGAGTTAGAAAAGATTATGCACCTCAAAATTTGGCCATGATTAAACGTTTGGCATTAAATATACTACGAAAAGATTCATCAGAACCTAAGTATAGTTTAAAATCTAAAAGATTCGCTGCTTCTCTAGATAATGACTATCTAGAACAAATCTTAATTAAAAACTTTATGTAGGCTAATATAGATTAATTTTATTAAAATTACTGTGCATATCCTTGAAAGGACTGCCTGGTTTTTTATACAAAAAAATCTTGATTAATCTACTAAAGGCCCTGAAATACTCAAACATGATTTCAAAATAACTTCAGGGTTCCGCATAAAATATTTTCCCACCACATAAAGAGCCCTCATGGCAGTTTTTTTAAGTCTGTAAAATGATTTTGTTTTGTAGAAAATATTCATGCGTTTGCCCTGTA
>NZ_JAIZZN010000063.1 GCF_020443565.1 Clostridium sp. CS001
TTACAAGTTGTTGATAAAAGAACAGATTTTAAGAAATGAAAGTAATAAACAAAATAGAATTAGAATAGCTAAATTTCCATATAAAAAATATATCGAAGATCTTGTAATAGAGGAGCTGCCAGTTGATGCTAAAAAGAAATTAAAGACGTTAAGTTCACTTGAATTTATTAGTACGGGGCAGAATGTGATTTTAGCTGGAAATCCTGGAACAGGCAAGACCCATATTAGCATTGGTCTTGGTATAAAGGCTTGTCTAGCTGGATATAAGGTTCTTTTTATTACGGTATCGTCACTCATTACCCAATTAAAAGAAAGTCGTTCTAACAAAGTATTAAGAGGCTTAGAAAATAAATTTGATAAATATGATTTAATCATCGCAGATGAGCTTGGATATATTTCTTATGATAAGGAAGGGTCAGAACTTTTGTTTAGTCATTTATCATTAAGAGCAGGACGAAAGTCCACTATTGTAACTACAAACTTATCATTTGAAAGGTGGGACGAGATATTCAAAGACCCAATTATGACGGCTGCTATGATTGATAGACTTACTCATAAAGCGTATATAGTAAATATGAATGGTAATTCTTATAGATTAAAAGAAACCAGAGAGTGGCTTGAAAAGCAATAATAAGTTTTTCCTCCACTATATAATTATTAAGAGAAAACATTATTTTTTTATAATTTTTAGTGGGGGAGTTTTGGGTTAGAATATGGGGGAGTTTTCACTTGACAAATACAACTACCTTTGGCTCAACTTTTGGAATGCTCTCTGTACTAATGTTACACTTAAACCTAGTGCTATAATCTATGCTAACACTTTTATCTAAATCCTTTAGAATATCTGCAATATCTTTAGCTTTTTTCTCTTCATAAACTGCAGTGGATATATCTAGAGCCATAGACCTTAACTTTGTATTTACCAAATCAACTTTAATTACCTTGTCCATAACATCCTCAGAGCAACCCTTAAAATTTAAAGTTGCCTTAGGGTTTGTGAATACAGTTAAAGATCTAAGAGGCAATTTTTCCAGACCATTATTATCTATAATGCCTTTCAAAACTAACTCTGCTCTTCTATTTTCCTCAATAGGACTATAAATACCTTCTTTTATACTCTTCTCGCCTTTTTTAACCCATCTAGAGAAATTCCCTTGACTATCTATTTCAATATTCCCTTGATGACTCTTACAATTGATTATGCAACAAAATTGATTAGTAACCATTAGAAAATCTATGTCTGATTTATTATCTCCCTGTTCTAATCTAATGTTATACAACCCATAAAAAGGCACCGGTGAATTTTTAAGTTCAAAATAAACTTTGCTCAGGCTATCTTGAACATACTTTTGAAGGTTAAGTTCATTTTCGATTTTTCTTTTAGTTTCCGCATCATTATCATTACTCAGAAGCTTATTAAGGCTAATTATATTTTCACTTTCCTTATTGAAGTCCTTTACAAACATCGGTGTATTTATTGTTTTCATAATTCTATCTTCAAAACTAACACTAAATATACTTTTCTTCATCGCATCAAAAATACCCATAATATCCTCCATTCTGCATATATTGCTTAATTATAACATATTTTGTTTAAATTCTCCATGAAAGATTAATGGTGGGAGGGGTGTTTGATTTGGGGTTTTGTGTGGTGGTTGATATTGTTTGTTTTGTGCAAAAAAGAAGAACTTCCAGTTATTTTTACGTCTTTTGAGGGCGTAAGATAAACTGGAAGTTTGTGTTTTTTATTTTCAAATACACGTGTCTTTATAGTAGTTATTTGCTTTATCATAGTGTTAGAGGACACTTTAATTCGCAGTAAATCCTCACTTTTAGACATGAATATCAGCAACTGTAGGTATGTATAAAAAAGACACAAAATGTATTGAATACAATTTGTGTCTT
>NZ_JAIZZN010000064.1 GCF_020443565.1 Clostridium sp. CS001
GACTGTGCGCCACGAAAGCGTGGTAAGCAACTCGTAAGAGTGGCTTAATATAGCTGTGCTATACAGATGATGGAGGAAGGCCCTCCGAAATCGCCATGCAGGTGGAGATTTCAAACTACCTTAAGGTGCTGTAATCAAAAGTTATGGTATTGAGCGTTAAGGAAAAGGCAGAGTTAATCTGTCAAGTGTGTACTAAAGAGATGAACGAGCATGTGAACCACTTACGAAAATGTCGAAAGCGTAGAGATTTCATCAAAACCAGAGGGTAGTCGTTAATCTGGGATAAGTCTAGAGGAAACCTGTTTACTGTCTAGGCGGTGAACGGCATAAAGGTGGCATGAACTTAGTACAGGCATTTGTATGGAACGTGGGAACCTACGGCTTGATGTTAAGAGAGTATTTCAAGCAGAAGAACTGTGAGAAAAGAGTATCGAGGCAAGCATAGGGGCAGATTGAGTCGTAGTAGTGAAGAAATTTCTGTAATGGAAATGGAGCGAAGGACTTCGAGTTATTCAGTTTCAGAAGTAAGTCAACTTTGAAAGGAGGAGGAGCTTATGATGGAAACAAAGCCGTTTAATATTTCTAAAAGAGCTGTAGTTACAGCTTATGAGAAAGTTAAAGCAAACAAGGGAACATATGGAGTTGATGAGCAGTCAATCCAAGATTTTGAAAAGAAGTTGAAAAACAATCTATATAAAATCTGGAATCGGATGTCGTCTGGAAGTTACTTTCCCAAACCTGTAAAAGCAGTTGCAATTCCAAAGAAAAGTGGAGGAACTAGATTACTAGGAATACCAACTGTCGAAGATAGAATTGCACAGATGGTAGTTAAACTATATTTTGAACCAGAAGTGGAGCCCATGTTTTATGAGGATTCCTACGGATATAGACCTAATAAATCTGCAATACAAGCACTTGATGTTACAAGAAAAAGGTGTTGGAGAAAAGATTGGGTTCTTGAATTTGATATAAAGGGATTATTTGATAATATCAAACATGAAATTTTAATTAAAATGGTAAAGAAGCACACTAATGAAGAATGGATTATTCTATATATTCAAAGGTGGTTAACTGCACCATTTCAAATGGAGAATGGAGAACTAGTGCCAAGAAACTCTGGCACTCCACAAGGGGGTGTCATAAGTCCAGTACTTGCGAATCTATTTCTTCATTATGTGTTTGATGAATTTATGACAAAAGAATTCAGAACAATTCCGTGGGCAAGATATGCAGATGATGGAATAACACATTGTGTATCTCTAAAACAAGCTAAATATCTACAAAGGCGACTGAAAGAAAGATTCGAAGAATATGGATTGCAACTGAACCTTGAGAAAACAAGAATTGTATACTGTAAAGATGATGATAGAAAGGGAGATTACCCAGATATATCATTTGATTTTCTAGGGTATACATTTAAACCTAGAGGTGCTAAGAGTAAATACGGAAAGTATTTTACAAGTTTCTTACCAGCGATAGCAGATAAGGCGAAGAAATCAATTCGAAAAGAAGTTAGAAGTTGGAGAGTACAGTTGAAGGTAGATAAAGACTTGTGGGATATATCAAGTATGTTTAACAAAAAGATACAGGGGTGGATTAACTATTATACACATTTCTATAAAACAGAAATGTATGCAGTATTAAGATATATCAATAATGCTTTAGTAAAATGGGTTCGAAGAAAGTATAAGAAAAGAAAACACAGACGAAGAGCAGAATATTGGTTAGGAAGTATTGCAAAAAGAGATAGAAATTTGTTTGCACACTGGAAAATGGGAATATTGCCAACAGCTGAATGATGGGAGCCGTATGAGCTGAGAGGTTCACGTACGGTTCTGAGAGAAACTAAGGGGGAAGTTCCCTTGGTTTACTTACT
>NZ_JAIZZN010000065.1 GCF_020443565.1 Clostridium sp. CS001
AGTATTTAGACTCTTTGAATAAATCATATGAAATTATTACTGATATTGGTAGTGGAATAAACTATAATAAAAAAGGGCTTAGAGATTTATTAAAGAAAATAAACAATAGAGAAGTGGACAAAATAGTTGTTCTCTATAAAGATAGACTGTTAAGATTTGGGTTTGAATTAGTTGAATATATGGCTAATTTAAATGGATGTGAGATTGAAATATTGGATAGCACAGAAAAAACTCAGCAGGAAGAATTGGTGGAAGATTTAGTACAAATTATAACTGTTTTCAGTTGTAATTTGCAAGGTAGAAGAGCCAATAGAACTAGAAAAATGATTGACGAATTAATTGAAGGTGGTGAAAATGATGATAAAGGGAATCAAAGTGATGCTAATACCGAATGATAAACAAAATACTAAGTTGTTTCAATGTTCTGGAACTGCAAGGTTTATTTATAATTGGACTTTAGCAAGACAACAAGAAAATTATAAAAATGGTGGTAAATTTATATCTGATAATGAACTGCGAAAGGAATTGACACAACTAAAGAAAACAGATGAATACAAATGGCTGAGTACAGTATCCAATAATGTAGCTAAACAGGCTATTAAAGATTGTTGTAATAGTTATAAAAGATTCTTTAAAGGTAAAGCAAAATTTCCTAGATTTAAAAGTAAAAAGAAATCAAAACCTGAATTCTATCAAGATAATATGAAAATTCAATTTACTGAAACTCATGTTAAATTTGAGGGATTTAGTGAAAGCAAGAAGAAAAATAAACAACAATTAAACTGGGTAAAGCTAGCTGAAAAGAATAGAATTCCTTTTGGTAAAGATGTTAAATATATTAATCCTAGATGTTCATTCGATGGTTTAAATTGGTTCATATCAGTAGGAATTGAATGTATGGATGATAATAATTATTATTCTAATATTAATGACACTGAGGGAGTCGGAATTGATTTGGGAATAAAGGATTTAGCTATTTGCTCAGATAACATTACTTATAAAAATATTAATAAAACTAAGAAAATGAAAAAATTAGAAAAAAGAAGGAAAAGACTACAAAGACAAGTATCAAGAAAATATGATAATTTAAAGGAGAATAAGGTATTTATAAAATGGGAAAAACCCAGGAAAACCAAAAATATTATAAAATTAGAAGATAAAATGAGAAAATCCCAACATAAATTAAATGGAGTAAGAAATAATTATGTTCATCAAACTACTACAGAAATAGTTAGACGAAAACCAAGTTATATAACTATTGAGGATTTAAATATAAGTGGTATGATGAAAAATAAACACTTATCAAAAGTGATACAACAACAGAATTTATATGAATTTAGAAGAGAATTAACTTATAAATGTCTATGGAATAATATTGAGTTAAGAATGGTAAGTAGGTGGTATCCTAGTTCAAAAACTTGTCATGAATGTGGATATATTAATAAAGACTTAAATTTAAGCGATAGAGAATGGATATGTACTGACTGTGGTTGCTTACTTGATAGGGATTATAATGCAAGTTTGAATTTAAGAGATTGTAAAGAATATAAAGTAATTTAATAAATTAACATACGTCATGTAAAAGACAATGTTAATATGTACTCGGACGTTGCCGAGGAATTTAAGCCTTTGGAGTGTTAAACAACTTTAGTAGTATTAGTAATAATATGAAAAAGAACACTATGAATAAGGAATTAAACTTAGAAATTATAGTTTTATAACTTCTTATAAGTTTTAAGTAACGG
>NZ_JAIZZN010000066.1 GCF_020443565.1 Clostridium sp. CS001
TGCCACTTGCCACGTGGGCAATGTCATCAAGTTAGTCTTCAAATAAATTACATTTGAAGTTTGTAACTTGAATTTATTTTAATATGATTTCACAAAGTCTTATCATTGCAAATATCACCTGGTTATATGCAACTTTAACAGACCTTCGGTCATTTTGACTGAATGCCTTTTTAAAGTTGCATTTTATAACAACATAATTCTTACTTTTTACTTGATTATAATGCTCTTTTCTTGTTCATTGAATTTTTGTTAGCTCGTAATCTCATTCTACGTGGATTACTTCGTCCAGGACGAATTGGAATAATGTTGTCTGATATTCTTTTTATGATTTTTTCTAACAATTTTGAACGTTTTGTAGGATTATCTTCTAGAAGCATACAAACCAATGAGTTTTTTAACTTACCTATAAGGATATTAGTATTAACTTTATATTCATACTTCAAATCTTTATCTTTATTTCTTTCACTAATAATTACATCTGCATCCATTTTTACAAGCGTAGCCATATTAGCTAAATAAACTGTAGCATAGAAATCTTGGTTTATTGCAATTACTGTTTCTCCGGTAAAGTTCTCTATTTGAAGTCTGTTTTTTAATTCATTATACTTAACTTCAATTCCCCAACGCTTAAAATAAAGTTCTTTAAAGTCCATAACCGTAAAGCTTTCATCAAAAATATTTGTAATGAGGATCTCTGTAACACCTGAATCTAAATCGAATTTAAGTACTCTAACTTTGAGTTTCTCTTTATTGTTTTTTATTTCCACTATTTGATCTTCACCTTTTACATTAGAAAAAGACTTAAAAGAAGTAGAAACCCTCATCAAGTATTTTAATTTTTTCTTCTCCATGAAACAGATTAAATCCTTTGATGGGTAGCCTCTATCAAATAGAATTAAATCGTTAGAAAAACCTATTTCCTCTAGCTTATTTATGAGTTCTTCTGCTTGCGTCCTTTCATTTGCCTTATATTTCCCTAATACAGCAGTAATAATCATTTCATTTTCAACATCAAACAAACCAGATGCTCTAGCCCTAGCCAGTTTCATGCTTTTATTTTCAGTATATCCAAATTCATTTCTTAAATTTTCAGTATTACTTACTTCTAATATTGTCCCATCAACACTTAATATTCTATATCCTTTAAACGTTTTAAAGTGTGTATCTTCATAAAACCATTTTATTATTGTATCAGATAATTTTACAAATGCTGTGGGTGATATTTTCTGCCTAGCCTCTGAAAATGCTTGCTTTGTAACACTTGCATTGGGGTCAATTATTTCACCGAAGAAATCATCTAATTCCAACTGAAGGCTTTTTCTTACAAAGTTCAACATAAAAACTACAATACTCTTAAATGTCATTTTATTGTTTCCTATTCTTGTGAAATACGTATTTTTTGTTCTTGTTTCACACATGAATATTATACCACTTATAAGTTCATACGATAATCTAATTCCTTCTGCTGCAAAATTTCTTTTTGTTTTCACCTAAAACACCCCAATAATTCATAAGATACACCCCGAAATAGGGTGTTCAATTCGATTATTGCGGTGTTTTTCAAATGTCAAGTGTTTTCTTGAATTCATTTAATTATTTTAATTACCAGTTTGTGTTATCTTAGCTTGATGACATTGGCCACGTGGGTGGCACTAT
>NZ_JAIZZN010000067.1 GCF_020443565.1 Clostridium sp. CS001
TGGTGATTATGGCATGAAGGTAACACCCCTTCCCATACCGAACAGGTAGGTTAAGCTTCAATGCGCCAATGGTACTGCAGGGGTAGCCTTGTGGGAGAGTAGGTTGTCGCCGGGTTACAAAAAACACTAAGTTAATACTTAGTGTTTTTTATTGCTTTTTTGCACTAATTATCACCAAGCTATGAGTTGTTATTTTTATTAGATTACCTTACAATTAAGTAGTAATTGAGGTATTATTAAAGTGTTAATTGTTTACAATATTTAGAGAGCAAAGCAAGGTGGATGTAGGGACCAAGTTTATTATTACATTAAGGCACTATATACCGCTGGAATAGTAGATTGGATTAATAAAAAATTAAATATATATAGTTTCAAAAAGGAGTAAATATATGACTAATGTATTTCATATTTTAATATTCTTATTTGTTTTTTTTATACTATGGATACTCATTGAAGCTCAAACCTACAGAGTTCGTCGGGTTAAAGTTAAGAATAGCAAAATACCAAAAAGTTTTAACCGTTTTAAGATTGTTTTTATATCAGATATTCACTATGGAAAATTATTTAGAGCTAAGAGACTAATAAAAATAGTTAATAGAATTAATAAATTAGGTCCAGACATTATAATAATTGGTGGAGATTACTTAGACATTTCGGTGAAAAGCAGGAAAGATTTAAGTAAGTATTTAGATATAGAATTTGAGATATTAAAAAAGTTAAAAGCTAAGAACGGGATATTTACAGTACTAGGAAATCATGATTATTATAAAAAAAGGGAGTTATTATTAGAGAGAATTAACTCAAGTTCATTCAGGCTACTTAAAAACGCAAAGGAGTTTATAAATATTGGAGAAGATAGTATAGAAATAATAGGAATGGATGATTTAGTTCAAGGGAATCCGAAGGCCAATATGCTTAAAGAAAACAGCAATAATTTTACTATTGCTATATCTCATAATCCAGATTTTTTTAGTGACTATAAGAAGCTGATTAATTACGATTTAGCTTTTTCAGGGCATACACATGGAGGGCAAGTAACTTTTTTTGGCTTATATGCACCTTATACATCTTCTAAATATGGTCAAAGGTACGTAAAGAAGATAGTTTATGAAGAGAAGCGGGAAATAATATTAACTAATGGAATAGGAAATGGAATGCTACCTATAAGATTTTTTGCTATTCCAGAAATTGTAGAAATAGAACTTTATGCTACCAGCTAGGATATATTATGTATAAAAGATCACTAAACTAACCCTAGTGTATCAGTATGAAAGAGACTTAACAATTAGTAGTATTATGGAGAATAATACATATAGTCGCGGTATTTAAAGGATTAGTATAAATATATTATATATGCGCACATGATAGAATACTCCTTGTCGCAACGAGTGAGTAACGACAAAGGTAAACATTGATAAGTTAACACTTAAAACTTCAATAATATATTTAAAAAATATTGAAAGAAGTTGTTGACAAATTAAGAAGTATCTAGTAATATAGTAGAAGTCGTCGCAAGATGAAAAAAATTGGTCTTTGAAAATTAAACAGAGAAATAGGTAAAGAAACGAAATAATATTTCGTTAAACCAGTTAATTACTTTAGCAAAAAGTAATTCTTAGTTTTAAGACTAAGAG
>NZ_JAIZZN010000068.1 GCF_020443565.1 Clostridium sp. CS001
ACTCTACAAAAGGTAGAAATTCAGCACTCCCACCCCAGATTCTTTTTAAGGTATTAGTTTATGCATATATGAATGATATTTACTCAAGCAGAAAAATTGAGCAGGCTTGTAAAAGAGATATAAATTTCATTTGGCTTCTTCAAGGCCGCCAGGCCCCTGATCACAATACAATTGCAAGATTTAGAACTAAAAGGCTTGCAAATGTTATAGATGATTTGTTTAATCAACTAGTTATAAAACTCGGAGAGTTTGGAGAAATAGAATATAAAAATATATTTATAGATGGAACCAAAATCGAAGCAAATGCTAATAAGTATACTTTTGTGTGGAAGAAAGCCACCAATAAATTTGAAGTCAAATTACAAGAAAAAGCAACAAAAGTAATTCAAGAAATAAATTCTGAGTTTAAGACAGAATTTATAATTATACCAGAAGTAAAAATTGAAGTCACTTACTTACAAGAGATTTTAAAGATTCTTAATGAAACAAAAGAAAAGGAGAACATAACATTTGTGAGCGGTAAAGGTAAAAGAAAAACTAAAATACAAAGATATATTGAAATGATAGAAGATGTAATAGAAAGACAGATTAAATATGACGACTATAATAGTACCTTTAATGGTAGAAATAGTTTTTCTAAAACGGATAAAGATTCCACATTTATGATTTTGAAAGAAGATCATATGAGAAATGCTCAGTTAAAACCAGCATATAATGTTCAAATTGGTGTAGAGGCAGAATATATTGTGGGAATAGATATATCCAGTGAAAGATCTGATCAACTCACACTGATACCTTTTCTTGAAAAATTAAATAAAGGGTTACCTGAGAAGTACAGTAACATAGTGGCTGACGCCGGATATGAAAGTGAAGAAAACTATGTTTATTTAGAGAAGAATAATCAAAATACCTTTATAAAGCCACAGGCCTATGAGGGGATGAAGAAAGTTAGTTTCAAAAGGAATATAAGCAAACGAGAAAACATGCACTATAATAAAAAGGATGACGAGTACACTTGTTACAATAAGAAAATACTAAGGCCTACCGGCATGATTACTAGGAAATCAAAATCGGGATATAAGTCTGAGGTAACAGTATATGAATGCGAAAGTTGTGAAGATTGTCAACATAAACCAAAGTGCACCAAGGCTGCTGGCAATAGAAAAATGCAGGTATCAAAGCTATTTATTGAAAAAAGACATAAATCTTTAACTAACATAACAATTCCCGAAGGGATTTTGTTAAGAATGAACAGGTCAATTCAAGTTGAAGGTGCATTTGGAGTTATGAAAGAAGACCATGGATTTAGACGCTTTTTAACAAGAGGTAAAAACAACGTAAAAATTGAATTTACATTATTAAGTTTTGGATACAACATAAACAAACTTCATAATAAAATACAAAATGATAGATGCGGTTTATTTTTACACCACAAAGAAATTGCTTAATAATTAAAATTGAATATTAGAATTTGGAGGTTTATTGATCTCTTTTTTGTTGTGCAAAAAA
>NZ_JAIZZN010000069.1 GCF_020443565.1 Clostridium sp. CS001
TATAATGGTACCTATAGGAAGGACACTTAGAAAAAAAGTGTTTGGACTATAGGTACTTTTTTTGTATAATTTATATAAGGATAGGATGGTGGAAAATGAGTAAGGTTTTATTTAGCAAAGAAGATATTACAAAACTAAAGAATAATAAAAATGTTTTGAATGTTAGTGAATGTGCAATCACGTATAAATTTGAATTTAAGGTATTATTTATAGATGAATATATGTCTGGAAAACTACCAAGGCAGATTTTTGCTGAAAATGGATTTGATATAAATGTAATAGGATTAAAGAGAATCGAGCAATCAGCGTATAGATGGAAGGTATCATACAAAAATAATGGAATAATAGGGTTAGAAGATACTAGAAAAACGGCAAGTGGTAGGCCACGCTCTACCGAGCTTTCAAATGAAGAAATAATAGAAAGGCAAGAAGCTAAAATAAAATTACTTGAATCACAGGTAGATCTATTAAAAAAATTAGACGCGAAAGAAAGGCAGGCGATTCAAAAGAACAATAAGCTTAAATGTAGTGATGTTTTCAAAATAATTAAAGAAGTTATTGACGAATATAGCTTTAAGAATGTAACCGGTTACTTATGTGAATTATCAGGAGTATCTAGATCAGGATACTACAGTTACCTTACTTCAAAAGACATAAGGATGGAACGCGAGAAGCGTGATTTAGCAGACAGGGATTTAATACTGAAAGTCTTCAATAGAAGGGGCTATGAGAAAGGTTCTAGGTCTATCAAAATGATTTTAGAAAATGAATTTAATATTATATATAGCTTAAAGCGTATCCGTAGGATTATGAATAAATACGATATAGTGTGCCCTCACAGAAAGGCAAATCCATATAAAAGAATTGCTAAGGCAACAAAGGAACATCGTGTAGTGAAAAATATTTTAAATCGCGAATTTAAGCAGGCTACGCCAGGAAAGGTTCTTCTTACTGATATAACATATTTACCCTACGGTAATGGTAAAATGGCATATTTATCAACAATTAAAGACTCTTCAACGAATGAGATATTATCTTATAAAGTTTCAGATAGAATAACACTTGATATAGCATTAGACACAATAGAAAAACTGGTTAAGACTAGGCGTGTAGCGTTAACAAAAGATGCCTTTATTCATTCAGATCAGGGTAGTCATTATACAAGTCCTATATTTCAACAATTATTAAGCAAGCATGGATTAGGACAGTCAATGTCACGTAGAGGTAACTGTTGGGATAACGCTCCACAGGAATCATTTTTTGGCCATATGAAAGATGAGGTAGATATAAAATCCTGTACTACCCTTGAATGTATTAAGAAAATGATAGATAAGTATATCATGTATTATAATAATTATAGATACCAATGGAACTTAAAAAAGATGACTCCCGTACAATACAGAAATCATCTTTTAGCTTCTTAATACTCCTTTTTATATTGTCCTTGACAAGGGTACCAGATTA
>NZ_JAIZZN010000070.1 GCF_020443565.1 Clostridium sp. CS001
TGGTTTACTAGCTCAGTTGGTAGAGCACATGACTTTTAATCATGGTGTCCGGGGTTCGATTCCCCGGTAAGCCACCAAAAAGCACTTCTTTATGAAGTGCTTTTTTTATTTATAATGTTAAAAAAACGTGTAACTTTCTTAAAAAGAAGGGTTTAGTTAAACAAAATTATATGTGAATCCTTCTTATATAAATAAGGTTTTATTCATTTTGTTTTTTCATAAATTTTATGTTATTATAATAATGAAAATATATTAATATTAAAGGAGAGTAATTATGGAAAATAAGGTTTTGGCTATAGTAAATCAAAGTGAAATAACTGAAAAAGATATACAAAGATCATTATTGAGGTTCCCCGAGGAAGCACAAGAGCACTACAAAACAGAAGAGGGTAAAAAACAATTTTTAGATCAAATTATAAATTTTGAACTAATTTACAATTATGCTCTTAGTAATGACATGAAGAATGACCCAGAATACATAGAGCAATTACAGTTAATAGAAAAGGACCTTTTAATACAAATTGGTGTGAAGAACATAATGGATGATGTAGATATAACTGAAGAGGAAGTTCAAAAATACTATGAAGACAATAGCCAAATGTTTAAAGGTGCAGAGACTGTATCAGCTAAACATATATTAGTAGATACTTTAGAACAAATGCAAGAAATTAAAGCAGAAATAACAGCTGGAATGTCATTTGAAGAAGCAGCTGAAAAATATTCCAAGTGTCCATCAGCAGCTCAAGGTGGAAGTTTAGGTAGTTTTACTAAAGGTAGAATGGTACCTGAATTTGAAGAAGCAGCATTTGAATTGGAAGTTCATGAAATAAGTGAACCCGTTAAAAGTCAATTTGGATACCACTTAATACAAGTAGATGATAAGACTCCAGAAGAGATGAAGTCATTAGAAGAATCTAGGCATATGATTGTAAAAAATCTTTTACATCAAAAACAAAATGAGAAGTATATAAATATGATAACAAAATTAAAAGGTGAATATCAAGTAGAGATAAAGTAAGACCATATGATGTTAATCTAATTATAAGGGTAGCAAAAACCAATATTATTCTTAATATTGGTTTTTGAGTATTTCATAAGAAAGTTTTAGATTAATAATGTAAAGGCCTCAAAAATATAAATAAATAAAAAATAAATGAATATATAAATAAAAAATAAATAAGCATATAAAACTGTTGACAAATAAACAAATGCCTAGTATAATAGTAAAAGTCGTCACATGATGACAAAACAAATTGGTCTTTGAAAATTAAACAGAGAAATAGGTAAAGAAACGAAATAATATTTCGTTAAACCAGTTAATTACTTTAGCAAAAAGTAAATTCTTAGTTGTAAGACTAAGAGAATTGTAATGAGCTTGCTAACCAGCCTAACAGTTGGCGCAGATTATAACATTTCAAATTAAAAAGTGTAAACTTTTAAATTGAGAGTTTGATCCTGGCTC
>NZ_JAIZZN010000071.1 GCF_020443565.1 Clostridium sp. CS001
AAGACACAAATTGTATTCAATACATTTTGTGTCTTTTTTATACATACCTACAGTTGCTGATATTCATGTCTAAAAGTGAGGATTTACTGCGAATTAAAGTGTCCTCTAACAATACAAGTTCTACATCATTCTTACTATAACCTAATAAAGATAGCCTTTTTACTATCACCCTATCACTTTTGCTATATGGAGGTGCGATTATGTCTTTGTGTAATAAATCAAACTCAGTTAATAATTTCTGAAAATTCGAACCGGATTGAAATTTCGGTACTAGTTCTTGTAACACTCTTGTCTTCTGACATTCCACAGATAAATCCTGAATCAATCTAATTAGCTTTGGCGTTGCTCTTACTTCAGAAGGTAAACTATATTGTACATTATTTTGAAATACAGACATGCTAATGCTTGATATAAAATCGCCCAGCGAATGCATAGGTTTTATACATACATCAATATATTTGTTTAATAAAATACGTTGAACCTCACTCCCTAGATATTCATTTTCGATGTTTGCTTTTAGTAAGTCAACCACAGCTTCTGTAATATAAAAATGTAATCCCCATTGCACTTTATTGCTTGATTGCAAAAATAAATATTTATCATCTTCATTTAACCCCCCTAATAAACTTGAATATTTTTTTAAAGCACCAATACCTTCTTCTGTATTTTGTAATTCAATTCCAATAGCCTCACATATACCCATTACACTCATTACTCCACCTCCAAAGAATTGATTTTACTAAATGTAATTTGACTAACTATTTGGCATAACCTTTTTACATTGTGATAGGAAATATCCCCACTGTTTCGCCCATGAATAATATCATTTCGTTTAGTTCTTGCTGTTTTTATTAAATCAATATAATCATCACTCAATTCTATTTCTAATCTTTTGATAAGTATTTGAAGTTTTACAAAAAAAGGCGTATCAGAATAAGCATGATCAAACTCATCAAGTACCTTTGCTATTAACCCTTCTAATTTACCTGAACAATCATAATGAGATCTAAGACTTTGTTCCAAGTCTTTCTTTATTAATTTTCTCTTTGATTTTTCTATTAACGGCTCTCCTTTTTCTCCCGAAACTACAAATTCTAAAGCTATGATAGAATAAATAATCTGGTCATCTTCATCCGTGCTATCCCATGCCTTCCTAACCCATTTCAAAGCATTAAACAGGGGCAAGACATTTTTGTCTTCCGCTTCAGCTAATTTAATCATCATCAATTCAATTTTTTCAGAATCATTTAAAGCAAGTATTGTACTTGTATTTGTCAAGTGAAAACTCCCCCATATTCTAACCCAAAACTCCCCCACTAAAAATTATAAAAAAATAATGTTTTCTCTTAATAATTATATAGTGGAGGAAAAACTTA
>NZ_JAIZZN010000072.1 GCF_020443565.1 Clostridium sp. CS001
ATTCCACGTCACCATGGACACCCTTGTCTTAAGCTATGCACTTGGCACTATTAACCCGTGCTAGGGACTTTCACCCTTTAGATTGCGCCCATGCTGGGCGCACAATAAAAAGACTAGCTTAAGCGCTAGCCTTTTAGTTAAAAATTTATATTATTGATATCTACTCTGCAAGTGCTTTGATTTCCTTAAAAACCTTCAAATCTGTATAAAGTTCGCCAAGATATGGATTTCTCTTTGTCTTAACTACTTTATAAATCATGTAACCAAATACTGCTATATTTGCAGCTAATGACAATAAACTAAATCCAAATAGAGCGCCTTCATTATAGGATGATGCAACAGCAAAGGCACCTTTATCAATAAAGGCTGGGAATGTCTGTGCAAACATACACCATATAGCTAGTGTTTGAGCACGATGTTGTAACCATGCTCCTTTTCCCACTGTAAATGCACAAAGTGTTGGCGCTAGTAGCAGAGCAAATCCGCAATACCAAGCATGACCTGGAAGACAGTTATACGTATAAGCAAAATTCCATAAATCATATGCTATAATCCAAAACCATAACATATCAGGCCACAACATATCTTTGCTACCGTCTTTAGCTGTGTGTTTTTTTATACAAATTCCAAGCCACCCAGTTATTGTTATGATATTTAGAATACCTGCTATACCATTCATAAAGTTCCACGAACCACCAAGTACATACATGGCTTCATCTGCTAAAACCCCTCCACCATGATATTGAATTCCAATCTGAAAGTCACGGGTAACCGCTTCCAAAATATTGATTGCAAGAATCATTGCTGGGAAACACAACGCCCACTTTTTCTCAGATAATCTCCATTCCTTACCTGTAGATTTGTTTTTCCATTGAACATGTCTGATACACCAAAAACCTATACATCCAGCTGTAGAAGAATACACCTTCGCCAAATGGAACCAGTCTGTATACGTTGTATCCCTTAGTACTGTAAACCATACTATTGAAAGTACTATTGGTAAAATAACAAAACTAAAAAAACCAACATACTTATATCTACGAGCTACTTCATTAAAACCAAACAGTGCTATAAAAATAATTATCCAAACGCCCCATACACTTAATAATGATGCACCATCAGCATAGTTAAAATTAAACATATTATACCCCCCTTAGTATAAACATCTAGTGTTTACCATATCCATTGTATTATTTTTATCAATCCCTTTTCAATAGACAAATAAACAAAAGTGTCCACTTTATAATGGTACCTATAGGAAGGACACTTAGAAAAAAAGTGTTTGGACTATAGGTACTTTTTTTGTATAATTTATATAAGGATAGGATGGTGGAAAATGAGTAAGGTTTT
>NZ_JAIZZN010000074.1 GCF_020443565.1 Clostridium sp. CS001
GTAAAAACAAGAAGCTTCCTAATAAAAAAACAGGTGTTGTTAGAAGAATTTCAGATTTTTTTGAAGCTGGTCGTTCATTTTCTTTAAGAGCCGAAAGGCTGCTTCAAAAAATATTCTCATTGGTTGCTGTAGAGCCATCTTTTAATCTTAACTTAATAGAAAAAGATAACCTCACGGTTGCCGGTGATGGTACTTGTGTTCACTGTAAGGCATCTTATTATGGTTCTAAAGTTTGTGACTGCCGTAAAAATGGAATTTACGATTGCAAATGCCCTCGTAGACTTTCTGACATAAATGCTAATTGGGGTTGGGACAGTCATGAAAATCGTTGGTTTTATGGATACACTCTTTATGCTTTATCTGTCTATAATAAAAAATATAAGATTGATCTACCTATTTATCTACGATTTGTAGAAGCAAGCAGACACGATAGTGTCACTGGAATAGTAGCATTAGCTGAATTTAGAGAACTGTTACCGCAGTTCAATATATCAAATTATGTTCTTGACTCAGCTAATGATAACTATCCTACATATGAATTATGTTCCAAATGGAACATTAATCCCTTTATTGATTTGAACTCCAAGAATAAAGGAAATTCAAAATATCCAACCGCTTTAGATATTAATGAAAAAGGAGTTCCTATCTGCATTGGTGGCCATGAAATGGTCTGTAACGGTTTTGAAAAAAAGCGTTCACGCCTTAAATGGCGTTGCCCTTTGGTTTTAAAAAAGGTTGCTAGTTGCTCTTGTTGTGAGCAGTGCTCACCTTCACCTTATGGACGCGTAATATATACTAAACCATCATGGGATTTGCGGTTGTTTACTCCTGTGCCTCGCGGCTCAAAACAATGGAAAATCATTTATAAAACTAGAACCTGCTCAGAGCGTATAAATAATCGTATTCTTAATGATTATAAAATCCATTCTTTAAGAATACATGGTAAAAAACGTTACTCATTTATGACTATGATTGCTGGAATTAATATTCATCTAGATGCTATGCTTAAAGTTTCAGGTTTCAGTATTTTAAATTTATTACAGTAGCTTTTTAACAATTGAATATTTCTTCTGAAAATTTCTGCATCATGTAGGCTTGTTTGCTATGCCTATTTTTCTCCCCAACTGCTCT
>NZ_JAIZZN010000075.1 GCF_020443565.1 Clostridium sp. CS001
TGTACACAAACAACAAACCTTGTCCCCAAATATTAAAGTCTGTCCACAAACATTAAAGTCTGTCCCAATAAATGAAGGAAATGCGGATCACCACCACGCACTCCTTCATTTTTTTATTCCCCCCGCCCCCACATCGCAGATTCTTTTTCAACTGCTCCACCCGATAACTTGCCCGAGAAAATGATAGAATAAATGATAGAAAAAAGAGGGAGAGAATCAATTAGAAAGGCATCTGCCAACACCTATAAAGTAACGCATATCAAATAATAGAAAAGAAAATAGAAGGATAAATAGAATTAAAAATAGAATAACAAATATATATAATTAAGAAGGTAAATTAGATATATTACATTGAAAATTGAAATCTTTAACACCTTTTCCTTAAACATTGATCTTACTTTGACACAGCTTTATTATGATTTTTGAGGGGTGTGGGTGGATGATACGAGTTTGTTTTGAATATGCAATACAAGAAAAGTTATGAACAGAATTGTCCACATCAGACTCATAAAGTTTAGTACTACTGTGGACAATTTTTCTTTTGTTTTTATCCAAGCATAAATCTCGCCATATCCCAGAAGATATTCATTGGGGCGGGTTACCGCCCCTTCTGTTATACCCATCTGTTTCTTACCAGATACCAAAATACATATAAAATGAGTGACCAAATGATTGAAGTGCTAACAGAAATGATTGAATAAGGATTGATAGAGTGATTGATTAAAATAGGGATAAAGCTGATGAAGGGTGTGATATGAAAAGGATTGATGGAATGGTCGTTAGACCTTTGAGGGAGCTAATGAGGGATAGAATGATAGGTTTAAGGATGAAAAAGCGAAGCCCTTAACCAATTATTGAGATGAAAATTTGAAGGAAGGCTTGAAAAAATGCAAGAAAAAAGACAGACTTTAATATTCGTATTTGAGTGTGGTTTAGGAGCGTTTTAGGAGATTAGAGGGGAGAAAAGGGGTGATTTTGGGACAGACTTTAATGTTTGTGGGATAAAATGGGATTAGGGTTGGAATGGGTGGGAGAGGTTGTGGGGAAAGGGATGAGGGGGTGTTGGAGGGGTGTTGGAGTTGGGACAGACTCTAATGTTTGTGTACAA
>NZ_JAIZZN010000076.1 GCF_020443565.1 Clostridium sp. CS001
GATAATCGAACCATGGAAGAGAATGAACTACTACGTCTTCGTAAAGAAAATAAGCAATTGCTGATGGAAAATGATATTTTAAAGCAAGCAGCGCTGATAATGGGACGAAAATAGAACTAATTTTATCAAACAAGGAAAAGTACAGTATTAGCGCAATGTGTAGAACGTTAAGCATCCCCAGAAGTCTAATTTATTATAAGAAAAAAGTTCGGGTATATAATACGCAGCTTGAAAATGAAGTTATATCAATATTTAGAGAAAGCAAAAACAATTATGGTTCAAGAAAGATAAAAGTAGAATTAAAAAAGCAAAATATAATTGCCTCAAGGAGAAAGATAAGGCAAGTTATGGATAAGTACAGGTTAGTTTCTAATTATACTGTAAAGCAGTATAAGGTCCATAAGACCAGCTGTAATGAGGAAAAGGTAGATAATATAGTAAATAGAGAATTTGATAATAGAAGCGATTTAGAGATAGTAGTAAGTGATCTTACATATGTTAATGTGGCTGGTAAATGGCATTATATATGTTTATTAATCAACCTTTTTAATAGAGAAATAGTGGGATATTCATCAGGCCCTAAAAAGGATGCTGAATTAGTTTATGAAGCATTTATGAGCACTAATATAAATTTAACTAAAATAAAAATATTCCACACCGATAGGGGTAATGAATTTAAAAATAAGATAATAGATGAAGTTTTAGAAGCCTTTAAGATAAAGCGTTCGCTAAGCAAAAAAGGATGTCCATATGATAATGCTGTTGCTGAGGCTAGTTATAAAATTATAAAAACAGAATTTGCATTTAACAGGATTTTTAAAAGCTTGGAAGAACTAAAAAAGGATTTACGAAGTTATGTATTATGGTATAACAATAAACGTATTCATAGCGCTTTAAATTATATGACACCAATAGAATATCGCCTAGCAAATATGACCGAATAAAATTTGTACAATAAAGTGTTGACAATCCA
>NZ_JAIZZN010000077.1 GCF_020443565.1 Clostridium sp. CS001
AGCCAGGATCAAACTCTCAATTTAAAAGTTTACACTTTTTAATTTGAAATGTTATAATCTGCGCCAACTGTTAGGCTGGTTAGCAAGCTCATTACAATTCTCTTAGTCTTAAAACTAAGAATTACTTTTTGCTAAAGTAATTAACTGATTTAACGAAATATTATTTCGTTTCTTTACCTATTTCTCTGTTTAATTTTCAAAGACCAATTTGTTTTTTCATCTTGCGACGACTTCTACTATATTACTAGATACTTCTCAATTTGTCAACAACTTCTTTTAATATTTTTTAAACATATTATTAAAGTATTAAATGTTAACTTATTAATGTTTATCTTTGTCGATACCTGTTCGTAGCGACAAGGATTATTCTATCATAAGAATAAAGTCATATGTTTAAGTTTTTCCCCATATATAGATATTATTCTTTATTTACTACGTATTACTTAATAATCCTTTATATTAACTATATTGACACACATGGATAAGTATATACTGAAATATCTATATTTAACGACATTTCAGAAGGAAAGTTTCTCGCTTCTATAAGTGGGGATCAACTACCCTAGCAAAATAAAACTTCAGTGGGGGGATAACAATTGAGAATTGTTATCTACTCCAGAGACGTACCTAGAGGTAAATCTCCTTCTGAAGTCGCTAATATTGCAGCACCGTAGGTGATGATTTAATGATATAACTAGAGCATAATCCCTTGATAACTTATACCTACTTTTAATTTTATTGTGAGTGTTAATATTAATAATTTTTTACAATAAAAAAACAGCCCATAACGGACTGTTCTTTGGTGGAGATAAAGGGGCTCGAACCCTTGACCCCCTGCGTGCAAGGCAGGTGCTCTCCCAAGCTGAGCTATACCCCCATATGGTGGACCTTCAGGGACTCGAACCC
>NZ_JAIZZN010000078.1 GCF_020443565.1 Clostridium sp. CS001
ACTCATTATTCTACTGAGAAATTTGCATGTCAAAAGATGTGTAATTATTTTAAAAAGCTTGGTCTTGACTCTGTCTTTATTGAAGATGAGCCAATTTATGAGGATATGTAGATTTGTAATTTGGTTATGAAAAGTAGTTCATACTATTCATAAAGGATCTGCTGAGCTAATTCCTTAGTTAGTGGTATTTGTAGAATATGACGATACAAACTAAAAAGATAAGAAGGAATGATATTTATTATGAAAAGATTATTATTAACCGCATATGGTATATGTACAGAGGAGATAAAAGATGCCTTTTACAAGTTACTTCCCAAAGATTTCTCAACTTTTAAAATAGTTATCATTACTACCTCACAGCCTAAATTGAAAGAGAAACACCCTCAAATGATTTCGGTAAAGAACACATTTCATGATATGGGATTTAAAAATGTTGACTTCATTGATATTGAATTTGAAGCCTCAGATCAGTTGCTAAATTATGATATTATATTTCTAAATGGTGGATATCCATTTTATCTTTTGCATCATTTAAAAAAGACAGGTGCTGATGTCATATTAAAAAAGTTAATTGGAGATGGTAAGATCATAGTGGGGTTAAGTTGTGGCTCATATATTTTAGGAAAAGATAATACTCTTTGCAATTATCTTTATCCAGAAGACAACATATTTCAAACAACTGATATGAGTACATTGAATGCAGTAGATTTAAGAATATGGCCTCACTTTAAGGAAAACTGTAGTATCTATCCAGAGTTAGCAGGAAGGATTTTAGAATTTGAATCAAAATATAAATGTGAAGTTACTCGTTTAAATAACAACCAAGCAATATTGGTATTAGGTGATAAAGTAGAAAAGATAGGTTGATTAACAATCT
>NZ_JAIZZN010000079.1 GCF_020443565.1 Clostridium sp. CS001
CGTCTTGCCTTTATGTTTACCCGAACTACTTTCAACTAGATTTAAACCTGCAAGCTTTTGAATTTGGCTTGGATGTGTAAATCTTTTTATATCACCAACTTCAGCAATGAACCCGGCAGCAGTCATTATTCCTACACCTTTTATAGATACCATCTCCTTGACCCCAGGTACCTGAAAAGCTAATTCCTCTATTTCTATTTCTAATTGTTCATTTTGTTTTAAATATAGTGCATACTGTTCCAAATTAGCTTCGAGCTCTTTCTTAGCCATTTTAAGACCTTCCTTAATTCCAATAGAAATCTTAGCTGCCTCAACAAGTCTTACCGCCCTTTGAATGCCTACGGCACGCTTGACTTCTTTCTTCCATATCACAACTATTTGTTGCACACCTGTTAATAAAACTTCTTCTGGTGTAGCAAACTCCGTTAATGACATTAATGCAGCTTTACCTTCCCAATCAGCAAAAACATCGTTAAATTCAGGAAAGTATTTGTCTAACCAATGATCTACTTTATTTTTAATTATATTTAAATTTTTAGTAAGACTTTCTCTCATACTCATTGCTATTCTTAACTCGCTATATATCCCTTCCGGAATGTAAGGCTCAGAATATCGGCCATCAATAACAAGCTTTGCAATTGTTTTTGGATCTTTAAGATCATTTTTTGTTTGAGAGTTATCGTCTAATTCTTTGCTTCTTTTAACATGAAATGGGTTAACTAGAACAAGTTTAATCCCGAGTTCCTTTTAAAAATTTCCCAATGTAAACCAGTAATGACCTGTAGGCTCTAACCCAACAATTATGTTATCTTTTTTATTTTCTTTAGCTACTAATTTTAACCACTCATGAAATGTTTTAAAGCCATCC
>NZ_JAIZZN010000080.1 GCF_020443565.1 Clostridium sp. CS001
TTGCATGTGTTAGGCACGCCGCCAGCGTTCGTCCTGAGCCAGGATCAAACTCTCAATTTAAAAGTTTACACTTTTTAATTTGAAATGTTATAATCTGCGCCAACTGTTAAGCTGGTTAGCAAGCTCATTACAATTCTCTTAGTCTTGCAACTAAGAATTACTTTTTGCTAAAGTAATTAACTGGTTTAACGAAATATTATTTCGCTATCTTTACCTATTTCTCTGTTTAATTTTCAAAGACCAATTTGTTTTGCCATCAAGTTACGACTTCTACTATTCTACTGTTTAGTTGTAGATTTGTCAATGATATTTTTAATATCATAAACATATTAATGTTAATCCTTCTAAACTCAAACATTATCACTTAATTGTGACGACAATAAATATTTTAACATAATAAAATTACTGAATATTTGAGTCACATCTCATATATTCAAGTTATCCTCATTTTTCTCGAATATTTGGCATTAATACTAAGAATATCTCATAATGATACACTAGGATAGGTATATAGCTCTTTGTACTATAATTAACCTTTTCAAGTTTTTAATATACTGAATCTTCTTATTAGTCTATAATCACTCTTTCTCAAATCATTATACTAAAAGTAAGGATTTAAAAATGACGCATAAGTTTTAGCTTAGTTAAATACCCATTATATCTCTAAGCAAACAAAAACCACTAAGTTAACCTTAGTGGTTTTTGTTTATTACCTGGCGACAACCTACTCTCCCACAAGGCTACCCCTGCAGTACCATTGGCGCATTGAAGCTTAACCTACCTGTTCGGTATGGGAAGGGGTGTTACCTTCATGCCATAA
>NZ_JAIZZN010000081.1 GCF_020443565.1 Clostridium sp. CS001
CTTTACCTATTTCTCTGTTTAATTTTCAAAGACCAATTTGTTTTTTCATCTTGCGACGACTTCTACTATATTACTAGATACTTCTTAATTTGTCAACAACTTCTTTCAATATTTTTTAAATATACTATTGAAGTATTAAGCATTAACTTATCAATGTTACCTCATCAATACTCGTTCGTAGCGACAAGGAGTATTCTATCATGATAACAATTCTTTATATTTGAAGTATAACCTGTATGGTAAAATTATTGTTAATATAGTCTATATTCCTCTAATGTGCTAGTTGTTAACCATACTGACACACGTGAATAAGTTTTCGTCTAAAAATTGCATACTTGATACTAAATTAATCTCACTTATTTTCATTTCTTTTGATCTATTAATTTCACCATCATGCAATATTAAAAAATTATCATATGTTCTGTTGTATAATTCCCTATTAATAAATTCTAAATTATTTTTCACATATAAACATTGCTACGTATTTACAACCTTGCACTAACGTGCAACTGCTATTCATCCCACACCTAACGGAGTAGCTTTCCCTAGAAAATCTATAAATACATATTCATTTAATTATTCTTATTTAACAAAGTCAAAAAAACAGTCCTATGTGGACTGTTTTTTGGTGGACCTTCAGGGACTCGAACCCCGGACCGATCGGTTATGAGCCGATTGCTCTAACCAGCTGAGCTAAAGATCCATGTGTACCTGGCGACAACCTACTCTCCCACAAGGCTACCCCTGCAGTACCATTGGCGCATTGAAGCTTAACCTACCTGTTCGGTATGGGAAGGGGTGTTACCTTCATGCCATAAT
>NZ_JAIZZN010000082.1 GCF_020443565.1 Clostridium sp. CS001
TTCAGAATGTTTCCAAGAATCACATGCTTTATTTTTTGAACATATAGGACAAGTATATAGAACAATTGTTTACGATAATATGAAAGTTGCAGTAAAGAAATTTGTAGGGCCGACTGAGAAAGAACCTACAGAAGCATTACTTAAAATGTCCATATATTATGGTTTTGACTTTAGATTTTGCAATGTTAGATCAGGTAATGAAAAAGGTCATGTTGAGCGAAGTGTAGAGGTGATAAGGCGTAAGGCATTCTGTAAAAATGATAACTTTAAGTCGTTAGAAGAGGCTAATGAATACATTATGGAAACGTGTAATAAATTGAATGACATACCTCAGAAATTAAGAAATATGAAGACTGCAAAAGAAATTCTTAATGAGGAAAGAACCCATATGGGGCCTTATATAGCAAAACTTGATACAGCAAGAATAGAAGAGCCTAGAGTAGATAAATATTCAACGTTTTCAGTAAATACCTGCCGGTATTCTGTACCAGATATGTACGTTGGAAAAAGAATATTCATAAAAATATATTCAAATGATATTGTTTGTTTTAGTGAGGGTAAAAAAATAGCTTGCCATGAAAGGAAGCTAGGATTTTATGAATGGTCCATTAAACTAGAACATTATCTTAATACCTTTAAAAGAAAACCAGGATCATTAGCTTCAAGCACTGCAATGCTCCAAGCAGACCCTAGAATCCAAAGTATCTACGATACCTATTATAGCAAAAAAGAAAAAGATTTTATAGAGTTACTTTTGTTCATAGGTGAAAGTAATATTTCTACGGTTCAA
>NZ_JAIZZN010000083.1 GCF_020443565.1 Clostridium sp. CS001
TTGAACCGTAGAAATATTACTTTCACCTATGAACAAAAGTAACTCTATAAAATCTTTTTCTTTTTTGCTATAATAGGTATCGTAGATACTTTGGATTCTAGGGTCTGCTTGTAGCATTGCAGTGCTTGAAGCTAATGATCCTGGTTTTCTTTTAAAGGTATTAAGATAATGTTCTAATTTAATCGACCATTCATAAAACCCTAGCTTCCTTTCATGGCAAGCTATTTTTTTACCCTCACTAAAACAAACAATATCATTTGAATATATTTTTATGAATATTCTTTTTCCGACGTACATATCTGGTACAGAATACCGGCAGGTATTTACTGAAAACGTTGAATATTTATCTACTCTAGGCTCTTCTATTCTTGCTGTATCAAGTTTTGCTATATAAGGTCCCATATGGGTTCTTTCTTCATTAAGAATTTCTTTTGCAGTCTTCATATTTCTTAATTTCTGAGGTATGTCATTCAATTTATTACACGTTTCCATAATGTATTCATTAGCTTCTTCTAACGATTTAAAGTTATCATTTTTACAGAACGCCTTACGCCTTACCACCTCTACACTTCGCTCAACATGACCTTTTTCATTACCTGATCTAACATTGCAAAATCTAAAGTCAAAGCCATAATATATGGACATTTTAAGTAATGCTTCTGTAGGTTCTTTCTCAGTTGGCCCTACAAATTTCTTTACTGCAACTTTCATATTATCGTAAACAATTGTTCTATATACTTGTCCTATATGTTCAAAAAATAAAGCATGTGATTCTTGGAAACATTCTGAA
>NZ_JAIZZN010000084.1 GCF_020443565.1 Clostridium sp. CS001
TTGTAGTAAAGTACGAATTAAAAATTGAATAAGTAGTAATTTCAAAGGAGAATAACATTATGAATTTTAAACTAATAGAGAAAGAAAAATGGCAAAGAAAAGAAATTTTCGAACATTATTTTTCAACAGTTCCTTGCACATACAGCATGACAGTAAAACTTGATATTACAAAAATAAAAGAAGCTAATCAAAAATTATATCCAAAAATGCTCTATCTCTTATCAAAAGTAATTAATAATCATAGCGAATTTAGAACAGCATTAAACAATAATGGGAAATTAGGTGTTTTTGATGAGCTAAGTCCATGTTATACGGTATTTCACAAAGATACTGAAACATTCTCTAATATATGGACAGAATATTTTGCTGATTATGAAACATTTTACGGAGAATATCAAAAAGATATTAAGGAATTTGGTTCTATGAAGCGAATGGAAGCAAAGCCAAATACTCCAAACAATACCTTTTCCGTTTCGATGATTCCGTGGGAAACCTTCGAGGGGTTTAACTTGAATTTACAAAAGGGGTATGATTATTTGTTGCCAATTTTCACGATAGGTAAGTATTATAAAGAAAATGACAAATACATCTTACCTTTAGCAATACAAGTTCATCATTCTGTATGTGATGGATTTCATGTCTGTCGTTTTATAAATGAATTGAAAACACTTATCGCGATATAAATTCATATATATTGGCGAGGATATGAGCATAATCTGTACTTACAGCTTAGACGCATCTTT
>NZ_JAIZZN010000085.1 GCF_020443565.1 Clostridium sp. CS001
TTCATTGCTGAAGTTGGTGATATAAAAAGATTTACACATCCAAGCCAAATTCAAAAGCTTGCAGGTTTAAATCTAGTTGAAAGTAGTTCGGGTAAACATAAAGGCAAGACGAGTATCAGTAAAAGAGGAAGAGCAAGGCTTAGAGCGCTTTTATTCCGTGTAATAATGCCATTAGTATCTAAAAATGATGAATTTAAGATGTTACATGAATATTATACAACTAGAGAAGATAATCCATTAAAGAAAAAGCAATCATTGGTTTTGCTATGCTGTAAGCTTATAAGAATATTTTTTACTGTAATAACTAAAAAAGTTGAATATAATCCACAAAAATTAATAAGAGATACAGGATTTAACTTACAACGCAAAGTAGCTTAAGTTAGTTATCCACAAGCCATTTCTGTTTAGTAATATTTGAAATAATCCACAGCAACTCTATAGCTGATTCTTCAGCCAATAATTGTGGAAAACTTAAAAAAGGTTCTCATTTTTAAATAGATCGTTGAAAAAAGAAACTGGGATTAGTCAGGTTTAAATTTTTCCATAAGGGCATAGACCCGGTATAGGAGCACATACTGACATCCGCCTCTTGGATAGACTGAACGAAGGAATTTAGGACATAGATCCTGTGAGACATGGAAGGGTAAGTTACCAGAGATAATGCGGACATCCATCGTAGCCATAATTTAACAAAAGAGCATAGTTCTCTTTAGGTCACCTATCTATGCCCATATAAATACAAT
>NZ_JAIZZN010000086.1 GCF_020443565.1 Clostridium sp. CS001
TCAATATCTACTGCCCATTTGTAACCTTTATCCATGTATTCTTTGCATTTCAAAATTGCTTGGTGTGCACTCCTGTTTGGTCTAAACCCATAACTATTGTCTGAAAATTTCTCTTCAAATATTGGACTTAAGACTTGAGCGATAGCTTGTTGTATTACTCGGTCTACAGCTGTTGGTATTCCTAGTGGTCGTTTCTTTCCATCAGACTTTGGTATTTCTACACGCCTTACTGGGTTGGGTTTATACTTACCTTCCAATAGTGATTGCCGAAGGCTGGCGCCATTTTCTTTTAGGTATTGTAGAAGTTCATCTACTTTCATACCATCAACTCCATGACTACCTTTATTGGCTTTAACCCTCTTAAATGCTTCATTTAAGTTGTTTCTGTCAATAATCCTTTCAAACAGTCCATTGGTGTATTTATTTTTGGCGTCTTGTTGTTTTTCTAACGTCAATGAAATGCTAGGCGCTCCTACATACTCTTCGAGTTCCACTCTATCCTTTTGTAGGTAACCTTCATTATGAAGTTGTCTGCTGTTAGCACACTTCTTTGTGTTGTTCAAAATTTCAAAACCTCCTATCGTTCAGTCCTTCACCGAAGGTTCATGACCCTTCTGCTACTATGACCTCTGCTGACTTCTTAGATTTCAGCTTTACATCACTGTAAAGGTTGTTATTTCAAAATTCATTTCTATAACATATACCTAAGATCTCCCCAGGTAAG
>NZ_JAIZZN010000087.1 GCF_020443565.1 Clostridium sp. CS001
TATGATAATGTCTTAATATACCACATTTGATTATGTCCCAAATATTAAAACATTGTATAATAAACCTCATGACTAGAAATGAGGTGCTGATAATGAGAAAGGTGAATTTAAATATGGAAGAAATACATAAGTACTCTACTATAAAAAGACTAATAGAAACGGATGGCAATAAAAAGAGAGCAGCTATAGCTCTCAATTGTTCATTTAGGCATATTAACAGAATGATTAAGGGGTTTTTGTTAATTTACGGCATATGTTTTTATCGCGTCTTTGATGAAGACTCACCGCTTTTGCCATTTGCTTGAATGTCCCTAATTAAACATCCTCTTCTACATACGTAATATTACCATCAAAAATATAATTCAAGGAAACTTTTGAACCGTCTAATGCAAACATCATTTTTTCAATAACAACTTGCTCTTCCTTATTGGTTGTTATTGAAAGTTTATCTTCTTCATTAATCTCAGATCTTAATTCAAAATCATATATGAAATCATTTATGATTCTTATCCATTCAGATACGTCATTTGAAACTATGTTTTCCTTCTTTACGAAATCTTTCAGTGTTTTCTCTAATTGTTTTTTCGTGTATTTCAATATATTCGCCATTTTTTCCTTCCTCTCTATATTATAAATTACTCTCGATATCTCGCTCATTCTCAGAATTTCATTATTTAAAAAAGAAACCCCCTTGGTATATATTGAAGCATTGTATTTATA
>NZ_JAIZZN010000088.1 GCF_020443565.1 Clostridium sp. CS001
GTCAATAAAGACAAGAGCAAGGTCGATAGACCGTGGAAGTTGAAGTATTTAGGATTTACATTTTATCGAAAGAAAGGTGAAATGGGAATAAGGGTACACCCAAACTCTGTTAAAAAACTTAAGGATAAACTTAAAGAAATAACAGGAAGAAGTAATGCTATGAGTATGGAACTTCGTGCAATTAAACTTAGACAAGTTATAGTTGGATGGGTAAACTATTTTAAATTAGCAGATATGAAAAGTACACTTAAAACCTTAGATGAGTGGCTAAGACGTAGAATTCGCTTATGCTATTGGAAACAATGGAAAAGAATTAAAACAAAGCATGATAATCTCAAAAGGCTTGGTATTAATGAATACAAAGCTTGGGAATATGCGAATACAAGAAAAGGCTATTGGAGAATATCCAACAGCCCCATTTTAGCAATAACACTAACTAATAAATACCTTAAAGAAAAAGGGTTTATAACATTAACTGAAAAATATTTATGATTAGGTAAATCTTATTGAACCGCCAAGTACCGAACGGTATGCTTGGTGGTGTGAGAGGTCGCTGAATAAATTAATTATTCAGCTCCTACTCGATT
>NZ_JAIZZN010000089.1 GCF_020443565.1 Clostridium sp. CS001
GGCCCTACAAATTTCTTTACTGCAACTTTCATATTATCGTAAACAATTGTTCTATATACTTGTCCTATATGTTCAAAAAATAAAGCATGTGATTCTTGGAAACATTCTGAATTTTGTTTGGAAAATAGCTGTGCATATCTATAATTACCTTTTGCAGATGTAAATACAGCCATTTGAACCTTTCTATCAACATTATTAATAGTTAACTTAACTTCCCCCCAATCAAATTCACAAATGTCTCCAAGGGTATATTCTGATTTTATAAATGCTTCAGCTCCATTTCTAAGAAATTTATTTATATAGTTACTAACAGTTGGATAACTTATATCGTAATCTTCTTCCCTTAACGCTTCATATATATCAATTTTTTTCTTTTGCTGCTTATGCCTACCGGCATTACGTTTTTGTTGGTTTTCTTCAATATACCCATTTATCTTATCTATAATTTCATAAGTTAATTTTTTCTTTTTTCTGTTTAAACACTTATATTTAGGTCTCTCAACAATAATACTCTGAAGTTCCCTTATATCTTCAATTTGTCCTTCAAAGTTTAAAATCTCTTGTTTTGTCAATTCATATTCTTTAA
>NZ_JAIZZN010000090.1 GCF_020443565.1 Clostridium sp. CS001
CAAGCAGACCCTAGAATCCAAAGTATCTACGATACCTATTATAGCAAAAAAGAAAAAGATTTTATAGAGTTACTTTTGTTCATAGGTGAAAGTAATATTTCTACGGTTCAAAAGGCTATAGATTTGCTAAATAAAATAAATCCCTTAGATATAACAACTGAGAAAATAAAATTTATTTGTAATAGAGATTATGATAATTTTGTTGAAAATAAAGTTCCTCACATTAATTCAAGTAATGAAACTGAATCTAAAAATTTGTTGGATTCGTATAAATTTCTAATACCTATTTCAACGGAAGGCTTTAACAATGAGGTGACAATAATATGAATGATAAAAAGAAATTATATAAAGATATCGAGGAATTAACTATAGAACTTAAACTTCCAGGTGTAAAAAGCAATTTTGAAGAATGTGCAAAAGACGCTTGCATTAATGGTGTAACCTATGAAGAATTTCTTTACAAGTTGTTGATAAAAGAACAGATTTTAAGAAATGAAAGTAATAAACAAAATAGAATTAGAATAGCTAAATTTCCATATAAAAAATATATCGAAGATCTTGTAATAGA
>NZ_JAIZZN010000091.1 GCF_020443565.1 Clostridium sp. CS001
GTCTTCCCAATAACACCACATAAAGCACCACGATACTTTGCAAATGGCTTTTCTATTTCAACATCTAATGCATCAGCCAAAGTTCTGCTTGTTGAATACTCACTAAAGTTATCTAATGGCACATGTAAATTATAAATAGATACTCTATTTTCCCGAAACTTTTCTAATAGGGCTTTATCCATCTGATAAAAGGGTATCGGATTTCTAATATCCCAGATTGAAGGGTGATGTAAAAATAGCATTGCATCTGTTTCTCCTTCATCAACAATTTTCTGCATAACTTCTTGCGTAGGAAACACAGCAGAGTAAACCTTATTAATTTCATCCGAAAAATCGCATACTAATCCCATGCTTCTTTCTTTGAAATTAGTAGAAAGATACTCTTCAAGTTCATGCATGTATCCCGCCCAATCATCTATCAACTCTTTAAATATAAAATCCTTTTCTAATTGATTGTACAATTCAGTAGATTTCATAAAATTCCTCCATTATATTATTTTTAGTTTTATTTTGGAACTGTTTATTTGATACGTAAAATATAAACTCTACTTCACACTTTCTTAC
>NZ_JAIZZN010000092.1 GCF_020443565.1 Clostridium sp. CS001
AAGTTGGACCTCTCATGCTGATTATCAACAATTTATTATTTCAAATCTCTCATGTTTCTATAAAGATTTCACTAAAGAAATTATAGAACTTGAATCTTCTATATCTAAGTTGTATTGCCTAGACTTAGATATTCTTAGCGAGATATTAAAACCTTATTACTCCAATACTGGTAGACCCGCAACCTTTCAACCTGAAATCTTTCGTTCATTCTCTTTAATGTTTTTTAAAAAGGAAACAAGTATCACTAACTGGGTTAAAAAGCTTCATGCCAGTAAGCTATTTGCAACGTGTATTGGCTGCACTGAAAATTATGTCCCATCACTTGGTGCTCATTATGATTTTATATCTAGATTATGGCTATCTAACCTGTCTGCCGACAGAATTAAACTAAAAAAAACATATTCTTATAAGAAGAAACCTTCTAAAATTAAGACACCCAGTAAAAACAAGAAGCTTCCTAATAAAAAAACAGGTGTTGTTAGAAGAATTTCAGATTTTTTTGAAGCTGGTCGTTCATTTTCTTTAAGAGCCGAAAGGCTGCTTCAAAAAA
>NZ_JAIZZN010000093.1 GCF_020443565.1 Clostridium sp. CS001
TTGCTTCCGATAAAAGTTCAGTCATAACTTTCGTTGCAATGCCTTTTCCTCTATATTGAGGGTATGTAAAAACATTGTATACCGTACCGACAAGATATGATGAAAACGCTATTAGCGGAGGTCTTTCCACGATTGACATAAATGCAGTTGCTAATACTTCATTTTCATTCTCGGCAATGATAGCAATAAATCCTTTGTTAAGGTGTTGAGTAAAATATTCTTCTAACTTTGTTCTAATATCTTGCACTTCTTCCGAAGAATACACACCTTTTTCTGCAAACAGGTATTCCATACGAATCTTTATGAGGAGGTCAATATCCTCTTTAACCGTTTTTCTTACTTTCATGTTTTGCACCACCTTATATTTATACTCTTCAGTTCGCACTTCTTACTAATGCCTACTAACTAAAGAATTGATTTAGTAGGTCTTTTATAGAGATTGTTAATCAACCTATCTTTTCTACTTTATCACCTAATACCAATATTGCTTGGTTGTTATTTAAACGAGTAACTTCACATTTATATTTTGATTCAAATTCTAAAATCC
>NZ_JAIZZN010000094.1 GCF_020443565.1 Clostridium sp. CS001
CTGGATCACAGGCTATTTGCGCCTACCCAAAGCTTATCGCAGCTTAACGCGTCCTTCTTCGGCTCCTAGTGCCAAGGCATTCGCCATGCGCCCTTTGTAGCTTGACCTTTATTCTTGTCTGTTTTCACAGACACTTCATCTATTTACATAGATATAGTTACCTAAATTAATAGATACCTTTTTAATTTTGCGAAATTGTATTAAATCATTATCACCACTTACGTGGTTTTAACCTTTAAAACAACTTTATCACTGTGCAATTTTCAAAGAACATTTAAGAAAAACTACATATTAGCTAACCCCTAAGAGTTAACTAAACTTAGTCTCTCAAAATTAAACAGAGAAGTAGGTACGATTAATTACGATAGATGTTTTAGTCTGAAGAATAATTAAATTCTTCTGTTGCAAAGACCGAAGTCTTTGCACCGACTCCCTAGAAAGGAGGTGATCCAGCCGCAGGTTCTCCTACGGCTACCTTGTTACGACTTCACCCCAATCACTAATCCCACCTTCGGCCGCTGGCTCCTTACGGTTA
>NZ_JAIZZN010000095.1 GCF_020443565.1 Clostridium sp. CS001
TTTCTTGATAAGTCCTTTTGAAGTTTAGCTAACCTTTTTTCTGATTTCTTTAAGTGCTTGGGATTGCTGAAAAAATCTCCGTCACTCGTTATTGCAAATTCTTTAATGCCCAAATCCACACCTATTCTATTGTCTACTTTAGGTAATTGAATGTTTTCAGTATCGACTAAAATAGATATATAATATTTGCCACTTGGAACTTGTGATATAGTACAAGACTTTATTATCCCTGCAAACTCTCTATGTTGTTCTATCTTAATCATAGACTTTAATTTAGGTACTTTGATATATTTATTTTCAATATATACAGTACCATTTTGATTATTAGTTGTGTAATTATTAGTATTGGTTTTTTTCTTGAACCTCGGAAATCCTATTGTTTTATCTCTAAAGAAGTTCTTGTACGCTTTATCTAAATTCATTTGAGCATTAGCAAGTGCTAAACTATCCACTTCTTTCAACCACTCAAACTCAGTCTTATATTGTGCAGGCGTAGGATATTTCATTGTTTTAATATCTAATTCTTT
>NZ_JAIZZN010000096.1 GCF_020443565.1 Clostridium sp. CS001
TAGTCTTAAAACTAAGAATTACTTTTTGCTAAAGTAATTAACTGGTTTAACGAAATATTATTTCGTTTCTTTACCTATTTCTCTGTTTAATTTTCAAAGACCAATTTGTTTCGTCATCATGTGATGACTTCTACTATTATACTAGGTATTTCTCGTTTTGTCAACACTTTTTTTAATTTATTCATTTATTATTTTTCTTACGCTTTATTACTTAATCACCGCTAATCATCAGCGACAAGTAGTATCTTACCATCTATGAATATTGTGTTTTTTATAATTTCACCCTGCTAATCCACTCACACAGTACATTCTCTATAATACTTCTAAATATTAAGTTTTTCTTATGCTGACACACTAGGATTAGTATACCCACATAAATTCATAATATACCTTTCATATGTAGGTAATTATTGAAAAAATCGAGTAGGAGCTGAATAATTAATTTATTCAGCGACCTCTCACACCACCAAGCATACCGTTCGGTACTTGGCGGTTCAATAAGATTTACCTAATCATAAATATTTTT